>NZ_WTFO01000001.1:0-79629 GCF_048452985.1 Bartonella sp. P0282
GCTTCCGCGAACTATGCCGCCCACGTTTCTCTTTCTTCTATCTTCTTTTGTCAAAGATCAAACAGTATTCCTACCGTTTCCAAACTCGATAAATTAACCGCTTATCCCTTTTCTTTCAAGGACTTAGCTTACTTCTTCCAAAGCTCGCTAACCGCTAATTCATCCGTTCTTTACAAGAGCGCAACTCACTGTCGCCAGCGGCGTACCGCCCTCGTTGTGGCGCTCATATAGACCTTCCTTTCTCCAAGAGTCAACAGCCAATATGCATTTTTTTTCATTTTTTTGATTTTTTTTCATAAAACCGAACAAAACTGCCGGTTTCGCGGGGCACTTTAACGCTTATCGTGCAGAAATCGTGTAATTAGGTTCATTCAACGGCCAAAAACTGGCCGCATTCGTTCTTTAGATTGCCGGAACTCGTAGTTCCGGTTTCTTTTTTGGGTCGGTCTGTGATTGTTCTTATAATGTGCTTTTCTCATTAGAGGGTGATTATATTTTTAAAGGCGGTCATGCTCTTGGACTTTTCTTTTTGGGTTCGCTATGGCACAGTTATTGTCTTTACCGACGCTTTCATAATTACAACGGCTAGGCTTTAAAGAAATCAAGAAACGGATATTGCTTTTTTTGTTCGTGGAAACCATTTGCTGAATTAATGTTAGAAGATCGACGTTTTACCAATGATCCCGGAGAGGAACCTGCGCTTGTCACGGACGGGCGCCGGCAGCCTGATCGTCGACAAATTTCTATCCGTTGGTTGGCAGGCACGATTCTGACCGGTGTTACCTCATGTACATTGATGGGGGTTGCTTTGTTTGTGGCACTTGATGGGCGCGAACAACTCGCGACACCACCGGAATTGATGACGCAGTCGGAACTACCGACAATCGAGGCTGAAGAATCAGAAGAAAAGAAAGTCGACCGGATTGCCCAAGTGGTGCCAAGAAAGAACTTTGATGACCGGCGGCATTTCGATTTATCGATCATGCAAAAGCAAGGTGAAAAGGAAGTCATTCGCACCCAGCCTTTTGAACTGGTACGTATGGCGCTTGCTGAAGATCGCCCCGGTAATTTGAAATATCCGCCGTTTAATGCATTGACGATTTTTGCCGATCAAACAGTCAAGCAAGGCGAAAAGCCGGAAAACAGCCTGCAAATTTATGGAACCAAAGTTGAAACAGAAATTACACTTCACAGTGTCGACTTTGATGTGAATTCGGCTTCTTTTGACGACGCTGATAGTTTGACCACCGAACAAGCCGAACAAAATATACGCTCTGCCGGATTTGTTCTGGGAGACAATATAACCCGTGTCGCCGCACTTCATTATCTTGACCCTGCCCAATTAGGGCATTTCGGTTCAGTGAAATTTTCCGAAATGCCGGATGTCAAGATCATACAGGAAAATGTAAGCGTTTCGCCACGTGTGGCCCAAGCCGACAATTATGACGAATATGCCGAAGACATTATTCCTTTCAGAAAAACGCAAACTATTATCAACGCGTTGAATGATGCCAATTACGAAGGCGATGATGCCGACAGGCTTGCTCAAGCGCTAACCCGTTTCAACGGCTCAGACACACTTCATGCCGGAAATGTCTTGCGAATCGGTATCGAAACCAATTCGGCGTCGGAAGATCATCTCGTGCGTGCAAGCATTTATCACGGTATGCATCATGTGCTTTCCATTTCTTTGAACGACAAAAACGAATTTATAAAAAGCAACGAACCGGAAATGACTCCGATTCTGAAAACCGCTTTCGAGGGGGGCGTACCGCTCACCCATATTAATGCTTCCAATTTACCGACAATCTATGATGCAATTTACCGGTCGGTTTTGAGTTATGATATGCCGTTGACGACTGCCCGACAACTTATTCGCGTCATGGCCAATGATGTCGACCTTGAAGATCGCGTTTCGCCAAACGATACATTGGAAGTCTTTTATGCGACTCCGGGAAAAGACGAGGAAGACAGTTCCGAACCGGAGATTCGCTTTGTCAGTGCTACATTCGGCGGCGTTACACGTAAATATTATCGCTTCCGTTCAACTGACGGAACAATTGATTATTATGATTCGCAAGGCCGCAGCTCGAAACAATTTCTGTTAAGAAAGCCTGTCCCCAACGCTATCTTCCGCTCGCCATTCGGGCCAAGAAGACATCCCGTTCTCGGTTATGTCAGAATGCATACCGGCGTCGATTGGAGTGCGCCGAGGGGATCTCCCATTGTTGCAGCCGGTGACGGTGTTGTAACGAAAGCAGGCCCCGTTCGCGGTTATGGCAATCAAACCGAAATCCGTCATGCTAACGGATATGTCACATCCTATGCCCATCAGAACAGCTTCGCTCCCGGTATCAAAGTCGGAGCAAAAGTTCGTCAGGGGCAGATTATCGGCTATGTCGGATCAAGCGGTCTTGCAACGGGACCTCACTGCCACTTTGAAGTTTCTGTCAACAACACCAAAGTAGATCCGATGCGAATTCGTCTGCCCGATGCGAAGTCGTTACACGGAAAAGATCTGGAAGCATTCAAACGTGATCGCAACAAATTGGAGGCTCTTATCAACGGACAGGACGATCAGAAGCTTGCAGCAACGGTCACTTCCGACGATAAAGTGCGAAATCCACGTTCCGACATTTGACAGGAAACTGCTTTAGACCGCTATAAACCGGCTCACCGGATTTTTTTTATCATATCGGGTGAGCTTAAAAATTGTAAACGTCGCAGATTATTTCTTATATTGATTCGACAGAACCTGTTTTGGATTTATTAAAATGAATGGCACTCGCGCAGTTTGAAGCTGCGTTTACGGCTCACCGGCCAATCAAAAATTCACGATATATTGCAGGAAATCGAAAAATGATTTTCCATTCGTCAACAATTGGGCAGATGACCAATTTTTCACTTCCCGTTTGCGGAACCGTTCCGGCAACAACACCGGAATAACTGAACCCCGCTTTCAACTGGCGGGTTTGATATTATGGGCTTCCGATGCCAATCCTATTATAAATTCCAATTCTATCATAATAAGATAGCTAGGCGGTTCCGCGAGTTGCTTTTAGCAATACAGCCTCTAGCCTCTCTCACCGGAAAAATTCCGGCAAGCCTGTTTGTTCCGCCTGTCAGTTATTCGTAAACGAGCGCATTGTTGCGGCTGCCGAATTGGCGTCGGGACCATAATCCGATTGACCGTTAACGCCCAATAATTCCTGTAGACGGGTACGCGCGCGGCTGACACGGCTTTTTATTGTGCCGACAGCACAACCGCAAATTTCTGCTGTATCTTCATAAGAAAAGCCGGAAGCACCAATAAGGATGATGGCTTCTTTCTGGTCGTCGGGCAATTGGTCCAGAGCTTTTCTGAAATCTTGTAAATCAAGGGAACCGTATTGTGCAGGATGAACAGCGACATTTTCAGTGAAAACGCCTTCGCTGTCCTGCACTTCACGGCCTTTTTTACGCATTTGACTGAAAAACTCGTTTCTCAAAATCGTGAATAACCAAGCTTTCATATTTGTTCCGATTTCGAAACTGTCCTGCTTTGCCCAAGCTTTCATAATGGTGTCTTGAACAAGGTCGTCGGCTTTATCGTGCTGACCACTCAAAGACACGGCAAAAGCGCGCAGAGACGGTAAAATTGAAAGAAGTTCACGTTTGAAATCAGGATTATGCGGGCTCATGGGTTTCACTTTCCCATATCAATTTTGGCTGCCTTGTTCGGCTTTATCAAGCTTTTCAAGAAGATCGAGAAATTTTTCCGGTATTTCTTCTTCCTGAAGAGCTGTATAAAACTGCCGCAACTTAACCGCTATTTCGCTATTGGATCCAAGCAGATCATCTTGCGGACCGAAATTCTCGGAACCGTTTTTTTCCTTGCCATCATCCATCTTAAGTCCCTTAAAAATGACGCCATCCGTTAATTTATAAAGAGTGTAAAAAAATACACTTACCTTAAAGAATATAGAAGTGAGTAAAAAGTTCCAAGGGGCTGGAACTTTTTTATTATTCATGAATTAATCTTCCAAACACACCCTCATGCGGGTACACTTTCAGGGGCAGAAGGAGTTCTTATATGACCTTATCAACGCGTATTGCACCGCATCTACCTTACTTGAGAAGATTTGCGCGTGCCGTTACCGGATCTCAAACTTCGGGTGACGCCTATGTTGCAGCTATGCTTGAAGCATTAATTGCCGACATTTCGATTTTCCCTGACACATCTTCCGACCGCATAAGCGTTTATCGGTTGTTTTGTGAATTATTCGATCAGACAACGCCTAATATTGCAGAGCCATTGCCGCAATTCGGTGTCGAGCAGAAGGCAAATGCAAAACTTTCCTATCTCACTCCCAAGGCCCGTCAGGCATTTCTGCTCATCGCTGTTGAAGGTTTCAGCGATAAAGAAGCTATGAAAATTATGAATGTCGATGCTCAAGAATTCAGAAAATTGCTGAATGATGCTTCGAGTGATATTTCCGAACAGGTCGCAACACGCATCCTTATTATTGAAGATGAACCGTTAATTGCTATGGATATCGAGCAACTGGTTGAATCGCTTGGTCACCAGGTGGTCGGCATTGCACGTACACGTGACGAAGCGGTTTCACTGTTCAAAAAGGAAAAACCCGGAATGGTTCTGGCGGATATTCAACTTGCCGATAACAGTTCGGGCATTGATGCGGTCAATGACATTCTGGAAACCGATGAAGTTCCGGTCATCTTTATTACCGCATTTCCCGAACGTCTCCTCACAGGTGAGCGGCCCGAACCGACATTCCTTGTAACCAAGCCTTTCAATCCCGATATGGTCAAAGCGTTGATCTCGCAAGCGCTTTTCTTCCAAGAAAATGCATCACGGAAGTAACAAAAGTGAAGCTTCAGAACTATCTCAGACAAAAGGTTATTCGTTTCTTATGACATCGGCTCCCCGATCAGCACCTGCCGTTGAAAGATTGCATGTGAGTGCCTTGGCACAGGCCATTCACGGAGCCGATATTTTTGTACTCTATCAAACGCCCGATTTTATCTATCATTGGGCTGAAAATTTGCCTGATATACTCGCGAACAAGTGGTTTGCCGGATGCCGTGAATCGGATTTTCTATCCGAAACACTCGCCGATAATATGAAAACTGTAAAATCGCAGGTTCTTGCAACAGGCAAGATGCAAACATTAGAAGCGCGCTTTGAAAATAGCTCGAACCGGATTTTGTGGTATAAATTTTCTATCGATTGTCATCGCAACGATCAGGGAGAAATTATCGGTTTATTGACGACGGGCGTCAATGTAACAGAATTACGGCGACGCGAGCAGGTACTCAAAGCTTTATTGAGAGAAGTAAGCCACCGTTCAAAAAATCTTTTAGCCATTATCCAGAGCGTGGCCGGCCAGACTGCCCGTTATACCGATTCATTGCAAACATTTTTAAAGAAGTTTCAGGGACGCATACAATCCTTGTCGCATTCGCAAGATCTGGTCACAGATTCGGATTGGCGCGGTGCGCATTTCAGGGAGCTTTTTTTAAGCCAGGCTTCAAGCTACCTCGGGAGCGAACATAAACGCTTTACGATCGAGGGAGAAGATCCCTATTTGTTCCCTGGTGCAGCCTTGCACATCGGTTTGGCGTTTCACGAACTTATCATCAATTCTCTTTCTTATGGTGCTCTCTCCAGACCTGACGGTTCGATACGTGTGACAAGCCGGATCAGCAAGGATAAAGGGCAGCCTTCCCACCTTTATATTTCCTGGTATGAAGTTTTTTCACCCGATCAAACCCTGGACGATGATCGCAAGGCCTGTTTCGGCAGCGCAGTTCTCGAAAAAATTGTTCCGGTTTCTGTCGATGGAACAGCAAGTCTCGAATTTACCGATGACGGTGTCGTTTATCATCTGACTTTGCCTGATACCTATTTTGATTTTTACGGCTGATCGCATTCGCGCTCACAGAAATTTTTTAATATCCTGCTTAAAAGGATAGCGGTTCTTGCGCGCCAAATTCAAACCTTTTTATGAAATATGTTTTGTTCTGGAACAAATAACCGGATCAACCGTTTATTAATTATAAAACAAACGTAAATCCAGCCGTTCAATACTGTATCTTTTCTGAAGGGGTCAATTATGAATTCCGTCATTGCTGTCATGTTGCTTGTTTCCTGTACAGATGGTTTTTCTGCCTGCAATGCCTCTGATGATATGGTCAAGGTTTTTCCGACACACGAAGCTTGCGAAGCAGCGCTTTTGCCTGCGGTCAGCCGTGTTGGACAGACAAACGAGATGGTTTTCGGTAAATGTATCAAATCCGATCCGGACTTTATCAACGGAGATTTGAGTATTTATTGGCGGGTCGACCAGAATGGCGATTTCATTGTCGAGCTTTCCAACGAGGACAGTGAAGAAGAAGAGCTCACTGTGCCACTTGAAAAACTTGAAAAACCGGTGGCGGGTAAACCGGTAACCAATAAGCCGACTGCCTGATTTCAATAAAATCTTGCCTGATAACCGGATTTGACTTTCCGTTTCCGGTTTATCTTTCCCCTTAACACTTTATATACCACGGACTAAAAAATATATTTTCCATTGAAAGATCACCTCGAAACTCGTAAATGCGGTGCACTATCAATGGAGAATGTTCAATGCGCGATGATTACCAGTCAGGTTACGACGATATGGATTATCAGGATCCCTATAATCAGCAACCAACACAGCCACAAGCGCAATTAGACCCTGCAGTTGAAAAAGTAAGACGCAAACTTATGCGTTTGATGATGATTTCAATCGGAATAACAATCGTTCTGATTTTGATTATTCTGGCGGCGGTCATTTATAAAGTGACATCTTCACCTTCAGAAAAAACACCGACTGAAGTCAGCAAAACAGAGGCTAGTCCCGTTCCCGGTGCAGAAACCGATGCGCCCTCTGAAGCCAAAACAACACAGCCAGCCGTTCCGGAATTTATCCGGCGTTCGATTGCCCTTCCACAAGGAACCCGCATTCTCTCGCAGAGCCTGTCGAACGATATGATTGCGCTTGAAACATTGACACCTGAAGGCAATACGGAACTTGTGATTTACGATTATCGCCAAGGGCATCTGGTTGCCGGAATCACGGTTGATACATCGCCGGTTGCCAAACAGCCGGTTGAAGAACCGACACCACAAAGCCAGCCCGCACAATAAAAAGATTTCAAATTCTATTCAAAAGAAAAGGCCGCTTCAAAAAGCGGCCTTTTCATCATCTCATGATCTTATTTCTTGTCTGTTTTACGGTTTGCATTGGAAGTTTTTCCATCACCCGCCTCTTCGGTCTTTTCGGCAACTTTTTCTTCAACTTTTGCCTCATCGACCGGATGCGTTGGCGTTGGCGTAAAGATCAAGCGATCGGAACCACGGGATATATTGACTGTCGAACCATCAAGAATATCACCGATCAGCAACCTCTCAGCGAGCGGATCCTGAACTTCTCTCTGGATAACCCGTTTAAGCGGCCGTGCACCATAAGCCGGGTCATAACCCTTGTCGGCAAGAAATTCACGAGCACTATCATCAATAACCAGTTTGATCTTCCGGTCTGACAACAATGATTGCAAACGTTGCAACTGGATGTCGACAATGGCTCCCATTTCTTTCCGGTGCAACCGGTGGAACAGGATGATTTCGTCAACACGGTTGAGAAATTCCGGTCTGAATGCAGCTTTAACCACTGCCATAACATCGTCACGGGCTTTCTCGGCTTCGTCATTATCGTCAAGTGCTGTCAAATATTCGGCACCCAGATTCGATGTCATAATGATGAGCGTATTGCGGAAATCGACTGTGCGCCCCTGCCCATCGGTCAAGCGGCCATCATCAAGCACTTGTAAAAGAACGTTGAAAACATCCGGATGGGCTTTTTCAATTTCATCGAACAGAATGACCTGATAGGGCCGACGACGAACCGCTTCTGTCAAAGCACCGCCTTCTTCATAACCGACATATCCCGGAGGAGCACCAATCAAACGGGCAACCGAATGCTTTTCCATATATTCCGACATGTCGATACGAACCATTGCGGTTTCGTCCTGAAACAGGAATTTTGCCAGAGCCTTGGTGAGTTCTGTTTTACCAACACCTGTTGGCCCCAGGAAAATGAACGAACCAATCGGCCTGTTCGGGTCTTGCAAGCCCGCACGTGCACGACGTACCGCCCGCGAAACAGCCTGTATTGCTTCGCCCTGTCCGACAACGCGTTTGGCAAGCTCGTCTTCCATTCTCAGAAGTTTCTCACGCTCGCCTTCAAGCATGCTGTCAACCGGAATACCGGTCCAGCGCGATACAACTTGTGCAATGTGATCGGGTGTGACGGTTTCTTCCAGAATTGAACCGTGATTTTCCTGACTTTCAGCCTCTTCCAATTGTTTAGCCAATTGCGGAATGATGCTGTAGGAAAGTTCACCGGCTTTTTGGTATTCACCGTTACGTTGTGCAATAGCCAGATTGTTGCGTGCTGCTTCCAATTGTTTCTTCAATTCGGCAGCATGACCCAGTTTCTGTTTTTCCGATTGCCATTTTGCTGTGATTTCATGCGATTGTTCTTCAAGCTCGACCAATTCATCTTCGAGTTTTTCCAAACGATCTTTCGAGGCAGGATCGGTTTCGGCTTTCAAAGCTTCCCGCTCGATCTTCAACTGCATGACACGGCGGTCAATTTCATCGAGTTCTTCCGGTTTGGAATCAACCTGCATACGCAGCCTTGAAGCCGCTTCATCAATAAGGTCAATTGCTTTATCGGGCAAAAACCGGTCGGTAATATAACGATTCGACAAAGTTGCCGCAGCAACAAGAGCCGAGTCGGAAATCCGGACTTTATGATGTTGCTCGTATTTTTCTTTAATGCCACGCAGAATAGAAATCGTGTCTTCAACCGTCGGCTCGTCGACAAAGACCGGCTGGAAACGACGTGCAAGAGCCGCGTCCTTTTCAACATATTTGCGATATTCTTCGAGAGTCGTCGCACCGACACAATGCAGTTCACCACGGGCAAGAGCCGGTTTTAAAAGGTTCGACGCATCCATTGCGCCATCCGATTTACCGGCACCGACCAATGTGTGCATTTCATCAATGAACAGAATAATTTCGCCATTTGCAGCCTGAACTTCGGTCAAAACCGCTTTCAGGCGCTCTTCAAACTCGCCACGATATTTTGCACCGGCAATCAATGCCCCCATATCGAGAGCCAAAAGCGATTTATCACGCAATGTTTCGGGAACATCACCATTGATAATACGCAATGCAAGCCCTTCGACAATAGCTGTTTTACCAACGCCTGGTTCACCTATCAGCACCGGATTGTTTTTGGTGCGCCTTGACAGGACCTGAATTGTCCGGCGGATTTCTTCATCACGCCCGATGACCGGATCAAGTTTCCCCTCGCGCGCATCCTTTGTCAGATCACGCGCATATTTCTTCAATGCGTCATACTGCGCTTCGGCATTGGCCGAATCAGCTGTGCGTCCTTTTCTCATCTCGTTGATCGCCTTGTTTAACGCCGTTGGCGTAACCCCACTTTTTGAAAGAATTTCTGCTGTTTTCGCTTTCGGCTCCATCAGCAAAGCCTGTAAAAGCCGTTCGACCGTTACAAAGCTGTCTCCTGCTTTTTCAGCCAGTTCTTCGGCTTTCGTAAAAACCTTTGCCAATGCTTCCGACATATAAAGCTGGCCATTGCCACCACTCACCTTGGGCAATGCCGAAAGTGCCGTAGCCAATGCGTCTTTTGCAGCTTTTACGTTGCCACCGGCCTTCTCTATCAACGATGCACAAAGGCCTTCATTGTCGTCTAGCAACACCTTTAACAAATGTTCCGGAAAAAACTGCTGATTATCAGACGATAAGGCAAAATTTTGTGCAGATTGTAGGAACCCCTGCACGCGCTCGGTATATTTTTCTAAATTCATTCTCGTCTCCTTTTCCCACAATCCATAAATGGCCTTATGGGCTTGAAGTGACAGACTCCCGTTAAGGCAAGCCGTACTCGTTACCTGATATGGTATTGACGGTGAAATTCGACAAGATCAAAAATAGTCAAGCCGACAAACAAAATGTGCTCTCTGAAAAGAAATAAAAACAAGCGCTTTTATTTGGAAAAAGTCTGGCTTTCATTTGCCGGAATAATATCCAGAGGAATTGTAATACCAAGTTTTCCCAGCATATTTTTAAAGTCCTGAACACCATAACCGGCGCTCTCGGTTACCAGCCCTTGAATAAAACCGCTTCCCTCTTCGCTTTTTCCAAGTTTGGCAATAACGCTTTCGGCTGGATCAAGAAAACAGCATTGTGGCGCTGCTTTTTCAAAAAAGCTTTTGAGCCACGGCAAATGGGTGCTTGAAAGTGTGCACGTATCAACGGCCGGATATTGTTCCAACAAATCGGCCATGAAACGGTCGACTTCGGCTTGTGTCTTTAGAGGATCAAACAGGAAAGTGCCGCTTTCCACCAGCTCGACCATAGAAGACGCATTGACGAGGGCGACATTTTCCGGACGTTTGCTGTGTTTCTTCACAAATGCTCTCCCCATGGGGCTTGCAACCATAGAAGCAACCCCCATAATTGCCACGTGACCGCTCCGGCTTTTTCTTTCTGCTTCTTCAAGTGGCGGAAATACCCCATAAAGCGGCACAGGGCAGCACTCTTTCACATCGTCGAACACCATAATAGACGGCGCATTTGAAGCGATAATGATGGCGGAAGGGTCGTAATGCATCAACCGTTTGAAGGTCAACTTCATTATATCGGTAAGCTCTCCGGCTGTTTTTTTCCCGTAAGGGAAATTGGCCCGATCGGCAAAATAGATAATGTCGCGTTGTGGTTGTTTTCTATGTAACAGATCAACAATGGCATAAGAACCAATGCCCGCGTCAAAAATAGCAACCGGCTTTATCATATTCATTCTTGTTCATCCGCGTTGTTGAATGGCTTTCCCGGCAATATATAAGCACCTTTCAGCCAGCGGTTAAGGTCGATTGACCGGCAACGCTCCGAACAGAACGGATAGGCTTCACGGATTGAAGGTTTACCACATTCCGGACATGGTCTGGGCGAACGCAAAGGATATACTTTTGCAGTTTCTGAAACCTCGCCATTTTTCGACGTAGCCATTTTCAGACCTCATCTTTCTGCCAATGTTCAAATACGGGATAATTCTGTGTCGTCAACAATTCAACTGTTTCGGCAAGCGGCAAGCCGACAATACCGCTATATGAACCGGATATTTGCAGGGCAAAACAACCGGCCCTGCCCTGAATAGCATACCCGCCTGCTTTTCCTTGCCATTCGCCGGATTGCAAGTAAGCTTCGATAACCGCCCGTCCAAGGCGCTCGAAACGTACTCTGCTTTCAACAAGCTTATGGTGGCTTTTACCTTTGGCATTAATAAGACAGACACCGGTATAAACTTTGTGGGTGCGCCCTGAAAGAAGCCGCAAACATTCACGCGCTTCATCTTCGTCAACCGGTTTGGGAAGAATTCTGCGCCCCACTGCAACAACTGTATCGGCAGCAAGCACCAGAGCATTTTCGAGATCCGGCAAAACCCGAACCTTTTCAGCGCCTCTTTCGGCTTTTTCTTTTGCCAGTCTACGCGCCAAAAAACGCGGATGTTCCAGACGCCGCGGTGTTTCGTCAATATCGGCAGGGTGCAAATGATCGGGATAAACCCCGATCTGCCGCAGCAATGCCAGACGACGCGGAGAGGCTGAAGCAAGAACAAGTTTGACTTTCGCCAAAGAGTCTTCTTCAGGCATAGCAGCACTTTCGGTCATATTATTTATAACGGTAGGTGATCCTACCCTTTGTCAGGTCATAAGGTGTCATTTCCACCATGACCTTGTCACCTGCGAGAACTCTGATACGGTTCTTGCGCATACGCCCTGCCGTATGGGCGATGATTTCGTGATCGTTATCAAGCTTTACGCGGAACATCGCATTGGGTAAAAGCTCTGTAATCACGCCGGAAAATTCCAAGACTTCTTCTTTGGCCATAAATTACCTATTTCAAGACTGTTTATTTTGATCAAAATTTGACAAACGGCCTATACCGTCCATCCAGTTGGGGCGAACCTACCCTATTCTCGGCCATTTGTGAACAACTGAATCAAAAGAGCGCAACGGTTTGTGCCGGTTTTTATCTAAATTGGCACTATTTATTGCCGAAACGCGCCAATATCCGTTTCTTCAGGTTTTCCCGAATATCCCGATAGGCATCGAGTATTTGTTCACGCGAGCCTGTTGCAAGTGCCGGATCGGGTGTGGGCCAATATTCGACATCAACCGAAAAACCGCGCATCTGTTCGAGCACTGCGTGATGGGCTTGCGGGGTGAGTGTGATAGCGAGATCAAAATAACCATCCGACAATTCTTCAAGCCCGCGCGGGTTATGTTCTTCCATGGAAAGCCCGTCTTCAGCAATAACTGCCGCTGCAAAAGGGTCGCGGTTACCTTTGACAACGCCGGCCGAGGCGACATAAATATCAGGAAACATTTTGCGCGTCAGTGCTTCGGCAATGGGCGAGCGTATCGCATTCTGTCCGCAAACAAAAAGCACTGATGAAGGGCGTGTTGACTTCCGGTCTTCGATCATTGTCACCCTTTCCAGTATAAAACGCAAAGAAGGGTGAAAAGGCGCCGCGCGGTTTTGAAATCCATATCTATTTTCCCCCGCAGCCGTTCTTCCAGAGTGGTCGAACCTTCATTGTGCAAACCGCGACGCCCCATATCAATGGCTTCAATTTTTGTGGGAGTTGCAGACCGGATAGCCTCGTAATAGCTATCACAAATAAGATAATAATCTTTAACAATGCGTCGAAACGGCCCAAGCGATAATATATGGGTGGTTACCCATTCGCCATTTTCACGGGAAATATCGAAAACCAGCCGCCTGTCGACAAGTGACAATTTTAGCTTATAGGGGCCGGTTCCAGTGTCGCCTACGGGCTTGAAACTATTTTCTTCAATCAGATCGAAAATAGCGACAGCACGTTCATGTTCTATTTCGGGCGTTGACCGCCCGATCGTTTCATCAAGTTCAACATCGATTAGACGTGCCTTGTCCACATTCCCCCTCCCTTTTTAGCCTAGAGGTTCAATCTTACTGCAACCGACCGCCCGTGGGCTTCCAGCCCTTCGGCATTGGCAAGCTCTATTGCAGAAGGGCCAAGTTTGCGCAATTCATCGGCTCCAAGTTTTAAAATCGAGCTGCGTTTCATATAGTCAAGAACCGAAAGACCCGATGAAAACCTCGCTGAACGAGCCGTCGGCAATACGTGATTCGACCCCCCTACATAGTCACCGATCACTTCCGGCGTATAGCGCCCGACAAAAATGGCTCCTGCATTGCGTATCAAAGGCAAAAAGCGGTCAGGGTCTTCAACTGCCAGTTCGAGATGTTCCGGCGCGATACGATTGGCAAGCGGAAACGCACTTTCAAGATCATTGACAAGAATAACCGCGCCAAAGTCCTGCCAACTGGCAGAAGCTGTTTTGCCGCGTTTCAATGTCGTCAATTGTGTTTGAACCGCCTTCATGACATCGTTTGCAAAAGCTTCGTCATCGGTCATCAGAATGGATTGGGCGGCTGTATCATGTTCGGCTTGAGCCAATAGGTCGGCTGCTATCCAGTCGGCATCGTTCATTTTATCGGCAATCACGAGAACTTCCGAGGGACCGGCAATCATATCGATACCGACTTTGCCGAAAACCTGTCTTTTGGCAGCAGCAACGAAGGCATTACCGGGGCCGACAATTTTTGCCACCGGCTTTATGGTTTTTGTACCATAGGCAAGAGCTGCCACCGCTTGCGCCCCGCCAACACGATAAATCTCGCTGACACCGCCAAGTTTGGCTGCGGCAAGAACCAGCGGATTGAGCTGGCCATCCGGTGTCGGAACCACCATAACAATACGCTCGACACCGGCCACTTTAGCCGGAACAGCGTTCATCAAAACCGAACTCGGATAACTTGCCGTACCACCCGGCACATAAAGCCCGACCGATTGGACGGCTGTCCAGCGCCAACCGAGTTCGACACCGAGAGGATCTACAAACCGTTCATCCTTCGGCAATTGTTTCCGGTGGTAAACAGCAATACGGTCATGGGCAAGCTTCAGCGCATCAAGAGTCTTTGACGGAACAAGCTTGACCGCTTCATCAATTTCTTCCTCGCTGATTTTCAGCCCTTTTTCTTTTAAATCCACGCGATCGAATTTTGCCGAATAGTCGATCAGCGCTTTATCACCCTGTTCCCGAACAGTTTGAATAATGGTGCGGACTGTATCATCAACGCTTTGGGAAACTTCCCGTTTTGAATCAAGGAATACACGAAACTCGTTTTCAAAATTTGTCGATGTCTGACGAAGAATTTGAACCATTCTTTTTCCTGTCGAAAAAACTATCTGTGATGGGGGTTGGCCTTGGCTTGCCATACGGGACCAAGGTCGGTCAATTGTGCTTCAATACATTCCACTTCAAGGCGGATAGCCGCTTCACCGGAAAAAATCAGCGTTACAATACCGGCAGGAGGAAGTGTTGGCTGGAATTGCATCGTCAGAAGTGACAAAACATTGTCTTTTTTGTCGCGATTGAAACCACGGCTTTTGACACTCAAAACACGATCGAAACGAAGAGCTGTGCGGTGGCGTTCTCCGGTTTTTGCACGCGAAAAAAAGCCCCCCTTCATCTGTTCTTCCCATGCAAAACGGTTGAGTGCCGCGATAAAACGCTTTTCATTACTGCGCCAGTCAAGATCGCCAACCTTGACAACAGCATCCTGCAAATGCGCCGACAAGACCTCCAAATCCTCATCATCCATGGCTATCAATTTCAAAAGTGGCATCTTACCAACCTATTTTAGTTTTATATTATCCTTCTGTCGACAAGAAAGATATTGTCATTATCCACTGATGCGTTCAATCTGTGCACCACAATTTGAAAGTTTTTCTTCCAGACGCTCGAAGCCGCGGTCGAGGTGATAAACACGATTGACCGTTGTTTCCCCTTCGGCTGCAAGTCCGGCTATGACGAGAGAAACCGAAGCGCGCAAATCGGTTGCCATAACCTGCGCACCTAATAGACGGTCGACACCTTCAACCGTTGCCGTTTGCCCCACAAGCGAAATATGGGCTCCAAGTCGGGCAAGTTCCTGAACGTGCATGAACCGGTTTTCAAAAATTGTCTCGGTGATGTGCGAAACACCTTTTGCACGTGTCATCAACCCCATAAATTGCGCTTGCAAATCTGTCGGGAAGCCTGGAAATGGCTGGGTTTCTATATCGGTCGGAACAATGTCAAGGCCGTTTCTTGCAACCCGTATTCCCTCATCACTTTCCTTTATTTCAAGTCCGGTTTTGGAAAGCGTATCGAGTACCGAACGCAAATAATCGGGGCGTGCGTCTTTCAGCATGACATCACCCCCTGTCATGGCAACCGCCATGGCATAGGTACCGGCTTCAATACGATCGGAAATAACTTTGACGCGTGCGCCAGAAAGCCCCTCGACGCCTTCGATATAAATCGTCGGGGTTCCGGCACCTTTGATTTTTGCTCCCATTGCATTAAGGCATTCGGCAAGGTTGACAACTTCCGGTTCGCAAGCCGCATTGTGTAAAACAGTATCGCCTCTTGCCAGACATGCTGCCATCAGCATGGTGTGAGTGCCTCCGACAGTTACCTTCGGAAAAGTAAATTCGGCAGCCCGCAGCCCTTTTGGCGCTTTGGCATGGACATAACCATTCTCGATATTGATTTCTGTGCCAAGTGCTTCAAGCCCTTGAAGGATAAAATCAACCGGACGGGTACCGATTGCGCAGCCACCGGGGAGCGAAACGCAAGCTTCTCCCATGCGGGCAACCAATGGTGCAATAACCCAGAAACTTGCCCGCATTTTCGAGACAAGCTCGTAAGGTGCACGGGTTGTCACAATCTGTCGTGCCGTAAAATGGACCGTTCGGGAATAGGCTCCATCCTGATGTTGGCGGCGGCCATTTACCGAATAATCGACACCATGATTGCCCAGAATTCTGATAAGCTGCTCGACATCGGCAAGGTGGGGAACATTATCCAGTGTCAACGTATCATCGGTAAGCAAAGAGGCAATCATCAACGGCAATGCTGCATTTTTTGCACCTGAAATGGGTATAACCCCATTTAAACGGTTCCCGCCGATAATTTTAATACGATCCATTCCGCAAGGCCTTTCTTTGTTTTTCCTGTTGGTAGCCGGATATACCGGTTTCCGTTTGTTCTTTAAAAATAAATCATGGCACAAACGGGACCTGATACGCACTTAACGTCACACACAACCGGCATAAAACACAACCGGGCACATCCGACAAGACAAGCCCGGCTTTTACAAGATTAAACCGGCAGTGGCAAATTGATCCGACAAATCCGGCTGAACCGCCGGATCCGGCCAATCCGGAATTATTCTGTCGAAGAATGTTTCAGCTCTTCCGCCTTTTCATGTCCGGTGTTTTCACGCACTTCATCGCGCCCGCGCGCTTGCTGCTTGCGCCGAACGAGATTGGCGCGCAATTGTTGAGCCAGCCGTTTCTGGCGACGTTCCTGGGCAATCGAATCTGCCATCCTTCAAACCTGTTGAATTTTGTTAAAAAACGCTTCCGGCATAACACCATGTAAAAAAAATTGCCAGACAAAGAATATTATCCCGATTTTTCTTACGAGAAAAGTGAATGTACGCTTGCCTATTTCTTTACAATGTGGCAGAACGCCGCCCGAAAACTGTTTTTATTGGCTGCGGTAGCTCAGTGGTAGAGCACTCCCTTGGTAAGGGAGAGGTCGAGAGTTCAATCCTCTCTCGCAGCACCAGTAACCTTCCTTCTTGAAATTTCGGCATTGTTACCGATCATCTTTCATCACTATTGTTACCGGTCATCGTTAAAAAGCAATGCGTGAATCATTTGCGAAAAAATCGGAAGATGACTTCGCTGCAATTCGGCAAAAGCAATTATCCGGTCAGGAGAGACGGGAAAATCTTCCCGAATTTCAAAAATGCATGTGCCAAATACATATCGGGGAATAACAATTCAAAATATCGCGCTCGGTGCGTTCCAAACCTATAAATTCAGTGCATTCCGGTTCTCTAAATAATGAGAATAAAAAACTGTTCTCTTTTGAACGCCGTTTCAGTCCGGATATTCGATAACAGTCGACATTGTTTGAATAATGTGACGGCACACAGAATAAAGGCTGCCTTTTTCCTGCCTCCAATTTGGTCTAGAAAACGGGTTCTTTGATTTAAACGAATTTATGACAATAGATTTGCGCGGTTCATAATGTTTCAAATTTCTTCCGGTTCTTGTTTGGCTTTTACTATTTTTGTCACATCAATAACTCCTGTTTTTGCAAGCGAAGTTGAAAAAGATGAAATAATCCGGCTGGCACAGCTTTATGACCCCGCCGATGCGCCGCGCCATAGCCAGCAATTGCGCATTTATCAGGATCAATACGGGCGACGGATCTATGTCGACGAACGTGGACAGGTTGTGCGTGTTGAAGAACCGCAAAACTACCCGCACGGGCTAACCCCTCCGCCTTATGAAACAAATAATCAGGGGCCGGTAGAAGGCGGAGCACCATACGATCAGGATGTACCGGAAGCGCCTGACGCAAGGCCCTATCGCGGCAGCAGGCAAAATAATTCGCCTAACTATCGCAAAAATACCCCGCATTATCAGACCGGCGATACTCCGTCCGAACATACGCCTGCAATCAATGTTCCCAAAGGGCGTGAAACGATAGCAGCTGTGCAAATTCTGATGGATCGGCTTGGCTCTTCACCGGGGGCAATTGACGGACAGGTTGGAAGCAATTTTGATAAAGCAGCCGCCGCCGCAAGCGAAATCAGTGGTCGTTTCATTGACCCCAACGACAAGCAACGGCTTGATTCGGCATTGCAAGCAACCGGCGGTCCGGCCTTTACACAATATACAATTACAGAAAGCGATGTTAACCGGCATTATGCGTCTTCAATTCCCGCCGACTATGCAATGAAAGCACAAATGCCTGCTATGGCTTATACTTCGGTCAGGGAAATGTTGGCAGAACGCTTCCATATTGATGAAAATTATCTGCAACAGCTCAATCCGCAAGCCCGTTTTTCCCGTGTTGGTGAAACAATCAAAGTTCCCAATCTCGTTTTACCAAAGCGGGAAAGTGTCGTACGCATTGTTGCCGACAAGGCTCGCAAACAAGTGCGCGGCTATAACGCGGAAGGCCGTCTTGTTGTGGCTTATCCGGCAACAATCGGCTCCACTGATAATCCCTCGCCTTCCGGTACTGTACAAGTTGAACGAATAGCCTTTAACCCGAATTATACTTATAACCCCAAAGTCAATTTCAAACAGGGAAGTAACAACGAAATTCTCACAATTCCCCCCGGCCCCAACGGACCGGTCGGCACCGTCTGGATAGCTCTTTCAAAACCCACTTACGGTATTCACGGGACGCCCGACCCGTCACGGATTGGCAAGACTTCCAGCCATGGTTGCATACGTTTGACCAATTGGGATGCCGAAGAATTGGCAAAATTGGTAAAACCGGGCGTGGTGGTTCACTTTACCGATTGATATTTGAAGTTGATAAGCTCTTTGCGTGAGAGGTAACAATACAAAAAGCGGTTTTATTTCCGGCTGAATGGCCAAAAATTCAAAAACCGCTTTTTGGTGAGTTCATCGATTCTCGATCTAACTTCAGCCAAAGCATTGTTGCAACGTTTTGTAGCCTTCTTGTCATCACTGGCAACTGCTACCGCATGGAGTTCTGCAAGCAGTTCTGCTGCTTTTTCGAGCAATGGTCGCGCCTGTTTTGCGGGCACAATTTCTGCCCAGTCTTTCAACATCAGCGCATAGCTATTCAATATGTTGACCAATTTGTTATATTTATCTTTCAATACCGGCGAGGCTAGCAATTCCTCATAAATTGCCTGCGATTTCGGGAACGCATCCGGTATGCCGCCAAACGAGCCAAGGCGCCATAAAATAAGTGCATGGTGAGAACGCGTGTCGAGTTGTTCTTCTATATTATCAACGGTTCCCTTCGCGATAACAGAAAAGGCTGTTTCTACGGCAATATTGGCAGCCTTTAACAAATCAACCGGAGTTTCGGAATCTTTGCGCCGCGCCATTGCGTAAAGAACATGAGCGAGATTGCTATAAAGGCGGAATAGATCTCTTTTGTCTTTTTCCGGATCGAGTTTGGAAATTGCCAGCCGGAAATCCAGCTCCGCCTGTTTAAGCAATATCAATCCCTGATGGCTTTTTTCATCCTCTCCGAGACGGGCACGGGCAAGAGCACGCCATTGCAAAATCCGGTTCACAAGTTTTGCATTCTGCTGGCCTTTGACCGTTTCCAGAACCTGATTATAAAATTTTACCGCCTCACGAAGCATGTCGCCACGTTTTTCCGGCGCTTCGATATTGGCTGCAGCCTGAAGGGCTGCACCAAGTTCAATAAAATACGACAACCAATCCAATGGACGGGCAACTTTTATTTCTTTACCGACAGCTTTTCTCAACGCGGAAATAGCTTCAAGCCTTTTTTCAAGCTCCCGAAATGGTGAAGATGCCAAATTGGCAAGCTGCGTCAGATCTTTTCCCATATTGCCGTAAGCAAGTGCAAGCTCCACGGTTTCTCCCTTATCTTTGACAAGGGCTATATTTGAACGGTAAAGCGCAACTGCCTTTTCCAAAAGTGGAATTGCATTTTCACTATCTTTTTGCTGGGCAACAAGGGAAAGTGCCAATGCTGTTTCATTCTGAAGGCGAAAAAGGGCATTGCTCGTATTGTCATTCTTCAATGATTTGTTAGCATTTTCGTAAGCCTTCAGCGCATTTTCCATAAGGTTCACATTGTTCGGACTATCCAATGTTGCAAGCTGCATCAATGTTCGCCCCATTTCAAAATAGACATAGGAAAGATCCTGTGGGGCATCATCACCGTTGAAAAAGACCAATGCCGTCTCGAAACGTTCGATTGCCTGTTCGAGGTATCCTCTCGCTTTTTCAACCGGCTCTATGCGAGCCAATTCCGCCGCAACCAGCGCACTTGCAGACACGGCGAGCGACCAATAATGGAAATTTTCTTTTTCCCTTAGAATAGCAATGGCTGCATCGAATGCTTCCATTGCCAATTTCAATCTTTCCTGACGTGGCCGTGAAAAATCTATGTCGGAAAGCGCACGATAGACGTGGCCTTTTTCCGTCAATATCAGTGCGCGATCAAAAGCACCTTTCTGCTCTGGCAGGCCGCTATAAACTTCTTCAAGTAAAGAAAGCCCGCGTTTTAACCGCAAAACTGCAATTTCGCCACCTTCTCTTAAAGCATAATTGCGCAGACACCGCACATAGGAAACAATGATTCCTCCCCAGCGGGTAAAATTTTTCTTGCGGGTAAAAACCTGTAGGGCTTTTTCAAATCCGGATGCGGCTTCACTGTAATGACCGAGGGCATCATCTTCCCCTTCTTCGGCATCGGCAAGTGCCAGCAGTGCTTCTGAAAGTTCGATATGCGCTTCTGCCCACGAGGCATTATTTTCAGCACGTTTTTTTAGCGACAATGCCAAATCTGCATCCTCAACCTTCTGTCGAAGCGTTTTTTTGCTGTCACTATCCAAAGCCAACCGAACGATTCCTTTTAAAAATAAATCCTTTGTAACATATGCATTTCTGATAAAACAGAAATAACCATGTCACGAGCGAGTAATAAATGAATGAATTCCCCAATATTGTTGTTCTAACAGGCGCAGGTATATCTGCCGAATCAGGGTTGGAAACCTTCCGTGGCAGCGATGGTACATGGAATAAATATAAGGTCGAAGATGTTGCTACGCCGGAAGCCTTTGCACGAAGCCCCCGTCTCGTCAATGACTTCTATAACAAACGCCGACGTGATGCATTAAAAGCCTCACCCAATAAAGCGCATTTTGCGCTCGCCGCGCTGCAAAAGCATTTCACAGAATCCTTTGTACTTGTGACGCAGAACGTTGATGATTTGCATGAAAGAGCCGGTTCGACAAATGTTCTTCATATGCATGGAAGGCTCAATCAGGTTCTGTGCCTTTCCTGCCATAAAAAATCCGAATGGCTCACCGACGTAACAGAAACAAGTGTTTGTCCGCATTGTCACGCCAAAGCGAGTCTCAGACCCGACATCGTATGGTTTGGTGAAATACCCTATTATATGGAAAAAATCGAAAATGCGCTTTCCAGAGCCGATATTTTTGCTGCTATCGGAACATCCGGCCTCGTCTATCCGGCGGCCGGTTTTGTAAACCTTGCACGTCTTTCAGGCGCAGAATGTCTGGAAATCAACCTTGCTGCCAATCCCCATTCCTATACGTTATTCGATGAAGTCATTTCCGGACCGGCAACAAAGACCGTACCGGAATTTGCACAAAAGCTCATTGAAAAATATCAACATTGAGGGTTTCAAACGTAAAAAACGGGTTTAGAACCACCGGCATATCGAATGATAATTCAAATTATTTTCAAGCAAAAAACAAGGTTCAAAACCGGACCGGAATGAACAAGGAAATGTTTTCAATAAGTGACAAGGTTGACTGAAGTGACAATGCCGGATGAAGTGACAAGGTCGGATGAAGTGACAAGGTCGAATGAACTAACAAGTCGAATTTTAATTTATCGGGTTAATCTATTTCAAAATTGAAGGAAAAGTTTTCAACTGGCGATTTTTAATGCGCATTTCGTCCGACACCATTTGTCCGGAAAATAGAAAGCCCTACCGGACTTTCATTATTTTTGTAGTTCTGCGCCCGAACGTTTGTCGGCTCATTATCAGCTTTTATAAAAAGCTTTATTCTTCCGGTAAAATCAGAAGATTTGTTACCTTTTCGGCCGGTCTACACAATTGAACCCCTTTGGGACAAACGACAATCGGCCGGTTTATCAATTCAGGATAATCGTGCATCTTGCTGGCGATGACATCGTCCGGCAATGTTTCATCGTCAAGACCCTGTTTTTTATAGGCCGGTTCTTTCGTCCGCAAAAATTCGCGGATGGAAACATTGGCCCGATTGGCAAGCCAAAGAAGCATTTCCGGTGTGGGTGGTGTTTTCAGATATTCGATAATATGGGGTTCATATCCCATGGCGCGCACAAGACCGACCACGTTTCGCGAGGTTGCACAACGCGGGTTATGATAAATGATAACATCGGTATTTTGCATAAATTGCCCCTTTTATAATTGAGTATTCTCTATCTGCTTTAACACGGCCGGAAAAGATTTGCCGAGGATATTCTATCTGTTTCCTGACCGATAGAGCAATTATCAAACCCGTTTTTATGTTTTTGATATAAAAGCGGGTTACTGAAACGTTTTTTAAAAATATCGGTTGGGGAGACTTGAATCTTTGCGTCTATACGACACGAAAAAAGTGCCGGAATTTTTCTTGAATAGATAAAAAGCCGAATGACAAGGTGTTTTTATATGGGAGAAAAAAGCCGCGTATGGGCTTTCATATCAGGAAACTATTATCATCAGATAATCTTATAAAAATTATTTGTTTCAAGATATTTCTTGAAGAACATCTTCAAGCAGCCAACAAAATAGCAATGAAGCCCAGGAATCATGAAAGTCTGATTGGTGCGGGTGGTCGGAATCGAACCGACACTCCTTTTGGGAACCAGATTTTGAGTCTGGCGCGTCTACCAGTTCCACCACACCCGCATCGATGAAGTGAGGACACAAACCTGTGTCATGGATTTGTTGAGTTATATTAAGAACCGATGTCTCGTCAACTGTCTTACGCACAATTATCTTAAAAAAATTTGTTCGAGCTACTGGATTAACGCTTTAACCCTCTTTAGAGATAGCATCATTGACGAGGAAAAGAAGAATGCTAAAAAAGCTCGGAGACTGGACACTATCTCTTGCGGGCCGCCGGTCGGCAGAATATTGGCTGGCGTTTATCGCTTTTGTGGAAAGCTCTGTCTTTCTCATTCCCGCCGATGTTCTGTTTATCCCTATGTCGCTTATCAACAAAGAAAAGACCTATCGCTATGCCTTTATCGCATCGCTGTTTTCTGTTCTTGGCGGCGTACTTGGATGGCTTATCGGCCATTTTGCATATGAAGCAATAGCAAAACCGGTTCTCGAATTTTATGGAAAATTTGAAACCTTCGAGGCATTGCGCAGCAATACCAGTATGGAAATCATTCTGCTTTTGCTCATTACGTCGGGAATATCACACCTGCCACCAATCAAGGTAGTGACGATTCTTGCCGGTGTTGTGGGAATGAATATATGGATTTTCATCCTTTCGGCAATTATCACACGCAGTGCGCGTTTCTATTGTCTGGCCTGGCTCATAAGCCGTTATGGTGCAGCCATGCTCGAATATATCCTGCCCAGGCTCAAATGGATTATCGCTATCGCTTGCACTGTTCTGATAATCGGCTATATTTTTTATAAAATATTGGTTTAAAGGAATTCGGAGTGATCGGTTTCGCCTCGCCCATTTATTTATCCGGACGGCTTCAAACGATTCTGTCATGTTTGATGCTGGTCATTATGGTGATCGCGATTGGAACGGCACTCGGCTTTGAACATATTGGCGGCTATATGCCGTGCAAATTGTGCCTTGAAGAACGTATTCCCTATTATTCGGGCATCCCTTTGATGGCTGTTACTTTTATTCTGTCTTTAAAGGGAAAGCCGGGGATTCTTATCCGTGTGCTTTTTTTAATTTGCGCCGTTTTGATGCTCTATAATTGCGGTCTATCTATCTATCACGCCGGAGCCGAGTATAAATTCTGGCAAGGGCCGACAGATTGTTCGGCTGCAGCAACCGCGATTACCACCGATGCAAATGATTTGCTCGCCAATTTGAATAGCAAACGCCCCCCCTCTTGCGACAAGGCCGCAGGATATTTTCTCGGTCTTTCATTTGCCGGTTGGAATGGCGTTTCAAGTCTCATTTTGACTGTTCTGGGTTTTATCGGCTCGTTTTGTGCCTTCAAGAAGAATGGTGAACTCTAAAACTGCCAGATTACGTTTTGCCCCCAGTCCCAATGGATATTTGCATCTGGGGCACGCCTATTCGGCACTTGTGAACAAGCATATCGCCGATGAGTTGAATGGCGAGCTTATCTTGCGCATGGAAAATATTGATACAATTCGTTGCACAACAGAGTTTGAAAATGCAATTGTTGAAGATCTTTCATGGCTCGAATGCGATTTTCAAAAGCCGTTCAGACGCCAGTCGGAACATTTTTCCGACTATAGAAAGGCATTCAACGAACTTGAAAAACTCGGACTTGTCTATCCTGCATTTTTGACCCGTGGCGAGGTGAAAGAAATCATTGCCGAAGCTGAACGGAAGGGTAAAAATTGGCCGCGTGATCCCGATGGAGTGCCACTTTACCCGACAGATGAACGCTCTCTTTCACCTGTGAAAGCGAAAAAAATGATCGCCGAAGGTGTGCCCTATTCATGGCGGCTCAATATGGATCTGGCACGGCGTTTTTTAAACAAAGAGCTTTTCTGGTACGAATTTAAAGGCCATGAAACCGGAAAAATTATAGCGCGTCCGGAACTGTGGGGTGATGTCATTATCGCGCGCAAAGACATCCCGACAAGCTATCATTTATCGGTTGTTGTCGACGATGCTCTTCAAAAGATCAGCCATGTCGTAAGAGGAGCCGATCTCTTTCAAGCAACTTCGGTTCACCGGCTGTTACAGGAGATTCTGGGTTATAAACCGCCGCTTTATTACCACCACCCGCTGGTTCTTGGTCGAGACGGGCACAAATTGTCAAAATCCAGCAAAGATACAAGTTTGCGCTCGCTGCGTGAACACGGGCTATCGTTACAAGACATTCTTGCCATTTTGCCGGAAATTTGACCGTTGCTACAGTTCCCCCCTCTTCCCACCGTTTTAAAAAACGATTAGGGTTTGAAATCATAATATTCGATGGATTTTAAAAATGATTACTATTAGACCGGCCGAAGAACGTGATCTCGAAGCCATCACAGATATTTATAATGATGCAGTAAAAAACACACTTGCGATCTGGAATGAAAAAACCGTCGATATTGATAATCGTCGGGAATGGCTAAAGACGAGAAATGCAAGCGGATATCCGGTTCTTGTAGCAGATGATGATGGTAAAACTGTCGGTTATGCAAGCTATGGCCCGTTCAGACCTTTCGAGGGGTATCGCTATTCTGCCGAAATATCCATTTATATTGAAAAAACCCAACGCGGCAAAGGCATCGGAAAAAAACTTCTCGGTGCCTTGATTACCCATGCCGAACAAAACCATATCCATGTGCTTATTGCCGGTATTGAAGCAGGTAACAAAGCATCCATAGCCATTCATAAAGCCTTCGGTTTTACCATTACCGGACACATGCCGGAAGTCGGCACAAAGGCCGGACAGTGGCTCAATCTTGTGTTGATGCAAAGAATTCTCTAGCTGTTAGCGAGGCTTTATAGATATTTGTCATGAATGTCTCTTTAATTCCGGAGACATCGGCTTTATCTTTATGGCCTCTTGGAGGAAGTGATAATTATTCCTTCCCCTTTATAGCGTTCCAAATATTGTTCTAAATATTGTTCCAAAATATAAGCGAATGATCGGGCATAAATAAACCGGTTGGAGTGGCAATGAAAACCAACGCCGATGGTCGCTATAGAGCACTTCTTACATTTTAATCCGGCTTGTTCCGAGCTATCGGCGAATTTTCATCCGCGCCGGATAATGTGGACAGGAAATTGCTTTTTTGCAATTCTAAGGGTGACATTCAGGTTTATTTTTGTCACAAATCAAAAGGGGTTAAATTCCGTTTATTAAAAACCGGAGATTGGGTAAAGCGATCATGTTTATCAAAACCAGACGGGTGCAAACAAAAATTCCGGTTGGAAACGATTGGAGGAGCGCAGAAAAGCCCCATATTCCGGCTTGCAGGTTAATTTAAAAGGCTTAGGCCCCGCCACTCATCCATCTCAACACGCGTTCCAGCCGGATAAAGGCATTCACAATCCGGTGCAAAGCGTATTTTACAATTGAAATTCTTACCAACTCGATTAGTTTAGAACAATTCTAATTTGCAGGTTCCAAATGTTTTCAAAACTTTTCGCCTCTTCCTATCGCAAACCATTTTCCTCGCTTAGCGAAAAGGAAATTCTCGCTCTTGCCATTTCCTCTGAAGAAGATGATGAGCGCATCTATCTTAACTATGCTGATGGTTTACGTGACGAGTTTCCCGCAACTGCCAAGATTTTTGAAAAAATGGCGGATGAGGAACATAGCCACCGCGACAGGCTGATAAAGATTTTTGAAAAACGTTTTGGCAAAATGATTCCGCTTATCCGGCGCGAACATGTCAGCGGCTTTTATGATCGCAAACCGGATTGGTTGGTTCGCCCGCTCGGCATTGATAAAGTGCGTGATTCGGTTGCACAAATGGAAGACCAATCGGCACGCTTTTATGAACAGGCTGCCGAACATGCCAAGGATGCGGAAATACGCAAACTCCTGGGCGATCTTGCTCTTGAAGAAAAACACCATGAAGATGTGGCGATCGAGCTTGAAAAGAAATACACGCCGAAATCGGTTGCCGATGAAGAACGTGCAAAAGAACGCAAGCAAACGCTTCTCACATGGATCCAGCCCGGCCTTGCCGGTTTGATGGATGGTTCGGTTTCAACTCTGGCACCGATTTTTGCGGCTGCCTTTGCCACCGGTGACACAAGACAAACATTTCTCGTCGGTTTATCGGCTTCACTCGGCGCGGGTATTTCAATGGGCTTTACCGAAGCCGCCCACGATGACGGAAAACTATCCGGCCGCGGCTCACCAATCAAACGCGGCATTGCCAATGGTGTTATGACTTCTTTGGGCGGTCTCGGACACGCGCTTCCGTTTCTCATTCCCGATTTTCACATCGCAATTGCCATTGCATTTGCTGTTGTGTTTTTTGAATTATGGGCAATTGCATGGATCCAGAACAAATTTATGGAAACACCATTCTGGCGTGCCGCTTTACAGGTTGTTGTCGGCGGGGCTCTGGTTTTTGCAACCGGTATTCTTATCGGTAGCGCTTGAAAAAGACCGCTCCAAGGGAACTTGTAACTTTTCGCTATCCCCTTTAAAAGGGTTGGTAGTGATTATATCGTCCTGAAGGCTTTCCATGTCGCAAACAGATTCTTCCGTTAAACTTGCTATCCGTCGACTTCCCCATTCGGAAGGGCTGAAATTGCCTTGCTATGAAACCGCAGGCTCGGCGGGAATGGATTTGAGAGCGGCATTGGAAGAAGGAAAAGAGCTTATCCTTTCCCCCGGTGAACGCGCACTCGTCCCTACAGGTTTGATATTCGAGTTACCGGAAGGATATGAGGCGCAAATTCGCCCGCGTTCGGGGCTGGCCTTCAAAAACGGCGTTACCTGTTTGAATACACCCGGCACAATCGACAGCGATTATCGCGGTGAAATCAAAGTTCTGCTTATCAATCTCGGTCAGGAACCATTCACAATTACCCGCGGCATGAGAATTGCACAAACTGTCATTTCACCCGCTCCGCAAATTGCCGTTGTGGAAACCGCAACAACTTCGGATACAATTCGCGGCACCAAAGGGTTTGGTTCAACCGGACACAACTAAACAATTAGAATCCGTAGAGATTTAAAAACAACAAACCTGAAAATAAGACAAAGCCTCTGAAAAGAAGTGCGAATGCCCGATTTATTACAGGGGTTCTTATCAGGTTCTCTTTCGCCTTCTGCGGTATTGCTTTGATAATATCGACAACAAAACAACGCTCAAAAATATAAAACCGCAATGTTTGGAAAAACATTGCGGTTAAATTCATTGAAACCTCAAGGCCTGAACCTAGCGGTCTTTAATGCGATTTGCCCTCAAAAGCGCGATATACCATTTGCGATGGTGAGCCCATGCAAAGCCGCCGGAAATCTTGCCCTTTATCATTGCGCCGATTGAACCGGCAACCCAATAACCGGCATAGACATGGAAAATCCACACCGCGATAATACAGGCGGCAACCAGTGAATGGGTAAGCAATGCATAACGCTGCCATTCAATAGGAACAAAAGGTGCAAAATAGGCTTGCCAAACCATAAAGCCTGTCACAATCAATATGATAAGACCAATCGACATCGACCAGAAAATACATTTTTGACCAAAATTGTATTTTCCGATCATTGGCAGTTTTTCTTCATCGCCTTCAAGAACATCCTTGATATCGACAATCCATTTCAAATCCGTATTTTCCCAGATATTGAGGCGCCAGAAGCGGAAGAAAAGTCCGGCAAAACTGATAACCATGACAACACCGATATAAGGGTGAATGGTACGCACAACTTGCCCGCCTCCAATGAGGTTTGAAAGCGGGAAAAGCGGTGGCCAATACATCATCAGACCGGTCAATGCCAAAAGAATCATTGAAATGGCGCCAATCCAGTGGTTGATGCGCGCGCCTTTTGTATAGCGGTCGACCATAACCGGATTACCTTTATGGACATAATCGTATTTTTCATAAAGCTTATGCGTCATGATCGATATCCTCCAGAGTCTTTTCGGCTCGTTCTTCATCGTGTTTGGTTACTCTTGTACGCCCGATGAAGATACCATGTGCGGCAGCTCCAAGGATAGCCGCAGCAATAGCACCAAGCCCGAAATATTTGGAAATGCCCTTCCACGTTTTCACAATCGGTGAAATGTGCGGGTCTTCCGGCAGGTTTGCATAAATGCTTGGTTGATCGGCATGATGGAGAACATACATGACGTGCGTTCCGCCAACCCCTTGCGGGTCATAAAGACCGGCATTCTTGTAACCGCGGGCTTTCAGATCGGCAATGCGCTCTTTGGCATGTTCTTTAAGCTCGGCTTTTGTCCCGAACATAATGGCTTCGGTCGGGCAGGTTTTTGCACAAGCAGGCTTTTGCCCGACAGCAACACGGTCCGAACACAAGGTGCATTTATAGGCTCTGTGGGTTACTTGCGAGACACGCGGAATATTGAAAGGACAGCCTTTAATGCAATAACCGCAACCGATACATTTATCGTGAATAAAATCCACAATACCGTTGGAATATTGCACGATAGCACCCGGTGACGGGCAAGCGGCCAGACATCCCGGTTCCGAACAATGCATGCAACCATCCTTGCGGATAAGCCATTCGAGTGCATCTGTTTCCGGATTAACCCATTCTGTGAAACGCATAATTGTGAAAGCGTCCGGAGAAAGGTCACGTGGGTTGTCATAAACACCGACATTGTCACCAATTTCGGGGTTCAGTTCGTTCCACTCCGAACAGGCCGATTGGCAAGCTTTACAGCCGATGCAGCGTGAAACGTCAATCAGCTTGGCGATTTCTTCCAATTTTCGCTTCGGTTTCGGCGCTGGCGAAGCGGAAATCCGGATGTAATCATCCGGACCGATCTGCGGTTCGATTTTATCCTGTGTTGGAGGATTGATATTAATCATTGTTCCGCCTTTCCATTCTCATCGACTGGTGCTTTCGATTTTTCCATATTCACCAGAAATGCCTTGAATTCAGGCGTCTGGGAATTGGCATCGCCGACAAACGGCGTGAGCGAGTTAGGACCGAAGCCTTTCTTCGCCTCTCCGATAAAGCCCCAATGCAGTGGAATGCCGATAACATGAACCGGTTTGCCGTCACAAATGATCGGACGGATACGTTTGGTAACCAGCGCTTTGGCAAAAACCTGCCCGCGTTTGTTCCAAACTCTCACCCAATCACCTTTTACAACACCTTTCTCTGCTGCCAGTTCTTCCGAAATTTCAACAAAGAATTGCGGTTGTAAAGCAGCGTTGATCCGGTTGTTTTTCGTCCAATAGTGGAAATGCTCGGTCAAGCGATAAGAGGTTGCAGCATATGGGAATTCATCACTCGTTCCCAATTGTGCAAGATCTTCATCGAAGATACGAGCGGCCGGATTGCCACGAATATTCGGAGCAATCGGGTTGACGACCGGCGATTCAAACGGCTCGTAGTGAACCGGGAACGGTCCGTCGCGAAGTCCGGCAAGCGTAAACAGTCGTGCAGTACCTTCCGCATTCATAATGAATGGACCAACAGCGTGCGGATCGGATGCAGGCGGAATATCCGGAACATCAAATCCCGTCCATTTCTCGCCATTCCATTCGATAACTTTACGTTCCGGATCCCAGGCCTTACCGTCAAAATCGGCAGATGCACGGTTATAGAGAATGCGGCGGTTTGCCGGCCATGCAAATGTCCACTTCGGATAAAGTCCGGCACCGTCATAGTCGGTGTTATCACGCCGTGCCATCATGTTTCCGTCTTCGGTAAAGCTGCCTGAATAAATCCAGCAGCCCGAAGCAGTACTTCCATCGGCCTTCAAGGAAGCAAAGCCTGGAACCTGTTTGCCTTTTTCAAGGATTTTTTTGGTCGGGTCTTTCGGATCATAAAGATCTTCGACAGCATAACCGTTCATTTCCTTGGCAAGTTCTGCCGGCTGAGGTTCGCTTTCGTCCTCATATGGCCAATGGAGATTGACGATAGGATCGGGGAACACACCGCCTTCTTTTTCATAAAGCTTCTTCAGCCTCAACCAGAGTTGCGCCATGATCCATGTGTCGTGCTTTGCCTCACCCGGCGGATTTTGCCCTGCCCAGTGCCACTGCAACCAGCGGCCGGAATTGACAACAGCACCTTCATCTTCGGCAAAACAGCTTGTCGGCAATTGGAAAACTTCCGTTTTGATTTCGGATGTATTGACATCATTGAAATCACCATGGTTTTCCCAGAAACGTGCCGTCTCTGTTTCCAACGGATCCATCACGACGAGGAATTTCAATTTGCTCAAGCCACGCTCGACCTTTTTACGGTTCGGGAAAGCAAGAACAGGATTGAAGCCTTGGCAGAAATAGCCGTTCATCCGGTTATGATCCATCAGGTCGACAGCTTTAAGAATATCGTAATTGGCGATATCAAGCTTCGGCAGATAATCATAGGCAAAGTCGTTTTCTTTTGTTGCGGCCTTACCCCACATTGCCTTCATGAACGAGATGAAGAACTTGTCATAATTCTGCCAGTAGCTGACCTGATTCGGCCGTGTCGGCGTGAACTTGCGTTTTCCGAGATAGGTCTTGAGATCTGTCTCGTTTTCCATCGGAATATTCATATAGCCCGGAATGAGGTTGGACATCAGTCCGACATCTGTCAGGCCTTGAATATTGGAGTGGCCACGAAGTGCATTCACACCGCCACCACGAACACCAATGTCACCAAGAATAAGCTGCAACATGCACATTGTGCGAATGTTTTGCGCACCCTTGGAGTGTTGCGTCCAGCCGAGAGCATACATGGATGTCATCGCCTTTGTCGGGCTTGAACATTCTGCAATCATCTCGCAGATTTTAAGGAACTTATCCTTAGGTGTACCGCAAATTCTTTCAACCATTTCAGGCGTGTAAACCGAAACGTGTTTTTTAAGAAGCTGCCAGACCGAACGCGGATGCGTCAAAGTCTCGTCATTCTTGGCATAACCGTTCTCGTCCATTTCGTAGGACCAGGTCGAGCGGTCATAATCACGTTTGGCTTCGTCATATCCGGTAAACAGGCCATCTTTGTAACCGAAACCTTCATTGACGATCAAACCGGCATTGGTGAAATGTTTGACATATTCATACTGAACTTTGTCATGCGTTATGCAGTAGTTGATGACACCGGACAAAAAGGCAATATCGGTTCCCTGACGGATCGGTGCATAAAAATCGGCAACCGAAGCCGAACGGGTAAAGCGCGGATCAACAACGATCAGCTTTGCACCGCGATGCTCTTTTGCATAGGTAACCCATTTGAAGCCACAAGGATGTGCTTCGGCAGCATTACCACCCATAATAATGACGAGATCCGTTGCACGGATATCCGTCCATGGATTTGTCATCGCGCCACGACCAAATGTTGGGCCCAGACTGGACACCGTGGGGCCGTGTCAAACGCGTGCCTGATTATCGAATACCAGCATACCGCATGAACGCACGACCTTATAAGTCGCAAATGCGGTTTCGTTTGTAGCCGCAGAGGCTGCGAGAAATCCTGTTGTCAACCAGCGATTGACTGTTTGGCCTTTTTCGTTTTTCTGAACAAAATTGGCGTCGCGATCATCTTTCATGTAGCGGGCAATTTTATCGAGTGCCTCGTCCCATGTGATTTCTTCAAAGTGATCGGAACCGGGGCGACGAACCTTCGGTTTTGTCAAACGGTTCTTTGAATGGATTGTATCAAGAAGGGCTGCACCTTTCGGGCACAGAGTTCCATGATTGGTCGGGTGGTCAACATCACCCTCGACGTGGATAACTTTTGCTGTGCCGTCTTTCATTGATCCTTTTGAATAAAGGATAATGCCGCAAGCAACCGAACAATAAGTACAGGTTTGTCGGGTCTGGGTTGTTGAAGCCAACCTGAAAGGCTTTATCGCCGAAACAACGGTCGCCTCGGCTTCACTAAAGCCGAGTGCCCCCAAGGCTGTTGCGCCGACACCCGCACCAGCACCCTTTAAAAAGGCGCGACGCGAAATTTCTATATTCATACGGGCTTTCCTCTAGTATTTTTCGATCATCCCACAAGCTCACAATTGTAAATCAACAATTGTTCCAAAGCAACCAATCCTGCTTTGAAAAAGTCCAAACAACGCTCTGTTAGAACATGAGCGGATGTCTGCCGGTCGGGTGAGATCATCTACAATATTTCGATATGTGTCGCAAAAACCGATAATGCAATCGGCTTTTCTATGACAGTCGCGTTATTGTGAACACAATTAACGTCTGGTCAACGATCTGGTCAACGATCAGGGATGAAGAAGCGCTGCATTGCACGCAGGTTTGACAAATGGTAACATTGGCTTACCACCGGATATAAACTGGTATCCGCAGGAAAATGAATAATTAAGAGGATATTTTGATGACACCCTTCCGTTTGACAAGTCTTGCTCACGGTGGGGGTTGCGGTTGTAAACTGGCACCCTCCGTTTTGCAGAAAATGCTGAAAAACCAGCCGGAATATGGACCATTTGAACATTTGTTGGTGGGAACCGAAACGAGTGATGACGCCGCCGTTTACGAACTTGACGATGGCACTTGTGTTATCGCTACAACAGACTTTTTCATGCCGATGGTTGATGACCCTGTCACTTTTGGTCAAATCGCCGCGACAAATGCTATTTCCGACGTTTATGCCATGGGCGGAAAGCCGATTATGTCGCTGGCAATCCTTGGTATGCCGGTTGACAAGATTGATCCGGCCATTGTCGGAGAGATTTTAAAAGGCGGGCGACAAAAAGCCGCAGAAGCCGGCATTGCTGTCGCCGGTGGCCATTCGATCGACAATCCCGAACCTGTCTATGGTTTGGCCGTTATCGGCATTTGCAAAAAAAGCGAGATCAAATTGAACGCCCGTGCCCATGCCGGTGACAAACTCGTTCTCATGAAAGGTATCGGCGTCGGCGTTTATTCGCATGCATTCAAAACCGGAAAACTTTCCGATGAAGCCTATCAGGAAATGATTGCATCCATGACGCTTCTCAATAAAATCGGTACAGAGCTTGGAAATAACCCCGATGTTCACGCCTTGACCGATGTGACCGGCTTCGGGATTCTGGGACACAGTCTTGAAATGGCTCAAGGTTCCAATGTCGAGATTGCTATAAATTATTCGAAAATTCCGTTTCTCAAGCAAGCCGAGGCACTCGCAAAAGACGGTTGTTTTACCGGTGCTTCACGCCGCAACTGGGATAGCTATGGCGAACATATTGTGTTGCCGGAAAACTATCCCGATTATAAACGCTTTCTGTTGACCGACCCGCAAACATCCGGCGGCCTTCTTGTGTCAATTTCGCCGGAGAAAGCCCAATCACTCGTTGCTTACGGGAAAAGCAAGGGCTATCCACTCTCTACCATTATTGGCGAAGCCCGCAATGGCACTCCAAAAGTCGTTATAGAAGAGTGATTCGAGTGGCTTTTCTCGCCCGCGGACGGGGTTGCTATCGGCAATTTCCCGCCCGAACGGGCGACGATTTACCAATATGACCCATTTTTGCGAACAATTCTCTCTTTTCATTTGAATTAGATAATGAATTTTGAAAAAAATGCTTGGCAATTCGGTTGAAGAACGCTAATTTCCCCCATATCAAATAGATCGTCATGGAACTTAGCTATTGGAGTCGTTTCCATAGGCTTTTTGAGATTTTCAAAAAATTGGTTTGAGCTTGATGGCTTGTCAACAAGCATAATCAAAAACGGATATTGGCGCGAACGCCATCATATCCCTGTCTGAAAATCAACTGAATAAAATTAGATAAAACATATTCTTAAAGAGATCATTATGAGGCCACAACAAAATAGGCGCATCCGTGGACGCAATAATAACAATAATAATCGTCGCGGTCCAAATCCTCTTTCACGCAATTATGAAAGTAACGGTCCGGATGTAAAAATTCGTGGTAATGCACAACATATAGCAGATAAATATACTGCTTTGGCTCGCGATGCGCAGGCTGCCGGTGATAGGGTGATGGCAGAAAATTACCTGCAACATGCCGAACATTATGTTCGCATCATTCTGGCAGCACAGGCACAAATGCCGCAACCGATCCAGCGTGAAGAACTGATTGATGACGATGAAGAGGACGAGAATACACCGGTCGTTTCTTTGGAACTGAATGAAGAGCATGAAGCCGCAGGAAGTGGCCCGCAACCGGAAATTCAGGGTGTTCCTGCTGAAGTCGCTCTTGCCGAGGATTCAGACGAAGTCGGTAAGGTTGTAGAACTCAAGAAACCCCGTCGTGCACCACGTCGTCGCAGCACACCGGCAAATCGTTCCGATGGCGGTGAAAACGAGGCCGAAGAGCAAGTAAAAGAAAAAGCGGAAGCTTCTGAAGAGACGGTTGAAAAACCGGTTGCAGCCGAAGAGGTTGTTGAAAAGAAACCGCGTCGCAGACGCACGACAAAACCGAAAGTGGAAAAGGCTGAAGAAGAAGCCTGAGCCATTCTATGGGATTTATCAAACTGTGAGATTCATCAAATCAGACGGGCTATTGCCCGTCTTTTTTATTTTTGCTCGCATTAATAGGTTTTTTGCCGGTCTTTTCGGTTTTACCCTTTTTATTTCCCCGTTAATGGCAGACCAATTTTTGCTGATTACAAGTTTCCAGAACTTTGCGGACACATATCCTGCCAATTTCAAAAAACTATCGTGATGAATTCTGTTTTACAGAAGACAAACTTGGTCGAAAACGTCTCTAACGCCCGTTAGTTTTCGTGTTCCCGACGTTCAATGGCTTATGCCTTTCCCGACACTTGACGTGCCAAGGCGATCAGCAACGGTTCGGGAATAGTGATGATAAGCGATGGGCTTCAATCGGACATCATTCAATTAAAAACAATTGGCGGAAGAGCATGGGAGTCGAACCCATAAAAGACCGTCTCACGGCCCCTTACGGCTTTGAAGGCCGCATCCATCACCGGATGAAAAGCCCTTCCGAATGTCTTATGCGGCTTTTAGGCAAAAACTGCAAGCCTAACTATCGGCAAACAAGTCGAGCCGATGCGGATTTAACCGCCTTATGTCGCCCTTTCTGATTGTCACACCGTGGCGGTCAAAAAATTCCAGCAGAAAAATGGAAACCTTGCGGCCGTTATTCAGCCGGTCACGCAAATCGGCGGCGATAAATTCGTGCTTTTCTTTTTTTTCGGCAATGTCCCGCATAATCATAATAATTTCAGCCAGCACTTCACGCGGGAAGAAATAGTCTTGCGCCACTTCATAGACACGCCCCATTCGTGCGCATGATTTGAGAATTTGCCGCATATGATTTTCATCAATTCCAAGTTCTTGCGCAAAATCGCGCGTACGCGGCGGGCGAAAACGTTCTTCACCTTTCAAAACTTTATAGACACGTTGCCAGATTGCTTCATCTTCAGGCGATAATTTGGCTTCATGACCGGCAAGCCCCACCCAGGCGCCGCGAATTTTCAACCGGCCTTTGTCAATTTCGTTCTGTAACAGATCACGAAAATAAGGGGCACGGATTTCGCGGGCAACGTCACGCCGCAATTTTTCAAGCCCGACACCGAAAAGATCAGGCTCGTTTTTATGAAATTCGACAAGATAATCGACAATCGCCTTTTGCAGGCGTTGTTCTTGTTGCTGTTCCATAACAAACCGGTCTTGACCATGTTCGAGAACAACAAAATTTCCACTCGCAAGAAGTTTGGCCGCCTCGACTTCAGACAGGTTACGCGCACGACAAAAATAAAGCCAGTCAATGCCATAAGGCGGCAATGCCAGAATTGCCGACAAAGCTTGAAGATGATTTTCATTTTCCATTGCGGCAAGAAATTTGAAACGCTCAGGTGAGCGACGGTGGCGTTCCGGTGCCAGCGGGTCAAGAATAATACCGCCACCAATTGTACGGCTTGCCGATGTATCCCGAATAACAAAACGGTCGCCGCTTGCGGCAATCACAGCTTTATCGGAAATAATCTGCACATAAGCGGTTTCACCGGCTTTCATTGTGTCTTGCGACAAAAATACAAGACGGGCATTGGTTTCCAATGAACCATGGTGCAAGTGAACAGGAAACCATTGTTTCAAAGGCTTCGGTTCAGATGAAAGAATTCTGAGACGAACATCGAACCTTTGACTTGGCTTATCAAGAAACGGGTCAATGACCATCATACCCCGTTTAACTTTATCCTTGTTGATTGCGTCGCCCACAATATTGAGTGCTGCCCTGTCGCCCGTTCTTGCCTTTTCGGAAACTTCATCCTGTACATGGATAGACCGTAATCGCGCTGGCAGATGATTGGGGGCAATTACCATAAGATCATTGGTCGATGCTTCACCTGAAAGCACGGTTCCCGTCACCACAGTCCCCGCACCGGAAAGCACAAAACAGCGGTCGATTGCATGGCGGAAACGCCCATGGGAAACACGTTTTTTCAAATGCAGGGCTGCATTTTCTATCTCTTCCCGAAGAGCCGCTATCCCCTCGCCGGTCAGTGACGACACGGGAAAAATCGGTGCATTTTCAAGAAATGAACCTTTGAGAAATTCGTGCAATTCCGCTTGCAATGCATCAACACGCTCTTTGTCGACAAGGTCGATGCGTGTGATGACAACAACCCCGTGTTTTAACCCCAGAAGCTTCAATATTTCAAAATGCTCGCGCGTTTGCGGCATAATACCGTCATCGGCAGCCACAACCAGCATGACATAATCAATGCTACCGGCTCCTGTCAGCATGGTATGGATGAGTTTTTCATGCCCCGGAACATCCACAAAACCGATACGTTCGCCATTTTTCAAAGTCTTATAAGCAAAACCCAGTTCAATTGTGATACCACGTTGTTTTTCCTGTGGCAGACGATCTGTATCAATGCCTGTCAATGCTTTGACGAGAGCCGTTTTTCCATGGTCAATATGACCGGCAGTACCAATAATCATGATAATTTATCGAGATTGTTAACAAAACCGTTTGTGTCATCAAGGCAGCGTAAATCAAAAACCAGCCGGTTGGCATGCATGCGTCCGATAACGGGCTTTGGCAATTGGCGCAAACGATAAGCGAGTTCCGTCAAGGAATTTGTCGGGTCAACAGGACTTACCGAAATACCGTAGCTTGGCAAAGTTTCCATTGGCATAGCGCCTGAGCCTACCTGACTATTACACGGGCAGATTTCAACATGATAAGCCGGTTGAAAAAATTCGCTTATTTTTGCGCATAAATCGGCGGCCTGATGGGCAATATCGCTTTGGCTCCGCGAAAGATAACGCAAGGTCGGAATTGTTGTGTTCCTTTTTTCTTCATTCCGATAGGCACGCAAAACCGCTTCCAGTGCCGCAAGGCGCACTTTGTCGACACGAAGCGAGCGTTTCATGGGGTTTTTATTCACACGTGCAATCAATTCCTGCTTGCCGATAATAAAACCGGCCTGAACACCGCCCAATAATTTATCGCCGGAAAAAGTGACAATATCTGCACCCGCTTTGATGACATCCTGAACGGTCGGTTCATAGGGGAGCCCGAAAGTCACGAGATTGACGAGCGTTCCCGAACCGAGATCTTCCATCAAAGGTATATGACGCGTTGCAGCCAATGCCGCGAGTTCTTTTGTGGTAACCGCAGAAGAAAATCCTTCAATACGATAGTTCGATGTGTGCACTTTCAATAAAAGTGCGGTCTCTTCATTGATGGCTTTTTCATAATCGGCAAGGTGGGTGCGATTGGTTGTTCCCACTTCCACCAGCTTGCAACCGGCACTTTCCATAATATCGGGCATACGGAATGCACCGCCAATTTCAATAAGTTCGCCACGGGAAATAATGCTTTCGCCCTGTTTGCCCGCAAGCGTATTCAACACCAGAAGAACGGCTGCCGCATTATTGTTGACAAGGGTTGCATCTTCCGCACCGGTAAGCTCGCAAATCAATTCGCGCAAATGGTCGTCGCGTTCTCCCCGCTCGCCACTTTCAAGATCATATTCCAGTGAAACGGCGTTACGCATGGCATTAACGGCATTCTGGATTGCAACTTCCGGAAGTTGCGCACGTCCGAAATTGGTGTGCAAAATTGTGCCGGTTAGGTTGAACACGGCGCGCATGGTCGACTGGGCATCCACCTCCAGCCGTTCAAGTGCCATCATTGCCAGAACAGCGCTTGTGCGTGGTGTGCGTCCTGCCTTGATGAGAATGCGCTCATCTGCAAGGGTTGCCCTGATAGCATCGACCGTTGCACTGTGCCCGAATTCGGCTTCCGCCTCTTTTGCCGCTCGTTCGGCAAGAATTGCGTTGACCGGAGGTAGGAGAGAAAAATCTGCGACCATCAATAACCCGCCAGAAATGGATTGAATGCACCTCTTTTGAATGTACCATCCTCTTTCATCAAAAGATCAAGTGCCAATGAACCTATATCATCGGCAAACACATCGAAATGGCTATCTTTTTGATGATTCATCTGTTTGCAATAGCGTTTGCAGGTATCACATGTCTCGGCAAGTATCGTTCCCGGCCCCCCGTCTATCTCGCGGAAACTGATACCTTTGGTTTCTTCGCAAAACGTGCATTTGATGCGTACATAACGCCACATGGATCCACAATAAAGGCATGAACAGAACCGGATGCCTTCCGAAGATGGCCAACCGACAATCATCGAAGCCGAATGCGTACCACCGCAACAGGGGCAAAGATTGCCTTCAATAGGCTGCAATTTCTTTGCGTCAAGTTTTGCAGCAGCCAATGCCAATGTAATCTGCAAAGCGCCGGTTACGTAAATATGCTGGGCCAAATTTTCCTGCGGCAATTTGTGCGCAATAATATCGGAAGCCCAATTTTGCCATTTTGCCTTATTGGCTTGTGTATCCTCAAGGGCAAGGAGGCTTGAACCTTTCAACTTTCTTTTGCCGAGAACTTTGAAAAAACTATTCGCAATCTCGTCAAAAACAGGGGCAGATATAATTGCCTGCCGGTCGATCGGCGGCATAACGAATTTTTGTGCCTGAACCTGATCGGCTGTCGGAATATCGCTTGTAGAAAACTCGTTACAGACGAATTGCTGTGCTCCGGTAAATTCCACCATAAAATCTATATAGTCTTTAACCGGACTTGTGGGAGCAAGCTCTTCAAAACGTTTGCTCCGTTCCTCGAATAACGTATTAATATCGGGAAGCCGGACGAAAGGAGGCGTGCGCATATGACCGACTTCGGTCATATCTCCTTCGAATTTTTTATTACGCGGCATATTTCAATGGACTCCATTTTTAGTTCGGTCAATTTTATAACCGGAAAACGGAACTTGTCCAACCAATCTATAAATGTCGAAGGATAACACTTGAAAAATAAGGCGCAGAATTCAATAGGGCTGCCTTTGAATGATAATTTTGCCATCTGATTTGAGCGATGATTTTGCTTTCAAATTTGAGCAATGCTTTGGCCGCCAGATTTGAATGATGCTTTTGCCATCTGATTTGAGCAATGATTTTGCCGTCAGATAGGTCAATCTTTTTGGCAAGAACAGGATTTTAACACCATCCGAAGTGAAACAAACCCGCTTTGACAGCTTGTTTCACAGGGGACAGCTTATTTTATTGTGGAGCCGGCGCCGATGTTTTTTCCAAACCGACAAGACCTATTTTTGTGTATCCGGCCGCACGCAATTCATTAAGAAGTTCGATAATGCCGCTATATTCCACGCTTGCGTCACCACGAATAAAGATTTTTTCTTCATGATTGTTTGAAGTAAGCCGATCAAGAGTCGTCCTGAGGTCGTCCAAAGACGCTTTTTCTTCTCCTACATAAAGCGATTTATCCTGCTGCAATGTGATATAGACCGGTTTGTCAGGTTTTGGTTGCGCAGGTGTCGAAGATGTCGGCAGCTGCACCGGAATATCGCTTGTTGCCAGAGGTGCGGCAACCATGAAAATGATGAGCAAAACCAGAATAACATCAATGAACGGCGTTACATTGATTTCATGACTGACATCAAGTTCATCACTGTCGAGATCTGAAAGCTTTGTTGCCATCTCTTCCTACTCCGCAGCAATCGACAAACTCGGCCGTGTTGCTGTTTCACGCTTGACTTTACGGAAGTCGAGATCACGACTGACAAGACGTTCAATTCCGGCTGAAACATCAATAAGCTGTTGCCGATAACCGGTAATCAAACGGGCAAAGACATTGTAGATAATGACAGCGGGCACGGCTGCAACAAGGCCGATGGCTGTTGCAAGAAGCGCTTCAGCAATACCGGGAGCAACAACGGCAAGATTGGTTGTTTGCGCTTGCGAAATACCGATGAAGGAATTCATAATACCCCAGACAGTACCGAAAAGGCCGACGAAAGGACCGATAGCGCCGATTGTTGCCAACACACCGGTTCCGAATGCAACATGACGTCCGGATGCTGAAATAATGCGCGAGAGAACCGAACTCAATCGTTCTTTCAAGCCCTCGGTTCCAGCCAAATCCACGGCTGCGAGCGAAGCTTCCACTTCATCTTGTGCCGCCTGTACCAAGCGGGGGCCGACGCCTTTGTCATTTTTAACTGCCAAAGCAAGCTCGGAAAGGCTTTGAGCACCGTTAACCTGCCTCATGGTCGCTCTTGCCCGCCTTTTCACCGCCGATACTTCGATAAGTTTGACAATGAAAATAACCCAGGTTGCTACAGAAGCGAGTGCCAGACCGACCATAACCACTTTAACGACCCAGTCCGCATTCAGGAACATACCGATAGGAGAAAGATCATGCGGGATGGAAGCGATAAAATGGTCGGCAGCCTGACTGGCCGTATCGGCAGCAGCTTTAGCTGTGCTTTCCGTCTCCGAAGCGGCCGATTGCAAAGCCTGTTCACCTGCTTTCAAAGCATTTTCGCCCGTCTGAACGGCACTTTCACCGGAATGCAAGACATTTTCACCGGTTTGTAAGGCTTTTTCGCCAGCTTGTTCACCAGCTTGCAATACCTGATTTCCGGTTGTTTGCTGCACTTCATTTTGTGCCGATGCATAGCCGCCAGCCAGGCATAGAAATGCCGCGGCAGTTACAAGCCTTGTCAAAGATCTCATCATCGCTCTCGTTCCTGAACTTCAATTCGATGGCGATTAATTAACAAAATTTAATATGATAAATCAAGTCATGTTTATGCAAATATTGAAGTTATTTTCTGCCTGCCAAAAAATTCTACCCCCGGCGCCGTCTTAACGAACAATGATTGCACGGAAATCATTGACATTGGTTCCCGTCGGGCCGGTTTCAAGAAGGTCATCAAGCATATTGAATGCACTCCAAGCATCGTGGCGGGCAAGAAAAGTTGCGGGATCAAAACCTTGCTGTTTGAGACGTAAACAACTATTGCCGTCACAAAATGCACCTGCATTGAATTCACTACCGTCGCGACCATCCGTATCTGCCGCAAGTGCCGTGATAGAACTCTCCCCCTCTATTGCCATCGAAAATGACAGTAAAAATTCGCTATTTCTTCCACCCTTGCCAACGTCACCCTTGTTGTAATCGCCGGTGATCGTCACGGTTGTTTCGCCGCCCGAAAGCATAACGACAGGTTTTTCAAAAGGGCGGTTTTTCAAGGCAATTTCACGGGCAATGGCAGCATGCATCAATGCAATATCCTTTGCTTCACCTTCAATCGAATCGGAAAGGATAATGGCATTCAAACCGGCTTTGCGCGCATGAGCGGCGGCTGCTTCCAGCGATGTCGCCGCCGATGCAACAATATAGGCGGCATTTTTTTCAAAAGCAGGATTATCGGGAGTTGGAGCCTTGGCAAGCTCGCTCTTTAAAACGGAAACGGCTTTTGGAGGCAAAGCAATATGATATTGGCTTACAAATTTTAACGCTTCCTCGCGGGTTGACCAATCGGCAACTGTGGGACCAGATGCAACTTGCGAGGCAATGTCTCCCGGAATATCCGACACAATGAAACTGACGACGCGGGCGGGCGCTGCATAATAGGCAAGCCGCCCCCCTTTGATTTGTGACAAATGCTTCCTGATCGTATTCATCGCGCCGATGGGAGCCCCGCTCTTCAACAATGCCTCATTGATCGCGATTTCGTCTTCAAGTGTCAAAGGTTCCAGCGGCAAAGGCAACAAAGCCGAGCCACCACCGCAGATAAGCGCAATGACGAGATCATCGGCTGATAATCCTTGAACAAGTTTGACAAGCTTTTTTGCCGCTTTCAGCCCGTTTTCATCCGGCAAGGGGTGGGAAGCTTCCAGAACTTCAATCGAACGAAGCGAGGTCGCGTGGCCATAACAGGTGACAACCGCACCTTCAAGCTCGCCATAGCCGGCTTTATCCCATAGTTTTTCAAGTGCCAAAGCCATTTGAGCGGAACCTTTGCCCGCTCCCACAACAATGGTCCTGCCTTTTGGCTTTGCGGGTAAAAACTGTTCCATCAAACATTCCGGATTGGCAGCGGCAACCGCACAATCAAAAAGTTCGTTCAATAATTGACGATCATTGTTATTTTTCAATTATGACCTCCCCGAAAAATCTGTTTCCCGTTTCTTTTGTTTCAGATTTTTATTTCCATTTACAGTTTATTGTTGCAGACTTTTGCGAAAAAAGTGGAAAAAACAAACACAATAACTATGTAATTAAAGTACATCGTCCGAAAATTTCGTACGGTCATTCATTCTTAAAGCAGGAGAAGACGATATGCCTAAGGAAAATGCGACACCAACCGAAAAAAGTCTCCAGGAACAATTTGAACAGTTGAAAAAAGAGGTTTCCAATATTCATTCCACATTGAATGATCTGGGTTCCGAAAAACTGACAGCCGCCAAAGGCAAAGCCGAAAAGCTTTATGCATCGGCGAAAGAAAATGGTGAGGAAGCGATCTCGCAGGCAAAAGAAAAGATTGGCGATGTGCAAGGACAATTGTGCAATTGCATACGCGAAAAACCGATTGCAAGCCTTGCCGCAGCCGCAGGTGTCGGTTTTATTCTTGCTCTGTTGATGCGGCGTTAAAATATGTTGCGGCTTATCGCGCCGCTTATTGGCGGTTTGGCAAATGGCAGCGTGAAAACGGCAGTCAAATCAACGCGTAATCAGGCAATTTGTTATTTACTGATCGGTTTGTCACTGTTTTTCGCGGTGATATTCCTGTGCGTCATAGCATTTATTGCCCTTACATGGGTGGTCTCTCCGATCTTGTCGGCAACGATTATTTTTGCCTTTTGGCTCATTGTGGCGCTTGCCGGTTTTTTAATCGGCCGGTCTGTTTCAGCCAAAAGACGAAAAATCTATGAAGAACAGATGAATGACGAGCGGTTCAACCTTGTGGCGGCATCTCTTGTTGCTGCCGTTCCTGCCATATTGAAAAACAAAAAGACGCTTACTCTTGCAATTCCCCTTATCGGATTGGCAGCATTGATGTTCTGGAACAAGGATAACAACCGGAAGTCGTGAAATCCGTATTCAAGGGATGAAATTTTAAAAAACCGGTTGTGTTCCAACCGGTTTTTGTCTTTTCGCAAGTGGTTACAATTGATTATTTGAAAGCGTATCTTATACCCACTTTTACATCATGTGATGTCAGATGGTCGAGCTTGAGAGCGCCGTTTTCCGAAATACCGGCAGTTTTTGCGTCGCCCAGATCGCTATAGCTATAACCGATATCGAATATAACACGAGGGGAAAGTTTCACACCTATGCCTGCATGGATTGCAAAAGCAAAGTCCCATTCGGTTTTTGCGGCTGCCTCATAGGTTTGTCTACCGTTATCCACCTCGAAGTCGCTGACACGATTGGCACTTGCTCCGAGGCCTGCCCCGATATAGGGCGTAACATCATGATAGGTTACAAGGTCGACATAAGCATTCGCCATGAATACGGTTGAAGACACATCACCTTCATATTTTCTTGTTGTATCGAAATCGCGATCCTTCGCAGTGATTGTATTTTTGGCACGATATTCGATCGTCCCGTCAAAGCGGACAATATCATTGAGACGATAGCCCAGACCGACCCCGCCAAGAAAGGCGTTATCCATATCACCTTTATTTTTCCAGTGATAATCGGCACTTGCGTCGCCCGAATCGAATCTGTCGAATTTATGGATGTCGCCGAGGCTGACACCGGCATATGCTTTTGCATAAAAGGGAATGTTTTCGGTTGTGATGGCAATTTCGGGAACCTTGTCAAGGTCGATGTCATTGGCCAACGCCTGATTTAAACCAAGTGCCGACAATGCTCCAATAAATGCAAAGCAAAATTTCATTCTCAAGCCTCTAAACAAGACGCAAATGCCATCATCTTGTGAAGCTTTTTAAACATGATTGGTTAAGACGTTCTTAACCATAAATTTTAACTATCTATTTTCCATAACCAAAAAGCTATTCAAAGCCGGAACAGGCATAAAAAAAGCAGCCATTTTCAGGCTGCTTTTCAAAAAACCGAAAAGTCTATTTGCGCTTGAACTGTACTTCGGGCACTTGTCAGATGGCGTCTCTTACCTTTTTTAACGCCTCGACGATCTCGTCAACCACATTTCCGATCAAACGTTCATCATCACCTTCCGCCATAACACGAATGAGAGGCTCGGTTCCCGACGGGCGAATAACCAGTCGACCATTTTTTCCCAAACGTTTTTCAGCGTTTTTGATAACATCTTTGACGTGGGCATCTTCAAGCGGTTTGCCTTCGGAAAAGCGGACATTCTTCAAGACTTGCGGCACCGGCTCGAAGCGGTGACAAAGCTCGCTCATCGGCTTTTGTGATTCCTTCGCACATCCCAGAATTTGTAACGATGTCACCAGACCATCGCCGGTCGTCCCGTAATCGGATAGCACAATATGACCCGATTGTTCGCCACCGACATTGAAACCATGCTGGCGCATATATTCAACCACATACCGGTCGCCAACCTTGGTTCTTGCCATGGTCAGCCCTTTTTGACCGAGAAAACGTTCAAGTCCGAGATTGGACATGACTGTTGCAACGATACCGCCCCCCCGTAAAAGACCATTTTCCAGCCACCGTTCGGCAACAACGGCCATCAACTGGTCACCGTCGATAATGGCTCCGGTTTCATCAACCATCACCACGCGGTCGCCATCGCCATCAAGTGCGATTCCCGCATCCGCTCTCACTTCATGAACCTTGCGCATCAAAGCAATCGGGTGGGTCGAACCGCAATCTTCGTTGATATTTGTGCCTGTCGGCTTATCGCTCAATGTGACAACTTCCGCACCAAGCTCCCACAGTGCAAGCGGTGCTGCTTTATAGGCCGCACCATTGGCACAATCGACAACAATCCGCATACCGTCCAATCGGACATCACGCGGCAATGTGCGTTTGGCAAACTCGATATAACGATAAATATCACCTTCAACGCGCTTTGCCCGACCGATTTGCGACTGTCCCGCAAGCTCGTTTGTCATGTCGCTTTCAATGAGTTTTTCGATTTTCATCTCGATTTCGTCGGAAAGTTTGAAACCGTCCGGACCGAACAATTTTATACCATTATCGAAAAAAGGATTATGGGAAGCCGAAATCATAACGCCGACATCGGCACGCAGCGAACGGCAAAGCATTGCCACGGCTGGTGTAGGAATTGGCCCCAAAAGAAACACTTCCATGCCGCTTGCCGTAAAGCCTGCAACCATAGCATTTTCCAGCATATAGCCTGACAGGCGTGTATCTTTGCCGATAACAACTCTTCCCGGCCGTCCCTGACTGCGAAAAAGAATACCTACCGCCATACCGACTTTCATAGCCACATCCGCGGTCATCGGAAATGTATTGGCTTTCCCCCTTATTCCATCGGTACCGAAATATTTAAACGCCATTATATTTTCCTTTTTCGACAAAATTCCGTGTTCGATAAAATTCAAATTTCGATCAATTCAAATTTCGATAAAATTCTGCCGGCCATTCATACTACAATTTTCAATGTTCCAACTAACAATTTTTAAGCAGAAAACCAACCGTCGACCGCATCAATGAAGGCCTTCATGGCGCGAATTATCACGACACGGTTAACATTCATATGTTTGAACAAAATAAAAGCGGCTTGAGCGTATCAAGCCGCTTCAGATTTTTTGAACCGGAATTCAGGCCTTTTTATCATCACCATGATCGGTGACGGTTTCTTCCTTTGCCGATTTTTCACTTTCCGTTACCGGTTTTTCGGACTTTTGCGATGGCGAAGTTTTTGTCGCCTTTCTTGTCCTTTTCGGCTTTTTTTCGGCTGCTTTTTTTTCAGTTGTCTTTTTTTCGATTTCCGACTTTTCGGAAGTTTCAGACTTTTCATCGGCTTCATCAGCCGGTTGAGAAGCCGCTTTTGCCCTTACAACAACCGACTTCGACTGGTCGGCTTTGGGTTTTTCGGGCGTTTTTCCGGCTTTCGGAACACTTGAGACATGCGGTGTCGGCGAATCCTTGCCCATATCCCGTGAAGGCGGTTTGCCATTGATAACTTCCTGAATTTCGGCTCCCGTAAGAGTTTCGTATTCAAGCAGGCCTTCGGCAAGTGCAACCCATTGTTTCTTTTTCGAGGTCAAGGTTTGTTTGGCCGTCTGATAGGCTTCGTCGATAAGACGACGAATTTCGGCATCAATCACCCTTGCAGTTTCTTCCGAAACTTGCTGGTTACGCCCGCCTCCCTGATACATATCTTCCTGACTTTCGCCATAAGTAACCTTGCCGAGTTCATCGGAAAAGCCCCAACGTGTGACCATAGCACGGGCAAGTTTCGTTGCCTGTTCAATGTCGGAGGACGCGCCGGAAGTGATGTTATCCTTGCCGAACTTCAATTCTTCGGCAACACGGCCACCCATCATGATTGCCAGTCGCGAAATCATGTAGCGGTAGCTCATCGAATATTTGTCACCTTCCGGCAATTGCATAACCATGCCGAGTGCGCGACCACGCGGGACAATTGTTGCTTTGTGCACGGGATCGGCTGCCGGCATATTGATAGCAATAATGGCATGTCCGGCTTCGTGAAAAGCTGTCAGCTCTTTTTCTGCCGGTGTCATGGCGGAATGGCGTTCTGCCCCCATCATGACTTTGTCTTTGGCATCCTCGAATTCCTGCATGGTGACCAGACGTTTGTCGCGCCGTGCTGCCATAAGTGCCGCTTCATTGACAAGATTCATCAAATCGGCACCGGAAAATCCGGGTGTGCCGCGCGCCACAATCTTCAAATCGACATTGGGTGCCAAAGGCACATTGCGAACATGGACTTTAAGAATTTCCTCACGCCCTGCAACATCGGGATTGGGAACAACCACCTGCCGGTCAAAACGACCCGGACGCAACAATGCCGGATCAAGCACATCGGGACGGTTGGTTGCGGCAATCAGAATAATGCTTTCATTCGGCTCGAACCCGTCCATCTCGACAAGAAGCTGGTTCAAAGTCTGTTCACGTTCATCATTGCCACCGCCGAAACCGGCTCCACGGTGACGGCCAACGGCATCAATCTCATCAATGAAAATGATACATGGCGCATTCTTTTTTGCCTGCTCGAACATGTCGCGAACGCGGCTTGCACCAACACCAACAAACATTTCGACAAAATCCGAACCGGAAATTGTGAAGAAAGGCACATTGGCTTCACCGGCAACAGAACGGGCGAGCAATGTTTTACCGGTTCCGGGCGGGCCAACAAGTAAAACACCCCGCGGGATACGGCCGCCAAGACGCTGGAACTTTTGTGGTTCGCGCAAAAATTCGACAATTTCCTGTAGATCCTGTTTGGCTTCATCAACACCCGCGACATCCTTGAATGTTACGCGACCATGGGCTTCTGTCAGCAGTTTTGCTTTCGACTTGCCGAACCCCATAGCGCCGCGTGAACCGCCTTGCATCTGGCGCATGAAGAAAATCCACACACCAATCAGGATAACAACGGGTAAAAGCGAGAAAAGCAAATTCATGAATGTGCTGTTTCCCGTGCTTTCCGGTTGCGCCCGGACATTGACGTTCTTGCTTTCAAGACGATCGACAAGACCGGGATCATTAGGAGCGAAAGAAAGGACGGTCCGGTTATCGGTTGTGATACCGGTCAAACGTTGTCCTTGAATCGTGACGGTTTTGATTTCTTTATTATCAACCCGCTTCAGAAAATCTGAATAAGTAATCTCTCCTGTGCCAGCTTGCTGACTATTCCCGTTAAAAAACGAAAACAAAGTAATCAGCAAGAGTGCAATGATCCCCCATATCAGGAAGGAACGATAATTTGGATTCATATTAGGTCCACTCGATCTATTACGCTCTGTCAGATAATTTTAATGTAACATATGTGCTTGAAGTTGCCTTGCCAAGGTTGAAGATCACCTTTCATCATAATTCATCCGGCTTTTTAGTCATTTTCCCGCGATGTTGACAATGTCATTTCAAAAAACGGGCTTAATATATTGAAAAGGGAGTAATCGTCCGATGATATAAGCCACCCGAACGGCCGCATAAATCTTTTGCAAGTCAAATTTTCGGCGTGAACAAGTTTTCCGGTAAGTGCCGGAATATCGATTCCCGACCGGCTGAAAATTGCCAATGCTGTTTGCAATGAAAGAAAATGGATTGAACGGCTGCTTATATTCTGTTCTTCAGCGACAGCCTTTATATCGCAAACCGAGGGAACATTTACCCTGACTGCATTATTCGACCGGTTATCAACGCGGTAGCGCCCATCCCATATAATGGAAGATTGTGGACCGGCGACACTTGCCGTCTGGTTTCTCGCCTCGCGCCATAGCCTGATCGTTTTACCATTGATTTCGATGACTGTTCCAAGCAACGTAAAATGATAAAGTGACGTGCGTTTCTTCACCAATTGTTTTTTCAAAAAATCGACTTGTGAATCACTTGCAAGAGCCTGAGAACCACCAATAATTGAGGCAAGAACACCCATGACAAAAGGAAATTGGGGGTCATTCAATTGTTCATCTGAAACATTGCTGATCGTACATAAAGCATGTTGCATCTTCATATCAAGTTTGGCAATCAATTCAACTGCGGCTTTGTTCTCGTCACGTCTGAAAATGGCTGCCTCTTCGACTTTTTTGGCGATAATATCAATATCCTCGTCTTTCAAACGTTGACGGATTCGCACCCGTTCATAATGCGGGTTTTCATTCGTCGGGTCGTCGATCCAGTCCTGTTTGATAGAGCGCAGATATTCCCGTAATTGTTCCCGTTTCACCCCCAAGAGAGGCCGGATTAAGCGTATTTTGCGCATCAGAAGTGATTCACGCGGCATACAGGCAAGTCCGCGACGGCTACCGCGATGCAACCGCATTTCATATGTCTCGGCCTGATCGTTCAAAGTGTGGCCGGTCATGATAACGTTCGCCCCGACTTTTTCAGCTTCCGAAAAAAGCAAGCCGTAACGGGCGATCCGTGCTTCGTGAGACAAAGCCGTTTGCGGTTTTGCATCTGCCCAACAAACGGTCTCGTGGCGAACATCGAGACGCTTGCACAATCGGGCAACTTCTTCCGCCTCGGCTGCGGATTCGGGACGCAAACGATGGTCGACTGTGACAGCAAGGAGTTCGGGTGCGTCTTCAAGTTGTTTCAGATAATCGCGCAGAAGAAACAGAAGCGAAGTCGAATCTCCGCCCCCTGAAACAGCAGCAATGACAATTTTACAGTTTTTGAAATCTGAAGGCTGAAAGAGTTGTTTAAAATCTATTACTGACACTTGTTACGACTTTGCTCGTCCTTGACACGTTTTAAAACTGCCGGGTCTACGGTTTTATATCGTTTTGTCACTTCGGCAAAGGTTGCGCAAGCCACTTTCTGTTCATCAAGATGAGCCATGCTCATTCCAAGTTTTAAAAGATTTTCCGGTCCGCGCGGTGAATCCTTGTAATTGCGTTGCACATCAATATAGGCTTGTGCCGCTTCACGATAGCGCTTCTGCCCGAAAAGTGATTCACCAAGCCAGAAACCGGCATCGGCAATTTGCGGATCTGTCGGATAACGCTCCTGAAAAGCTCGAAAATCGGCCTCAGCCGTCCGATAATCGCCGGAAAGAATATTTTTATAACCGATGTCATAGAGTTCTTTTGCACTCGCCGTCTGTGGAGCGACAGGTGCAGCAGAGTTCCCCTGGGTGGCCGCTTGTTCTTGTGAAGCTGTTGCCACCGCATTCTGGTTGATGCTCCCGTTGAGGATATTGCCGTTTTTGTCGAATTCGATAGATCCCAGATCTTTCGGCGCTTCCTGCGGATTTATATTTTTTTGTTCGCCACTTTTGTCGCTTCCCACACCGGGAAGTGTTGCCGAACTTTCAGTCGAGGTGGCCGTTCTTGGCAATTCCTGCTTGCCATTGGTTGAAGATGAAGGCGATTGCGGTTCCACCGCTTGCGACTGTTTTTTCGGTTCCTGAGCAGTTTGTTGTGAAGGATTTGCCGCCGCTCCTCCTTGCAATTGTCGCAATTGCTCCTGCATTTGCAGAACCATGAAATTGAGTTCTTCAACTTTCCCCGTAAGTTCACGCACCTGTTGTTGAAGGTCGGTTACCCGGCTATCGGGTTGCGGTGACATTTGCACCGTCTGGCTTTCAACGGTTTTTTTCTTGCCAAAGGGAAAAAGCCCGTTTGCAAAAGACGAGCCTCCCTGATCGGCAGATGCACTATAACAGGGCGAGAGAGCGGCAAATGACAATGCCGGTATAAAAGCTGCTGTGATAACCAGACGTTTTACCGAACATGTCAATAAACGGGGGGATGAAAGAAAACCCATAGCTTTGTCCTTTTATTTATGTTCGCGCACCAAAAACGTTATCAGGCAACTTCGGCGGAAATTTGTCACAAAAAAACGGCCCTTGAAGGGGCCGTCTTTAACATTGGAATAAAAATGTAAATCAGCGTGCGTTGTTCAAGACTGTAACAGCGCGACGGTTCTGGTTCCAGCACTGTGGAGCATCACAAACGGCAACCGGACGTTCCTTACCATAGGAAATTGTCCGCATACGGTTGGCTGCAACACCTTGCGAGATCAGGTAGTCACGTGCGGCAACCGCACGGCGCTGACCAAGAGCAATATTGTATTCGCGTGTACCACGTTCGTCGGCATGACCTTCAACAGTGATGGTGTATTGCGGATAACGCTGCAACCATTGTGCCTGACGGGTCAATGTCTGCTGGGCATCAGCACGAATGCTGGAAGAATCGAGATCAAAGAATACGCGGTCACCAACGTTGACTGTAAAGTCCTGCGCTGATCCCGGTTTTGCGTTGTTCAGTCCAAGCGCATTCGGATCATTCAGGCCGTGTTTGGCGCAGCCAGCGAGAGTTAGCGATAGGACAAATGCTATAGCAAGCGGATTGCGAGCAAGTTTTTGGAAACGGCCCATGTGCCGAGACTCCTTAAAAGTTAGCGGTTGATTTCAAGGCTTTTAGCTTGATTTGCTTAAAAAGCTCTCAACACGCATGGTTAATGAATACTTACGCATCACTTTTTATAAAAAATACAAATCCACCGGTTGCTCGCTGATTGAGGCGGAAAGACGGCAGACGTGTTTTTCCTTAGCGCGAAATGAGTAAAAAGTCCAATAGCAAGTTAAAGTGAAAAGAGCTTAAATAAAAACGCCGCTTTAAAACTTTTAAAGCGGCGTTGAAACCAACATATTTCCTTTTTGATCGCTCATGCAATGAACGGGCCGGAAAACCGAAAATTATAAAACGAGAAGGTCTTTTTATCGAAACCGGTTTTCAGGATTATTCCTAATCTAGCAATGGTGACCAGGCCGGGTCGGATGCACCATTGGGGGTTGGCAATACACGTTCGTTACGTCCGGTTATATCAATCGTATAGAGCTTTGGCTGCTGCCCCTGATTTTGCCGGAAGAACATGATAACGCGGCCATTTGGCGCCCATGTCGGACCTTCATTATGGAAGCCGGAAGTCAACAAGCGTTCACCCTGCCCGTCGGGCTTCATAACACCGATTGAAAATTGCCCCTGCGACTGCTTGGTGAAAGCAATGTAATCACCGCGAGGCGACCAGACCGGTGTTGAATAGCTGCCATCTCCGAACGAGATGCGGTGCTGGTTGCTGCCATCGGTATTCATGACATAGATTTGCGGTTTGCCACCGCGATCGGATTCAAAAACAATCTGTGTGCCATCGGGCGAATAGGACGCCGATGTATCAATGGCCGGTGTTGTTGTAAGCCGTGTTGTCGAACGCGAACGCAAATCCATAGTGTAAAGATTGGCGCTGCCATTATCCTGTAAAAGGCTCATAATCACCTTTTGACCATCCGGTGAAAAACGCGGTGCAATGGTCATATTCGGGAAAGTACCGACAAGTTCACGCTGACCTGTTTCGATTTGTTGCAAATAAACCTTCGGGACATTGTTACCGGCATAAGCCATATAGGTAATTTCCTGACGGCTGGGCGAAAAACGCGGTGTTAAAACGAGTTCACGTCCATTCGAGATATAAGTGAGGTTTGCTCCGTCCTGATCCATAATAGCAAGACGTTTGACACGTGCATTTGCTGCACCTGTTTCATCAACAAATACAATGCGCGTATCGAAATAACCTTTTTCACCGGTCATTTTCGTATAAATAGCATCGGCGATAATATGGGCAACGCGACGCCAGGTTTGCGGTGTTGCATAGAACTGGCGGCCTTCAAGCTGTTTGCCGCCATAAACATCCCATAGACGGAATTCTACACGCAAACGCCCGTCTGCTTCTTTTGTGACACGGCCGGTTACCAGACCTTGTGCGTTGATTTGCTGCCAATCGGGAAACCGTGGTTGTACATCCGGATTGGAAATACGTTCAAGAAATGACGATTTGTCAATCGGTTTGAAAAGCCCTGAACGTTCAAGATCGGCAGTTACGACCGAGGAAATCTGCACACCCATCTGGTCACCGGCAATAAAATCGGTAACTGCAATAGGTATCGGATTGAAATCGGCCGACGAGACAGTTCCTTTCAATTGCGCATAAGCGGTTTGCCAGCTTAAAAATGGCAAAACCATTGACAAAAAAACAAAAATATAAAGGCGCTTATTTTTCTTAATCATCGAAGAAACCATTTTCTTTCCGTTGCCTTAAAGCATTCCACTTTACGTCTTTTTTGTATCGGAATCGTAAAAATTCCGGATATCCATTCCAATTGCATGAACAGCTTTTCACTCATGACAAGACTTGTTTGAAAAACCGGTTCCAAGCCATTTCGCATCAGATCCTTCCCGACCTTTCCAACACCTTCAAAACATTTTCGAGCAACGCCGGGTTTTCTGCTGCTATCATCATTGCCATGAGACAATTTTGCCAAGCCGGAAACCGGATATGCAATCGAAAACAATATGAACATCGAAAACTGTTTTCCGCCATTATGAAGAAATTATCTCATCAACACCATTGGCGAATAGTAAAGTCGGTTATCTCTCCTAAAATTGTTTACTCTGTTTAATCCCGTCACAAAAATTCATCGCCACAATCAGAACGAGTTGAACGGGTCGATTTTCAAATCAAATCCCTGACCCCATTTGTCATACTGGTCACGTGGCAAATCCTCGAACGGCTGACAGGCAAATATGGCCGCGCGTGTCTGGTTAATCAGCAAGTCCACTTTATTGGGGTTACCACTCATTCCGGTAATGATCGGTTCACCGACAACTTTACCCTCTATGCTCAAATTGAACTTGGCTTCGGCAACCGGATTTTCTCCGGCAACCCCGCCACCAAGGGCGGCCAATTTCAAGTTTTTGGTGATACAGCTTGTTGCCGCATTAACGAGTGTCTGTCCAACATCCTGACCATTGCCGATATTTTTCTTGGCACCAAAACCGGCCGGCCCCTGTGAACGGGCAGCACCACCGCCGGATGTGCGCGTTTTATCAATCAAGGCCTTTTCGTTCATTGCCAGAATATCATCGACACTTTCACCTTTGGCTTTTACAGCAGGCTTTGGTTCTGCCGGTTTCGGTTTTGCTGTCGGCAAAGGTGCTTTTTCCGGTAAATTCGGGAAAGGATCCTTCTTCGGCTCGCTGGCTGGTTCGGTCGCATCGGCCGATTCTTCCGGTTTCGGCTCGGCCTTATCCGGCTTGGAACTTTCTTCCGGTTTCTGTTCTTCTACCTTCGGTTTTTCTTCAGGTTTCGGAGTATTGTCCGGCTTTGTTTCGGGCGTTTTTGTAGGTGGAACAGGATTCGGATCCGCGTCGGGTGTACCCGAAGGCGGCGGTGTTGCATCCACATCGCGATCTTTTTCCTTGGGCTTTAATGGCGCTTCATTATCAACCTTGCCATCACCGACATGCTCGGCATCGGGTTTTTCAACCGGTTTTGTGGTCGGTTTCGGCGCGGCCTTATTCTCTTTGGATGCTGTCAACTCGCCCTTTTGTATCGAAGTCGTTTCGGCAATCGGCACCAGAGAAACCGGCAAAGCTTCGGTTACCTCCGCATTAAAATCGGCAGGCGAGGAAAGGCTGATAAGCCCCCAGGTAAGAATCAGGGCATGTGCCGCTACCGATGTTGCCAGACCTGCTTTCATAATATCAGTTTATCGCCAATTTTACTGTTGTGGCAGACTTGCCAATGCAACATTGGTAAAGCCCGCTTTCTGAATGATTGCAAGAAGGTCAAGAACCTTCTGGTATTCTACTGTTTTTGCCCCGCGAACAAAAATACGTTGTTTGGAAGCATCACCGCCTGATTCTGTAACCGCTTTCAATTTCGCAACAACTTCATCCGGCGTATCATAATATTCCTCATTAACGGCAAGCCGTCCCTGATCGTTAATGGAAACCGTCAAAGGTTTTGTTTCGGTATTGACGGGGCCTGCTTGCGTTTTCGGTAAATCAAGTGGCACACCATTAACAAGCAATGGTGCCGAAACCATAAAAATAATCAACAGAACCAGCATCACATCAACGAATGGTGTCACGTTGATTTCGCTCATCAAGCCACGGCGCGGTGCACCGCCACGGCGACCACGCCGTTTTGAACCACCGGAACTTCCTACAGCCATACCCATGACAGAATTCCTTTTAGTAAGACTGGCGAGAAGTCAATTTCTCATCAATTTGACGGGAAAGAATGGCTGAAAATTCGTCGGCAAAGCCTTCAAGACGGCCTGTAATTTTTCCCGCGTCTCCCGACAATTTATTGAAAGCAATAACCGCCGGAATAGCCGCAAGAAGACCAATGGCCGTTGCCAACAAAGCTTCCGCAATACCGGGTGCAACAACCGCAAGAGAGGTATTTTTCGATGCAGCAATTGACTGGAAGGAACTCATAATACCGACAACTGTTCCGAAGAGGCCAATAAACGGCCCCGCCGAGCCGACTGTTGCGAGAAACCCCAAACGCGATTCCATCCTGTCGCTTTCGCGGGCGAGTGCAACATCCATGGCTTTATCAATACGGCTTTGCAATCCCATAGGCGAACGCGCACCCTTTTCGAGCGACTTCTTCCATTCCCGCATAGCCGCCATAAAAATAGCGCCCATGCCGAAAACGCGTCGGTCGTTCAAGCTTCTGTAAAGATCTTCGAGCGATTGACCGGACCAAAAGATCTGCTCGAAACGGTTCATCGCGTGGCGAATGCGACTATAGGTAATCAATTTGTCAATAATGATTGCCCAACTCCAGATAGATGCCAATAGCAAGCCGATCATGACAGCTTTTACAACCCAATTGGCCTGCATGAACAGGCTCCAGATTCCTACTGACGCTGGACTTGCTAATTCTATTCCCGGCATAATGTGTTAATCCCTGAATCCAAACGCCCGGCATCTTTTACCGGGCGGCCTTTAGCAAAACTCTTCAATTCCTGTCTAAACGCCCGAAGCATGTTTTCAAATTCTATTAGCAATGCTTCACGACATTTCTATGACGTTCAAATTTGGTGAAACAAAGGCCAAAACGCAAAGATTACGGCGCTTATGCTTCTCGTTTATAGATAGCCAAAGATGGTTAATTTTTAGTAATTTTTTCTCGCTTCTACAAAGTCGATCGCCATAAAATGGATGATCTCTGCTTTGCCTGTTTTCCTTTCCCGATTATCTAAAAAACAGCCAAAAAAGCATTGCCAAACGTGCTGAAATAATTAGTAAAAATATATTCAAACATCATATTCAATTTTTGAAACAATAGATATTTTATGATGACTTATTTTATTTCTATTTTTCTTTCATAAATTATATTTTTAAATTTTCTACAATAATAAACTCCGGATTTTACCATTTTTTACCCGAACATATGAAATATAATGTTTCCCGTTGATATTATACAACGGGTCATGATGACTTCCGTCATTTTGAAAACTTGGGTAGATGCTATAAAGACAACCCGCAATTTACAAAAATTGCGGGTGCTTAAAAAATAAAATTCAGAAATTCAACAATTCTTCAATCGTGATAAGCACGTAACAATGTGTATAGGCACGGGGTCTATATACACAAGCAACTTCACCTATAAGAGAAAGCTCTTTTACTTGTCGTCGCTATCGTTTGTTTCGCTGTTATCACTTTTGAGCGAAGAAAGCTTGGCGAAAACCTTGTCGGCGTCCAGTTCTTCGTCTTTCTTATCGTTAATTTCAAGGTTTTCGGTTGCCGATGCCGGTAGCAATGTGCCATCTTCAGGCATTGCAGCAGGACGGTTTTTGGCTGCTTTTTCTACTTCTATATCAAGTTCGATTTGCGAGCAAAGTCCCAGTGTTACCGGATCCATCGGTGTCAAATTTGCCGAATTCCAGTGTGTACGATTGCGAATTTGTTCGATTGTCGACTTTGTTGTGCCGATCAGACGGGCAATCTGTGCATCTTTCAATTCGGCATGATTGCGTACCAGCCACAAAATCGCATTCGGACGGTCCTGACGCTTTGAAAGCGGTGTATAACGCGGCCCTTTACGCTTGTTTTCCGGAAGGCGAACTTTGGGTTCGGAGATTTTCAGGCGGTAATCATTATTCTTTTCGCCGCGTTCGATTTCATCACGCGTCAATTGACCGGTAATGATGGGATCAAGCCCTTTGATGCCTTGTGCTGATTCTCCATCGGCAATCGCTTTGACTTCCAATGGATGCAATTTGCAAAAAGCGGCGATCTGGTCAAAAGAAAGCGCCGTATTATCAACCAGCCAAACGGCTGTAGCTTTGGGCATCAATAGTTGTGTTGCCATAACATTATCCTCTCGTTCGCCCGCTCCGGTGAGGCGGGACGTGGAATAGACCACATTTTCCGGGAATTCGCCAAGCCTTATAAACCGAATTTTATAAAACGACAAGACATGAGGTGAAACTCGCAAGCCCCTTAGTCAATTTCGAGAATTATTTTGCCTATATGGGCGCTTGATTCCATGCGTTCATGAGCCTTTGCCGCCTCTTCAAGCGGAAAAACCTTATCAATAACCGGCTGAATTTTACCTGTTTCAAGAAGCGGCCAGACCTTTTCCTTTAATTGGGCGGCGATGGCAGCTTTGAAGACAGTATCGCGTGCCCGCAAGGTCGAGCCGGTATGAATAAGCCGTTTTACATAAATATAGTTGAGGTTGACTGTTGCCATAGAGCCGGACAAATTGGCAATCTGGACAATACGTCCATCAGGTGCAGCGATTTTGTAATTCTTGTTGGTATAATCTCCCCCGACCATATCAAGGATTACATTGACACCTTTTTTATTGGTAAATTCCTGAGCCTTGCTGACAAAATCCTCTGTTCGGTAATTGATTGCAAGATCGGCTCCAAGTTTCAAACAGGCTTCGCATTTTTCCGCTGTTCCTGCTGTTATAACCACCTTGGCACCGAAAGCTTTTGCCAATTGGATAGCTGTCGTGCCAATGCCGGAAGTACCGCCATGAACAAGGAAAACTTCCCCCGATTTCAAATGCCCACGATCAAAAACATTGCTCCAAACGGTGAAGAAAGTTTCAGGCAATGCCGCAGCTTTGATAAAATCATAGCCTTCCGGAACAGGTAAAGCATTATCGGCAGCAACTGCCGCATATTCGGCATAACCACCACCGGCGATCAGTGCCGTGACTTTGTCGCCAATCTTCCATTGTTTGACTGCAACACCAAGTTTGACAATTTCACCGGCAACCTCCAACCCCGGTAGTGGCGAAGCGCCTTCCGGCGGCGGATAACTTCCTTGTCTTTGAAAAACATCAGGGCGGTTCACACCCGCCGCACGGACACGCACAAGAATTTCATTATCTTTAATATCCGGAACATCGACTTCGACAAGTTTGAGGACTTCAGGCCCGCCCTTACCGGCAATTTCAATAGCCCGCATTGTCTTTTCAGAAAAAGTCATTGTGTTCCCTTTCATCGAATTTCTTGTGTTTTCTACCAAAATTTCCGGCATTGACCTTGCAAATATTTTTCTCCCCCCCAAAAAAGACAATTCCGTTTGCAAGACAATTCCGTTTAAACGATTTTTCCTCAACAATAGCTGTTCGGGCAATCACCCGATGCATGTGATCTCTTTGCCGATCCGGTCTTTCAATAGTTTACGTTTTTCACATCAAACATTTGAATTATTGAAACGCGTTTTTACAAAAATTCGCTCTTCTTTTTCGCTCGTCTCTGTCACACACCGGTTTCTTTTCTGTCACACATCGACTTCTTTTTTGTCACACACCGGTTATTGCCGGAAAAACAGACCCGCCATTTTCCCGAAAACCACTTCTTTGACAAAGGTCAAATAGCGTTCAACGTCAGGCTTCCATCATAGTTCAAGTAAATTTTATTCAGACCACTTATATCTTGTCGGGTGTTCGTTCGGAACTTCGTTGTGTCCGGTTCGGGGCACAATCATTTCTTGTTCGGGGCACGATAATTCGCGCCCCGTTTTAAAAAAGCAAATGCCGGCGTTTAAAGATTCTTCAGCTTTTCAATTTCATCTTTGAGTGCAAGCTTTTTCCGCTTGAGTTCATTGATCGACAAATCGTCAGCCGAAGGTGAAGCCATAGCTTTGTCAATTTCCGTTTCAAGCTCCTGGTGTTTACGTTCCAAAGATGCCAGATGTGCTTCAGTTGCCATACCATGCTCCTTATTTACGGTATTAACTTTGTATTTTATGCAAAGCCTGTTTCAATTATTATGAAATAGCTTGGCGTTGAAAAATAACTTGGCATCTTTAAGATTAATTGTCGACTTCAAAATCGAATAATACAGAATTTGACAATTAAACATTTCCGCAATTTTTCTTTCGTGATATAGGCAAAAAATTAATGATGGGCTTTAAAGACCGACTGATAAACAAGCTCCATGCCATATAAGCACGATTGCAAAAATAGGACGGCCAGAGAATGTCAGAACAGGAACAGGTTGATGTCAAATTGGCCGTTGCCAAGCTGAAGCAGGAACATGCTGATTATGATGCAGCAATTGACGCTATGATAAAAGCTGGCTGTGACCAGTTACAAATCCAGCGGATGAAAAAAAAGAAGCTGGCAATCAAAGACCAGTTACAGAAACTTGAAGATCGAATTATTCCCGACATCATCGCCTGATATAAAGGGGCAGGAAAAATTATGGGCACAGAAACACATGATGTTGCCATTATTATGGGCAGCCAATCCGATTGGGAAACAATGCGCCATGCTGCCGAAACGCTAAAAAGTCTCGGCATCGGTTATGAAGCAAGAATCGTTTCGGCTCACCGCACGCCTGATCGCTTGTACGATTTTGCCAAAGGCGCCAAAAAAGCCGGTTTCAAGATTATTATTGCCGGTGCCGGAGGTGCTGCCCATTTGCCGGGAATGACCGCCGCCATGACCAGTCTTCCGGTATTCGGTGTTCCTGTCCAGTCACGCGCATTATCGGGACAGGATTCGCTTCTTTCCATTGTACAAATGCCGGCAGGTGTACCGGTCGGAACACTTGCGATCGGCAAAGCCGGTGCCATTAATGCGGCACTTCTTGCCGCCGCTGTCCTTGCCCTTTCAAACAAGGCTCTCGCAGAGCGGCTTGACGAATGGCGCACCAACCAGACTGCCGGTGTTTCGGAATTTCCGGCCGACGAGGTAAAAAATGAAAAGTCTTGAACCAGGAGATACAATCGGCATCATCGGCGGCGGGCAACTTGCTCGCATGATGGCAAGTGCAGCGGCACGGCTCGGATTTCATACAATTATTCTTGAGCCGACGCCGGATTGTCCGGCAGCACAGACGGCCAATCGACAAATCGTGGCGAATTACGACGATGAAAAAGCCTTGGATGAACTCGCCAATTTATCCGATGTTATTACTTATGAATTCGAGAATGTTCCGGCTCGCGCCGTTGACCGGCTTGCCAAAAAAGCAACTGTTTTGCCAAAGCCCGCAGCACTCGAAGTGTCTCAGGATCGTTTTACCGAAAAGAAATTTTTGAACGACAGCGGCATAAAAACCGCTCCGTGGTTTCTTGTCGACAATCGTCAAATGCTGATTGCCGGTCTTGGCAATGTTGGCGGCAAAGGCATTCTGAAGTCACGCCGATTCGGTTATGATGGCAAGGGACAGGTACGGCTTGATAATCCGGATGAAGAAGAAATCGACAAAGCGCTTGCCGATATTGGCAATGTGCCTGCCATTCTTGAAGGATTTGTTCCGTTCAAAAAAGAAATATCGGTTATTGCCGCACGTGACTTTAAAGGCCGTGTTGCCTTTTATGATTGCCCTGAAAATGTTCACCGCGATGGAATTTTAAGGACATCCACCGTTCCGGCTTCCATTGACAAAAAAACCGCTGAAACAGCGCAAAAAGCTGCGGAAACGATTCTTCATGAACTCGATTATATCGGCGTGATCGGGGTGGAATTTTTTGTTCTGGAAGACGGCTCGGTTCTAGCCAATGAATTGGCACCGCGCGTTCATAATTCCGGCCACTGGACAGAAGCGGCTTGCCTTATCTCGCAATTCGAGCAGCATATACGTGCAGTCACCGGTCTTCCTTTGGGCAAAACAACGCGGCATAGCAATTGTGTAATGGAGAATCTGATCGGCGAGGATGTGAAACGCTTGCCCGATTTATTGGCTGAACCGCAAACTTTCATCGACCTTTATGGAAAAGCGGAGTTGAGAGCGGGAAGAAAAATGGGGCACATTATAAGGCTGACCGGTCGCCCTTGATGACAGATAAAAGGCAGGGATAAACATCTTCATTGCCTCATTCCTGATAGAATTTGCCAACAGAAACACTATTTTTACGTGATTTGCAGTTGACAAACCCTCTATCGTCAGGCTATTTGACCGACGAAATTCAAGCCCGATTACGGGACTAATCCTTTTACCCGGCGACGGGTTATACAAACGGTGATTGAAATGAAAATTAAAAATTCGCTCAGAGCGCTCAAGGGTCGTCACCGCGACAACCGCATGGTTCGCCGCAAGGGTCGTATATACATCATCAATAAGACCAACCCGCGCTTCAAAGCCCGCCAGGGTTGATTATTCGATATATGATTTAAAAAGGCTCCGTTTCGGAGCCTTTTTTATTTCCCCCGGATTTTTCCGGCATTGCTTCGGTTCGTTCATCCATATAAGATCGCCAACAAGATATGTTGCAGTTTTGAATAACAAAATCATGTGTCACAGGCGACAAGTGACAAAGAAAAACGACAGTGGCAGAGGAAATAATGTTGAAGAGATTGAAAATTCATTTTTTCATTATGTCGCTATCTATTGTAATGGCGGTGTTGCCTGCGACAGTTTTTTCCCAAGGCTTGCCGGAACTTCCACCACAAGAAGATCCTGATTCTCCGCCATTATCGCCTGAAGATATGATTCCGGAAAAACCTTCACCGGATGAAGCATTGCCCGATCTTGGAAAAGACCAGAATGCATTACAAAAAAAACAGGCTGAAATCGACCGTTTGCTCGCTGTTTTGAAACGAACGCCCGATTACAAGGAAGCGGGAAAAATAAGCCGCCAGATTCAAGGCCTGTGGGCGCAATCGGGGAGCGATACGATTGATCTTCTCATGCAATGGGCGGAAGACGCAATCAACGAGCAAGATTATGCCATGGCGCTCGATTTTCTTGATAATGTGGTCGCTTTGCAACCTGATTATGCCGAAGGTTGGGCACGTCGTGCGGCCGTTCATGTGCAATTGAATGACCTGAAACTTGCAATGAGCGATCTGAAACGTTCCCTTGAGCTGGAACCCAGAAATTATAATGCCCTGTTTCTTGTCGGGTCGATTCTGGAAATGACAGGGCGCAATAAGCTTGCGCTACACGCCTATGAAGATGCGTTGAAAATTTATCCTCAAATGCAACGCGCCCAAAAACATGTTGCCGATATTCTGGAAGAACAGACAGGGCAAGCCATCTGACTTCCAGCCAAATTGCACCAGTTCCGGATGCGGTAAAAATTACTTTTCAAAAACTACTTTGCAGACTGGTAACAGGCGGTGACTTGACCTATATTGGCGAAGGCGTTCTGCTCTTCTCGACAGGAATAACTGCATCCCCGGGGCCTTATTGATCTCTAAGGGAGCTGTCCCTGATTAGGCTCGTGGGCCTTTTCATATGGCGCCCACCTACGTTGTAGGTTTCCCGGGATCAAATACATTCCACCGGTTGCTGCGGATCGCCACTTTCTCTCTCCAAATTGTGCGGCATAAACGATAATCTTTCCACACCTATAAGCCACCGCCCGTTTCAATTTTTAGCTGCACTCCTCTTCCTGCTTCAAATTTATTTCTTCAAATCAACCTCATCACCATCTTCAAATTGTTTCGATCAATGTTGCGGGTTCGGCCTTTCCCCTGTTTTCTTGCCGATTTTCTTGCCGATGCGTGGTGATTGAAGAAATCATGGTGTTTATCGACGCGATTGACCGGTTTCCACCATTCTCTTGGCAATATTTTATAAAACAGCTTTGAAAAAACCGGATGATCGTCCATTATCGCGCATGAGTGAACCGGATTTTAACACTAAATCGCAGAGCAGCTTTTAAGAAATAAACAGAAGTGGAAAACGTTTCTCGCAATATGACCAACAACAAAAACACGCTTCGACGGGAAGCACTGGCAAAACGCGACCGGATACCGGAAAAACAACGTGTTGTCATTTCACAAAAACTCGTCGAGGAGCTTCAAAAGCTGCTCGCCATTTTGAAAGGCAAAACGGTTGCAGGGTTCTGGCCGATCAAAAGCGAAATCGACCCGCGCCCTCTCATGTCGGCCTTGAAAAAACATGGGTTCAAACTGGCTTTACCTGCGCTTATTGATAAAACGACAATGGTTTTCAGAATTTTTGAAGATGAGGGAAAACTCGTTGATATGGGTTTTGGCACAGTGGGGCCATCTGAAGACGCGCAAATTGTTGCGCCTGAGACACTTCTCGTTCCGCTTTCGGTTTTCGATAGTAAAGGAAACAGGATCGGTTATGGCGCCGGTTACTATGATCGGGCAATTGCAAGCATGAGAGAAAACGGGCATAACCCGTTATTGATCGGACTTGCTTTCGATTGTCAGGAAGTTCCATCAATACCGGCAGAGCCACACGACCAAAAATTGGCAATGATACTAACCGAAAGCGGTTTGAGGTCTTTTTAAAATATGTTTAGAGCAAAATTATGAGATTTTTATTTTTAGGTGACATGGTTGGCAAATCCGGCCGCACAGCAGTGTTCCAGAAGCTTCCCGGCCTGATATCGGGTCTCAAGCTCGACTTTGTTGTCGTTAACGGAGAAAATGCAGCTTCCGGCTTCGGCATTACCGAAAAAATCTATAATGAAACACTGGAAGCCGGTGCAAATGTTGTAACCACCGGCAACCATGCGTTCGACCAGAAAGAAACTCTGACTTTTGCCGATCATGCCGACCGGTTTTTAAGACCTGCAAATTTTCCGAAAGGGACGGCGGGCAAAGGTTCGGGTGTCTATATTGCAAAAAACGGTGCGCGTGTGCTTGTTGCCAATGTTATGGGGCGGGTATTTATGCATCCTGATCTTGACGATCCGTTCGAGGCAGCCGAACGCATTGTGGGAGAATGTCCGCTCGGCGAGCAGGCCGATGCCGTGATTTTTGATTTCCATGCCGAAGCCACAAGCGAAAAACAATGTTTTGGCCATTTTCTTGATGGTCGCGCCAGTGTGGTGGTGGGCACTCATACCCATGTTCCGACAGCCGATTATCAGATTTTCAGTGGCGGCACTGCGTTTATGTCGGATGCCGGTATGTGTGGCGATTATGATTCGTCACTTGGCATGGATAAAGAAGAACCGCTCAACCGTTTTGTTACAAAAATATCGCGTGGTCGCTATGAACCGGCGAGCGGGCCTGCAACCATTTGTGGACTTGCAGTTGAAATTTCCGACCGCACAGGACTTGCAGAAAAAGTATCTGCCTTGCGTCTTGGACCGCGATTGGAAGAATGCTTGCCGGATTTTTGGTGAAAGACGGGCAACTCTTTACCTTTTCACTCGTTTTCCGTATAAGGCGCTCATTCAGATTTTATTAGAACATTGTCCGACAGGAAACTTCGATCATTCCAAGGCTCGCTGTCGGTGAAAACCGAAAGGTGATCTATGTCAGGCCATTCACAGTTTAAGAATATTATGCATCGCAAAGGTCGTCAGGATGCGATGCGCTCGAAGATGTTTTCCAAACTCGCCCGCGAAATAACTGTTGCGGCCAAGCTTGGTGTGCCGGATCCTGCGATGAATGCCCGTTTACGCTTGGCTGTGCAGAATGCAAGAGCCCAGTCCATGCCGAAAGACAATATCGAACGGGCGATTAAAAAGGCTGCCGGTAATGATGGCGAAAATTATGAAGAAGTCCGCTACGAGGGTTACGGCCCGGCTGGTGTCGCTGTTATTGTTGAAGCTTTGACAGATAACCGCAACCGTACCGCCTCCAATGTTCGTGCCGCTTTCACCAAAGCCGGTGGTGCATTGGGTGAAACAGGTTCGGTCGGCTTCATGTTCAATCGCGTTGGCGAAATTGTTTATAAACCGGAAGCCGGCGACGCAGACAAAGTTATGGAAGCGGCCATTGAAGCAGGTGCCGATGATGTCCAGTCTGATGAAGATGGTCACGTCATTACTTGCGCTTTTGAAAATGTCGGCGAAGTTTCCAAAGCACTTGAAGCCGCACTCGGTGAAGCCGAATCGGTCAAAGTCGTCTGGAAACCATCAACGACAACGCCGATTGATGAAGAAAAAGCCGAATCGGTTCTCCGTCTGATTTCTACCTTGGAAGAAGATGATGACGTCCAGAACGTCTATGCCAATTTCGAGGTTAGTGACGAAGTCATGGCAAAGCTTGCCGCCGAATAAATTTATTCTTGAAGTTTCAAACTGGATTGTTCCGGCTTTCGGGTGTTTTTTAAACATCCCGAAGGCCGGTTTTTTATCGGAGTGCCGACTTCATCTCCCGTCTGTGGGATTTGTCTCCTGTTCAAAAGCCGGTTGCTTGTTAAAAAAACAGCCTGTTTTTCAAAAGCAGGCTTTGACCTCAAGATAGTTAGAATTTTTCTCGACCTTTATCTTCTTGCCTGCCGTGGCAACCAAGTCTTTCGATAACCGTTCCAGAGGTAGAGTTGGAAATATCGTGCATTCGAGAACAATTGCGATATTTTTAAACAATAAAAAACCCGCCGCATTGGCGGGTTTTAAAAGCAAAATAGAAACTTATTAAAGGCCGAGATTGCCAAAACGGTTTTTGAACTTGGAAACACGACCGCCGCGATCAACGAGGGTTTGTGAACCACCAGTCCAAGCCGGATGTGTTCTCGGATCAATATCAAGATTCATGGTGTCACCTTCTTTACCCCAAGTGGAGCGGGTGAAATACTCGGTGCCATCTGTCATCACAACCTTGATGGTGTGGTAATCGGGATGAATATCAGCTTTCATGACGCGAACTTCCTGCTTCTAACGGGAACGAACAGTCACATGGTGTATTTTCATGATGCCATCCGTTCATCAATTTGATAAACAAAGCCCGGACTTCACCGGACTTCGATAAAAATCTGGTGTTGCCTATACAACAGCACGAACGATAGCACAAGGGCACAATAGAATATGGATAAGAAGAACAGCATGGAAAATAGCGAAAAAAGACTATCTGCCCCGAAAAAACATAGCTTGCGTCCCTTATCAGCACTGCAACCTTATGTATTCCGCTATAAAAAACTTGCCTTTTCGGCTGCTGTTTCTTTGATTGTTGCTGCCCTTGTCATGTTGGCACTTCCCATTGCAATCCGCCGTATGCTCGATCATGGCTTTAGTTTGAGCAACGGTACAATGATAAATTCCTATTTTGCGGTGCTGTTTCTGCTTGCTGCAATTCTGGCTCTTGCTTCAGCCGGACGTTATTATTCTGTAATTACTCTGGGTGAACATGTGGTGGCCGATCTCCGGCGGGATGTTTTTTCCCATATAATCAACTTGTCACCGGAATTTTTCGACAAAGCCCGTTCCGGTGAAATTATCTCGCGCTTGTCTGCCGATACAACACAGGTAAAATCTGCTGTCGGTGCTACAGCTTCGGTTTTCTTGCGTAATATTATCATGGCCGTTGGTGCCGTTATCATGATGATTGTGACCAGTCCGAAACTGTCGGCTATGGTGCTTGTGGCAATTCCCATTGTTGTTATTCCGCTCATTGTTTTCGGCCGCAAAGTGAGAAAGAGAACCCGCCTTGCACAAGACCGTCTTGCCGATGCGACAGCACTTGCTTCCGAACAGGTGAGCGCTATTCGCACTATTCAGGCTTTTACGGCTGAACAAAATGTCAATAAACGGTTTTCCCAATTGATCGAAAGGGCTTTCCAATCGGCACGTGGCTCCATTCTGTCGCGTGCATTTTTAACCGCCTTTGCCATTTTTCTTGTTTTTGGCAGTGTTGTAGCCGTGTTGTGGATTGGCTCGAACGATGTCTTGAATAAAACCATGACGGCCGGAACATTGGGGCAATTCGTTCTTTATGCGGTTTTCGGTGCAAGTGCATTCGGCCAATTATCGGAAGTTGGTGCAGAACTCGCACAGGCAACAGGGGCTGCCGAAAGACTTGCCGAACTGCTTGTTGAAAAAACTGCAATTACTGTTCCCGCCAGCCCGTTGAAACTGCCGGAACCGGCACGGGGTGCAATCAACTTTAATCATGTCGATTTTGCCTATCCGACCAGAAAATCGCAAGCTGTCTTGCACAATTTGACATTTTCGATCAAAGCCGGAGAGACGGTTGCTTTTGTAGGCCCGTCCGGCGGTGGCAAAAGCACAATTTTCTCATTGATCTTGCGCTTTTATGACCCTGATAGCGGCAATCTTACTTTTGATGGTACGGAAATTTCCAAAGTCAAGCTTGAAGATTTACGCTCGCGCATTGCCTATGTCCCGCAGGATGTCGCCATTTTTGATGGAACTTTGCGGGAAAATATCGCTTTCGGTAATCCTTTGGCCGATAATAAAGCTATTGAAGAAGCGGCCGAGGCTGCCCATGCACTCGACTTCATTCATAATTTGAAAGACGGTTTTGAAACAGAAGTCGGCGAGCGCGGCATTACCCTTTCAGGCGGACAAAAGCAACGCATAGCCATTGCCCGCGCAATTTTGCGCAATGCTCCGCTTCTTTTGCTTGACGAAGCAACATCCGCACTTGATGCGGAAAACGAGATGCTTGTACAAAGAGCACTTGAAGGATTAATGAAAAATCGCACAACTCTGGTTATCGCCCATCGTTTGGCAACAGTTTTGAAAGCCGACAGAATTGTTGTTCTTGATAAAGGTGCTATTGTCGAAGAAGGCACGCATGACGAGCTGGTTGCTCAAAACGGCCTTTATGCGCGCTTGGCAAAACTCCAATTCTCGCATTGAAGACAATACGGCAAAAGAACATACAGGAATTAGAAAACAGGCCAGACTATGGTTCAGATTCGCGTGGAGCCCAAAATTGACGGCGTTTCAGGTTGGTTTGCCACATCGCCCGATCATGGAATAACAATTGGCAAAAGCTTTGAAGACGATAAAGACTTTGATTTTGTGATTATCGGAGCGGGCTTTATCGGCCTTTCCTTGGCTCATCGTTTGGCCGAACGGCAACCGGATACAAAGATTGCGGTCATTGATGCACTTAAAGTTGGCGAAGGCACTTCGGGGCGGAATGCCGGTTTTATCATTGATGTTCCGCACAATGTGGATGGCGGCAAAACAACCCCCGATCATGACCGGCGGCTTTATGCATTGAATAAATTTGCCATAAAGCGTTTGCATGATTTTAAAGACCATTATGCTATTTCCTGTGACTGGCAGGAAAGCGGTAAATATATGGCCGCCCGCGAAACAAATAACCTCGGCAATCTTGACCATTTTGCCGCACAACTCAAAAATGACGGGTTTGATTATCAGGATATTGCCGGAGACGATTTAGCGAAACGATTGGGAACTAGCTATTATCAACGGGCAATCTATACAAAGGGCAATGTCCTTGTTAACCCTGCCGCACTTATTCGCGGTATTGCCAAAGCCTTACCACCTTCTGTCAGCCTTTTTGAACAAACACCCGTTACAGAAATCACTTATGGTTCTAAGCATGTGATTAGAACTGCCCGCGGGCTTATTACGGCAAAATTTATCTTCGAGGCAGGCAATATTTTCAACAGTGAATTCGGCTATGAAAAGCACCGTCTTGCGCCCGTTTACACTTATGCCAGCCTGACAAAACCGCTTGATGCTAGTGATGTCGAAAAGTATTTTTCCAATGTAAAACCTTGGGGCATTACCTCGGCTCATCCGGCAGGCACAACAGTGCGCTATACACCCGACCACCGCATCTTTATTCGTAATATATTGCGTTTTGCACCAACATTGACGACTTCAAAAGATGATCTCGACTTTGCCTTGACCCATCATAGGCGTTCGTTCGAGAACCGTTTCCCTATGCTTTCCCATATTCCGTTTGAATACACATGGGGCGGAATGATTGCCGTTACGCTCAACCAGAATTATGTTTTCCATAAACCTGCTGAAAATATCATGGTTTTGAATGGCTGTAATGGCGTTGGCGTGGCAAAAGGCACATATCTCGGATTTTATGCGGCCGATTTTATTTCTGGTGATAATAATGAAGAAATCCGCTTCATTCGCGAGAACAGCCATCCGAGCTTTATTGTTCCCGATCCAATACGTTCGCTTGTTGCCCGCTACCGGTTGAAAAAAGAGCAAGCCGCCGCTGGCGGCGATTTATGAGGTGAACGTAACTCAAACGAAACACATATGTGCACGATCTTACCCCAAAAAAATTCCCGCTTTTTTTAAAGCGGGAATGGAATTTGATAGAAATTTCTGAACAAAGCTTAGCCCTTAGATCGGTTTTTTTATCGTCTTCATCAGTGCTTTATGAATAAGCTCGTTTCCGGCAACAATATTCTTTTTCCCGAAGATATTCTGCCCGCCATCCTTGTCACTGACAAAGCCACCGGCTTCCCGAACCATCAAAAGGCCGGCCGCCATATCCCATGGCTGTAGATTATCTTCCCAAAAACCGTCAAGACGACCGGCTGCAACATAAGCAAGATCAACTGCTGCCGCCCCCATACGCCGGATACCTGCCACTTCGGCCATCACATTGCGCAGTTCGACAAGATATTCGCCGTGATGACCACGACCAAGATGGGGAATACCTGTTCCGATAACGCAATCTTCAAGCTTGCGGCGATTGGCAACCCGCATGCGTCTGTCATTGAGAAACACGCCACCACCACGCTCGGCAGTGAAGAGTTCATCCATTGCGGGATTATAAATCACACCGGCAACAATCTGTCCCTGACGCTCCAATGCAATCGAAACGCCGAAAAAAGGTATGCCGTGAAGAAAATTGGTTGTTCCGTCAAGCGGGTCGACAATAAAACGATGTTGCGTGTCGCTGCCGTTGATCTCGCCCGATTCTTCCATGAGAAAACAATAATCCGGACGCGCTTTCAAAAGCTCTGTCCGGACAATATCTTCTGCGCGTCGATCGGCCTGACTGACATAATCGGCCGGCCCTTTCAAAGACACTTGAAGATTTTGTACCTCACCATAGTCACGGGCAAGCGACCGCCCCGCTTTCATTGCCGCTTGTACCATGACATTCATTATCGCTGAACGCGCCATCAAACCAATCCTTAATCTGCACGACGCAGATAAATAAGCTCGTTTGTATCCACAACCACTTTCTCGCCAGCCGAAATAAACGGCGGCACGAGAATGCGGATGCCATTTTCAAGAACGGCCGGCTTATAGGAAGAAGCAGCCGTCTGCCCCTTAACAACCGGATCCGCTTCGGTAATCGTCAATGTGACCTGATCGGGCAAATCAATACCGATCGGCTTTTCTTCATAAAGTTCAACCGTGACCTTCATGCCATCCTGAAGGAAAGCAGCACGTTCGCCAACAAAATCTTTCTGTAATTCAAGCTGCTCGAAAGTTTCTGAATCCATGAAAACGAGTGCGTCACCCTGCTCGTAAAGGAATGTATAGTCCTTTTGCTCAAGTCTTACTTTTTCAACAGTTTCAGCAGCGCGGAAACGTTCGTTCAATTTTGTTCCATCAAGCAGATTCTTCAATTCAACCTGATTGAAGGCACCGCCTTTACCCGGTTTGACGGCATTGCATTTGACTGCAACCCAAAGGCTGCCATTATGTTCAATCACATTGCCAGGGCGAATTTCATTGCCATTAATCTTCATAGTTTTCATCCGACATTAGATTATTATGGAATAAGGACATTAGAATATGCCCTCAATTAACGTGTTCAAGACCATAAAAATAGTCTTTAAGCAAGGGGCGCGGCCTCAAATTTAAGGACACGCCTGAACTTTAAAGTGTTGGCATAAGCTGTTCTGCTTTTTGGCGGGCTGTTGCCAATTGCTCATCCGACATGCCTTCCAACATAGTTTCAAGATCCGGAGCTTCCATTTTAGCCTGTTTGGCTACCATATACCAAGCTGCGGCTTTTACAATATCCCCCTCGGTTCCGATGCCATCGCGATAAAGCCTTGCCAGATTGATCTGTGCCGGCGCAATCATCTTGCTTGCATCCATTAAGAGCAAATTGAATGCACCTTCGTAATCTTGCGGACCACCGCGTCCTTCAACCATCCATTTGGCCAATGTAATTTGCGCAGGAACGTGATCTTTTGCCGAAGCTGCTTCCAGCAATTTGCGTGCATTATTATCATCACGCGGGCGTTTCGGTGTTCCTCTTGCCAGAATCTGGCTTGCTGCGAAAGCCGAGTCGGGATCACCGAGAGAGGCCCCTTTCAGAAAATAACCGAGGCTCGTTTCAAGCGCATCATCGCTTTCAGATTTGTTCAACAATAATTGGCCGTAATAGAAATAGGCTTCCGGTACACCTGCATCAACCGCGCGTTTGATATAGTCCTCGCCCATTGACGGGTCTTTGGGCACATAAGTACCGTTAAAAAGCAAAAGCCCGTAACGCAACTCAGCCTGCGGGTCGCCTTGTTTGGCAGCTCTTCCGAACCATAAGGCTGCCCGTGCCCCGTCAATTGCAACGGCATAGCCTTCCATATACATCCGCCCCAGAAGTGTTTGAGCGGTAGCATCACCTTCTTCGCCTCTTTTCAAGGCTTCCAGAAATGCCGTCTTATAATTTCCCGCAATATAATTATCATAGGCTTTGTCATATTGACCGGCTTTCAGATAATCTTCCCCTGTCTGTTTGGGTAAAACGGGTTTGGCTCCTTTATCGGAACGTGCTTCCTGAGCTTGAGCCCATTGGAAACCGGCCAAAGACGCCAATAAAACGAGGCCCAACAGTTTGCTTGCGAATATTTTCATTCGACAAGCTCCCCGTCGAAGCCGCCACTTTCTTCAATCAGGCGGGTAATCTCGCTTACACTATGCTGCGGATTGTCATGGCCGAAAACCATTTCTTCCACTGCAATAAATTCGGCTTTTGTCGCAAGAACTTCGGGAAAAGTGGCGATGTCGGAACCGGCCTGGACAATAGCCGGAATTTCCATAACTTCCGCCCACCAGGATGAAAGCGCGATGTTACGCGGATGGGGAGCCGGTTTTTTATCGGCACCGAGTTTGCCGAACATCAGATAGTCCGGCTCACATTCACCGCTTGTCATGGCCGTGTGCTTGTCGCGCAAATTGCCAAAGCCGACAATCATCGAATTGTGCCGACGATCAAGGAGGGCACGGAGTTCTTCAACCTTGCCTTCAAGATGGACGCCGTCAGCATGAATGCGTCCGGCAATCCGGCTGTCATTGGCGACAAGAAAAGCGACAGATTTTGCCTCTATTCCATCAACCAGAAGTTCCGCCTGTTGCTGTAAAAATGTAGCGTCATTTTGCGAATCATAAACAATGAGACTGGCAAAATCGCCATGATCGAGAATATCCATGAGAATATCCGCTTTTATATTGCGGCGCGTGTCAAGTGTCATCACAAGTCTTGGATATAGGCGATTTGTATCTTTACTCATGGCAATATCGTTTAGGTCTATAAAAAGGACGAATTAGGGCGAATCTAACATTTTCGTCCTAACCATTTCTTACAATGATTTCACTCTGGAAAGAAATGTGATTGTGCTTTTCTTAATTTGGACTCCAATTTGGTTTCAAATCGGATAATGACGCAGAAACAATTTTTCTTTGATGAGTGAAATGGCCAGCAGAAATTTCAATTCTTTGACGCAAGTGACAACGTCCAAAAGGGATACCCGCATTGATGTTTTTCGGGCGTTAGCGTTGTTGACGATTTTCATAAACCATGTACCCGGTACAATCTATGAATGGTTCACCCATAAACATTTCGGCTTCTCTGATTCTGCCGAAGCCTTTGTTCTGATTTCCGGAATTTCGGTCGGCCTTGCTTATGGCAGCAAATTTTTTGGCCAAAATCGCCTTATCATCTCGTTAAAGCTTCTGCGTCGGTCGGCAACACTCTATTCCGCCCATATTCTGACAACTCTGGTCAGTCTTTCCATTTTTGTCAGTGCTGCTACATTTTTTCACCGGCCGGAATTTCTGAATGTCAATAATATCCCGACCTTGCTGAAAGACCCCGCACAATCATTGCTGGGGCTTGTAACGCTTGGTCACCAGCTCGGTTATAACAATATCCTGTCGCTTTATCTTGTTTTGATTCTTGCGACACCCTTTATGCTCTATCTTGCCAATAAATCACTCAAATTATTGGTTATTTTGTCGGTTTCAATCTACATCATTGCCGGATTTTACGGCATTGCACCGCATAATTACCCGACAAAAGGCGTATGGTTTCTGAACCCGCTTTCATGGCAATTATTATTTGTTATCGGCCTTTCGGTGACACTTTATGTCAAAAGGGGTGGACGTCTCCCCTGCCACCCTTTTTTGTTGGCAAGTGCACTAGCCTACCTTGTTATTTCCTGTTTATGGGTACGCCTTGGCTGGTGGTGGATTAATCCGACAATGGGGCTTCCCGCGACGCTTACCGGTTTCAATAAAACTTTTCTTTCTCTGCCGCGGCTTTTCCATATTCTGGCTCTTGCCTATCTTATCGTTGCAATTCGTCCATTAAACCGGTTCGCAAAAGTGGATGCCAACCATCCTCTCGCCATTCTGGGAAAACATAGCCTTGCGGTTTTTGTGACGGGCACAGTTCTTGCCATGGCAGGGCAGGTTTTGAAGGTCGTCAATCCGGGCGGTCTTTATTATGATACACTCTTGTTGACCACCGGCATTGTTATCCAATTTGCAGTTGCCTACTATTTTGAATGGGTAAAAATTGCCACAAAAGAACTTGAAGCCGGTGTTAAAACCTATAACCGCCCGATTGCTCCGGCAATGATAGAGACAAAGAAGGTCGCAACAGGCGATATTGCCGACCAAGGCTGGCAGAAAGCCTGAAACAGGATCAAGCCTTATAAAAGCTGTTTGGCAGAATTGACATTCGTGCTGTCAAAGAACCGGATAGCGCTTTCACAGGGTGAAGTTCGGGAAATATCGGCAAAACCGCCCATTGATTGCTTTGTCAAATGATAAAAGCCAAAGCTATCGGTCTGCTTTTGAAGCGTTAACCTTGCATTAAGGAATTCGTTGCGAAAACAATCGAAAGAGTGCAATTTCCCTTTGGTTCAAAAAACGATGGGGACAATTGGGGGAGACCATCTTTATTTGGCTATTATAAACATAATAAATTCGGAAAACGGGTTGGAGTGTGAAGATTGCATCCGCAGGATTTTCATAATGACAACATGATTGTCATGTTCGAGCACGGAGCGTTCGACAGTGCGTTTTCGCGTCTTTATGACGAGGGAATGTCGTTGATTGAAAAAACTGCTTCCTATATTGACGGTGACGGAAAAGTCGCCTCGCGGAACCTTTCCGGAGAAGCCTCTTCACTTTATGCTGCCGAAGCAATGCGTATGAGCACGCGGCTGATGCAGGTGGCTTCGTGGCTGTTGTTGTTTCGTGCAGCACGCGAAAAAGAAATGTCGAAAGATCAAATAGCTCAGGAAAAAGCCAAAGTCAGCCTTAACACGCCCTCTCTTATTGGCGAAAACGAACATTGGCAGGAATTGCCGGACGAATTCAAACAACTTGTCGAGCTATCGTTGCGTATAGAAGAACGCGTACGCCATATGGATCATGATGTCGAAAGCGCTTTAACCAATGAAAATGGCGATGGCAATCCCGTTAACAAGCAAATCGAAATGCTGAAAGCCGTTTTTCAGCATAATTAACCCGCTGTTCATTCTGTTTCCTTTTTGTTCACAATCAACTATAACAATCGGGTCGAAACTTTTATATTGCGAAGTATGGGTGAAGCGATTCGTATTATAGGTATTGATCCCGGTTTGAGACGTACAGGCTATGGTGTCATTGAAACACTGGGAAATAATCTGAAATTTATAACTTCCGGTACCATCAGATCGGATGACCAGTTGAGTTTGGCTTCGAGATTATCGACGCTTTATGATGGTTTAACGGAAATTATTCATCATTATATGCCACTAGAAGCTGCCGTCGAGCAGACTTTTGTGAATAAGGATGCAACAGCCACACTTAAACTTGGACAAGCGCGCGGCATTGCCTTGTTGGCACCGGCTCAAGCCGGCTTGCCGGTTGCCGAATATGCGCCGAATTCGATCAAGAAGGCGGTTATCGGCGTTGGACATGGTGAAAAACAACAAATTCATATGATGGTAAAAGTCCTGATGCCGCGCGCCAATTTCGATTCAAGTGACGCAGCCGATGCTTTGGCAATTGCCATATGTCATGCCCATAACCGTAACAGTCTTGAAAAACGCTTGAAGGCTTTGGCATGATTGGAAAATTGAAGGGTATTATTGACGAAATCGATGCCGATCACCTGATCGTTGATGTTCATGGCGTCGGTTATATCGTGTTTGCAAGCCCACGCCTTCTTGGAAGCCTGACGGGCATTGGCGAAGCTGTAACCCTCTTTATCGAAACGCAGGTACGCGAAGACGCCATCAAACTTTTCGGCTTTGCAACAAAAGCGGAAAAACAATGGTTTGCGCTGTTGCAAACAGTTCAGGGAGTGGGCGCGAAGGTAGCCCTTGCTCTTGTCGGAACATTGTCTACTTCAGAAATTGCCAACGCAATTGCTTTGAAAGATATTGCCATGATCTGCCGTGCTCCGGGTGTCGGCAAAAAAGTGGCAGAACGTATAGTCACAGAACTGAAAAACAAAATTCCCGAATTTACCGGCAGTAACAAGAATATAACCTTGAAGCAGGAAATTGGAGAGGGAAATTCTTCACAAGCAATTCTGGATGCGGTTTCTGCATTGGAAAATCTTGGCTATTCGCGCGATCAGGCTGCCAATGCCGTTCAAAGTGCATTGCGTCAGGCGGGTGATAATGCTGATTCCGCCAAGCTGATAAAGCTTGGTTTAAAGGAACTTTCAAGGTAAGCTCGCAGAATGGATAACAACAAACGCCTGATTTCAGCCGATAAACGCGATGAAGATGGAGACATTTCTTTACGTCCCCAATGTCTTGATGATTTTGTCGGTCAGGAAGTTGCGCGGGCAAATCTGAAAGTCTTTATTGAAGCTGCCAAAAGCCGTAATGAAGCTTTGGATCATGTTTTGTTCGTCGGCCCTCCCGGCCTTGGAAAGACAACGCTTGCGCAAATTATGGCAAAAGAACTTGGTGTCAATTTCCATTCGACATCCGGTCCGGTGATCGCCAAGGCTGGCGACCTTGCCGCGCTTTTGACAAATCTGGAGGAACGCGACGTTCTTTTCATAGATGAAATTCATCGTTTGAGCCCCGCCGTTGAAGAAATCCTCTATCCTGCCATGGAAGATTTCCAGCTTGATCTTATTATTGGTGAAGGGCCTGCCGCACGTTCCGTCAAAATTGATCTTTCAAAATTTACCCTTGTTGCAGCAACGACGAGACTTGGCTTGCTGACAACCCCCTTGCGTGATCGTTTCGGTATTCCGATCAGGCTCAATTTTTATACTGTTGACGAGCTTGAACACATTGTCAAACGCAATGCCCATATTTTGCAAATGCCGATTGCCGAGGATGGCGCAAGAGAAATTGCACGCCGTGCGCGTGGCACACCGCGTATTGCCGGCCGTCTTTTGCGTCGGGTCAGGGATTTTGCCTCTGTCGCCGGAGCACAAACAATAGACAGAGACATTGCCAACGAGGCTTTGTTGCGTCTGGAAGTCGACCAGCTCGGTCTTGACCAGCTCGACCGGCGCTATCTTGGAATGATTGCTGAAAATTTTGGTGGTGGACCGGTCGGCATCGAAACAATTGCAGCCGGCTTATCCGAGCCTCGCGACGCAATTGAAGATATTATCGAACCCTATCTTATCCAGCAAGGATTCATACAAAGAACTCCAAGGGGAAGAATAATGACTGCAAAAGCGTGGACGCATATGGGGTTAAATCCTCCGAAGTCCATGGATCAAATGCAAACGAACCTGTTTGGCGAATCCGATGATTGAGAATGTTCCTTTTTGTGGCGAATTTATCGGTCATGTGCACCATCTTTTCGCTCGTGTCTATTTTGCCGACACGGATTTTACCGGCGTCGTCTACCATGCCCGTTATCTTGAATTTCTGGAGCGTGGACGTTCCGAATTTATAAGATTAAGTCTGCGTAACCATAAAGAACTGGCAAATGGTGAGCAAAGTGAAAAATCGGGCTGGGTTGTGCATAAAATGGCTATTAGTTACCATAAATCCGCCCATTTTGACGATATACTAAATATCCGGACGAGTATAATAAAAATGGGAGGGGCACGCCTCGTAATGGCTCAAAAAATTTTCCGGGAAGATGTATTGCTTGTTTCTGCCGAAGTTCAATTGGCGTTAGTCAATTCACAAGGATTTCCGCAACGCATACCGGATGAATTTATAGAAAGCTGGAATGTGATGATTGCAGGAAAATAATTTTTTTAAATTCTTATCACTGCATTAGAATTGTTCTAAATTTTATTTTTAAGGATATAAGTATATTTTAATGTTCTTCATGTTTGTTCCTTTTATTCTATTATTGAGTATATCAAGCAATTTTATTGTTAGGATATTGCTTGAGGATAAAGGCGTACTTTTTGTACGTTCTGATCGTCTTTCAAATTCAGGGAGTTGGGTATGACTTTCAGGTTTATATTTAAAGTTGTCATTTGCGTGACAGCTTTAAGCTTTATAAAACTTGCACAAGCTCAGGAAGTTCGATTTGCAACCGATAATAATCACGTTCCATTCAGCTATATGCAAGATGGAAAAATTAACGGTTTCGATGTAGATCTTTGGGATGCAATTGCCCGTGATATGGGTGTCAAATATAAAGTAACACCGATGGATTTTTCGACAATCATGTCGGACGTTCACATCGGCCAGATTGATGTTGCTATGGCGGGATTAGCCATTACCAGAACGCGGACGAACGTTGTCGATTTTTCCAAGCCTTATTATGCAGGTGGTCTGATCTTGTTGGTTCGCAATGATAGCAATATCAAATCAATTGATGATTTAAAGGAAAAAACGATTGCAATAAAGAACGGAACGAGTGCTTTTCCTTATGCAATCGAACATCTGCCGAATACCGAGCGTCGTCTGTATTCCGAAATAGACGGGGCGTTCAAGGATCTTCTGGAAGGCAATGTCGATGCTGTGTTATATGATACGCCTGCTTTGTTGAATTATGCAGCAACGACCGGCAAAGGCAAAGTCAAGACTGTCGGAGACGATCTTGAACAACAGAATTATGGTGCGGCTTTCCCCCAAGGTAGCCAGTTGGTGACGCGTTATAACACTGCTCTCGATCACCTGAAAGAAAATGGTACATATGCAACGATTTATAAAAAATGGTTCGGCATTGATCCGCACTGATAGCGAGACCCGAAAATCCCGAAAATAAAATTTTTTAAAGCGCTTATAGAATTGCGTTTTTACTCGTCCGGCACTCGTTTGATATTTCGCGTTTAATGGTAAAAATCTCTTCGGTACGTATTTGTTACAGTTAATTGCGCCGCAGCGGAGCGGGCGCCATTTTCAGTTGCACCTTAACGTCGATAGTCTGTTTTTCCATGTTATTAAACGTCAATGTGAAACCACTGACAAATGTCTTTATTTCTTGAACTGTAAATCTACTGCCGACGACTTTCCAAAATAAGTCGAATGACTCTTCGGGAAAATTCCTGCCACCCTTATTTTTCCATTTTTGCCGTTTGAAAATTGGAATGGCGACCAAATATCAAGCAGGATTCATAACAGCTCCCAATCTCGCTACAGCCCCGCTGCTACTTTCCTCCTTAGCCTGCTATAGCTTTCCCGTTCTGCTAATGTCGTCGCATCCGGCTACTGTCCTCGATCTCGCTACAGCCCCCCTATCCTCTACCCTCCGCCCAACGAGTTATAACTTTCCCGTCCTGCTATTGCCGTCGTATCCGGCTACTGTCCTCAATCTCGCTACAGCCCCCACCCTCTACCGCCCGCCCAACGAGTTATAGCTCCCCGTTCCACTAATGTCGTCGCATCCGGCTACTGTTCTCGCTCTCGCTAAAGCCCCCCCTATCCTCTACCCTCCGCCCAACCAGTTATAGCCGCCCGTTCTGCTACTGCCCTCCCATGCAGCTACTGTCCTCGCTCTCGCTACAGTCCCCATCCTCTACCGCCCGCCCAACGAGTTATAGCCGCCCATTCTG
>NZ_WTFO01000001.1:79727-1210672 GCF_048452985.1 Bartonella sp. P0282
CGCTAATGTCGTCGCATCCGGCTACTATCCTCGCTCTTGCTACAGTCCCCATCCTCTCCCCGCCGCCCAACGAGTTATAGCCGCCCATTCTGCTAATGTCGTCGCATCCGGCTACTATCCTCGCTCTTGCTACAGTCCCCATCCTCTCCCCGCCGCCCAACGAGTTATAGCCGCCCGTTCCGCTAATGTCGTTGCATCCGGCTACTGTCCTCGCTCTCGCTACAGTCCCCCCAATCCGCTATCGCCCGCCCAACCTGCGATAGCTTTCCCATCCTGCTAGCGTCTTCTCAACTTCCTCATGCGGTCTTTTCGGCGGCCTCCTATTGTTTTTCTTTTCTGCAAAATTGTTTCTGCACACCGGCTTCACTTGCTGTTTCGCCGCCTATATCCGCCCATAGAAAGGTCGATCCTATAAAATAGCGATATAAACGATATTTCGTTTATATTTCAAAATCTATATCATTTTATGATAATAACATGAATAATCATTTTTTATTTTATAGTTATATGTTCTTTATAACTTTTATTATAATTATTTTTATTAGTTATATAAATAGTTTACTGTTCACTGAATAATATTTCAGTATCTATTTTACACTATATATAGCTATTTAAAATAAAAATTATACTTTTATTACTAATCATAATTTTTTTTAAATATGTTTTTCTAGCGGTGTCGGCAAGATGTGCAACAACCGGACTGACCGGTTTAAAAATCGAATTGTGCCGGTTTTAACAATGGAAATACCGAAGTTTATTATTGCCCGCCGATGTCGATAAAATTCTGCTAATAAAACGCAAAAAGCTGCTTAATCTGCTTATAAAATGCAAAAAGCCCCGTGAAGGGGCTTTTTACCAGCGATATTTGACGGTTTAGAAGTCGCGTTGAATACGGATAGCGCCGCCGATAGCATCCTGATCGTGCAAATCTGAATGGACATCATTCCATTTACGATAGTTGACTTCCGGCATAACGGTAAGACCGGGAAGCATTTCATAAGCGACATTGGCGGCTGTGTAGGTATTGCCTACACCTTCATAAGACAACTGGAAGTTTCCTGTTGTTTTCGGCGTGAATTTATAAGAAGCGCCGAGCCAGCCAACCCATTTTCCGCCCCATGTACCGTAGAAACTGTCGACAGCGCGGATACCGCGACGACCGTCGCGGATGATGGAATCTTTATCGTCGATGTCCTCATAATAGGTGTCTTTCAAATCCTTATAGGCACCCATAACCCAGATATTGAATGCGTCGGTAATCTTCAGGTTGACTTTTGCCTTGCCAATCCAGGCTTCATTTACGGCATCGTAAGCACCGGCACCTGTAATTGATCCCCAACCTTGTTCAAACTTCAAACCGGCCACAACATCGGGGGTGTAATCTTCTATCGTTCCGTTGAAGTCGGTATCTTCGTCGCCGCCCTGCTCGATTGAAACCATTGCCGTCAGACCACTGCTGAAAGCATATTGGTACTGGATCATATTGGTACGATAGGCGCCGCCCAAGATAACGTCATCATTGATGAAGTTGCCATAATAATCGAAGAATGTATTCAATGCCGATTCATCAACACCGATATGCAAACCGCCGAGTTCGATATAACCGAAACGCAATTCCGACGAAGATGAATCCGTGCCGTCGTCAAAATCGGAACGTAACTCGATATGTGTTTTCAGGGTTCCGAGTTCGGTTTCGGAAGCTGTTGCTACGAGCAAATGGGCACGGACTTCATCGCGCCAGGTTTTCATATTACGTTCGTCACGCGAACGGGCATAAACATCGTCACCACCCTTCGCCTGCGCATAGACAAAACCACCCAGTTTCAAACATGTATCGGTGCCCGGAATATAGAAATACCCTTCGCCATAAGCGTCGCAGACACGGACATATTCGACCGGCTCAGCTTCCGGCAAGGCGACATCGGCTGCCTTTGCCGCTGTTGTTTGAATTGCGATAACCGCTGAAGTTACCATGAATGCCTGAAATAATTTATTCATCATTGCCCCGAAAAGTTACTTATCGAACCTGTCGATAATGTATTGACTGTCTGTCATGGACCTCTCACTTAGCAAGCCCGTCATGTCCATGCAAATCCCGACGAGCAAATAGAAATTCTGATGCATCTATACAAACTTGAAGAATCTATTCAAGTTTTTAATAGTGTTTTTATTTCTAAGGCGTTTTTAAAAGATAATCTGTAACAAATATGATACACTTTTATAATAAAAGCCCGAAACAAGTGCTTCGGGCTTTTTGAAACTCTTATAATTCTATTTTTGAAAATCAGGCCGTTTGTTCGTCTTTTTTGGTCCATTTGCCAAGTGCTGCAAGATAGTTCATCTTTGCACGGTGGGCAAAAGCCTTTTGTCCGGCTGCAACATTCTGCTTTTTACCGCCCCAGGCCGCGATAGCAGCAGCTTGCAAAGCGCGCCCGTAAGAGAATGTTACCTTCCACGGGAGATTGCCGATTGCGTTGATTGCCGAAAGATGGGCCGTTGCTTCTTCGTCCGATTGACCGCCGGAAAGGAATGCAATTCCGGGAACAGCCGAAGGAACTGTCGTCTTCAAAACACGAACTGTTTTTTCTGCAACTTCTTCGACCGAAGCTTTACGGGCTTTTTTGCCATCAATCACCATATTGGGTTTCAAAATCATGCCTTCCATCTTGACGCGGGCGGCAAATAGCTCGTCGAAAACTGTTCTCAAGACATGTTCTGTTACTTCATAGCAACGGTCGATCGAATGGTCTCCGGGCTTGCCATCCATCAGGATTTCCGGCTCTACAATCGGCACAATCTGTGCTTCCTGACAAAGTGCGGCATAGCGTGCCAAGGCCTGTGCATTTTGCCTTACAGCACCCCATGTCGGGAATTTATTGCTATCAATAGCAATAACGCCGCGCCATTTGGCAAAACGGGCACCCAATTCATAATATTCCTTCAAACGTCCACGCAAACCGTCAAGTCCTTCGGTGATCGTTTCATCAGGGAAACCGGCAAGCGGTTTTGCCCCTTCGTCAACCTTGATACCGGGAATTGAACCGGCCGCTTTGATTATATCGGTCAACATGCGGCCGTCGGAAGCTTTTTGGCGGATTGTTTCATCATAAAGGATGACGCCGGAAATATATTTTTCCATAGCTTCTTTAGTCGTGAACAACATCTCACGATAGTCGCGGCGGTTTTCTTCGGTCGATTCAAGCTTGATCGCATCAAAACGTTTTTTAATCGTACTGGTGCTTTCATCAGCAGCAAGCAGACCTTTTCCTCCTGCTGTCATAGCAATTGCGATATCCTCAATACGTTCACTCATTGGGGCGGCTCCTCTGTTCTAATAGCCAGACATTAAAATAATAATATTCAAAGTGAAACGGACAAACCTCCGTTTCGTTTACCTGAATTTGCAGGCGGAAAATTCTTTAAAAAAGAAAACTCTCTCTCCCCGCATTTTAAACCTATTTTTCCAAAGCCAGAATACCCGGCAAAGGCTTGCCTTCCATCCATTCGAGAAAGGCTCCGCCGGCTGTCGAGATATAAGTGAAATCGGAAGCGACACCGGCATGGTGCAGCGCCGACACGGTATCCCCACCGCCAGCAATAGAAACGAGTTTTTTCTGTTTTGTGCGGGCAGCGACACGTTTGGCAACAGCAACTGTACCCGCATCGAAAGGATGAAGTTCAAAAGCGCCAAGTGGCCCGTTCCAGACAATGGTTGCAGCATCGTCAATTGCTGCATTGATACGTTCGACAGAATTTTCACCAATATCAAGGATCATTCCATCGGCCGGAATGGAGTCAATTCCATAACGATGATTGGGCGAGTTTGCTTCAAAGCTTTCGGCAACAATGGCATCAACCGGCAAAATGATCGAACAATTTTCGGTCTTCGCCTTGGTCATGATAGCGCGGGCTGTTTCGCCAAGGTCGTGTTCGCAGAGCGATTTTCCAACGCTTAAACCTTCGGCTGCAAGAAACGTATTGGCCATGCCACCGCCGATAATAAGTGCGTCCACTTTTTCTATCAGATTGTTCAGAAGATCAATCTTCGTAGAAACTTTGGCTCCGCCAACAATGGCTACAACCGGATGCGCCGGATGGCCAAGTCCTTTTTCAAGTGCTTCGAGTTCCATCTGCATGGAGCGTCCGGCATAGGCTGGCAACAAATGGGCAAGCCCTTCCGTTGAAGCATGGGCACGGTGAGCAGCGGAAAACGCATCATTGACATAAATATCGCCATTTTCAGCCAATGCTTTTACAAATGCCGGATCGTTCTTTTCTTCGCCTTCATGGAAGCGCGTATTCTCCAAAAGGACAACATCGCCATCTTTCATGGCATCGACTGCGGCTTTTGCTTTTTCACCGATACAATCTTCGGCAAAACCTACTGTTTTGCCAAGGACTTTCTCCACGGTCGGAACAATTTGCTTCAGCGAAAATTCGGCAACGACTTTGCCTTTCGGACGCCCGAAATGGGCAAGCAAAATAACTTTTGCACCTTTTCTACTCAATTCGTTGATGGTCGGTTTTACCCGCTCGATGCGGGTTGCATCTGTGACCTTTCCGTCTGTGACAGGAACATTGAGGTCAACACGCAAAAGAACGCGTTTGGATTTTACGTCAACATCATCAAGGGTGCGAAAAGCCATATTTTTCTCCAGATTTTCAAGACATGGCCGTTCTTTTTTCATAAACGGTCCGCTCATTTACTTTTTATAGCAAGGCCTTGACCTGACAATCGACAAAGCCCCGCTTTTCAAAAGAAAACGGGGGCTCGCGCCCCCATCGTTCTATTAGATGGTTTTTGCAAAAGCGACAGCAACATCAGCCATACGGTTGGAGAAGCCCCACTCATTATCGTACCAGGAAAGAATACGAACGAATGTTCCATCCATAACGCGTGTTTGCTCGGTATGGAAAACCGACGAATGTGGATCATGGTTGAAATCGTGGCTGACGAGTTTTTCATCGGTATAGCCGAGGATACCCTTCAAAGGTCCATTTGCAGCAGCACGGATTTCTTCATTGATTTCTTCCGGCGTAACCGGACGCTTTGCAATAAAGGTAAAGTCGACAACCGAAACATTCGGAGTCGGAACACGGATAGCAACGCCATCAAGCTTGCCGTCAAGTTCCGGCAAGACCAGGCCAACGGCCTTGGCAGCACCGGTAGATGTCGGAATCATCGACAAAGCGGCAGCGCGTGCACGGTAAAGATCTTTGTGCAATTTATCCAAAGTCGGTTGATCGCCGGTGTAAGAGTGAATGGTTGTCATAAAGCCTTTTTCAATGCCGACAGTTTTGTTGAGAACATGGGCAACCGGAGCAAGGCAATTGGTGGTGCAAGATCCATTGGAAATGACCTTGTGCTCTTTTGTCAGCTTGTCATGATTAACGCCATAGACAACTGTCAGATCAGCGCCTTTTGACGGTGCGGAAACGATAACACGCTTGGCACCTGCATCAAGATGGGCAGCAGCTTTTTCGCGGGCGGTAAAAATACCGGTGCATTCCAAAGCAATATCAATGCCAAGTTCTTTCCATGGCAATTGTTCGGGATCACGTGCAGCCGTGACCTTGATCGGCCCGCAGCCCGCATCAATGGTATCACCCGCTACCTTTACTTCATGGGGGAAACGTCCATGGACCGAATCATAGCGCAACAGATGGGCATTTGTTTCAACAGGCCCCAGATCGTTAACTGCAACAATGTCAATATCTTTGCGACCACTTTCAATGATTGCGCGCACAACATTGCGCCCAATACGTCCAAATCCGTTGATTGCTACACGTACTGCCATATTATCTCTCCCTTTAATTGAGATATTTGAATATTAAAGCTTTGCTTCCGCCGCTGCAACGACGGCTTCGGGAGTGATCCCGAAATGTTTGTAAAGTGCGTCGATAGGACCGCTCGCACCAAAACCGGTCATCCCTATAAATACACCATCTCGGCCAATAAAACGATCCCACCCTTGTCGAATAGCTGCTTCTACAGCGATATTTACCGGAGCATTGCCTATCAATGCTGTTTTATAAGACTCTACTTGGTGCTCGAAAAGCTCAAAACAAGGGACAGATACCACTCTTGTAGGAATTCCCTTCGCTTCAAGCACTTCACGCGCCTTTACCGCAATTTCCACTTCCGAACCCGATGCAAAGATTGTGACTTTCGCATCGTCACTTGCCGTCATCAGTTCGTAAGCACCCAGTGCCGAGAGATTATCTTCTTCATAGTTTTTCCGCAAGGTCGGCAATCCTTGACGGGTCAGCGCCAAAGTGGATGGTGTCGTTTTGGATTTCAGCGCCAATTGCCAGCATTCGGCCGTTTCAACAACATCGGCGGGACGGAAAACCAGATGATTGGGAATTGCTCTCAAACTTGCAAGATGTTCAACCGGCTGGTGGGTAGGCCCATCTTCCCCCAGACCAATCGAATCATGTGTCATGACATAAATGACACGAATTCCCATCAATGATGAAAGCCGCATCGACGGGCGGGCATAATCGGAAAAACACAAAAACGTCCCCGAATAAGGGATAATGCCGCCATAAAGCGACAAGCCGTTCATAATCGCGGCCATTGCATGTTCACGAATACCATAATGGATATAACGACCGGAAAAATCTTCTGGCGTAATATCATTGGTCTGGCTTGTTTTGGTGTTGTTGGAGCCTGTCAAATCGGCTGATCCACCAATTGTTTCGTTGACCGCCCCGTTAATAACTTCAAGTGCCATTTGCGAAGCGACACGCGTTGCCACCTTCGGCTGCTCTGCGGCCAGCTTCTTCTTGTACTCGCTAATGACATTGTCAAAATTACCCGGAAGATCACCCCGCATCAAACGGTCGAATTCGGCACGTTGTTGCGGATCAAGTGCTTCAAGCTTCTTGTCCCATTCCTGACGTTTCTTTGCGGCGTTGAGGCCTGCAAGACGCCAGCTATCAAGAATTTCGGCAGGAACCACAAAAGGCTCGCTTTCCCAGCCCAATGCTTTGCGCGTTTCGGCAACTTCCTCTTGACCGAGAGGCGAACCGTGAACCTTGTTGGTTCCCGCTTTATGGGGAGAGCCGAAACCGATTGTTGTCCGGCACGAGATCAAAGTCGGTTTGTCGGATGATTTTGCTTTCTCGATTGCTTTGGCAATCGCATCCTGATCGTGCCCGTCGACTTTGATTGTATTCCATTGACAGGCTTCAAAGCGTGCACATTGATCGGTATTATCGGAAACGGAGATCGCACCATCAATCGAAATCTGGTTATTGTCCCAAAGGAGAATAAGCTTGTTCAGCTTCATATGACCGGCGAAAGCAATGGCTTCTTGCGAAATGCCTTCCATGAGGCAGCCGTCACCGGCAAGCACATAGGTGTAATGGTCGACCAAATCTCCCCAGCGTGCATTCATGATCCGCTCGCCAAGTGCCATACCGACAGCATTGGCTATTCCCTGCCCCAATGGACCGGTTGTCGTTTCAATACCGTTGATATGACGATATTCGGGATGACCGGCAGTTTTTGCACCAAGCTGACGAAAATTTTTTATCTCGTCAATTGTGACATCCTCGTAGCCGGACAAATACATAGCCGAATAAAGCAGCATGGAGCCATGACCTGCCGAAAGAACAAAACGGTCGCGATTGGGCCAATTCGGCTTCTTCGGGTCATGAGCGAGAAATTTTGTGTAAAGAACGGTTGCAATATCGGCAGCTCCCATCGGAAGCCCCGGATGCCCGGAATTTGCTTTCTCGATTGCATCTATAGATAGAAAACGGATAGCATTGGCCATCTGGTTCTGCTTGTCATTATTTTTCATGAGAATCGGCTACTCTTTGATCGCTATTAAATTCGGTCTAATGCTTCTTCTGACAAATATCACTTAAACGGTGTGAGTCAATAAAATCCCACTGTCACCAGCTTTGATACGGTGGATTTCTTGCCACAAAGCCGGAAGACATTTAAGAATAGCAAAAACAGGATAAAATTTACCGGAATGATTCGTTTTTAAAGTTACATTTTACAAAAAGGATCCGGAACTCGATGCCACAAGACACATCAATTCTCGATCAAGCGATCAATCGTCTGGAAAACGCTCTTAAAACGCTTGAAAATGCCGTTGTCAATGACAATAAAGATTCATATGACACTAGCGAACTCGAAGAAGAAATCCAGCGCATGAATGCAGATCGCAGCCGTCTGGCGCAAGCACTTGATACATCTGAATCACGTGCCGAACGTCTTGAACAAGCCAATAAGGAAGTATCACGCCGCCTTATTACTGCAATGGAAACGATACGCACTGTGGTTGACCGGTAAAGGGCAAATAAATATGGCAACTGTTTCAGTTACTATTGATGGCAAAACCTACCGAATGGCTTGCGACGAAGGCGAAGAAGAACATCTCGCCGGTCTCGCCCATCAGCTTGACCAGTATATCAGCCATTTAAAATCCAATTTCGGCGAAATCGGCGACCACCGTCTTTCTGTCATGGCCGGCATCATGGTCATGGATGAACTTGATGAAGCGCGGCGTCAGCTAAACAATCTGAAACAGGAAAACGAAACTCTACAACAAGAAAATAACCAATTGGCCGATGCTTGCCAACGTTATGAAACAGTTGCTGCCAAAGCCATTGACAGGGCAGCCAATCATATTGACGCTCTTGCCCGCCAGCTTGTCAAAAATCAATAAACCGGTCATACCGGTCTTGAGCTTGTGTGTTTGTTTCTTCAACAAGTGACATTGAAAATTGAAGAAACACATCTTTTAAAAAATTGGATGGTCCAACTTTTTTGAAAATATAACAGACAAGCAACCGATGAAATAGACAAGCAACCGGTGAATTAGACAAGACCCCCCCCAAAAAAATAAACAAGCAAACTTCTAAAGACGACAAGTAAATTCTTGACCCCACCTGAAGAATAATTTTTCATTATTATTTTTAAAAGATTTGGCGGTTGTTCAAAAATATTTCAAAACAAGCAGAAACCGGTTCTGTTATTTGATAATCCGCTTTTGGTTTCAAGCTGTAAAATACTGCATTTTCTCGCTGTTATTGCGGCAGATTGTTTTTAACCGGCGGGTTCCACGCAATCGCAAGGCTTCGCATAATTGTCGGGCTCCACACAATAATCGTCAGCCTTTTTCTTCATATTATCCGTGATGCTATGCCCCGATACCAAGCGCCCTGTTCCGCCCGCTTCATGTCCTGAGATTTCTCTATCTTCGTCTTGCGCTCGTGAACCACATGAAGACAGCAAGCCTGATCGTTCATCACAAGCTTACACTCTGCGACGGAACAGGCTTTTCAGCTTCCGCCGCAGAGTTGATATTCATTAAGAAATTGACGCAGACAGATTATCTGCGTTTACCATCTTCCTTGGCGACATAGGCAATACGCAACATATTGGTTGCACCCGGTGTTCCGAGTGGCACGCCGGCCGTTACGATAATTCTGTCGCCGGGAACGCTATAGCCTTCCCGTAGTGCAATGGCAGCGGCTCTTTCGACCATATCGTCAAGATTGTGAGCGTCTTCCGTGACAACACAATGAAGCCCCCAGACAAGGGCAAGACGCCGTGCCGTTTCGGTAATGGGTGAAAGAGCAATGATGGATGGTATCGGCCGTTCACGGGATGCGCGTATACCTGTTGCACCGGAGGCCGTATAAGCAACAATAGCCGAAAGATTGAGCGTTTCGGCAATCTGCCTTGCGGCGAGCGAAATTGCATCGGCGCCGGTTGGTTCGGGTGCAGGATGTTGGGCGTCGATCATCGGTTCATAATTGGAATCCCGTTCGATCTTGCAAGCAATTTTATCCATCGTACGTACAGCTTCTTCCGGATAAGCACCGGCAGCCGATTCAGCCGAAAGCATAATGGCATCGGCCCCCTCATAAACGGCCGTTGCAACATCGGAAACTTCTGCACGGGTGGGAACAGGTGCAGTAATCATGGATTCAAGCATTTGCGTTGCGACGACGACCGGCTTGCCAGCGCGTCGGCACAATTTGATAATATCCATCTGGATACCGGGCACGGCTTCCAACGGCATTTCGACACCAAGATCACCACGCGCCACCATAACCGCGTCGGATAAATCGACAATTTCGTTGATTCTGCGAACGGCTTGCGGCTTTTCGATTTTTGAAAGAATCGCCACTTTTCCTTTGGAAATTTTACGCGCTTCGGCAATATCTTCAGGACGCTGGATAAAGGAAAGCGCAATCCAGTCGATCGGCTGTTCAAGAACCGCCAGAAGATCTTTATGGTCTTTTTCGGTCATTGCGCCGACACCGAGCAGTGTGTCGGGCAGACTTACCCCTTTACGGTCGGAAATATGGTTTCCCGCCACAACCTTACATTCAATGGATTCATGTGTACATTTTTGAGCAAGAAGCTGGAGCTTTCCATCATCAATGAGCAGGCGTTCACCGGGCTTGACGGCGTCGAAAATTTCCTTATGGGGCAGATAGACGCGCGTATTATCACCCGGAATATCCTTATTATCGAGCGTGAAAGTTTGCCCGACAACAAGATCGACTTTACCTTTTGCAAATTCTCCCACACGTAATTTCGGCCCCTGCAAATCGGCAAGAATGCCGATTGGCCGCCCCTGCTTTTTCTCGATATTGCGAATGATTTTTACGAGAGAGCGCATTGTGTCATGATCGGCATGACTCATATTGATACGAAAAACGTCAACTCCCGCTAAAAAAAGCTTTTCAATCATGTTTTCGTCAGACGATGCAGGTCCGAGCGTAGCAACAATCTTTACTTTACGGTTACGTTTCATTTTGTGGGAGCTCCTGTAACAAGCGGCGTATTTAACGCCGGATTATTGGATACAGGCTCGGTTAGCTGAACCATCCAGCTTGTTTGTGTGCCTGTATCGATTTCCTGAAAACCGGCTTTTTGAAAGCCGCGTGCAAAACAGTCATTGACGCCATTAATGGTAAATTCGGAATCCTTCACACACATATTGATAGGTCCATCCCAGCGCCCGTGATTTTTAGCATCTTCCGCATGAAGATAATAAAAGCGCGAGGTTAAAGGCCCATCAATAATCGTCTTGCAACGTGTCGGACCGACAACCCACCACCCTTCGGACATCCAGCCGACTTTTGCACGGTATCCGATGGAAACGCCGATAACCTCCTGGGTCGTGTTACAGACACGAAAATCTGCCTGAGCTGCGTTTAGAAAGGTGAACGCAAACATGCCACCGAAGAGTATAATCCGAGTCTTTTTCAACAACATTCCTGGCACCTTCGGTTTTATTTCGTCCCGACCGCTGTTCTTTTGCACTTGAATTGTGTTTTGTGTAGTTTCTCAAACTTTGTCAATGTCAGAGGTTTTCAAAACATATCATATTATAAAGTGATGATAAAAAAATGAAACAGAAAGAAATTTTCCATCCCTTCAAAGAAATTGCCGGCAATATGCAAGCAGGGCTCGCACTCATTTGCGATCATGCAAGCAGCGATCTGCCGGTCGAATATGGTTCGCTGGGGCTTGATCCTGCCGAATTCAAAAGACACATCGCTTATGATATAGGTGCACAATTATTGACCGAGGAACTGGCCAAACGCCTTGAAGCCCCCGCCGTCATCAGCCATTTTTCAAGATTGTTGATCGACCCTAATCGCGGAGAACATGACCCGACACTTATCATGCAACTATCCGACGGTTCGGTAATTCCGCATAATTATCCACTCGGTGAGGCTGAAAGGAAACGCCGCATCGACAATTATTATACGCCTTACGACAAGGCAATCGGAAGGCTCATCGCCAATGTCGGGGAAGCAAGCGGAAACAGCCCTTTTGTTGTTTCTGTCCATTCGTTTACACCTGTCTGGCGGGGCAAAGCCCGCCCATGGCATATCGGCCTTTTATGGGATAGCGACAGGCGCGTATTCGATCCGCTTTTTGAAGGATTGAACAAAATCGGACATATCAAGGTCGGTGATAACGAACCTTATGATGGAGCGCTGAAGGGTGACACAATGTATCGCCATTGTACAAAAAAAGGCATCGCCCATATATTGATCGAAGTCCGGCAGGATTTGATAGCGGGTGAAGAGGGTGTGCGGGAATGGGCAAATTATCTCGAACCGCTCTTCAGGAAAATAAATGAAATGCGGGAGATTCACATGAAACAACTTCATCCCTCGCGAGCAGACAATTGACGTTTACGTTTGCGTTAGAAAATTTTACGGCTTTCCAACAGGCGTGAAAAAAAGGAACCTGCATCTTGACTCAAGGGGTCGGACTCGGACATCAACAGGAAACTGAACGATCGACTGAACGACTCGTTTCAACACGATTTATCTGGAGGCCATTTCCATGAGTGAAGTGACAGACGAAAAACAAGCAGTGGCTGTTGGCCAATTACGGTCTTTTATCGAACGTATCGAACGTCTCGAAGAAGAAAAGAAAACAATTTCCGACGACATCAAAGAGGTTTATGCCGAGCTTAAAGGAAGTGGTTTTGACAGCAAGGCGGTGCGCACAATCATCCGTTTGCGCAAAAAAGAAGACCACGAGCGGCAGGAAGAAGAAGCTATGATCCAGCTCTATAAAGATGCACTTGGCATGAGCTGATTTTTGAATTTTCTGAAAACTCTAAAGCCTTCCCTTTCGGGAAGGCTTTTTTGTTTATTATCTATTTTCTTTTATGATTGCGGCTTTTCCTTGCGCCACCGGTTATTTATCGGGTTCCGGTCACCCGCCAAATAAAAACCAACGCGAAACCGGTAGAAAACCGACACAAAACCCGACCGACACGAAATTCACTTGAAGCTGAAACCTACAGCCTTTTAAACAAAGCTATTTTTCAAGTTCTTCTTTCAGCATTTCAAGCTCCAGCCATTCATTTTCCTTTGTTTCAAGGTCTTTGCGTTTTTGTTCGAGAAGGTGCGAAAGTTCCTCGAACCTTTTGGCATTTTTTGTATAGAGGTCGGGATCGGAAAACTCTTTTTCCATCTGCGCTATGTCGCGATGAAGGCCATCAATTTCCGAAGGCAATTTTTCCAAAGCGTATTTCTGTTTATAGGATAGCTTCTGTTTTGTTTCCCGTTTCACCTGTTCAACTGCGCCAGACGTTTGCGACGAGGACGGTTTCACGCCTTTCTTCTGTTCGATTTCCCGACCTTTTCGTTGCGCAATCATATCGCTATAACCACCGGCATATTCAAGCCAGCGACCGTTACCTTCAGGGGCGATAATGCTGGTAACCGTACGATCAAGAAAATCGCGATCGTGGCTGACAAGCAAAACAGTTCCCGGAAAATTGCTGACAAGTTCCTGCAAAAGATCGAGTGTTTCCATATCAAGGTCATTTGTAGGTTCGTCGAGTATCAAAAGATTTGCAGGACGTGACAAGACGCGCGCCAGCATAAGCCGTGCTCTTTCACCGCCCGACAATTCCTTGATCGGTGTGCGCGCCTGTTCAGGTGAAAACAGAAAATCTTTCATATAGGAGACAACATGACGTTGCTCACCATTGACGATAACACTGTCGCCGCGCCCGTCGGTCAAATAATGGGCGAGCGTTTCATTTTCATCAAGCGAGCGTTTTTGATCGAGCGTGGCAATTTCGAGATTGACACCCAGTTTTACAGTTCCGCTATCGGGTGTCAAAACCCCGCTCAACATAGACAACAATGTTGTTTTACCAATGCCGTTGGGTCCAACCAGTCCGATACGGTCACCGCGATGGATGCGGGTGGAAAAATGATCGACAAGCACATGTTCGCCGTAAGCTTTGCTGATATTTTTGGCTTCGATCACCAGTTTTCCGGATTCCTGTGAATCGCTCAACTCCATAACGGCATTGCCTTGCGGCCCGCGATAGTTCTTGTATTTTTGCCGCAATTTCTGCAGTTCATCAAGACGACGCACATTGCGTTTGCGCCGCGCTGTAACACCATAGCGCAGCCAATGCTCTTCACGCACAATCTGGCGGCCGAGTTTTTGTTGCTCGATTTCTTCTTCTTCAAGAAGCTTGTCACGCCATTCCTCGAAAAAAGCAAAGCCTTTACCAAGGCGCTTTGTTTCGCCCCGATCAAGCCAGATTGTCGATTGCGAGACATTTTCCAGAAAACGGCGATCATGCGAAATCAATACAATGCTTGAACGTATCGTTTTGAGTTCACCTTCGAGCCATTCGATTGTCGTGAGATCAAGATGGTTGGTCGGCTCGTCAAGAAGCAAAATATCGGGAGCGGGGGCAATGACGCGTGCCAATGCCGCGCGGCGTGCTTCACCGCCGGAAAGCTGGTCGGGTTTTTCTTCTCCGCTCAATCCCAGATGATCGAGCATATAGCTGACACGGTGGACATCATCCAAAGGCCCTAGTCCGGCCTCGACATAGGCACGCACATTTTTAAAACCCTCAAGATCAGGCGCTTGGGGCAAATAGCGGATTGTTGCCGAGGGGTGCCGGAAAATTTCCCCGTCTGTCGGTTCGACAAGACCGGCTGCAATTTTCAAAAGCGTTGATTTACCCGACCCGTTACGACCAACAAGCGCAATACGATCGCCATTCGACACCGATAGCGCGGCATCGGTCAGCAATGGTGTACCGCCAAAGGTAAGTGAAATATGATCGAGACGTAAAAGAGGAGGCGCCATTATGATTCCATTCTGCTATTTAAGAGATTAATAGCAAAATATAACGTTTAAACACATAAAATAAAAAAGGGTCAGCAAACCGACCCCTTTCAATTGTAAAACCTTGATAAACTTATTGATATTGGTTGCAAGGTGCCTGATACATCTGCCCATAGGCATCGCGATAATTACAATATTGAACGCCGTTACGCTTGGTTGCAACGCCAACCAGAGTACCGGCTGCCGCACCGATTGCAGCCCCTCTTAATGCTCCCTTGCCATTGCCCTTGATAGCGCCGCCTGCCAATGCACCCAGAGCTGCACCACCAACGCCATAACCGGCGGTACGTTGTTCATTCGGGGAACAGGCGACAGTTGCAAGTCCCAACGCCGAAACCATGGCAATTACAGAAATACGTTTAAACATGTCGTCACTCTTTCTCTTTTTGATATTCTTGATACTGTGTCGTAATAATAAGGCAAAACCAAGATAAAGTTAAAACTATCACTCACCTCATCCTGATTAATAAATATGGGTAGGCCGCATTTTTTCCACCAACCTTGCAGTTAAAATTCTTCACACTTCAGGAAGTGTAGCCAACAACAGCGCCCGCCCCGTGGTAAGATGCAATTGAAGCTTGCCATTTACCTCGTTTGAAAGGGTCAATGATGAACCAAAGGGCACATTTTTTTCAAAAAGCGGCCATCTCGCTCCCTCGATTGTAAGACCACCGAGGTCATCAAAGCCGATAAGACTGAAAATTGTACCAACAGGAAAATCGAAGGTATAATGTCCGGGAAGAATGGCATAACCTTCCTCGTTGCCGCTTGTTAAGAGAACGTCAATGCCCTTTTTTTTCATCGCCAATGCATGAGCAAAGTGGAAAAAAGCATGATCGGAACGTTTGCCCCCCAATGCGCCACATAAAATAATGCGTTCGGCTCCCCGTTCCAAAGCAAAATCAATCGCAAGTTCGCCATCTGTCTTGTCTTTGGCAACAGGAAATGACCTCTGCTCTATAGTATTGTATTTCAGTTTCAATCCGGATCCGGTTGAATCAAAATCACCCACCCATAATTCGGGTTTGACATGAAGAGCTTCAATATAACGTATTGCACCATCTGCAACGATGACATTGCTCTTGCCAATCTGGCTGATGAGCCGCCCGGTCACCTGAAGATGTCCATCAAGAACGATCGTATAGCTTTTCATAACCACTCCGATTTCCGGTTTTTACGTAAATTTCCCATTTTAATTTTCCAATCGGCATCTATTTGATTGTTCTGAGGTTAGCTATATGTCACAAGAATTGAAATCTATCCGTTCTATTATAGGGGAAATTTTGAAAAAGCCTGTTAGCTTCAAAGTTTTTCAGCCTTATAGTGTACTTTTATCAGTTTGCCTGCAATGAGGGTCAAGCACCAGTTACAATGAGTAAACGCAAAAAAGACAACTCTATCAAGCCGCTTTTGTTGCAGCGCGATGATAATCGTGCCGCGAAAGCCGCCGGTTTTGTCTTTTTTTTAAGTTGCGTTTTTTTCCCGTTAACTGGCTGCCAGCTTGTCGATTACAATAAGCCCGACGGTGGTCTTATGCCTTCGGGCGCTCCTGTCACTGTCGACAAAGTGAGCAAGGGCGATTCTCTTGCGCAATTGGGAGCCTCCCAACACCCGCGGATTTTACAAACCTATGGCGGTGAATATAGCGATCCGAAACTGGAGCGAATGGTTGCAAAAATCGTCGGAAGGCTCACAGCCGTCTCCGACAACCCCGATCAGACCTACAGAATTACAATTTTGAACTCGCCCAATGTCAACGCTTTTGCGCTTCCCGGTGGCTATGTCTATGTCACACGCGGTCTTCTCGCACTTGCCAATGATTCTTCCGAAGTAGCAGCGGTTCTCGCCCATGAAATGGCACATGTCACCGCCAATCATGGTATTTTACGCCAGCAAAAAGAAGCCGAGGTGGAACTTACAAACCAGGTTGTCAGTGAAGTTCTGGAAGATCATTCGGCCGAACGTGAAACAGCCATTCGCGGGAAACTGCGCCTTGCACAATTTTCGCGCAATCAGGAATTGCAGGCGGATGCAATCGGTATAAAAATGTTAGGGCGAGCAGGTTATGATCCGTTTGCGTCGCCACGTTTCCTCCAATCTATGGAAGCTTACGCCGCTTTTCGTAATGTTTCGGGTGCAACCGACGCAACACTCGACTTTCTGGCAAGTCACCCGTCAACGCCCCAACGTATCCAGCTTGCAACCGATCAGGCACGCAAAGTGGGAGCTCCCGGTGTCGGCAAAACCGACCGCGACGATTTTCTCAACGGTATTGACGGAATGATTTTCGGAGATACTGCCGATGAAGGATATATTCGCGGCAACCAGTTCATTCACCCCAAATTGGGGATTACGTTTTCTGTTCCGCAGAATTTCACGATTGATAATTCGTCAAATGCTGTTATTGCGAGCGGCAATAATGACATCGCGATACGCTTTGACGGGGTCGCATTACCGCGCGGTTTAACGCCGGTTGACTATATAAAAAGCGGTTGGGTAAGCGGTCTTGATGCGTCCACTATCCGGCCTCTTACCATTAACGGTCTGGAAGCTGCCCGTGCCCATGCTGCCAATGATCGTTGGCAGTTCGATGTTGTCGTGATTTTCGTCAAAGATCGCGTATACAGATTTTTGACGGCAGCCCAGAAAAACTCGACAGAACTTGATAGTATCGCAACTTCTACAACTTCGACTTTCAAAACCTTGTCGTCGCGCGAAATTTCCGCGCTCAAACCTTTGCGTATTCGTGTCATCAACGTCCGTTTGGGTGACACCGTCGCATCTCTTGCCACACACATGCAAGGCACCAACGCAAAAGAGAAACTGTTGCGCATTATCAATGCACTCTCGCCGACTACAAATTTATCGGCCGGCGACAGGGTCAAGATTATTTCGGAATAATTCCGGATGTTCGGATATAAATCTTTTAATCAATAAGCCCATTGCGGACTTGAGGTAAAAGAAACTGTCAACCAGCGGTCAGGGCCTGCATGACCTATTTTATTGCCAATTTCGGAACGGATTTTATCAAGCTCTTCCACCTCCGCAATTTTATAATGTTCCGGCAAAATGAGGTGAATTTCTATCATGGTCGATCGCCCCACCTTGGCCAGATAGTTCTGGGAACCGACAAAGCCATATTTTTCCACAATTGCATCGACAACGGTATTAACATGTTCATCAAGATCAACCGGCGTTATCATGAGGATGTCACGCATGGCACGCAAAACGGTTTTCACCGGCATTGGCAACATTATCAGCGCAATAAAAGCCAGAACAACCGGATCAATATAAGGCAGTATCCACTCATAATCTGTACCCTCTATAAGGGTGGCAAAGCTGAAAGCAAATAAAAGTGCCAAGCCGATGCCGCCCGACACAATCCAGCTTTTCGCATCAATCGTTATAAAAGCCGATTTTAGACGGCGATTGAAATAATGTTCGTAAAATGCCATGCCGAAGCACAGAAAAACTGCAAAAGTCGAAAACCAGATGGCGGCATCGAAATGGGGTAGTTTGCCACCGTTCAATATCTTCCCCGTCGCCTCGAACAAAGCATAAATAATGGCAACCATCAAAGACAAACCGTTAATTGCCAGAAGCATAGGTTCAAGATGCCAGAAACCGTATTGGAACCGCTCGATAAATTTCGGCGCTTTACGGCTGCGGCGATTGACATCAATCTCGATCAGACGAACGACCAGAAGCGCGGCAATGCTGAACAGACAATCAATCGACGAATACATTCCGTCGAAAATAATTGAAGAAGCTCCCGTCAGAATTCCGGTAATAACCGCAGCAATAGCCAGAACAATGGTTGCAAGAATGGAATAGGCAAGTATTTTTTGTTCAAGATGGGCGTTTCTGTCGAACGGTGACAAACGTAATTCTCCTGGCCGATTGTTCCGGCCAATTCTTCCAAAGCGATAGTGTCAGGTATTAGCCTGACTGCTCAAGATCGCTCAAGAAGACTTTACGCACTCGTTCAGCGATCAAACCTGATAGGCATCCGCACTATTAACAGAAAGAAGATAATTTCGCAATTTTTCCATGGCGCGCGCTTCGATCTGGCGTACGCGTTCTTTGGAAATGCCCATTTTTTCACCCAGTGCCTCAAGCGTTGCACCATCATCATTCAACCGACGGAAACGGATGATTTGTAGCTCCCTGTCGTTCAAAATCTGCAAAGCATCATTGAGCCATTTGGAACGCCGATCACCGTCAATTTCATCTTCGACCAACGCATCTTGCAAAGGATGTTCATCGACTAGCGAATCCATCTTGCTACCGGAATTTTCGTCATCGGCAATCATCGGTGCACTCAAGGAATTATCGGTCGTCGAAAAACGGAAATCCATGGTTTCAACATCGCCAACCGAAACACCCAATTGTTCAGCGATGTTACGGAAAATATCCTGTTTGGTGAGCGTTCTATCCTCAGTGGCGAGTTTTATGCGCAAACGACGCAAATTGAAGAAAAGTGCCTTTTGTGCGGAACTTGTACCGCCGCGCACAATCGACCAATTCCGCAAAATATAATCTTGTATAGACGCTCTGATCCACCAGGTTGCATAGGTGGAAAAACGAACCTCGCGTTCAGGGTCAAAACGTGCAGCAGCTTCCAGCAGACCAACATAGCCTTCCTGAACAAGATCACCTAAAGGCAATTTGAAATGTTTGAACCTTCCGGCAATCGAAATGACAAGCCGCATATGGGAAACTGCAATCTTGTGCATTGCGACACTGTCCTGCTCATCGCGCCAACGCAATGCCAGAGAATGTTCGTCATTCCTTTCAAGATAGGGAGCACGCATTGCCGAACGCATCATGTTACGGCCAAGTGTATTGTCTGTTCCCGCAGTAAAATTTGTGATTAGTTGCGTTGACGTTGAGATGCCGGCCATGATTTGCCCCTCAGAAAATTTGTTGGTACACAAAAGCGACACATTCTGTGTTTCTTTCAGGCACACAACGCCCACCGAGGAACTTGGTTCCATAAAAAAACAATCAAAAGTTTAAAAAAATCAACTTTCGGTATTTTTTTCACAATCATTCCGTGTTGAATTGATAAATGTAAACGGTTGCAAATAAAAAACCCGCTTTGAAAAGCGGGCTTTTAGAAAACTTGATAAACGAGTGGAATGTCTCTTCTTGACTTCAGTCAAGCAGCAACATTTTCACTATCTTCGCCATCTATATCAATGTCGATGTCGCTATCACCTTCGGCATCTGTTTTTGCACTACGCTTCGGGCTTTTTGCCAAATTGATTTCAATTGCGCGAACAGCTTCGGTTTCCGAAATTTTATTGACGACAGCAATTTCCCGCGCCATCCGGTCAAGTGCGGCTTCATAAAGCTGACGCTCGGAATAGGATTGTTCGGGCTGGTTATCCGCACGGAAAAGATCACGGACAACTTCCGCAATCGAAATCAGATCACCGGAATTGATTTTTGCATCATATTCCTGTGCACGACGCGACCACATGGTACGCTTGATACGGGCGCGCCCTTGTAACACTTTCAATGCACGGTCGACAAAATCTGTTTCAGACAATTTGCGCATGCCAATCGAAATAGCTTTGGCAACCGGCACTTTGACATGCATCTTGTCTTTTTCAAAATGGATAACAAAGAGTTCAAGTTTAAGGCCGGCAACTTCCTGTTCTTCAATAGCAACAATCTGGCCGACACCGTGGGCAGGATAAACGATGTATTCTTGAGCCTTGAACCCCTGACGAGCCGGGGATTTTTTCTTGGGGGATGACATATTCTTAACCAACTCCATTTGTGCTCGGCATTGTTGCCGACAAACACAGGTTGAAGGCTCTGCAAATAAAGAGCCATATCCGACCCCCGAATTTTATGAACGTTCCTTTTGATTTAACTGGCGCAAAACAGTTTCATGCATTTGCAAAGCAAATGCGACTGTAAATCCATCAACCTCTACACAATCCGACTGGACGCGACAAACCCATCCACTAGAAAGTGCGAACTATGCCAGATTAAAACACCTTTCGATGAGAAAAAGAAACGTCAACGACATCCGGTTATCGGCTTAACGGAAAGACGATAACACAAAAAACCGTCGAAATCAATCATCGGCCAGTCAAGTTCAACTGATTATATATCTAATCACCGGTTCCCGGTTTGGGCGAGAAGTATTTCTCCAGTTTTCCGGTAACACCATCCATTTCGGTTGCTTCGGGAAGCTGGTCCTTTTTGACGGTTATATTTGGCCATTTAGCCGAATATTCCATGTTGAGTTCAAGCCATTTTTCAAGTCCGGGTTCGGTATCAGGCTTGATTGCTTCCGCCGGACATTCCGGTTCACATACACCACAATCAATACATTCATCAGGGTGGATAACAAGCATGTTCTCCCCCTCATAGAAACAGTCGACCGGGCATACTTCAACGCAGTCAGTATATTTGCAGCGAATGCAATTGTCGGTCACAACATAGGTCATTTTTCAATCTCCAGTGTTCACGTCAAGCGCATTCCGACAAAAGCCTGTCACACTTTTAAACGGAAATGAAACGATAACAGCAATGAGTTAACGTTTTTGACGGTCGGTTTCAACCCCGCATATGCACCAATATGTTCACATTTCCTGTTTTAGAAAGCGCAACAAATGTCGTCTGTCACGCTTTGTCGGTCGTGGCCCCGAAGAAATGACATTTTCCTGTCTGTCTGTCGGACTTACTTCCGGCGTCAAATCTTCATAAAGCAATCTGGCTTCAGGAGCCGGCCCCCTACGCACGCCAAGCCCTGCAACTTTATAGACAACAACCGACCGCTCCAGACGAATAGTCAAAACATCTCCGACTTTTATGGAATAGCTCGACTTGTCAATCTTTACACGATTAACCCTGACCTTGCTGCCCTCGATCAGTTTGGCAGCAAGGCTACGCGTTTTGACCGTCCGCGAAAAAAACAACCACTTGTCCAGGCGCTGTTTAGGGACAGCCTCTTCAATCATTTTTTCAATTGGTCACGCAAGGCAGCCAGTTTTGCAAACGGCGAATCAGGATCAACCGGTTTTGACTGAGCCTTCGGTTTATGTTGTCTGTATGAAGCATCGGCTTTCGGATTATTAAACGACGAATTTTTGCGCGGGCGTTGCTTGTCACGCCGTGGCTCGCCTGTTTTTTCTGCCCCTTCACCCGGCTTTTGCCCCGATTTTTCGCCCGACTTTTCAAAGCGCTGCTCGGAACGCTTTTTCCTGTCATTGTTTGACCGTGACGGCCGATAATCATGGCGCCCCTGATAATGCCAAAGCAAAACAGGTTTTTCCTCTTCTTCCGTCGTCTTTTTGGTAAAATGCGGCCCTACCGGTTCGGCATCCGGTATTTCCGATTCCGGCTTTGACGGTGTTTTCTGAAGAGCGGCTGCGTTTATAAAATCGCCAACCGGCTCGGCAGGACGCACATTTGTGGCAACCGGCTTTGTTTCTTCTGTCGAAGCCTGATCGAATTCCTTGAGTTTTGCCAAAACTTCGGCTTTGTCTTTTTTATCGAACCGATAGCCGAGACTTTTGAGAATTTCTTCCATATCTTCGGCCGTTGCGCCAAGAATGGACATCATTGCCGGAGTAACCAGAAACTGGCGGCCATCATAAGCACCGTCCGGACGCAAACCGCTTCCCGGTTTCCAGTTTACTGCATTGCGAATGAGATCGGCGAGACGTTCAAGAATATCGACGCGGACAGCGCGCCGACCAAGAATGCGGTAACCGGCAAGCTGGTAAAAGGTGGGGTTGAAAGCCGGGTCGACAACAACCGATGTCCGGCCGGCTGCAAGCACCTGCAAAACATCGCCATAGCCCGGCAAATCCCTTGCATGATTTTTCAATGCCCATAAAAGCGTGATTGCTTGTGCCGGTGCAGGTTTCAGCATCATTGGCAGAAAAATATGAAAAGCACCGAACCGCGTACCAAGACGGCGCAGGGCAGCGCGTGAAATCTGGTCAAGGCTTTTGACTTCTTCGGCAACGTCACGACGCGGTAAAACGCCCAGATGTTCTACCAGACGGAATGCCAGTCCCCGTGTCATACCAACCAGCGCATCCGCATTGATAAGGTCAAAAAGCGGCTTCAATGCTGTTTCAAAATGGAAACTGACAAAACGGTCTACCCGCTCGGCGACTTTTTCTCGTGCCTGTCCTGTCAATTGTTCGTCGGCAAGAAGGACCGCGCGCGGCTTTAAAATATCGTCGGTTGCAGCAAGACTTGCCAAAGGTTGGCCAATCCAGCGAACCACACCGTCCGAACCGATCGCAAAATCGCCATTGGCCGAAGCAGCCAACCGGTCTGCTTTTTTTTCAAATTCCACAGCCAATATTTTATCCGCAGCAGCTCTTAGAGCTTTTGCATCGGCACCTTCGCCATTAACATCGGCAATAAAACGAAACCCATCAAGTTTTCCAACATGATGTCCTTCAACAAGAACATCGCCAGTTTGAACTATTTCGGCATCCATCATCACATTCTCTCTAAGCCGCCTCATAAGTACGCTTGTTCTGCGGTCTACAAATCGTTTCGTCAACCTCTCATGTAGCGCATCTGACAATCTATCTTCAATTTCTCGCGTCTTTTCTTGCCAGTGTTGCGGATTGGTAAGCCATCCGGGTCGATGTGACACGAATGTCCAGGTTCTAATCTGTGCAATCCGATGCGATAAAGTGTCAATATTGCCATCGACTCGATCAGCTTGGGAAACCTGTTCGGCCAAATAGTTTTCATTAACACTGCCGCGTTTTACAAGATCACGATAGATGTTGGCAATAATTTCTGCGTGTTGTGCCGGTGCTATTTTGCGATAATCGGGAAGCGCACATGCGTCCCATAACAAGGAAACGCGTTCCGGACGGTCGGCAAGGCGGATAATGTCATAATCGCGCGACAAATTATCAAGAGCTTGAACATCCACCGCCGGTAGTGCACGGGCAAGCCCTTCCAGAGGCGCGGCTGTTTCCAGCGATTTTCTCAAGCTGTCAAGCGTTGAAAAATCCAGACTTTCGCTTCGCCATTGGAGAACTTTGACCGGATCAAAATGATGTGATTCGATTCTCTCTACCAAATCTTTGTCCAAATCCGCGATTCGGCCGGTTACGCCGAAGGTCCCGTCACGCATGTGACGACCGGCACGTCCTGCAATTTGTGCCATTTCTGCCGCCGTCAAATCGCGAAACTGGTAGCCGTCGAATTTTCTTGTCTGCGCAAAAGCGACGTGGTCGACATCAAGATTAAGCCCCATACCGATTGCATCGGTCGCAACCAGAAAATCCACATCCCCCGATTGATAAAGAGCAACTTGTGCATTTCTTGTGCGTGGCGACAGCGCCCCCATGACCACCGCTGCCCCGCCGCGCTGCCGTTTGATAAGTTCGGCAATAGAATAAACATCATCGGCCGAAAAGGCGACGATTGCCGTGCGACTCGGCAAACGGGTCAACTTTTTTGAACCGGCATAAAGCAATTGGGAAAAACGCGGGCGACTGATAACATTCAGACCGGGCAAAAGCTTTTGCAAAATCCCTTGCATCGTCGAAGCGCCCAGCAACATTGTTTCCTGAGTGCCGCGCAAATGTAAAATCCGGTCGGTAAAAATATGGCCACGTGCGAGATCGCCGGCAAGTTGCACTTCATCAATGGCAACAAAAGATGCTTTGGTTTCCCGCGGCAAAGCTTCCACAGTACAAACCGAATAAGGTGCACCAAGAGGAATAATCTTTTCCTCTCCGGTAATGAGAGAAACGCGGTCAGGGCCAATTTTTTCGCTGATACGGTTATAAACTTCACGTGCAAGAAGTCGTAACGGTAAGCCGATCAATCCGCTATCATGAGCGAGCATCCGCTCGATTGCCAAATGGGTTTTGCCAGTATTTGTCGGCCCCAGAACGGCTGTTACATCACGCCCCGAAAGGATAAGAGGGGCTTTGGCCATCATCTACTCCAAATAATCAGTTTTGCCGGTTTGACCGCCAAAACATGCCTTAACGCCCTGTCAAACGATAAGCAAGCTTTACCATTTACAAGACATTAACCAACATTCTTAACCTCTGGAACACTACCGGAACGAATCGGCGACGAATCACCGACATTAGCATGTTCCTGCTATGTTCTTACAACATACTGTGTCGTTACAGAGGAGAGAAACCAAAATATAGCAATAAGGTCAAGGCGTAATCTAAAAAACCGGCTATTTGCTATTAACCATATATCGGACACCCGACGCGATATTCAATTGTCATAAAAATCTGGGCGACAAGAAAAATTCCGGCAAATCGGAAAGCGTCCGGTTCACTTCTTTACACCGTTTCCTTTGTTTCGTGCCAATAATCAGGTTCCCATCACCGTTTTTACGAATACATTCCCGAAACAGAAAATAGAATTTTGCTGCGGGCTTTTTGAACATCCCTGTTCGGAAAATAAAAATATAAAGTTTTTTGATCGTTACTTTTCGATCGTCCGGATTGGCAGTTATCGTTCACATGGTCAAACGGGCAGAAAAACCATATTGCGGCATTGAAAATGCGCGCTTTACCTGAAACTTCACAAATTGAAAACGGAACAGAAAATTATTTGGCCTGAGACCGGACAAAGGAATCAGTTAATTAAATCGGCCGCTCCGCTTTCAAAAATAGCCGGACTTCAAGTATCGGGGGCGTGAATCTTATTGGCAACCGGTTGGTCGATCATATTTTACAAAACGGGTAACCCGAAATCTCGCGAAACCGACTCACCGAAAACGCTAAAAAACAAAATGATCCCGGACATAAAAAAACCGGCCAACAGACCGGTTTTTCTTTAAATTCAAAAAGACTTCAGTCTTTCGGTGTCAGAACCTGACGACCACGATACATACCGGTCTTCAGATCGATATGATGCGGGCGGCGAAGCTCGCCGGAAGTCTTGTCTTCAACATAGGTCGGAGCCTTGAGGGCATCGGCAGAACGACGCATACCGCGCTTTGACGGTGTCGTTTTTCGTTTAGGTACAGCCATGGAATTATACTCCAAATTTGCTTAAAACGTATCTGCCACCATAACCCGAAGCTATATCGGCAGACAAAATTATAGAAGGTTTGGCGTGCCTATACACTGATTATCAGGCTTTGACCAGACTGAAATCAGCATTTTTTATGAAATAGGCCGATATTGTGTCTCTTACAGGCTAAAAATTTCAAAATAAACAGTCGGGCTGAAATATTTTAAAATTGTTGTGGTCGATTTGCTATATAAGACCCGAACCGGTTTTTAACACGTGCCCAACACGCTTCCGCTTCGCTCACTGCTTGCAAATTCTTTCCGTTAACGTTGATGCCACCCCATTTTCGTGAGGCATGGCTTATTCCCGCAGACATTGCGTATAAGCACCCGATTGTCGCAAGCGCCTTTCAATGAGCCGTTCAAGCCTTGTAAGATTGACCGAAGGACGTGCGGGATTGCGCAGTTTCGGATTGGGCAATGTTACCGCAAGATAGGCAGCCTGCCGTGGATTGAGGCTTTTTGCCGAGCGTTTGAAAAAATGTCGTGAAGCAGCTTCTGCACCATAAATTCCCGGCCCCCATTCGGCAATATTGAGATATATTTCCATAATGCGCCGTTTGGACAAAACAGCATCGGCAACTGTTGCATAAGGAATTTCCAGACCTTTTCTGAGATAAGACCGGTCATGCCACAAAAACAGGTTTTTCACCATTTGCATAGTAATGGTCGATGCCCCTCTATTAGGCCCTCCATTACGAGAAATAACTGTTTTCAATTCGTCCCAGTCAACGCCATTATGGAAACAGAATTGCCCGTCTTCCGACATCATAACCGCATAAACAAGATGAGGAGAAATATCTTCAATAGAAGTCCATTCGCGTTCATAAGGCGTGAAAGTGATTTTATCACGCAACATCAAAGTAGAAACAGGATGAATAAAAGGCAGTTTATAAAGAAGCAGCATGAAAAACGGCAAAGCCAGCAAAAACACCAATAGGTAAAGCGCCACGCGCAGTTTTCCTGAACGCTTTCTATGGAAACGAACTTGCGGGCTTTGGCTTTCAGACAACAATTATTCCTCGTTTAATAAACAACCTTCGTTTATATCAATATTGTCTCGTTTATAAGCATTGACGGCGACGTTTGAATGTTTCATGTGCATCTTGCAAAGAATAGAGGAATACTCAATGGAAGATTTTACCAATTTACTTGCCAGAAATGCCCGCCAGATTGGTGAAATGCTGGACGCGAAACTCTCTAACCATATCGAGTCGGGAGAGATTGCCCGTCCGCCACGCCTTCTCGCCGCAATGCGCCATGGCGTTTTGAATGGTGGCAAGAGATTGCGGCCTTTTCTTGTTATCGAGACAGCGCGACTTTTTGATGCCAATATCGAAGCAGCACAATGCGTTGGAGCAGCACTTGAAGCAATCCATTGTTATTCACTGATACATGACGATTTACCGGCCATGGATAATGATGATTTGCGGCGCGGCAAGCCTACTGTCCATAAAGCATTCGACGAAGCAACAGCCATTCTTGCCGGTGACGCATTATTGACAATTGCTTTCGATTTTCTCTCCGATGACAAATTGGAGCTTGATGCAAAAATCCGGCTTCAACTGATAAATGGTCTTGCCCGCAGTGCCGGTCTTGGCGGCATGGTTGGCGGGCAAGTACTCGACCTCGAAGCGGAGACGAAAAAACCTGATGAAAGCGGCATTATCACATTGGAAGCCATGAAAACCGGCGCACTTATTCGCTATGCATGTGAAGCGGGTGCTATCCTTTCCAATGCAACACGTGAAGATCGCGAAAGACTTTCCGAATTCGGCGCGGCAATCGGCTTGGCTTTCCAGCTTGCCGATGATGTTCTTGATGTGACTGCCGATACCGAAGCTCTCGGCAAGACCGCCGGTAAAGACATAGCCGCCAATAAAGCAACTTTGGTAGCCCTACACGGTGTCGAATGGGCAAAACACCAACTGGAAGGCCTGATGGAACAGGCTGATAGCTTGCTTGAACCATTCGGTAACAAAGCCGATATTTTAAGGGCGACTGCAAGATTTGTCATAGAGCGAAAAAATTAAGGGAGGAGCGGAAAAATTAACGGGGGAGCGGAAAAATTAACGGGGGAAAGGAAGAATTAAAGGGGAGAACGGAAAAATCGACAGGAAAACCGAACAATTGACGGGGGTGAAAAAACCGGCAGGAAAGGAACGATTGACGACAAAAAATCCGTCAAAAGACATTCGTCGAACGCACACGATTTGTCATTCTAAACGCTAAAAAGTCGGCTAAACGCTAAAAAGTCGGATGTTTTGAAAACGCACAATTTGCCACTATGCCCCTCCCGTTAAAACCGAAGACTTTGGAAAATATTGATGGCCTTTACTCTTGCTTCTGCAACCGAGCTTTTGGAAGAAATTAAAAAAAGCCGTTTTTTAACACGTGCTTTTCCGATCAATTCCGTGGAACAGGCAGAAGAGATCATTGAAACAGTTCGCAAAGAAGAAGCAACACACCATTGCTATGCCTGGAAGTTCCATCAGAATTACCGCTTCAACGATGATGGCGAGCCAACAGGAACTGCCGGTAAACCGATACTCAATGCCATTGAAGGCAGAAATTGTGATTGCGTTCTCGTCATTGTCACACGCTGGTTCGGAGGGGTTAAACTTGGCACCGGTGGCCTTGTTCGTGCTTACGGGGGCGGTGCGGCAAGAGCACTCCAGAATGCCGAACTCGTCGAGCTTGTGGACTGGCAAAATTTGACTTTTCACTGCCCTTTCAATCTTTTGCCCATTATCGAAAACGAGGTTCAGAATTTCCTTGCGCAAATTGAAAATCGGCATTTTGACGATTCCGGATGTGAATTGACACTGCGTTTGCCAAAAGCTGAACAACAAAACTTTATTGACTGGCTAAAAGATAAGAGCAGCGGCAAAATCCTGATTGATAGAGAAAACTCCCACTCCGACATGTCTTTCTAGAAGCGCGCTCCAAATTTATAAAACTCCGGTCATACAAAGATGACCGTCAATTTGACTGTTAGGTTTTTCTTTATTTCACTTGATTGACGAGCCTCCGATAGGCGACACGTTCAAAAACAATCGCTTCCGCTTAAAGGGCAACCGTTCCAGCTCTTCCGTGATCTGCCTTCCTTAACTCTCCGGTTTCCGGCTTTATCGGGCGAAGCACATTTTTTCATTCCAACAAAGCTTTTAAAACATTTTGAATTTTTAAACGCGTTCAAGCTCTTTCAACCCTGAAATAGGTAAACCGGGCTTTTCATCGTTTTTGATGACGACAAAAAGCAAACGACTTTTTTGCTGTTTGAAAAACTCACGCGAAAAACGCACCCTTCAAAGTTGGACACCCGTTTCAAGTGTCAACTTCATGGTTTTTGAATTGACGATCGCAAATCTATTTGAAACGTTCCTCGATATAGTCGGCAACCATCTGCTCGAATTCAGCCGCAATATTCGCGCCACGTAATGTTTTTACCTTTTTCCCGTCAATAAAAACTGGGGCTGCCGGCATTTCGCCGGTACCGGGAAGCGAAATACCGATATTGGCATGTTTTGATTCCCCTGGCCCGTTGACGATACACCCCATGACAGCAACATTAAGCGTTTCGACACCGGGATATTTTTCCCGCCAGACCGGCATGTTTTTACGAATATCACCCTGTATTTTCTGCGCGAGTTCCTGAAATACTGTCGAGGTGGTACGCCCGCAACCGGGGCAAGCGGCAACAGTCGGTATAAATTGCCTGAATCCCATGACCTGCAAAAGCTCTTGGGCAACCTGCACTTCACGGCGGCGGTCACCACCCGGTTCCGGTGTCAAAGAAATACGAATCGTATCGCCAATTCCCTGTTCCAGCAAAATACCTAGAGCTGCTGAAGAGGCAACAACACCTTTCGTCCCCATACCGGCTTCGGTAAGCCCCAGATGCAAAGCATAATCGCAGCGCTCGGCCAACATGGTATAAACGGCAACGAGATCTTGCACCTGACTGACTTTAGCCGAAAGAATGATTTTATCGCGACCAAGGCCGATTTCTTCAGCAAGATGCGCAGAAATAAGTGCAGATTGCACCACCGTTTCATGCATAACCTCGTCGGTCGAGAGAGGGCCACCTTTTTCGGCATTTTCATCCATTAAACGCGTGAGCAATTCCTGATCGAGCGAACCCCAGTTCACGCCGATCCGTACCGGCTTGTCATAGCGGATTGCAAATTCGATAATTTCACTGAATTGTTTATCACGTTTTTCGCGAAACCCGACATTGCCCGGATTGATGCGGTATTTTGCCAAGGCTTTCGCACAATCGGGATATTCGGCCAATAATTTGTGGCCGATATAATGAAAATCGCCGATGAGCGGAACTGTAATTCCAAGATTATCGAGCCGTTCTCTAATTCTTGGCACGGCGGCTGCCGATTCATCCCGATCGACAGTGATGCGTACCAGTTCGGAGCCCGCTTTTGCCAGTGCTGCAACCTGCGCTACTGTAGCATCTACATCTGCCGTATCCGTATTCGTCATTGATTGCACGACAACCGGATTGTTCCCCCCCACCATGACACCGCCAACATTGACGGCAACAGACTTGCGGCGCGGAAACGGTTTTGAAAAATATTCGTGCTTGTTCATTTTCGGATGATGTCTCTTTTCATTGAACGGTCGGGATAAACACATCGCCCCTTTATAACTGTTATAGCGGCATTTTCCCAACCGGAAATTAAAAAAGCTTTTCACTTTTTTGATGATTCACATTCCCGTTTTTATCAATCATCATTTTTATATATAACTATATATATGACATGGCAGATCGTTTATCGCACAATTTCCGCACTTTATCCGACAATTATTTTCCCTCCTGCAAAGCCTTGTATTTTTCCTCCCATAAGCCCGCGAAATTTTTCTTTACGAAAAAATACCGGCTCTACCTGTTACTTTACACTGGAAGGAACATATTTTTGCATTATCTATTCTTATACGTGATCTATTCTTAGACGTGGAAATTCCCGGCCTTGTGTTCGACTTATACGGGGCTTCAAGCGCAAGGAGAAAACAATGTTTAATGTATTAAACGGCAGTGACACAAAAGAAAAAATCGAAAAACGCATTCAAGATCTGAAATCCGAGCTTCAATCACTGACACAATCGCTGAAACAACCTTTAACGAAGGGTGATGGTTTTTTCGAGAATACCGGTGAAATTGCCGAAACAATAAAAGACAAAGGCCGTCAGGCGCTTGATGTCGTTGGCGAGCAAGCCCACTATATCACAAAGCAGACAAAAAATTATCCGAAGACTGCTTTGGCAGTTGTCGGTGTTCTGGGCGTTGCAGCTTATTTCTTGTTACGACGTAAATAACCGGAACGATAAAAAATCGGATTGCATATGTGTTTGAATAAAATTTGTCTCACTAAGAGTTGAGAAACAAATTTTTAAAATGAGCGGCACATTCAAAAGGTCCGATTGGTCATATCTGATCGTGTAATGAAGATAGAAGTAAATAAAAAGCGCGTTAAACGCGCTTTTTTATCTTCCAGTCGCTTTCAGCTCTTTTGGCTTACTTTAGTTCTTTTCCGACTTTATTTTTCAATCCTTGACTTCGGAATAATTATAGCTTCCGTCCGGAGCCTTATACCAACGGTTCATAACAAAACCACCCTCTTTCGGATCGCCTTTCTCGGTAAAATCCAAAGGTCCGAGCACGGTTTTGAAGGGTCCTTTTGTTTTCAGGTATTGAGCCACTTTTTGCGGGTTTTGTCCTTGGGTTTCAATGCCTTCGGCAATAAGTTGCACAACCGCATAGGAATAAAGCGTGAATGCTTCCGGTTCAAATCCGCTTGCCCTGAAGGTTTTTACCAATTCGTCATTATCCTTATTGGCACGCGGATCGGCGTTGAAAGTGTTCATAACGCCGATAACGGCATCTTGGGCAGTCGCCGCAAGTTCATTGCTGGCAAAAGCATCCCCACCGATATAGACAGGTTTAACCTTCTGTTCCGCCATTTGGCGCAACATCAATCCGGCCGGTGTATAAAGCCCGCCGAAATAGACAACATTCGCGCCACTCTGCTTCATTTTTGCGATAATCGCCGAAAAATCCTTATCTTCGACATTGACACCGTCAAAGCTCAATTCGGTAACGCCAAGCTTGTTCAGTGTCTTTTTAACCTCTTCGGCAATACCAATTCCATAAGCGGTTTTGTCGTGGATAATCATGACCTTCGGATCAGGAACATGTTTTTTTATGAATTCACCGGCAAATGAACCTTGCTGGTCGTCACGGCCGCAAACACGAAACTGTAGCGGATAGCCCGATTCCGTCAATTTCGGATTGGTAACACCGGCTGAAATTGCCAGCATTCCGTTTTCATCATAAACAGTGGCTGCCGGAAGAGCGGCCCCTGAATTATAGTGTGCGACAACAAATTCCACGCCGTCACCGGCAAGCTTATTTGCGCCCGAAACAGCCTGTTTGGGGTCGGATGCATCATCGACAATTTCAATAACAAGCTTTTCGCCTTTTACTCCTCCCTTGTCATTGATATTTTTAACGGCCATTTCCGCACCGTGTTGAATTTGTGCGCCAATTGCCGCACTTGGTCCCGTAGCCGGAATCGCCACACCGATTTTAATATCGGCCCAGGCGCTGTTCATGAACGCACCAAGACCGATCGCCGCAACAGTTGTCAGTAAAGCCTTCTTCATTTCCGTTCTCCTCTTTTTCTTCATAAGTTGTAAAACATCCAAAGTATTTTTTCCAGACAACATCAAAGAAAAGCTTATTTCTTGTGCCAGCTAAAAGGCGACGATTTCTTGTAAAGCCAACTATATTGGCGAACCATCTGGTTGGTTCGGGTAAACTGGAAACCGAGGCTTGCAAAAATCAGCAAAACGACAAGATCGACAAGATAATAATGAAGCGATAATAGCGTCCCGTTAAAGGGGGGAATATAATGGATGAAGCGGATGGCGGCCGCCAGCGGTACCATTGAAACGAGTGCTACTTTCAGTCCGTGCCAGGTCAATGCACAGGCACGCCCTGTCATCCATGCAGCCCAGCCACCGAGGATTACGGTCACCAGAATAAAGACAAAAAGCGATGACTCTTCGTAGATGATACCTTGCATTTTTTCTCCCTAAAACTTCAAATAACGACAATTGTTTTTTGAAGACTTCAATTAGTGTCGGCCACCTTCAAGATAGGCTGCCCTGACTTTCGGATCAGCCAGCAATTCCGCGCCTGTTCCGCTCATTGTAACAGCACCATTCACAAGAACATAGCCGCGATGGGCAAGTTTCAATGCTCCGAAAGCATTCTGTTCGACCAGAAAAACGGTCAGTCCTGTTTCCTCGTTCAGTACTTTGATCGCATCGAATATCTGTTTGACAATGAGAGGAGCCAGCCCCAATGACGGTTCATCAAGCAAAAGAAGCCGCGGGCGGGACATCAGAGCACGCGCTATTGCCAGCATTTGTTGTTCGCCGCCTGACAAAGTACCACCGCGCTGCTGCAAACGTTCTTTCAAACGCGGAAATAATGTGAACATTTTCTCGACATCCTCGTCAAAATATTTGAGGTTGTCGATACTTGCGCCCATCTGGAGGTTTTCAAGCACGGTCATACGTGGAAAAATCCGCCGCCCTTCCGGCGATTGCGCTATACGTAATCTCGCAATTTCGTGCGTTTCCATATAGGTAATATCGCGCCCCTCGAAGAAAATTTGACCCGACCTTACACGCGGCTTACCGAATATCGTCATCATCAATGTCGATTTACCGGCACCATTGGCACCAATGAGCGTAACAATTTCGCCCTGCCGGACTTCGACGCTCACACCTTTTAGAGCCTGAATAGCACCGTAATAAGTTTCGATATTTTCGACTTTAAGGAGTTCTGGTGCATCGCTACTCATGAACGCTTTTCCTCTTGTTCCTGCGAGTCGGCAGAAATGATTTCTGTTTCGGAGATTTCAACACTTCCCGTTATCTCCCCGCCGGACGTAACCTCACCGGAAGCCGCCTCATCCTCGTCAACGCCAAGATAGGCTGCAATAACCTTCGGATCGTTTTTAACCATTTCCGGCGTGCCGTCGGCAATTTTCGACCCGTATTCGAGAACAACAACGTGATCGGATATTTCCATCACCACCGACATATCGTGCTCGATAAGCAGCACCGATGTGTGCTCGACATCACGTATATTCAAAAGCAAATCATTGAGTTCCAGCGATTCTTTCGGGTTGAGACCGGCTGCCGGTTCATCAAGACATAGAAGTTGCGGCTCGGTGCACATTGCCCGTGCAATTTCCAGACGCCGCTGGTCTCCATAAGGGAGATCACCCGCAGGATCATCCGCACGATTGACGAGATTGATTTTTTCAAGCCAGATTTCCGCCTTTTTGATCGCCTCTTTGGCTGCCCGCTTATAGGAAGGAAAGCCGAACAGACCAAGCACGGTCATACCGGAGGCGCGCATCAACTCGTTATGCTGTGCAACAAGCAGATTTTCGAGAACCGTCAAACCGGTGAACAGACGTATATTCTGGAACGTACGGGCAACTTTTGCTTTCTTGGTAATCTCGTAATCGGCAAGTCGCTCCAACAGAAACGTTTTTCCTTCGTTTGTGTGGAGAGAAAGCATTCCGCCAGTCGGGCGATAAAAGCCGGTAATACAGTTAAAAACAGTTGTTTTACCTGCACCATTCGGCCCGATCAGCGCTGTTATTTTTCCCCGCTCGACATTGAAGCTCAAATCATCAACAGCAACAAGACCGCCAAATTGCATCCGCAAATGTTCGATCTGAAGAAGGGTATTATCGTCAGCCATCAGCCGTTTCCTTCTTTTGTAAAATCACCTGAAACAGCTTTCTTCACTTTCAGAAAAGCACTCGGCTCGCGCTTGCCGACAAAGCCTCGCGGCTTCCACACCATAACAAACACCATAGCCAGACCAAACCACAACATACGATATTGCGGCGGGTCGAAATCGGGCCCGAATATCATTTGCAGGGCGGGAACATCACGAAGCAATTCGGTACCGCCGATCATGACGGCGGCGGCAACAGCTATTCCGCCAAGTGAACCCATGCCACCGAGCACAACGATTGCCAGAATAATGGCCGATTCATCGAAAATAAAACTGGTATAATCGGCGCGCCCTTGCCTTGCTGCAAAAAATGCACCGGCAAAACCACCAAACATTGCGCCAATAGAAAACGCTGTCAATTTTGTTGTGACGGTATTGATGCCGAGCGAACGGCAGGCAATTTCATCTTCTCTCAAAGCTTCCCATGCCCGTCCGATGGGTAGGCGGCGCAATCTCACGACAACCCACGCCGTTATGACCACCATGACAAGAATGACGTAATAAAGAAATATCTTATAATGGGCGGCCTGAAAATTCAGCCCGAAAAATGCGGCAAAACCACCATCACCCTTGGTGAAAGGAATACCGAAGAAGGTTGCTTTTTGTACCGACAGTCCCGCAGCTCCACCGGTAACCGGCGTCCAGTTTTGCAAGATTGTGCGGATAATTTCACCAAAGGCCAGAGTAACAATAGCCAGATAATCGCCGCGTAATCTTAATACCGGAAACCCCAGCATCATTCCCCAAAGGGCGGCAAAAATACCTGCCAAAGGCAAACACAGCCAGAATGAAAAACCGAAATGGTTGCCAAGGAGCGCAACCGTATAGGCTCCCACTGCATAAAAGGCAACATAACCCAAATCAAGCAGTCCGGCGAGGCCGACAACGATATTAAGCCCCCATGCAAGCATCACATAAATCAAAATCTGGATCGCATAATTATCAATCCATTTTTGTGACTGCGCCAGATTGTCGACCACAAAGGTTGTAATAAAAAACGGATATACGAGTAATAAAGCAAGAATACATCCGGGCGCATATTTCTGAAAGCCGGGTGTTACCTCTCTTACTGTTATTCTGATCGCTTGTTGAAGCCCTTTGGCATAAAGAAAAATAAAGGCAAGCAGAACAAAAACAACGAGCACAATTCCCGTAATCAAGAGCTGATGTGCCTGAGCTGACAGATTATAAGTCGATTGGGCAGATGCGTCTTCATAATAAAGCCACGCACGATAGGCGACAAACAGGATGACCGAAGGAACAATTGCAAAAACCGCACCTTTCGTGCCGCCTCCAAACAGACACCACGTAAAACGCCCGACGCCGGCAATAATCACATAATTGATGAGATAGCCGATTTGCGGCGTTAGCGTCATCTCGTTTTTCAAATTGAGATCAGCCCTGAAACCGACGATAAAGGCAAATAGCAACAAGGCGATAAACGCTGTTATCAGACCTTCGCGAAAGGCTCGGACAATGTCGACTTTTCCGGTATTTGGCAAGGATTTCATCTGGGTCATGGCCGCCGTCTAGACCTTTTCAACTTCTGGCCGTCCAAGAATACCGGATGGCATAAAGACAAGAACAATTGCAAGAATGAGAAAGACTGCGACGTCTTTATATTCAGGCGGAAAATAGGTTTGCCATAATGCTTCGGTCAAACCTATAAGAAGGCCGCCAAGAACCGCACCGGGCAAAGACCCGATACCGCCAAGAACCGCAGCAGTGAAAGCTTTGATGCCCGGAATAAAACCGTCGGCAAAATGGATTTGGCCGTAATTCATGAGGTAAAGCGTTCCGGCAATCGCTGCAAGCGCTGCACCCATAATGAACGTTATAGAAATAACACGATCAACGTTGATACCCAAAAGTGCTGCCATTTTACCATCTTGTTCGACAGCCCGTTGAGCGCGGCCAAGCGGCGTTTTGCTAACAATATGGGAAAAAATGAAAAGGAGAACTGCGGTCACCACGACGACCAGAAGCTGCTTGTTCAAAACAAAAACATCGGTTCCGGGAATTACAAAACCGCCACTTATCATTTCCGGAATAGGCTTGTTCCGTGGCCCCTGTTCGACCTGAACGAAATTGCGCAAAACAAACGACATGCCAATGGCGGTAATCAATGGCGCAAGACGGAAAGAGCCGCGCAACGGCCGATAGGCTACACGTTCGATAACCCACGCCCACACAGAGGTGAAAACCATGGAGACAATCAACATAATCAGAAGTGCCAGGGCAATCGGTACAGCCGCAGGCAATGTCAACAACATCATAAAAACGATCATTGCAATGAACGCGCCGATCATGAACACATCACCATGGGCAAAATTAATCATGCCCAATATACCATAGACCATCGTGTAGCCAATGGCGATCAGCCCATAAATAGCCCCAAGAGCAACTCCGTTTATCAGTTGCTGAAAAAAATAATCCATCGAGTGTATGTTCCCTATGTTATTTTTCTAATTTTACAATACCAACTGTCAAGCCGAAAGCAAATGGCAGGATTACGAATTAACGCAATCCGCCACCGTTTCATAGCTTTTTTTAAATTTTCTAAAAGTCGTCGGAAGATGAAACGAACGAAGCCGTTTCAATATGATCTGTTATTTTCCATGGCTTTGCGGATCGACAGATGTATCAACATGGGGAATGACCGACATACCGGGGATAAGCCTGTCAACATATTGCTGGTCCGGATCTATTTCGATACGCACCGGAATACGTTGGGCAACTTTGGTGAAATTGCCTGTTGCATTATCCGGCTTCAGAACAGCAAATTCCGAACCCGCAGCCGGTGAAAAGCGGGAAACATGACCTTTCAATTTATAGCCATCCAATGCGTCGACCGAGAACACCACAGGTTGGCCGATTTTCATATTGGCACATTGCGTTTCTTTGTAGTTGGCGACAATCCAGACATCGTCGGGAACCACTGCCAGAAGCTGGGTTCCTGCCGTTACATATTGTCCGAGTTTTGCACCAACTTCGCCAACGCGCCCGTCACGCGGGGAGTAGATCTTCGTATGATCTAAGTCTATTTGTGCAAGTTCGACGGCAGCTTCCGCACTTTCGACATCGGCCTTCAAACCTTCGCGATCGACAAGAATTTTCTTCAAAGCTTGTACTTTGACTTCCAGTTCCGCACTTTTCTGGTCACGGTCGGCGCGGGCCGAATCCTCGCTGCTTTGCGAAGATACACCGCGTTGTGTCAACGGTTCGACACGTTTCCAATTGAGTTCCGATTTGGTGAAGGCAGCTTCCGCTGAACGTATATCGGCTTTTGCTGATTCTTCCTGCTGAAAAGAACTTGCCAATGCTGCCTTCTTTGAATCCAGTATGGCAACGGCCTGATCTAATCTCTGTTTGAAAATGCGATCTTCTATTTCAAAAAGCAATTGACCTTCTTTGACGTGCTCGTAATCCTGGATTTTCACGCTTGATATATTACCCGCCACTTGCGGGCTAATCATCGTCACAAAACCTTTTATATAGGCGTTATCTGTGGTTTCGATACTGCTGATAAAGGGCGGCAATTGCCATGCCCATAATATCAGCAATATCCCGCAAATACCTGCAATAATAGAAACAGCCGTTGCTCTTGAACGTAAAAATCTTATCATTCCATTTCATCCGCATTTTAGCGCCTGTTTTTCAGGCTGTTTGTGTCGATAACTGGACTTGTTTGTCACGAAAATTTTTATATCCACGCAAAGCCATTCTGATGAGCAACATCACCAGAACAATAAGAGCGATACATGAATAAAGGCGGAACACATCATTATAAGCCAGAACATTGGCCTCGAGTGTCGACCTTTTTGCTAATGCCGCAAGCCCCTCGCTATGTCGCAATACCGGATCGCTGATCACATGGGCGTAGGCATCCGAGAGCTGATTGACACCATTTGCTACAATCGGATTGCTCATCACAATTTGTTGGGTGAGGATATTTGAATGATATTTTTCAAAGACAATTTGCAAACTGCCGAAAAACGCCGAACTCATCAATCCACCCGTATTTTGTGTAAACAGAAAGACGGCAATAAAACTCAGAATATAATTCGGTCCTCTGGCGATCGCGGTTGCCAGCCCCTTTGACATGGAAGGAGGCAAAAACAACGCATAGCCAACGCCAATCATTGCTTGACTTAATATCATCTGGTCCGGTCTTGTGAGGTTGGTTGCATGGCTATCCATGAAGGACCCGCCAGCAAGCAGAATAAGCGCAATGACGTGGAACAAATCCTCGCGGCCAGGCTTGAAAAATATAGCACAGGAAAGACCGCCCAGAACCGTGCCGACCACCACTCCGGCGTGCATAACTTCCATTTCGCGATTAAGTAGCCCGAACAGGTTGAAAAAATTGGAAGCCAGTGTCGCCTGTTCCGACAGCAAAATCCTGAACATGAGAAGAACAATTGCGATGTGAAGCATTTCTTTGCTGAATAGCCAACGCAGATCAATCAACGGATTTTTCCGGTTCAGTTCGATGACCGAGGCAAGCATAAGGCAGAAAACGGCAATAGCGAGCCACCACCCCATCCACGATACTTCGCGCCACCAATATAATTTTCCAACCGGCATAATGGCCGCGTTAATTCCAAGACCGACAGCGATGAGTCCGTAGCTGACATAGTCCAGCTTCTCGATCACTTTGGCTCTTTTGATCGGCGTTAGCGGCAAATAGAAAATGCAAGCGAAACCGATAAGCGCAAGTCCCATTTCCAAAGCGAACAATGCGTGAAAGCCGGCGTGATCGATCAATGCAGGTGAAACCAGTCGTGATAAAGGAACCGCAAGAGCAATATTCATCAAGTTGAGACTTAAGCCCACAGTGCGCTTTTTGGCTGGCGCGAATGCTTCGATCATATAGAAAAAAGCAAGTGACGACATGGGTGCAGCCGCAATACCTGCGAAAAACCGGATAATAATTGCCGACTGCAAGCTTGTGACAAACAAATGCAATATACATGTCAATAAAAAGCCGATAATCGACAATTCTGCAAACAGTCGTAACCCGTATTGATTGCGTATTTTGATGAGAAAAATGGAAAGACTGACATTCGGGGCCATATAAGCACCGACAAGCCATGTCGTTTCTTCAACCGTCGCATGGAAAAAACCTGTCAATTGGGTAATGTTGGATTGCACCATATTGGCGCCGAGACCATAGACCCACTGAAGAAGACTGGCTGCGAAAATATAGAGAAGACACTTGTGAACCGGTCCGGCAAATATCTTGCCGGGATTTGGAAACGGTGGTTCCCGTTCGTCGTCAGGAAGTGGTAGAACGCCGGTGCTCATGCGTGCCCCTCTTTTTCAACTGCATCGGCGATATGCTGGAGAACACCCATTGCCCCGACAATACCCGTTTCCTTTATGCCGGACATGACATCACGACTGAGTTCAGAAGCATAAGCTTCAATTTCTTCGACAGTTTCCCTCCCCTCCGGCGTTAAAGTGACACGTTTGGCGCGGCGGTCATCTTCAGCAACATTGCGTACAACCAACCCCTGCTCTTCCAATGCGTCGATCAATCGCACCAAAGTCGCATGTTCGATTCCCAGTTCTTCAGCCAAATTTTTTTGAAAAAAATCGTCCTGATCCTTTAAAGCCGATAATGTTAGCGCACGCGCCAAAGTCAATCCATGTTCACGAATACGGGCATCCAACAGATTCCGCAATTTACGGCTCACCTTGAATAGCAAATCAATAAACAACACTGATTGGTTGGCGTTTTTCATTATTTATATTCCGCGACTTTATGTAGCATGCTAATGATTATGATGCGACATATATAAGTCTAACAATTTGTTCGCAATTCACTTCCTTATTCCTCACGAAGGGTTGAACCGGTTTAAAGATTTCCGGAAACGCTTGGCCGAATTCTGCAAAGGGCTGATGGTTCAGTCTTTGCAGAGTCGATAATTTTGAAAATACGACAGGTTAGAATTGAAGTTGTTCATTCAACTAATAATTGTGGCGTTTATGAGTCAATCTTTCAAAAAGCTTTCTATAAAGATTGATGAATAACGTTTTTGTGCGAGAATTTTATTGCCTGATAGAAACGGTTTTAGCCGAAAGCCTTGAATCGTCAAAACAAAAACAGGATGATAAAAAATTGAAACCGGTTTCGGGTGTTTAACGTTAAGAAATTCGGTACAAATGAACGTTCCGGACTTCCGGAACGGCCGATAATTTTTAAAATTTCCAGTATATTGGCAATTGCCCGCACACGCTCACATTTACCGGTTCCAACATGATTGGTGCTTTTCTTGGAAGTTGACGGGTTTCGGGAAAAAACTGCATCCGTAACGGCCGCAAGGCTTTGTTCATTTTGTTTCAAATTCTATGTTTCGGAAGGAACGCTATTGATCTTCAAAGATGGTGTCCGGCCACGAACAATAGCTATTTGGTGCTGCCAGGATTTTAATCGTTTTTTCTGATACCCTTTCATCCACTTGCCTGACAACTGGATCTCTTGCAAGCGCATCTTCGGGAAGTAGATTTCTATCAAATGCATTTCTTGCCAACATATCGCTTGTCAACACGTCTCTTGCAAACACGTCTATCGGTGACGCGATTATGACGGGCTGCATAATTGCCTGCAAAAGGCTAACAACGCTATTGTCATTGAAGCTCGAAAAAATATCCATAGATGTTCGTTTTGATAAACAAACAATCATAGAAATCGACAATATTAGTTAATTCGTCGCCGACTACCGCTATTTTTTTAATACAACTGAACTTGAAACGAAAGGATTAAGCTAACAGATCGGATTTATCATTATATTTTTAAATTAAAGTCAGTATATATATTTTTTTAACCTCATAATAATTAAAAATTCAATCAAATTCACATGTGAAATAACTTTCAACTCAAAAAATATTTCCCGAATTCATAATATCAAGAAGCCAAAAAAGGGCTAACAGACGTAACAAAAAAGGGCTAACAGACGTAGCCCCGCAAATGTAAATTGAAAATTCTTATAGAATAGCCGAACAGTTCGACCAATCAGGTGGTCGAAATAACATTTTCGACAGATGTCAATTGATGAAGAAAATCTTCTGCTCTATTGCGGGCTTCATCCGTCTCGGCTTCCTGGAAGACATCACGGGCTTCGTTGATACGCCGTTGCAAATCATTTATATCGAACTTTTCGAGCGATACCGCCGACTCGGCCAACAAAGAACATCCATTCCGGTTTATATCCGCAAAACCACCATAAACAACAAAAGACATTTGGCCGGTTGCCGATTTTACAGTAATAATTCCGGGAGTTACCGCAGTCATAACAGGAGAGTGATCCGGAAGAATGGTCATATAGCCTTCACTTCCCGGCAAGACAACTTCTGTTGCCTGCTCCGAAAGCAACAATTGCTCCGGAGAAACCAGTTCAAATAAAAACGTCTTAGCCATATCTTTCGTCACCTTACACTAACGACAAATGATAAAATCCGCATAAGTCCAGAAGACCTGAAGATTTCAAACTATTTGCAGTGCAAAATTAGATCTTCCCGTGCGGGCAAGACACTGCAAACGGTTCTGTCGCCAATATAAAAGGCGACAGAACCAATTTTATTACGATACCTGCTCGGCAAGACGCTGCGCTTTTTCGACAGCTTCGTCGATCGAACCAACCATATAGAAAGCCGATTCCGGAAGATAGTCATATTCACCGGCGCAAAGTCCTTTAAAGCCTTTGATTGTGTCTTCAAGGGCAACCAGTTTCCCCGGTGAACCGGTGAACACTTCGGCAACGTGGAATGGCTGGGACAGAAAACGTTCGATCTTGCGGGCACGAGCCACAACAAGCTTATCTTCTTCCGACAACTCGTCCATACCAAGAATTGCGATAATATCTTGCAGCGATTTATAACGTTGAAGAATAGTCTGCACCTGACGGGCAACATTATAGTGTTCTTCACCGACAACAAGCGGGTCAAGCATACGCGACGAAGAGTCAAGCGGATCGACAGCGGGGTAAATACCTTTTTCAGCAATCGAACGTGACAAAACAGTCGTCGCATCCAAGTGGGCAAACGATGTTGCAGGAGCCGGATCGGTCAAGTCATCGGCAGGAACGTAAATGGCCTGAACGGATGTGATCGAACCTTTGTTGGTTGTTGTAATACGTTCCTGCAAAGCACCCATATCGGTCGCCAAAGTCGGCTGATAGCCCACTGCCGAAGGAATACGGCCGAGAAGAGCGGAAACTTCCGAACCGGCTTGGGTAAAGCGGAAAATATTATCCACGAAGAACAGCACATCCTGACCGTCATCACGGAAGCTTTCGGCAACCGTCAAGCCGGAAAGTGCAACACGTGCACGGGCACCCGGTGATTCGTTCATCTGTCCATAAACCAGAGCACATTTTGAACCTTTTGCAGAACCGTTATGCTCTTTCGGGTCGACATTCACATGGCTTTCGATCATTTCGTGATAAAGGTCGTTACCTTCACGGGTACGTTCACCAACACCGGCAAAAACCGAATAGCCGCCATGTGCCTTGGCAATATTGTTGATGAGTTCCATAATCAGAACTGTTTTACCAACACCGGCACCACCGAACAAACCGACTTTACCGCCTTTTGAATAAGGAGCAAGAAGATCAACCACTTTGATACCGGTAACCAGAATTTCCGATTCGGTCGATTGATCGACATAGGCCGGAGCCGGCTGGTGAATGGCGCGCTTTTTATCGGATTGGATCGGTCCGACTTCGTCAACCGGTTCGCCGATAACATTCATGATACGACCGAGCGTTGCTTCGCCGACCGGAACCGAGATCGGTGCGCCGGTATCGACAACTTCCTGACCGCGAACCAAACCGTCGGTGGTGTCCATTGCAATTGTACGAACTGTATTTTCGCCGAGGTGCTGGGCAACCTCGAGAACGAGCCGATGTCCCAGATTTTCGGTTTCAAGCGCATTCAAGATCTTCGGCAAATGCCCGTCAAACTGAACGTCGACAACAGCACCGATAATCTGCGTTACGTGCCCGACAACACCTTTTGTCGTGTCAAGCTTATAGGCACCTTTATTACTGGCAGATGCCGGTGCTGTTTTAGCTGAAGCTGTCGAGGCTGCCGGTTTGGCAGCAGCTTTTGCTGTTACTTTCTTTTCCGCAGCCTTTGTGGCTGCCGTCTTTGGGGTCGCCGCTTTTGCCATCGATCCTTACCTTCCATATTAGAGCGCTTCTGCGCCCGCAATAATTTCTATCAGTTCTGTCGTGATCTGAGCCTGACGTTGACGGTTATAAGTGATCGACAATTTATTGATCATTTCACCGGCGTTACGCGTTGCATTATCCATCGCGCTCATCTTGGCACCCATTTCTCCGGCCCCGTTTTCAAGCAGTGCCCGAAAAATCTGCACTCCGATATTTCGCGGAATAAGCGTATCCAGAATTGTCGCTGCATCAGGTTCATAAATATAAACGGCAGGAACAACAGATTTTTCCTGAATGTCTTCTTCCTCTTCAATTGTAGGAGCAGGAACAAGTTGCTGGGCTGTCGGCTGTTGATTGATGACCGACACAAATTCCGAATAGAACAATGTGCAAACATCAAATTCGCCATTTTTGAACAATTCGATAACTTTTTCAGCAATATTTTTGGCGTGTGAATAGTTAAGATGTTTGGCTTCACGCAAGCTGATATGATCGATAATGTATTGACCGAAATCACGATGCAGAATATCGAAGCCTTTTTTGCCCACAGTCAAAATTTTGACAGTCTTGCCTTCTGCGAGCAGAACTTTGATATGCTCTATCGCATGACGGGCAATCTGTGAATTGAAACCACCGCAAAGCCCGCGCTCCGCCGTGCAGACAATAAGAAGGTGGACATTGTCCTTACCCGTTCCCACCATCAGTTTTGGCGCATCCTCTGCCCCGATACGAGAAGCAAGATCGGTGAGCACCGCAGCCATACGTTGCGCATACGGACGCGCTGCTTCCGCCGCCTCTTCGGCGCGACGCAGTTTCGCCGCAGCGACCATTTGCATCGCACGGGTGATTTTCTGCGTCGCCTTAACCGAGGCGATACGATCTCTAAGATCTTTTAACGAAGCCATTAAACCGTCCCATCATAAGATCAAGAAAAATTCTTGGAATAAGTTTCCAAAACAGTCGTAAGCTTATTCTTCAATTCATCTGTCAACTTTTGCTCGTTACGGATACCATCAAGAATATCCTTGTGATCGGTCCGCATCAATGTCAGAAATCCTTGCTCGAACTTGCTAACCTGATTGACAGCAATCTTGTCGAGATAGCCATTCACACCGGCAAAAATAACAACAACCTGTTCTTCTGTCTTCAACGGTGAAAATTGTGGCTGCTTCAACAGCTCGGTCAGTCGTGCACCACGATTGAGCAAACGCTGGGTCGAAGCATCAAGATCGGAGCCGAACTGGGCAAAAGCCGCCATTTCGCGATATTGTGCAAGTTCACCTTTGATCGAACCTGCAACCTGCTTCATTGCCTTGATCTGGGCAGCAGAACCAACACGGGAAACCGACAAACCGACATTCACAGCCGGACGGATACCTTGATAGAACAAATTCGTTTCAAGGAATATCTGACCATCTGTAATCGAAATAACATTGGTCGGAATATAGGCCGAAACGTCATTGGCCTGTGTTTCGATAACAGGAAGAGCTGTTAGCGAACCCGCACCATGGGCATCATTCATCTTGGCTGCGCGTTCAAGCAAACGGGAGTGCAGATAGAAGACATCGCCCGGATAAGCTTCACGCCCCGGCGGACGGCGCAGCAACAATGACATTTGACGATAGGCCACAGCCTGTTTCGACAGGTCATCATAGCCGATCAATGCATGCTTGCCGTTATCACGGAAATATTCGCCAATTGCACAACCGGCAAATGGTGCAATAAACTGCATCGGAGCAGGTTCGGAAGCAGTGGCAGCCACAATGATCGAATATTCGAGTGCGCCACGTTCTTCCAGAGCCTTGACAAAGCGCGCAACGGTCGAACGTTTTTGACCGACTGCAACATAGACGCAATAAAGTTTGTCTTTTTCTTTATTTTCGTCATGTGCCGGCTTCTGATTAAGAAATGTATCAAGAAGAATTGCCGTTTTACCTGTCTGGCGGTCGCCGATGACGAGTTCACGCTGGCCACGCCCAATCGGAATAAGTGCGTCAATTGCCTTAAGACCGGTCGACATCGGCTCATGAACCGATTTACGCGGAATAATTCCGGGAGCCTTCACATCAACGCGGCGGCGTTCTTTGGCATTGATCGGACCTTTGCCATCAATCGGGTTACCCAAAGCGTCGACGACACGGCCAAGAAGTTCCGGGCCGACAGGAACATCAACGATGGTTTTTGTGCGCTTGACCGTATCACCTTCACAAATATCGCGGTCCGAGCCGAAAATAACAACACCGACATTATCAGTTTCGAGGTTGAGCGCCATACCGCGCACACCACCGGGAAATTCGACCATTTCACCGGCCTGAACATTATCCAGACCATAAACACGGGCGATACCGTCACCCACAGACAGAACCTGACCAACTTCGGAAACTTCGGCTTCCTTACCGAAATTTTCGATTTGATTTTTCAGGATTTTAGATATTTCCGACGGTTTAATATCCATCAGCCGACCTCTTTCAGTGCAAGCTTAAGCGAAGACAATTTCGATAAAAGTGACGTATCAATCTGACGCGAACCGAGTCGGACGATAAGACCACCCAATATATCCGGATTTACAGTTGTATGCAGGGTTACATCTTTACCTGCTACACCTTTCAATGTTGCTTTCAGCTCTTTTTCCTGAGCTGAAGTCAATTGTTGTGCCGAAACAACTTCCGCCGATATTTCGCCGCGGAATTTGGCTGCCATAGCATGGTAGGCCGAAACAATGGCCGGCAATACAAAAAGCCGCCGGTTGGATGCTACAACACATAAAAAATTGGCGACATAACGACTGGCCTTATTTTTGTCCATTCCTGCTTCTTTGCACAAAGCAGCCACTGCTTTTTCCTGTTCGACAGATGAAAAAACCGGACTGAAGACCAGACGTTTTAAATCGTCATTTGATTCGATTGATGAAAGGCATGAAGATAGTTCTTTTTCTACAGCATCGACACAGTCGGATTCATGTGCCAGATCAAAAAGTGAAGCAGCATAACGTTCGGCTACTGCAGATGTAAGCGAAGACGACTTTGACACTCTATCCTGTCTTTCCCCTTAGCAGAGAGCTGACATAAAAACTGCCAACTCGGTGATGCCAGATAACTTTTCACGTTGTCGGTATGCAACCGCTATTTAAATATTAAAAAGTTGATAGCCATCTAGCATACACAATTGCGACTCGCAACACCGCAACAGGCTGCTTTTTAAAACTATGCCTTATTTTTTTAATATTTAAGCTACAAAACCGAAAGCATAAACAAAACTGGCTAATGCAAACACTATTTCGATTAATAGCGCAATGACATTAAAGCCAGAAAAGCTTTTGTCAATTATAAATGAAGCAAGCCTTCCTACAATGCAAAAAAATGCTGCTAAAAACAGTGCAATCACAAGAAATGGCTGGGCAAATAACAGGTAACTTATCCCCAGACCAATTGGTAGGCCGCCCATATTTCCCCTTATTGCCGCAAGAAGTGATGCTGATTCTTGTTGCGGGTAGGTCCAGAACATACGCATTGCGACTTTCGGCCAGAAAAAATAGAACAAGCCGACAATCACATATCCCCACGCCACGAGCCAGGCAAGCCATTCTCCGCAAGTTTGGGGAAAGTATAGTTCAATCATGATTACCTGCCTCCAGATCCTGTAAAGCCCGAATTGTGCTTCATTTCCTATAATACCTGCGTTACGATTCTATATGCATGCTTTCGCAAAAAAGAAAACGGGGACAATGATTATTGGGCTGATGGTACAATGAAATTCTCTTCCCCCGACGGATCTTTCAGGCAATTTTCTTGCAACATTTTTTCAATATCCTGAGGAACGGACTTTATTTTTGCAGTATTTGTTTCCCTGAAAGTATCAAATGCCGAAGACGCAACAGTATCGCCCGTTTCAATGAGTGCCTTATCCATCAAAGCATCGTTGTTTTCCATGCGCCCTTCCACCACTTCGGAAGAAAGATCAAGTGCACGTGCAGTTTCCATCATATCGCGACGTTCACTCAATGTTTTTGCCATGCGCGTGGCTACGGGACCAGGCTCTGCCTTGCCATTGATACTCAGCCCCTTTTCCAATTGATAAATTTCCTTGAGAATATGATCGTATTGCTGGACAATGTTCATATAGACCCATTGTCTTGCCTTACGGGAAGGCTTTTTACAGATCTTCAGCATATTGTTTGCCGGTTCTTCAATCATCGGCATAAACACTTTGTCCGATTCTTTGAGCATACTATAGGCAAAAACAAAAACCGTAACATCGGCACTTTTTTTGTTATTCTGGCTATCGTGGCCAATAACGTCGGAAACAGATTGAGAAAAAACTGTGCTTGTCGAAAGCAGCAAGGCTGATAATACCAATAAAAAACGCATTATCCCGATCCCCTGGATACGATTTGGAACGCCCAAGCTCGACATCTTTTCAAATTCACGCGTTTTCAAACTTACGCGGCTTTCCCTTATGATGCCGAAGCACCAACATTAAATGAAACTTTGTGGATCAATGTCAACCTGCACACGTATTGTACCACGGATTTTCGGCCCCTTGGCAATCATTGCACGAATGAAAGATTGCATATCGGCACGGCGGCTTCCATGAACAAGCAGCCGGAAGCGATATCTTCCGCGTACCAATGCCAATGGTGCTTCGGCAGGCCCCAGAACCGATATTTCATCTGCCGATGGTGCAGCCTGACGCAAACCGCGTGCATGTGCTTCAGCGGCACTCCGGTTTTCCGATGAAACAATAAGTGCGGCCAGACGCCCGAAAGGCGGAAGGTTATGCCGTGCCCTTTCGTCAATCTCTCTTTTGTAGAAAGCTTCACTATCGCCCGAAATAATAGCCTGCATAACGGGGTGATCGGGCTGATAGGTTTGGATCAATCCCTGACTTTTCAATCCGGTACGGCCTGCGCGACCGGTGACTTGCGATAAAAGTTGAAATGTTCTTTCGGCTGCACGCGGATCGCCATTGGCAAGTCCGAGATCGGCATCAACCACGCCAACCAGTGAAATTCCGGGAAAATGGTGACCTTTGGCAACCAATTGCGTTCCGATGATAATATCGACTTCGCCTTTTGCAATTGTTTCAAGCTCCAGCCGCAGTCTTTTGACACCCCCTATCAAATCGGTCGACAACACCAGAATGCGTGCCTCAGGAAAAAGCTTCAACGTTTCCTCGGCAATTCTTTCCACCCCCGGACCACAAGCAACCAGATGATCGAGTGTGCCGCATTCGGGACAAGCTTCCGGTATAGGTTCATGATAGCCGCAATGGTGGCACATAAGTTGCCCGCGAAAGCGATGTTCCACCAACCAGCTTGAACAATTCGGGCATTGGAAACGGTGACCGCAGACACGACATAATGTCAAAGGAGCATAACCACGTCGATTAAGAAAAATAAGGGATTGTTCTTTGCGCTCGATCACCTCGCGCATAGCCAATTCAAGCGGCGGTGACAAAAACCGGCCAGACGGAGGTGCATTTTTGCGCATATCGATAGCGCGCAAATCCGGCATCGCCGCCTGTTTGAAACGGGATGGAAGATGAACCGCGTGATAACGCCCCTGAAGGGCATTGACCTTGCTTTCCACCGACGGTGTAGCGGAAGATAAAATAACCGGAAATTTTCCGAAAGAACCGCGTGCAACTGCCATATCACGCGCATTATAAAAGACACGATCTTCCTGTTTGTAAGCAGTGTCATGTTCTTCATCGACAATAATCAGTCCAAGATTTTCAAAAGGAAGAAACAGAGCAGAACGGGCTCCGGCAACGACTCTTATCCGCCCTTCAATGACCTGTCGCCAAACATGCTCGCGTTGTTTCGGTGTGAGATCGGAATGCCATTCTGCCGGTGGTGCACCGAAGCGGCTTTCAAACCTGTCAAGAAATTGCTGGGTTAACGCTATTTCCGGTAAAAGAATAAGAACCTGTTTGCCTTTTTTAAGCGTTTCCGCAACCGCTTCAAAATAGACTTCCGTTTTTCCCGAACCTGTCACACCATCCAGCAATAAAACTTTGAAACAATCCGCCTCGACGGCATTGATAAGTTCATCAGCGGCCAATTTCTGTGCTGTTTCCAATGACGGACGGGCATAATCAGGATCGGGATAGGCGACCACAGGGGGTGGCGGCATTTCTATTTCTTCAAACAGACCGGAATTTTTCAACCCTTCGACAACACTTGTCGACGTGCCGGCAGCATGGGCAAGCCCCGATTTGGTCCAGGCCATGCCATTTTGTGCAAGTTCCAGAACGCGTTTGCGTGCAGCCGTCATTTTTTCGACTTTGCCACCACAATAGCGCAAGCCCGGAATTGCCGGTTCGGGATCAAATGCCGCCGGAACCCGTAAAACCATACGAGCCACCATCCCCGGAGGGGACAAAGTATAATCCGAAACAAAATGGATAAAGCGCATCATATCCGCAGAAAGTGGCGGACAATCGAACAATCGGGAAATCGGCCGCAATTTTTTTGCTGCCACTTTGTTACTGCTGTTTGCTTCATCGGTCACGAGACCGGCCACTTCTCTTGGCCCCAGAGGCACGCGCACAATCGATCCGGCAGTTACATTCATATCGTCGGGCACAGAATAGCTATAAGCTGTTTCTGCCGGCATCGGTACCAACACTGAAACGGTTTTTGGTGTCTTTGATTCGTTTTTTATCATCGCTCGTAACATGTTGGACTTGCTTTTACATAAAACAATGGACCATAACAGCAAAATCATAGCAATTGCCAAATGCCGGATCGTACCGGAAAACTTGGGAGTCTAAACATGAAATTTTTTGTTGATACTGCTATTATCGAAGAGATTTCGGAACTCAATAATCTCGGACTTGTTGACGGTGTCACAACCAACCCTTCCCTTATTTTGAAATCCGGTCGGGATATTATCGAAGTAACAAAAGAGATTTGTGCACTCGTAGACGGGCCTGTATCAGCGGAAGTGACCGCCACCGATTTTGACGGAATGATGAAACAGGCGCAAATATTGGCAAAAGTTGCCGACAATATTTGCATCAAACTTCCGATGACATTTGACGGATTGAGAGCCTGTAAGACTCTGGCCGGAAAAGGGCTGAAAACCAATATGACTTTATGTTTTTCAGCCACTCAGGCATTGCTTGCGGCCAAAGCCGGTGCAACCTATGTTTCACCTTTTATCGGACGGCTTGACGATATCGGATTGAACGGCATGGATCTGATTGGTGAAATCCGTACAATTTTTGATAATTATGATTTTAAAACCCAAATTCTTGCCGCCTCTATCCGCACGGTCAATCATGTCAAGGAAGCCGCCCTTATCGGTGCCGATGTCGCGACAATTCCACCTTCAATTTTGAAATTGCTGATAAAACATCCACTAACCGATAAAGGTCTTGAAATTTTCATGAATGATTGGAAAAAAACCGGCCAGACCATTGCCTGAACCACGATTTCAACAAAGACAAATAACAATTGAAAGCCCGATTTGCGGCCAAACAAAAGCACTGGAAAAAGCGATTTTCCAATGCTTTTATTTTATCCGGTTTATATTATCCGCTAACATGAAAAACGCGATCTATCCAATTTTGAAACCCGTTTTATGAACGATTGTTTGAGTCCTTGACCGGTCATATGACTGAATGATCGGGCTTTTTCCTGTTCATATCATATATTGTCATCCGGATATTTTCTTTAAAAAAACAACAACCCGAATGAACCGGAAGATGACTATATCCGCCATGACATATAAGACCGCATGGCAAGTAAGACCGTTTTGTCAAACCGGTATACTCGCACATGTCGCACATGGCTCAACAAGTGCGGGTATAAATGAGTGCATCCGGTTAAACGAATAATTCCACAAAATATCGACCAAGGAAAACGCGTCGGTTTTTCGTCAATCTCTTCAACACTTACGATAGAAGCGGATAATGCCAATCCAAAAAGTTAAAAAATTATCGAATTCAACAGAACAACAAGAGCGCTCGAATTCCGGATGGCGATTTGCAATAGAACAGTGTTTCGCAATGATATGAAACAAAACAAACGGAATAGAATTAAAAAATTCCGGCAGATTTTTCACCTGCCGGAACAACGAATCACTTCAACTTCGATACGTCCTGAGCCAGAGACAGGAAGATCTGTTCGGCGAGCTCTTCTGCTGCACGCTTCTTGGCATCCTCTTCGGCTTGCAAGTTTGCATATTCCTGACGAGGACGGTCAAACGAGGCACTGACAGTCCGTGTGCGTTTGGCAAGCGGTTTATTCTTCATATCTTTAAGAACATAGCTTGAACGGCCATCAATAGCACCGGCAGATGCACGGCCCGTACGATCGGTCGAATCGCCAATATCCATCTGGACAGCCGTACGAACAGAATAACTTGTTCCAAGTGACAGTTGGTAAGTCGGCGCGGATGGCTCACCTGCGCCACCATTTAACAAGAAAATCAACCGGTTACGAACCAACTGGTTAAACCGGTCGGTTGGTGCGTCAATAATAACGCCAGACAATTTCGAGCGGATAGACGGCGAAACATTAAGTTGCGCCGTACCATTCGCATCGCCGTGATAGAGCGGCTGGACAGTACAAGCCGATATAGCAAGCGTTGTCCCCAATAGTACAGCAGTTGTTAAAGGTCTGATGCTATGTAGAATACGGTCAGGCAACAACATTGACGATCCTTTGTGGAACTACAATTATTTTCTTCGGCTTCTTGCCTGCCAGATTTGATTGCACAAAATCGAGCGCAAGAACAGCCTTTTCGATAGTAGATTGATCCGCATTGCGGGCAATTGTCAAATCACCACGCTTTTTCCCGTTAATCTGGATCGGGATAGTTATCTCGTTATCCACAATTAAAGCAGGGTCGTAGTGTGGCCAGGACATCTTGGCAACCAGATCGGTCTCTCCCAAAGCAGCATGACATTCTTCCGCAAGATGCGGAGTCATTGGCGAAATCATGATGATGAAGAAATCCAGAGCCTGTCTGAGTGCCGACCTCTTTTCGTCATCTGCCTGTTCCAGATTCTGTAACTCCGGAGCGAGTTTATTGACGAGTTCATAAAGGCGCGCCACAGCGCGGTTGAAAGCAAGCTTTTCAATGTCATCGGCCACTTTCGCAAGTGTGCGATGCGCCGCTTTGGAAATATCAAGTGCTGCACCCTTTGTTCCGGCTTGCGGTTTGACATGTGCCAATATTTCGGCACTTGACGAAATCAACCGCCAGACACGTTGCACAAAACGGTGGGCACCTTCTGCTCCTGCTTCGGTCCAGATAACATCGCGTTCGGGCGGTGAATCGGACAGCATGAAAAGCCGTGCGGTATCAGCACCATAGGAAGAAATAATATCATCGGGATCGACGACATTTTTCTTCGACTTCGACATTTTTTCGATTGAACCGATTTCTACCGGACTGCCATCGGAGAGAAGTGTCGCACGACGCACACCATCCTTTTCTACAATCCGGATATCGGCAGGTGCGACCCAACCTTCCTTGTTATGATAGGTCTCGTGAACCACCATGCCTTGCGTAAATAGCCCTTTGAACGGCTCGTCAACATTGACGTGGCCGGTCATTTTCATTGCCCGCATGAAAAAGCGCGAATACAACAAATGCAAAATCGCGTGTTCGATGCCACCGATATATTGGTCGACCGGCAACCATTTCCTGATCGCCTCCCTGTTTGTCGGTTCATTTTCCCGTGGCGCAGTAAAGCGGGCATAATACCACGAGGAATCAACAAAAGTATCCATCGTATCGGTTTCCCGTCGTGCGGGCTTGCCACAATGCGGGCATTTGACAAATTTCCATGTCGGGTGGCGGTCAAGCGGATTACCAGGTTTGTCGAATGTGACATCATCGGGCAATTTTACCGGTAAATCGGCACGCGGAACCGGTACATCCCCGCAATCATCACAATGGATAATCGGAATCGGACATCCCCAATAACGTTGCCGCGAAATACCCCAGTCACGCAGGCGGAATTGAACTTTCCGTTCGGCTTGCGGACGACCGTTCAACATCTGGCCTGACAAGTGTTTGAGAACTTCTTCAAATGCGGCTTTCGGCTTTAATCCGTCAAGAAAACCGGAATTAATCATAACGCCGTCTTCGGTATGGGCTTCTTCCGTGACAACAAAACTGTCGGGATCCGCACCTTCTGGCAAAACAACCGGACGTACCGGCAATTCATATTTATTGGCAAAATCAAGATCGCGTTGATCGTGGGCAGGACAGCCGAAAACTGCCCCTGTACCATATTCCATCAAAACGAAATTGGCGACATAAACGGGTATTTCCCATTTATCATCAAATGGATGGACAACTTTCAAACCGGTATCGAAGCCTTTTTTCTCGGCTGTTTCTATCTCGGCTGTCGAAGTTCCCTTGCGGTGACATTCGTCGATAAAATCTTTCAGTTTCGTATTTTTTTCGGCAAGTTTGCGGGCAAGCGGATGATCGGCAGCAATAGCGATAAACGAAGCACCGAATATCGTATCGGGGCGGGTGGAAAAACACTCGATTTCACTGAAACCGTCTATCGGCGTTTCCTTGGCGATTTCCCAACGCAACAGCGCACCTTCGGATTTTCCGATCCAGTTGCGTTGCATAACACGCACTTTTTCCGGCCATTCATCAAGACCGTTCAAACCATCCAGAAGTTCCTGACTGAATTTGGTGATTTTGAAAAACCACTGCGTAAGCTCACGCTGTTCGACCAAAGCACCCGAACGCCAGCCTCGCCCGTCAATGACTTGCTCGTTTGCAAGCACTGTATGATCGACCGGATCCCAATTGACCTTGGATGTTTTACGATCAACAAGCCCTTTTTCATACATATCGAGAAAAAGCATTTGCTGGCGATGGTAATATTCGACATCGCAGGTTGCGAATTCGCGCGACCAGTCGAGAGAAAGCCCCATGGACTTCAACTGCTTTTTCATGGAAGCGATGTTCTGGTAAGTCCAGTCTTTCGGGTGAACTTTGTGTTGCATAGCGGCATTTTCTGCCGGCATGCCGAAAGCATCCCAACCCATCGGGTGCAAAACATTAAATCCGCGGGCGCGTTTATAACGGGCAACCACATCCCCCATCGCATAATTGCGCACATGCCCCATGTGGATGCGTCCTGAAGGGTAGGGAAACATTTCCAACACATAGTATTTTTCACGCGGGTCATTATTATCGGTTTTGAAAACTTCTTTTTCGCCCCAGATTGACTGCCATTTCTGTTCAGTCGCGCGTGGATTGTAGCGTTCGGTTGCCATTACAATTATACTCTTGCAAAATGTGGTCAAAAAACTCAATACGTGCTTCACCACGGATTAAGGAAAGCGTCAACCATTTCTATGCGCTTTTATTCATTAAAATTGATGAAGAAGGGAAAATGACTATGGATGCGGTTATTGCACAATGGCAAAAAGTCAAAGAGAATATCGTCAAAGCGTGCAATGATGCAAAACGTGCGGCTGATGACGTTCAGCTTATCGCTGTGTCAAAAACTTTCGGAGTTGAAGATATTCACCCGCTTCTTGAAGCAGGACAACGTGTTTTCGGTGAAAACCGTGTTCAGGAAGCAGAAAGCAAATGGCCGCAATTGCGCGACGAATTTCCTGATCTCAAACTCCATCTCATCGGGCCTTTGCAATCAAATAAAACAAAAGAAGCAGTCCAGCTTTTTGACGTGATCGAAACGGTTGACAGAGAAAAAATTGCAAAATTTCTTCAAGAAGAAATGTTAAAACAAAACCGGAAGCTCGCCTGCTATGTGCAGGTCAATATCGGGGAAGAGCCACAAAAAGCCGGTATTGCCCCGAACGAAGCAGTTGAGTTTGTCAAACATTGCAAGAACGACCATCATCTTGATATTGTCGGCTTGATGTGTATTCCGCCGGTTGGTGAAAATCCCGGCCCCTATTTTGCCCTTCTTGCAAAATTGGCAAAAGAGGCGGGAGTGGAAAAACTGTCAATGGGAATGTCGGCGGATTATGAAACAGCCATTGCCTTCGGTGCCACAAGTGTGCGCGTCGGTTCGGCAATATTCGGTCATCGTCCGCCGATTTCTCACCAATAATCAGCTATCCATGCCGATTCCACCGGCCGCACCAAAGACCTGGCCAGAACAATAGCTCGCTTCTTCTGATGCCAGCAAAACATAAAGGGGTGCAATTTCAACCGGCTGTCCGGCACGCTTCAAAGGTGTTTCGGAACCGAATTGCGGCAAGGCTTTCATGAGCTGGCCACCGGCAGGTTGCAATGGTGTCCAGAAGGGACCGGGGGCAACAGCATTGACGCGAATGCCTTTCGGAGCCAGTTGTTTTGCCAGCGATTTGGCAAAAGCAACATTGGCAGCCTTGGTTTGAGCATAGTCAAACAAGGTAGCAGACGGGTCAAATGCCTGAATCGAAGACGTAATAATGATGGAACCACCTGCCGGAATGTGTGGCAATGCAGCTTTTGTTACACGGAAAGGTGCGTAAATGTTGGTTTTGATCGTCTTGTCAAAAGATTCGTCTGTGAGATCGGCAAGAGCTTCCACCGCCTGTTGACGGCCGGCATTATTCACCAGAATATCAAGGCCGCCCAGTTTTTGAACTGCTTCCTCGACCAATTTTTCGCAAAAATGCCGATCGGTCAGATCTCCGGGAATTGCAAATCCTTTGCGCCCTGCCTGTTCGATAAGTTCGATGACCTCTTGCGCGTCTGATTCTTCTTCTTTCAGATAATTAATTGCAACATCGGCACCTTCACGCGCAAAAGCTATTGCAACCGCCCGCCCGATGCCGCTGTCACCACCCGTAATCAAGGCTTTTCTACCTAAAAGTTTACCCGACCCTTTGTAAGTTTTTTCGCCATGATCGGCGAGTGGTGTCAACTTTGATGCAAGTCCGGGAGCTTGTTGTTTTTCCGTCGAATAGGGTGGGCGTGGATAGGCATCCAGCGGATTTTTCAATTGAGCCTTTGAAGCAGATCCGGTTGCTGTCTGATGACCTGATTTTTGTGATGAACCATCGGTTCCGCTTTTTAATGCCTCTTCACGCGAGAGTATCAGCTTTTCATCCAACATAGCATTTTCCTTTCAAATACCGAACACAACATGAAGTGCCACGACTTCATTGTTTTTAACTACTGCCCGGTCTTTCAAAATCGATGCCTTGGCGAATATTTTCAGTAAAAAACAAACAAAAATTGACAATTTCTAATTATTTTACTTCGATTTTTTCTAATCATTCACGATAAGTTTTTTAAAAACATCATTTTAAGACTTCCAAGAAGCCGACGATACCATTTAATGTAAATATCAAATACCCATCACAAATGGATATTTCATAAAGAAAGTGTTGCGTGAGGAGAATTGCAGCACGAAAGGAGGAGAAGATGTCGGATAAAGTCTATCCTGTATCTAGTAATATCAAGAAAAATGCCCTGATTGATCGTGAAACATATCTTCAATGGTATGATGAAAGCATAAAGGATCCGGATGCATTCTGGTCGAAACATGGCCGGCGCATTGACTGGTTCAAACCTTTTACAAAGGTAAAAAATACAAGTTTTCGCGGACGCGTATCAATCAAATGGTATGAAGACGGCGTCACAAATGTAACCTATAATTGCATCGACAGGCATTTGAAAAGTCGTGGCGATCAGGTTGCCATGATCTGGGAAGGTGACAACCCCTATATTGATAAAAAAGTCACCTATAAAGAGCTTTACGACAATGTTTGCCGCTTCGCCAATATTTTAAAAAAACGCGGCGTAAAAAAAGGTGATCGGGTTACAATCTATCTCCCCATGATCCTTGAAGCCGCTTATGCAATGCTCGCCTGTGCACGTATCGGCGCTGTCCATTCAGTTGTTTTTGCAGGCTTTTCGCCGGAGGCACTTGCCGGACGTATTGTTGACTGCGAATCGACCTTTATCATTACGGCCGACCAAGGCGTACGTGGTGGCAAGCCCATTCCTTTGAAAGAAAATGTCGACCACGCGATAGACATTGCCGCTCGCCAATATGTTCTGGTCAATCAGGTGATGGTTGTGCGCAGAACAGGCGGCAAGATCGGCTGGGCGCCCGGTCGCGATTTCTGGTATCACGAAGAAATGGCCAATGCGAAACCCGAATGCCCGCCAGCGCGCATGAAAGCCGAAGACCCGCTTTTTATCCTTTATACATCCGGTTCGACGGGTAAACCGAAAGGTGTTCTTCATACAACCGGCGGTTATCTTGTTTATGCAGCAATGACGCATGAATATGTGTTCGATTATCATGCAGGCGAAGTTTATTGGTGTACTGCCGATGTCGGTTGGGTGACCGGACATTCCTATCTGGTTTACGGGCCGTTATGTAATGGCGCGACAACCCTTATGTTTGAAGGCGTACCCAATTTTCCCGATCAGGCACGTTTCTGGGAAGTTGTCGACAAGCACAAGGTCAACATCCTCTATACAGCTCCGACCGCCATACGTGCATTGATGGGAGCCGGTGACGAATATGTCGAACGGTCAAAACGGACATCATTGCGCATTCTTGGTTCGGTTGGCGAGCCGATCAATCCGGAAGCGTGGAACTGGTTTTATAATAAAGTCGGTGACGAGCGTTGCCCGATTGTCGACACATGGTGGCAAACCGAAACCGGTGGTCACATGATTACGCCTTTACCCGGTGCAACCGACCTCAAACCCGGATCGGCAACACTCCCGTTTTTTGGTGTCAAACCCGAACTGGTTGATAATGAAGGTGAAGTACTGGAAGGCGAAAATGACGGTAATTTGTGCATTATCGATTCGTGGCCCGGCCAAATGCGAACCATTTATGGCGATCATAACCGGTTTGTCGAAACCTATTTCTCGACCTATAAGGGGAAATATTTTACCGGCGACGGTTGCAGGCGGGATCATGACGGATATTACTGGATAACCGGTCGTGTCGATGATGTTCTCAATGTCTCTGGCCATCGCCTTGGAACAGCCGAAGTCGAATCGGCACTTGTTTCCGATCACAGCGTTTCCGAAGCTGCGGTTGTCGGTTATCCGCACCCGATCAAAGGACAAGGAATTTATTGCTATGTAACATTGATGGAGGGTGTTGCACCCACTGACGAATTGCGCCAGCACCTTGTCAAACATGTCAGAAACGAAATCGGACCGATCGCCACACCCGATAAAATCCAGTTTGCACCGAGTCTCCCGAAAACGCGTTCAGGCAAAATCATGCGAAGAATTTTACGCAAGATCGCCGAAGACGAATTTGAAAATTTAGGCGACATTTCAACACTTGCCGAACCACAAGTTGTTGAAGATCTGATAGCCAACCGTTTGAACAAGAAGCCGGCTTAAAACAAAATCACCGGATAATTCCGGTGATTTTGACCACAATCGCTCACGGGCGCACGAATTGGCTGAATAGCATCGCTTTTTTTCGCCCGTGGCGGCGGTTAAACGCACTTGAGTATCGCGCGCATTGTATCGCCTGTGGCGCTTGCACTTGCATATCTCCTTCATTGTATCGCTTGCGCACATAATATCATTTACGCAAATTGTATTCCCTTTCCCGCATTGTATTCTCTGGCATATTGTATTCTCTGGCGCATTGGCAGCCGATGTGTATTGCAACATAACTTGCAATCAACGACCAAACCGGTCATAAATGCGCAAAATTCATGACAGAATGCAGAGCCTGCGAAATAGTCACGCTTATAATTTCAAAAAGATATGAAGTGCATGGGCGGTTGCAAATTCGCTTATTGATTTTCATGAAACCATCATCCGGAAATGACCCCCGTGAACTGGTCGATCCGGTTCAATTTTAAAAAAAATCGAAAATTATAAAATGCACAAAAAGCCTGTAACGCCAGCACCGTTTCATGCGCGCAATTCAATCTTCGACATTGCCGGTTATATCCGAAATCGAAGACCATGTTTAAAATTGAAGATTATATCTGGAATTTACGCTTATGTCTGAAATTGACGGTGTTGTCTGAAATTGAACAAAACCATCACGATTTAAAACAGCCTATGTCCGGTTTTGAATAATTGTTTTGTTGTTCAACACATCAAACACACATAGCGACCGGAGTCGTGCTTCAAAAAAAACGTTATACCGAAAAATCGGTGTCACTTTTTTCCATTTTCCGTCATAAGGCGGGCTGCATCGTCGGCAATGCGTTGTTCCTCATCCGTGGGAATTATGAAGGCGGCAATAGGGCTATCAAGCGTTGTTAGCCGTGATTGATTGGCATTATTGGCTTGATAGTCAATCTCGATGCCCATCCATCGCAATTGTTCCAAAACCGCTTCGCGAATTTCAGGTTGGTGTTCACCAATACCGGCGGTGAAAATAATTGTATCCAACCCTTCCAAAGTTACTGCCAAACGCGCGATTTCCTGCGCAATACGCAAGGTAAAAACATCAAGAGCCTGTTTTGCCTGTTCCAATTTCGACGCCACCAGATCACGACAATCGGCGCTGATACCGGACATACCGAGCAGGCCGCTCGAATGGTAAAGCATATATTCCATGTCACTGACACTATGACGCTTGTTACGCAAGAGATGGATGAGAACCCCCGCATCCAACGCCCCACAACGCGTTGCCATAGGCACACCGTCAAGCGTTGTAAAACTCATGGTCGTTTCGGCACTTTGTTGATTTTTCAATGCGCAAAGACTGGCACCGCTTCCAAGATGTGCCACAACGACATTTTTTATTCTGACATCTTTTGGCAATTTTGGCAGTTGTTCCGAAATATAGTGGTAGGAAAGCCCATGGAAACCATATTTCTTGATGCCGCGGTTATGCAGAATGCGGGGAATGGCGAAACGTCTCACCCTGTCACTCTGCCCCTGATGAAAGGCCGTATCGAAAGAGGCCGTTTGCATAAGTGAGGGATAAAGTTTTTTAACAAGATAAATCAGCCGGAGATTTGCCGGTTGATGAAGCGGTGCAAGCGGAATAAGTGATTCCATATAATCAAGTGTCTTATCATTAACGATGCAGGCATCCCTGAAAATATCGGCCCCATGAACAATCCTGTGACCGACCGCTTTAATATCTCCGATGTCCATTCTTTCGGTCAGCCAACCGAAAACACGGCCGAGCATTTCTTTGTCATCGGCTTTTTCAGGAAGCGGTGAAGCCGCTATTTGTTCGCCGGTTTTTTCAATACGAAAAGAAAAGCAATTGCGCCTGAGATCAATAGAACCTTTACCCAATTGTTCCGCGTGGCCATTATTATTTTCATAAAGCCCCACCTTCAAGGATGAAGAGCCGGAATTGAACGTTATGATCCGGTTATTCATGATGCGCCTTCTCCAACTTGAACCGCCGCTCGACCATGATTTTTGCAAGTGCTGCAGACGCAAGCCGCACGGCCACTTTATCCGATCGGCTGGTAAGAATAATGGGAACACGCGCACCGAGAACCAGTCCGGCCGCACCGGCATCGGCAAAATACATCAATTGTTTTGCAAGCATATTTCCTGCTTCAAGATCCGGCACCAGAAGAATATCGGCTTTACCGGCCACAGGTGAAACAATGCCCTTTATTTCGGCGGCCTTCAAATTGATTGCATTGTCGAATGCCAACGGCCCGTCAACAATGGCGCCGGTGATTTGTCCGCGCATCGACATAACAGTCAAAGCTGCCGCGTCAAGTGTAGCGGGCATTTTTGAATTGACCGTTTCCACCGCAGCAAGCACGGCTACCAGAGGTTTTTCAAGCCCCAGAATGCGCATGAGATCAACCGCATTCTGGATAATATCGCGTTTGTCATCAAGATCGGGACGAATATTGATTGCCGCATCGGTAATAAGAAGCGGTTTGGGATAAGCAGGAATATCCATTGCATAAACATGACTGATACGACGCTCTGTCCGCAACCCGGATTGTGCGCTTACCACAGCGCCCAAAAGTTCATCGGTGTGAAGCGACCCTTTCATCAGCGCCTGAACTTTTCCGCCTGCTGCCATTTCAACCGCTTTCTGGGCTGCAGCGTGGCTGTGCTCGGTCGGTACTATTTCCAAGCCTTCAATTTCAACACCGGCTTCTTTTGCGGCATTACGAATTTTAGCTTCCGGCCCGACAAGAACCGGTTCCAGAAATTTTTCCTGCCAGGCCTCGATGGCTGCAAGCATTGCTTCTTTTGAACAGGGATGAACGATAGCCGTTTTAATGGGAGGAAGGTTACGTGCCTGTTCGAGATAAGAATCATAACGTCCGTGTTTTTTTGTTACCATTTTCAAATCCTTCCACTACAGAACGCCACTTTTGAAACAGTCACAATTGTCTGCGGTGCAATGACCAAAGAACAAGATCGGACTTTGATCTGCCGTTTCTTTTTATAACTTCAAACTCAACATGCGTAAGGTCTATTGTCAAACATATTAGCAGAGTTTCACTATTTATATTTGGCAATAAAACAAACGTAGCAAAAACAAATCCCGTATATAAGGATAAGAATTCAGGCCGCTTTATGTTATTTTCAAGCCTGATAAATTGTCTCTTCCCCGATGATCGACTGCTTAAATGTCAAGCAAATCAGGACTTTTCCGGATGAGAGAGAACGCAAAGGTTTTGCCTGCCGGTGGCGACGGGTTACATTGTTGCGCGAAAAATGATCGCGTTCATTCGCTATTAAACGATGAGAAGTTGATGCCATTTGTTTCATCGACAACATTGTTACCAATGTTGCAATAATCATGATGATGTTGAACAACATTTACATGTTTCAACTTGTTGGCATGTTTCAACTTGTTGGCGACAAATACACTCTCTATGCGGATCGTTGATAAAATGATAATCGCACCGGCGCTAAAAATTTGAATTCATTCTTATATAAAATATAAAATGTTATCTATATAATATAAAATTCCTATTTATTTTTAATTCTGTAAAAAACAAAATATTTATACATAATATATATTTAAATTGTTTAAATTTACAGAATTTTAAAAATAAAGAATGATATATGTTTTATCAATTCAATACTTTCAAATAAAATCAAAAATAGAAATATAAACACTATAAGAATCAAAAAATATTAATTTTTTCCGGAAGAAGCTGAATTGAAAATTGCAAGGGGGACAGAACCTATCCGGTGAATATACACTGCGTCTTTCAGACGGTAACCGACAAATAGCCTTTAATAAGTTATCTGTCTAAATTTTTATCATTGATTTTCAAATAAACTCGCATGATAAACAGTTAACAAAGCTGCTATTCAATGATATAATTTTTCATGGGAAAAGCGGGATGACGCTAAAGACCTTCAGGTACATGATTGTATTTTCGGGTTATTGAAACGGAGTCTGTGTAATCACGATGAAACGTGTTGAAAAACAGGAGTGGCGTAACCAACTTATTCTCGACAATGCCTTGGATTATGCAATATTGACGGCGGATATGAATGGGCTGATTGTGAGCTGGAGTCCGGGTGCAGAAAAACTGTTCGGCTGGAAACCTGGAGAAGTAATCGGTCAGCCGCTGGACATTCTCTTCACCGAAGAAGACCGGCTGAACAAGCTACCCGAAACCCGCCAACAAATGGCGAGTCTTCATCGGATTGATGCCGTTGAACGTTTCCACCAAAGAAAAGACGGTACGACTTTCTGGGCATCGGGTGACCTGCAAGCTCTTTATAGCGATGATGGAAAACAACAAGGTTTTTTAAAAATTGTCCGTGACCGGACCGACGAACAATTACATTCCGAATCATTGCGTCTGAGTGAAGAACGTCTACGACTGGCTCAACAGGCAGCCGGTATTGGCGCATTTGAAATTGATCGTGATCGCAATATGATCGAGGCGACACCGCAATTTTTGAAGCTACTCGGTTTTAAAGAAAGTTCCGAACTTCCACTCGATGACTTTTATTCTGTGATCGTGGATAGTCCACGACAAATTGCAAAGCAGATGTTGCAAACACGGCAGGATGAAAGCCTGATTACGCATCTGGAGTTCCAGATCAAAAGGGCTGATACCAAACAATTACGCTGGATCGGCTATTGGGCAGAAGCCGCACCTAAAGATGTCGGCAAGTCTATGAAACACCGGATCTTGGGCGTTTTGCAAGATATTACCGAAAGACGGGAAGCGCAGGAAAAGCAGGCAATTCTTTCCAGCGAGCTTGCCCATCGGGTTAAAAATATTTTGGCAATTGTGCAAAGCATTGCCAATCAGACGCTGACCGAAGCAACATCAATGACAAAAGCTTTGCAGGATTTTTCTGTGAGGCTGAATGCACTTGCACATGCGCAGGATATTTTGACGCAAGGCGCAACCAATAGTGCCGACCTCAAACAAATTGTCGAAAGCAGCCTTGATATTCACGACAAAACCAAAAACCGGTTTGTTGTATCCGGCCCACCGGTTGCCTTATCACCACAAACAGCTCTTTCCATGGCTTTGGCACTTCATGAATTGAGTACCAACGCCGTCAAATACGGGGCACTTTCGTCAAAAACCGGAATTATAGAAATTATCTGGACACTTGATAAAAACGAGTTCCATTTTTCCTGGCGCGAAAGAGGTGGTCCGACAGTTCATGCGCCAACCAAATTGAGCTTCGGTAGCAAATTGATTACACGGCTTTTGCCCGCCCGTTTTAATGGACATGCCAATCTGAGTTATGCTCCCGAAGGTTTTTCCTTCGAGCTTTCAGCGCCCCGTACACCGGATAATTTCCCTCCTCAATAAAGGGAACACATAAAAATCAACAATTATTCGGGTAAAACTTCAAAATCGCTTGGTGAACAGGATAACAACCTCATTGCTTCCGCCGTCTGAAACTTCTTCAAATGATGTTTCGCTCACTTCACCATTTTTATTCTGCAACAATCTTTCAACAACAATTGATTCTTGCGAGCCTTAAAAAACGGTTTGTGGCCTTCAAATGCATTTAAATCCGACCTTTTAATCCCGATTATTACGCATGAAGGTTCTTTAAAACCGGACAATTGGCTAGAGTGTGTTTAATCCGAATCATAAAATAAATGATTTTCCGATGAAATTCCGAAAGTCGTAACCGGAAGATGACTGCAACGTTTACTAGAAGACACTGACTGCCAGAACTTTTGAAAATCAGGCAGATTTTTCCTTGAGCCACCGGTTTTGTATGAGCGCCTCAATTTTCTCGATGCGATCACTATTTTTGAAGCACTCCGACATAAGGCAACTGGCGAAACGCATGGCCGGCATCCATTCCATATCCGACAACAAATTGATCGGGACAAGGAAAACCGACAAAATCCGCCTCTATATCGGCTTTGCGCCGCATGGCTTTGTCCAGCAAAGCAGCGATAAAAATACGCCCCGCACCGCGAGTTTTCAAAAGATCCCGCACGAATTTGAGTGTCTTTCCCGATTCCAGAATGTCGTCGATCAAAAGAACATCACGCCCCGTAATATCGCTATCGAAATCGTGCAAAAGCTTTATTTCTCCACTTTCCTGACCGGCTCCGTAACTTGAAATTGTGATAAATTCCACAGACGAACTGACACCGGCGCGATGAAGCTCTCTGATAAGATCGGCAGCAAAAATAAATGACCCTTTCAAAATCGGTAACACCAACAGGTTTACCGGCTTCTTTCCGGCAATTTCATTTGCTATGATACGGTTGCGGTTGGCAATCTCTTCTTCCGAAAAAAGAACTTCGATCGACTTTCCATCAATTATGGGCATTTTATTATCCATATAAAAATTTATGGCCGCGGGGTAACACAGACGCTTCTACCAAGAAAGCTGTTGCCAATAATAAATTTTAACCGCGACTTAACCATATTCGTTAAGGATAGGAAAAAGAGTGGCGTCAGGTCAAGATACCTTTCCACGATCAATCAAGATTGCCATTAAGGCGGTTACCAACATTTAAAAAAGAAAAACCGGATAAATATTTGTGCGGGCAGAATAGGTTAATTAACAGTGATTCGTTTTGAAAATGTAGGCTTGCGTTATGGCATGGGGCCGGAAGTTCTCCGTGATATAAGCTTTTATATTCCGCACGGGTCATTCCAGTTTTTGACAGGCCCTTCCGGTGCGGGTAAAACCACATTATTGCGTTTGATGTTTCTGGCATTAAAACCGACACGCGGTCTTATCAATATATTCGGCCACGATACCGCGCTTTTAAAACGGCATGATATGCCGAAATTACGCCAACGAATCGGAATCGTTTTTCAGGATTTCCGCCTGCTCGATCATATGACAACCTATGAAAATGTTTCGCTTCCCTTACGCGTGAGGGGGCGTGAAGAAGCAACCTATCGCGCCGAGGTCGAAGAACTTCTTCAATGGGTGGGGCTCGGCGAACGGATGGATGTGTTGCCCCCTGTACTTTCCGGCGGGGAAAAACAACGCGTGGCAATTGCCCGCGCATTGATCGACCAGCCGGAAATATTGCTGGCGGACGAACCGACAGGCAATGTCGACCCTGTTCTTGCGCGCAGATTATTGCGCTTGTTTATCGAACTCAACCGGTCGGGAACCGCTGTGGTGATCGCCACCCATGATGTCAACCTGATGGAGCAGATTGATGCTCGCCGGATGATACTCAATGACGGAAGGCTCGAACTCTATGACTGAGCTTTCCCCATCCCCGAATTCGCGAAAATTGTGGCAAGGTCGAAACGTTTCCGGACAAACGTCAATTGTTCCGGCGAGTGATGTCGCAGGGCAAGCGCTTGTTGTTGTCATTGCGATCATGACACTGCTTGCTTCCCTGTCGATTGGCGGGGTTGACCTGATCGGCTATTCGGCACACAACTGGGAAAACCAGATTTCACGCGAAGCAACAATTCAAATCCGGCCGACTGACGGACTGGATATTGAAAAAACTCTGAATTATGCTGTCGAACTTGTGCAAGGTTTTCCGGGCGTCAAATCAGCTCAGATCATTGACCGCGCTCAAACCGAGCGCTTGCTTGAGCCTTGGCTCGGAACCGGTTTGGAACTGAAGGAACTGCCTATTCCACGTCTTGTCGTCGTGACCCTCGATGATACCAATAAAGCCGATTTCGGTATGATTAGCGATGCCGTTGCAACACAAATTCCCGGTGGCAGTTTCGATGACCACCGCAATGCGATCAATCGCCTTGTTACAATGGCGCACGCAACGATCATTATCGGAGTAATCATATTGGCACTTGTCATTTCTGCATTGACGCTCACCATCATATTTGCAACGCGCAGTGCTCTTTCAGCCAATGCCCACATTGTCGAAGTGCTCTACTTTATTGGTGCCGAAGCCGGTTTTATTGCCCGCCAATTCGACTTCCATTTTTTCAAGACCGGTCTGAAGGGCGCATTTTTGGGCGGTTTTACAAGTATCGTTATTTTTATCGTTTTTTCGTTCTGGACCCGTTTTGCTGCCGGAACACCCGGAAGCGATCAGGCTTCGGCATTATTCGGACATTTCAGTCTTGGGCTTTCAAGCTATATCAAGATTTTCATTTTAATCGGCTTTGTTGCATTGTTAACTATGGTCACAAGCCGCCTGACAATTCTAAGCCAGTTGAAATCCATCGACCGCAAGGAAAGTGATCTGTTCTGACAATGAGCGAATACACTTTATACGCACAAATTTCCGATCCGGAACCGGAGCACAAAAGCTTAAGCCGGATAAAATTGTTGCGTTGGAAAAGACGGTTTTTCAAACATCTTCCACCCGTCAGCATTTTTATTCTCGTTTGTATTATTCTGTTCGGTAGCGGTTTTTTCTATTTCAGCGAAAAAGTATCGCGTCTTGCCCGACCCGATCCTTTACCAGAGGCTGATGGAATAATTGTGTTGACTGGCGGCGAAAGTCGCATGGAAGCGGGTCTTGACCTGCTTGCCAAGGGATTGGGTCGACGGCTTCTCATCAGCGGTGTCAATCCTTCAACCAACAGTCAGGCCTTGATACGCGTGACCCACAGCGACCCGCAACTCTTTCAATGCTGTGTGGATCTCGGACGGGAAGCAATCAATACAATGGGCAATGCGGAAGAAGCAACCGACTGGATCCGAAAAAATCACTACCAAAAGGTTTATATTGTCACCAACGATTATCATATGCCGCGTTCTTTACGCGAATTGAATCGCTTGATGCCCGATATCGACTTTATCGCCTATCCGATCAGCGAGGGAACCGGTGAACAAAGCCTGCTCAGGCAATTGGGTGAATTACGACTGCTTGCAAGCGAATATATCAAATTTATCGGTGCGGAGTTGCGAGCCTATTTCTGATAGAAGCGATTTTCGTTTAAGCCTAAATGTTCAACAATTGGCAAAATGATATTCGGTGACAATCTATCGTCATTGTTCAACGTTTGAAATCGGCAACTTTTGCTGAAAGGACATTGATCGCATCTGTCGAACGCAGCTTCACCTGAAAACCGCGGCCGCCACCATTGATATAAATTTTATCGAACAATTCGGCCGTTTCTTCAAAAACCGTAGGCAGATGCCGCCTTTGTCCGAAAGGCGATATACCCCCTACTTTATAACCGGTGAGCTTTTCAGCTTCTTCAACACTCAACATTTCGGCATGTTTTCCACCGAAAGCGGCAGCAAGCTTTTTCATATTGGCTTCCTGATCGGATGGTAAAACCGCAACATGGGGTTTGCCATCGACGCTCACCATCAGCGTTTTAAAAACCGTTTCGGGATCTGCTCCGACTGCTTCGGCAGCCTGCAACCCCACGCGGTCTGCATGTGGATCATAATGATAGGTAATGAACTCGTAGGCGATATGATTGTGATCGAGAAAGGCGGTTGCCGGAGTGGTTTTTGACACTTTTGACTTCCTTCAAGTTCCAATATTTATCAACCCGATCCATTGCCCATCGGCTAAACTAATCGCGAGCGAGAGCGGCCACAGGATCGAGTTTTGAAGCATTACGAGCGGGCAAAAAGCCGAATCCGATGCCAATGAGGGTTGAAAAGATGAACGCTATAATAATCGAACCTGTCGAGTAAACAAGTTTAAACGGCGCACCGCTTACTGCAAAAATCCACCCGACAGAAAGTCCTAATAAAATCCCCAAAGCCCCGCCGATGAGACAAACAAGCACAGATTCGATCAGAAATTGTTGGAGAATATCGCTCTGTCGCGCGCCCACTGCCATACGAACACCAATTTCATTGATACGCTCGGATACTGTGACGAGCATAATATTCATAACGCCAATTCCCCCGACCAGAAGAGAAATCAAAGCGATGGAGGCAACAAGCAAAGTCAGAACTTGCGTGCTTGCAATGACCTGTTCACGAAATTCTTCCGAATTGCGGATAAAGAAGTCTTCTGTGCCATGCCGCATGACGAGGAAGCGTTTGACGGCCTCTTCCGCAAGACGTGAGTCAACATTATCGGCAACTTTCAACGTAATCGAGCGAACAGTATTATTGCCGAGGAAACGCGTCTGCACCGTGGTATAAGGCAAATAAAGTTGCAAAGTATCGGATGGTGGCCCCATTTGCTGCAACTCGATAACACCGACAATACGGGTGGGAACTTTTCCCACCAGAACCACCTTGCCTATCGGGCTTTCATGGCTATCGGGAAAAAGCGTTGGCACGGCCTGCTTTTCAACCACAAGATCGGTGGCACGCGAAAGCACACTTTCCGAATCGAACAACCGCCCTTCAACAAGTTTTGCCCCTTGTGCCTTGAAATATTGGTCACTTACGCCATAGACCGTCACGTTCGATTCGATCGACCCGTAGCGGACAGTGGACGACGTTGTAACAGTCGGCGTTACCGCATCGGCATAAGGTTGTTCGGAAAGTGCAATTGCATCGGAATCAACCAGTGTCGTGACTTTACCCGAACGCATATCGGCAAAGCTCTTTCCGGCAAAGATATTCAATGTATTGCTTCCCAGACTATTGATATTTTCAAGAATCTGTTTTTGTGTGCCATTTCCCAAAGCAACCATGGAAACCACGGCGGCAATTCCGATAATAACACCGAGCATCGTCAAAAATGTCCGCATACGATGCGCATTCATTGACAACAAGGCCATGCGGAAAGCTTCATGGAATCGGTCAAGAAATGATCTCAAGAGTCCGATTTTTTTGTTGCTGACAACTTCTGTTGCAACTTCGTCGGCATGACCGGTGGCTACTTCTGTCGGCTGGTTCGGTTTATCCGACAAAATCTCTCCGTCGCTGATTTCAATAATCCGTTCGGCTTTTTTGGCCACCGACATATCGTGTGTTACGATAATGATCGTGCGCCCTTCTGCGTGAATTTCCTCCAGAATACGCAACACTTCTTCGCCGCTATGGCTGTCAAGTGCGCCTGTCGGCTCATCGGCAAGGATAACTTCGCCATTATTCATCAATGCGCGGGCAATAGACACGCGTTGTTGCTGGCCGCCGGAAAGTTGTCCGGGGCGGTGGGTAATGCGCTCGCCCATACCGAGACGTTCCAATAGCGCTGTTGCGCGCTTTTCCCGTTCGGCGGGGGAACGCCCCGCATAGATCGCCGGAATTTCCACATTATCGAGTGCTGTCAATTCCCCCAGCAAATGGTAACGCTGGAAAATAAAACCGAAATGATCGCGCCGGAGCGCAGAAAGTTCGTCAGCAGAAAGTTGCGATGTTTCTTTGCCCGAAACCTTGTAGCTTCCCGAACTTGGCCGGTCGAGACAGCCGAGAATATTCATCAAGGTCGATTTTCCCGAACCCGATGCGCCAACGATTGCCACCATCTCGCCCCTATGGATGGTGAGATCAATTCCTTTCAAGACACGTACATTGGTTTCGCCCGCGGGAAATTCGCGGATAACGTCTTTAAGCACAATGACCGCATCTTTGTGAGTGTTTTCCATAGTTTAGAATGGCCCCACACGATGACGGCTTCCGGATGTAGAAGGCATAGTGCCGTTGCTCACTCCGGTTACAACGGTTTCGCCTTCTTCAAGTCCGGAAACCACCTCGACCATGACTTTATTATTCAATCCGGTTTCAATGTCGCGGGCTTCGACCTTGCCATTCTTGTCAAGAATATTGACCACAGCTTTGTTGCCCGAAACATCATTCAACGCGTCACTCGGTATAAGCAGCACTTTTTGAGCGCGCCCCAGAATAATATGGACTTCCGCAGTCATATAAGTGCGCAAAACACCATCATCATTCGGCACATTGAATGTGCCATTATAATAGATGGCCTGTGACGTTGACGAACTCGATGAAGCAGTCGACGACGAATTGAAACTGATGTCATTGCGGATGGATTCCGGTGCCGGTTCGATTTTTTCCAAGCGGCTTTCATAGTGTCGCTTGCGATTACCCAGAACATTGAAATAAAGGTCCTGACCGGGTTTGACATTGATAACATCGGCTTCGGATATTTCCGCGCGTACCGTCATCACCGACAAATCGCCGAGAATAACAATCGTCGGAGCCGACTGGACAGCATTGACGTTTTGCCCTTCCTGAACAACAGTGGCGAGAACTGTACCATCGGACGGTGCTGTTACGCGTGTATAACCGAGATTGACTTTGGCTGTCTCGACATCGACTTCCGCTTGCACAATCTGGGCTTTCAACTGGTCGATCTGTGCCGCACGGATTTTGACTTGCGCATCGGCATCATCGAAATCGGCTTTGGAAACCGCATGGGACGAAATCATCGTTTGCTGGCGGGTCATATTCTGTTTGGCAAGAACGAGTTGCGCTTCCTGCTCGGCAAGTTTGCCACGATAATTGGCAAGCGCTGCTTCCTTGCTTTTCAAATCGTTTGTCTGCGTTGTCGGATCGATTTCGGCAAGCAGATCGCCTTCTTTGACAACACTGCCCGGTTTTACTTTCAAAGAAATAATACGACCCGTCGCGCGTGCACCCACAGCGACAAGACGGTGCGGTTTTATCGTGCCATTAGCAAGAACGCTGACTTCAATATCTCCCCTTTTGACTTTGGATGTCATGTAAGTCGGCGCAGCCGTGGTGAAAAATACCGAATGGATAAATATCAAAAGCACGATCAGTGCAATCACAGCAATAATAATGGTGACTGTTTTTTTTGCTTTCATCGCGTTTTGCTCTCTGCTTCAACTTTTCTGATGTGAGGACCTGTATAGCCGTCAACAATTTCAGGTTTTTTATCGTCAACCGCACCATTCCATCCGCCACCCAATGCTTTCATGAGCGAAATATAGTCCTTGGTAATCGAAACGCGGCTTTCAATCAGCGACTGTTCGGATGAATAATGGGAACGTTCTGCATTCAACAGTTCAAGAAAACTGGTATTGCCGCTTTGATAAAGCGAGCGGGATAAACTCAATGCTTTGGCATAGGAATTGGCGGCAATGGCAAGTTTAGCCGAGCGTTGTTTTTCCTTGCTCATGGATACGAGTGCATTTTCGACATCTTCCAATGCCGTCAACACGCTGCTTCGATAATTGATAAACGATTGGTCGCGTTGTGCACGGGCAACCTCTACAGCAGCCATTCTCTGCCCGCCTTCAAAAATCGGTATGCTGACACCCGGACCTGCCGACCAACTGATCGAAGAACTTTTTCCAAGTTCACCCGGCTGGGTTGCAGCCGTTGAAATATTGCCGGTCAATGTCAATGAAGGATAACGGTCGGCTTCCTTCTGGCCGATACGAGCAGTTGCTTGCGCATATTGCCGCTCGGCCAGACGAACATCCGGACGCGTCAATAATATATCGGCCGGAACGCCTGCCGGAATCGGCCATTTCGGTTCAGGGATTTTATCCGCTTTTGCCATGACATCATTAAGGGCTGTCGGGCTTTGGCCTGTCAGAACCGATAAACGGTGGATTGTTGTTGCAAGATTGGCCTGCATTTGCGGAATACCGGCTTCGGTGGTGGCAGCCTGCCCTTCGGCGTTCGAGACATCAAGTTGGGAAACCGCACCGGCGGCAAATTTATCTTTCGTCAATTGTGCGGTGCGCCGTTGGGCAATTGCCGTGCGTTGAGCCAGTGCTATTTGTTGTTGTAGCCCGCGTATTTCCGCATAATTGGTTGCAACATCTCCAATCAGGGTCAGCATTGTCGCACGCATATCTTCTTTGGCGCCATCAAGCCCATATTTTGCAGCCTCGACGGCCCGCCGGTTGGCGCCGAAAAGATCAATTTCCCAACTTGAATCAAGACCGCCACGATACTGGCTGCGCTCAGGCCCGCCTGCAGATTTATTGCGATTGGCAGAAGCCGAGCCGTCGATACTTGGCAATAATGTGCCGGTCGTCTGCCACAAGCTTGCTCTTGCTTCGCGAACTTTTGCTTTTGCCGACTGGACATCATTGTTACCGGCAATGGCATCCGTCACAAGTTTATCAAGCAACGGATCATTGAACCTTTGCCACCAGTTTGCCAGTTCCGGCGGTGATGAAGGTGTTTCACGGGAATCGGAACTCCACTTGGCATCAAGTTTGAAAACAGGCTTTTGATAGTCAGGGCCAACAAGACAGCCAGAAAGCATTGCCCCTCCGGCAAGAATAACCAGTAAAAGAGCTGATCGGCCGACAGTTTTCAAACGGCATTTGCGCATTATTTTTCTGCTCCGATCAAAAAACCATACAGCCAAAAAACGTTTTTCCCGCGCTTCTTATTTCATAAACAGAAACGAAAATCTCGTGAAATTTTGTTCATGTTCAACCAAATCAATGGACTTTATAGAAACAATTCCCGTTTTTTCAAGCAAGGTCGAAACGCATGATAACCGGCACATGATCGGACGGTTTCTCCATTCCTCTAGCCTCGGTCAAAATTTCCATTTCCTGCATATGTGGTACAAGATCCGGCGATGACCAGATATGATCCAGTCTGCGCCCGCGATTGGACGTCGCCCAATCCTTGGCCCGATAGCTCCACCATGTAAAAATTTTTTCCGGTTCGGGAATTTTCTTGCGCATCAAGTCAACCCAACCGCCTTGAGAACAAAGTTCAATCAATGTTTTTGTCTCTATCGGCGTATGACTGACAATTTTCAAGAGTTGTTTATGTGACCACACATCATTTTCATAAGGTGCTATATTGAGGTCGCCTACAAGAATGCTTGAAAGCCCGTCGCCCATGTCGGCTTTGACGGCTTTCATCTCTTCCAGAAAATCAAGCTTATGACGGAATTTGGGATTGATTTCCGGATCCGGTTCATCCCCGCCTGCCGGAACGTAGAAATTATGTATACGGATATGTTTGTCACCAGCCTTTATGACGACAGCAACATGCCGGCAATCATGCTTGTTACAGAATTCCTTTTTCTCGACTTCCTCGAATGGCCGCAACGATAAGGTTGCCACACCGTGATAGCCTTTTTGCCCATGAACAGCGATATGTTCATAACCTGCCGCACGCAAGGCCTTATACGGGAATTTATCATCGGGACATTTGGTTTCCTGCAAACACAAAACATCCGGCTTTTCCTTTTGCAAAAGTTGAAGCACAAGAGGCAAACGCAAACGAACCGAATTGATATTCCATGTAGCAATTGAAAAACTCATTACACTTGAACCTTGATTGAGAAATAATGCGGTTACCGGTTCTTTAAGCGCAAAACGAGATAAAATCCAGTTTTAGCCTGAACCATATTGTTTCCTGAATTTTCTTGACCGGAAGTAAGCCATGAATTCCGGCCATTCCGGAAAATTATTTCCGTGATAGGGAGCGACTTTTCAAAACAGGTAAGACTTTTAATAAATAAATATCAGGTCTTATTTTTAATGAATCAATATAACAAAAATAATTCAAAACTATATTTATCAAATTCATAGTGCAATATTCAAAAAATCTAATTAAAAAATTGTTTATAATTAATTTTAATTAATTTTTATTCTGTATTTTTGTAGAATGGATATGTACTTTTTTAACCAAATTATAATAAGACTTATAAAATCAGGTTATATATTTTGACTGTCCGGCTTTAACTTTTCAAAGTTAATTTCAGTTCCTTTTCATAGAAATTCTTTGATAGGGAATATCGAACATTCCTTTGGCAAACCTGACGCCTTTACGAACATTGGTAATCTGTACTGTTGTCTCAAGATTTTGTTTGTCGACAATAGTCCATTGCAAAAGTTCATAAGTTTTGGAATCAAAAATCATACGAATTTGCCCTTTGCCCAATGTCTTATCGGCAAGAATAATTGTCGTTGACCCTTGATCCTGACTGACACTCAATAATTTGCCATCTGACAGATCAATTTTTGTATCGAGCAACATTTTCATGGGCGTCTGCGACAATTGGTAAAGATCCCATGTATCAAGTTTACGGTTATTGATCGCTACCGATTTGCCATCTGTAATCACGCGCACCGGCGAATTTTTATAACTGAAGCGAATTTTACCGGGTCTTTCGAGATAAAATGTTCCTTCCGTCATTTCGCCTTTCGGGCTGAATTGTATAAAATCACCGGTCATTGTCTGGATTGCAGCAAAATGATTTGCAATATCCTGTGCATGGGCAGCCAAATTGGTGTTCTGGGCAAAAGCTGGCGGTGTCATGATAGTAGCCGTCGTGACTGCGGCTGTTGCAAGAGCAATAGCAGTATAAAAAACTTTGAAAGTGGATGCGCATGTTTTTGTCATTCATTATCTCCTGCATTTATTCTTGCAGTAACCTGTGGCGTCACTATGACATTGGCGACGAGCGGCAACGCGCCCGCAACTTAAAACAAATATTTTAAAAATGTTCACCCTCTTCAGGAACCAGAATTTCGCGCTTTCCGGCGTGATTGGCAGGGCTTATCAAGCCCTCTTCTTCCATCCGCTCGACGATTGTAGCGGCGCGATTATAACCGATGCCAAGCCGGCGTTGGATATAAGAGGTTGATACGCGACGATCTCTCAAAACGACTGCAACCGCCTGATCGTAAGGATCTTGCGAATCCTCGAAATGACTTGTGCCGCCGGAAACGCCATCATCACTGTCATCGTCACTTTCTTCTGTGACGGCATCAAGATAGTCTGGAGCCCCTTGTGTTTTGAGGTGCTGGACGATTTGTTCAACTTCCTCATCCCCGACAAAAGGCCCGTGAACGCGTTGGATACGCCCGCCCCCCATCATGAAAAGCATGTCGCCTTGCCCCAGCAGATGTTCTGCACCCTGTTCGCCAAGAATGGTACGGCTATCAATCTTTGAAGTAACCTGAAACGAAATACGCGTCGGGAAATTGGCCTTGATTGTACCGGTGATAACATCGACCGATGGACGTTGCGTTGCCATGATAACATGAATACCGGCAGCGCGTGCCATTTGTGCCAGACGCTGGACAGCGCCTTCAATATCCTTGCCCGCAACCATCATCAAATCAGCCATCTCGTCTATAATAACGACAATATAAGGCATGGTTGCAAGATCAAGCGTTTCAGTCTCATAAATCGGCTCTCCCGTTTCGTGATCGAAGCCGGTCTGGACTGTGCGCGAAAGTTGCTCGCCTTTACGTTCGGCTTCTCTCACCCGTTCATTAAAACCGTCAATATTCCTGACGCCGACTTTAGCCATCTTGCGATAGCGTTCTTCCATTTCACGAACCGCCCATTTCAGCGCAACAACGGCTTTTTTGGGATCGGTGACGACCGGAGTCAAAAGATGCGGGATTCCGTCATAAACTGATAATTCCAGCATTTTCGGATCAACCATAATCATCCGGCATTGTTCCGGTGTCATCCGGTAAAGAAGCGAAAGGATCATCGTATTGATTGCCACCGACTTACCGGAACCGGTCGTACCGGCGACCAGCAAATGCGGCATTTTGGCAAGGTCGGCAATCACTGCTTCACCACCGATTGTCTTGCCGAGAGCAAGACCGAGTTTGGCTTTGTTTTCATAAAAATCACGTGTTGCAATGATTTCACGCAAGTAAACGATCTGGCGCTTCGGGTTAGGTAATTCAATGCCGATGACATTGCGCCCCGGCACAACAGCAACGCGCGACGATATGGCACTCATCGAACGGGCAATATCATCGGCCAATCCGATGATGCGTGACGATTTTATGCCCGGTGCCGGTTCAAATTCATAGAGGGTCACAACCGGCCCCGAACGCGCATTGATAATCTGCCCTTTGACACCGAAATCTTCCAATACGCTTTCCAATTGACCGGCTCGTTCTTTCAAAGCTTCGGGCGTGAGGAGGTCACTTTTGTCGATTAGTTCCGGTTCGGCTAAAAAGTCGACATTTGGCAATTCAAACCCGTTTGCCTGATGCAACTTCGTTTTGCGTTTGGCTTCAGGCGGAACAGCGGCTTCTTCTTCCGGATCAGACCATGGCATTTCGTCCGGTTCGCTATCGGGCGCGGAAAAATCCGGTTCAATCCGGCCTCTTGACGAAGAGCCATTGCCAAAATTATTCGGCACAGGGGGAAACATAGGCTCCTTGCGATGAAACAACCGGCCGATTTCAGCCCTGAGCAAATAGAACAGGTGCATCGTTCCGCCAAGAACCGTCACCATTAACGAGGCGCGAGCCGGTTCGTCATCTTCGCCCATTTGCAGGCGGTTTTCCTGTTTGCGTCTGGATTTTGCTTTTTTCTTGCGATTACGACGCCCGACAACGCCTCCCGCGATGGCTGCCGTCCAGAATGCCAAAGGCCCTAAAACCGCAGCAATAATCGAGGTTGAAACAACAGCCGGAAGCGATCCTAAAAACAGATAGGCAAAATTCAGAATTTTATCGCCAAAAACACCCCCAAGCCCGATAGGCATCGGCCAATGTGCGAAAGGCGGAACCAGAGCGATAACGCCTGCAAAACAGAAAGCGGAAATCAACCAGAAAAATATACGGTGTACGAGCCTTCCTATATCTTTTTGGGCAATAAGAAGTACTGCCCAGAAAAATGGGGGAAGGAGAGCCGCGACACTTGCAAGCCCGAAAAATTGCATAGCAATATCGGCAAAGACGGCACCCGGCCATCCCATGATATTTGTAACCGGATTGTCATTGGCATAACTCAAACAGGGGTCGGCAACATTCCATGTTGCGAGAGCCGCCGCCGCAAGCCCGATTAAAATCAATATGCCGATGCCGATAAAAGATCCGATCTGTCGGGAAAACATCTCCACCAGATGCGGGCTTTGATAAGCTCCATCTGTGGTTAAATCAAAAGGGGATGATTCCTGACGCATAACCTAACCTGAAAACCCGAAAACGACCGAAAGATAATTTTTAAACGTGACTATAAAACGAGAGAGTTAACGGGCTATTAACCAATCGAAAAAACGACAGGCAAAATAAAAAGCCCGCTTTTTGAAGCGGGCCAAAAGTTCGGGTTGTTTTTAAGAAAATTCTACTGGATTGTTTCGCCGTGAAGGGAAATATCCAATCCTTCGATTTCCTGTTGTTTGGTCGGGCGCAAACCGATGACAGCTTTGACCACGTAAAGAATAATCGTGGTTACAATTGCAGTATAGATCATCGCCACGATAAGACCGAAACCCTGATTGAGCACTGAAACTTTTGCATAGGCTTCCGGATCGGTAAAGAAAATATCGGAAGCAAAATAGCCTGTGAGCAGCGCTCCTATAATGCCACCAACACCATGGACACCGAAAGCATCGAGCGAATCGTCATATCCCAATGCACGTTTGACGAATACTGCAGCAAAATAGCAAACCGGTCCGGCAATGACGCCGATAATGATAGCACCGCCCGGTTCGACAAAACCGGCCGCCGGCGTAATGGCAACAAGTCCGGCAACTGCACCTGAAATAATTCCCAGAACCGAAGGCTTTTTGGATACTGCCCACTCCGCTATCATCCAGCATAAAGCACCGGCAGCAGTGGCAATTTGCGTATTCAACATTGCAACGGCTGCAACTTTGTTTGCAGCACCCGCAGAACCGGCATTGAAACCGAACCAGCCAATCCACAATAATGAAGCACCAATCATAGAAAGAGTAAGATTGTGCGGTGCCATATTGACCGTGCGATAACCCTGCCGTCTGCCAAGAACAAGAGCCGTAATCAAACCGGCGACACCGGCGTTAACGTGAATGACTGTACCACCGGCAAAGTCGAGGACACCATCTTTTCCGAGAAAGCCGCCGCCCCAGACCCAATGGCAAATTGGCGCATATACCAAAATCGACCACAATCCCATAAACCACAGCATTGCAGAAAACTTCATTCGCTCGGCGAATGCGCCGGTAATCAATGCCGGTGTGATAATGGCAAAGGCCATCTGGAAAGTAACCCAAAGATAGGTCGGAAATGTTCCGTTAAGGTCATCAATCGAAATGCCCTTCAAGAACAAGAGTGAAAAATCGCCATAATATGGATTTTTTCCGGAAAAAGCGAAGGAATAGCCCACAACAAACCAGATCACGCTGACAAGACAGCATATTGCAAAGCTCTGCATCATTGTTGAAAGAACATTTTTCTTACGCACCATGCCGCCGTAAAAAAGTGCAAGACCCGGTATTGTCATGAGCAGAACAAATGCAGTTGAAACCAGCATCCATGCCGTATCGCCAGAATCTATCTTTGCCGGAATTTCGGTGACAACTTCAGTCACCGTTTCTACTTCCTGTGCGAAAGCTGCATCCGCTCCGATTAACGCAAATGCACCGACCGCCATTGGAACCAATTTTTTTAAACTCGCCATAAAACCTCTCCATTTGGAAAAGAACGTGCACCACGTTCGGTTATTTCAATATCTAACAAGTTTCATGCCAATTGCTTTGAACCGTTATTTATGCGTGAAAAAACGCACATATGATAATCATTTTATTATTTTGCATATTTTTTAGGCAACTTGCTTCCGATTTATCGTCATCTAAAGTGCATTTTCATCGGTTTCGCCGGTTCTTATGCGCAAGGTTCGATCAAGTGACCAAACGAATATCTTCCCGTCTCCGATTTGTCCGGTGCGGGCTGCTTCCGTAATGACTTCCAATACACGATCAAGTTGATCTGCCGGAACGGCAACTTCGATCTTTATTTTAGGCAGAAAACTGATTGCATATTCGGCTCCGCGGTAGATTTCGGTATGGCCTTTCTGGCGTCCATATCCTTTGACTTCGGTGATGGTAAGTCCATCAATACCCATATTCAAAAGTGCATCTTTCACATCGTCGAGCTTGAATGGCTTTATAATAGCAGAAATGTATTTCATGGCTTGTCTTCTCCTCGGCTTGGTTTCGACCAGAAATAATCTGAAAATTTCCGGACACGCGATAAAGCTATTCAAGACTCATGCCAATTGGGGTAGAGACCGTAAAAAATTCGGGATTTGACGGTTCGTCGGGAAGAAAGACACCGAAAAGACGAGAGCAATGGTTGCTCCGGTCAAGCCAAAATATTTAGCAAAAAATAGTGGAAGCTGTTTCAGGTTTTAAACCTGATAGAATATGCAATTTGCCCGATCTTCCGGATTGAAAAGTTGTGGGGGGGGGAAAAGCCGCCTTGTTGAAGTCGATAAAACAGCTTTTTTTAAAAAAACATTTCGGAATGGCGGCTTTAGAAGCTGCCATTATTTTTGGCAATATCATTCGCTAAAATATTGCCATTCAATAAAATAATACCGGAATATAATGCCGCACCGGCAAACCGGCTTTAACGGCCGGAATTTCACACCCCGTATCGCAAATGGATAAGGTCGAGAAACCACAACGGAAATCTGTTCTTTCACGACCGGAACAATCAATGGCCGGTTCAAAGAACACAAATGAAACCGGCCTCTTTGCTTATAGTTTAATAGCTGTTACACCCGTCTTTTATCTTTTATGATTTTGGCTCCACAAGGCGGATAAGCCCTTCTTGTGCGACACTTGCAATCAATTTTCCGTCGCGTGTGTAAATATAACCCTGAGCCAAACCGCGTGCCCCGTTGGTGTTAGGGCTTTCAATATCATAAAGCATCCAGTCATCAAGGCTGAAAGGACGGTGGAACCACATAGAATGGTCAAGACTTGCCGGAATAAGACCGGGGGTAAAAATGGATAATCCATGAACGATCAGCGACGTATCAAGCAACGTCATGTCGGAAAGATAAGCAAGAAGAGCAGAATTGAGACTTCTTGTACTGTCGACTTTTCCGTTAAGTTTGAACCAGCAGCGTTGTATCGGCCGGTGTTTGTCGCGATTGAGATAATCTTCAAGATCAATCGGGCGAATTAAAAACGGACGTTGCTGATTCCAATAATTGCGGATGGTTTCCGGTGCCGATTCAAGAATAGCCTGATCGATGGCCTGGTCGCCACTCAATATTTCCGGTTCCGGCAAATTTTCTGGCATCGGGCGTTGATAATCAAGTCCCGGTTCATCAATCTGGAAAGAAGCTGAAAACGAAAGAATGGCAACGCCATTCTGCTTGGCAACCACACGCCGAACAGAAAAACTTCTTCCGTCACGTAGCGGCTCGGCTTCGTAAATAATTGGACGATCCGGGTCACCGGGGCGAATAAAATAGGCATGAAGCGAATGGATAAACCTGTCCGGCGCGACACTGCGATGGGCAGCAACCAATGCTTGCGCGATAACGTGGCCGCCAAAAACGCGTTGCCAGCGTGAATTTCCACTTTGACCACGAAACAAATTCTGGTCAATTTTTTCTAAATCCAGTATGGATAACAGATGTTGAAGTCGATCGGACATGAGCCATATTCACCTAAATGGTTGAACGAAACCGATTAGGTGAAACAGGAAAGCTGATGATTGTCAACAACCATTAAGCTCATACATATTTACGAAAGGAAGCTATATGTCTTCTTCGGCAACCCCCACCGATAAAATTCTGGATCTCGTCATTGCGGGAGGTGCCTATGTCGGTCTTTCACTGGCTGTTGCTATCAAACAGGCTGTTCCTTCCCTAAAAATCGCGGTAATTGACGCCGCCCCAAAGGATAGCTGGAAAACCGACCCGCGTGCTTCGGCAATTGCTGCAGCTGCCATTCGTATGCTTCGACAGCTTCAATGTTGGGATGAGATAGAACCATTATCACAACCGATCAATGACATGATTATTACGGACTCACGCAATAGTGATCCTGTAAGGCCGGTTTTCCTTACCTTTGAAGGCAATGTCGCACCCGGTGAACCATTTGCCTATATGGTCGAGAACAAATATCTGAATGCATCACTCCACCGCCGTGCTGAAGAATTGGAAATAGCTGTTCTGGAAGAGCTGAGTGTCGATAATTTTACCAATAATGGCAACGAAATGCTCATTGATTTGAGCAATGGGAAAACATTGCAAAGCCGTCTTCTTGTCGCAGCCGATGGCGTGCGCTCAAAACTCCGTGATATTGCCGATATTAAAACCGTTTATTGGCCTTATGGACAAATGGGCATTGTTTGTACTGTCGAACATGAACGGCCACACAATGGACGTGCCGAAGAACATTTTCTTCCCGCCGGTCCTTTCGCTATTTTGCCGCTGAAAGGCAATCGCTCTTCGCTTGTCTGGAACGAACGCGAAAACGATGCAAAAAGGCTTATGGCTGCCGATGATATTGTTTTTGAAGCCGAACTCGAAGCCCGTTTCGGACACCATCTCGGTGCTTTGAAACTTGTCGGCGACAGGCGTGCTTTTCCGTTCGGGCTTACGCTCGCAAGAAGTTTTGTGAAGCCACGTTTTGCACTTGCCGGTGATGCGGCCCACGGCATTCATCCCATTTCTGGGCAGGGTTTAAATCTTGGGTTTAGGGATGTTGCAGCACTGGCTCAAATCATTGTTGAAACTGCCCGTCTCGGACTCGATATTGGTTCAATCGTGGGACTGGAACGCTATCAGGCTTGGCGCAGATTCGAGACAGTGCGTATGGGGATAACAACAGACGTACTCAACCGCTTGTTTTCCAATGATATTTCGCCAATACGCTTGTTGCGCGATGTCGGTCTCGGTCTGGTCGAACGGATGCCGAGAATGAAAAATTATTTCATTCAGGAAGCTGCCGGAATTACTGACGGAGCACCTAAACTCCTTTTAGGGGAAGCGCTTTAAAACCTCTAATAAAAGTCTTTCAGGTGACCAGAATTTAAGGCATATGGAATTTTCAATCAGACCTTGCCGTTAAATAGATGCTATTTTGTTAGTGGCAGGTCTGATTGCGAAAGGCCGATTTAAAAATGTTCGATTTAAAAGGCCGGATTTCTATTTCGTCTGAAGAATGGGTAAGCCCGTCGCCTAAATATGCCCGAATTTTTGTGAACTGATGCTATGCCACAATCGGAAGTGCTCCTGACACCGTTCCCTTGGATTCCCGAAATCCGGATTACCTAAGCGGAAGCGATTCGGTTTTCTATATGTTCTTCATTCCCTTTAAAAAAAACGATTCTGATATTCGAGATCATTGATCGTTCGTCGTTCCTTGTCATCATTACTCTTGGCAATCAAACAGAATAGACTTACGGGTATAAAATCCTGCCCAAATTGCTGCTTACCCTTAAAACGATCTATGACTACCTGATAAAAGAGCCACTGAACCTAGCGGCGCTGACGGTGAATAACATTAAAACCTGATTACCGTTGATAATCGGGATAGTCGGGAAAGGAAATAATCGGGATAAGCCTGACGAGACGGTTTCGCACGCCAAGCCCTTCTTCTATCAAGGCAACGGAATGGCAAAAACATCTGTCATGCCATTATCTCGAACCTGGAAATAATTGAACATTTATAATCGGAAGAGAACGGAGCAAAAGAATATAAGCCCGATCCATTTGACGATTGTGAAAATTGGCTCGGAGAAAACAATTAGTACCGTCTCACGGCAAGCAATCTAACCATGAACCGCAAGTTGCTTTTTCGGATTTCCATCCGCACACCCGACTGAACGTGATTGGAAATGTGGTGATTGGCATGATTTCAACCGCGAATAGCGATATTGGCACGGCTTACCCATGGGAAATTCATCCTTATTCACACAACGAAAGATCGAACTATTTTCGTTAAAGCGCAAAAAGCTGTCAGTGCCGGTAGAATTGAAACAAAAAAGCCGTGTGGCTATCCCACACGGCTTTCAAAATAAACAAATTCGCAAAAATGTTTTGGCTAGACGCGCCGTTCAATCATCAATTTCTTGATTTCGGCAATAGCCTTTGCAGGGTTCAACCCCTTCGGGCATGTTTGCGCACAATTCATGATGGTGTGGCAACGATAGAGCCGGAATGGATCTTCCAGATTATCAAGCCGTTCACCCTTGGCTTCGTCGCGCGAATCGGCAATCCAGCGATAGGCCTGCAATAAAACGGCCGGTCCCAGATAACGGTCGCCATTCCACCAATAGCTCGGGCAAGATGTCTGACAACATGCACAAAGGATACATTCATAAAGTCCGTCCAGTTTCTGGCGGTCTTCATGGCTCTGCAACCATTCTTTTTCCGGCTCCGGCGAAACCGTATGCAACCACGGTTCGATCGACCGGTGTTGAGCGTAGAAGCGGTTGAGATCCGGCACCAGATCTTTTACCACCGGCATGGATGGTAATGGATAAATCTTGATCGGATGTTTGACCTCGTCCATACCTGTAATACAGGCAAGAGTATTGGAGCCGTCAATATTCATCGCACACGAGCCGCAAATACCTTCACGACATGAACGACGCAATGTCAAAGTCGGGTCAACATGGTTCTTGATGTATAGAAGCCCATCAAGAATCATTGGTCCGCAAGAATTGCGATCGACATAATAAGTATCGAGACGCGGATTCTGGTCGTCATCCGGCGACCAGCGGTAAATGTGGAATTCGGTCAATTTCGAGGTGTCAGCCGGCTTCGGCCAGACCTTACCCGGCTTGATTTGCGAATTCTTGGGAAGCGCCATATGAACCATTATCAATATCTCCCCTTAGTAAACGCGCTTCTTGGGCGCAATTTTCTTGAGCGAAATGCCACCGTCTTCCTCTTTGGTTAACGGGTCGAGGTGGACACCACGATAGGAAAGCGTAACTTTCCCGTCTTGTGACAAGCGCGAAAGCGTGTGCTTGCGCCAGTTCTTGTCATCACGCTCCGGGTAGTCCTCACGTGCATGGGCACCACGGCTTTCATGGCGGGCTTCTGCCGAATAAACCGTCGATATTGCGTTGGCCATGAGGTTTTCCAGCTCCAATGTTTCCATCAGATCGGAATTCCAAATGAGCGAACGATCAGTTACCTTTACGTCCGGTAATTCATTCCAGATTTCCGAAATGCGTTTGCATCCCTGACGAAGCGATTCTTCGGTACGGAAAACCGCCGCATCTTCCTGCATGGCACGCTGCATCTTTTCACGCAGCTCGGCCGTCGGCTTGGCTCCATTGGCGTAACGGATACGGTCGAAACGATCCATAATCTTTTCGACAGCCTGTTCATTGATTGGCGGAATTTCCGACTTGCGGTCGATAACCTCGCTCGCGCGGATAGCTGCTGCACGACCGAATACCACAAGATCAATCAACGAGTTGGAACCGAGGCGGTTAGCACCGTGAACGGATGCACATCCCGCTTCACCAACAGCCATCAAGCCCGGCTGGACACGATCGGGTTCATCTTCCGTCGGGTTTAATACTTCACCGAAATAATTGGTTGGTATACCACCCATATTATAGTGAACCGTCGGAATAACCGGTATCGGGTCTTTGGTGACATCAACGCCGGCAAAAATACGGGCGGATTCGGAAATTCCCGGAAGCCGTTCGTGCAAGATTGCCGGATCAATATGGCTCAAAACCAGATAGATGTGATCCTTTTTCGGTCCGACGCCACGTCCTTCCCTGATTTCAATCGTCATACAACGCGAAACAACGTCACGCGAAGCAAGATCTTTGAACGAAGGAGCATAGCGTTCCATGAAACGCTCGCCTTCCGAGTTGATGAGGTAACCACCTTCACCACGCGCACCTTCAGTAATCAGACACCCCGAGCCATAGATACCGGTCGGGTGGAATTGGACAAATTCCATATCCTGTAACGGTAAACCGGCACGGGCAATCATGCCGCCGCCATCACCTGTACAAGTGTGGGCAGAGGTTGCCGAAAAATAAGCACGGCCATAGCCACCGGTTGCCAGAACAACCATTTTTGCCGAAAAACGGTGAATGGTTCCATCGTCAAGATTCCAGGCCACAACACCTGTGCAAACACCATCTGTCATGATGAGGTCGAGTGCATAATATTCAACAAAAAATTGCGCATTATGCTTCAGACTTTGACCATAAAGTGTATGCAGAATCGCGTGTCCTGTACGGTCGGCGGCTGCACATGTACGCTGAACGGGCGGACCGGCTCCGAAATCGGTGGTATGTCCACCAAACGGGCGCTGATAGATTTTACCATCTTCGGTACGCGAAAACGGCACGCCATAATGTTCAAGTTCGTAAACAGCAGCAGGCGCATTGCGTACCAGATATTCCATGGCATCCATATCACCGAGCCAATCAGACCCTTTGATTGTGTCATACATATGCCACTGCCAATTATCAGGCCCCATATTGGATAGGGATGCTGCAATACCGCCTTGCGCGGCAACAGTATGTGAACGGGTCGGGAAGACTTTGGTGATACAAGCTGTTTTCAAGCCATGTTCGGCCATTCCCAATGTTGCCCGCAATCCCGAACCACCTGCACCGACAATAACAACATCGAATTTGTGATCGACATAATGATAGGCTTTTCCACTTTGTGAAGTGGACTGAGTTGAAGAAGTGGTGACCATAGAGATCAACCTCCCAATGAAATTTTTAGAAGGGCGAGAAGCAGACCGGCACCAATAGCGTAACAAAAGAACGTATTGAGTGACAACATCAGGATGCGTGTTGCTTCATTCGGAAGATAATCTTCCAATATGACCTGCATACCCAGTTTCATATGATAGATGCCCGAGAGAATCATCAATGCCATCACGACGGCCACAACCGGATTTGCCAAAGTTGCATGAACCGTTGCATAATCCTTGCCGACAAGAGAGACAACAAGCACGATAAAAAAGATGAATAACGGGACATTGGCGAGCGCTGTCATACGCTGGGCCCAAAAATGGCTTGTTCCTGTATGCGCAGCTCCCCAGCCCCGAACTTTTCCAAGCTCTGTTCTGAAATCTTTTTTCATAAATATCTCCCTGCCATTAACGGACGCAATAACCGACGATCCAGATAAGAAGCGTCGCGATAATGGAAATAAAGACCGTGGCCCAAGCCGTTTTGGTCGCGCAATGTTTTTCAAGGAGATAGGTTCTTGTATCCCAGAAAAAGTGCCGCACACCGCCAACAAGGTGATGAACTAGAGCCAATGTATAAAGAAACAGAATGCAGCGGCCGATAAATGAATTAAACAAGCCGTTTACTGTCTCGAATGCTCCTTCACCGGAGGCAGCCGCCATCAGCCAAGCTGCAAGAAACAAGGTGCCAACATAAAGAGCACCTCCTGTGATACGGTGGGCAATAGACATTGCCATCGTAATGGGCCAGCGATAAATGCTGACATGAGGTGAAAGAGGACGTGTTTTTGTCGTTGTCGTATCTGTCATAGGCTTCCCTGACCTGGATTTGACTGCGGATATGGATAACCATTCCCGCCATTCCTCCCGTCTGTTCTGCATTTTTGCACTGCAAACAGGTTGGAAATAACTCTCAATGCATTGGAACGATAATTTTCCTCCAATACTACAGGCCGGCCATTTCAGTTGGCGGATTAAAGGTCACACCCAAAAACAACCGAATGTTCACTAGCTAAACTATAGAACGTATTCTGTTCTAATGCGGATTTTATTCCGCGTCAAAGCAGTAAAGCATATTCTTGTCATCAAATCATTGGGATTGAGTAAAGTTTTTATCTTAAAAACGGTTTTAATCGGTTAAAAAACATGATAAAAACAATCATGTTTCCGCTTTATGAGAGCTTTTATTCCGGCGTCACGGACACGGATTGATTCTCGGACTGATTCTTAACCGGTCGCTTTCCTGACCGGCTTTTGCAAAAATTTTCTATGCTTGACAATCTGCATTTGACAAAAGGTCGTTTTGCATTTTTTGCAAAACGGCCTTTATAAATCTGTTTTTTCAACAAACGCTTTTATCGCGTCCTGCTTGATTTTTGCATCTCAATCGAAGCGGATGATATAACCTGTCCAGTCGCCTTTGGCAGCAATCTGCTCATAAAGCTTGCGCCCGTCTTCCGGAATACGCGGTGCATTCAAAATCAATTTGGTCCAGCCACGCTCTTCGGCTTTATCACAAAGCAGATCAATCATAGCTTTGGCAATACCTTTACCCTGATAGGCATGGTGAACATGGATATGATCGACCTGTCCTGCCCGCAAACCGGAAACAGGTTCCGGATGGTCATAGAAGATAACAAAGCCGACAAGCTCGCCATCGACATGTGCGCCCAATACTTCTGCCGTACGATCCTGCAACAATTGTTCGGCATAATATTCATCGGGACGACGTGGCGCACCACGTTTCAACGCCTGGGTATAACTTGCAAGAAGAGGAGCAAGTAAACGTGCATCCTTCAAATGTAAGAGGCTGATTGCAACATCATGCCGGTCTTCTTTATTATCTGTCATAACACCCGAACTCCCTTTGTTGGGTTTTTAACTTGAACTATGTTTAAAGTGACCGGACCAAAACGTAAAGAGTTCTTGTTTAATGAACTCGATTTTGACGCAAGATTATTTCCAGTCCCTTATATCGACAAAGTGACCGGCAATTGCAGCCGCCGCAGCCATGGCCGGAGAAACCAGATGCGTGCGTCCTTTATAGCCTTGGCGACTTTCAAAATTGCGATTGGATGTCGAGGCACAGCGTTCGCCCGGCTCCAGCCTGTCATCATTCATGGCAAGACACATGGAGCATCCCGGCTCCCGCCAGTCAAAACCGGCTTCCTTGAAAATTTTATCAAGGCCTTCTTTTTCCGCCTGTTCTTTGACAAGCCCCGATCCCGGTACAACCATTGCCGAAACGGTGGGTGAAACCTTTTTCCCTTTAACCATTGCGGCCGCTGCTCTCATATCTTCAATGCGTCCATTGGTGCAAGAACCGATAAAGACCCGATCAATTTTAATATCGGTAATTCTGGTTCCGGCCTTCAGCCCCATATATTCGAGCGCCCGCATTTTCGATGCGCGTTTGGTTTCATCGTCAATTTCTTCCGGATCCGGTACAACACCGGTAACCGGCACGACATCTTCCGGCGATGACCCCCATGTAACCGACGGCACAAGCTCGTTTGCTTCAAGTGTGACGACAGTATCGTAATGGGCTCCTTCATCCGATTTCAACGTCTTCCAGTAAGCGATCGCCTTTTCCAGCATTTCACCTTTCGGCGCACGCGGGCGGCTTCTGATATAATCGAAAGTGGTCTCGTCCGGTGCAATCAAACCGGCACGTGCACCTGCTTCGATCGACATGTTACAGACAGTCATGCGACCTTCCATGGAAAGCCCGCGAATAGCCTCGCCGGCAAATTCGATCACATGACCGGTTCCACCGGCTGTGCCGATCTTTCCGATAATGGCCAGCACAAGATCTTTTGCCGTTACACCTTTTGGTAAACTGCCATTGACCTGAACCAGCATATTTTTCGATTTTTTCTGGATCAATGTCTGGGTGGCAAGAACATGCTCCACTTCAGACGTGCCGATGCCATGGGCAAGCGCACCGAAAGCACCATGTGTCGAGGTGTGGCTATCGCCGCAGACTATCGTCATTCCGGGCAGTGTAAAGCCCTGTTCCGGACCGATAATATGAACAATGCCCTGCCGTTTATCATTCTGGTCGAAATATTCTATGCCAAATTCGGAGGTATTTTTTGCCAGAGCCTCGACCTGTGTCCGGCTTTGTTCGTTCTTGATCCCTTTCGCCCGATCCGGTGAAGTCGGAATATTATGATCGACAACAGCCAATGTTTTTTCAGGGTGGCGCACAGGACGGTGCGCTATGCGCAAGCCTTCAAAAGCCTGGGGGCTCGTCACTTCATGAACAAGATGACGATCAATATAGAGTAGGCAGGTTCCGTCTTCCTGACGGTCTACAATATGATCTTCAAAAATCTTGTCATAAAGCGTACGCGGGGCACTCATTTTTTTGTCCTTGGATATTATGATTTAAGTGTTTTCAACTTTTAAACGGCTCATTATTCTACGATCATTCTAAAAGTCAATTCACTTGACAATAGATAAGAATAAACCGTGAAATTTACAAAGCCACAAAGCCGATAAATCGGATTTGATATAATAAATTTGAATCCGGAATAATAAAAAAGCGGCTTGAAAGCCGCTTTAATCTCGCATCAACCGAAACGGCTTTATTCGGACTTCTCTCCGGATTCCGGTAGCGGTGCAGCAACTGTTTCAACGGTAACAGTTTCGGCCACACCTGTGCTTGGAACATCAAGCGATTTCTTGCGGTAATCTCTTTTTTCAGAAATGCGGGCAGCTTTACCGGTAAGGCCACGCAAATAATAGAGCTTGGCACGACGAACATTACCGCGACGAACAACCTCGACACCCTCGACAAGCGGAGAATAAACCGGAAATACGCGCTCTACACCCTCGCCATAGGAAATCTTGCGAACAGTAAATGTCTCGTTAAGACCACCACCCGAACGGGCAATGCAAACACCTTCATAAGCTTGCACACGTGTACGTGTACCTTCAGTCACACGAACCAGAACACGTAATGTGTCACCGGCCTGAAAAGCCGGAAGTTTGCGCTTTTCTTCAATTTTTGCGCGCTGCTCGGCGTCGAGCTGTTGTATAATATTCATCTCATCAATCCTTCATGTTCTTCTCGAACAGTCAGAGCGCTCGACTCTTGCCCTAGAAACCTTGTTCCTCCGGCTATGCCTTGCGGCAGGAGCGGGTTCACCATCCATTAATTTCCGGATGCAGATGACGTACCATCTGAAAACGTGGTTTGCCCATTACACTATCATGAAAACTGAATCAAGCTTTCCTGTTATTTTTCTCGTAAATCGCGTAAAGATCAGGCCGTCTCGAGCGTGTTATTTCTTCCGACCGGTCTTTACGCCACTTTTCTATTGCCTGATGATTTCCCGATGTCAAAATGTCGGGAATTGCTCTTCCCTCGAATATTTGCGGCCTTGTATATTGCGGATATTCAAGAAGTCCGGCCTCGAAACTTTCCTGTTCGCCCGACTGGCTGTTTCCCATCACACCGGGTAAAAGCCGCACAATCGAATCAAGCACAACAAGTGCCGCTCCTTCACCACCGGAGAGTATATAATCCCCGATCGAAACCTCGATAAGATTTCTTGCTTCAATTACTCGTTCGTCGATACCTTCAAAACGTCCGCAGACAAGTGTGACCCCGCCACGATCTTTCAAGTCATGCGCCATTTTCTGGTTAAACGGGCGCCCGCGCGGGCTCATCAACAATCGCGGATATTGATTATCGACACTATCTATAGCTCTGGCGAGCACATCAGGTTTCATGACCATTCCTGCACCACCGCCTGCCGGTGTGTCGTCGACACTGTGGTGGCGATCATTGGCAAAATCCCTGATTTGAATGGCTTCAAGTGACCATATTCCATTTTCCAATGCCCGTCCGGCCATAGAATAGCCGAGGAAGCCCGGAAACATTTCCGGATAAAGAGTAAGGACAGAAGCCTTGAAGCCCATTAGCTTTCTCCACCTTCAACATCTTTTTCGTCTGCAACAAGTCCTGCTGCAACCCGATCAATGCCGATGAACCCCTTTTCGATATTGATTTCGGGGACTGCCGCTTTCGAGAACGGAATGAATTTCAGCCCCTCGCCCTCAACCTTCAATTCAAGAATATCACCACCGCCAAAATCGAAAAAAGCATTAACCTTGCCGATTATTCGGCCATTCCCGTCCCTGACATCCAATCCGATAAGATCGGTCTGATAAAACTCGTCTTCTTCCAGATTATCCGGTAATTGTTGCCGTTCGATATAAAGAGCTGCTCCATTGAGTGCTTCGGCACTATTGCGATCATCAACACCGGAAAAATGCACAATAATGGCGTGACCGGCTTTTCTTGAATTTTCAATTTTGAAGGCTCTGCCATTTTCGTCGAATAGCCTGTCATAAGACAAAATTCCCAAGGGGTCGGCGGTAAATGTGATAAGTTTCACGTCCCCCTTGATACCATGAGCGGCCGCAATGGTAGCAAGTTGAACCAAATTATTTCCATTTTTTTCCATATGTTCCGACTTTTCCAATATGTTCCGACTTTTCCCATATGTTCCGGTTTTGCCTATTTTACAGTTCTCCGGATACGCAATTTGTCAGGATGATTCAATGATCCCGTCCGGTTTATTTTTATCATGCTGATTTTTCAAAAATTGTTCGAAACTTTTAATTATACTTGCCCAAAATTCAAGATAATCACGCCAACGAGGTTCAATTGCCACATTCTATACGCTATTAGATGTAGCGTCGAATCAGACTGGAAAAGCAAAAATGGCGGCTTTGGGGTCAATATATTGCAAAACGTAGCCATTTAAAAAATCTTTTAGGAGGATACCTATGCCAACAGTTATGCTTTTTTATAAAAACATCGTCCCCATTTCACGCGAAATACACAAAAAGCTCAAATTCCATGCACCGAAGAACCTCGATTTCGCAGCCAATACCCACTGGGTTCCTCTGGCCGGCGAAGAATTCTATCAGGCCGCATTGAACTATCCGATATTGTTTATGGGCGCCGAAGATAAGGATAAAAAAATCACCTATACCGCGGTTGCCATGCTCGGTTTGGCAAACGAAGAAAATGATTATCTCGATCAGGAAAAAAAGTGGCGTGCGGATACCTACATTCCGGCATTCATCCGCCGTTATCCATTCGTATTGGCAGGAGCACCCGACCAGAAAGAATTGACAGTCTGTTTTGACTCCGAATCGGGCATGTTCAACGAAATAGAGGGGATTGATCTCTTTAACAGTGACGGCAGTGTTTCGCCTTTTATGGAAGACCGGATCAATTTCCTGAACGCTTTCAAAAACAGCATGGAACGGACAAGCAAATTTTTGGAAACCGTAGCCAAAATGGGTCTGTTTAAAAAACAGTCTATCGACATACGTGCGCAAACCGGACAAACCGCGAGACTGGAAAATTTCTGGATCATCGACACTGAAAAATTCAACAAGTTAACCGGCGATCAGCTTGCCAAACTTCATAAACAAGGTTTTCTCGGCTGGATTTTTGCGCAATTGATGTCGATGAACAATCTGCCCAGTCTTATGGGGCTACATCTTGCCCATATGAAAAATGCATTGAATGCACCGAAAGCTGACGAGTCGGATAAAAAAGACAATTCCACCTCGAAAAAAGCCGATTAAGGCCAAGCGATTATCAGGAAACTCTATGTTAAACTCTGTCATGGTAAATATTTGTCATGACAGAGATAACCGCCCGCAATATTCCTTTATTGGAAGCTTCACCTGCACTTCTCGATGCACGCAAAGATTGGCTTGCACAGTTGGAAAAAACTCGCAGGGTCGCCAAACTCACCGTCGAAGCCTATGAAAGAGACAGTCGTCAATTTCTAAGCTTTCTTTGTCAGCATCTGGGACATATTCCCGACATTTCCGATCTTTCGGACTTGCGTGTTGCAGATATAAGGTCATTTCTCGCCTATCGGCGTAATGAGGGGGTCAGTTCCCGTTCACTCGGTCGCGGACTGGCAGGAATCCGTTCATTTTTCCGATATTTGACGCGCGCGGGGCTTGCCAACATTCCCGCGGCACGTGTTGTGCGCACTCCCAAACAACCGAAATCATTGCCAAAACCTCTCAATATTGCCGACGCGCTTCATATTGTCGATAAAAACACCCAGCTTGACGAAGAACCCTGGGTTGCATCCAGAAACGCCGCCATTCTCACTCTGCTTTACGGATGCGGCCTGAGAATATCGGAAGCTTTGGCATTGACACCGGCAGATTTTGCCGACAAAGCCACAACCAGCATTTATGTGACAGGAAAAGGCGGAAAAACCCGCCTTGTTCCGGTTATTCCCGCAGTTCATGATGCGGTCAATGATTATCTTTCCTGCTGCCCCTTCATTCTACCACCCGAACAACCTTTATTTCGTGGTGTGCGTGGTGGAAAATTACACAGGGCAATTGTCGAACAGGCTGTGCAACAATTGCGCTCAAGTCTCGGCCTTCCCGATAGTGTCACACCACATGCGCTCAGGCATTCTTTTGCCACGCATCTTTTATCACGTGGTGGAGATCTTCGTACCATTCAGGAACTGCTTGGTCATGCCAGCCTGTCAACAACGCAAATCTACACCGGTGTCGATACTGACCGCTTGATGGAAGTTTATAAAAAAGCACACCCAAGATAAAGTAAATATCAAGTTATAAAATACCGGCTACGTCAAATAATATGGAATTATGCTTTTTATTGACATCAAGCATTGTCTTCCAAAATTCTGTGTAATTAAAAAAGACAATTCGCCCGTGATTTATATTACAAAATAAGAACTATATTAACATCTGTTACGACAAAATGGGAGACCGATATGACAAAACCGAAAACAATCCGGCTTGTTATGCCGCAATGGCAAGGCGGCAATAATCCGCTTTATCACCTTGGTGCGGAATTATTGGAATTTCTGGCTCCCCATACAAATGTTCCGTCCTTTACCGTTCCCGTTACAAAACCGGACATGCCCCTCAAAAATGAAAACGGCATCATGGGAAGAAAAGAAGTCGTCAAACAGCTTCAAAGCGCCTATGCGATTATCAACAGTGAAAAACCGGATAAAATTGTCATGTTCGGTGGTGATTGTCTGGTTGATCTGGCGCCTTTTTCCTATCTCGGCACAGTTTACGGAAAATCTTTCGGCATATTGTGGATAGATGCCCACCCCGACGTTATGACACCGGAACAATTTGCCAATTCTCATGCGCATGTGCTCGGAGCACTTATGGGAAATGGCGACCCCGACCTCGTCAAAGATGTCAAAACACCGGTGCCAGCAGAAAGGGTGATGATTGCCGGCATCCACCACCCGACAGACTATGAAAAACAGTTTTTACAAAATCACCAGATTTCCACCGTTTCGCCGGAACAGTTAAAAACGTCCGATCAACCTGTTTTGGATTGGATAAAAAAACAGAATATCGACTATCTCGCTATTCATCTCGACCTTGATGTCCTCGATTTTCATCTTTTCCATGCATTATTGATGGCCGAACCGGGGGTAAGTGCCGATAAATATGCCGGCATTGCCGAAGGTCGTCTGACAATGGATGACGTTATCAAGCTTGTAAATGATGTTAATGAAGCGACCACAATTGTCGGTATCGGAATTGCCGAACACCTGCCGTGGGATGCACTTCATCTTAAAAATATGCTCGCCGGATTACCGCTTGTAAACGGAAACTGATTTTGTCTTAGGGGCGGAATATTGTTCAGAGACCTGAAAACCCGCCCTGTCCTTTTGAACCGGACGGTTTTCGGGTTTTATAATTTTTGCAATAAAAACGAATGTTCATTTTTTCTTTTATTCGGCCTTGGCCTCGATTGCCAAAGCATGAATGCCACTTTCGAGTTCATGCTTGAGAACGTGGTTTATTGCACGGTGGATGTCGACACGTTTCATGCCTTTGAAAGCTTTAGCGGTAATTTTGACACGAAAATGCGTTTCACCAGTGCCATCAAAGCTGCGGCCATCATCATGCTGATGACCGGCGTGAAGGTGACTTTCATTAATAATTTCAATAGCGGACGGAGAAAACGCAGCTTGTAGCTTTTTCTCGATTGTTTCCGCGACTGTGCTGGACATTTTCTTTTTTTAATCCCATATGTGAGCAGTAAGTTTGAGCCGATTCTGCAATTTTGCGAAACCGGTTATAAACATGTGGGAACAAAAATCCCGAAAGTCAATTCTTGTCAAACATGTATGTTTTACATTAAGTCGGAAACATGACGACCACATCGAAATTATTTGACTCTATCCGCATCAGTTCCAACAAAAAAAAGAAAGTGGAACCTGAGGTTCCACAATGTCAGTGGGAAGGATGCACCAAACCCGGCACACATCGCGCACCGGCAGGGCGCGATCACGAGGGACAATATCTTCATTTCTGTCTTGAACATGTGCGCGAATATAACAAGAATTTCAATTACTTCACCGGTTTGAAGGACGATGAGATTGCGAAATTCCAGAAAGATGCCCTGACCGGCCACCGCCCGACATGGAAATCCGGTGTGAATGCTGCGGCCGCCAAGCCTGCGGCCGATTTTTCCCGCATCCGTTCGGGGTCTGCTGCCTATCAGAACCGGGTCAATGACCCGCTCCATATGTTTAGCCAGCAGAGTCGGGCAGCTTCTGCACCTCGAAAACTGAAAACTCTTGAAGCACGCGCTTTCATGACATTGGGGCTTGAAGCCAATGCGACGAGCCGTGACATCAAGGCCAAGTATAAAGCGCTCGTAAAACTTCATCATCCTGATGCAAATGGAGGTGACAGATCTTCGGAAGATCGTTTGCGTGAAGTATTGCAGGCATACAATCTTTTAAAAAATGCGGGTTTTTGCTGACGCTAATTTGAAGACGAAAAGACAATTCTTTTCGATAGATCATTGAAATTCTTGTCCATTAGTCTGATAAGAGAGGGAAGCTTATAGCTCTTCAAAAGAAAACAGATTATAGACGTAGAGTGCGTTAATATTTAATTCGGACAGCGGTTTATCCCGTATGGAGGCATGATGACAAAGGATGATCTGGGTATTGATAATGTGCCGGATATAACGGTTTCGGCACGTGAACTTTTCGGTATTGATACCGATATGCAAGTTCCTGCATTCAGCGAGACAGATCCCAATGTACCTGAACTTGATCCGGATTATCTATTTGATCGGGAAACCACTTTAGCGATTCTCGCCGGTTTTGCCTTCAATCGTCGTGTTATGGTTTCCGGTTATCACGGTACCGGAAAATCCACCCATATCGAGCAAATTGCTGCGCGGTTGAACTGGCCTTGTATCCGTGTCAATCTTGACAGTCATGTCAGTCGTATCGACCTTGTCGGTAAAGATGCAATTGTGATTAAAGACGGAATGCAGGTAACCGAATTTCAGGACGGGATCCTGCCATGGGCCTATCAGCGGAATGTTGCACTGGTTTTTGACGAATATGATGCCGGTCGTCCTGACGTGATGTTCGTTATCCAGCGCGTGCTTGAATCATCGGGTCGTCTGACATTGCTTGACCAAAGCCGCGTTATTTCGCCACATCCGGCTTTCCGCCTGTTTGCCACCGCGAACACGATCGGTCTGGGCGATACAACCGGCCTTTACCATGGAACCCAGCAAATCAATCAGGCGCAAATGGACCGCTGGTCGATTGTAACAACTTTGAACTATTTGCCGCATGACAATGAAGTCAACATTGTTCTGGCAAAGGCTAAAAGCTTCCGCACCGAAGAAGGCCGCGAAACCGTTTCCCAAATGGTGCATGTCGCGGATATGACGAGACAGGCTTTTATCAATGGCGATCTTTCGACAGTCATGAGCCCGCGTACCGTTATTACATGGGCTGAAAACACCGAAATTTTCAAAGATCTGGGATTTGCATTCCGCCTTACATTTTTAAACAAGTGCGACGAGTTGGAACGCCCGATTGTTGCCGAATTCTATCAACGGGCTTTTGGCAAGGAATTGCCGGAATCACTCGCAAATTCGGTTCTGTCATAAGGAAAACAGCTTTATGACCGCAAAATCAGGAGACAATATACGCGAACGGCCTTCCGGACTGATTGACAGTGAACCCTTCAAACGGGCAACCACTGTTTGTATGCGTGCTGTCTCCGGCGATCATGAGCTTGAAGTCGTATTTGGCGATGATCGCCCGTCAATCGTGGGCGGTCATGCCAGACTTCCCGACATACCGCGCCATCCGACTTTCAACGATTTTGCTGTTACCCGTGGTCTGGCTGATTCCATGGCGCTGCGTCAGGCCTGGCATGATAGCGAAATCCATTCCAATCTCGCGCCGCAAGTTCCTGAAGCGCGTGCAATCTATGATGCTGTCGAGCAAGCCCGTGTTGAAGCAATCGGCACATTGGCTATGGAAGGCATGGCGGAAAATCTTGGTGCCATGCTTGCCGACAAATATAAAAGAGCAAATTATCAGGCAATCACCACAAAGGAAGAAGCACCGCTTGAAGAAGCGCTTGCACTTGTTGTTCGTGAAAAAATTACCGGCCGCAAACCACCTGAAGAAGCCGGTCCTGTTGTTGATTTATGGCGCGACTGGATTGAGGAAAAAGCCGGAAAAGATCTCGATGATTTGGCAAAAAATGTCAATGACCAAGACAAGTTCGCTCGCATTGTCAGAAGCATGTTGGCCTCTATGCAGCTTGCCGACAACCTCGAAGATAACGAAACGGATAGCGAGGGTGAGAGCGAAGACGAAAATAACGAACCTCAGGAAAACGAGGACGGTGAGTCAAAAGAACAGGAAGGTTCCGACAAGACAGAAAGCGAACCTTCTGATGACGTTGACGAAAATGCCGAAGACGGAGACATGGAAGCTTCTGATTCGGCCGATGATGATGGCAGCGATTCCGAAGAAATAGATACCGAACAAACACCCGGCCAGACGAAACGCCCGCAGCCGCCATTTTCCGATATGGATCAGCTCGGAGATTACAAAGTCTATACGCGAGAATTTGACGAGGAAGTTGAAGCTTCAGAACTCTGCGATATGGACGAGCTTACAAAATTACGTGCATTTCTTGATAAACAGCTCACCAATTTGCAAGGCGCTGTTGGCAAACTGGCCAACCGTTTGCAACGGCGTTTAATGGCACAACAGAACAGATCATGGAATTTCGATCTTGAAGAAGGCTATCTTGATTCGGCAAGGTTGCCACGCGTTGTTATTGATCCGACACAGCCACTTTCTTTCAAGCAGGAACGTGATACCGATTTTCGCGATACGGTTGTTTCGCTGGTCATTGATAATTCCGGTTCGATGAGAGGCCGTCCGATCACGGTTGCGGCAACCTGTGTCGATATTCTGGCAAGAACATTGGAACGTTGCGGTGTCAAAGTCGAAATTCTGGGCTTTACGACAAAAGCCTGGAAAGGTGGCCAATCACGCGAAAAGTGGCTTGCCAACGGAAAACCCGCCAATCCGGGTCGGCTTAACGATCTCCGCCATATTATTTACAAAAGTGCCGATACGCCTTGGCGGCGCGCCAAACGCAATCTCGGTTTGATGATGCGCGAGGGACTGCTTAAAGAAAATATTGATGGCGAAGCCTTGATATGGGCTCACCAACGGTTACTTGGCCGGCGTGAATATCGGCGCATTCTGATGATGATTTCCGACGGTGCGCCCGTTGACGATTCTACGCTTTCCGTCAATCCCGGTAATTATCTGGAAAAACACCTTCGCGCCGTTATTGACGAAATCGAAACACACTCTCCGGTCGAACTCATTGCGATCGGCATTGGCCATGATGTCACACGCTATTACCAGCGCGCCGTTACAATTGTCGATGCAGAAGAACTTGCCGGTGCCATGACCGAACAATTGGCAAGCCTGTTTGATGATAAAAAAACCGCCTGACCGGATAATAAACCGTTATTTATGAAAATGCCGGTTATAAGAAAATTGATCTTTGAAAGACAGTCCGGAACTGTTCTATCAATTCGTTTAAAATATAATGACTTTTTTGCTTGAACTTGATTAGGTTTGATTCATTTTTTAGTTTATTTATTTAGTCTATTAAACGCTTTATCCGATTTTAAAATTATATTTCAATCGTATTATACATGTCTATATTATCATAACTGATAATTCTATATTCAATATTGTTGAAATCTATTTGTATTTTTTATTCTAATAATACGGTTTTTATCTGGATAATATGAGCGCTTATGAGTGAAGCTTGAATATAGTCCCATCTTGGTCATTTGCGCCCGTAATGTTTTGCGAACATGAAAAAATTTCCTTCTGACAATCACGGCAATGTATTGCTTAAATGCGGCAATGTATTGCTTAAATGTAGCGATTGTCAGAAAGAGCAAATAAACACCCCAACGCCTGCCCGACATGATTGCAGGCATAATCGTTGTTAAAGAAGCCGGCTTTGAAAAACAAAACCGGCTTTGTTGAATGCAGCGGGGTAAAAAAGCGAATAATTATAAAATGATATGGAGATTGGAAATAAATAGACCGTTCCTCAGACAGCCTGATCGCCCTTTTCCTGACTTTTGCCATGATAAATATCCGGCATAAATATTGCCAGAATCGCTCCATAGGGCAAAAGCATGAAAACGCCCATAAACAATTTCACACCGAAATCACCACACGATAATGAAAGCCAAACCGGCACTTCAAGCCCCAAAAGATTTGTCATGGTGGGAATGGAGCTATCGCTATAACCGGTGAGTTTGTCGATAAACGAAAAATGGCTGGAAAAAGCGACAGCGAAAAACCATACGGTATCAAGTGCAGAACCGGTTATCGCAGCCGCAAGCGGTGCAATCCACCATGTTTTACGCCGTAAAGGATTGAATACCAGAATATCCAATAATTGGGCAAACAAAAACGCTGTACCGGATGCGATCGCCAATCGCGGACTGGCCAGAACCCACGAAACTACAAGCCCGGCAACAAAACCGGCATAAACAATGCGCCTTGCGGCATGGGGGCCGTAACGCCGATTTGTAAGGTCGTTGATAAGAAAAGCGAACGGATAGGTAAATGCGCCATAGGTCAGAAGGTGTTCCAATCCGAACCAATGAAACGGATATTGCACCAAAACGTTGGACGCCGTCACCGCGACGCACATTGCAAAAACTGCAAAAATAAGATGCCGGGTCTTTTTCATTTTTTTAACCTGGGTGATGGAACCAGAAAAAAGGGCCGAAGACCGGCCCTCAAGACGAATCGTTTATCGAAAAGAATCAGGCTGCGTTTTCAGCGAGTTTCTTTTCAATCTGGCGCTTCAACAAGCGTGCCCGTTGCGACAATTCTTTGTCACCGGACTTCAAAAGAAATGCATCAAGACCACCACGATGTTCGACAGAGCGCAAAGCATTTGCCGAAATACGCAAACGATAGCTTTGTTCAAGCACATCGGAGATCAGAGTAACATTGCAGAGATTCGGCAAAAAACGGCGACGCGATTTGTTATTGGCGTGGCTGACATTATTGCCATATTGGACTGATTTTCCAGTCAATTCGCAGGCGCGGGACATAGATTTCACCTTTAAATTCTAATACAGAAGCAATCAATAAGCGTGCTAAAAATCCAATGAACACGCGCATGGATCGGCTTCCCAAAAATTGGTAAGTTGCGTTTCTATAGGGGGCTTAGGCAAAAAGGTCAAGAGTTTTCGTGTGCGGTCATAAGGTTAAAACGTAAGAAATCTGTTTTTTTAGCCGCAAGCTATGATAAAAGAAATATTATGATGAGTGAAGCTAAAACAGATCCCAAGCCAGCGCATGGCCGTTCCCCGATATTTTTGGGAATTTTCGGTTTTTTATGCCTGTTCTTTTTTTGCGCTTTTTGTTCGTTGGGTGTCTGGCAAGTCGAGCGACTTGGCTGGAAAGAAAATCTGATTAAAAATGCAAATGAACGTGTCCATCTCGCACCGGTTCCGGCACCTGCTAAAAGCGAGTGGAGCAAGGTGAGTTACGACAAGGACGAATATCGCCCCGTCACCCTCAAAGGGCATTTTTTAAATGATAAAGAAGTTCTGATAACGGCTGTTGCAGACGAGACAACCGGTTATTGGGTTCTCACTCCGATGCAAACAGAAGACGGAGCGATCACATTTATCAATCGGGGATTTGTGCCGATGGATAAACGCGACCAGAAAACACGGGCAGCCGGACTTGTCGAAGGTGAAACAACGGTTACCGGTCTTTTGCGTATGAGTGAAGGGGGTGGTTTTTTCCCTCGTAAAAATAATCCCGATAGTAATTTGTGGTATACACGGCAATTGCCTGCTATGGCTAAAAAAGTCGGGCTTGTTGATGTTGCCCCTTATTTCATTGATGCTGACAGAACGCCGAATATAGGTGGATTACCGATCGGTGGTTTAACTATTGTGAGCTTCCCGAATAACCACTTGAGCTATGCAATTACCTGGTTTACTTTGGCCGCCGGCGTATTTGCAGCATCTATATTTTTAATCATTTCCGAAAGACGGCGTCGACGCGGAATTATCTATGAATAAAGCAACAGGAATAGGTTTTCTGGCAATCCTTATGTGGTCGCTATTGGCGACTTTAACGGCATTTTCCGGAAAGGTTCCTTCGCTCCTGTTAACGTCTATGACTTTCCTCATTGGCACGCTTCCGGGCGTAGTGATCTGGATTAAACATCCTGAAACACTCAAAGATCTGAAACAGCCGCTCATTGTGTGGGTTGTGGGCATTGGCGGCCTCTTCGGCTACCACTTCCTTTATTTCACAGCGTTAAGAAATGCCCCGCCTGTTGATGCCGCCCTTATCAATTATTTGTGGCCGTTATTCATCGTTCTCGGTTCCGCACTGATGCCGGGGGAAAAATTGCGCTGGTTCCACGTTCTTGGCGCTTTGTTGGGTTTTTCCGGAATGGTGCTGGTTATCGCCGGTAAAGGCGGATTTGTGATTGATGAAAAAAACAGCTTTGGCTATCTCGTTGCATTGGGCAGTGCTTTTGCATGGGCGGCCTATTCACTTCTTTCCCGCCGATTGGCAAAAGTGCCCACAACTGTTGTCGCAGCGTTTTGCCTTGTAACATCTATTCTTGCATTTCTGTGCCACTTTATTTTTTCCGAACCTTTCATTCTGCCTGAAAACGGCGGACAATGGCTATCGGTTTTATTGCTTGGTCTTTTTCCCGTCGGGCTTGCTTTTTACTGTTGGGATTTCGGTGTTAAACGTGGCAATATCCAGCTTTTGGGTGTCGCCAGTTATAGTGCGCCGCTGCTTTCTACCCTTATTATGGTGGCAACCGGTCTTGCAGAACCGTCATGGCGGCTACTGGCAGCATGTCTTCTCATTACAGGCGGTGCTGTTCTCGCTTCCAAAAATCTGATCTTTAAACCAAAACCAGAAGCCGTCCGCGAATAAATAACCGGACACGTTCACCGGTATTTCTTCATCGGCTTGCCGGTAACGTCACTATTTTCACGAGCATCTAAACAAGCGACAGAGCAAAGGCCTGTTGTCCAACTGCTTTAAAAACGAACTATTGTTTGAACAATGCAAGCTTGACTTTAAGAATTGTTGAATTGATGTGGCTGTTAGCAAACGACTGAAAAAACAGTTTGATTGCCTGGTGTTTCAGCCTTGGTTCAACCCGCCGAATGATATTGATAACTATTTTCTTGTTCCGGAAGCTAATCGTCACCGTCTTGAAGAAATATCAAACGGTTTTATTTAAGAAATAAAATGTTTTGGTTCGCCTGTCTTTTTTGTGCTCTTTTATCTTATGGTATTTTTTAAAGGCGCGAAAAAAGGCTTTAGAAAGCAAAATAAATTTATGGCGATGAGCTGAAACTTGCCATCACATATCTACCGACAATCAAAATCAGGTAAAAGCGGATTGGAAGGTCAAAAATGTTCTACGGGGTTTTCCTTTCATTTGCTTCTTACGCCGCCTATGCCGTGAGCGATGCGTGTGTGAAGTTTATTGATGGCGCATTGCCACCTTATGAAACGGCATTTTTCGGAGCTTTAATCAGCATCATTGTCATTCCATTTTTGAAAAACCGTGACAATAAATGGATAGACATTATCCGCTCGCAGAACTGGCCAATGTGGTTTTTACGGACAGTTTCCGGTGCATTTGGTGTTATCGGCAGCGTTACTGCTTTTACACATCTCTCAATGGCAGAAGCCTTCACATTGATATTCTTGCAGCCCCTCTTTGTCAGTATTCTTTCCATGGTATTTTTAAAAGAAGCCATCGGATGGCGGCGTTGGTCGGCCATCATCATCGGCTTTATCGGCGTGCTTGTCGTTTTGCGACCGGGTTTCCGTGAACTTAATATCGGACATGTTGGGGCTGTTTTTGCCGGTTTGAGCGGCGCTATTTCTATCATTATTGTGCGTCATATGGGCGGTCGCGAAAAACGCATTACACTTTATTCAAGCGGCATTATCGGTTCGATTATTATTTGCGGTTTGTTGAGTTTACCCGGCTATGTCGAACCGCATGGTTTTGAATGGCTCTATCTTTCCGGTTACGGGTTACTTGCAGCTCTTGGTGCACTTTTTCTTATGGCGGCTGCGCGCCGCGTTCCCGCAATTGCTATTGCCACCCCGCAATATAGCCAGATGATCTGGGCTATATTATTCGGTTATTTCATTTTCAACGATCATCTTGACCTCCCGATGGCCGTTGGCATTATCCTTATCATGGCCTCAAGCCTTTTAACGTTCATGCGTGAAAAGCATCACCGGAACCAAACCACACCACAGAAATAATGAAATTCTTCCTCCTCCCTCGCGTTTTAAAAATTCTTCGCTTGAAAAGAACGGCTCAAGTTGAAAATACTGATAATCGAAAGACCGCGCGATATTAAAATAACGGCCCTAACCGGCGGAATTGCCGGTTTGTGTTTATGAAGAAAATCTCTGGCAGTTTTTGGCGCTATCGCCAGCGAGAGATCGGAGTGCCAATCTCATAAAAGGAAAGATTTTCCCGCAAAGTCCGAGCGGAAAAACCTCGCGAGCTTTTAGCGTGCGATAATTCAAAACCACTGGATACGGGAATGAAGCGGATTTTTGCCCACATCGCAAAATAAGCGTTTCGATCAAGGAAACGAAATAATAAACGCTTGGCTTACGGGCGGAAGCAGCAGACGTTGCAAAAGAAAACCTCAAGGGAAGAAAATAAAAGGAATAAAATAAAAACGCGTGGCTCGCGGGAGGGGGCAGCAGACGTTACAAAAGGAAAGCCTCAAGGAAACGAAATAAAAACGCCTGCTGCGGGAGGGGGCAGCAGACGTTACAAAAGGAAAGCCTCAAGGGAAGGAAAGGCTTTCCACCCAGAGCCTGAGGGGAAAAGGCTCTGCGAGCTTTTAGCGCGCTGTACGGCGAGCGATTGCCGCGATCTCTGAACGGGTAATGCCGAGATCATTCAATTCATGAGTAGAAAGGCGGCTCAATTCATTATAAGTTGTACGATAACGGCGCCATTTATTAAAACTACGAAGAAGATTCATGACACTCACCTGATTGAATATATTATGTTGGAATTTGTTGAGGCGTATATAGACTTGACCCCCCGCATTGAGGAGTGACAAGATTGCATAGCTGCTGTGCAGCGATTAAGCATTTTGTATATTTTTTAGTCACAATTCATTAAGAATTGGCGATATTTCGCCTCATTTCGTAACATTTGGCCTTATTCAGGAAATAAAACGATATTTTTTGCCATAATTTTTATGGAAACTTGCGTGGAAATTGTTTTGAAATGACGCAAATTTCAAATTTGAAAGAAAGAAATTCTATTTACCTTTGAAAAACAACTTGCAGGATAAGGTTATTTTCTAACACAACTCTTAAATCATGGTTAATTTTTCGTTTAGCGCAACCCGCTTCACGGACATGAAATATATTGTTGGCGGGGGCAAATAATTTTTTGGCAAGCGCTATTGTTTATTCCCGCTATTCTTTGCTGTCGCGATACTGTCTCAGCCAGAAAAATTCTTATCTGTTTCAATCAATTGCGGCATGTCTATTGAGATTATCCCTTAAAGATTTCCAATGCCATACGCTTCATAGACACCACACTATTCGAGAAAAGTGTTCAATCTCGTAAAAATCTCCGTTAGATCTATCGAAACAAAGCTCGGCCGGTTTTAAAAATATTTTAGCCCGAACAATCGCTATTCTTCTCCGACGCTTCCATTTTGAAGCTTGCTCAACGTGTCTTCCAATCAATTCCGGCAAGTATCGGAAACTGTAGTAGCATTAAAAAAGCTGCCGGAATTGATCCGGCAGCTTTTCCTTGTATGAAATCTTTGTTTTTTCCATCCATTCAGTGACGGAAATGGCGCATACCGGTAAAGACCATCGCGATATTGTTTTCATCGGCTGCTGCAATCACTTCATCATCGCGGATAGAACCGCCAGGCTGGATGACCGCTGTCGCGCCCGCTTCCACCGCTGACAACAACCCATCGGCAAACGGGAAGAAAGCGTCGGATGCGACAACCGACCCCTTGGTCAAAGGCTCGCTAATACCGGCGATTTTAGCTGCATCCAGCGCTTTATGAGCGGCTATACGGGCTGAGTCCACGCGGCTCATCTGACCGGCACCGATGCCGACTGTTGCATTATCTTTCACATAGACAATGGCATTCGATTTCACGTGTTTGGCAACCTGGAATGCAAATTTGAGATCGCGCATTTCCGCTTCGGTCGGTTGGCGTTTTGTAACCACTTTCAAATCGAGATCGTCAATCACACCATTATCACGCGTCTGAACCAACATGCCGCCCGATACGGTTCTCATTGTCAAACCGGGAGCGCGCGGGTCAGGCAGACCACCGGTAATCAGAAGACGCAGATTTTTCTTCCTGGCAATGATTTCGCGTGCCGTTTCTGTAGCGTCCGGTGCGATAATAACTTCGGTAAAAATTTTGGTAATTTCGGTAGCGCAATCTTCGTCAAGCGGACGGTTCAGCGCAATAATACCACCGAAAGCCGAAACAGAATCGCAAGCCAAAGCTTTAAGATAGGCTTCTTTCAACGTTTTGCCTTTGGCAACCCCGCAAGGATTTGCATGTTTGATAATGGCGACCGCTGCAGTCTTTTCCGGATCGAATTCGGCAACCGTTTCAAAGGCTGCGTCCGTATCATTGATATTATTATAGGAAAGCTGTTTTCCCTGTAAAACCTGTGCAGTTGATACACCGAAACGCTTTTCACCGGTCAGATAAAAGCCGGCTTTTTGATGCGGATTTTCGCCATAGCGCATAATCGTTTCAAGTTCGCCGCCAATTGCGCGCCATTTCGGCGTATCAATTTCAAGTGCTTCGGCAAACCAGTTCGATATTGCTGCATCATATGAAGCTGTACGGGCAAAAGCACGGGCAGCCAGCATGCGACGGAAGGAAAGCTTCAGACTGCCTTCATTTTTATCAAGTTCGGCCAATACCAGATTATAATCATCCGCATCTGTCACAACTGTAACATAAGCGTGGTTCTTTGCAGCGGCACGAATCATTGCCGGGCCGCCAATATCGATATTTTCGACAATGGTTTCATTATCGGCACCGGAAAGTCTTGTTTCCTCGAACGGATAAAGATTGACAGCAACAAGATCAATGCCGACAATTCCGTGTTTTTTCATTGCGGCCTGATGTTCCGGATCATCACGGATTGCAAGTATGCCTCCATGAATTGCCGGATGCAGAGTTTTGACCCGACCATCCATAATTTCCGGAAAACCGGTAACTTCGGAGACATCTTTGACAGGCAAACCGGCTTCAGCCAGAGCCTTTGCAGTACCGCCTGTCGAAATAAGCTCGACGCCATATTCATGAAGGCGCGTTGCAAAGTCGATAAGGCCGGTTTTATCCGATACGGAAATAAGAGCCCGACGCACCCGAAGCAAATCGGGCGCGGGAATGTGTTTCGATGTCACAGTCATAGTATTGTTCCTGAAATTTACGCAGAAGAAATAACCTTAACTGCCATAGCACAGGAAGTTGAAAAAAACACTCTATGAAAAGAAAAGTGAACGGTTTTGACTTGAAACTTTTAGATAAGCTCTTTTCAAAATACCTTCATTTCCAAGTCAATTACTTAGCTTGCTCCGGTAATACGTGTAAAACGCCAACGGATTTTTTCGGTGAGAACCGGCCGAAAATTCAAGACAATCTGACGTGTTCTTCTGGGACCGCTCGGATCTGCAAAGTCGATTGAATCTTCAAGCTGGATATCGGCATCGGGAGAAATGAAATTCCATGCGTCTCCCTTCAAAACTTCCAGACGCAAGCTGTTACCATCATGGCTCACCTCGACATGCGGATGAAGATGGAACCGCACCGCTACATTGTCACGACCATCGCTTTTGATGGATTTTCCGGCAGGTGCGAAAAAGGAGTCATAGCCGTCGATAATATTGCCATTGGATGTAAGCAGCAATCCACGTTCGTGAATCATATTGAATGATGCGAGATAGCCGTTATGACTTGCAACAAAACCGACACGGTCCGGTTCTTCGACGCGCTTGATATTGACAATTGTCGGGCCGCTTATAAGTGCGGCGCGGCTATTGCCTTTGCGCTTATGGAATTTACCGGAAGATGTATCGTTCAGTGTTGCCGTCGAATGGGCTGCGGTTGCCCGCGCCATCAAAGCATAATCGTCCGGTCCATAGGGGTCGATTCCCGCATTGATAATGAAACGGTCGGCACCTGAGGACATTTCAAAGGAAAGGCAACCTGCGGCCGCCTGATAGGAAACCTGACGCGGTGGAATTGTTCCGGTATCGGCAATGATGGTTGTATTATTCGCGTAAAGTCTCTGATAGCCGGAATAAGGCGCATGTGAAAAAGGCATACCGGCTGTCTCGTCAAGTTTCAGAACAACCGCCAACCTTTCCGGCAAAACCGGCCCTACTCCGTTAAAATGGGCAAGCGTCTGATCCTGATGAACAAAAAACCGCAAAGCCGGTAACATGCGTTCAACCGAATCAACCAATATTCTGGGTGCGGTCTCTTTGCTATGGGCATAAAGGTGACGCAATGCGATAAGATCGGTCAACAGGGAAAGCAATGTTGCGGGATTGCGCGAAATATGACCGCCATCCGGCAAGATTTGCCGCGCCAAAGACCGCGCAAGCTGCATCTGGGAAGCCTTTTTCATGGAAGGTGATACAGGCAAAGAAACAGAAGCAAAACATAAAGCGATAGCGGCTTGGAGACGGTTTTCATCCTCATCCATATTGCGGATAGCCGTTCTTAGAAACCGTGCATGAAAGCCCAACGCACGCAAAAACCGGCGCTCGAAATTTTCATTTGCGCCATCAAGCAACATTCGTGCATGGCAAAGCCAGGAAATCAGCCTGCGCGCTGCAACATCAGGGCGCCATGCCAAACCTTTGACATGTTTTCCGGATTGTTCAAGCCAGTCGTTAAGCAAGGAACGGGCATGGGCATTGGCAAGCGGCGTACGCGCTGCATCAAGATGCCGGAGCCAACTGAAATCGTTAAGCGCAGCTTCCCATGCAGGCGTTGGTGGCTCGACCGCAAAAGGTGAAATTGAACCGGTTTGCACAATCCTTCCGGCAAGCGCAAAACGGCCATGATAGAATTCATGCGCCATTTCCGGATCGGCCAAATGAAGATCGACAGGTTCAGCCAGAATACGTTGCGGACGAAAACCGGAAAACCGCCAGCGAAATAACGGTCCAACACACACACGCCGCAACAAACGCATCGCAGCATAAAGCGCTGGCGATGTTTTATATTGCTGATCGATTGTGGTGGCCACGATAGAAACTCCATGAAAATGAACTTGGACGTATTTTCATGGATTAAGGTGAATGATTGGTTAATTTTGGTAAAAAACTCGCAATAGAACATCAAGATCAAATGAAGTGGTTGTCATCCATTATACCGGCAAAAAAGGCTTAAAGCTTGATAATGTGCTGGGGCATAAACTGCTATAGTGGCACTTGAACTTTTAACTTTTTAAAATGCGTTCGGGCTTTTATTTTTAAAACCAAACTTAAATATTCTGCCAATTTTATGCGTCCCGCCTTGAAATATCGGCGTTGAAAATTCCGGATGCTGCCCATCAGCCATTTAAAATTCACAAAACAAACATTCAAAAAACTGAAGGTTTCAGTGCCCCTTTTCTCTTTTGTCAGGACAAAGCGGCATGAAAATTGAAAATAATAGCGAGATTACGAAAGGCTTAAGCAATACGTTTGAATCTCGCTGCAAAAAAGCCGTCCATGCCCGATAATAACGGCGTTTCCCCTTCAAGATCGGCGGGAGTGGTGCGTAAAACACCGTTTGGCAAAAGCTCTTTTCTTCCTCCCACTTCTTCATCACGGATTGGCACGAGCGTGATGTCATTGCGGCTTGAGAGAGCGTTATTGACGAGTTCTTCACCTTCCTGTCTTGCAATCGAACAATTTGCAAAGACAATCAAGCCGCCAATTTTGACAAGCGAAATGGAAGCGACAAGAAGTTCAAGCTGTAATTTTGCAAGTTTTTCAATGTCACTAATATCTTTTGTCCATAAAATATCAGGGTGTCTTCTGATTGTTCCGGTCGACGAACAGGGCGCATCAAGCAAAACAGCATCAAAAAGCTCTTCAGGTTTGAAGTCTTTGAGGTTGCCTGCCCATGTTGCAACCTTCAAATCGAGCCGTTCCATATTATGTTGTAAACGCTTCAGGCGGTTTGCCGAAAGATCGATTGCCGTTACATGGGCGCCCTGAACGGCAAGCTCTGCCGTTTTTCCGCCTGGTGCTGCACATAGATCTGCTACAGCTTTATCTTTAATATTGCCGAGCAAGCGGGCGGGAAGAGAGGCGGCCACATCTTGCACCCACCATTCCCCTTGTTGATAGCCTTCAAGATCGCTTACCGCCTCTTCGACATGTTCAAGCCGGACTGTGCCATTGAAGAGAACATGACCACCGAGTTTTTCAGCCCACATCTCAGGATTGCTTTTGACTGAAATATCGATTGGTGGTTCATTTGCCTGTGCGGCTATAATTTTTGCCGCTTTTTCACGACCATAGGCTTCGATCAACATGTGAGAAAACCATGCCGGAATATTTTCCGTTGCCGAACTTTGCGCCCTTTCCTTATCGGCATTGCGGGCAAGTTTTCGCAAAATTGCATTGACAAGGCCTGAAAAACGCTGATTGCGCGGGTCACTTTTGGCGGCAGTAACGGCAAGATCAATGGCCGCATGGTCGGGAACGTCAAGATAGAGCACTTGCGCTGCCGCCACATGGAGAAGATGTTTTAACGACAGGGCATTTTGCGGCAAAGGCCGATCAAGATAACGTTCAACTATTCTTTCAATATCGGCACGATGGCGAAGCGCTGCCCCCAAAATAGCGCGCACCAGCATACGATCACGCATTTCAAGTGCCAAATATTGGGGATGCCCGTGCTCGTTATCAGTGAGGCCATCAAGCGATGTCTTTTTGTCAATCACTGCCGAAAGAAGACGGGCTGCTGCCAGCCTTGCCGGAAGTCCCGGAACAGGCACGGCGGATTTTCTTTCGGATAAACCGGAATGATGTATTTTATGTTTATTTGCCAATATCGACTCGTTATGACCATGGACCTTTCGGCGTGTTATTGCGCATCCATGACGGACGTTCAACAGTGCGGCGCATATTTTCCCATGGCGAACCGCTTGTTGTCGTAATATTCATTTCCTCGGCCTGTTTACGCAAAGCTTTTATGCGGTTTTCCGTTGAAGGATGGGTCGAAAAAAGACTATCCGCCCCGCTGCCATTCAAAGGATTGATGATAAACAGATGTGCTGTTGCCGGATTATGTTCTGCTTCCTCATTGGAAACATTTTCAACACCACGGGCAATTTTGTTCAAGGCCGAGGCAAGCCATAGCGGATTTCCACATATTTGGCCGCCGCGTTTATCGGCCGCATATTCGCGTGTTCTGCTGATCGCCATTTGCACAAGCATGGCAGCAAAAGGTGCCACGAACATCGCAATAATTGTACCGATAATACCGGATGAATTGGAGTTACCATTGGAATCGCGGTTACTGCTGCCGAAAAACAACGCGAAATTGCCAAGCATCGAAATGGCACCGGCAATCGAAGCGGTTATTGTCATTGTCAGCGTATCATGGTTTTGCACATGTGACAGTTCGTGCGCCATAACACCGGCTAGTTCTTCCGGACTAAGGGCATTCAACAGGCCGGTTGTGGCAGCAACAGAGGCATGTTCGGGATTGCGTCCGGTTGCAAAAGCATTGGGCTGCGCGTTATCAATCACAAAGACTTTCGGTTGGGGAAGACCGGCTTTTTTGGCAAGGTCGCTGACAATCCGGTAATATTGGGGGGCGCTCCGCTCATCGACCTGATGCGCGCCATACATACTCAAAACCATTTTATCCGAATTCCAATAGGAAAACAGATTCATTCCGGCTGAAATGAGAAATGCGATCACTGCACCATTACTGCCGCCAATGAGGTAGCCGACGCCCATCAATAGTGCCGTCATGAAAGCAAGAAGCATGGCGGTACGCATAAAATTCATTGTCAAAAACTCCGATATAAAGCATATTTGCCCTATATGATGGTGAATATTTCCGTTTTCTTCAATGGAAGACCTATGAAAAATGACTGACAAACAAAAAGAACAAAATATAGAAAATAAAAATCCCGAAAAAAAAGAACTTCCCCCTGCAGCACAAAGAGCACTGAAAGAAGCCGAGGAACGGCGTAAAAAAGCCAAGAAAACCAATGCGCCGAAGGAAATCGGCGGTCGTGGCGGAAATGATCCTTCACGCTATGGCGATTGGGAAATAAAGGGAAGGGCTATCGACTTCTGATTTTTGAAAGCTCATTCAAATAAATCCGGTTTTTTAAAAATAAATTCCGAATTTTTTGTGTATTATTATTTTTATATTATTCCGTCTAAATTGTTAAACCGGTTTTTCTTATATATTTTTTTGTTTTTATTTTGGATTTGCCAATTTTTATAACAAATCGAATGTTCGGGAAAGCGATCTATACAGCACGCTTCCCTGTTTTTATTTCCATATTTTAACGACAAATACGCAAAGCTTTATATCAGCCTTTAATCAATAGACGCCGGAATGTTTAAAAAAGCTCATAGCCGGAATGTTTGAAAAGCCCGTAAATGAGGAAGTATAGACTACCGGATTGATAAATAGCCCCATTGCCGGTTTGACAATTCATGCTGCAACGCTTCGCAACATCAATATACGGCCTTTGATAAAAATAACGAATGCGAAAAATTCTGTGCGACGTTGATGGTTCACGCAAAATTCCAACAAAAACGGGCATCAAGTGCCCGTTTTTTTGACTTTTTTTCAAGACTTGCCGGAAGTCTCGAAAACTTTAATTTTAAAAGCTTATTCTGTCGGCTGGGCTGCTGCTTCAGCAGGAGCAGCGGCGGCAGCTTTGGCTTCTTCTTCAGCCTGTTTGGCAGCAGCAATACGTTCCTGAGCTTTTTTGCCGGGCTGCGCTTTATTCGGATTGTTGCGAGGCTTGCGCTTGAAAAGACCGGCAGCATCAAGAAAACGTGCAACACGATCTGTCGGCAAAGCACCGTGACCCAGCCAATATTGGATGCGCTCGTTATCTATCTTTACGCGATCATTCTCGTCGGCAAGCATCGGATTCCAGAAACCGACACGTTCGATAAACCGGCCATCACGCGGGCTGCGGATATCGGCGATAACGATATGGTAGTAAGGACGCTTTTTTGAACCTGCGCGTGACAGACGAATTTTCAACGACATGTTTTATCTCCTATTGTCGGTTTTGGCTTTTGACCAATCGGGTTGCCGCCGGTCTTTTCGTGTTCCGGCAGAAATGTTTCCTTATTTTGAATGCAGTTTCAAAGCCGTCGCTTCGTGGTGACGAATGACTTCCTTGACGATGAAATTTAAAAATTTTTCCGCAAAATCGGGATCAAGATGGCTTTCTTCAGCAAGCTTGCGCAAACGCTCGACCTGCCGTTTTTCGCGTGATGGATCGGCGGGCGGAAGGCCATATTTTGCCTTTAATACTCCGACAGCTTTGGTGCAGCGGAACCGTTCGGCAAGAATATGCACAAGTGCGGCATCAAAATTGTCGATTGATTCACGAAGTTGCACAAGCTCTTCAGGAATTTTTGTATCACTCATAATCTTCAACGTTTCTTCGTTTTTCAATGCTTTTTCGGCAGGCCGGGAAGCCCTGGGAATTTCGTTCCGCTTGACGGCAGTCCGGGTAATGTCCCGCCACCAAGACCGGGAAGTTTGTTTCCAAGGCCTGCACTTTCAGCCTGTTTCTGAATTTTTTCCAATTGCTTGGGATCCATTGACGAAAGGTCGGGAAGACCACCACCCAAACCGCCAAATCCCAATTTGGCGCCAATGCCGCCCATCATCTTCTGCATCAGACCACCTTTGCCTTTGCCGCCCATCATTTTCATCATGTCGGCCATCTGGCGATGCATTTTGAGAAGTTTGTTGATGTCGGCCGCATTGGTACCCGAACCTTTGGCAATGCGTTGCTTGCGGCTATGTTTCAAAAGATCGGGATTGGCACGTTCTTCTTTGGTCATGGAAGAAATAATGGCCAATTGGCGGTTAAAAAGATTGTCGTCAAGACCGGCAGCGGCAATCTGGTCTTTCATTTTTCCGATGCCCGGCATCATGCCGAGAATACCGCCCATGCCGCCCAATTTTTTCATTTGCTTGAGCTGTTCGGCCAAATCGCTCAGGTCGAATTTGCCCTTCTGCATTTTCTTGGCAAGTGCGGCGGCTTTTTCCTGATCTATTGTTTCGGCAGCTTTTTCAACGAGCGAAACAATGTCGCCCATGCCCAGAATACGATCGGCAATGCGGCGCGGATGGAATTCTTCCAGCGCTTCCATTTTTTCGCCGGTTGCAATAGCCTTGATCGGCTTGCCGGTTACAGCGCGCATTGAAAGGGCAGCACCACCACGCCCGTCTCCATCCATACGTGTCAATATGATACCGGTAATGCCCACACGCTCGTCAAATGAACGGGCAAGGTTGACAGCATCCTGACCGGTCAAACTATCGGCAACAAGCAAGATTTCATGTGGTGCGGATTTGGCCTTGATGTCGGCCATTTCGACCATAAGCGGCTCGTCGATATGGGTGCGACCGGCCGTGTCGAGAATAACAACATCCTGACCGCCAAGTTTGGCAGCCTGAACAGCACGGGCAGCTATTTCGACAGGTGTCTGTCCGGCAATAATCGGCAATGTCGGCACATGAATCTGTTCACCGAGCTGGCGCAATTGTTCCTGCGCCGCCGGACGGCGCGTATCAAGAGAAGCCATCAAGACTTTCTTGTTCTGTTTTTCAGTGAGGCGTTTGGCAATTTTTGCCGAAGTTGTGGTTTTACCTGAACCTTGCAGGCCGACCATCATGATAACAACCGGTGAAGGTGCATTGAGGTCTATGGAAATGCCTTCCGTGCCAAGCATTTCCACCAACTCGTCATGAACGAGTTTGACAACCATTTGCCCCGGTTTGATTGATTTGAGCAAATTGGCACCAACCGCCTTTTCACGCACACGGTCGGTAAAGGAGCGTACAACATCAAGTGCAACATCGGCTTCAATCAGCGCACGACGGACCTCACGCAGAGCGGTTGCAACATCCTGCTCCGACAAGCTTCCACGCCCTGTCAGATTGTTCAGAATAGTGCCCAGACGTTCCTGTAAGGAATCAAACATTGTCTACCTCTTTAATAAGCCAACAAACCCGAACCAAACAAAACACCCACCCGAGGGCGCATCGCGCTGTCGGATGTTGACCTCCGGGATCTCTTTATACCGTTACGGGTCCCGGTCGGTGGCTCCAAGTCTGATAAGCTTGTCGCAGATTTAAAGCGTCTTAAAACAGCAAAAGGAGCATCTTGTCAAGGTTTAAGCATATTGTATTTGATAAAGTGTAATCCCACTTGGTTTCAGAACCAACTTGTTATAAGCGGTAAAGTACATTTTACCTTACACAAAAGTCAGGTTTTAAGAAGGAACAGCTCTAATGTCTCGAATGTTTTGTAAAAGAGCGATAAAGGCCGGTTTTATCGGCTTGGCATTTGCCGCAACCACAGGAGTTGCCGTCGCGGCTCCGAAATGCGGAAACACTTCGGCCGGTTTTGAAAACTGGGTAGAGGCAACCAAACAGGAAGCAGCCGCAAACGGAATCGGCAAACAGGGCATAGCCGCGTTGAACAATGTGCATTATGCGCAGGCGACCATCAATGCAGACCGTGGCCAGAAAAGTTTCAAACTGAGCCTTGACCAGTTCATGAAAAAACGCGGCTCGTCAACCATTGTTGCCCGTGGCAGAGTGATGAAAAAGCAGAATGCGGCACTGTTTGACCGGCTTGAGAAAAAATACGGTGTTGCATCCGGTCCGGTGATTGCCATTTGGGGAATGGAAACGAGCTTCGGTTCCTATATGGGTAAACAACATACGTTGTCCGCCGTTGCAACATTGGCTTATGATTGTCGGCGCAGCGCATTTTTTACCGACCAACTCTATGCCGCTTTAAAGCTGATTGACCGCGGAGATTTCGACCCGAATTCTATCGGTGCGATGCATGGCGAAATCGGACAAACCCAATTTTTGCCGAAAAATGTTCTGCTTTATGGCGCCGATGGTGATGGCAACGGTCACATTGACATGATTAACTCGAAAGCCGACGCACTTGCTTCGACATTCAATTTCTTGCGTAACCATGGTTGGAAACCGGGACAGGGCTATCAACCGGGAGAACCCAATTTCGCCGCCATTCAGGGTTGGAATGATGCAAGCGTTTACCAGCAGTCAATTGCCATTATGGGTAAACAGATAGACGGCAATTGATGAAGCGCCTTGCCGTTTCATGGCAAATGGTATTTTTCCATTCCGCTATCCGGCAATAACTATAAAGTGGCGATAAAAGTCATATTTGTTAAAGTCTTGAAAGCCTGCCAATCCGGCGGGCTTTTTCTATAAAACTTTTGTTCGACAACGCGACCGGTTTGAAACGGACTGCCGCAAAGATTATTCTTCTGCCCTGATAAAATCACCGGTACGCCTGTCCATAATCCATAATTCGCCTGTCGCAATATCGAACCACGCTCCATGAAGGGCAAGCTTTCCCTGATCTTCCCGTCGTTTTATCCATGGGAACGTACGCAGATTATTGATTGAATAGCGGATGGAAATCCGCTCAAGTGCGGTTTGACGTTCACCCGATGTCATCAATGTATTGGTTGCAACCGCTTCGGCAGCCGGTGTCAATAGCCCCATCCATTTACCGATAAAATCGACCGTTGAAAGGGGTGCTCCATCAAGGTCAAGTGCATTGCGTATGCCGCCACAACGCGCGTGGCCAAGTACAACAATGTTTTTGACTTTTAAAGACTGGACAGCAAATTCCAGTGCCGCCGAAGTTGCATGATATTCCTTGTCAGGGTGAAATGGCGGCACGAGATTGGCAACATTACGCATAACAAATATTTCACCCGGATCGGTATCAAAAACAGTTTCCGGTGCAGCTCGCGAATCGCAGCAGGCTATGACCATGGTCTCGGGCTTTTGCCCTTCATAAGCCAATTGTTTATAGCGCTCGCGCTCATGAGTAAAACGGCTTTTCATAAATATATGATAGCCGTTTAAAAGCTTTTCAGGGAAATCCATCATCAATCAATCAGTCATTTGGCAATCATTTGGCAATCACTGGGCAATCACTGGGCAATCACTTCACTTAACAATCACTGGGCAGCTTTCGCTGTTCCCGCCTTTTATTTGTTTTTTGCCACTTCTGCCGTATCTTTGAGATAGCGCAACGTAACGCGCTCGGCGAGTGTGCCAAGCCGGTGCAACCCGCTTTCAAGCATCAATTCGTAACCATTGTTCCTCGTTGTTTCCATGAGCATGGTATAAACAGAAGCAGTGGCAAAACGGAGAGCATCTTCTTCATTGTCACCATCAAGAATACGGGCAAGGAAAAGTGCCGCTGTGAGATCACCAAGCCCGTTAACCGGATCCTTCACCAACGGGTGTTCGGCAAGCAGGATGGATTTATCGGTCACAAGCAGATTGCCGGTGGCGTTTTTTAAAAGTGGCCATGCAGAAGTAACAAGAGTTGTCTTGCAACCCGTTTTTCGTGCAGCTTCAATAATCTCGTGATTGGTATCAAGTTTTTTCGACACAATCCATTCAAGTTCCGACCGGTTGGGTTTCAGAATATCGGCAAGCGGCAACAGTTTTTCGACAGTTTCTTTGGCGATGTCTTCCCCGACATAAAGCCCGCCTTCGTCCCCCAGAACCGGATCACAAAAATAGACAAGATGCGGATTTTTCTGTTTGAGCGTTTTGATAAGATCGGCGGTAATCTCGATCTGTTCGGCACTTCCGAAATAGCCGGTCATGACTGCTGCAATTTCACCCACCCATTTCGAGCGGATAATATCATCCGCCCAGGCTTTGAAATCGGCTACCGGAACGATCAGCCGGTGGGAAGGACCATGGCGCGGCTGCCATGTCATGCTGACTGTCAACATATCCCAAACAGCATATCCCATTTGTTCGAGAGCATTGACGCTCACACGTGTGCCGACCGAACCGCGAATGACATGACTTGAAATAACAAGAACAGATTTTCCAGAATTGCTCATCAACAATGCCTTTTTCATAAAACAAGCTTTTATTTAAAACCTGTTTCACTTTGCCACAAGTGAGAAATTGGTGACAATCGGCAGCAAAGTTCCAGCAATCAAATGGCGGAACAGGAATGGGCGGAAACGGAATAGTCGGAAACGGAATAGTCGGGAAATCTATAATAGCGCCATTTGGAAATTATCGTCGCTTTAAGTTCCTGAAATTACATATGACCATTTTATAAAGATCATTTTTTTGAAATATAAATTTATAAAAATTTTATACAAAATTCCAATATCATTATTTTATAAAATAAAAAACTTCATATAGCTCCAAAAAGCTATTTATATATTTTAATGATTGAATTTATTTCAAATCGGATATTAAAAATTGTTTCGGTAATTATATCGGATCAATGTGTCCAATTTTAAAAAAGGCCAATCGCACTTCACCGTTTTTCACTGATAGTTGCAGAACCGGATCGCCCTTATCATTCTTTGGCATAGCGCTTAAAGCGAAAAAGATTGTTTTGAGATTGTCGAATTGTGAAGGAAATGTTGAACGGGCCGTTTGCATGAGCTTGTTCTGGTCACTTATTGCAATGTCGAATTTTGCATTGAGGTAACCTTCCTCGTTAAAGGAAAATGGTCCCGAAACAGTTAACGCCCCGCCGGTTGCAAAACGCACTGTCGACGATTTCAAAAAACCTTTGTGACCGCGTAGTCGCTCGATCGGAATATCGTGGTTTTCGTCACTTGTAAAAAGGGATGAAGCTTCATCGAGTGTCCATTGAATATCACCACTCATTTCCGGTACCGTCGTATTTTCATGCGGAACAGTCAAGGGCAACTGCAAATCGACAAATGTCAATCTGGCATCAAGATTGCTATTCAAACCATGAGCATCAAAACGCAGAAATTTTCCTGTCGTTCTGTCTTGTAGCTGGTCGGCATCTGTTCTGGTTCCAATTTCTATGTCATCAGTCCGTAAACTGACAGCATCGGGGATATGATGGCTCATATCTGTTTCAATTTTCATATCACTCCACTTGGCAGAAAGTGGAACAAGGCCCGGAAATTCGAGAGATATTGGGGAATTTAGCGACAATTCCAGCCAGCGGGGTGCATAAACCGGAGCACCGGTAATTATTTTCCCGCCGGAAAAAGCAAATCCTTTGACCAATTGCTGCAAATTGACTGTGTCGCAGGAAACGCCGATTCTGAGCGGATAGCCGGTTTTATGCATATTTTCACATATCGCAACAAAGCCGTTTTCATTATAGCTTGCCAATTGTCCGGAAACTTTTTCCTCGACCTTTGCTGCCAGAAAATACCAGAGAATCGAATAGAGAACGACAATCAGGACAATGGAAAAAATACCCCGTTTCAAATATCTGTGCTTGAGTGATTTACGGTGAGACACAAAGTCGGAGGAGGTCATCTTTCGGTTTTCTCGCAATTTCCATCAATGCCGGTTCGCCGATCATAGAGAATAACAACTTATATCTCCATAGACATTTATGCTTTTTTTAGTGCATATATCGATGTCTATAATGGTGCATGGAATAAGGATCGGCAGCAAATGCACGACTTTTGGGTATTCGGTTATGGTTCTTTGATGTGGAATCCGGGTTTTACCTATGATTTTATGTCGCCTGCCCGCCTTTATGGCTACCACCGCTCTTTATGTATCTATTCCAACCATTATCGCGGAACAGTAGAAAATCCCGGCCTTGTTTTAGGACTTGATCGCGGTGGGTGTTGCGACGGGCTGGCTTTCCACGTTCCGGTAGAGGATACTAAAAAAACCTACGATTATCTGATTGAACGTGAACAGGTAAACAGTGTCTATATCGAAAAGATGAAGCCGATCTATTTGAAAGACGGTCGCGTTGTCAACGGGCTGTTCTTTGTCGCCGATCAATCACATGAGCAATATGCAAAAAAGCTTGATCCGGAAAATATGGCACTCATCATCCGCAAAAGTCACGGGCTTGCCGGTTCCAACGTTGATTACGTGGTTAATACTGCGGCAAGTTTGAGAAAAATGGGCATTCCCGACAAGTCTCTGGAAAAGCTTGCAAAACTTCTTCAGGATTGATGAAATCCAATAATCGACAACCTTTAAAGCCGCTTCGGATATTACCGGTCAGGATTGGATGGTTTTTTCCGGCTTGCCGAATATCTTGACAAGTGCCTGTTCGATCCAGCGGCGCAAAGCAGGGTCATAGACAAAACGCCCTTCCAGTTGCGATTTTGCACATTGGGCGCCCTTCAACTCCAAACGTTCCGCACCATGCACCACCCAACGCTGCATCATTGCACGTGTCAATTCGGAATGGAATTGCAACCCCCACGCATTTTCACCATAACGGAAGGCTTGTGTGGGATAAGTGTTGCCCTTGGCCAGAAGTTCGGCACTCTGCGGCAAATCGTAAATGCCTTCGCTATGGAAATGATAAACCATTTTCGGCCAATCCATAACACTTTTGCCCCTTCCGGTTGCTTCGATCGGATACCATCCGATCTCCACCTCGCCATCGCTACGCGGTTTGACCACCCCGCCAAGATTTCTGGCAAGCAATTGCGCCCCAAGGCAAATACCGAGAAACGGTTTATTTTCTTTAAGGGCTACCGAAATCCAGTCCATCTCGCGATTGATAAAAGGCTCATTATCATTGGCACTCATCGGGCCGCCAAAAATAATGGCTCCGGCATAATCTTCCAATGTTGCAGGCAGACAATCCCCTAACACCGGACGATAAATGCTGAGTTCAAACCCGTTTCGTTGCAAGATTTGCCCGATCCGGCCTGTGGTTGAAGAGGCCTGATGCAACACTACCGCTATTTTTTGCTTTTTTTCTTTCGGGTAGAAATTTTCTTCTGCCACTGACATTTTAATAAAACGACCTATTCATTCTCTATGGGGGCTTCCGGTTTTTCCGTAAGTTGTTTTCTTTGCCCCGCCATTTTTTTCAATTCCAGACGATCCTTGCGGTCAACCCCGATCATTTCGGCAATTCGCCAGATCAGTGTGTCTTCCAATTCGTAAATATAACCATCGGCATATGCAATTTCCCATAGCAATCCTATAAATTTGATACATTCCTGACGCGTAAGGTGGCGTTTCAATGTCGAGGTAAATTGGAATATATCAAGACTGTCACGATTGGCTGCTTTTCCTGCTTCGATCAATGCCTTCAATTCGGATCCGGCAAGCGCGAACTCATGGGAAATAATATCATAAAGAACTTTTTTCTCTACACCCTGTTCCTGACCATCCGCATCGACAACGTGAAAAGCAAGGGCGACCGCTGCAACGCGTGGATCATCATCGCCAAACACGTGATTGGTATTTGCAAGCGATTGTAAAAAATCTGTCAGATGCTTTAATATCAATCCCTGCCCTCGCCTTTTCGGAATAGGTTGATGTGGCACGCCGCCATTCAACGAGAAAATACAAAACGTTCGACTTTATTCTCTATCCGGATTCTTTATCCCGTTTTAGATTTTTCATCCGGTTTTAGGTTTTTTATCCGGTTTTAGATTTTTTATCCGGTTTGAAACCCGATATTTTTTCAATCGTCCCAACAGGAAACCATCCGCAACCGGTTTTCAAACTTTGGCCGATTTTTGGTAATTTTTCAAACCTTATTTCTTATGAACACCGGGATCATCGACATTAATGCGCGTAACATCGACAGGTGTCTCCGGTTTTGACGGGTCAACAGCATCGACAATCATTATCGGTTTTGTGTGGAATGCTTGCGTTCCTTCCCCTTCATGGTTTCCGATTTTTTCCGATCCGATTTTCGCCTCCGCTTTGAGCGCTCCGCTCTTTCCGGTATTGGATGCTTTTTTTGCCTCCTTCGGCGATTGTTCAATGGCAGGAGGTATAACTTCATCCGGATTTAAAGTCAGTCCCGGATTGCGTGAAGGGGCTTGCCACCGGAAAACATCCAATTTGCCGCTGATCGGTGAAACCGGTTGCCATTTTTCAAAGATTTTGCCATCCGCCATCCAAACCGGATCATGGTCGGCGCGCACCGCCAAAGATAACCATTGACGTACCCGCCCCTGATCGCCGCTTTGCGCTTCTTCAATATCGGCAAGCAACAGATAGGCACTCTCGCGAGGAGCAATTTTTAACGCTTTTTCCGCCTGATCGCGCGCAAGCTGCAATTCTCCCGCATCAAAGGCCGACCGTGCAACAATATAGAACGATTCATAGGCTTGCGGATTTTTTTGGAAAAGTGTTCTGGATTTTTTCAAGCGGTCGACAGCACGTTCTTCGCCATCGAGATAAAGGCTTGCCAAATCACCATGGGGCGAGGTTTTCCATAAATTTTCTATGAGCCTGTCAGCTTTGCCGATTTCATGCTGGCGATAGAGAATATCGGCAGCGACCAATGTTGCCGGAACAAATGACGGTTCGAGCTTTTGGGCTTTCAATGCTGTTTTACGCGCATCGTCGGGATAATATTCAAACATATCCTTTGCCTGACCGGTCAAAAGGACAACACGTTTATGCGTCAGTTTTTTATCTGCCCGTTTCGAGCGCGGCAGCGATTTCACCTCGCGGTCAAACAGCGCAATGGCTTTATCCCATGCCCCTTCCGAGCATAACCGGTCGAGCATTGCCTGATTGGCCCATGTAACCGAAGGAGCAACAAGACTTGCTTTTTCTGCATATTGACCGGCTGCTTCATAAGCGCCCGATCTCATGGCTTCACGATAAAGCCCGTAAAACCCCGCAAGTTTCGTTTTCGGAGACTTGCTCATTTCCTCATAAATGCGAAGTGCATTGGGAACATCGTTTTCTGCAAGCAAGGTTCTTGCTTCCAGAAGTTTTACCAGAGGTTCGTTGTCGCTATCGAGATAACGGGCAACCCGTTTGTTCATCTGTTTTGCAGTGTCAATATCACCGGATAGAATTGCCAACAGCCCGTTCGACAATGCGTCACGACCTTTTTTCTGCCGTTGTTCTGCGAAATGACGCGAAAGCCTATGGGGTGCAGAAAAGATAGATTTCAGGAGCCAGAGCAACAACAAGACAATGACCACAAGCAGAACAAAGGCAATCACGGCTGTCAGAACCGACACTGTTACCCGGCTTGAACCAAAATCCATCACCAGATCTCCGGGATTGTTTGCAATCCACGCAAATCCGGCACCAAGAATTGCTACCACAAGAACATAAAAGAGTACGCGAACCATTTTTCTGAATACTCCTCTAATTCAAATCTTGTGCTTTGGAAGGAGACATAAGCTTGCTTAAAATCTCCGATAAAACCGCATCGGCATCACGCCGCATTTTCAATTTTGTTATAAAATCCGATGAAACATCCTTGGCACTTTGGGGCAAATTCTGCCACTCGCTCAAAGCACGTTCATTATCGCCTTTTTTAATTGCGACTTCCATTCTTGCAGCAATTGCCGGTGCATTTTCTCCCTCTACATTTCCGACCGGACGGGAAGCAACCAGACCTTTTGCACTTGCCCATAATTTTTGACCGAAACCTGCGTCACTTGCAGGTTGATTTTCAGTTCGGGCAATTTCATCGGCAACATGGGCAAATTCTTGCGAAAGTTCGGCCTGATTGGGAACACCCTTATCGGCATATTGTTCGAGGTTATCGAGCGAAGTCAAATCGGGCGCAAGATTTTTGAGCATATCAAGCTCGCTTGCATAGGAACCACCGCGATCAATCGCATTTTTAAGTGCATTGGCCGCTGTTATCGACGCAATGTCCTTCCCCTGAACAGGGTTCTTGAATTCGCTTTTTACCGCTTCGATCTCATTCTTCAAATGATCTATATCTTCGGCATTTTTATGAGCCAAATCCAAAGCCTCACCGGATTTTTCCGATATTGCGGAGACTGATTGCAACCGGTTTTGAATATCATCAAATTTCTTTGTCAAAACTTCGGCGGCCTGAGGATTGGCGTTATCACTTCCCAATGAGTTGACGACATTGTTCAATGTTTCAACATTGTCGATAACGCCCGACAATTGCTCGCCCATTGCATTGGTTTTGCTATCGAGTTCGCCAACAGAAGAAACAACTTTATCAAGTGCTTCGCGGTCTTCGGAAGAAAGTTCGGCGGTAATTGCAGCACCATCTGTCGCATTCTGTTTGAGACTTGAAATCCGGTTTTCAAGTTCAGCCAATCTGGTTTGTGTGGAACTATCCTGACGGGAAAAGGCCGGCAACAAACCGCTCCATTGCAACCCCGCTCCAAGAACGAGGGCAATAACACCACCGGCAACACCTGAAGCAAAATGGCTGACACTGCCTGTTTTTGCACCGGTGGATTTTTGTTGTCTCGAAGCTGTCGAAGCGCCATTGTTTTTTTCATCGGCACGAGAGGTCTGGTCACTTGCCATTTTTACCTCGTTTTTTTCTCTGTTGGTCACTGGAGTGGTTTTTCTATTGGCGGAGGTTTCCGCACTATCTGTGGCAGATGTTTTTGTTTCGGCTTTTGCGACCGATGATGATTTCGCTACAGCAGTTTTCCCGTTTTTCCCCGAGGCTTCCGCCATCGCATTTTTATTGTTTTCATCAAAAGCGACAGGTTCGGCTTCCGGAATACCGTTCTTTCCCGAGTGAATGGCCTTTTCCGCGTGAAGATCGACAACCGGCGGCTTACGGGTTTTCCCCGAATGCCGGGATTTGGCCTTTGGTTTTTGAGGCTCTGCCATTGCTCCTCGCTTTCCTTGTTTAATCTCTCGCCAGAATATGGGCGTGAGATGAAAGAATGGTTTAAATCACCTGAAAATATTGAAAATAGTTTAAGCCAATATTGCCTTCAAGCCTTCTAACATTGCTTTCTCGTTCGGTTCATATGCTATAATCGGTGCATTCAAAAATGTTTTCGGAATAGCATTTGCTATACGCATCGAAAGACATAAAAGTACCGTTGATTGATTAATATAGCCGCCAATTTGTTCAAGACCAGAAGCTGCCATCGCCGAATAGAGCATAACGGCCTCGATTTTTTGCGGAATCTTACGTTTTTGTTTTTCATCAAGCCTTATCGGTACTGTATCATAAATTTCGATCAGCTTTAAAAATTTGTATTTTTGCCGCAAATGGTCTTCAAGATCGGGTCTGCGCACATGACCGGCAAGATAAAGAAGATGATCGGTCGAGGCTCTTTCTATTCGATAACCAAGAGTTTGTGCATCAGGAGCAACAACCGCAATATTGGTGAAACCTGCTTTTTTGGCCGCTTCTGCCGTTTGTTCCCCGACAAGATAGAGAGGTTTTTGGCGAATTTGGTCCAATAAATCCCTTTTCGCATATAAAAATGCCGATTCACTTGTGGCAATAACAGCATCACATGAAACCTCGCAACGGGTGGCAGGTAACGCGATGGTTTTTGATAAAGGCAAAACATAGGGAAAGAAATTCAAACGACGCAAATGTTCGGCGGTTCGCGTTGCACCAGGTTCAGGACGCGTCACCAGAATGACCATAAAGGAAAACTCCATTTCTTAAAAAAGCCGAAAGATAAATCCGGATTTATCTTTTTGCTTTATAACATGGCAAATTCTATTCGATAGAACTGGTTATTTGATAGAACCGGTTTTAAAATCGTTGTTTTCATGATAGCCAAAAAAGCTAAAACTGACAATTGATTGTCCTGATAACAACTTTGCTAACGATCTTGGTGACAGACAAGATTAAGTTCAAAACCATAATGGAAAATATCTTTGAAACGGCTTTCGGAAAGGTGCTTGAGGCGCAAAATGCGTGTTTTAGGAATTGAAACGAGTTGTGATGAAACGGCGGCCGCTATTGTCGAACGTGACGAAGGTGACAAAGCACATATATTGAGCAATATCGTTTGGAGCCAGATTGAAGACCACATTCCTTATGGTGGCGTTGTTCCGGAAATTGCCGCACGCGCGCATGTCGAAATTCTTGACGGGCTTGTCAAACGTGCCCTTGAGGAAGCAAACACCGGACTTCAGGATATCGATGCCATTGCCGCAACAGGTGGCCCCGGACTTATCGGCGGATTGATTGTGGGTTTGATGACGGCAAAAGCATTGGCTCTTGCTGCAAACAAGCCCTTTATTGCAGTCAATCATCTGGAAGGCCATGCGCTGACTGCAAAACTTACCAATAATCTTGACTATCCCTATCTTCTGCTTCTTGTTTCAGGTGGTCACACACAGGTTATTCTGGTCAAAGGATTGGGTGATTATCAACGCCTTGGCACAACTATTGACGATGCATTGGGGGAAGCTTTCGATAAAACCGCAAAGCTTCTTGGCCTTCCCTATCCCGGTGGACCGATTATCGAAAAACTGGCCGCTCAGGGCGATAATCAAAGAATAGAACTGCCAAGACCGTTGAAGGGTGAAAAACGGCTCGATTTTTCATTTTCCGGTCTTAAAACTGCGGTACGACAAATTGCTCTGGAGATGGCACCGTTAAGCGACAAAGATATTGCCGATATTGCAGCCTGTTTTGAACTTGCTGTGACCGATACGCTAAGCGACCGTGTCGAACGTTCACTTGCCGTTTTCAAAAACGAATATCCTGATAAAGAGGCTTCTCTTGTGGTTGCCGGTGGCGTTGCATCGAACAAAGCCATAAGAAATTGTTTGCAACAATTGTGCGATGCGCACGGGTTCAGATTTATCGCACCACCAATCGGCCTTTGCACCGACAATGCGGCCATGATTGCCTATGCAGGGCTACAACATTTTATTCACGGTGACCGTTCATCCTTCGATATTGCGCCGCGTTCGCGCTGGCCACTTGATGAACAGTCATCACCATTGATCGGTGCCGGACGACGGGGAGCCAAAGCGTGACCAAAACTTCCAAAAAAATCGCCGTGATGGGAAGTGGTGCATGGGGAACAGCGCTTGCCGTTCTGTCTCGTAATCTGGGGCACAATGTCTCACTTTACGGGCGCAATCCCGAAACCGTTGAAAAAATTAACACCCAGCACATCAACCCCTATTATCTTCCGGATGTGGTTTTACCCTCCGGCATTTCTGCGACAACGGATGCAGGAAGTGCACTCTCTTCTGCCGATCTTGTCCTTGCGGTTATTCCGGCACAGGTTTTTGCCTCTGCCTTGGCCGGTTTTGCCCGCTTCATTCCCGAAAAGACACCGGTTGTTCTGTGCGCCAAAGGCATAGAACAAAAAACCGGACGCTTTATGTCCGACATTGTCGAGAATATTTTGCCCGATCACAGTTTAGCTGTTCTTTCCGGACCCAGTTTTGCCGAAGATGTCGCCCGTGGTTTACCGACGGCGGTAACCATTGCTGCAAAAAATATCGACCTTTCCCGCGAGATTGCCAATGTATTTTCGGGACCGGTTTTCCGTTGTTATGCTAGTGATGATATTATGGGCGTAGAAATTGGCGGATCGTTGAAAAATGTTCTTGCTATTGCTGCCGGTGCGGCTGCGGGGCGAGGTTTGGGAGCAAGTGCACAAGCCGCTCTTGTAACCCGCGGTTTTGCCGAATTGCGCCGTATCGGAAAGGTTATGGGCGCAAAAGCCGAAACCATGACAGGGCTTTCGGTACTGGGCGATCTTATCCTCACCTGTTCATCGTCGAAGTCGCGTAATTTTTCTTATGGTTTTGCACTTGGACAAGGGAAATCGACAGACGGTTTGAAACTGGCGGAAGGCGTTGCTACCGCACCCGGTGCTGCCGATTTATGCAAAAGAAAAAATATCGTTGCACCGGTTATTGATGCTGTCGCCAACCTGCTTGACAGACGTATCACCATCGATCAGGCTGTTACCGCACTTATAACTCGCCCATTGAAATCGGAGGATTAGACAATGCTTTACGCCGTTATCTGCAATGACAAAAAAGACCATTTGCATATTCGTCTTGAAATACGCCCGAAGCATCTCGAATATTTGAAAAGCCTTGGCAAAACTCTCAAATTTGCCGGTCCGTTTCTTGATGCTGATGAAAAACCCGATGGCACTTTGGTTGTTGTGGAGGCAAAATCACCGGAAGAAGCCAAAAGTCTTGCCGAAAACGACCCTTATGCAAAAGCCGGCCTCTTCAGTGATATGAAAATCCGTCCGTGGCGCTGGAGTGTCAATAATCCCGAGGAAGCTTAAATGGCTTATTGGTTATTCAAATCCGAGCCATTCAAATGGTCGTGGGACATGCAAAAAAATAAAGGCGCCGAAGGAGAACAGTGGGACGGTGTGCGCAACTATCAGGCACGCAACAATATGCGTGCCATGAAACTTGGTGACAAAGGCTTTTTTTACCACTCCAATGAAGGGCTGGAAATCGTTGGCATTGTCGAAGTTTGCAAAACCGCCCACCACGATTCGACCACCGATGATCCGCGTTGGGAATGTGTCGATATTCGCGCTGTTTGCGACATGCCGAAACCCGTTACTTTGAAAGCTGTCAAAGCCAATCCGAAACTTGCCAATATGTCTTTGGTGACATCCATGCGCCTTTCGGTGCAGCCGGTACGCGAAGATGAATGGTTGGAAGTCTGTAAAATGGGAGGGCTTTTACCGGCACCTTGACAATTCCTTAGCTGAATTGCCCTTGGTCGAATTGCCCTTAATCAAATTGCCCCCGGCCGGACCGGTTTTGCCACTGTGATAAACAAAGAAACATTTATCCTTGAAAACACTTCACCACTCCCCTGTCTCAATATACCGGCGATAAAACTGTATCAGGCCGATGAAATCCACGACCTCTGGCATATGACAGAAGCGGAAATGGGAAAAATCGGCTTGGATCCACCCTTTTGGGCTTTTCCATGGGCAGGCGGCGAAGCTTTGGCACTCTATATTCTGGAAAACCCCGAAACAGTAAGGGGGAAAAAAGTGCTCGATTTCGCGTCCGGTTCGGGGCTTGTCGGCATTGCTGCGAAAAAAGCGGGAGCTTCTCTGGTTCTTGCCAATGATATTGATGCTTTTGCATGTGAGGCAATCCGGCTTAATGCCCGCCTCAATCATGTATCAATCGAAATCGACAATAACAATCTTGTCAAAGATGGTAGCCACTTTCAAAACTCTTTCGATGTTATCCTCGCAGGTGATGTTTTTTATGACAAAACAATGAGCGAAACGGTTATAAGCTGGCTAAAACTCTTTGACAGATCAAAAACCGTCATATTCGTTGGTGATCCTGCACGCGCCTATCTACCGGTCGAATGGATGGAAGCAAAAACATCTTTCAAGCTACATGTTTCAAAAGCAATAGAAGATAACAGTTTCAAGCATGTAACAATCTGGCAAATGAAACCGTAAAAAATAAAACGGTTTTTTGAAAATCCGGTTCAAACAAACGGGTTTCCCGTGAAACCATGCCTGTTCAAGGAATAGACGGGAAAAAACTCGAAACCGTCCTGATTGACCGACTTATATCTTCACCAATTTTAAAATTCGCAACCTTTGCCCCTTAGAAGTCGTTCCTCAAATCACTATATTATCAATATAGGCAATAATCTTATCTGACCGGCTTTGAGCCGTGTCGGGGGTTTTATCTGACAGGCTTTAAATAAAAGCCGGATTGAAAGATTAAAAGAGCTGGCAAGAGGAGGCCGGAATATGGCTCCTCGAAGAAGGTAGAAGAACAGATATGTGGTTGATGCGCATTATCCGGGCAGTTCTCTCACTGGCAATTGCCTTCATTGTTGTGATTGTGGTGGTAAATAATGCCAGCAGCAGAGTGGCTGATAATATGGCAAAATTTTCTGTTCCATTTGCTGCCATGGACGACCACAATTTCAGGAAAAATCCGGAAAAACCGGTCGCCGCTTCAACGGGTTCATATGTCCCGACCATAATTGAATAGCCGTTCAAAACTTGAAAAGATCGGGTAAGAAACCGCGGTCGCGAAAACAATAATATTGAAAAAACGGCGGTAAACCGGATTGTTATATTCTCGTGGCTATAGAAATGCGGGCTTTTTAGGGGATGTTTAATTTTTTTGGTGTTATGTTATAGTAAACACAACTGGTCAGGTTTCATCTTTCAAATGGATGAAATCACCTCGATTGAATCTGGTATTGGTGAGGACCTGCTCATCCGGAGCTTTATGAATGAAATTTAGAACTGCGCTTCTTGCTTCTTTCTTTCTTACAGCGACTTTTCTGAGTGGTTGCCAGGAATCATCGAACTTGCCGCAAATCGGTAAAGCGACACAAGAATTGCCGAAAAAGCTGCAAGACAAGATGGTTGCCAAGAATATGGAAAAATATTCGCCTATCGTTGTGCGGGTTTTCAAGGAAGAAAGTGTCGTCGAGATATGGAAGCAGACACGCACCGGAAAATATGACCTGATTTCCACCTATAACATATGCAAATGGTCGGGAAAACTTGGACCTAAATATATGGAAGGAGACCGGCAGGCTCCTGAAGGTTTCTATACAATCCGCCCAAGCCAGATGAATCCGAATTCAAACTATTATCTGGCTTTCAATATCGGCTTTCCGAACGCATACGATCAGGTCAACGGTCGCACCGGCCAACATTTGATGGTTCATGGGGCATGTTCGTCATCCGGCTGCTATTCGATGAGCGATGAAAATATTGCTCAGATTTACGCATTCGGGCGTGACTCGTTCAAAGGTGGACAACGTGAATTCCAGCTTCAAGCTTTTCCATTCCGCATGACTGCCGAAAACATGGCTCGTTACCGCAACGATCCGAATTATAAATTCTGGACAATGCTGAAAGAAGGCTATGACATTTTTGAAGTCACAAAACGCCCGCCAAAGGTTGATGTCTGTGAAAAACGCTATGTTTTCAATCGTAATACCGATGGCAAGGCTTTGACACCGGCAGGTGTATGTCCGGTTGCAACACCCGATGCAGCATTGCAGACGGCTTTTGCATCATATCAAAAGAAATATGATGATGCATTTTCATCTGCCCGCGAAAAGAAAATGAAAGCACCGGCACCGACAATTCAAGGTGTGGAAGAAGCTTCTCTGGTTGCCGATTGGAGCCGTAAACGTGCTTCCGGTGTACAAGTATCGCGCGAGCCGCCGTCACTGACACCGGCATCGAAAGAAACACCTGATGCGCCGGATATAGCAAAGGAAAATGCCGTTGCGTCAAAAGCTGCTGTTTCCAATGAAAAGACAGCAAGCACAGTTGTACCGGCACAAAAACCTGAAGTCGCCGGCCAGTCGCTTGCCGAAGAGGAAGCACAAAATTCCGGTGCGCCGGTTACTCCGGCGGCAGGCGAACCCCAAACAAAGAAATCGCTCTGGAAATTATTTGGTGGTTGAAAAAAGTTTTATATATGATTTATGCGGGCTGAAATGCCCGCTTGTTCTTTTGAAGGCAAGAAAAAAGCTATCCGCACTACCGGATAATATGACGCTCGTTATATTGAGCGATGATCCTCTGGCACCTCTGGATATAGCCAATTATTGCCACCAAAATAATTACGGCTTTGAAAAAAGCCTTGTAAACGGCATTCATCACCTTGCCATCATACCACAAGGACAGTCCTGAATACCGGAACATAGTCAAAAGAGAAAAAGAGTAATTTCTTTGCCCGCTTCCTGAAAGGCGTACTCTTCAGGTCATTGCGATAGCCTCACGACAGTCCGGCTTTATCCCGTGGCAGGTAATTTTTCTTTAGTGCTACGCCCTGAAATTCCGGTTATGTGCAAATGACGTGATTACGCTTTTACCGGAATTGCGGAGATCTTCTCCTTGATTTTTCGGCTCTTTACCTCACGTCAAATCTTTCCGGAACGGGCAATGTTTCGTTTACTTGAAGCTTCCTGTCAAAAATTGGCAACGCCTATAACAAGATCAGCCGCGGTGTTTTGCATTATCAGCTTTTAAAAGGAAGGGGATAACCACTCGACACCCCGTTTCATGGCGCCGCATTTCGTGACGCCCCGTTTCATGAAAAGCAAAATAAAAAGATAGACCGGCCAAAAACCGGTGCTAGTTGAATGGGAGCAAAAATCTTCGGGGGCAGAAAATATTAGACTAGAATTTGAATCCCGGTATTGCGAGCGGATTATCTGTCATTGCTGCCCGATCAGCCTTATCAAGCACAGGTTTTCCCAAAAAAGCGTCGAACATTTCCCGCACTGTGGTTTCATCCACCCCGTCGGTAATCACAACAAGCCGCGTTTCATGACGGCCTTCCGGCCATTCGGGCAGGCGAACCGGCGGATGGAACAATGTCTGGACACCATGGATGACAACCGGACGTGACGGGTCTTCCTCCAGCTCGACAATGCCTTTCATACGCAACATTTTTGGCCCGTGATTGGCGCGCAAAAGATCTATGAAAGCTTCCAGCGCAAAATAGGGAACAGGTTTGTCATGGGTGAGAGAAAAAGCATGAATCGTATCGGAATGGCGATTGACATCATGATGGTGATGATGGTGATCGTGATCGTCTTCCTTACCAAGCCAGTTTCTTATATCCGGCACTTTCTTGTTCAAATCGAAATCGCCGATATTGACGAGTGCCGAAGGCGGGCAATGGGCAGCATCGGAATAAAGAATTTCGGCCATGGGATTAAGTTTGCCGAGTTCGCTCATCAATGGTTCGAGAGTTTTTTTATCTTCAACAAGATCGGTTTTGGTGAGAACAATCCGATCAGCCAATGCAACCTGATTGCGTGCTTCTTTATGCCTTGCCAGAGTTTCCAGTCCGTTTATCGCATCAACAGCGGTGATAACCCCGTCTATGACAAATGCCTGAACCATTGCGGGGTGACCTAACAAAGCTTGCAGAATGGGTGCGGGATCAGCTAGGCCGGTTGTTTCGATAACAACATGGTTCAAGCGTTTGATACGCCCTGTTTGAAGCCGGTCGACAAGACTTGCAAGACTATCGACAAGCTGGCCACGCATTGTACAACAAAGACAACCATTGGATAATTCGATAACGCCGTCATCGGCTTGTTCGACAAGAAGGTTATCAATTCCAACCTCGCCAAATTCGTTGACAATAACGGCTGTATCGGTGAGCATCGGGTCTTTCAAAACGCGATTAAGCAAAGTGGTTTTGCCCGCCCCTAAAAAACCTGTAAAAATTGTAACAGCGATACGGTTCATCGAATTCGTCATTGTGCATCCATTGATTGGGGACGAGGTTTCGGAACAGGAATTTTCCATGCCGGTATTTCACCCGGTTTTGCAGGCGCCGGTGCCGAAATCAGCCGAACCTGCATGGGTGTAACATCAAGTGGCCGCGCTGAAATATAGGGAGAATCGAAAACCACTTTCCCCTTTTCATCACGATGCTGCATGCGTGCTTTCCACGCATCATCATTGCAAATCCTGTCTTTAATATCGCTAATTTGCGTTAGTTTCGTTCCATAAGGCTGCAAAGTTGCAAGTGTTGTTTGTGACGAGCCTTGGCTCGAAAAACCGTCGTTCAAAAGTTTGGCGGCGAGCGCTTCACGCTGGTCGATACGATCAGCACCGAGAACTACCGCGATAATTGTGCGTTTGTTGCGGGTGGCAGATGCGACAAGATTAAATCCGGACGCACATATAAAACCGGTTTTCATGCCATCGGCACCGGAAAAACGGCCGATCAGATTGTTTGAATTCTGTTCGACTTTTCGCCCGCCGCCAAAATCAATCGCGGGAATAGAAAAATAATGGGCATATTGGGGAAATTCCCGACGGATCTGTACTGCCAGAACGGCAAGATCACGGGCGGTTGAATAATTGTCGGGATTGGGAAGGCCGTTGGCATTGGCAAAATGTGTTCCGAACATGCCAAGTCTTTGGGCTTCTTCATTCATGCGTACAACAAAAGCCTGTTCGGAGCCGCCAACTGTCTCGGCAATCGCTGTTGCAAGATCATTGGTGGATTTTACCAAGGTGATTGACAAGGCTGTATCAAGGTCAAGAACGGAACCCGGTTTATATCCCGAATGGCTGGGTGGAAGCTTTGCGGCTGCCATGCTTATCGTTACTCTTGTTTCAGGCGTAACCTCGCCATTATGGAGTGCCCGAAAAGTGACATAAGCAGTCATCATCTTTGTCAAGGAAGCAGGATACCAACGGTCGAATGCTTCATTATGGGCAAGAATACGACCGCTTGCGACATCCACCGATATATAAGGGTTGGCATGGGCAACAGCCAAACTTATAAAAAACATTATAAAAAGGACGGGTAGACCCGTTATTTTACACATATTGTAAGATCCGGATTGGTTTTCGGATCCTGATTGGACTTTTGTTTTCATTAGCGATTCTCTTGAAACCGGCTTTTGACCGGAAAAATAGATCTTATCATTTTCAGATGAAGCTTATTAATCCTATAGCTCATAAAATTCAAAACCGCATAAAAATATGGCGATTGGCACGTAAATTGATGCGAATTTACCGGATATAGCCGCCTTCAAGAGCGGCTTAGCTGTGAACAAATGTTTTTTCCTGCCCCGATATGGAAGCGCGAATAAAATATAGTATACTTCGGACAAGTTTAGCTTTAAAATTATTGAAGCGGAGCGAGATAATTCTTATTTGCGTGGTAGGGCATAAGTCCGAATAGAAGAGGGAAGGAAATAAATATGTATGAACGTATTCTTGTGGCAACGGATGGTTCGGAACTTGCTGGCCGTGGCGTTGATGCAGCCGTCGAACTTGCAAAGAAAACCGGCGGTGAACTTTTCGTTGTGACAGTAACAAGTCTGATGCCGTCTTACGGCATTGTTGTCGGCGCAGAATGGGCTTCCAGCCCCGGTGCTTTTGACGAATTCCGTAAAGAAATGGAAGATGGTGCACGCAAGATTCTTGAAGGTGCACTCAATAAGGCTGAAAAACAGGGCGTTAAAGCAAAAGGCGTTCATGCAGAAAACCAGCTTGCTGCTGCCGGCATTGTTGATGCAGCCAATGAACATAATGCGGATCTTATTATCATTGCCTCTCATGGCCGCCGTGGCGTTAATCGTCTTATTCTCGGCAGTCAGGCTTCCGAAGTTCTGGCCATGAGTGAACGTCCGGTTATGGTCATTAAATAATCATTTCATTCAACGAAGTATCAAAAGCGGACTTTACGTCCGCTTTTTTTATGAAACATATAGTTTTCCATGAATTTTGCTTTTTATTGATTATCGGTCATTAAGTCCGGCAAAGCTTTGCGCAACCGGCTTGCAATCAAATAGGCGAGAACAATTTTTACCATATCTCCGGGAATAAAAATAAGATCCCCTAAAAAAGCTTTGGAAAAATCAATTCCGCCAATAAATACAAGCCCGATAATGCCGAAGAGGTGATTAATACAAAAAACACCGACCATCATGATGAGTATTTCTTTTGCCGGTGTCAGCTTGTTGCGAAAGAGAGAATAGAAATAGCCGATAAAGCCTGCTGTAAAAGGAAAACTGAAAAGATAGCCGCTTGTGGGTGCAAAAAATACCGATATGCCGCCACGCCCGCCGGATAAAAGCGGGAGCCCCGCTGCAACCAGTATCAGAAACAAAAGGCAGGCGGCAAACCCCCTTTTAGAGCCCAGAATTGCACCGGACAGGATAATTCCTAAAAGCTGGGCTGTTATAGGCACCGGTATGACAGGCACCGGAATGGCCGGAAATAATCCCAAAACCGCTATAAAAGCCGCCAAAAGTGCCACTGCTACTATATCACGAACAGACATTTTCTCCCCCGCTCAATTTTTCCCGTTTTTATTGTTCACGTCTTCATCAAAACAACGTGCCTCGATTGCTGCTGCAACATCGGCCTGAACTTTAAGACTTCTTATCAGAACCGGCATAATGACTGCAAATACACTATTCTCCAACCCCCGCGCTTTTTGTGCCTCACGCACTTCGTGAGAAATATCGGAAAACACTGCAATAAATCGTAAAGTCAGCGATAAACCAAGCGATATTTTTGCCGGATTCACGCCGAAAACCTGCATAAATGAAAACAGTTTTTCAAAACAGGCCATCATTTTGGAAAATGGCGTCGTCAAGGTTACCAGCGTTGCAAGCAGAAGAAGACTTGATAACCTTATGACAATAAGTGTGGCACTTTCAAAATTCACCGAAAAATACTGGACAATGAATAGAGCGACAAGAAGCCACGAAATTTTTCTGAGTTCGAAAACGGGTTTAAAAAATGGAAATCCGGCAAGAAAAAAAAGACACCAGACGACAATGAGAGAAACAATCGCCAATGGAAGCGACGCAAAATAAAAGAGACCGATGCTCACGAAAAAAACAATAAAAAGCTTCAATCCTGCCGGGAGCCGATGAATAAATGTCGTCCCGTAACTCGGATCAATCATGCCATCGCCTCCTCATAATAGCTGATTGACTTTTCCGGTATATCGTCATGGACAACTCTACCATGGTCGATGACAATAACCCGATCGAAGTTTTTGAGCATATCAAGATCGTGTGAAACAACGATAACTTGCTGGGAAAGACCGAAAATTGTTTCTGTCATTTTTCGTTTGTTGGAAAGGTCAAGCTGCGTGGTGGGTTCATCAAAAACGATAACTTCCGGTTCCATGACAATAACACCGCAAAGTGCAACCAATTGCCTTTGTCCACCACTCAAACTTTGCACAGATTGCAACCTCGCAGCTTGAAGGTTGAAGCGGTCAAGCACATAATCGATCCGTCTCGCGATTTCGGCTTTTTCAACACCGATATTTTTCAAACCGAATGCAAGGTCTTCTTCAACCACCGGCATGACAATCTGGTTATCGGGATTTTGAAAGACAAAACCCACTTTGCGACGGATGTCTTTGCCATATTTGCGACTGTCGAGTGAATCCACCAGCACTTCACCCGATGTCGGCAATCGCAAACCGTTGAGCAATCGCACAAACGTACTTTTGCCCGAACCATTGGCACCAATAATAGCAATCCGTTTCTCGGAAAGTTTCAAATTCAAATGATCGAGTATCTTGTGGCCGCCCGCCTCGACACAAACATTTTTAAGTTCAATCATGTCAGTGGAATACCCCGATTAATGAAGAATTTTCTGTCGATCCGACCAATAGTTCAAGCGCTAATCGCGGGTTGGCCCTGTCCAGTCAACGCCCAACTCTTTCAGCCTTTTGACCGCTGTCGGCGGCATAGCCGGCGGGTTCGGATCAAGCGCGGCCTTCACGAGCAGTTCATCACAAGCACTTTCGGTATCTTTTATCAGACGCGGTAAAAATTCGCGTTTATTGAGATGCGCTTCAATAGGTGGCAAAACGCGGACACGAATTTTTCCCGGATAACGGCGGAAATTGCCGCGTGGCCAATAAAGCCCGGCATTGTGGGCAATGGGCACAACCGGCAAACCGAGTTCATTATAAATAGCAACAATACCGGGTTTATAAGCAGGTTCTGCTCCCGGTTGACGGCGCGTACCTTCCGGAAAAATCAGAATCTGGCGACCTTCTGCCGCTTTTTCTTTGGCGCCGGTGAGAACCGCCTTCATGGCTTTCAAAGGCGAGCCGCGATCAATGGGAATAATGCCGGTTTTCAACATGTACCAGCCGAAGATCGGTATCCATGTCAATTCACGCTTCATAATGAGCGAGGGGTCGTCAAGAAAAGGAACGAGGCCGAACGTCTCCCATGCCGATTGGTGTTTTGGTGCAATGATGTAGGCACCTTTTGGCAGGTTTTCGAGGCCTTCGATTTCAAAATCCGTTCCGGCAATATGTTTTTGCAGAAATAAATTCACTCGCGCCCATGTTTTGGGCACAATCCATGCTTTTTTGCGCGGAAGAAAAAAGTAGAACGGCGCATAAAGAATCATCTGGACAAAAGTTGTCACATAGAATGCTGCCGTAAACAGGATTGACCGGATTGCAAGAACCATAATGTTTCCATTTCAAGCTATTCAAATCAATCTTGCTTATAGAGCAAAATCTTTCGAGAAAACACCTCAATAAAAAACGGCCCGTAGGCCGTTTTCAAATTTGTTTGCAATTTTCACACTTTATTATTTCGTGCGAACCTTGGCGACATCTGCGGCTGTGACTGCCGGAGCATCATTGGTCCAGCTCGAACGCAAGAAGGTAGCAAGTGCTGCAACTTCGTCGTCATTCATGCGCCAGCCAAAGCCCGGCATTGCAAGATCGGCAGGGCGTTTTTCGGTCGACGGCATACGAGAACCGTTAACGATCACGCGTAACAATCCGCTTGCATCCTTTGCATTGACGATTTTTGCACCATCAAGCTCGGGGAAGACACCTTTTGCACCTTTACCGTTTACAAAGTGACAAGCATTGCAATTGTCCATGTAAAGGCGGGCACCAAGTGCCATATCCGGTTTGGCTTCAGTCAACATATCTGTTGTCTTTTTCGGATCACGTACCTGTTTTGATGCGTCACCTGGAAGTGCAATATGTTTGAGATAGGCAACAATCGAATCAAGATCGTCTTCGGTTGCAAATTGCATTGATTCTTCGACAACGAGCGTCATCGGACCGACAACGGCCGAATGACTGTTACGACCTGTCTGCAAATAGGCCTTCAAATCATCTGCTGTCCAATTCGCAACGGATGAATTCGGGCTACGCAAATTCGGCCCATAGAAACCGTCAATCGTTTCACCGGTCAGGAATTTGTTGCTGTCGCTATTCGTTCCAGATTGGCGGAACATGGAATCACGCGGTGTATGGCATGCGCCACAGTGACCCAAGCTTTCGACAAGATAGGCACCGCGATCAAGTTTCGCATCGTTGAAGCGTGGCTCGAAACCACCTTTGCCGGAAATCGCAAAGAAGTTCCAAAGACGGATTCCCCAACGCTGGTTGAACGGAAATGACAGATTGGTTTCCTTAACCTTCGCACTAACCGGTTTAACGCCATTCATGAAATAATCATAAAGCGCAACAATGTCAGGCTCGCTGATCTTGCGATAGTTTTCGTAAGGCATTGCCGGATAAAGAAGCTCGCCATTTTTGCCGATACCGTCACGCAAAGCATCACGGAACTGGTCAAGTGTCATATTCTTTATACCGTTTTCATCCGGTGTGATGTTGGATGAATAGATAATGCCGAACGGACTTTTGACTTCACGACCACCTGCATAAGGTTGGCCGCCGGGTGCGGTGTGGCAGGCTGCACAATCGGCCATTCTGGCAAGATATTCACCCCGTCCCTGCTCCGGTTTGAAGTCCGGAGAAAGAGCTTCTGTCGGGCCTGTTCGTTTGATTGGCACAAACATGATTGCCAGAATGACAATAATTGCAAGGATTACCAATCCAATAATAATCTGTACTAAACGTTTCATCGGATGTTTCTCCTATGCCAAAGGCCGCGGGTTTTTGAGGTAATCGGACTTGATATTTTCAAGCATCCAATAGGTCAAAGCGCCGAGCGTTCCTGTAGGATTATGCTGGATATTCTGCGGGAAAGCATTGGCACCCGGAATAAACAGATTGTGGTAATCCCAGTGTTGGAGATAACGGTTCAATGCCGAACGTTTGCGATCTGTACCCATAATCGCACCACCCACAGTGTGGGTTGTTTGATAAATGCGGGTATCATATTGCTGGCCTTCTTTCATCGCCGGATTTTGACGATATTTATCAGGACCGATCGCCTCGGCAATCTTGTTGATCTTGTCTGTGATGAATTGCGACATCCTGATTTCATTATTGTGCCAGTTGAATGTCATACGCATCAACGGACGGCCGAATTTATCTTTATAAGTCGGGTCAAGATCAAGATAGGCATCACGATAGGACATAACCGAACCGTGTTGGCTGATCGACATGGCATGTCCATACCAATCGCCAATAGCCTTCTTCCATTCCGCACCCCATGCCGGTGTGCCACCCGGCAACGGCATATTGCGAATTGGCTGGCCGTTGGTCTGGCCTGACGAAATACGGCTGCCACCGATAAAGCCTTCTTTTGCCATATCGATCTGGTTGAAGCTGTAATCATCAAGATAGGAACCGTTACAACCTGTACCGACAAATGGATTGAATACCTTATCCTTGAAGAACAATGTGCCACCGCCAATAGCAGTCTGGTAGGCATAGTTACGACCGATAACACCTTCACCGGTATTGGGGTCATAAGGTTGACCAAGGCCGGAGAGCAACAACAGGTGAACATTGTTAATCATGAAACCGCCGAGAATGACGAGATCGGCCGGTTGGAAGAATTCTTCATTCTTTTCATTGACATAAGTAACACCGGTTACAGTCTTGCCATCTGCGGATTTTTCAATGCGCAAGACTTCCGACTTAACTCTGTATTCAAAATTCTTATAGCGTTTCAAAGCAGCCAGAACACTGACTTGCGGTGAAGCTTTTGAATAATTGAGGCAGCCATAACGTTCGCAGAAACCGCAATAGTTACAAGGCCCCATCTGCATACCATAAGGGTTGGTATAAGCCTCGGAAGCGATAGCCGACGGGCAAGGGAACGGATGAAGGCCGATTTTCTTTGCACCTTCTGCAAAGAGCCGCCCGTTATAGGTATAAGGCAAAGCCGGCATAGGATAAGGATTCTTGCGCGGGCCTTCAAAAGGATCGCCACCTTCCTGAATTTTACCGTTCAGATTGCCGGCAGTACCCGAAACGCCTGCGACCTTTTCAAACATATCGAAATGTTTTTCCAGTTCGTCATAGCTAACGCCCCAGTCCTGAATTGTCATATCTTCAGGAATAATATTGCCGAAGGTTTCCTCGATATAGGAACGGGCTCTGAGTTCTTCCGGCTGTGCACGCCATGTCATGCCGTTCCAGTGGATACCTGCCCCGCCAACACCGATACCGGGAAGAAAAGAACCCAATTGGCGATAGGGGAGAGCAACCTGATCAAGACCTCTGCGAATCGTTACTGTATGATCGCGCGGACGGACGGCAGTGCCGAGACGGACACCATATTTCAATTCGTCAGCCGGTTTCGGATAAGCGAAACTCGGAACTGTATCGCGGTCTTCACCGCGTTCCAGTGCGACAATTTCCAGACCTTCTTTTGCAAGTTCGATGCCGCTGATTGCACCGGTCCATCCGAGGCCGATAATGACAACGTCTTTCTTCTTCATTGTTTGTGTCATGATTTAAGCCCTTTGACCTGAGAGTGAAACGGGCCCGAGTTTGTAAGGAACATTATCCTTTTCGACCCATTCGAGGAAGCTTGCACGTGCACCGGGGAACCCGATGTAAACCCATGCAGCCATGTCATAATTGCCACCATATTGGGGATCGGCGAAATAACCTTCCTTGGTGTTTTGCAACAGGAACGAGAAGAAATCACCGGAACGCAATTCGGCAATTTCGACTTCATCCTTTTCGACACGCTTTAAAGCTTCATCCTGTTTTTCAGCGGGAAGCTCTGCAAAAATTGCACCATATTGGGCTTTGCACCATTCATTGATCTTCGGAATGGCAATACGATAGGCTTCGGCAGGTGAAGGTTCTGCCTGATAGCCTGTGTAACGGGGCGCATCACGATTGAAAGGCGCTTGTCTATACCAGTGGTCACCTTGCCCCCAAGGATCAGCCATTTGCTTGTCAATAAAAACCGGAACACGTGCTTCCAAAGCACCCGGTCCTTTCCCGTCTGACGGGATAATTCGGGCAGTAGCGGCCATCACAAAGGCCCACTCTTCAGCGTTGAAAAACGACCGCTGATAGTTTTGTAAAGGAACTGGCCCTTGTGGCTGTGCCATGACATGACGGGCCGATAGTGCAGCGGCAGCACATGCTGCTGCCCCCAGTAGAAGCCCACGTCTTGTAATGGACAGGTTGGTTTCGTTCAAATTTTTTCGTGTCATAAATACCTCCACGAGCGAATTACAGTGCCCTCGTTACACGAATTATCGTGATATTTAAGCAACAAGAGTGTGAGCTCCGGAAAAGTGATAAACCTTCAGCTGGTTGTCACATTTTTTGTCATTTTCTATTTTTCCGTTATCGTTTATGTTCGGAAAAAATGTAAAACAGGAATTGCGGTAAAACGGAACTTCATGAAAATCTTGGCCTTTAGTGCTTTTTGGCTGGTGTTTTGGTTGTCCTTATCATTTGCTGGCGAGCTGCCTGACGGGCCGGAGGGGCGCTATTGCGGTTTTGTCTATAATGCCGGTTATCTCGTTCGCTCCGAAGTTGTGATCGGGAAAACGAAAGACGGTCGCCTGATCGGCAAAATGACTTATCGCGACGGTGACGAGGTAACGGAAGGAACGATTGAGGAAGTCATAAAAAAGCAAGGGCGTGAACGGACAGTCAAATGGAATGATAAATATGGCACGGGACTTGCTATTTTAAAATTTGATGAAAAATTTGATGAATTTGAAGGCCTTTGGGGCACAGATTTAAACATTCCCCAATATGAGTGGACAGGAAAACGCTGCAATGACGTCACCAGTTAAGAAAAACGGAACTGTGATTCCCCGCATTCTTTCAATTGCCGGAACCGACCCTTCCGGAGGCGCGGGAATGCATGCCGATATCAAAACCTTTTCGGCCATGAAAACCTACGCCATGAGTGTTGTCACAGCCGTTGTCGCACAAAATACGCAAGGTGTCCGGGCATTCAAAGCCATGGATGCCGATTTTGTAGCCGACCAGATTGATGCTGTTTTCGAGGACATCAAAGTCGATGCGGTAAAAATCGGCATGGTAGCCAATGCCGCAATTGCCGAAGTTATTGCCGATAAGCTTATGCATTATGGCGCAAGCAATATTGTTCTTGATCCGGTCATGGTGGCAAAAAGCGGTGACTTGTTGCTTGAAAACGATGCCATAGAAATTATTCGCAATGTACTTGTTCCGATGGCTGCCATTATCACCCCCAATCTGCCGGAAGCAGCGGTCCTTCTTAAGACAAAACCGGAATGGTCACTTGAAGAAATGAGAAAGTGCGCGCCCGATATTCTGGAGCTTCAATGCCGTTCTGTCCTCCTTAAAGGCGGGCATCTCAAAACCCCGACAAGCCCCGATATTTTTTGTGACCGCCACGGTGTTATCGAACTTGAAGCTCCACGCATTGCAACAAAAAATGATCATGGCACAGGTTGCACGATTTCGGCAGCCATTGCCGCTTTATTACCAACGACACCACTGGTTGATTCGGTCCGTTTCGCCAAACGTTATCTGACCGGTGCACTTGCCGCTTCTAATAAACTCGAAGTCGGACACGGGCATGGGCCTGTTCACCATTTTTACGAATTATGGCAAGACGGGATGATCGGCGATTGAACCGTCATTCGTCCGGAAGTCGTGAAAATCGGTCGCGATAATTTTGCGGCGAAACATGAAGGTGACGTTGAAAAACCCGTCTTAAAGTTTCTTCACTACCGAAACCACATTGGCGGGCTGTCTTTTTTATCGACCAGTTCTGTTCAAGATATTGGCGTGCAGCCTCAAGCCGGAAAAGCTCTATGGCTTTGGCCGGCGATGACCCCGTATCACGGGTATAAAGGCGGGAAAAATTCCGTTCGCTCATACCACATTTTTCGGCAAGCATTGCAACCGACAAGGGACGGGAGAGATTTTTCATAATCCATTGATTGAGGAGATTGAATCGTTCGTCCTCGCAATAAAAATCGAGAAGTTCACTGAACTGGCTTTGACCGCCCGGACGACGCAGATAAACAACCAATTGACGGGCAACAGATTTTGCCAGATTGAACCCCAAATCTTCTTCCACCATTGCCAAAGCCATATCTATACCGGAGGTGATTCCGGCAGATGTCCAGATCTTTCCGTTGCGAATAAAAATTGCCTCGTTTGTCCATAAAACATCCGGATAATCCCTCCGGAATTCGTCTATCCTGCTCCAATGCGTTGTTGCTTTTTTTCTGTCAAGTAGCCCAAGTTTTGCCAATGCCAGAGAGCCGCTACAGACCGATGCTGTGCGCCGCGTTTTCCGGTTCATCATATCAAGCCATTGAAGTATCGCTTTGTTTCGGGCAAAGCGGTTGATGCCGCGACCACCGCTGATGATAAGCGTATCAAGCTGATCGGGAGCCAAGGACAAAGGTTCAACCGCCAATTCGAGACCGCTTGTCGTTTTAATCTTGTCATTTTCGGCAATTGTCAAAAGCCGGTAGGGCTTCACGTCACCTTCATAAAGATCGTTGGCACTCGAAAAAACCTGCATTGGCCCCGTAATGTCAAGCAATTGCGCATCGTTAAAACAGACGATAGCAATAGTTTTTGGCGCAATAGTTTTTGGCGCAATGCTTGCCGGTCCAATAGTTGTCGAAAAATCGATCGAACATTTCTTACTTGGCTTAAATTGTGGGGACTTTGTCATAACTGCCAATTTAACGTGCTCTATAGTTTTTTAAAACATATTTTTAAAAAAGGGATCGCCTATGACTATAAAAGCCGGATTTTTTATCTTTGATGAAATGCAACTTCTGGATTTTGCTGCACCCTATGATGAATTTTGTTCAACTCCTGAAATAGAAGTTTCTCTCATCGGAGAAAGCTTGAAGCCAATTACAACGACGAGCGGATTATCCTTTGCGCCCGATCATGACATCAGCACAATCCTTCCGCTTGATGTCCTGTGCATTCCCGGAGGAAATGGCGTCAATCAATTTTTGAACAATGAACCGGTTCTCGATTTCATCCGTAAAGAAGCAAAAGAGACCCGCTTTCTCACATCGGTTTGCACCGGTTCGCTTATTCTGGGTGCAAGCGGCCTTCTTAAAGGTCGCAAAGCCACAACCCACTGGAGCGCCATGGAATTTCTACCGATTTTCGGAGCCATTCCTGTTGAGGAACGCGTGGTTGCCGATGGTCACATCATAACCGCCGGCGGGATTACCGCAGGTATGGATTTCGGCTTGGTCATCATCGCAAAACTTCTTGGCCAGGAAACGGCCGAAAAAATTCAATTGCGCATGCAATATGATCCCGAACCGCCATTTGATTGTGGAACACCTGAGAAAGCCCCGAAGGCCTTGGTAGAGCAACTTCAACGGGAAAATAGTACTGACGAACGGAGAAAACTTGTCCGGAAATGGCAGGAAAAACACGGATTCTGACGAGCTATTGCGAGCCGCAATTTCCGATAGCCGTGAAATTGATGTTTCCGGAAATATTCTGGTCAAAAAAATGCCGGTATAAACCGGCATTTCAAGCATAATTGAAACTCTCCGCTGTTTTTTAACAGATCGGAGGAAACCATCGATAATTGATGGTTTCAGAGGCTTACCAATAGCCCAATATTTTCCACCAGATTCCGCCAATAATTGCGAAGACCAGAAGATTGACGACACTCATCACAAAGCCCACGCCCCACCAGCGGCCGAGACTGACATAACCGGAACCGAAGATGATCGGCGATGTACCGGTGGCATAGTGGGTCAAGCACATCATGATTGCCGAAGCAGCAGCCATCAGCAACATAAAGAGATTGACATAATCAGCGGGAATGAGGTGAACACCAACCATCAGGAAAGCCAGCATCATCGCGCTGATATGGGCTGTCGTACTTGCAAACACGTAGTGTGTATACATGAATGTCAGGATCAATATAGCCATAGCTACAGGCCAACTCATTCCACTTGATTCGATAGCGAAACGAAGACCGTCAGAGAACCAGGCAATAACGCCAAGTTTGTTAAGCTGGCCGGCAAGCATAACCAGCGCACCGAACCAGATAAGTGTATCCCATGCGCTTTTTTCCTTCAGCACATCATCCCAGGTCAGTGTTCCGCACAAAAGCAGGATAACAAGACCGACAAATGCGACTGCTGTCGGATCAACCGCAAAGGACGGGCCGAACAATGCAGCCGGAAGACCTGCCCACAACAGAAGCATAATAATGAATGTGAGCAACATAATAATTTCCGGAGCTTTGACTTTACCCAATTTCTGCAACTCGTCATGAGCAAAAGTGACGGCATTCGGAGTGACTTTCAGTTCTGGCGGAGAAATCAGATAAATGACAAAGGGCATAATCAACATTGCAACAATGCCCGGTACCAACATGCAAAGTGCCCAGGTGCTCCATGAAAGCGTGAAACCTTGATGGGTTGCTTCGGCAATATAATTGACAACCAGCGGATTTGGTGCGGTCGCTGTAATAAACATTGCCGAGCTGATCGGATTTGCATGATAATTGACTAGAGCAAGATAAGTGCCGACTTTGCCTTGCGTTCCTTTCTGGGGAACAGAATCGTAGGCAAGGGCAATCGAGCGCATGATCGGGTGGATAATACCGCCGCAGCGTGCTGTATTGCTTGGGGTAAAAGGAGCAAGCAATAATTCGCAAAGTGCAAGCCCGTATCCGATACCGATCGTCCGTTTACCGAGAAGACGGATGAAATAATATCCAATCCGCGCACCCAAACCTGTTTTAATCAGGCCGCGCGAAACAATGACCGAAATAACAATGAGCCATATGAGTGCATTGTCCATCGAACCAAGCGCATCGGCAACAGCTTTCGGAGAGGTTGGTGATGTCACCTTGGACAACATGACCACGGCAATCGTAATCATCGACATGACGCCAAGAGGCATAACCTTGAGAATGATGCCAAGAATAGCTGCCACAAAAATGGCTACAAAATGCCAAGCTTCTGCGGTCAAACCGGCAGGCTTCGGCGACATGTATAAAGCCCAGTAAATGAGCACACAAATAATACCGGGAATAATACGAAAAGGTACATATTCCGATAGTTTCTGGTTTAATTTGCTTAGGGATTGCATCAATATAATCCTTTATGAAGGCTTCTCCAGTAAGGGGTTTATATAGAAGGTTTCAGTTTATAGACCAGTCAAAAGAAGCCTTGGTCTCATGAAACATCCACATCTTAATATCACTTTGAATGAAACTGGCAATAATATGATTTTTCTTGCCACATTATCCAGATTTGAAACGCACGGCTTATCATTCAAATGATGGAAATAGAATCCTGAGGACGATCATCCAACGAATAAAATCCACGATATTCGCTTTCGCTATGCGATCATTTGCAGGTTTGTTTTGCGATTGATCTATCGGTTTATTATGCATTGGCCGTAGTTTACCCATTTTTCACTTCATAAATCTTTGATTTGCATAATTTTTTAAAAAATACAGCGCTCACGGAAATTCGTTTGTTTGAAAAGGTGACCGCGAACCAACCAGACTTTTGTCGATGTCATGTCTTTGATCGGATATACGGTCTTCAAATTTTTCCGCCAATGCCTTTAAACTTTTCAACAAAAGCAGAAATTTTATCAAAAACTGTTTTCTTTTTTGACGCATATTGCGGATTAAGCGGACTCATTCTTGGAAGAACCTCACTCAAGTCAGTGCCGTTCTCATTGGCAAATTCGTGCTTTAGAGAGGTCGCCAAATAGCGTTTTGCGGCATCCTCCCGCAAATTTTCGGAAGCAATCAGTTCTTCGGCTTCCCGCGCCTGTTCTTTTTGTGCAAATTGATAGAACTCGTCGATAATGCTTGATTTATCGGGAATTTTATCGAAATCGACGTGATTGATAAAATCGACAATCAGGCTTTCTTTGGCTCTGCTTCCCACGCTTGAGCGGATCAACCGGCGTCCCTCTTCAACAATCGTCGCCTTATCCTTGTTTTTTCTGGTCTCTTCAAAAATAAGTTCGAGAATATAATCAAGGTTGATTTCTTGCGATTTCAACAAATCGACTTCAAAGACGACGTCTTCCCATATATCGGGTATATCGTCCGGCTTTTCACCATCTCTTTCTCGACGAAGCCAATCGCGAATATCGTTGTAGGTTGACCGGTAATCTTGCAAGAGACGAATGTCAGGAACGTCAATCTCTTGCAGTTCTTTCAATTTTTCATCATCAATCTGATATTTTGCTTGTAAAGCGGCAACATCTTCAGGGTTTTCAATGTCTATTTTTTTAAGTTCATGAAGACAGGTAAACTCGTCGTAATTTCGCAATATATTTTCAATGCGCAAATATTCGCCAAAGAGTTTGACAAAGTCCTTTTTGTCTTTTTCCGTATGAATTGCAGTCGGGTTGGGAAACCGGCTCACGAGTTCGTTGACAATCTCGATGTAGCCACGGTGCCGCTCGCCTGTAAGCTCGTCCGTATAGCCCCTGATATAATCCTCGAAACGCCGCTCAAGAGCGATAGCTCCAATGTCGTCATGATTTTTTTGACCAAAAAGTTTCAAGGCGTCGATTGTCGGCTGTTCAAGATCACGAAAGGTTATAATATTGCCGAATGTTTTGGTTGCATTATAAATGCGATTTGTGCGCGAATAGGCCTGAATAAGGCCATGATAGCGAAGATTTTTATCAACAAACAAAGTATTCAATTGTGGTGCATCAAAGCCGGTCAAAAACATGCCGACAACAATCAGAAGATCAACTTCCTGTTTTTTTACCCTTAAAGACAGATCACGATAATAATTCTGGAAGCCTTCACTATCGACACTGAACTTGCATTTAAAATATTCGTTATAATCGTTGATCGCTGCTGTTAGAAATTCTTTATCCGACTGTTGAAGCTGTGAGGGATCAAAGCTCTCGTCGGCAATTTCGCCTTTAGCATCGGGTAGTTTTTCGCAAAGTGCATCTTGTTCGCCATTGGCTGCAAAAGAAAAAATCGTTGCAATTTTCAAACTGTGATCGCAGTCTTTTTGCAAGGCTTTCAGGCAATTATAGTAAGCTTTGGCAGCCTCTACGCTTGAAACCGCAAACATGGCATTAAAACCTTTGCCATTTGGTACATTGCGGTGTGTTTTGATAGAAAAATTGTCGAGAATATAACGCGAAATTTCTTTAATCCGATTGGGGTGTAGCAATGCGTCGCTGGTTTCCGCAGCCGAGAGCTTTTCAATGTCCTGTTCACTTTCCACTTTGTTGAAAAGCGGGCGCACATTATTATAATCAACCTTGAATTTTAAAACTTTTTCATCACGAATAGCGTCGGTGATAACATAGCTGTGCAATAATTTGCCGAAAACGCTTTCGGTCGTTTGGGCGCCTAGAGCATTTTTTTCAAAAATCGGAGTTCCTGTAAAACCGAACTGATAAAACTGCTTGAACTTCTTGTTAATGTTCTTTTGTGCTTCCCCGAATTGCGATCGATGCGCTTCATCAAAAATGAAAACGACCTGCTTGTTATAGATTGACAAATCATCTTCACTTTTTATCAGATTGTTGAGTTTCTGAATGGTCGTAACGATGATTTTATTATCATTATTCTCGACATTATACTTCAATCCGGCCGTGTTGTTGGATCCGATAACGCTATCGCGCGAAAAACGCCGGTATTCTTTCATCGTTTGATAATCAAGGTCCTTGCGGTCGACCACAAAGAGAACCTTGTCAATAAAATCGAGCTCGGTTGCCATAAGCGCTGTTTTAAAACTGGTCAGCGTTTTTCCCGAACCTGTTGTATGCCAGATAAAGCCGCCGCCTTCTGTACTGTGCCACTTTTTAGCGTTATGGGCGGATTTGAGTTTCCATAAAATACGTTCTGTTGCGGCGATCTGATAGGGGCGCATAATCAACAGCGTATTTTCCACATCAAAAATCGAATAATTTATAAGTATATTGAGCAACGTGTTCCTGGAAAGAAATGTAGCGGTAAAATCTTTCAAATCCGATATAATCGAGTTGTCCGAACGCGCCCAATTCATTGTGAAATCGAAGCTATTTTTGTCACGCTTGGTGGTGTTGGCAAAATAACGTGTGTTCGTACCGTTAGAAATGACAAATATCTGCAAAAACTTGAAAAGTGAATTATCTTTATTGAAGCTTTCTTTGGTATAGCGATGAATCTGGTTGAATGCTTCACGTATGGCAACGCCACGCTTTTTGAGCTCCACCTGAACCAATGGCAAGCCGTTGACCAGAATGGTTACATCATAGCGGTTGGCAAAGGTACCCTCTTGTTCAAACTGGTTGATAACCTGAAGCTGATTGCGAAAAATATTCTTCTTATCAATGAGATAAATATTTTTTATTTCGCCATTATCGAAAGTAAAATCATAGATATGGTTGTTCTGGATTTTGCGGGTTTTATCTATAATCGTATCACTTGGGCGATCAAGATAGTCGGTTAGAAACCTCTGCCATTCACTATTGGAAAAATGGACGGAATTCAATTTTTCCAATTGCTCGCGCAAATTTATAAGTAATGCTTCGTGTGAGGTGAGCTTAGGCAAATATTCATAGCCTTGGGAAGACAGATCTTTTATAAGCTCATTTTCAAGACCGGCTTCAGTCTGGTAGGTAGCACCTGTTTGTTCTATGGTGTCGTAACGATCAAGCACAATAAAACTATTAGTTTCGGCAATCGGTTTTGTTTCAACAGCCATTTTTCCCCGCCTTATGCAGTTAATTTATAGGTTCGTCGGACTCTGTTTTATTGCATCATTTCCCGGTTTAGGAAAATTCAACAACTGGTTCCGATAATATTCATATTGTTTATTTCGCAATTCAATTTCTCTCGGTAATCCTTCTGAAATCGAAGTTGCTAACGCGGAAAAAGCATCTAATTTCTGCACAATTTCTTTCTGTGCAGATAAGGGAGGAATAGGTATTGGAATTTTGTTTAAAATAGCTTGCGTAAGACTCGGCCTACTTGAACCCGTATCCAGTTTTTCAATATTCAAATTTTTTATAAAATAATAAAAAAATTTTGGAAAGATTATTTTTTCATTTATTACTGTATAATAAATTGTGTCTACGTTCCAAAATGGTTCTTCTAAATAAAAAATATTATTCAATGAACCTTTCCGCGGTATCAAGACAGATAGTTTATCGTATGAACAAGTATCTACATAGCCTATTATGCCGCCTGTACCAAATACCGGAACACATCCACAATTTAAGCTTTTCCAATCTTTTCCATTTTTTAGTGTTACGACTTCTTTTAATACCGTCCATTCAACTTCATTGTCAGAAAAAGTAAGTAATTTATTGAGATAATAGGTGTATTGTTTTTTACGTTGATTAAGCTCTGCGGTGAGCTCTGCGGTGAGCTCTGCGGCATGAGACGTAAACGCATCCAATATCCGGACAATTTCCTTTTGAACAGATAATGGCGGTATAGGAAACATCCACTTTTTTAATTTATCCATCTGGACGGAAGGAAAACTCGATATACTGGTGTTTTCTTGCGCTTTTTTATCAATAACAAAAAAATAATAGTAAACGTATTTTATGTCTAAAAGCGTCTTATATTTTCCCCTAACGGAAAAATTTGTAAAACGTTGATTACATAGAAAATCGGTTAGTATAAGAGCATGTTCTCCCACTGTTGCCGATGTAGACATGATAATTGAATCTTTAGGAAATAATTTGCCTTTCACTCCATTGATATGAACTTTTTGAGCAGAGTCCTTTAAAATACGTTCACCCGCTCGCAAATCTTCCATCCTGAACCAAGGAACCGTTCCGCCGATCCAATATTCTTTAACAGATTTACTGGGTGTATATCCATTTTTTAATGTAAAAATTTCGTCTATTGGTTTCCATTCGACCTCGGCACCTTTGAGCAGCTTTTCTATGATTGATTGGCTCATGCTTCTATTCCCGCAACAATCTGGTCGATTTCAGCGCGAAGTTTATCGATTTTTTTGACCGTCTCTTTGATTTCAGTATTGAGTTTTTGAATGTCGATTTTTTCGCTTTTGTCTTCCTGTTCCACATAAGAACTTACAGAAAGATTATAATTGTTTTCCTTGATCGCTTCATAAGAAACCATCTTCATTTTATAATCGACATCTTGCTTATCTGCGAAGAGCTTCAAGATTTCGGCAATATTGTCTTCTGTCAGGATATTATTATTGGTTTCTTTTTTGAAAATATCTCCGGCATCTATAAAGGCCGTTTCAGTATGTCGCTTGTTTTTTGCCAGAATTAAAATATTAACCGCGATGCTGGTGCCAAAAAACAGATTGGGTGCCAGAGCAATAACGGTATCGACATAATTGTTATCAACCAGATATTGGCGAATTTTTTGTTCGGCCCCGCCACGATAAAAAATGCCGGGAAAGCAGACAATTGCCGCGCGCCCTTTGGGAGAAAGATAGCTTAAAGCATGGAGAACAAAAGCAAAATCTGCCTTCGACTTCGGTGGCAATACACCGGCAGGGGCAAAACGCTCGTCATTGATAAGGGTCGGGTCATCGCTGCCAATCCAGTGAACCGAATAGGGGGGATTGGAAACAATCGCGTCAAACGGTTTGTCATTATTATGTTTCGGTTCCAATAATGTGTCGCCCAAAGCAATGTCGAATTTGTCATAATTGACATTATGCAAAAACATATTCATACGGGCGAGGTTATAGGTGGTATGGTTGATTTCCTGACCGAAAAATCCTTCTTCAATGATGTGTTTGTCAAATTGCTTCTTTGCCTGTAGCAACAAAGATCCGGAACCGGCTGCCGGGTCATATATTTTATTGACATGGTCCTGACCATATAAGGCAAGTTGGGCAATAAGTTTTGACACGCTTTGCGGCGTAAAAAACTCGCCACCGGATTTACCGGCATTGGCAGCATAATTGGAAATCAGATATTCATAAGCATCGCCAAACAGATCAATGTGATTATCCTGAAAATCTCCAAGATCAAATTCCGCCACACCCTTTAGCACCTTGGCCAAGGTTTTGTTTTTATCCTGAACAGAATTTCCCAATCTGTTGCTGGTTGTATCAAAATCGGCAAAAAGGCCTTTAATATCCGGCTCGGACTTATGCCCATTTGCGGAATTTTCAATAGCATCAAATATTTGTCTTAATTCAATATTGAGCTCGTCATTCTGGTCAGCTGTTGCAACGACATTTTCAAACAATTGACTGGGAGCGATAAAATAACCTTTTTCCTTTATCGCAAGAATACGCGTTTCGTCGGGAATGTCTTTATCTGCAATTTTTGCATAATTGATCGTTTCATCGCCTGCTTGAATGTAGTCGCAAAAATTCTCACTCATAAAACGATAAAACAATGTGCCCAACACATATTGCTTGAAATCCCAGCCATCGACCGAACCGCGCACATCATTGGCGATTTGCCAGATTTGGCGATGCAATGCTTGACGCTGTTGTTGGCTCTCGGACATTTCACGACTTCCCTTTAAAACTATTTCACTTCATCTAGCGCAAAGTAAACGGGGTTAACAAGCCCGCTCAAATTCAACTGTCATCGCCCAATTGTTTTTCAAGCGCCTGACGGGCAAGACCAACCATATAAGGAAGCAGATCCAGAGACCTGAATTTGGCTTCCACAAAACCGGTTCCAAAATGACCAATCTGTGAGATATCGCGGCAAAGACCACGCGGGTCATCGAGCTCGTTTATCTCGATATTGAGATTCAACGTTAATTGTTTTGATTGCGGCACAACATCAACGAAATTCGTTTCCGCTTTATAGGCGATATAGAGTTTCAAGAATTCCTCTCGCACATTGTCATCAAGATTAAGTATTTCTTTGCGGAAGGCCTCGAACAATTCTCGTGTAATGCCGCTTTGTAAAAACGCATGATCGGCAATTGTATATGATTTCAAAACCGGTTTTTCCGGTTTGAAACGTTCAAGCGATTCTTCGGATATATCCGGTGCACGCCAGATATTGACCGCCTGATCGGCAAGGTTCTTCGCCCGCGCTATGATTGTTTTTTCTGTCCATTCCGTAAGTTTACCAAGCCCTTTATTGAGATGGAGCGGGCTTTCGGCAAAACCGCCTCGCATCGTGCGTTTGTCTTCAAATGACCGGTTGCCATATTCGGAATTATACCCTGTTAGTGTCAGATTACCGGCAGTATGCAACCATGCTTCCTGAACACGTTGCCAATCTTCCCCAAGCATTTTTTGCCAATCCTTCGGCAATGGCGTTGATTGCGGCATAATATGTTCAATTGTGTAATCATTAACAGCGACCCGCTCTTTACGACCAAAGTTTTCAAACCGGCGCAACCAGTAAGACCGACTGCGGAAATGATAGAGATCACGGTGCTGGAAATTTTCTTTAAACTCTTCATTTGTCGGAAAACGCCTATAAGACGTCATCAAACTGAAGGCCGCTTTCACACTTTCGAGATAATCACTTTTATCAATATCACGATAAAGCGTTGCAAAGGTTTTATTCAACGAATTGGTCGGAATCGAACAAATTGCCCTTCGGAACACATAGGCTTCCACCAAACGGACAATTTCGATAAAATCACTTTTTTCAAGGGTGCCGTTGGCATAATCGGCATAAACCGGCAGCAAAAAAGGATATGCGACGTCAACTTTAAGTTCGCTCAAATCAAAAAAAGCTTGTGCCAGCTCTTTATCATTTTCCCCTTCAAGAGCCATTGCGCAATAATAGCGGGCAAAGCGCAACATATCATCAACAATGTTCTCGATTGTTTTAATATTGTCAGTGCGTGCAAACTGCTTGAAGCCGGCATAAACTTCATCCAGCCGCGGTATTGAGCCGGTTTTGACTGTGAGATAATGCCGCATAAAACTGTTGAATTCTGTGTCATAGGCCTCTTGCCCGAAAAGTTTTTCCATCGGTTGCCAATAAGCACGATAAAGCCGCGTCTGTTGATCCGGCTCCAGTCCCATAAGAAAAAAATTCCGGATAAGGTCTGCCTGTGTCAATTGCAGACCTGTCGAATTCATACTTTCAAAAATGAGCTGCGGATTATCTTGCCCTCTGGCAAGAGCCACATAAACAATAAGAAGTTTTGCAATTCCCCGGCATAGAAGCTTTAATTCCTGTTCATTGAGCCTGGCAAGTTGAGTTTGGAAATCATGGTAGTTTGCCAAAATACGTTCCGACTCTGCTGCCGGCAAAGGCGTGTCATTAACAAGCGCCAACAATGTATCGCGGTCGGTTTCGGTTAAAAGAAGACGGTTATGCCGATCTCCGTCCTCATATTCATTGACAAGGTAATAATTGAATATCTTACGAGCCGAAAAACCGTCATAAGGTTCTCTTGTTCCAACGGTTTTGGCAAGTGCCAATAAAAGCAATGTCAAAGTGGTTATTCTTTGTTGACCATCTATGACAAGTAATGGCGCATTATGAGCATCATTATTGGCGATATAGACAACTGTTCCAAGAAAATGGCCTGCATTGTCATTTGCTCTACCGGCGCGCAAAATATCATGCCACAATTGTTCGCATTGTGTTGATGTCCACGAATATTTGCGTTGATAAATCGGAATGATAAATTGGCGGGCATCTTCCAAAAATTTGAGAAGATTAACGTTGCCAGCATCCATTTTCTGTTCTCCCCGGTAGTCTTTCCGGCTTAAACGAAATGGAACTTGTTGTCTATGTTTTAACAGTTTTGGACAAAAATTAAATCACAGATAGCCGCATCGTCGCAAATATAAATTGCGCGTTTTCCGATAACGGATTGAACCCGTCAATGACGGCTAACCGGATGATCGGCAATGAGTCCAATTGATAACCTTGTACTTCATGCAAACTGTTTTACTGAAAAGTGATCCGGATCAAGAGCATATTAGATAAGCCAATTTCATCCCGATCATGCACCTCTTCCGGCAATAAAAGGCTTTCCCGATTTTTGTCCTCACGGCATCACTGTCAGAAGCACTCAATTTTCAACTTTTTTGATAATTTTATCCATATCGGCAATTTTCAGATCATGGTCGAGATAAGCTCTCTTGTCTGATAGCTCGATATCCAACCCGTATTTCACCTCGTATGCCAAAGTGCCTTGTTCAATTGAAAAATCAATGACATGCCCGCCCGATGTTTTGCTTTTATCAATGAAATGAAGATGAAAACCGGCAACAGAAATGTTCTGGAAAAATTCAGGGGTCCAGAATCCGATCAGTTCTCCTTCGACATCTTCGACATCCTCAACAATTTGATGTTCTGCAACTTCCAATGCATTCTTGAAGCGTTGCTGAAGCTCTCTCGGCCTTCTCACTTTCAAATGGCCGAATTTGCCTTCCAATTTCAGCGCCAGAAACACATTGTCAAACTTCAGATGTCTGGATAATTCCTGATATAAAGTGGCTTTCGATAACTGTGAAATTTCAAAACTTGCTTCAGGCTCGAAAGTCGTAATCTGGGCAAAAGGCATTTTTTCGTTATCATCCATTATGCGCAATGGCTTATTGCCCTTGGCATCAAGAAAATGACAACAATCTATGATGACTTCCCCTGTCAAACCGTCAGAACAGCCCAAACCGAAATGACCATGCTTTTTTATCTCCGATATGGGAAATAAACCTTCAAAAACGCCTCCCATGAGGGCATTCACGCCTGAAAATTGCGTAATTTTTTTGGTCATTATGTGTTTTTCCTGTTTAGAACAGCAAACCCGATTTCTCGCGGCTGATTGCGTTTTTTTAAAGAGAACTGTTTTCTACATAGCAACCACATTCATAAGTTCAATAACAGGTTGTTTTGATAGTTGCAAAGATCTTGAGGATGAGAATTGATATTCCCGACAAAGTCACATGCTTTTGGGCGGTGGCGAAGGATATTTTTATGGTGTTACACGGCTCACAGATGTTACATATCAATTTTCCAAATTGGAAATGTTTTCCAATCATCAGGAAAGCCCATAGGTTTTAGATCAACATTTGATCGGCCAAGTAATTCATATAACTTGTTTTTCCATTGTGTATTAGGAGCAGTTATTTTTAATAGGTAATTTATAATACATAATGTATTGTAAATGTTTTTTAAATTTTTACTATTCATTGAAATATTCAAATAATCAGGATAATTAGGTATTGTCATGGTGACGGTAAATATTTTATTCCATAATCTACCATGATGAGCACATATATTCCTTATATAGGCGAGATGGTGAATTATAGATACAAACACTTTTTCATCTAATTTAAAATTTTCAGCAATTAATTGCCTATCTTTCCGGAACTTCAAATTCGCAATCCATTTTGACAATTGCCCTAAAGATATTACTTCGGCAGTCATCCAGATTGGAGGCTCCGTTGGGTCACCATATTTATTTTTATAATGTTCAATAAATGTATCCTTTGATCTCTTTATTTCATTAATCAATAATGAACAAGCTTCATCATAGTGAGTAGGCTTTGCATAAAGATTTCGGTCTAAATAACCATGCGCTCCATACGTAGTGGCTAAATAATAAGCCCATGAAGCACGTACTGAAACTTCAATACGCTCGACAGCATCCATTATTAAAAGACGTAATTCTCTATCAAAAACATATAAATCGACAACATCCTCAAAAGAAGTTCCTTCCTTAAAAGCATGCTCATCAGGAACATCGCATTTTATCTCGAAAGGTAACCAGTATGCACGCAATCTATAATAACTTATATGTTTTAGATAATGCACGGCTCGATCATAGTCATGAATCAACATGCCACGCTTTTTTAAGAGTATTATTTGTTCATCTATACTTATTGGCGGTTTTATAAATTTCATAAATACTGCTTAAACTATTTTTTAAGTTTATAAAAGCAAAAAACCCGCCTGGGTGCGCAGTTCAATGACGAATCATTGTCCGAGGCGTGGCGGGTCTTATTATGGATATATATGGATTATTGCCTAACAAAAATCAATACGAAACTGTGGATATTTAATGTTCCTTTGTGCATAACGATGTTGTTATGAATTTTATCGCTTGACTCTTTATAAATAGTAGTGAGCGAAATTTCATCTAAGGTTGTCATTATCATTCTATAAAATATAGATTTTTCATTGTGATAGCATAAAATATATTATTCTTTCTTCAATCGCACACTTGCGCTGCTTCCAATTTCAGAGATGAACTTCACATCAGCATTGAATCAATGGAAAGGGTGATTCTGTTTGTCCGCTTTTTGTATGGCGTTCATTCAGTATCGCAGTGGTACTTTTCCAATATGCCACCCCATACAGATAGCGCAGGCAACAGAATGATGCACAAAGAAAATTCAAAGACAACATAGACGGAGCCGCAGTCGTCTGGATAGCCATTTCTCGTATTGCTTTCTGTTTATAATCGCGACAACTGGTCAAACAAAATGGCTTATTTTAATTCATTTGGTTCCGAATTGGTTCGGCGTGATTTTACATAAACAAAAAGCGCCTTACGGCGCTTGTCTAATTCTTGATTCTCTCAAGATTTATTGGAGCGGGCGATGGGATTCGAACCCACGACCCCAACCTTGGCAAGGTTGTGCTCTACCCCTGAGCTACACCCGCTCACAAACCGGAAGCGCTTCGCTTCGGTCGTGCCTATATGACCCAACCTTGCGACGATTGCAACATAAAAAATAAAATTCTTTCAATATTCGTTTTTCATGCTTTAAAAATCGTTGAAAATATTGATTTCCGGTCATGGCTCCAATAAAGCTTTTAAGAGGTTTTAGAGGGAGAAGTGATTATGCGTCGTTTGGTTCTGGCAGCCGCAGCTATTCTGGCATTGGGAAATTTTTCATTCGCAGCCGATAAAGTGAAAGTCGATATTACGCAGATTGTTGCCCATCCGGCTTTGGATGCCGTGCGCAAAGGCGTAGAGGATGTCCTCGCACAACAGGGTTACAAGAATGGGGAGAATCTTGTTCTCAACTTCCAGTCAGCACAGGGAAACATTTCCACAGCAACCCAGATTGCCCGCCAATTTGTTGGCGACAAGCCGGATGTGATTGTGACCATTTCAACGCCGTCGGCACAGACCATGCTTGCAGCAACCAAGAACATACCAATTGTTTTTGCGGCTGTTTCAGACCCCGTTGAAGCAAAGCTCGTACCGGATATGAAAAACCCCGGTGGAAACGTCACCGGCATATGCGACCGCTCGCCGGTTGAAGAACATATAAAACTCTTGAAAGAAATCAGACCTGATCTGAAAAAACTCGGCTACCTTTATAATGCTGCCGAGGCCAATTCGGTTTCGACCCTGAATGTTTTGAAAAAGCTCGCAGAAGAAGACGGCATAGAGGTTATCCCCTCGGCTGCACCGAAATCATCCGACGTGCAGGCAGCAACCCGCGCCCTTATCGGCAAAGTCGATATGATTTATGTACCGACAGACAATACAATTATCTCGGTGCTTGAAGGGGCAACAAAAGTAGCAGCCGAATCAAAAACACCGCTTTTTACGGCTGATCCGAGTTCGATTGGACGTGGCGCCTTTGCAGCCCAGGGAATCGATTATTATGATTCGGGACTTGAGGCGGGTAAACTCGTTGGCCGTATTTTAAAAGGTGAAAAGCCCGCAGACATCGCTGTTGTCATACCGGACGGAAAAAATGTGGCGATTGACCTTCAAGCTGCAGAAAAAATGGGGGTTGTGATTCCCCAACCGGTACTTGATCGGGCTGCAAAAATTATCAACAAATAAGGTATCCTGACGGTGGAATTTTTCGATACTGACATAATTGCAAGCGGGGCAATTGCCTCATGAGTATGTTTGCCTTTACCGGTGCTGTCGAGCTCGGGCTTGTTTATGCGTTTGTCGCTATCGGAGTCTATTTATCGTTCCGGATTCTCGATTTTCCGGATTTGACGGTAGACGGTTCGTTTCTGTTAGGCTCGACTGTCTGCGGTGTTATGATTCTATGCGGTTTTAATCCGTGGTTTGCCATGTTTTCGGCTTTGATTGCAGGAATGATTGCCGGACTTGTTACCGCACTTTTGAATTTGAAGTTCGGCATTCTGAACCTCCTTGCATCCATATTGACGATGTCGGCGCTCTACACCATCAATCTTCGCATTATGGGAATTATGGGGGTATCGAATGTCAATCTGGGTTCGGCAGATACCGCGCTCACACCGTTTTATAATCTGTTCGGATTGCCGGATATGATTATCCGCCCGCTTTTCGTCGGTATTCTCGTCATCATTGTTGCTTTTCTTGTCTGGCGTTTTCTGGAAAGTGAAGTCGGCCTTGCCATGCGGGCAACCGGAACGAATCAGCGTATGGCGAAAGCTCAGGGAATCAAAACCGCACTTCTCATTTATGCCGGTATGGGATTATCAAATGGTCTCGTTGCTCTTGGCGGGTCGCTTTATATCCAGACCGCTATTGCGACCGATATAACAGGAGGTGCAGGAACCATTGTGTTCGGGCTTGCTGCCGTTATTATCGGCGAGACATTGTTTAGAACCCGAAACCTTTTACTGATTATCATAAGCTGCATTGTCGGTTCTGTCCTTTATCGTGTTGCTGTGCAATTTGCATTTGAAGGCAGCAGCCTTGGCATTGATACATCGACAGACTTGCAGCTTATTACCGCTTTGATTGTGGTATTGACTCTTGTTTTGCCGCATTATCTGGGGGCAAAAAAGCATGATTGAACTGCAACATATCGGTGTAACATTCAAAGCCGGAACGCCCTTGGAAAAACAGGCGCTTATCGATCTCAACCTAAAAATTGAGCGTGGCAGCTTTGTAACCATTATCGGCTCGAATGGTGCCGGCAAATCGACCATGCTTGGGGTTCTCGCCGGAGATATTTTGCCCAATGAAGGCAAAGTCATTATCAACAATATTGATGTTTCGAGAAAATCGACAGCCGAACGGGCAGGCATGATCGCACGGGTTTTTCAGGATCCCTTGGCGGGAAGCTGCGGGTCACTCACCATCGAAGAAAATCTCGCCCTTGCCGCCCGTCGCGGGAAACGGCGGGGGTTGCGTTCGGCTTTGACAAAAGAAAACCGCGAAATATTCCGCGCCCGAATCGCCGCTCTCGGTCTTGGCCTTGAAGACCGCATCCAGAACCGGATGGACAGTCTTTCGGGCGGGCAACGTCAGGCTTTGGCGTTAATTATGGCCACCTTGTCGGATGCCGATGTTTTGCTGCTTGACGAACACACAGCCGCACTTGATCCGGGGATGGCCGAATTTGTCATGAAACTGACAGAAAAAGTTATCAAGGAAAACAATCTGACCACTTTGATGGTTACCCATTCTATGCGGCAGGCACTTGATTATGGTGATCGTACCTTTATGCTGCATGGTGGAAAGGTGATACTTGATGTGCACGAAGAAGAACGCAAAGGTCTTGATGTGAGCGACCTTGTCGGCATGTTCCAGAAGGTCAGGGGTGAAGCGCTCGACGATGACAAGCTGCTGATGGATTAACATGGCGCAGAAAAAAGCTCATGAGGTTGACGGTTTCCTTTCACGTTTACAAGCGCAATACCCCATTGTTCTCATTTACGGTCCCGATAAGGGGCTTGTTTCCGAACGGGCGTCGAAATTTGCCAAGCTCACAGGCGTCAAACTTGATGACCCGTTTTCCAATATCCGGCTTGAAGCGGCCGATCTTGAACGCGACCCTACGCGCCTTCTCGACGAAGCCCATACGGTTTCGCTGTTTGGCGGAAAGCGGCTCATCTCGATAAAAAACGCCGGCAATGGACGAAATCTCACCGAAGTCATCAAAAAACTTGCAAAAACCGGCCTTGAAAATGTTTATCTGATGATAGAAGCCGGAGACCTTAAAAAAGGTGCCGGCCTACGCTCGGCTGTAGAAACTGCAGCGTCAGCCATGGCGCTTCCCTGTTATGCCGATGATGCACGCTCGCTTGAAGGTCTGATTGATCAGGTGCTCGGTGAATATCACCTTGCTATTTCGCTTGAAGCAAGAAAATGGCTTAAAGAAAGTCTGGGGGGTGACCGGCTTATCTCGCGTAGTGAATTGGACAAGCTTTGCCTTTACGCAATGGGTAAAGACGAGATTACACTTGATGACGTAAAAGCTGCCGTCAGTGATGTAAGCGGCCTCACTTATGATGAAATGATTGATGCTGTGCTCATTGGTGATCTCGTCGGCTTCAACAACCGTTTCGACCGTCAGGTTGCAACCGGTAACGCACTTTTTTTGATATTAAGCGCTGCCGAGAGACAATTCCAACAATTGCAACTTTTGCGCCAGCAAGTGGAAGTCGAGGGAAAGTCGCCCTCCTCGGCCATTGCTTCGGCGCGTCCGCCTATTTTCTTTCGCCGACAAAAGATCATGGAACAGGCACTCAGCCGTTGGACATTGCAGCGGATTGCGGAAGCCATGGAACGGCTACAAAAAGCTGTTCTTGAAAGCAGGCAAAATGCGGCTCTTGCCGAACCGGTTATCCGGCAGGCACTTCTGGCGCTTGCTGTCCAATCAAAGCGCCAGAACTAGATTCCGGTTTTAAACAAAAGCTCTAACTGCGCTTGACGTGTTCGATATAAAGCTCGCGTAAGCGCATTGTTACTTTTCCGGGCTTACCATCGCCAATTTTACGCCCGTCAACACTCAAAACAGGAGCGGCAAAATTGGTGGTCGAGGTAATCAGCGCTTCACTGGCGGCATAGGTTTCTTCCAATGTAAAGAGCCGTTCTTCGACATTAATGCCGTTTTTGCGGGCAAGTTCGAGAATCGTACCGCGGGTAATACCGGGCAAAATGGAGTGATCCAACTGACGGGTGACAAGCGTTCCCTGACGATCGACAATGAAGAAATTGGACGAGGTTGCTTCGGTCAGATAGCCATCTTCGACATAAACAGCATCATCAACACCCTCGGCATGAGCGTGAGTCTTGGTCAATGACGAATAAAGAAGCTGCGTTGTCTTGATGTCGCGGCGGCACCAGCGGCCTTCTTTCACCGATATCATTTTCAACTGCGGCATTTTATCGAGATTTTTGACAATGCCTGTCTGGGTGAACATGAAAAGGCAGGGCTTCAATTCGCTATTGTCATAAACAAAATTACGATCACCGGCGCCACGCGAAACCTGAAGATAGACAGTGCCGTTATCAAGACCGTTTCGCTTGACAAGCTCGCGATGAATATCAAGAAATTCATCTCTATCCACGTTGAATTCTATCTCCAGCGCTTTCAGAGAATTTTTAAGCCTTTTGATATGTCCGTCAAAGTCGAGAAACTTTCCGTCAAGAAAAGAGGTGACTTCATAAACGGAATCGGCAAACATGACAGACCTGTCAAAAATCGAAATCCGGGCATTTGTTTCATCAAACCAATCGCCGTTGACATAAACGGTGCGTGTCATCGTATTTTAACCTCTTCAACATCATTCACCAGTGGAAAAGATTTATCCTGCCGGAGAGAATCCGGATATTCCGGTTTTAGAAATCGGAAGTCTTCCAGTCTTTCCGGACGATCATTTTCCGCGTTTAAAAATCACTATGGAATTTTGGCTGAACTTAAGGCAGATTTGACAGAGCAGCAATAGCCGAGATGTCGCGGCCAATCAATTCATGCCGCTTTTTTTCATGAGGAAAATATCCGATGGCAGAACCGATCGCTTTTGTCAGCCGTAGCGCACAAACCGAAAGGGATAACTGGTTAAAAATCCTTTCCGAAAATTTGGGCGATGAAAAGATTGTAGATTTCAACGATTTGAAACCGGAAGATTATGGCGCAATCGAACTTGCCATTGTTGCAAACCCCGATCCCGACCAATTGAAAAAACTCAAAAATCTGAAATGGATACAAAGCCTATGGGCAGGTGTCGAACGGATGGTGAAGGAATTACCCGAAAATGCACCACCGATTGTCCGGCTCGTTGATCCCGCTTTGACCGAAGCCATGGCCGAAGCTGTTCTTGCGTGGACGCTTTATTTAACCCGCGATATGCCGCGCTATCATCGTCAGCAACAAAAGCGACTCTGGCAACCGCATAGCTATAAGCCCGCCTCACAATGGAAAATCGGCCTTCTTGGTTTAGGTCAATTGGGAAAAGCTGCGGCCAAATTGCTGACACTTACCGGATTTCAGGTAAACGGTTGGTCAAAGAGCCAAAAAACACTTGATAATGTCACATGTTCGAGTGGAAGAGCCGGTTTTATGCAAGTTGTTGAAACAAGTGATATTGTCGTTCTGCTTATACCGCTCACCAATGAAACAACAGGGCTTCTCGGAAAAAACGAATTTGCCCATATGAAAAAGGGAGCAAGCCTTATCAATTTTTCCAGAGGGCCTGTTATTGATACTGATGCTCTTGTTGAGGCTCTTAATAAACATGAGCTCGATCATGCGGTTCTTGACGTTTTCGATCAGGAACCTTTGCCGCCCGATTCGCCCTTATGGCAAAATGAAAATATAACCGTACTCCCCCATATTTCGGCTCCTACAAACAAAGAAAGTGCCGCAAAAATTGTGGCAAAAAATATAGCTCATTGGCGAAAAACCGGAAACTTGCCGACCGTAGTCAACCGGATGCGCGGCTATTAATCGGCCACTCAAATAGTCGTTCGATAAAACACCGGAAAAACATGGAAAACCGGCTTTAGAAAAATTGGTGCGGAAACCTTGCTTTCGTCATGAACGTTATATAGTTAATCTATATAACAGAATGGTGTATCTATGTCGGTCAAAGCAACCTTATCTTTCACAGAAGATCATATCGGCTCGGTCGGTCGGGAGCGTATCAAGCTTCTTGAGGCTGTCGGCCGTGAAGGTTCGATTTCTGCCGCCGCCCGTTCTGTCGGGCTTAGCTACAAAGCGGCATGGGATGGCATTGGCGCCATGCAAAACCTCGTTGCAAAACCGCTCTTGAAAAAGAACATCGGCGGGAAAAATGGTGGTGGTGCTACCCTGACACCGGAAGCGCTAAAACTCATCGAAACTTTTCACCATCTTGAAACCGGACTTGCCACAATGATGAAGCAAGCCTCCGATAATCTGTCGGAAATAGGTCTGAGTTCGACAGGGCTTTTACAAGGTTTCATGATGAGAACCTCGGCGCGCAATGTTTTATCAGGCCATATTTTAACCATCAAAAGTGCACCGCCCGCCGCATTTGTAACCATCGGTATTTCCCGAAAAATCGAAATCAAAGCCGAAATTACCGAAAAAAGTGTCGAACGGCTCGGACTTGTCAAGGGGCGGCAGGTTGCAGCTCTTATCAAAGCACCCTTTGTGAGGGTCGTACCTTTTGAAGACAAGGAAGATTTTTCTGAACAAAACCGGATTCCGGGAATTTTAGAGTCGATAACGATTGGCAAAAAAAGTGTCGAGCTTAACGTTGAAATTGGTGAAGACAAAACATTGATTGCAACAACCCGACCGGACGACCCAGTACTTAAAGGACTTACGGCCAATCAACCTGTTCTTGCGCTTATCAAGGCTGAAAACATCATTATTGCAACATGTTAGGAGAAGGCAATGAAATCCAAACTCGCTTTATCGATAGGTCTGTTGCTGGCAAGTGTAACCTTTGCCCATGCCGGTGAAACCGTTGTTGCGGTGGCTGCCAATTTTACCGAACCCGTCAAGGAAATTGCCGAACAATTCAAAGAAAAGACCGGGCACACGGCAACACTTTCATTCGGTGCCACCGGTAATTTCTATACACAGATAAAGAATGGTGCTCCTTTCGAGGTATTTCTTGCAGCCGATACCGAAAGGCCAACCAAGGCCGTTGAAGAAGGCTATGGTGTCAAAGGAACCGAATTTACCTATGCAATCGGCACATTGGTGTTGTGGAGCGCAAAAGATGACCTTGTAAAGGGTCCTGAAACTTTGACGGATAGCAAAATCACCCACATTTCCTTCTGCAATCCCGATGCTGCCCCTTATGGCAAGGCGGCTGTCGAAACCATGGATGCGCTCAAAGTTCACGACAAAATCAAGGACAAACTTGTCGAAGGACAAAACATTTCGCAAGCCTACCAGTTTGTCAAAACCGGAAATGCCGAAATCGGCTTTGTCGCTCTTTCGCAGATTATCAATGAAAAAGGCGGCTCGAAATGGGTTGTTCCTCAAACCGACTATAACCCGATCCGTCAGGATGCCGTGCTTTTGAAAACCGGTGAAAATAATGAAGCGGCAAAGGCTTTTGTGAGCTTCCTCAAAGGTCCGGAAGCAGCAACCATTATCAAAAAATATGGCTACGCCCTGCCGGAAACAAAGTAGCAAGCATGATGCTTCTTTCCAATGAGACATGGACCGCGATCAAGCTTACGGCCGAATTGGCGACGGTAACCACATTTTTTCTGATGGCTATCGGAACGCCGATTGCTTTGTGGCTGTCGCGATCCAAAACTTATGGAAAAGAAATCGTCGCGTCCATTATCTCCATACCTTTGGTTTTACCACCAACGGTTCTGGGCTTTTATCTTCTGGTATTTCTGGGGCCTAATGGACCGGGTGGCTTTATTGCACCATGGTTCGGCATGGATAAATTTGCCTTCACTTTTGAAGGGCTGGTCATCGGCTCGGTCATTTATTCCATGCCTTTTGTTGTTCAACCCATCCGCAATTCATTCGAGGCTATGGGAAAGCGGCCGATGGAGGTCGCAGCAACGTTGCGTGCTTCGCCCTGGAAAGCATTCTGGAAAGTAGCGCTTCCGATTGCGAGCCCCGGTTTTATGACTGCCGCTGTTTTGGGCTTTGCCCATACAGTGGGCGAATTCGGTGTTGTGCAGATGATTGGTGGAAACCTGCCCGGCAAGACGGCCGTGATCTCGACCACCATTATGAGCTATGTCGAAGCCGGTCAAATGCATGAAGCCAATGTTTTATCAATCATTATGGTTATCTTTTCATTCTGCATCATTCTTACTGTTTCACTCTTGCAAAAATTCATGCAGGCGCGAACATTATGAGTGAAACTATTTCTGTCGATCTTAAAGGGACACTGGGCAATTTTACGCTCGATTGTTCATTTCATGCCCCGCTTCGCGGCGTCATTGCGCTTTACGGCCCTTCCGGATGCGGGAAAACTTCTGTTTTACGCGGCATTGCCGGACTTAACCGGTTTTCAGGAAAAGTCGAAATCGGCAATGAATGCTGGCAGAACGAAACCGGTTTCGTTCCTGTTTATAAACGTCCCCTCGGCTATGTTTTTCAGGAAGCCAGTTTGTTTCCGCATTTGTCTGTCAGAAAGAACCTTACCTTTGCTATGGCGAAAGGCGAAAACAATCTCTCGCCGACATTCGACGAAGTGGTGGAATTTTTGAATATTGCCCACCTTATCGATCGGGCACCCCACAATCTCTCCGGTGGTGAACGTCAACGTGTAGCGATTGGCCGCGCACTCTTGTCGCATCCCAAGATTCTCCTTATGGATGAACCGCTATCGGCACTCGACAAACGGTCGAGAGATGAAATCCTTCCCTTTCTGATTGGTCTGCGTGACCGTCTTTCAATGCCGATCATTTATATCACCCATGATATTTACGAAGTCGAACGGTTGGCCGACACATTGGTTTTGATGGATAGTGGCAAAGTTATTGCCTCCGGCAGTTTGAGAGAAATCGAAGCAAATCCTGATCTGCCGCTTGCCAATACTCGCGAAGCCGCTGTCAATCTTGACGGCTATGTCAAATCCTATAACGAACATACCGGCCTTGTCGAAGTGGATGTACCGGGCGGCACGTTCATTGCCCCGTCCGCACCTTTTGTAGGGGGGAAAAAAATGCGCATTCGCATTGCTGCCAATGATGTGAGCCTTGCTGTCGAAAAACCGCTGAAAAGCTCGATCCTCAATGTGATGCCGGCGCGTATTCTGACAATGCGGGAACAGGGGCATTTTGAAGTTCTGGTCAAACTGGAATTGGGTGGCAATGGAGAGGGAGCGCATTTTCTTTCACGCCTCACACGCCATTCATGGCAAATATTAGGGCTTAAAGAAGGAATGGACGTTTATGCCCAAATTAAAGGCGTTGCCCTGATCGACCAGCAAGAGGGCTAACTTTTTCAAGATAGATTCGCGCAAGTTCAACCGTGCCTTTCAAAAAAGTTTTGCGAAGTTTTTCAGCTGTTGGCGTTTGATTGTGCGTTTCAAGCCAAGCCGTCAGTTGCAAACGGCGCATCATGACGAGGTGGACAATCATATCTGCCATTTCCCGGTTTACCGGCATCACTTCTCCATAGCCTTGAAGCCATGCACTGATATAGCTTGGTACAAATGGATTATCTTCAATAAAGCTCAAAGAATTGGCAAGATCCAGTCCGAACCATGAAAAGCCGCAATCATCAAAATCGATCGCGGCAAGGTTTTCGCCATCAATCAACAGATTTGCAAGCCGCAAATCGCCATGGATAAGACCGTAATGGGCTTTATCTTTCGGAAAAGTTGAAGAAAAAAATTCAAGCATTCTATCGCAATTTTCAAGAATTTCACGGTCAGCGGGCTGAAGATTTTCGGCCTTTCGCCAATCTCCCCAGATAGCATTCGGGCCGATCATTGTTTCATAAGTCCAATGTTTACGATTGAACCTTTCCGGCCTTACCCAATTTATAGATTGTTGATGCAATTTGGCGGAAATTTTACCAAGTTCAAAAAACCGGCGCACAAGTCTGTCATCCGCCTGCGGTTCATGACCGCTTATAAAAGAAAAACAGGCAAGCCTGAAAATGCCCGCTTCGACAAACAATTGACCAAAACGGGAAACGAAAAGATGTGGAACGGTCACAATGCCGGATTGCTCGATTGCCTGAAGCCAAAGGAGTTCGGATAAAATTTCATCATTTTGATGATAGGAAGGCCGATAAACCCGTATAATTCTCGTCTCGTTCCCGAACGTTACCCGAAAAGTCGCATTTTCCGATATGGTAAGAAGGTCGATGCGGGCGCTATCTGGAATATCCCAACAAGCAAGATGATCCCTTACCAAAGTCGGAAGATCGTTTTCGGCTTTCATCATCATCTATGTAACAGAAACACTGCCTGCTGCCCGAACAAATTCCAGGCTCCCAAAGGCAATTTGCGTTTGACGGGTTTTCCCTGCCGGTTCAACACCACCGCTTCTTCTATTTTTGCCCCTATTTCATTGACCAGATCGACAAAATCCTCAATCGTACAGAAATGGATATTCGGCGTATCATACCAGCTATAGGGAAGCTCTTTGGTAACCGGCATACGACCGAGAAAAAGCAGATGTGCGCGGGCGCGCCAATAACCGAAATTGGGAATCGAGACAACGGCCCTCTCGCCGATGCGCAAAAGTTGTTCAAGCACAGCTTTCGGATTGCGCGTTGCCTGCAAGGTTTGTGACAGAACAACATAGTCGAAGCCGGAATCAGGATAATAGATAAGATCGCTATCGGCATCTCCCTGAATGACCGAGAGACCTTTAAGCAAACATTGGTCAACACCCTGTTGCGACAATTCGACACCGCGTCCATCGACATTGCGCCGCGTTTGCAACAGATAAAGCAAACTGCCATCGCCGCAACCGACATCAAGAACACGCGCCCCCGGCCTGATAAAATTGGCGATTACTTCAAAATCGGTACGGGATTTTAACGCCGACAACAATTCTTCATCCTCGTTCATGCCGTCAATCCCCTCTGTTCTGCAGCCGCTGTCAGGAAACTGTGAATGGCAGAAAACATCACCGGTTCATCAAGCAGAAAAGCGTCATGGCCTTTGTCGGTTTTGATTTCAACGAATGAAACCCGCGCTCCGGCAGCGTTGAGTGCGTGCACAAAGGTACGGCATTGTGCGGTGGTAAACAGCCAGTCACTGGAAAACGAAGCAACAAAAAACCGCCCGCGCGAACCCTTGAAAGCGTCTGCCAGATGGCCGCCATATTCGGCTTCAAGATCGAAATAATCCATCGCACGCGTCAAATAAAGATAGCTATTGGCATCAAAGCGCTCGACAAATGTCATCCCCTGATGACGCAAATAGCTTTCAATCTGGAAATCGGCATCGAAACCGAATGTTATCTGATCTCTATTTTGTAAATTCCGCCCGAATTTACGATGGAGTGCTGCTTCCGAAAGATAGGTCACATGGGCTGTCATTCTGGCAACTGCCAAGCCTTTTGTCGGGCGTTTTCCCGCTTCGAGATACCGCCCGCCCAACCAGTTGGGATCGGCCATAACGGCTTGTCTGCCAATTTCATCAAAAGCGATATTTTGTGCCGAATGGCGCGCGCCGGTTGCAAGAATGACAGATGAAAACACTTTTTCCTTATAGGCTGCAGCCCATTGCAATGCCTGCATTCCGCCCATGGAACCACCAACCACACAAAACAATGTCTTGATTCCCAGTTTTTCGACAAGCATTGCCTGCGCGCGCACCATATCGCCTATCGTGATGACAGGAAAATCGAGTGCATAGGGTTTTCCCGTTTTCGGATTTTTCGATGCCGGACCGGTCGAGCCGAGGCACCCCCCTAACACATTGGAACAGATTACATAATAGCGTTCGGTATCAATAATTTTACCAGGCCCCACCAATATATCCCACCAACCGGGCTTTCCGGTTACCGGATGGGTATTGGCAACATGCTGGTCGCCAGTGAGGGCATGGCAGATTAAAATGGCGTTGCTTTTGTCTTCATTCAATGTGCCATAGTCCTGATAGGCAATCTGGAAAGGCGATAAAACAACGCCGCTATCAAGCTGTAGCGGCTCGTCTTGCCCGAACAGCGCTACTTTACTGTCAGGAAAATCGGCTTGGGAATTTTTCGCGCCGGAAGATTTTCCGGACGATTTTATTTGTGTCATGTCGGTTGCACCGTCTTGAAAGAAAAAGAATAGCTAGTCGCCTCCTCTGACAAATGTCAAGAATTTCTCTCGACTTCCGATGAAAGCAAGGGTATTTCCTAAAATATTAAACTACCAGACCGGATAAATATCGATGAAAAAAGATGTTCTTGTTGACCGTCCACAGCCTAGAAAAGGTATTCTGGATATTGCAGCTTACGTTCCCGGATCAAGCGAGACCGAAAATACAAGAAAAGTTTTCAAACTTTCTTCCAATGAGTCGCCGCTTGGCCCCTGTCCTGCAGCGATTGATGCTTATCGTCAGGCCGCAGCACATCTTGAACTCTATCCGGATGGTTCGGCCACACCCCTTCTTGAAGCCATTTCCGAAGTGACAGGGCTTGCAAGAAGCAATTTGATGGCGGGAAACGGTTCGGATGATTTGTTAGGTCTTTTATCCAATACCTATCTTACAGCCGGTGATGAAGGAATCATGACCGAACACGGCTTTAGCGTTTACGAGATACAAATCAGAGGGACCGGCGCAAAACCTGTTATTGTGAAAGAAAAAGACTGCCGCATTGACATTGACGCTATTCTTGCCGCAGTAACAGAAAGAACAAAAATCGTATTTATCGCCAATCCCGGTAATCCGACGGGCACTTATCTGACAGCAACCGAGGTCAAAAGACTTCATGCGGGGCTACCTAAAAATGTACTTTTAGTTCTTGACGGTGCCTATGCCGAATTTGTTACCGAGGATGATTACGATACCGGCGTCGAACTTGTTTCGGCCAATGAAAATGTTGTCATGACGCGCACATTTTCCAAAATCTACGGACTTGCCGGTTTGCGTGTGGGGTGGATGTATGCGCCTCTTCATGTCATTGATGCGGTCAACCGTATTCGTGGAGCTTTCAATGTCAGTGTTCCGGCACAGGCTGCTGCAAGTGTTGCTTTTCGTGACCGTGCCTATATCCGGAATGCGATAGCCTATAATTCAAAATGGCGTTCCTGGCTCACACATGAAATCGAGGCTTTGGGGCTCAAGGTTACGCCTTCTGTCACCAATTTTCTGCTCATCCATTTTCCGGCAGACAAGGAAAAATCGGCTGCTCTGGCTGATGATTATCTGAAATCCAACGGGTATATTTTGCGCCGCGTTACCGGATACGGATTTCCGAACGCGTTGCGCCTTTCCATTGGATCCGAAGAAGCAAATCGCGGCGTTGTCGCCACATTGAAAAATTTTTTGAAGTAGAAAAATGTCTGAAGTGAAATTTAAAAAAATCGCCCTTATCGGTATCGGCCTTATCGGCTCTTCTCTTGCCCGTGTTATCCGTGAAAAAAAATTGGCCGATCTTATTGCCATTTCCACCCGCACAGGCACAACGCTTGAGCGGGCACGCGAACTCAAACTGGGTGACAGCTATACCACCGACAATGGCAAAGCGGTTGAAGATGCCGATCTCGTTATTGTTTCGGTGCCGGTCGGTTCATCCGGTCAGGTCGCAAAAGAAATTGCACCACATCTAAAACCCGGTGCCATTGTTACCGATGTCGGTTCTACCAAAGCTTCGGTTATTCGCCAGATGAAACCGGAACTGCCAGATAATGTTATTTTTATCCCCGGTCACCCTATTGCCGGTACAGAATTTTCCGGTCCCGATGCCGGTTTTGCCGACCTTTTCATCAATCGCTGGTGCATTTTGACACCGCTTCCCGATACGGATGAAAAAGCAATCGCCAAATTGACCGAATTCTGGGAAGCCTGTGGTGCAAAAGTTGACAGAATGGACCCCGAACATCACGATCTGGTTCTGGCAATCACATCGCATCTGCCACATCTTATTGCCTATAACATTGTCGGCACGGCAAGCGACCTTGAAAAAGTCACCAATTCCGAAGTTATTGCCTATTCGGCTTCCGGTTTTCGCGATTTTACCCGTCTTGCCTCTTCCGATCCGACAATGTGGCGCGACATCTGCCTGAACAATAAAGACGCTATTATTGAAATGCTCGGACGTTTCAGTGAAGACCTTGCTTCGCTCCAACGCGCAATCCGCTGGGGAGATGGGCAGGCTCTGTTTGACCTTTTCACGCGTACACGTGCCGTAAGACGCGGCATTATTGATGCGGGACAGGAAGTCGACGCACCCGATTTTGGTCGTCAGGTTGCCCGCAAACACCCCGAAGATCTGAAAAAATAACCCATTTTGAAAAGGGAGCGCATTTGAACAGAACCAGATGCGCTTCTTTGCATTCTTTTCCATAATTCGATTTTCTATTGTCCGGATATAGGATTGCGGCTTTTCCGGCGATAGAATTGAAGGGCATGTGGCGCAAAACATTCGCCGGTTTTTTTTAAGCCACAATCAGGTAGTCACATTATCAATCATGCGGGATAATTGCTTCGGCATTTGCCCGAACAATATATGACTGCACGTTTCACAATTTACTTGAAATCATCAAGGCTCGGCGTTTTTTCAAGAAGCTCTTGCGGCGTCGGCAAACTATCGTCGATCTTTTGATAGCGCATTTTCTCCGGCAATTCGGTTGAATTGGAGGATTGATCGCGCTGCATAGCTGCCCGCGATAACAACATGAGTGTGACAGGTGTTGTTACGATAATAAATATGGCAAGCAATATAGAATGGGAAATGAGTTTGTGACCGCTTACCGTTGAATAGATGATCGAGGCAATGATAATGCCACTGACACCCCAGCTTGTTCCAAGCGTTGGCATATGTAAACGTTCATAAAAGCTTTTTGCACGATTAAGACCGATGGCGCCGATCAATGTCAGCCCTGAGCCTAAAAGCAGGAAAAACACAATGACAATAGAAAGCCAAAGAGGAAAGTCTTCAATCATTCGATCACTTCCCCGCGCATCAGAAATTTCGCCAAAGCCGAACTTGAAACAAATCCCAAAAGGCCGATAACCAATGCGGAATCGAAATAGATTGTCGTGCCGGTACGCATGCCGAAGGTGACAAATAACATCAATGTCGCTGTGTAGAGTGCATCAAGCCCCAAAATTCTGTCCTGTGCACGGGGACCGCGTGCAAGCCGTATGAACGACAATATCATTGCTAATCCCAGAAACAGTTGCGAAATATTGATGCCCCAATAAAGAATAACAATACTCATTGGAATATCTCCAGAAGCAGACTTTCATAACGGTTTTTAATGAAATCTCTCCAATAATTTTCATCATCCATATCAAAATCGAGAATATGGACAAGAAGACTGCTTTCCTTGCTGTGATAGGCTATCCAGGCAGTCCCCGGCGTTGCCGTCATAATACAGGATAAAACAGCCAGTCCTGTGCGATTTTTGAGTGCCAGCGGAACCGTTATAAAGCCTGATTTTTTCCGTTTTGTTCCGTTAAAAAGCACATAGAGGGCAACATCATAATTCGATTTCACAATATCCAGCGTAACACGGAAAAACAGCTTTATAACAGAACTCCAATTATGGATGTGCACCTTCTGCGGTTTTAAAAGCCGAATTAAAAACCCGCCCGCAATGCCAACGACAATACCGATGACGCCCTGCCCCAAGGTAAAGCCGTTCAAAATCATCCACATGAGAAGAAGCGACAAGGTCAACAAAGGATAGGGGATTATGCGGGTCATTCCATACCCCTTTCAACTTCAACCTTATCAATAAACCCCGCCGTTATTTCTTCTGACGAGATCCGGCTTGCTGTGACTGTTTTTTGTGGCAAAACACTGCCGATATAATTTTGCGGATGATGCAATTCTCTGGCAGTCTGTCCCATATAATCGGCAACCGGACCGGCAGCAATGGTCAATAGAAGACACAAGCCGAGCAAACCTGCAACGGGAGCAAATTCTATCACTTGTACGCGTGGCACTTTACCTTCAATCGAAGCCCAGAAAGTGCGGATACCGGTTCTTGTCATAGCGATAAGTGCGGCAAAACCGGAAAAAATGAGAAGAGCAACAAAAGTCCAATCCCGCGCGCTAGGTTGGTAACCATCGCCATTCAACCCGTCCGGATTGAAAACACCGGTAATCATCATGAATTTTGCGACAAACCCCGAAAATGGCGGCATACCGATAATGAGAATGGCCGTTATTCCGAAACATGCACCCAAAATTGCAAGCGTTGCCGGAAGATAAGTGCCGACTTCATCCTCTTCATCTTCCTCGTCTTCGCCGTAAACTTCCATTGTTACCGCAAGAACATTGGCTGCTGTGTCCTGAGTGCGTTCGACAAGCTCGACCAACAGAAAAAATGCCGCAAGAGACAAAGTGGAGGAAACAATATAAAAAAGCGCACCAGCGGTAAGTGAAGCATTGCCGGTTCCGATAGCGGCAAGCAGTGTTCCCGACGACACCAGAACGCTATAAGAAGCAAGTCTTCCCAGAGCCTGACTTGCGAGCACGCCGATAAAGCCGAATATCAAAGTTGCAAGGCCGCCATAAAACAATATGTCATTGCCAAAACCGCTTAAAGTTCCGCCATCCGTTCCGAAAACCAGTAATGTAAGGCGCAAAACAACGTAAATGCCGACCTTGCTTAAAATAGCAAATGTTGCTCCAACCGGTGCCGCCGCAGCACTATAAGTCGGTGTCAGCCAGAAGTTGAGTGGCCACATGCCGGCCTTGACCAGAAAGGCAATGCCGAGAATTGCCGCGCCGGACTCGAAAATAATACGATCGGCCGATTTGAGAGTTTGGAGTTTCAAGGCAAGATCGGCCATATTCAATGTTCCGCAAACACCATAAATGAGTGCTGCGCCGATCAGAAAAAACGAAGAGGCAATAAGATTGACCACCACATAATGCATACCGGCGCGCACCCTCGCCTGCCCGCTACCGTGAAGGGCAAGCCCATAGGATGCTGTCAACATAACTTCAAAGAACACAAAAAGATTGAACAGGTCTCCGGTCAGGAAAGCGCCGTTTACACCGGCAATCATGAATTGCATGAGAGAATGGAAGTGCGGACCGGCTTTATGCCAATGGGCAGCCGAAAAAACCAATGAAGCTGCCGCAAGAATGCTTGCCAGAAAAACCATCGCCGCACTTAACCGGTCGAGCACCAGAACTATTCCGAAAGGCGCTTGCCAATTTCCGAGGTTATAAACCTCTGCTTCAGGTGAAAAATCAATAGCGCGCCCGATCAACCCGATAGAAACAAGAATGAGAAGCCCTATCGACGAAAGGCTTATCCATAATTTGAGTTTGCGGCGTCTTTCATCATAAAAAAGGAGAAGTGCCGCAGTCGCAATAGGAAGGAGGATGGGCAAAATAACGAGATGTTGGAGAAAATTTTCTATCATTTATTTTCCCTTCCATCGACATGGTCCGAACCGGTTAGACCGCGTGAAACCAGCAGAATAACAAGAAACAATGCGGTTGTCGCAAAACCGATCACAATGGCTGTAAGAACCAGCGCTTGCGGTATCGGATCGGCATAATTTGCCGGATTGACAGGATTGGAGGGGTCAACAATCGGTGCTGCGTTCGAGCGGGGACGCGCCATCGAAAAAATAAACAGATTGACCGCATAGGAAATAAGTGAAAGCCCTAGAATGACCTGATAGGTTCTTGGCCGCAAAACGAGCCAGATTCCTGAACCGGCAAGCACACCAATCCCCAAAGAAAGAACAATTTCCATCAGCGTTCCTCCTCTTTACGGATTGTGCGTTTACCAACACGATAATGCCGGATTGATTGGTGGGCTATTGCGATGAGCATCAGCACGGTTGCACCGACCACCAGTGAAAAAACACCGAGGTCGAATGCCATAGCACTGGCTGTCGGCATTTTTCCGATAAACGGAATCTTCGTATATTGAAAATAGGAGGTAAGAAACGGATAGCCGAAAAACCACGAACCGATACCGGTTACCAATGCCAGAAGAATACCGAACCCGATCCAGCGCAGTGGTAAAACTGTGAGATGACTTTCCACCCACCGCGTTCCCGATGCCACATATTGCAAAATAAATCCGATAGCCATGGTGACACCGCCGGCAAAACCGCCACCCGGCAAATCGTGCCCGCGCATGAACAAATAGACGGCAAAGGCCATAATAACCGGAAACAGCCAATGCATGATAATGCGCGGAATAACAAGATAATCGGAAACTGTGTCTCCGACCTCGCGATCAGGTCTTGCCTCGTCAAAAGCTGACTGAACCCGTTGTTGTGTGGGGGCCTCGATACTTTCAACGGCCGGACGGAAGCGACGCAGCAGGGCAAAAACGGTGAGCGCCACAATACCGAGCACCGTTATTTCGCCCATCGTATCAAAGCCGCGAAAATCCACGAGAAGCACATTGACGACATTGCGCCCACCCGCATCCGCATAGGAACGGGTGAGGAAAAAGTCGGAAATTGTTGCGCCCTGCGGGCGCGTCATCACACAATAGGAAAGCCACGCAAGCCCGCCCCCGCCTGCAACAGCGATAAGGAAGTCGCGGCCTCTTCGCAACCAAGGTCTAAAACCATCCGGTATAGGGTCAGGAGCCTGCAAACGTTTGGGCAACCATCTAAGCCCCAAAAGCAGAAGAACTGTTGTGACAACCTCCACAACCAATTGTGTCAATGCAAGATCGGGGGCGGAAAGCCACAAGAATGTGGCACAGGTCATAAGCCCCGTGACACCCAGAAGTATCAACGAAGCGAAGCGGTGGAATTTTGCCTGCCATGCAACCAATATTGCGCAAACACCACCGATCAACCAGATAATTAAAAATGGCAGATCAAGCGGGAAAAGCGGCAATGCTCCCGCATCAATCCATTGATTTCCGGCAATCAACAACAAGAGTGCAACGATTGGCGCAAGGATAATCCAGCGCACTTCAACTTGCAGGCGACGGGTAGAAAGAAAAGCTTCCGCCGAACGCGCCCATTTCCATGATATTGTTACCAATACGCGTTCAAAAATACGCTGCCCTTTCAAATGTCTGAAAAATGGCGGGCCACCTTCACAGGATTTCAGATATTTGCGCGTGAGAATATAAAGTATGAGCCCGCCTATCAAAGCAATGAGGCTCATGACAAGCGGCGTATTGAAACCATGCCAGAGAGCGAGATCATAATGTGGCGTTTCTGCCCCCAATACCGAATGGACGGCTGTTCCCAAAATGCCACCGATAGCAAATTCCGGAAATATACCGATGAGAAGGCATAAAAACACCAATAATTCGATAGGAAAACGCATGAAATGCGGTGGTTCATGTGGAGTTTTTGGCAAATCATGCGGTTTTCCGCCAAAAAACACCCCATGAATAAAACGTACCGAATAGGTAACACTCAACAATCCTGCCAGCGTTGCAAGATAGGGTGTAATCTTATCGAGCCAGGATTCCAGATGGACTTCAACCGCTTCGGCAAAAAACATTTCCTTCGATATGAAGCCATTGAGAAGCGGCACACCTGCCATGGCAGCGCTTGCAACCAGCGCCAGCGTTCCGGTAAACGGCATATAGCGGAAAAGCCCCGATAATTTGCGCATATCGCGGGTTCCCGTCTCGTGGTCGATAATGCCCGCTGCCATAAATAACGATGCCTTGAAGATGGCATGGTTGACGGTATGGAAAATCGCTGCAACGCAAGCAAGCGGGCTTGCAAGACTTAAAAGCGTGGTTATCAACCCCAGATGACTGATCGTCGAATAGGCAAGCAGACCTTTAAGGTCTTGTTGGAACATAGCAAAATAGGCACCGATCAAAAGCGTAATCAAACCGCAAAGGCCGATAATCCAGAACCATGCTTCTGTTCCCGCCAGTACCGGCCAGAACCGCACCATAAGAAACACACCGGCTTTGACCATTGTTGCCGAATGAAGATAGGCAGAAACCGGCGTTGGCGCGGCCATTGCATTAGGAAGCCAGAAATGGAACGGAAATTGCGCGCTTTTTGTCAATGCTCCGAGAAGCACACAGACAAGTGCCGGAATATAAAGCGGACTTGCCTTGATGAGTGACCCCGACTTCAACACCACATCGAGATCATAGCTGCCGACAATGTGACCGATAATCAACATCCCGACAAGAAGCGCAAAGCCGCCAAACCCTGTCACCGTCAGAGCCATGCGTGCGCCGTCACGCGCACTTGCGTTATGATACCAGTAGCCGATCAAAAGAAACGAGAAAATACTGGTGAGTTCCCAGAAGACAACGAGGAGAACAATGTTGCCCGACAACACCATTCCAAGCATCGAGCCCATAAAGGCAAGCAGAAATGAAAAAAACCGCGGAACCGGATCGGCCGGATTCATATAATAACGGGCATAGACAACAACGAGCAGGCCGATACCCGTTATAAGAACCGAAAACAACCAGGAAAAACTATCCATCCGCAAGGTGAAATTCAACCCCCATTGCGGCAACCAGACAATATCCAATCTTATAACATTGTCGGCTGAAATGGCCGGATAAAGCATAATGGTACAAAACAGTGCCATCAGCGCGATTGCACCGACAAACCATGCTTCATTGTTTTTTGCTGTAGAACGAAAAAAACCGATAATGGCACTACCGACAAAGGGAAGTATTACCAGCAATATCAAGATTGCTTCCCGTGTTGTCATTATCTATAAACCATCCTCTTTTTCGGGGCCTCGTTTCTATATAGGTCACCGGAAATGAATCGGTATCACCTGAGTTTTATATTGGATGGTTTCAAGCATATAACGCAAGCCTTTTCAAAAGCTTAATCGGGAAAAATTTGTCGTTTTTTTTAAATTTCCTCATTTCACCGGAATGGGGAGTTTATAAAGTCCGATTTCCATCAACCGGACGATTTTCATTTCGGGCTGTAATAGCGCGATACACATTGTTTTCGCGGGCCGTCAAAAGGCTGGTAACTGTTGTCGGAACTTGTATAGGACTTATATTTTGACGAACAAAAATCGACATGGTTTTTGATAAGCCATGGCTTGTCATCTTCTTTTTTGGATTTTTGTGGCGTTTTTTTAAGTTTTACATTGCTACTATCGGCATGTGCTCCGGGCTCAAATGCTGCTTCCGGATACCACCAGCCATCTGTATGTTTTTTATAACCGGTACGGTGATGACGATAGCCTTTGAAACCGTTCAATTCGCCACGGCTCTGGCTGGTTACGGCTGTCGGTTCGGTTGTTCTGGAGTTTTGTGCAACTGCAATGTTTCCATCAAAGTCGGCCGCCAATGTGGAAAAAACTGTAACCAATCCGACCAATGGCAGTCCAACAAAAAAACAAAAAGATTTATTGATTTTAGGCATTAAGAATCCTTCCCAGAACGACACATGAGGACTATAGCAGACATCAAATCGAGAAAACTGCACTCTTTTTTGCTATAGTTAATGAAGAACATATTTGCGCTTATAGAAATGTGTTTCTATATGTGTTCGAGGCTTTGAAAGCCATCATACAAAACCGGCCATTACAGGATTGAAAAATGCTTCAAACGCCTTACTACCTTGTCGACAAATCGAAGTTGCTGCGCAATATGGAAAAAATTGCGCGCCTTCGTGATTTGTCGGGTGCAAAATCGCTTTTGGCGTTGAAATGTTTTGCAACATGGGGCGTTTTCGATTTTATGGCGCAATATATGGATGGCACCACATCGTCATCTCTTTATGAACTGCGTTTGGGAAAAGAAGAATTCGGTAAAGAAACCCATGCCTATTCCGTCGCTTGGGCCGATTACGAGATTGATGAAGCAATCACTTATGCCGATACAATCATATTCAATTCCATCAACCAGCTTCACAGATTTGCAAAAAAATCCGAAAATATCGAAAGAGGTTTGCGATTAAATCCGGGGGTCAGTTGTTCCGGCTTCGACCTTGCCGATCCTGCCCGTCCTTTCAGTCGTCTTGGCGAGACAAGTTATGAAAAGATCGAAGCGGTTTTGCCGCTCGTAAACGGTTTCATGATTCATTATAATTGCGAGAATGGCGACTTTTCGTTATTTGACCGGATGCTTTCCGATATAGAACAGAAATTCGGCGAACTTTTTCACCACGTGCAATGGATCAGCCTTGGCGGCGGTATCTATTTTACCGGCAAAGATTACCCGCTTGAAGCTTTTGCCGACAGGCTCAAGCGTTTTTCGGATAAATATGGTGTAACGGTTTATCTTGAACCGGGAGAAGCGGCTATTACCAATAGTGCAACACTCGAAGTTACCGTTCTCGACACCATGCATAATGGCAAAGATCTCGCGATTGTTGACAGTTCGATCGAAGCCCATATGCTTGACCTTCTCGTTTATCGGGAAAAAGCAAAAATTTCGCCAAATCAGGGGGCGCATGAAATTATGATTTGTGGCAAATCATGCCTTGCGGGCGATATTTTCGGAACGTACCGTTTTCCTGAAAAGTTGAAAATCGGCGATCATTTGTCGATAGAAGATGCAGCCGGTTATACAATGGTGAAAAAAAACTGGTTCAACGGTCTTAATATGCCCGCTATTGCGATAAAAGAATTGGATGGAACCATTCGTGTTCAACGTGAATTCGGGTATAAAGACTATTGTGAAAGCCTTTCTTGAAAAAGGCGCCAAGTTTAACAAAGATTTTGAAAGCAGAATTTAGGAGACAAACCGGGAATGAAAAAGAATATCCTGATTATTGGCGCAGGTGGAGTAGCTCAGGTCGTTGCTCATAAATGTGCTCAACATAACGATATTCTCGGTGATCTTCATATCGCATCACGAACATTGCAAAAATGCGAGTCGATCATTGCATCTGTAAAAGAGAAAAAATCCATGAAGGTGAAAGGTGTGTTTGAAACTCACCACCTTGATGCAATGAATATAAAATCGACAGCAGACCTTATTCGCAAAACAAAAAGCCGAATTGTTATCAATGTCGGCTCGGCTTTTCTCAATATGTCGGTTTTGTCGGCCTGTATTGAAACCGGTGCAGCCTATATTGATACCGCCATTCACGAGGACCCGCTAAAAATATGCGAGACTCCCCCTTGGTACGCCAATTATGAGTGGCCGCGCCGCGAAGAATGTGAAGCCCGTAAAGTAACGGCCATTCTCGGAGCAGGTTTCGACCCCGGCGTGGTCAATGCTTATGCAGCACTTGCCCATCACGACTATTTCGATAAAATCAGCGATATTGACATTATTGACATCAATGCCGGTAGTCACGGGCGCTGGTTTGCCACCAATTTCGATCCGGAAATCAACTTCCGCGAATTTACCGGTCAGGTCTGGTCGTGGCAAGACAGCAAGTGGGTTTCAAACAAAATGTTTGAAATCGGTCATGAATGGGATTTGCCGGTTGTCGGCAGGCGCAATACCTATATGACCGGTCATGACGAAATCCATTCTTTGTCAAAGAATCTTGATGTGCCGAATATCCGCTTCTGGATGGGTTTCGGTGAACGCTACATCACCGTGTTCAATGTGTTGAAAAATCTTGGGCTTCTATCCGAACAGCCTATAAAAACGGCTGAAGGTCTGGAAGTTGTGCCACTCAAAGTGGTCAAAGCTGTTTTACCGGATCCGTCTTCGCTTGCACCCGATTATACCGGCAAGACCTGTATTGGCGACCTTATCAAGGGTGAAAAAGACGGCAAAGAGCGTGAACTGTTCATCTATAATATTGCCGACCACAAAGAAGCCTATCTTGAAACAGGCTCACAAGCTATTTCCTACACAGCCGGTGTTCCGGCCGTTGCAGCGGCCATATTGGTGGCGCTTGGTGATTGGGATGTAAAAACCATGGCCAATGTGGAAGAATTGCCACCGAAACCATTTCTGAAGAAGCTTGATGAAATGGGGCTTCCCACCCGAATTCGCGAAGGAAAAGAAGATAAAAAGCTTGATTTATAGCTTTAATGACTGACACGAGCTGATAAACCGGAAGGCTGTGATGAAAAAGAAAAGCCGAATAAATTTCAGGACGATCGCAAGATTTTCGAGACGTTTTGCTTTTCTTTTTGCTTTTTTTGCCGGCACTTTTTGCTTTTCTTCACCGGCATCAAGCAGTGAAGAGACAGCGTCACAACCAAAATTTTTTGAAAAATTTTTACCGAAGGCGCTTCTTGAGCAAAAAAAACATGAAGAGCCGCCTGTCTGCTCCGGCGAGGATTTAACCGAAAAATTTTCAAAAGAGGAAAACCGGAAATTTCTGAACCGTGCCAAAAAAATAAAAAATGGCAATGCGCGATTCTGGAAGGTTGAAAAGAAAGGAACGAGACCGTCCTATCTTTTCGGCACAATGCATGTTAGCGATCCGGCCATTGTCAATCTTGCTCCGTCGGTCAAAACCGCGCTCGAAAATGCAGATCGTGTCGCCCTCGAACTGAGCGAGGCGGCGGATGATAATGGTAAAGCCATGGCAACAAAGCTTGCTGCCTCGCCCGATTTTCTTACCCCCAAAAAAGGCGAGAGTTTCAAGGACGGGCTTTCGAGGGAAGAATTCCAAAAGCTTAAGACCACATTTGAAACCCACGGCCTACCTTTTCAGCTTATTGCCAATAACAAGCCATGGTTCATCTGGATGACATTGAGCCTTCCGGCCTGTGAAGCGCGTCGAGAAGCCTATGGATACCATGCACTTGATGTAGAAATCGGGCAAAACGCCAAAAAACTTGGAAAACCGGTTCTCGGCCTTGAAACAGTTGATGAACAATTATCGGCGATTGAAAAATTACCGTTGAGTTTTCAGGCAAACTCGATCGAAGACTACCTCGATAATCCCAAGTTTTACGCCAATATGTTTTATACGGAAATGCAACTTTATAAACAAAGTCGCATTGGCGAAATATTGGCTCTTGATACCATGTTCAAAACGACGGTCAGCGAAAAAGATCAGGACATTTTTAAAGATATTTTAATGACTAAACGCAATCTACGCATGTCTGAACGCGCACTTCCTTTGATTGAACAAGGAAACAGCTTCATAGCGGTCGGTGCGGCGCATATGGTTGACGATAGCGGCCTTGTCGAACAATTACGCAAACATGGCTATCAGGTTAGCCCGATAAAACTTTGACAATAAAAAAAAACAATATATCGGCAGAAGGTTTTCTTTTGTCGCGACTTATTAATCTCTAAGATAGGCTCTTCAAGGTCGGAAATTGCGCGTTCACCCTGTTGTTTGCGACAGGTAACGGATAACAGCTTTTTCTGTTTTTCCGGTTTGGTCACTTTTATTAAATCAACAATAGCTTCTTTAACCGACAAAGCTCAAAGCAAAGTTTTGCCATTGCATTCATTAATACGAATAATATTGACGTATTTTCGTGATTGAACCCCGATTGTCAGAGAAAATTGCCGCTTCTGTTCCAACCTGACCTGAAAATTCCGGAGTGACCTTATCAATCCGGTTTGATTACAATAAAAAGGCCACCCGAAGGCGGCCTTTTTGAAAGATATGTCAATTCGCTTACATATTGATCGGTTTTGAAAAAGCAGCCAATGCAGCTTCTTTCACAGCTTCCGACATTGTCGGGTGAGCATGGCAGGTCCGTGCCAGATCTTCCGACGAGCCGCCAAATTCCATCAAGACAGCAATTTCGTGGATCATTTCACCGGCACCGAAGCCGAGAATATGACCGCCCAGAACCTTGTCGGTCTTGGCACAAGCAAGGATTTTTACAAATCCGTCGGTCTTCAACATAGCGCGGGCACGACCATTGGCCGAGAAGGGGAACTTGCCAACGCGATATTCAATACCGGCTGCTTTGAGTTCTTCTTCGGTTTTACCAACAGATGCGACTTCCGGCTCGGTATAAACGACACTCGGAATGACATCATAATTGACATGGCCTTTTTGACCGGCAAGAATTTCAGCCAGAGCAACGCCTTCATCTTCCGCTTTATGAGCAAGCATCGGACCTTTGACAACATCGCCAATCGCGTAAATTCCGGCAATATTCGTTTGCCAATGTGAATCAATATTCACCCGACCACGTTCGTCCAGTGTTACACCGGCTTCTTTCAAACCAAGCCCTTCCGTGTAAGGACGCCGACCGGTTGCAACGAGAACAATGTCGGCCTCAAGAGTTTCAGCCGAACCACCCTTGACCGGTTCAAAGGTAACTTTTGCGCCGGATGCGGTTTTTTCAACGCCGGTTACTTTTGCGCCGAGTTTATATTCGATGCCCTGTTTTTCCATGAGTTTCTGGAACTGTTTGGACACTTCACCATCCATCGGCCCCAAAACCTTGTCGAGGAATTCGACAACTGTTACCTTTGCACCAAGCCGGCTCCAGACCGAACCAAGCTCCGAACCGATTACACCGGCGCCGACAACAACCATGTGCTGGGGCACTTTGGCAAGCGACAAAGCACCGGTTGAGGAAACGATAACTTTTTCGTCAATATCGATCTTCAGCCCCGGAATACCGGCAACGTCGGAACCTGTTGCGATGATGATATTTTTGGTTTCGAGAGTCTGCTTCGAGCCATCCTTGGCGGCAACTTCGACTTTGCCTGCCCCAAGAATTTTTGCCGTGCCGTAAATGGTGTCAATCTTGTTTTTCTTCATCAAAAAAGCGACACCGCTTGTGTTACCATCAACGGTTTTCTGCTTGTGAGCCATCATGCCCGCAAGGTCGAGTTTGGGTTTGGAAACCGAAACCCCAAGAGCCTCGAAACCATGCTGAGCCGAGGCAAAAATTTCTGAAGCATAGAGCAAAGCTTTGGAAGGAATACAGCCGACATTAAGACATGTACCGCCCAATGTATCGCGCTTTTCAACGATTGCTGTTTTTAGTCCGAGTTGCGCAGCCTTGATTGCTGCAACATAGCCACCGGGACCTGCTCCAATTACGACAACATCATAAGACATTCTTTTTCCTTTCGTTACGGCCGCTGAGACCTGAATTTTCTAAAACTTACGAGGCTTTCTGAAACATAAGCCTGATACTGAATGCGATGAAAACTGCTCCGCAAAGACGATCAATCCATTTGGCGGCGCGTTGATATAATGAGCGAATGGCAGGGGTCGTCATAAAAATGCCAACCAAAACGAACCATCCAATAAGAAGTGCCGACATCGATAAACCATAGCCGAACTTGACGGCCATAGGCGTTACCGGTGCGACAAATGTCGAAAAAATCGAAAGAAAGAAAAACACCGCTTTCGGATTAAGAGCATTAACGGTAAATCCGGCAAAAAATGCTTTTTTCAAACTCTGCCGTGTTTTCCTACTTTTTCCATTTTCATTTTCTCCACCAGCAACACCACGCGAGGTGATGCTTTTAATGCCGATATAGAGAAGATAGAGAACACCGAGCCATTTAACGACATTAAACAGAATAAGGGATTTCGAGATGAGCAACCCAAGTCCCAGAATCGTGTAACTCACGTGAAAGAGCAAAGCCGCTCCGATGCCGAAAGCGGTTGCAAAAGCAGCCTTCCGCCCATGAACCAGCGATTGGCGCAAAATCAATGCAAAATCGGCACCCGGTGTTATTGCCGCAATTGCGAACACAGCCATCAATGTTGACCATTCGACCAGATAAGGAGCCATCAATCATCTCCAGAAAGCAGCGACAAGCATGATGACCAATCCGAAAATGGAAATTAGCCAGACAATGCTACGAATATAGGGGATGCCCGAAAGGTAAAGCGGAATATAGATAATCCTTGCTAATACCCATATAGATCCTCCTGCCACGGTCAACATGATATTATTGGGTGCAAAATCACCAAGCAACATCAATGCCAGAAATGCCGGATAAGTTTCGCGGAAATTGGCGCTGGCACGCATTGCCCGACCGGCATAAACAGATTTCGGCGTTTCTCCGCCATCTCTTGGTCCGGCGTTCCAGCTTCGTCCCAATTCACGTGTTGTGAGAAAAGCTTGCAAAAAAATATGCACCAACAACAATATGACACTTATGGCCAATAATGCTGCTGGTGCATTCATTTGCGACTATCCCTTTTTAAAGATCGAGAACAAGACGTTCCGGATCTTCAAGGCATTCTTTAACGCGAACGAGGAATGTAACAGCTTCCTGACCATCAACGATACGGTGGTCATAAGAAAGAGCAAGATACATCATCGGACGGGCAACAACTTCACCATTGACGACGACAGCACGTTCCTTGATGGCATGCATACCGAGAATACCCGATTGCGGAGCATTCAGGATAGGTGTGGACATCAATGAACCATAAACACCGCCATTGGTGATGGTGAATGTGCCACCTTGCATATCGGCGACAGCAAGCTTGCCATCACGTGCCAGACGACCGAGGCGACCGATTTCTTTTTCGATTCCTGCGATTGAAAGCTGGTCTGCGTCACGGACAACCGGAACAACAAGGCCTTTGGCTGTACCAACGGCAATACCGGCATTGACGTAATTCTTGTAAATAATGTCGGTACCGTCAATTTCGGCATTAACAGCAGGAACTTCTTTCAAAGCATGGCAAACAGCCTTGGTGAAGAAGCCCATGAAGCCGAGCTTGACGCCATGTTTCTTCTCGAACATTTCCTTGTAGCGTTTACGCAAGTCCATAACAGCCGTCATATCCACTTCGTTGAAAGTGGTGAGCATTGCCATGGTATTTTGTGCGTCTTTCAAACGACGGGCGATTGTTTGGCGCAATTTTGTCATGCGGACGCGTTCTTCACGTGCAGCATCTTGCGGTTGGGAAGCCGCGCGCGGTGCTGCAACCGGAGCAGCCGACGAAATGCCTTTTGCAAGTGCATCAAGAACATCGCCTTTAAGCACCTGTCCACGCTTGCCCGAACCGTCAACCTGACCGGCCGACAGATTGTTTTCAGCCATGAGCTTGGCTGCTGAAGGAGCTGGCTGCATCGAGCCGGAAGCTGCTGCCGGTGCACTTGCTGCCGGTTGTGGTGCAGGAGCACTCGGAGCCGGTTGTGCGGCTTTCGGCTGCGGAGCAACATTGCCCGCAGCACCGGCTTCAATTGCGCCTAAAAGCGCGCCAACTTCGACATTGTCACCTTCTTTGGCAGTGATTTCTGTCAGTTTTCCGGCGACAGGCGAGGGAACCTCGACTGTCACTTTATCAGTTTCAAGTTCAACCAGCGGCTCGTCCATAGCGACAGCATCGCCAACCTTTTTGAACCATTTCCCAATGGTTGCTTCAGTAACGGACTCGCCCAGAGTAGGAACACGGATTTCATTAGCCATAATTTTTTTCCATACGTCAGAGTGATTTGAGAATTAAGCCAACGCGTCTTCAAGGAACGCGGCAAGCTGTTGAAGATGTTGCGACATGAGCCCTGTTGCCGGCGAAGCGCTTGCGGGACGACCGGCGTAACGGGCGCGCGGATATTTCGCACCGATATGAGCCAGTACCCATTCAAGATACGGTTCGATAAACGACCAGGCACCCATATTTTTCGGCTCTTCCTGACACCAGACGATTTCCGCCTGCAAGAAGCGGGAAAGCACAGTAATCAAGGCTTTTGCCGGGAACGGGTAGAGCTGTTCGACGCGCAACAGATAGACATCGTCAATGCCGCGTTTTTCGCGCTCTTCGTAAAGGTCGTAGTAAACCTTGCCAGAGCAGAGAACGACGCGACGGATCTTGTTATCCTTCTGCAACTTGATTGCCTGATCCTTGAGCTGTTGGGCGTCATCAAGCAACAAGCGATGGAACGTTGTATCGGCTCCCATATCGCTCAACGATGAAATAGCGCGTTTATGACGCAACAAGGATTTCGGTGTCATCAGGATCAACGGTTTGCGGAAATCGCGTTTGATCTGACGGCGCAAGATGTGGAAGTAATTTGCCGGTGTCGTACAATTGGCAACCTGCATATTATCTTCTGCACAAAGTTGCAGATAACGTTCAAGACGGGCTGAAGAGTGTTCAGGTCCCTGACCTTCAAATCCGTGAGGCAACAGGCAAACAAGGCCGCTCATACGCAACCATTTGCGTTCGCCAGACGAGATGAACTGGTCGAAAAGAACCTGTGCCCCATTGGCAAAGTCACCGAATTGGGCTTCCCACAAATTCAAGCCGAGAGGCTGCGCCAGTGAATATCCATATTCAAATCCCAAGACGCCTTCTTCCGAAAGCATCGAGTTGACCGGTTCATAAATGGCCTGACCCTTTTTGAGATTATTCAACGGGATATAGCGGTTTTCGTTTTCCTGATCGTAAAGAACAGAATGACGCTGGCTGAATGTACCACGTTCGACATCCTCACCGGAAAGACGAACCGGAGCACCTTCGATTACGAGTGAACCGAAAGCCAGAGCTTCACCGGTTGCCCAATCGATTCCTTCACCTGTTTCAAACATTTTTGCACGGTTATCAAGGAAGCGCTTAATGGTCTTGTGAACATGGAAATCGGCAGGAATGTCAACCAGACGTTCACCAATTTCTTTCAGTGTCTTGATCGGCACACCGGTTGCACCGCGACGTTGATCGTCGGCATTGTCGGCGGCTTTCAAGCCTGTCCATGTGCCATCAAGCCAATCGGCCTTGTTCGGCTTATAGGAAGTGGCTGCTTCAAATTCCTGTTCAAGTTTGTCGTGCCACTCGCGCTTTTGCTGGTCGAGTTCTTCGGCTTTGATAAGGCCTTCTTTTTCCAGCTTCTCGTCGTAAAGTTCCAAAGTGGTTTTATGACCACGAATGGCTTTATACATCAATGGCTGTGTGAAGGATGGTTCATCACCTTCATTGTGACCGAACCGGCGATAGCAGAACATGTCGATAACAACCGGTTTATGGAAAATCATGCGGAATTCTGTTGCAACCTTGGCAACATAAACAACAGCTTCCGGATCATCGCCATTGACGTGGAAAATCGGCGCGTCGATCATTTTGGCAATATCTGACGGATAAGGCGTCGAGCGACCGAAACGCGGATTGGTGGTAAAGCCGATCTGGTTGTTGATGATGAAGTGGATAGAACCGGCAACACGGAAACCTTTCAGCCCCGAAAGACCCAATGTTTCCTGAATAACGCCTTGCCCTGCAAAAGCCGCATCACCATGGATAAGAACCGGCATGACTTTCGCCCGTTCACTGAGCGGAACAAGATCACTGCGGCTCGGACCGGCAAGCAAATCCTGTTTTGCACGGGTTTTGCCGATTACAACAGGGTCGACAATTTCGAGGTGGGACGGGTTGGCAAGAAGCGACAAATGCACCTTGTTGCCATCGAACTCGCGATCGGAAGACGTACCCAAGTGGTATTTCACATCGCCCGAACCTTCAACATCATCAGGCTTATAAGAGCCACCCTTGAATTCATGGAAGATTGCGCGATGGGGCTTGGAGAGCACCTGCGAGAGAACGTTAAGACGCCCGCGGTGAGCCATGCCGAAAACGATTTCTTCAACACCAAGAGCACCACCGCGCTTGATGATCTGTTCAAGAGCCGGAATAAGCGATTCACCGCCATCAAGACCGAAACGCTTTGTGCCCTTATATTTTGTATCCAGAAACTTTTCAAAGCCCTCGGCTTCGACGAGCTTATGGACAATCGCCTTTTTACCTTCAGGCGTGAACGATACCCAATTGTTCGGGCCTTCGATCCGTTCCTGAATCCAGCTTTTTTCTGCCGGATCGGAAATATGCATGAATTCGACACCGATTGTATTGCAATAGGTGTTTTTCAATATTTCCAACATCTGCGGGATTGTTGCATATTCAAGCCCGAGAACATTGTCGATAAATATTTTACGATCATAGTCAGCCGTTGTGAAACCATAGGTCTCAGGCGACAATTCGTTATAATCTTCCGGTGCTTCACGCAATTGTAGCGGATCGAGTTTTGCATGGAGATGGCCGCGCATACGATAGGCGCGGATCATCATTATTGCGCGCACTGAATCGCGTGTAGCCTGAATAATATCGGCATCACTGACAGCCGAGCCGCCTTTTTTGGCTGCTTCTGCTGCTTTGCCTTTGAGCTTGTCGCCCATGTGTTTTTCAACAGCCGACCAATCGCCGTCAAGAGCCGATACCAGCTCGCCTTCCGGTTTTACCGGCCAATTGTCACGCTGCCAGGATGCGCCTTCAGCATTTTTGAGCACATCTTCCTTGTTATCTTTCAAATTTTCAAAAAACTCGCGCCATTGCGGATCAACGCTTGCGGGGTTTTTCTCATACTCGGCATAAAGCTGATCTATATAGTCAGCATTGCCACCATATAAAAACGAAGTTTGTTCAAAAAGATCGTTTGTCTGGTCCTGCCTTGCCATATATTCTGCCGGAACGCCTGTTCCGTCTCCTTGATATCCGTGGGAGTACCCTACGAATTGGTGTTGAAGAAGCATTTGCTTCTGTTAAAAATTCAAGCCACCCGAACCGGCCGTCCGAGTGGCTTTTTTGTAATTAGCCTTTAAGAACCTCTACGAGAGTCTTGCCGATTTGTGCGGGCGACGGGGAAACCCGAATACCGGCTGCTTCCATAGCAGCGATCTTGTCTTCGGCTCCACCTTTGCCACCCGATATGACCGCACCGGCATGACCCATTGTGCGGCCTTTCGGTGCTGTACGACCGGCGATAAAACCGACAACCGGTTTCTTGCGCCCTTTCTTGGCTTCATCAATCAGGAATTGGGAAGCGTCTTCCTCGGCAGAACCACCAATTTCACCGATCATAACAATCGACTTGGTTTCGTCATCTGCAAGGAACATCTCCAGCACATCAATGAATTCTGTGCCTTTGACCGGATCGCCACCAATACCGACGGCTGTTGTTTGACCGAGACCTTCGACCGTTGTCTGGTAAACAGCTTCATAGGTCAAAGTTCCGGAACGCGATACAACACCGACCGAACCTTTTTTGAAGATCGATCCCGGCATAATGCCGATCTTGCATTCATCGGGTGTGAGAACACCGGGGCAGTTCGGGCCGATAAGGCGGGACTTCGATTTTCTCAATTTCGCCTTGACCTTGACCATATCGAGAACCGGAATACCTTCCGTGATACAAACAATAAGGCCGATTTCGGCATCAATCGCTTCCATGATTGCAGCAGCAGCACCTGCCGGCGGAACATAAATGACAGATGCATCGGCACCGGTCTTGTCCTTGCCTTCGGCAACTGTTGCAAAAATCGGCAATTCCTCGCCATTGGAACCGTGCCAGGTTTCGCCACCCTTTTTCGGGTTAACGCCACCAACCATTTTGGTTCCATGATAGGCAAGTGCCTGTTCGGTGTGGAACGTACCGGTTTTACCGGTCAAACCCTGCACGAGAACTTTTGTATCCTTGTTGATAAGAATCGACATGACTTCAAGCTCCCTTTACGGCTGCAACAATTTTCTTGGCGGCATCATCAAGATCATCCGCCGAGATGACATTCAAACCACTCTCGTTGATAAGAGCTTTCCCCTTATCGACATTTGTACCTTCAAGACGGACAACGAGAGGAACCTTCAAACCGACTTCCTTGACCGCAGCCAGAACACCTTCAGCAATAACATCACAACGCATGATGCCACCGAAAATATTCACCAAGATGCCCTTCACATGGGGATCGGCTGTAATAATCTTGAAAGCGGCAGTTACGCGTTCTTTGGAAGCACCACCACCAACATCAAGAAAGTTTGCCGGCTCGCCGCCATAAAGCTTGATGATATCCATCGTTGCCATAGCAAGACCGGCACCGTTGACCATGCAACCGATATTGCCATCAAGAGCAATATAGGCAAGATCATGTTTGGAAGCTTCGATTTCCTTCGGATCTTCTTCGGAAGTGTCGCGCAACTCGACAATGTCGGGATGACGGAAAAGTGCGTTATTGTCGAACGATACTTTTGAATCCAGCAACCGCAAATGGCCGTTTTTCATGACGATCAGAGGGTTGACTTCAAGAAGGCTCATGTCTTTTTCGACAAAAGCTTTGTAAAGAATCGGAAAGAGTTTCAATCCGTCTTCACGAGCAACGCCATCAAGCTTCAGAGCATCGCAAAGTTTTGCGCTGTCTTCAGCAGTAACGCCCTTATCCGGATCAATCGGAAGGGTGAGGATTTTTTCCGGTGTATCATGTGCAACGGTCTCGATATCCATGCCGCCTTCTGTCGAAACGACGAAAGCGATCTCTCCGACTGTACGGTCGACGAGAATTGACAGATAAAGTTCGCGTTCAATATCGGCACCATCTTCAATATAAAGACGATTTACCTGTTTTCCGGCCGGACCCGTCTGCTTGGTTACAAGTGTTTTGCCAAGCATTTCCTTGACATTGGCAACAACTTCTTCAACCGATTTTGCAAGACGGACGCCACCTTTAGCATCGGGACCAAGTTCTTTAAACTTACCCTTGCCGCGGCCACCAGCATGGATCTGGCTTTTAACGACATAAAGCGGTCCGGGCAATTTTTTTGCCCATTCCTCTGCCTGCTCTACAGAATAGACAGCAACACCGTTTGCAATCGGTGCGCCATATTCATGAAGCAGACGCTTGGCCTGATATTCATGGATATTCATTCATTTTTCCTTTTCTATTATGGGCCGAAAGTCCGGTCCCGGAAAATCGGTATATCCGACTTATGTGAATGAAAAAGTGGGGCAACCCCCCACTTATTTCAAGTTTGGTGCAAGTTTTAAGCAAGCTTCACAAAGTCCATGAACAGCATGGACAGATTTATCGAAAGCTTCTTTTTCTTTCTTATCAAGTTCAATTTCGATAACGCGTTCGACACCACCAGCGCCCAGAACAACAGGAACACCGACATATGTGTCTTTAACGCCGTACTGGCCGGAAAGATGCGCAGCAACCGGTACAACACGCTTTTTATCTTTCAAATAAGCTTCTGCCATCGAAACGGCCGATGCTGCCGGAGCATAATAAGCAGAACCGGTTTTCAACAAACCGACAATTTCTGCACCGCCATCGCGGGTACGTTGAATAATTTTTTCAAGCTTTGCCTCGGTTGTCCAACCCATTTTGACAAGATCAGGCAAAGGAATACCGGCAACTGTCGAATAACGGGCAAGCGGTACCATTGAATCGCCGTGACCGCCCAGAACAAATGCCGTTACATCATCAACCGAAACTTTGAATTCTTCAGCGAGGAAATAGCGGAAACGTGCGGAATCGAGAACTCCGGCCATGCCGACAACCTTGTTTGCCGGAAGACCTGAAAATTTTTGCAAAGCCCAAACCATTGCATCAAGCGGGTTGGTGATGCAGATAACAAATGCGTTGGGAGCGTATTTTTTAATTCCGGCGCCAACTTGTTCCATAACTTTGAGGTTGATGCCAAGAAGATCATCACGGCTCATTCCGGGCTTACGGGGAACACCTGCTGTCACAATAATAACATCGGCTCCCTCGATAGCTGCATAGCTATTGGCGCCGGTGTATTTGGCGTCGAAACCTTCAACCGGTGAAGATTCGGCAATATCAAGACCTTTTCCCTGTGGTACACCTTCGGCAATATCGAACAAGACAACGTCGCCAAGTTCTTTGAGACCTATCAAGTGTGCCAATGTGCCCCCGATCATACCTGAACCGATGAGAGCTATTTTATTGCGTGCCATTCTGGTTTCTTCCCTAAAAAATTGTCGGAATTGTAAAGCAGATTTGCTCCTCTCCGACGTGATACAAACGCCCCTCATTTTTACCCGGCTCGAAAGACCGGATAGAAAGTCGGGTTTGTTAAAACTCCCGTATAGATTTTGTCACGTCGATACGCCGCTTCAAGATCTACACCTCTATCGTCGATAGGCTGAATCGTGGAAAATTACAATAGAATTATCGAAATCCAATAAATTCAAACGGTTATATTGAATTCACTTTACGTAAACGTCAATTTTTCTTCACTTTTGTGCGTCAAATCGACACAATTTACACGTGTTGGGCGATTTTTTCGTATTATTTGACCTGTTTTTCACTCCAATTGGCCAAATATTCCTCGCTTTGCATTTCAAAAAGACGTGATGCAGTACGTTCAAACTCGAATGTTTCGGTCGTCTGGTTCTTTCCCTGATAGAGTTTATCGGGAGTTGCCGCCGCCGAAATAAACAAACGGATATGACGATCATAAAGCGTATCGATCAACAAAATGAAACGTTTTGTCTCGTTTCGGTGCTCGTCATCCATAATCGGCACATTATCAATGAAAAAAGTATCGTAACGGCTTGATAAAGCTAGATAATCAGCAGCAGCCAAGGGAACGGAGCAAAGATCTATATAATCGAAGCGGGCAGCATTATTTACAACGCGCGGCACGTGAACCGGATGACCGCGAACATCGACAATTTCCGGTTTTGCTATGTGCCCTTGTTCAATGAGTGCCCATGCTGCATCCATCTTTTCCTGTGCGACATGGCCGAGCGGTGTAATATAAACCGGCTTTCGATCAGCTTTTTCCAACCGGTAATCTGTATCGGCATCAAGATTGAAAACCTCGACATTTTCTTCGAGAATCTTGATGAAAGGCAAAAATAATTGCCGGTTGAGACCGTTTTTATAAAGATTTTCGGGTGCAACATTGGAAGTGGCAACAAGCGTTACACCGTCCTTGAATAAAGCGGTAAACAGTCTTGAAAGCACCATTGCATCGGCAATATCGGTAACCGTAAACTCGTCAAAACAAAGGACTTTCGCTTCTTTGGCGAGGCTTGAAGCAACCGGAGGAATAGGGTCGTTCTGTTTGGTTTCGCCACGTGTCAATGCCTGTCGGTGACGGTTTATCCGATCATGCACATCTGCCATAAAATCATTGAAATGGGCGCGCCTTTTGTCGCCATCGGGCAGGCAGGAAAAAAACAAATCCATAAGCATGGTTTTGCCACGACCGACTTCGCCGTAAACATAGAGGCCATGCACACCTGAATGATTGTCTTTATGTTTGCCAAAAAGCCAGCCGAGCGGCGAACTTTTTTGCGATACACGCTTGACAGAAAGCTCGTCAAGAAGACGGTCAAAATGGGAAATCAAGGCAATCTGTGCTTCATCGCGGCTGATTTCACCGTTTTCAACCAAAGCATCATAGCGCTCACGCATCAATCCCATTAACAAGCCCCTCCTTGTATCAAAAAATTGAAGAGGCCTTATGGCCTCTCCGAAAACTGTTTAACGACTCAAGATAACGGCTTGACCGTTTACCGTATTTCCCTCGAACCGGCTTGGTCCGGCAGAATAAAGTGTTGCGACAGGACTACCTGCACCATCATAGAAATTCAGTTGCTTTCCGCTTACCGCCCATGACGCAACCTTGGTGAAGGCTTCAGGACAATGCAATGGTCCGGCGCGATAGCCTTGACCATATTTGGTCTGTGGTGTTGCAATCTGGCAATTCAGCCCGCCAACCGACGCCTTCCATACACCGGCAATGGCTCCAGGCGTTAAATCGGAAGCGTTTGTAGGTGGTTGAAGACTGGCTACATCGGTTTGCGACTGCGGGATACTGCTACTTACGCTATTATTAGGCGCTGACGGAAAATTATCCGGCGGCGGCAACTCCGATTGACTGACCCCGCCCGAACTTGCCGGTCCCGGCATAACGACTTGCGGTGGCTCACCGCCGCCATTGTTGCCGAATCGTGAATTCGCACAACCGGCAAGCATTGTTGCCATAACTGTCAACACCAGAAGTGAATTCTTCGAGACTGTCATATTCCTACTTTCTTCAATCGCATGATTGCGCAGTAAAATCCGTACAAAGGAAAGGCATGATGGTTAAATTTTATTTAAAGACTATACATAGCAAAAAAGTATCAGAAAAAAAGAAAAACATCCGCTTCTCTTCATGATTCACAAAGAAAGCGGACAATGAACGGGACTTTCATACGATGAGAAAAATAGCCAGTCTTGATAGGATTTTTATAACATATTGTTTTTATTATATTTTTTTAAAACTCATTCATTCCGGAAAGCTGTTTACCTTAAATCGAGAAATTACCGGAAAGAGCAATAAAATATGGCCGCAAACCGGCTTTTAACACAGACAACCGCAATCATTTTCAAAATCCGGTCAATATTTTAGACATTTCCGGGTTTTATATTCTCCGGGTTTTATATATCTCCGGTCTATTCCGACTGTAAAAAGTGCTTGTGCTGGAATTTTTTTGGATTTTCAGCCATATTATCGTAATAAATATCAGGTAGATGGCAAATATGATCCCTTTTGAAAAAATGAATGGTCTTGGCAACGAGATAATTGTTGCCGATATGCGCGAGGCCAAAACAGACATTACGCCGGAGGCAGCGATTGCTCTTTCTAAAAAACGCGATACGGCGTTCGACCAGATAATGGCAGTCCACAAGCCGACAAAATCCGGTGGTGATTATCACATTGTGATATGGAACTCGGATGGATCCAAGGCTCAAGCCTGTGGAAATGGTACACGTTGTGTTGTTGAATGGCTCTATAAACAAAATCTGGGCGACAATTTCAAACTGGACACGGCTGCCGGCATTGTCAGGGCAAAACGTCGTGAAAACGGTTTGGTATCGGTCGATATGGGGGTCCCCCATCTTGAATGGCAGGAAATACCTGTGTCACACGCTATCGACGACACAAATCATGCTTCTATCGGTCGCGGGCCGCTTCGTGATGCCTCGCTTGTTTCTATGGGAAACCCGCATGCAATTTTCTTTGTTGGCGATGATATAGAGAAAATAGCTCTTGATAAATATGGTCCCGAACTTGAACATGACCCGTTTTTCCCCGAACGCTGCAATATTTCAATTGCCCATGTCACATCGCCCACTTCTTTGACTTTGCGGACTTGGGAAAGGGGAGCAGGCCTTACACGCGCCTGTGGCACCGCTTCTTGTGCCGCAACTGTTGCCGCATCAAGACGTGCGCTCACAAAACGGCATGTAACGGTAACCTTACCGGGTGGAAAACTCGATATTTTATGGGATAAAGACAACCATATCATCATGACGGGACCAACGGAATTCGAGTTTAGCGGAGAGTTCGATCCGGTTTCGGGTGAATATCAAAGGATTTCGTAATGGCAACTGAAATTGTCACCTTCGGCTGTCGGCTGAATGCATTTGAATCAGAAGTCATGCGCAAAGAAAGTGCTGAAGCCGGTCTTGATAAGCTGGAAAACGGCGCTTTCATCTTCAATACATGTGCGGTCACGGCTGAAGCCGTACGTCAGGCAAAACAGGCAATTCGCAAAGCAAGGCGTGAAAACCCGCTTGCACGTATCATTGTAACAGGCTGTGCTGCCCAAACTCTGGGGCAGGATTTTGCCGATATGGATGAAGTTGATCTGGTTTTGGGGAATGAAGAAAAACTGCATGCCCATTCCTATCGGCAGCTCCCTGATTTCGGTGTCAATAATTACGAGAAACTCAAAGTCAACGACATCATGGAAGTGAAAGAAAATGCGCCCCATATGGTTGACTCGATCGAAGGTCATTCGCGCGCTTTCGTGCAAGTGCAAAACGGTTGCGATCATCGCTGCACTTTCTGCATTATTCCCTATGGAAGGGGTCCGTCACGCTCGGTTCCAATGGGTGCAGTTGTCGAACAGATAAAACGCCTTAACGGAAACGGTTATCAGGAAGTTGTCCTCACCGGTGTCGATCTTACCAGCTATGGACCTGATCTTCCCGGAAAGGCAACGCTTGGAAAACTTGTCGGTTCGATTTTGCGAAACGTTCCCGATCTTGCGCGTTTGCGCCTCTCTTCAATAGATTCGGTAGAAGTCGATGATGAATTGATGGAATTACTGGCTTATGAACCACGGTTAATGCCGCATTTGCACCTTTCACTTCAGGCTGGCGACAATATGATTTTGAAACGGATGAAAAGGCGTCATTTACGCGATCAATCAATCCGGTTTTGCAATGATTTACGCGACAGACGCCCCGAAATGGTTTATGGCGCCGATCTTATCGCCGGTTTTCCGACCGAAACCGATGCAATGTTTGAAAATACATTGGCACTCGTTGATGATTGTAAACTGACACATCTTCATGTCTTTCCCTATAGCCCGCGGGAAGGCACACCGGCTGCCCGTATGCCGCAGGTTGATCGGCACATTGTCAAACTGAGAGCGGAAAAACTGCGGCAAAAGGGGCAAAAAGCCTATAACGACCATCTCAAGCATTTACAAAACACCGAACACATGATTCTTGTCGAACATGATGGAATCGGCCGTACGGAGGATTTCACACTGACCAAAATCGACGGTGCAATTGCCGGAACCATCGTTAAAGGCCACATTGTCGGCCAGGATGGTGACAAGCTTATTGCCAAGCTCGACGAACGTAACGCTGCCTGACCGGGGATTTTTATGGCTAAAGGTTTATTTAAAAAAGTTTTTTCTTTTGGCTCGAACCCGAAAACGGATTCAGACAACGATGTGACAAAAGATGCTGCAACACCCGCTTTGTCACCCTTTGAAGCCTATAAGGCAGCTCAGGCAAAAAAACAGAGCGAAGCCACAAACACCGAAAACAACAAACCGGTCGAAACGAAAGAAGAGCGGCCGGATATTCCGTCGGAAGATAAAGAACCCGCTTTAGCCGAAAAGAAAAAGGTTGAAAATCAACCGGCAAAAAAACCGATAATTCCGGAAGCGGAGTTTGTCGGTTCACAAAGGGTAGAGACAACCGAGGCCGGAACCAACCTTCCTGCTCACAACACCGTAACAATTACCGACAAGGTAACAAGCAACGAAAACAAGGTCAGCAAACCGGATTTGCCCCTCCATGAACCTAAAAAAATGTCATGGTTTGAACGGTTGAAAACCGGTTTGGCCCGTTCCTCCCGTCAACTTGGTGATTCGATCAGTTCCATTTTTACCAAGCGCAAGCTTGACGAAGCGACATTGCAAGATCTCGAAGATGTACTCATTCAGGCCGATCTTGGTCTTGAAACCGCTCTCCGTATTACCGATACTCTCGCATCAAGTCGTTATGGCAAAGATATATCAACCGACGAAGTACGCACGATCATGAGTGACGAGATCAAGAAAGTACTTGAACCGGTTGCCCGCCCGCTTGAACTGGACTTGAGCCATAAGCCGCATGTCATATTGGTTGTCGGTGTGAATGGAACGGGGAAAACCACAACAATCGGAAAATTGGCGGCCAAGCTTACCGCCGGCGGATTAAAGGTGATGCTCGCGGCTGGTGATACTTTTCGTGCTGCGGCTATCGAACAACTCCATATCTGGGGAGACCGTGTCAATGCACCGGTTGTTTCAACCAAACTCGGTGCCGATGCGGCAAGCCTTGCCTATGACGCTTATGAAAAAGCCAAAGCTGCCGGAAGTGATGTTCTTATCATTGACACGGCAGGACGGTTGCAGAATAAAACCGAACTGATGGACGAGCTTGCCAAGATTGTGCGTGTTTTAAGCAAGCATGATCCGGATGCGCCACACACTGTTTTACAAACACTTGATGCGACAACCGGCCAGAATGCGCTGAACCAGGTGGAAATATTCCGCAACATTGCCGGTGTGAACGGCCTTGTCATGACAAAACTTGACGGAACAGCGCGCGGCGGCATTCTTGTTGCAATAGCGGCAAAATACAAGTTGCCGGTATATTTTATCGGGGTAGGAGAGGGCATTGATGACCTCGAACCCTTTGCAGCTTCGGACTTTGCCGAAGCAATAGCAGGAAAACACGAATGACCAATTCACTTTTTGAACCCGATCCGGAAGATACCAAAGCGGTGAAAGAGCTTCATATGTCACCGGCACTCAAACTCGTTCTCGAAATGGGGCCATTGGTGGTGTTTTTCTTTGCCAACTACAAAGGCGAATGGCTTATCAAACATGTCGGCCTGTTTCAGGGGTTTGAAAAACCGATTTTTCCTGCCACGGCGATTTTCATGGTTGCCATTGTTATCGCACTCGTTGCCTCGTGGATTATTGCACGAAAACTCCCGATCATGCCGCTTATTTCCGGCGTGTTTGTATTGATTTTCGGGGCTTTAACGCTTTGGCTCCATAATGATACATTCATCAAGATGAAGCCGACAATTATCAACACACTGTTCGGCCTTATCCTGTTCGGTGGTCTCGCTTTCAATAAATCGCTTCTCGGTTATGTGCTCGACTCTGCCTTTCAACTTGATGATGAAGGTTGGAAAATTCTAACCCGTCGCTGGGCATGGTTTTTTATTTTTCTTGCCGTTTTGAACGAATTGGTATGGCGAAATTTCAGCAATGATTTCTGGACGACATTCAAGGTCTTCGGTGTCATGCCTATCACCATTATTTTTATGATTGCACAAATGCCGATTGTCATGAAACATGCAACCTCGCCAATAGGTGTGAAACAGACAAAGCTCGATGAATAGGTCGGGAATTTCAAAAACCGATGGGATTGAAACAATGGAAATTACACAGTTCATCTGCCGCAGTGATAATTTCGGAGTTCTGCTTCATGACGAGGCAAGCGGACTGACTGCGGCTATTGATGCGCCGGACGCAAAGACAATTTGTGAAACGCTTGACCGCAAAGGTTACAAGCTTGATGTCCTTTTCATAACCCATCATCATATGGATCACATCGAGGGAATTACCGCACTTAAAGCCGTTTATGGCACAAAAATCATCGGGCCGGAACGTGAAGCCGACAAAATTGGTGAACTTGATGAAGCGGTCAATGAACAATCAGGCTGCAAATTCGCAAAATTCGATGTGAAAGTGCTTGAAACTCCCGGTCATACGCTTGGATCCGTCTGCTATTATTTTCCTCATGACAAACTGGTTTTCACCGGTGATACGTTGTTTTCTCTGGGTTGCGGGAGACTGTTTGAAGGAACAGCCGAGATGATGTTTTCTTCGCTTGAAAAGCTCAAAGCTCTTCCCGACGATACAAAGCTTTATTGCGGGCATGAATATACCAAAGAAAATGCGCGGTTTGCACGCTCGGTCGATCCCGATAATGTTGCGCTTATCAATCGCGCTGCTGCTGTTGACCGGCTTATCGCAGTCGGTGAAACCTCGCTCCCAAGCTCGATCAAAAGCGAGAAAGCGGCAAATCCCTTTTTACGCTGTGATGACCCCGATATATGCAAAACATTGAAGATGGAAAATGCTTCGGATGTCGCTGTTTTTGCCGAATTAAGAAAACGCAAGGATCATTTCTGAATGTTTATCAAGCGATTTGTCATTGCCCTTTGTTTGATTGTTTTTCCGGTTGCCGCTTTTGGCGAAGATGCGCCAAAGCAGAATGACAAGCAAAGCGAATTCTATCTCTCTCCGACGGGTAATCCTAAGATTGTAGCGGAATATCCTTTGAATGAAGCTTTTCTGGCTAAGATGGAAAATGTCCAAAAGGAAATGTCGGAGTCCACGATCAGGCTTTCGGAATCCGAAACCGGAAATGACGGCAGTATTGACGGGCTCGTTAAAACCATTTCAAAAGATGAGCGCGTCATGAATATTTTGAAAAAAAATGCGCTTGAACCAAAAGATTACGTTGTCGGTTATCTGGCATTACAAGCAAGTCTGGCTGCTGCATCCTCGCTTGAAGATCAGGATGCGATATTTGACGATAGCACAACAGTTTCAAAGGAAAATCTCGAATTCGGAAAACAATTTGCCGACCGCATTCGTAAGGTTCTCGAACAATAGAATTTTATTGCCGACTGTCAAAATCGGGACTACCTTGAATAGCGTAAGGTTTGATTAATTTTTTCACGTGCTTTTTCGTAACGCGATCAGTTAAACACCGGACTTGTATAAAACAAAACATCATATTCAGATATAAATGTAATAGTTCAGTAAATTATAAATATTTAAACCTAAACAATACTTTTAAAAATATAAACAGTCACATTAAGAAAAGAGATTTATGTTATTTGTATTATCAGATAGGAGACTATTATACAATTTTACTTAAATATTTTTCGACTCTTTTTCTATGTTCTTTTCAGGTCATTTTTTTACGATCGGGACAAACCGGATGTCATTTTCATAAACAAAGTTACAAAGAGTTTTCACATGGATAAGAGTAACTTTGCGGAGCTTCCGGAGTGAAAAAGACATCTCCACACACGAAAATACATGCCGTTACACAAACTTCAAAGCCGGATAACGTCAAGCGTCACCTCTCCCGAAAAAACGGGGTGCGAGATTGACTACAACCCGCCCTAGTTCTGTAAACGCCTGCAAATATCGTCAAGCTGCTCCAGCGAGGAATAATGGATTTTTACATCCCCGCCTTTTTTCCCGTGTTTGATGGCAACTTTCATGCCTATGACATCGGCAAGCAGTTTTTCAAGCGACTTGGTGTCGGCATCCTTTTCGCTCGGTGTGCGTCTTTTTGCCTTTGCGGTTGATTGTCCATTTGCCAGAGCTTCGGCCTGACGCACAGACAAGCCATCACGGATAATTTTTTCGGCAAGTGCCAAAGGGTCATCGACTGTTATCAGACAGCGCGCGTGGCCTGCCGACAATTGGCCATCATTGATGAATTGTTGCACTTTGGCCGGAAGTTTCAACAATCTCAATGTGTTGGCAACATGGCTGCGACTTTTGCCGATCACTTGTGCAAGATCGGCTTGTGTATAATCATGTTCATCAATCAGTTGCTGATAGCCCATGCCTTCTTCCAACGGATTGAGATCGGTTCTTTGGACATTTTCGATAATGGCAAGTTCCAAAGCCGTGCGATCATCGACATCGCGGATAATAACCGGTATTTCAGCGAGATTTGCGCGCTGGGCAGCACGCCAGCGACGCTCACCGGCGATCAATTCAAACCGGTTCGGATGGTCGGGCGAGGGACGAACAACAACCGGCTGAACCACGCCATGTTCACGGATAGATTGGGCGAGATCATCAAGCTCGGTCTCGGTAAAGTGTCGCCGCGGATTTTGCGGGTTACGGGAAATAAATTCGATAGGAACCTGACGTTCCGACGATGTTTTCGGAGCATTGGCAGGTTTATCAATACCAAGATCAACATCGCCGATAAGAGCAGCAAGACCACGTCCAAGCCGTTTTTTCGATTGATCGTCACTCATCTTTATTTCCTTGATTATTCAATAGGTTAAAAAATTCAAGCGGCGCGCAATTGGCGTTCGCGTTGGATGACTTCGGAAGCAAGTTGCAAATAGGCCTGACTGCCAGCACATTTCAAATCATAAAGCAAAGCCGGTTTACCGAATGAAGGAGCCTCCGACACGCGAACATTGCGTGGTATAACGGTTTGATAGACTTTGTCTCCCATGAAGGAGCGTACGTCCTCTACAACCTGATTGGAAAGATTGTTACGGCCGTCATACATAGTGAGCACAATACCCTGTATTTCCAGCGCAGGATTAAGGGAACTGCGAACCTGTTTTACCGTTTCCAATAATTGGCTTAAGCCTTCAAGTGCCAAAAATTCGCATTGCAGAGGCACAAGAACGGAATCGGCCGCCCCCATTGCATTAAGTGTCAAAAGGTTGAGGGAAGGGGGGCAATCAATCAGAATATAAGAAAATTTCTCCGTCACCATAGGATTTTTTCTCAAAGCTTTTTGTAGCCGCTGTATCCGGTCATTTGCCGGTGCAATTTCCATTTCGATTCCAAGAAGATCGAGTGTCGAAGGCACAACGTAAAGGTTTGGCACTTCTGTTTCCAAAGCGGCGTCATTGACCGATGCACCTGAAACAATAACATCATAAGAAGATAGCGGGCGCCTGTTACGATCTATTCCCAGTCCGGTGCTGGCGTTCCCCTGCGGGTCTATATCCATAACCAATACAGTCTCGCCGATGGCCGCAAGCGCAGTAGCAAGGTTGATAGCTGTTGTTGTTTTGCCAACCCCGCCTTTCTGATTTGCAATGGCGATAATACGTGTGTCGCTCATTTCTCTCACCCCTTACGTGAATCGATCTTGCTAATTTCGAGAATAACAGACTGCTTATCAATCTTGCTTTGATGAACTTCAAAATCGAATGTCCAGTTTTTCTCTGCTTCGGCTATTTCCTTCTTATAATCACGGCCCTTCTGGAATAGGGCGGTTGCGCCTTGCTCGAACCAGGGTTGTGTCAATTCAAAAAGCTTTTCGAGCGATGCCAAGGCACGTGACGTGATAATTTCCGGCTTGTTAATGTGGATGTAACTTGTTTCAATGCGGCATGTATGAACTGTAGCAGGCAAATTGAATTCGGCGCTGACACTTCTTAAAAATGCAGCTTTTTTGCTATTGCTTTCGACGAGATCAATATGAAAACCGCTTTGGTCTTTTAAAAGAATGGCTATGACAATTCCGGGAAAACCGCCACCGGAACCAATATCACACCAGTTTTTTGCTTGTGGCTTAAATCCGGCTACTTGTGCGCTATCAAGAATATGCCGTTTCCAGAGATCGGGCAAAGTCGCATTTGCAATCAGATTGATATGGGATTGCCACTTTTTAACCGCCTCCTCGAATGCCATCAAAGTTTCTGCTGTTTCACGTGAAACCGAAGGTACAATTTGCAGCAATGATTGATATTTTTCTTCTACCCATTCAATCATCAGGCGCTTCTCCGGTTTTCGCGGTGTAACCGCTGGATATGGGTAATAATAAGAGACAGAGCTGCCGGTGTCATGCCGTCAATTTTTTGTGCCTCGGCGATTGATTGAGGCGCGCGCTGACGGATTTTTCCTTTCAGTTCATTCGACAGACCGGAAATCACATCAATGTCGAGTTCTGCCGGAATACGGAGTTGTTCATCGCGCTGAAGATTGGCAATGTCTTGCGCCTGACGATCAAGATAAACCGCATATTGCGCTTCAATTTCCAATGTTTCGGCCGTTTTTTTATCAATCTGGTTGAGCGATGGCCAAATTTCACTCAACCGCGAGAGTGACATTTCCGGATAGGAAAGCAAATCATAAACATTCCGGCGAATTCCGTCGTGTTTTATCTGCAATCCTTTTTCTGTCGCTTCATTTGGCGTGATAAATACCGATTGACACAGATGACGGGCTTTATCCAGTAACTCCTGTTTATGTTGAAAGCTCTTCTGTCTCAGCGAGCCGACAATTCCCCATTTTAATCCCGATGGTGTCAGCCTCTCATCGGCATTATCCGCTCTTAGAGACAAACGGAATTCGGCGCGAGAAGTAAACATACGATAAGGTTCACTGACGCCACGCGTAATCAAATCATCAACCATAACACCGATATAGGCCGTTGACCGGCTAATCGTCACCTGATCTGTCCCCGAAGCTCTGTTTGCAGCATTCAATCCTGCAAGTAAACCTTGTGCTCCTGCCTCTTCATAACCTGTCGTTCCATTGATCTGACCGGCCAGAAACAGGCCTGGAAGTGCTTTTAATTCCAATGTTGCATAAAGTTGGCGCGGGTCGACGAAATCATATTCGATTGCATAGCCCGGCTGCAACACCTTGGCGTGTTCCAACCCTTCAATGGTTTTGATAAAATCGAGTTGAACCTCTTCCGGCAGAGATGTGGATATACCGTTTGGATAGACCGTATCGTCATCCAGTCCTTCCGGTTCCAGAAATATCTGGTGTCCATCACGCTCGCCGAATTTTACAATTTTATCTTCAATCGACGGGCAATATCTCGGACCTATACCTTTGATAGCGCCCGAATACATCGCCGAACGATGAATATTATCTTTTATGATCTGATGGGTTTTATGGTTGGTTCTTGTAACGGCACAGTCAATTTGCGGTTGACAAATTGTATCGGTCAAAAACGAGAACGGTACGGGATCCACGTCAGCACTCTGCTTTGGAAGATTATCCCAATCAATCGTTTTTTTACTCAAGCGTGAAGGAGTGCCGGTTTTCAACCGTCCCAAACGGATACCATATTGTCCCAGATGTTCTCCCAAAAGATTACTGGGTTCTTCACCCATTCTTCCGGCAGGCCATGTTATTTCACCTATATGGATAAGGCCACGCAAAAATGTACCCGTTGTCAAGACAACCGCACCGGATTCAACTGGTCCACGAGTCTTACATACGACACCCGCGACGGTGTCATTTTTCACAATAAGATCAATGACTTCATCTTCTATAACCGTGAGATTGGGCTGTTCCGAAATCAACGTCTGCATAGCTTTTTTATAGAGCTTGCGGTCTGCCTGTGTTCGCGGCCCCCTAACGGCTGGTCCTTTTCTCCGGTTAAGCAAACGAAATTGTATTCCGGCTTTATCGGCAGCGCGCCCCATCAGCCCGTCGAGTGCATCAATTTCTCTCACAAGATGGCCTTTTCCGAGGCCACCAATTGCCGGATTACATGACATCGTCCCGATGGAAGCAAAATGATAGGTGATGAGCGCCGTTTTTGCGCCGGTACGTGCAGCAGCAGAAGCAGCTTCACATCCGGCGTGTCCGCCCCCGACAACAATTACATCAAATTTATCAGCCAATTTTATACAAACACCGTTAAAGTTTTAACGTTTCACGTGAAACAAAGAACCAAACCTTATTGCGGAATATCACTGTGCTTTGCAACGTGCACGAATTATCTCACTTGTCTAACACATGGAATGTTTCACGTGAATCATTATTTTTAAAGATTGAACATTTTATTTTTAAAATGTTTCACGTGAATCACTGTTTTTCAGCGGAAAAAATAACTCGCTCTCTCTTATTCAAATCATTTACCAATACAGAATTGCGAAAAAATAACATCCAATATGTCTTCAACATCAATGTCTCCGGTAATTCGACCAAGCGAATCGGCAGCGAGTCGTAAATGTTCGGCTCTCAACGATAAATCACGATTGGAATGCTGAACTGCATTGTCTATCTCGGAGACAGCAATCTTCAGAAATGCTAATTGTCTTTTTCTAGCGGTGACAACTTCACCCACATCATATGAAAATTTTGAACAGAAAGATGCAATAGCTTTTACAAAAGCGTCAAACCCTTCCCCCGTTCTCGTTGAAAATTGGATTGGCCATTGTCTTATTGAACCGTTCGCCAAATCGCTTTTATTTCCGATATGCCAGATTTCCGCATCGGTTTCGGGAAGCTCTATCGGAACCGGATGTGCCAAATCATCAACAAGCAGTACGAGATCCGCGTCTTTCACGCGATCATAGGCAACCTCGATACCGAGTTTTTCAACCTTGTTATCGGTTTCTCGCAAGCCGGCTGTATCAGTTATCAAAACCGGATAGCCATCAATCACAATACGCGTCTCCAAAGCATCGCGTGTTGTGCCGGCTTCATCTGTTACAATGGCAACATTAAAACCAGCTAACTTATTGATAATACTAGATTTTCCAGCATTCGGAGCACCGGCAATAACAATTTTTATCCCGTCGCGCATTGATGCAACACGTTCGCTTTTTATGATAAAATCCGAGATTGACCGGCTTAAATTTTGTAAATGATCCCAAACAATATCGCTCACAGAACCCGGTACATCTTCCTCATCGGAAAAATCAAGCTCGGCTTCGATCATGGCACGCGCTTTGATAAGATCGCTCCGCCATTGCCGATAAAGTGTCGCAAGTTCTCCACTTGCGCCCATAATGGCAAGCCGCCTCTGGCTTTCGGTTTCTGCTTCAATGAGATCGGCCAGTCCCTCGGCTTCCGTCAAATCGAGCTTGCCGTTAAAAAATGCCCGTCTTGAAAATTCACCGGGTTCGGCCAACCGACATGAATCGAACTTAGCAAGTTCATTCAAAAACCGGTCGATAACGGCCTTTCCACCATGAAGATGAAATTCGGCACAATCTTCACCGGTAAAACTGTGTGGTGAGGGAAAAAACACCGTTAAAGCACTATCGAGAAAGTCACCGTCTTGAGATACAAGCTTTCTATAACTCATGACACGCGGCACCGGAATTTTGCCAAGCAATGTTTGAACAATGGATTTTGTCATTTTTCCTGAAACGCGGATTACGGCCACTCCGGAGGGAAGTTTTCCGCTTGATAGAGCAAAAATAGTATCCATAGTCATTATCCTCGTTGCGGAATGTGCTTTACAATCTCACCCGCTTCATTTTGAACGGACAAAAATTCTACAATTCAACAAATGTTCTATAAGCCATTTGAAACAGAAGAGACCATTCATTTTTTAGCAAAACTCCTTCGAGATTCGCTTGAAGCTGTTGTTCGGCCAAATCAAAAATAAAAAACCGTCCGAAAAAAATTCCGGACGGAAAAACTGTTAGGTCTATTTTTTAAAAAACACCTGCCAGACATCATCCCCGGATATTATCCGGAGTATAACGTAGCCGACCGAGTATCACCCAATTTGGTGTTTTCAAATTCGCTATTTCCGAATTAGGTATTCCCAAGTCAGGTATTCCCAAATCAAGTATTCATTGAATCGAAAAATTCCGCATTGGTTTTTGTCTGCTTTAATTTATCGATCAAAAATTCGATTGCATCGGTTGTGCCCATTGGAGCGAGAATACGACGCAAAACAAATATTTTTTGCAGATCCTGACGGGAAACCAACAAATCTTCCTTGCGGGTTCCGGATTTCAAAATATCCATTGCCGGGAAAATTCGCTTATCGGCTACTTTCCGGTCAAGCACGATTTCCGAGTTACCGGTTCCCTTGAATTCTTCAAAAATAACTTCATCCATACGGCTTCCGGTATCTATCAAAGCCGTAGCAATAATCGTGAGCGAACCGCCTTCTTCGATATTGCGGGCTGCACCAAAAAAGCGCTTGGGGCGTTGCAAAGCGTTAGCATCGACACCACCGGTCAAGACCTTTCCTGATGAAGGTACAACCGTATTATAGGCACGACCAAGACGGGTGATCGAATCAAGGAGAATGACCACATCGCGCCCCTGTTCAACAAGGCGCTTTGCTTTTTCAATGACCATCTCGGCAACCTGAACGTGACGGGATGCAGGTTCGTCAAATGTTGAAGAAACAACTTCGCCTTTGACCGAACGTTGCATATCGGTCACTTCTTCCGGACGTTCATCAATGAGCAACACAATCAGAAAACATTCCGGATGATTGGCTGTAATTGAATGGGCAATGTTTTGCAGAAGAACTGTTTTACCGGTTCTTGGCGGTGCAACAATCAGTGCACGCTGCCCTTTACCCAAAGGCGAGATAAGATCAATTACCCTTGCCGACATATCCTTGTTTGTCGGGTCATTCAATTCCATTTTCAACCTCTCGTTCGGATAGAGAGGTGTCAAATTGTCAAAATGGATTTTATGGCGGATTTTTTCCGGATCTTCAAAATTGATCGTATTGATTTTTAACAGAGCAAAATAACGCTCGCCTTCTTTGGGGCTGCGTATTGGTCCTTCAACAGTGTCGCCGGTTTTTAATGAAAACCGCCTGATTTGCGAAGGGGAAAGATAAATATCATCAGGACCCGGAAGATAATTGGCATCGGCCGAGCGTAAAAACCCGAAACCGTCGAGCAAAACTTCCAGAACACCTTCACCGATGATTTCAACATCCTGAAGGGCAAGCTTTTTCAAAATGGCAAACATCAATTCCTGTTTGCGCATTAACGAAGCATTTTCGACTTCCAGCGTTTCGGCAAAAGCGACAAGCTCGACCGGAGTCTTACTTTTCAGCTCTTGTAGTTTCATCTGTTGAATATTCTGCATCCAATATAAACTCTTATAATCGTGGAAATATTATTTTCCTTTGAAAAGCATCTTGTTCAGAAACTATGGAAAATAAAAAAGGAGGGTAACTCCATCTAATGCCCTTGTCTGAAGAAATCAAGAAGATTTCATCCAGAAAACGGTTTCACAATCACAGCAATCACAGCAATAATCATCAAAACAGTCGGAACTTCATTCAAAATGCGCCAGGTTTTTTCAGAAAAATTGTTTCTATCTTCGGCAAAATGGCGAACCCCACGTGATAACAAACCGTGATAGCCCGATAAAATAACGACAGCAAGAAGTTTGAGATGAAGCCAACCGCCTTGAAACTCATAAACTTTCCAGGCCATCCATAAGCCTGTTACCCAAGACGCTATCATCGCCGGATTGATAATGGCCCGCAACAACCGCCGTTCCATTATTTTGAACGTCTCGGATTGTTTCGAGCCGATTTCGGCCTGACAATGGTAGACAAACAAACGCGGTAAATAAAACATTCCCGCCATCCAGCAGATGATGGCAATCACATGAAAAGATTTGATCCATAAAGTCGAATCCGGATATTCATCAGGATTCACGTGAAACAACCCCCATAAAACAACCACGACAATCAAGAGTGAAACGATGGCGCGAAGCCAGATTGTCCCCGTTGTCATATGCGTTTTAGAATTTGTCATTTGTTAAAATTCCTCACCAGTTTGACCAGTCTTTCAACATTTTCGATAGGCGTTTGTGGTGTTATTCCATGTCCCAGATTAAAAACCAACGGCCCATGTCCAAGATTCTCGAGAATATGATTTATTCCTGTTTCCAGAGCAGCGCCACCCGAAACCAGCCGCAAAGGATCGAGATTTCCCTGAACCGGCGTTATCTGTTGCAATTTTTTGGCAAAGGAAAGCGGAACAGACCAATCAAGTCCGACGGCAGTCACCCCTGTTTTTCGGGCAAAATTTTCGTAAAGCGCGCCGGCACCCTTCGGAAAACCGATTATCGGAACTTCGGGAAAAACTTTTCTGATACGCTGAACCATCCGCTTGATCGGATAAATGACGTATTCATCAAAACTTTGTTCATCAAGAACGCCTGCCCAGGAATCAAAAATCTGTAAAACTTCGGCTCCGGATTTGACCTGATTGACAAGATAATCGGCTGAAACGTCGGCAAGAATTTCGAGAAGAGTTTTCATTGCTTCAGGGTGAGTGAAACCGAACAATCTGGCGGGAGCCTGATCCGGAGTGCCATGTCCGGCGATCATATAGGTTGCCACAGTCCAGGGGGCGCCGCAAAATCCGATCAGTGTTGTATCGTGAGCTAAAGCAGTTTTGAGAAGAGATAAAGTTTCAAAACTTGGAGCCAGTCTTTCCTGAGCCTTTTCGACATTTAATTTTTCAATTTCATTGACCGATAGTGGATCAAGAATCGGTCCCTTCTTTTCTTCAAAACGTAAGTTTCTTCCCAAAGCATGAGGAACGACGAGTATATCCGAAAACAGGATTGCTGCATCAAAACCGAATCGTCTGATCGGTTGCATCGTGACTTCAAAAGCAAGGCGAGGATTGTAGCAAAGATCAAGAAAGCTTCCTGCTTGTTTCCTCACCTCACGATATTCGGGTAAAAACCGTCCGGCTTGTCTCATCAACCAGACAGGTGGCGGAGAAAGTGTTTTACCACTTAAGACTTCAATAAGTTTTTTTGTCATGGCTTATGTTGGCTTTTCCATAAGTGGGTTTCAATAAAGAAATTATTTTGAATCTGGGATTCTGATTCTTAGAGTCTGTGTTTTCTGTTAATTATTTATTAACCTTATTTTATCCACAGATTTGGCGGAATTTTAAAAAATTACAAAGCGGTTTTTTTCAGAGCCTCTCTATTTAACCGATAAATTGCAAAAAGATATATAAAATCAAGCAGGTTCTTTGTTTTACGATTGGTTATAAAGGGTGCTATAAATTTTTAACGAAACAGGGTTTTCCCCATAATCCAGAAGCGTGAATTTGAATTTCCCACAATGCATTGGCTTGTGTATAACATCATGGAGTTATCCTCACATTTTTTTGGTGTGCACAAAATGCCTGTTTCTTTGCACATCTTTCAACAAGGGCCTGTGAATCCTGTGACAAAAGAAAAATTGGACTTTCATTTATATATGATTTCTGATGCGACCGGAGAGACTCTCCTGTCGGCAGGTCGTGCTGTGGCCTCGCAATATGTAGAAGCGCGTGCAATCGAACATGTTTATCCGCTTATTCGTAACGAAGCCCAATTGCAGGAAGTGATTGGCCAGATCAACCGGAACCCCGGAATTGTGCTTTATACAATAGTGGATGAAAAAATAGCGCATTTATTACATTCGGCATGTGATAAAATGGGTGTGCCTTCGGTTTCTGTTCTTGATCCGGTTTTTCAGGCATTTCATTCCTTTTTAAGGCTGCCGGCAAACCGGCGTGCCAGTGCCCAACACCAACTTGATGCAGATTATTTCAAGCGCATCGAGGCACTCGATTACACAATGGATCATGATGACGGCCAATTGCCGGATGGCTTACAAAATGCCGATGTGATTCTCGTTGGAATTTCGCGAACGTCAAAAACGCCGACAAGTATCTATCTTGCCAATCGTGGTATAAAAACAGCCAATGTTCCACTGGTGCCGGGTGTTGAACCACCCAATCAGCTCTTTTTGTCAAAAAAACCGTTAATTGTCGGTCTTATTGCTTCTGCTGACCGGATAAGTCAGGTGCGGCAAAGTCGTAACATTGGTGGCGGGCTTTCTACCGAAAGCTATATCGACAGAGCAAGCATCGCGCAGGAACTCAATAATGCAAAACAGATTTGCATGCGCAACAATTGGCCTATTATCGATGTTTCACGCCGTTCTATCGAGGAAACGGCAACTGCAATTCTCGAACTTTACCTGCGCGATCATCAGATCTGAATATTGATAAAAAGAAAAATTATGCCACATAAACCGCTCATTCTCGCATCTTTAAGCCCGTTCCGAAAATCGATTCTGGAAAATGCCGGTCTCGAATTCGGTGTTGAAGGAGCAAAAATAGATGAACGTGAACTGGAAAAAGCTTTGGGAAAAATTACGCCTCAAGAGCTTGCCAAAGAATTGGCAATAAAAAAGGCTGAAGATGTTTCTGGCCGGTTTCCCGATTCGCTTGTTATCGGATGCGATCAAACACTCGATCTTGAAGGAAAAGCACTCCACAAAGTGTCAAATCTTGAGGGCGTGCGTCAGCGTCTCGTCGCTTTATCGGGAAAAACACATTATCTTCATAGCGGTATCGCTTTGGCAAAAGCCGGTAAAGCCGATTGGGTCGGGCTTTCGACTGCAAAAATGACAGTCCGTTCATTATCGCCGGAATTTATAGATTATTATATCGAGAAAGCAGGAGAAAATGTTCAATCAAGTGTCGGTGCCTATCAGGTTGAAGGCTTGGGTATCCAGCTATTTGACAAAATAGAAGGAGATTATTTTACCATTATCGGTTTACCTCTCTTATTATTGTTGCAGAAATTACGCGAGACAGGAATCATCATTCGATAAGATGACACATATAACGACAGAAATACCCCATGCTTTTGTAACCGGCTATCCGGTCGGGCATTCCCTTTCACCGCAAATCCATCGCTTTTGGCTCAAAAAATATAAGTTGGCCGGAACTTATGATGCGGTCGAGGTAACACCGGAAAATTTTGAAACATTTATCAATTCGCTGCAAAAAAAAGGTTTTTGCGGCGGCAATGTTACGCTGCCCCATAAGGAAGAAGCCTTCCGCCTTGCCGAAAAAAAAGATGAGGCCGCATTAAGGATAGGTGCTGCCAATACATTATGGTTCGAGAATAACATACTTTGTGCAAGCAATACCGATGGCTATGGCTTTGAAGCCAATCTTGACGATTTTGCCCCCGGTTGGGGTGGAAATGCGGCACTTGTTATTGGTGCCGGAGGGGCAGCGCGGGCAGTTATCTATACACTCGAACAACGCGGTTTTGACAATATTTATCTTGTAAACCGGACGAGAGCACGTGCCGAAAAGCTTGCCGGTTATTTTGGCAATCAGGTCAAAGCACGCAATTGGAGCCAAATAGATGATCTCGTTCCTCTGGCGGATTTAATCGTCAATACGACATCTTTGGGGATGACAAATAACCTTATCGAAAAAGATAGCAAACCGTTTATCCATCTCGATCAGGCAAAGCCGTCTGTTCTGGTGACAGATATTGTTTATACTCCTTTGATGACACCAATTCTATTGGAAGCCAAAGCCAAGAACCTCAATTATGTCGATGGAATCGGAATGTTGCTTCATCAGGCTGTACCGGGGTTTGAACGTTGGTTTGGAATGAGACCTGTTGTGGACAATGAATTACGACAAGAAATTCTGGGTAAAATGGGCGAATAAATGATTATCCTTGGGCTTACAGGTTCTATAGGCATGGGAAAAACGACAACGGCCGGCTTTTTCGAGGAAGCCGGTGTTCCTGTTTATAATGCCGACAAGGCTGTTCATGAACTTTACGAAAGTAAAGAGGTTATCGAAAATTTAAGCCGTATTTTCCCCGATTGTCTGACTGATGGCCGGATAGACCGGTCAAAATTATCAAAAGCTATTGTCAAAGATCCGTCAAAGCTTGCCGTTTTAGAAAAGTTCATTCACCCTCTGGTACGCAAAAAAGAAAAAGATTTTGTCAAAAAGCACCGCGATCAGGGTGCCCCGCTTGTGGTTCTCGATATTCCTTTATTATTTGAAACGGGGCCGGAAGGACGGGTTGACAAAATAGCGGTTGTTTCGGCTCCGCTTGCAATCCAGCGGCAACGTGTGCTTGCCCGCAGCGGCTGGGATGATGAGAAACTCGACCGCATCTTGTCTCGTCAAATAACCGATGAAGAAAAGCGAAGGCGTGCCGATTTTGTTATTGATACCGGCAAGAGCCTTGATGACGCCAGAGAACAGGTAAAACATCTGATTGCACGCTTGGTCGGCAAGTAAACTGCCCGTCGATAAAAAATAAGGGTATTTTCGGGTGACAATTTTTGTAAAATTGAAATGACGACTTAATCGCAGATTTTGGCGAATTATATCCGGATTATCCATAGTTTCTTTCAGAGATAGGATGTAGGAATCATCAAAACGTTTTTGCGTCGATTTTTTTTGATTTTCATCCTTCCGGTGAGGTGAGCGAATATAGGAAACGACAGCATCGGAAACGGGATTTGTTGTTTATTGCGTCTTCAAAACGCAAGAAAGATAGGAAATAATCCATTATGAAGGTGCAATTCGTGCAAAAACAGCAATGCAAGTCAAGGCAGGTTAAAGAGTAGGTGAGAGCAGGTTTTTATGAGAGAAATTATTTTTGATACTGAAACGACAGGCCTTCACAAAGAAACAGACCGTATTGTCGAAATCGGCTGTGTGGAGATGGTTGATCGCTATCTCACCGATAAAACTTTTCACGTCTATCTCAATCCTCAGGGTGTGATTATCCCTGACGAGGTTGTAGCAGTCCACGGTCTTACCAATGAGCGCCTCAAGGACGAGCCGAAATTTGAAGAAATAGCCGATGATTTTCTTTCCTTTATCGAAGGCGCGACACTGATTGCCCATAATGCGAATTTCGACCTCGGTTTTTTGAATGCGGAATTGGGGCGTATTCATAAACCTCTTATCAGTGTTGATCGTATTATTGATACATTGGCGATGGCGCGACGGAAATTTCCGATGGGGCCGAATTCTCTGGATGCTTTGTGTAAACGCTTCGGTATTGATAATTCACGCCGGACGCTACATGGCGCTTTGCTTGACTCTGAAATTCTCGCCGATGTTTATATCGAACTTATTGGCGGCAAACAGGGTGCTCTGGGATTTGACGGTGGAAAAGCTGACAGCCAATCAAACGAAAACGAAGATCAGAGTAAAATTGTTCTGAAAACTCGCCCTCAGCCACTGCCAAGCCGTTTGAGCGAAGAAGATAAAGCCGCCCATGACGCTTTGCTTGCAAAAATCGGCGAAAAAGCCATGTGGAGCCACATTAAAAATTGAAGTGTCGGCAAAAGCCGAATATTGGCAAAATCCGAAATATTCTGACGCGGGGATTGGTTTTTGTGAAATCTTTAAAAAAAGATGAGATCAATTTCCGACAGAAGCGATTTGAAATTCAAAAAAATTAGCTAACACCTTTGAAACTTAGCTAAAAAGGGAATTTACAATCGAGCGGCGCCTATTCTAACGAATGATTTATAGATGTTCTTGCAATCGACTTTATTGCAGTTGAATCTGTTCGATCTTGTTAGAACCTGTTTTCAGGCAGTCTTTTGATAAAAATAGACCGGTTTATAAAAATAGACCGTTGTGGAGAGGGGGAAACCACAACGGCCTTTTTTACTGCACTTCAATCAACAGTCCGGAGAGGGAAAGTAGACTGTTGCATCCGGTAAACGGCGGGGGACAAAGCCGGACAACCGGACATATCGACGCAGTGTCGATAGGTCATATAAAAGAATTTAAAAATGGCTTTTCAAGGGCAACTATATTAACATTTTGTAACAAATGCGTGAAAAGAACCTATAAGGACCTGACGATAAATTTTGCGCGCACCACATTTTCTATCGTTTGCCGATGGGCTTTTTTGGTTCAATATGCTTTTAGACTATAAAATGTTTTCAAAATTCGATGTCAGGATTGACGATGCACAAAAATGATCACCTTTTTCTCGTTGACGGTTCAAGCTATATTTTTCGCGCCTATCACGCTTTGCCGCCATTAACACGGAAAAAAGACGGTTTGCCGGTTGGTGCACTGGCGGGTTTTTGCAATATGCTCTGGAAATTGCTGTGTGATGCGCGTGATACAGCAGTTGGCGTTGTGCCGACGCATTTTGCTGTCATTTTTGACTATTCATCGGAAACGTTCCGTAAAAAGATATATCCCGAATATAAAGCGAACCGCCCTACTCCACCCGACGATCTTATTCCCCAATTCAGCCTTATCAGGCAGGCTACCCGCGCTTTCAATCTGCCCTGCATTGAAAAAGAAGGTTATGAGGCTGACGATATTATCGCGACTTATGCTTCTGCGGCCACCCGAAGTGGTGCAAAAACGACAATCATTTCTTCCGACAAGGATCTCATGCAACTCGTCAATCAACAGGTCGGGATGTATGACGGCATGAAAGACCGCCCGATCGGCATTAAAGAAGTGATCGAAAAATGGGGTGTCCCGCCTGAAAAGATGATTGATTTGCAATCTCTTACCGGCGATTCCACCGATAATGTTCCAGGTGTTCCGGGTATTGGCCCGAAAACAGCAGCCCAGCTTCTTGATGAATTCGGTGATCTTGATACGCTGTTGGCTCATGCCGGAGACATCAAACAACAAAAACGTCGTGAAAATATCATCGAATTTGCCGATCAAGCAAGATTGGCACGCCAACTTGTAACCTTAAAAACCGATGTTCCGCTTGAAATCGGTCTTGATGGGCTTCTATTGGAGCCAACCGACGGGCCGCGCCTTATCGGCTTTTTGAAAGCAATGGAATTCAATTCTTTGACGCGCCGTGTTGCAGAAGCGACCAATTGTGATGCAGCTTTGATCGAGCCGGTCAATCTTGATGTCGAATGGGGCAAGAGTGCCCACGGTCCTGATCTTGAGGCGGGTTCGGATGTCGGCGGAGCGCCGGAAGCGAGTGGCAATCTTCAACAAGAACAAAAAAGCGGCTCTGACGGTGTACAGGAAAACACCCCGCAGCTTCTTGCAGAAAAACGTAAAAAAGAAGCACTCACAGAAAAAATAGATACCACCGCTTATCACACCATAACGGACGAAGCTGAACTGAAACAGTGGCTTGATCGGGCTTTGGAACAGGGGTTCTTTGCATTTGATACCGAAACGACTTCACTTGATCCGATGCAAGCGGAACTTGTGGGCTTTTCTATAGGCCTTAATGTCGGTGAAGCAGCCTATGTGCCACTTAACCATGTCGATGGTAGCAATGATTTATTGGGTGGCGGACGCCTGAAGGGACAAATTGATACACAAAAAGCGGTCGCTTTATTGAAACCGGTCTTGGAAAATCCAGCAATTCTCAAAATCGCGCAAAATATGAAATATGATTGGCTGGTGATGCGACAATATCAGGTCACAATCCGGTCTTTCGACGATACGATGTTGCTTTCCTATGTTCTTGACGCCGGAACTTTGACACACGGGATGGACGCACTTTCAGAGCGTTGGTTGGGACATAAGCCGATTACATTCAAAGAGGTTGCCGGAAGTGGAAAAACGGCAACCGGCTTTGCAGCCGTCGATTTGAAACGGGCAACACAATATGCGGCCGAAGATGCCGATGTTACGTTGCGACTTTGGCGGGTGTTAAAACCGCAAATTGTCGCGCGCGGTGTTACCCGTGTTTATGAACGTCTGGAGCGGCCATTGGTGACCGTTCTTGCGCGCATGGAAGAACGTGGTGTTCTGGTTGATCGGCAATTATTGTCGCGACTATCCGGTGAGCTTGCCCAGTCGGCGGCCGCTTTGGAAGATGAAATCTATCAACTTGCCGGAGAAAAGTTCAATATCGGTTCGCCCAAACAATTGGGTGAAATTTTATTCGGCAAAATGGGTTTGCCCGGTGGCTCGAAAACCAAAACCGGCCAATGGTCAACATCGGCTCAGGTTCTTGAAGATCTGGCAGCAGAGGGGCATGAATTACCCCGCAAGATTGTTGATTGGCGCCAGCTAACAAAATTGAAATCGACTTATACGGATGCTCTTCCGAATTATATTTTACCTGATACGGGGCGCGTTCATACAAACTATTCAATGGCTGCAACGTCGACCGGAAGGCTTGCCTCGTCAGACCCGAATTTGCAAAATATTCCGGTTCGCACACCGGAGGGAAGAAAAATCCGTGCCGCTTTTATCGCCGGTCCCGGTAATTTGCTATTGTCGGCCGATTACAGCCAGATCGAATTGCGTGTTCTTGCCCATGTCGCCGATATTAAAGCACTGAAGAAAGCGTTTGCAGATGGCCTTGATATTCATGCAATGACGGCATCGGAAATGTTCGGTGTGCCGATCGAGGGTATGCCACCGGAGGTTCGCCGTCGCGCCAAGGCGATTAATTTCGGGATTATCTATGGCATTTCTGCCTTCGGTCTTGCCAATCAATTGTCGATTCCGCGCGAGGAAGCAGCCCAATATATCCGCACCTATTTTGAACGTTTCCCCGGTATCAAGGACTATATGGAAAAAACCAAAGCCTATGCGCATGAACATGGTTTTGTCGAAACAATTTTCGGGCGTCGTATCCATTATCCGGAAATCAATTCAAAAAATGCGCAAATGCGTGCATTTAACGAGCGGGCGGCAATTAATGCACCAATTCAGGGGGCTGCTGCCGATATTATCCGTCGCGCCATGATAAAAATGGATGACGCGCTGAAGGAAGCCGGCTTGTCGGCAAAAATGTTGTTGCAAGTTCATGATGAACTGATTTTCGAGTTGCCGGAGAACGAGGTTGAAAAAACCACCGCTCTTGTAAAAAATGTGATGGAGAACGCGACAATGCCGGCACTATCCCTATCTGTGCCACTTAAAGTCGATGCACGCGCAGCAAAAAATTGGGATGAAGCCCATTAAAATGAGCCATATTGAAAGTGTTATTCCGGTTATTCTGAATTGAATACCGGGTGATACTGCCCTTGAAATAGAAAATAGTGCTCCATATTGCTCCCTATTACTTTGAACAGGGAGCAATTTGATGAACCGGAATTTCCTTTTTCTTATTATCGGCATTCTTATCGTTGTTGTTGCAGGCTTGGGTTATAAGACTTACCAACAGAAACAACAGCAAAAACCATCCGGCGTCGAATTGACAATTGATAAAAATGGCGTTTCGGTCGATCGTCACTAATGTTCAGATAAAACAATATTTAAAGAATAATAACAGCTAAAAGCGACGTGTTTTTCAATCGGCATTCATCTTATAATTGCATTGTTGTTCACGTCCCGATCCCGATTGAGATATAATCCCGATCGGGGTATATATAGCCCGGTTCGGGTAACGATACTATTCTCCGAAAAGAGAGGTATGATCGTTTAAAAAAGTTTTTTAATAGGCGGAATTATTCAACGAATTTTTGTAATTACTCGAACTGCAATTTCAGAAAGAAGTAATAGAAATGTTAAGTTACATTTTTTCTATTAAAGGTTTTACTCTTTCACTGGATGGACTTCTGCTTTCGTTTCTGTTTGGTGCTGTGCTCGCCTATTTTACCAATATCAGTCTGAAGACGCTTTATCGCATTCCCTATATGTTTATACTTGCCTTTGCGTTTTTGGGTTATGTTTTATTAACTTATGCAATCAATTTGCTAGTGTTCAGATTAATTGGCACATTGCCACTGGCATTTCTGGTTTTGCTTGCAGCTATCCCGCCATTTCTGTTCGGTTATATTGCCATGTACCTTTCTGTTTCCCGTGCGCGGGACGGATTCGGTAAAAAAGGCGCTGCCTGGCTCCTGGTTATACCACTTCTCAATCTCGGCTTATTCATTGTCACGTTAGATGATGATCCGGAAGACCGCGACGAAAAGCCGATAAACCGGAACCCGATTGAAACACCGGCTTTTATGAATGGTGCAACCGGTGTCATCGTCGCAACAATTATTTTCATATTGAGTTTTACTGGCGGAATGATGTTGGTGACTTATCCGAGCATCATCCAAATTCCCGAATTACTATTCATGGGAACCCGCTAACGGACTGAAGTTTTCGGGTCAATGTACCAAAGCGGCGAATCGTTTTATCAGTGTTTCAAAGGGCAGCTTGATAGGCCGAATATTTTATAAAGCGGGCAAAAACCGATAATTGCAGTGATAAGCGGAATAAGGCCGATCAAACCAAACCAGCGCGCGCCACTATCAAGAATGAAAATAAGAGAAAGCAGAACAACACCGATAATAATACGGATAATGCGATCAACGCTACCAAGATTTTGTTTCATCCAAGGAGCCTTTCCAATTTATTTCTCTTTTGGATTTAGTCCTGCATAAGGGAAAAAACAATCCTTTAGCCGGCAATTCGGGGTCTTTCACCTTGGCACATGGGACGAAAAGCACCTGATAATTGGTATTTTTTTGTTGTTTTTGAGAAATCTTTTAACGACGTAACTTGCTAAATTCGGGCCGGATTTAGAGATGACAAAAGACAATAAAAAGCTCCGGAAGATTCATTCCGGAGCTTTTGTAAAATATGGATAAAAATGCTTATTTACGATCACGTGCAGCAAGGGTGCGAAGGCGCAGAGCATTCAATTTGATGAAGCCTGCAGCATCTTTCTGGTCATAGGCGCCGTGGTCATCTTCAAATGTAACGAGTGAACTCGAATAAAGCGATTTGTCACTCTTGCGACCTTCAATAATGACATTGCCCTTATAGAGTTTCAGCTTGACTTCCCCTTCAACATTTTCCTGCGACAGATCTATTGCAGCCTGCAACATTTTGCGTTCGGGAGAAAACCAGAAGCCGTTGTAAATCAACTCGGCATAACGCGGCATCAACTCGTCTTTCAAATGTGCTGCACCGCGATCAAGCGTGATCGATTCAATTGCGCGGTGGGCTGCAAGCAGGATTGTACCGCCCGGCGTTTCATAGACACCGCGTGATTTCATACCGACAAAGCGGTTTTCAACCAGATCAACACGACCGATACCGTTATCGTGACCATATTTATTGAGTTCGGTTAGCAAAGTTGCCGGCGACATTTGTTTGCCATTGATTGAAACGGCATCGCCATTCTTGAAGCCGATGGTGATAATCGTCGGTTTATCAGGTGCGGTTTCAGGCGAGACAGTGCGTAAATGCACATATTCGGGAGCCGGAAGTGACGGGTCTTCCAACACTTTACCTTCTGAAGACGAGTGCAGCAAATTCGCATCAACCGAAAATGGTGCTTCACCCTGTTTATCTTTTGTCACAGGAATCTGGTGTTTTTGTGCAAAATCCAGAAGCTCTGTGCGGCTCTTGAAATTCCAGTCCCGCCATGGCGCAATGATTTTTATATCAGGGTTCAAAGCATAAGCTGAGAGTTCAAAACGAACCTGATCGTTGCCCTTACCTGTTGCACCATGAGCAATCGCATCGGCACCGGTTTTTTCGGCAATTTCAATCAGATGTTTTGAAATGAGCGGGCGGGCAATTGATGTTCCAAGAAGGTAGACACCTTCATAAACCGCATTGGCGCGAAACATCGGAAATACGAAATCGCGAACAAATTCTTCGCGCAAATCTTCCATAAAAATCTGTTTGGCACCGAGCATTTCGGCTTTGCGGCGTGCCGGCTCAAGCTCTTCGCCCTGCCCCAGATCGGCTGTGAAGGTGATAACTTCAGCACCGAGTTCGGTTTGCAACCATTTCAATATGATTGAAGTATCAAGGCCGCCTGAATAGGCCAGTACAACTTTTTTAACGTCTTTCCACTTTTCCATTTTTTCTGTCCGATAATTAATGGCCCCAATTGATTGACCCGATTGAATTGATATGAGCTGTTTTATCAGGAGATAGCAACCATGCAAGCAATCAAAAATTTTTTCTTACATAAAACTTATAAAAACAGATTGAAATGGTTTGATAAAACAATAAGACAAAGATGATTAACGAGAGATCATGACCATGTCTTTCTTGCCTGACGCCCATGTGTTTTTGGAATTTGCCGGTGCAGCAATCATTTTGACGCTCATTCCGGGTCCCGATATGGCACTTTTTGTCGGCCGAGCCATATCGCAGGGAAAAGCGGCAGGCCTTGCTTGCATTGCCGGTTGTACAACCGGCATTATCATTCAGGTTTTTGCGGTCTCTGTCGGCCTATCGGCGTTGATAATAGCCTCGCCAATGGCGTTTTTTATCCTCAAAGTGGCCGGTTCCGTCTATCTCTTATGGCTTGCGCTACAAGCGCTTTTGAACCGGTCGAATTTTTTGGTCGACGGAAAAAAGCAGAAGAAGCTCAGTGTGAGACGGAATTACCTTACCGGTCTTGCGATCAATCTTCTAAATCCGAAAGTGCTTCTTTTTAATTTGACCTTTTTGCCGCAATTTGTTGATGCGCTCGACCCGCATGCGCCCGGAAAGATATTTTTTCTCGGAGCTTCTTTCATTCCCATCTCCCTTCCCTTCACGGTTTCGATGGTATTGGCTGCCGACAAATTTGCCAAAGCCTTAAAAGAAAACCCGCATTTTGTAAGAATACTTGATTTTTTAATGGCCGGAATTTTTACAGCCTTTGCTGTCCGTCTGATCGTGACCGAAGTTAAATAAATATCGGCTTCATCTCATCGGGAAAAATGGCTATAAATTTGAAAATTGCAAAAATTTGTATTCGGAAAAACGGTTAAAAACTTTATAGAGTTCGATTTTTCATAAAAGCCGGTCATCCGGATTTTCCGGTCTTGAAAGTTTCCGAAAATTTCCGAAAATTTCTTTCAAACGAGAGGATAAAGAAATGAGTGATTTCATATTTACGCCCCCTGCAATTATCGGCATTCCGATCAAAGGGAGCAGTAAAGTTTTTCCGGTTCACAGAATTTATTGCGTTGGTCGCAATTATGCAAATCATGCGATAGAAATGGGTCATGACCCGTCAAAGGAAGCGCCGTTTTTTTTCCAGAAAAATCCCGATAATCTGGTATTTGACGGCGTTTTCCCCTATCCGCCGAAAAGCCATGATGTTGAACATGAGATAGAGCTTGTTGTTGCTCTTCAAAAAGGTGGACAAAATCTGACAACGAAAGAGGCAGACGATTGCGTGTTCGGTTTTGCTGTCGGCCTTGATATGACGCGACGTGATTTGCAGGCCGAACTTAAAAAAGCGGGGCGCTCATGGGAAACCGCAAAGGCTTTTGAACATTCGGCTCCCTGTTCTCATTTGATTGAAAAATCACAAACCAAAAACATGAACGAAGGTTCGATTACCCTTTCGGTGAACGGTAAAGGTCGCCAGTCGGGCAATCTGAACGAGATGATCTGGAAAATTCCTGAAATGATTGCCTATTTGTCGCAATTATTCGTGTTGCGGGAGGGAGATATTATCATGACGGGAACGCCGTCGGGCGTGGGGCCGGTGCAAAAAGGTGATGAATTGGTAGGCCATATTGATGGACTGGATGATCTGGTGGTGAAGGTTGTCTGAGGTGATATGGTTTTCACACGCACATCGCCACACGCACATCCCAAAAAGTGTGAAACGGTTTTTGGACAAGATGTGCGTGCACTTAAAAGCGACATCCCAAAAAGTGTGAAACGGTTTTTGGACAAGATGTGCGTGCACTTTAAAAGCCACATCCCGAAAAGTGTGAAACGGTTTTTGGATAAGATGTGCGTGCACTTTAAAGCGACATCCCGAAAAGTATGAAACGGTTTTTGGACGAGATGTGCGTGCACTTAAAAGCGACATCCCAAAAAGTTTGAAACGGTTTTTGGACAAGATGTGCGTGCACTTTAAAAGCGACATCCCAAAAAGTGTGAAACGGTTTTTGGACAAGATGTGCGTGCACTTAAAAGCGACATCCCAAAAAGTGTGAAACGGTTTTTGGACAAGATGTGCGTAAATTTTTTCCCGAAACCGCTTGAAAGCTTATCAATTTCTCCAATGGGAAAACCGGTGAAAGCAATTGCAATTCCGGTTATGTGGGTAAATTTGTCAATCTTTGACTTTTTCGCCAGGGTAAGCACCCCAAAGTTGATCCTGAGCCACATAGCCACGCGTATGGTTTATGTTGAGCTCGCACCATTTCCCGTCGCATTTGTGAATAGTGCCAATGACACCGGGTTCAAGTTCGGCAGCAAGCGGTGCGTTTTCACTCGGTTCCTGACGCATGGGGGCAAGTTTGGATTTATCTTTTTGCCAAGGTGTTATCATGGCTGTGCGATGACCCGATAAAAGGGACTGGTAGACCCAACCTTCATCACCATCCGAGTCGCGAATTTTCCGCCATTGATCGTATTCCTGCGTGATTTCCACAGGCAATCCTTGTTTTTGATAAGAAAACACAACCGTATAATTGCGTCCGGGACCAACACGCACATTGACCCGTGCCGGTTTGATAGAAACAAAACGCGGCAATGGTAAACCGCTAGGCCCCACATTGGCGGGAGTTTCCTGAGCGGTTTCTTCCTGTGCACAGCTTACAGCGGAAAGAGATAATGTAGAAAAGACCGTCAACGCGGAATAGACGAGCATTTTCGCGATGGTTGAAAAACGGAACTTGTCGAAACTGTCCACTGTGCATGCCTTTCTTCTCATATGTTCTTTGATTTCTTTTCTGCTATAACAGATCAGACTCAAGACAGTCTGATGATCCTATGCCACATCGGTGGTTAAAGAGGTCTCAACATTCGGGCAAAACACTGGAAATATTTCGAGGATTTCTATGCAGGGGAAAAAATTACCATTGGTCATTTTGACACGCAAACTTCCGGATCAGGTTGAAAAGCGTATGTGCGAGCTTTTTGATACAGAAGTCGTCAAACAGGATCGGCCAATGTCTCGACAAGAGCTGGTTGCTGCGGTCAAACGCGCGGATGTTCTGGTTCCGACCATTTCTGATGTTATTGACAAGGACCTTATCGATCAGGCAGGAAATAATCTTAAAATGATTGCCAATTTTGGCAACGGTGTTGATAATATCGACATTAATGCGGCGACCGGCCGCAGCATTCTTGTGACCAATACCCCGAATGTACAAACAGAAGATACAGCCGATATGGCAATGGCGCTTATACTGGCAGTGCCACGTCGCCTTGTCGAGGGTGCCAATGTGCTGAGTGAAAACGGTGTTTGGCCGGGTTGGTCTCCTGACTGGATGTTAGGAAGACGTATCTACGGAAAAAAGCTCGGCATTATTGGTCTCGGTCGTATAGGCACAGCGGTTGCCCGCCGCGCCAAAGCGTTCGGTCTTTCGATCCACTATCATAATCGCTCCCGCGTGAGCGAAAAAATCGAAGAACAGCTTGAAGCGACCTATTGGGCCGATCTCGATGAAATGTTGAAAACAATGGATATTGTTTCAATCAATTGTCCGCTTACCGAAATGACCTATCATCTCCTTTCGGAAGAAAGGCTCGCTTCAATGCAAGATACAGCCTATATCGTCAACACAGCCCGTGGCGAAATTATTGATGAAAATGCACTTGCGCGCCAGATTGAAAGTGGCAAACTTGCAGGTGCAGGACTTGATGTATTTGAAAAAGAACCGGCCTTCAGTCCGGCTTTGGCAAAATTGGCGCATCTGGGCAAAGTTGTACTTTTACCGCATATGGCGTCTGCAACAGTTGAAAGCCGGATCAATATGGGTGAAAAAGTTATCATCAATATCAAAGCTTTTATCGATCATCACCGTCCGCCTGATCGTATCATACCCGAAAAATTCCGTAGCTGATTCTTTCACGGAAATTCTTTGGTCTTTGTCAAAAGCGGTGTGGATAGCTGTTTACAGCGCTCCAATAGCGCCGTTCTGATTGAGAAAACCGATTTCTGTCGGGCAATTTCACGTGCTTACATTGTTGGCGGTAAGCCGTTTTTTAGATGTCGGCTTTTTTGCCGTTCATTTGAAATTGTCCATCGATAAAGTTTTGCATAAAAATATCTTCAAGCAGAATAAAAAGAGAGGGAAGCGAAGCTAACAGGCGAACTTTCAAATTATTCTTGCAGCTTTTCATCGCCTAACAGGCCAAGACTTTAACCGCGAACCAATAACAATCGATCCGAACTGTTTTTTGAAGCCGGATGATGGGCTTATGAATATCACACCCGCAGGGGGTCAAATTTCAAAGACTGTTTGTTGCCATTTTTCTTCTTCAGAGCATTTTTAGCCGGAAAGTTCCGGAAAAAGCTCAACGTGTGGGAATAGGCGTTTTACCGCTATAGTCATAAAAACCGCGGCCGCTTTTGCGCCCCAACCAGCCTGCTTCGACATATTTTATCAATAACGGGCAAGGGCGATATTTCGTGTCGGACAATCCCTGATGCAAAACATGCATAATAGCAAGGCAGACATCGAGTCCGATAAAATCGGCAAGTTCCAATGGCCCCATCGGATGATTTGCACCGAGTTTCAAAGCTGTATCAATAGCATTGACATCCCCCACGCCCTCATAAAGAGCGTAAATTGCCTCGTTAATCATCGGCACCAAGACACGATTGACGATAAAGGCCGGAAAGTCTTCAGTAACGGTAAAAGTTTTTCCGATTGAAGTGACAAAATCGCAGATTGTCGAGTAGGTCTCTTCGCTTGTTGCAATGCCGCGCACCACTTCAACAAGTTTCATTTGTGGCACCGGATTCATAAAATGCGTGCCAATGAATTTTTCCGGACGGTTTGTGGTTGCAGCAAGACGGGTGATGGAAATGGTAGAGGTATTGGTCGCAAGAATTGTTGAAGGTGAAAGGTTCTCGCACAATCCGATAAAAATATCCCGTTTTATATTTTCATCTTCGCTTGCTGCTTCAATGATAAGATCGGCCCCCTTCAATTCATCCAAAGTCAGTCGGGTTGAAAGCCTTTTGATTGTGTCAAGGCGGCTTTGCTCATTCATTTTTCCGGCTTTGACAAGATGGGCAAGATTGAATTTTATGGTTGAAATTGCTTTCTCAACCTGTTCGGCAGAAATATCGTAAAGAAGAACCTCGAAACCGGCAGTCGCAACAGTTTGGGCAATTCCTCCACCCATTTGCCCTGCTCCGACAATAGCGACCGTCTTTATCATGTGCGTGCTCCTCCTCTAGCGATTCTTTCCCGGCACCCATAATACATCATTTTTGCCGCAATCATTAGCATAACGGGCAGCGACAAACAGAAAATCCGAAAGCCGGTTGATATAGCCTAGAACATCTTTATTGACATTTTCTTGCTCGCTCAATGCGACAATGATGCGTTCGGCACGTCTTGCAACAGTTCGGGCAAGGTGTAGATAGGCTGATGCTTTGGATCCGCCGGGCAGAACAAAAGATTTCAAGGGCGAGAGTTTTTCATTCAATCTGTCGATTTCATTCTCGAGCCGTTTTGTCTGGGTTGAAAGAACGCGTAAATCGCCTTTATTTTCGCTTTGTTCAGGAGTTGCAAGATCAGCTCCAAGATCGAAAAGATCATTTTGTATTTCTTCGAGCATTTTGTCGAGATCGCTTACGGTTTCAAGACGGGCAAGCCCTATTGTTGCATTGGTTTCATCTATCGAACCATAAGCGTCAACGCGTAAATCGGCTTTCGAGCGTCTGGGACCATTAACAAGACCGGTTGTACCATCATCACCGGTACGCGTGTAGATTTTATTGATTTTGACCATTTTTTAAGTTCCTTGAGAAGCCATTTTCTATTTGAAAATATAGATAGCTTTTGTTGTCCCAATGTCCATGAAACTTATGTGACGTTATCAAATGACGGGAAAACATTGAAATGCTCATTGTAATGCTTGTATAGATTGCGTTCTCAATTAAAATAATTTTATACGGTAGTCTGTGCGTTTTGCCCGTTAGGTGCGGGTTCATTAACGGGAAAGACATTGATTTGACGCTGAGACCCTTACGCTTTTGTTGGCGCATTTTATATAACGCTGTCAGCCACTATTTCCGTGATTCTGGCAGCGCTTTTGCCAGTCATATAGCTTTGTCCGGTTTGATGGCGCTGTTTCCTTTTCTGATTTTTGCAACATCGCTTGCAAGTTTTATCGGGGCACGTGCCTATACCCAGCAAAGCGTCAATGCACTTTTGAAAATGTTGCCGGATGCTATCGCAGGCCCGATTGTCAAGGAAGTCGTCAATGTTATGACCATTCAGCGCGGTGGTCTGTTGACAATATCGGTCATCGGGACAGCCTATTTTGCCTCAAATGGCGTGGAAGCATTGCGAACAGCGCTCAATCGTGCCTATCGCGTGGTTGATAGACGCAGTCTCTTTTTCTGCCGGTTTCAAAGCCTGTTTTTTGTGATTGTCGGCACGATCGGCCTGATGGTTATCAGTTTTCTTCTGGTTCTGGCACCGCTTGTCATCAATATCCTTCAACATGATTATCCGGTGATTGCCCAATATGTCGGCACAATCCGCATCTGGCGTTATGCCATTGCGGTGGTTGTTTTGTTGATTAGCCTGCTGATTGCCCATAAATGGCTTCCTGCCGGAAAACGGAAACTGGCCGATATTTTGCCCGGAATCGGTGTAACCATGGTGGTGTGGGTTGTGGCTTCCATGCTATTTGCACAATATCTGGCAACGTTTGCCAATTATGTTTCCACTTATGCAGGGCTTGCCTCGATCATGGTGGCAATCATCTTCCTCTATATGCTGAGTGCCATTTTTATTCTCGGCGGAGAAATCAACGCAGCCATTATGTTTTACCGTAACCGCCAGCAACAGCCTGGCCAATTGGTGCGTGCGATAGAACAGAACAAGGAAAAAGAAGAAGGGCTCAAACAGCAAAACGATGACAGACAAACCGATAATAAAGTTGTTTCTTGATGGCGATGCCTGCCCTGTCAAAACCGAAGCCTATCGTGTAGCTGAACGTTATCATATCAAAACGTTTATCGTCTCGAACAGCTTCATGAGAATACCGAACGAGGATTTTCTTGAAGCTGTTATTGTCGACAAAGGGCTCAACAAGGCAGATGACTGGATTGCAGAACAGGCCGACGAGGCCAGTATTGTTGTTACCAATGATGTGCCATTGGCCGATCGTGTGGTCAAAAAGGGTGGAGTGGCTATTTCCCCCTCCGGTCGGCTCTTTGACGCGGCCACAATAGGCGCGGCATTGGCCACCCGTAATCTCTTTGAAAATCTGCGGGAAAGTGGTGTCGTAACCGGTGGCCCGCGCCCGTTTTCCGGCCGTGATCGTTCAGCGTTTCTTGGTGCGCTTGATTTGGCTGTGCAACGCAAAAAACGTCAAGGCTATGAGACCGATTTTACCAAAAACCGGCTTTGACCGGTTTTCAACCGGCAATTTCATATACTGATTATTGTGTTCGGTGCTGTTTTGGATGGAAAACCGGTAATCAGTCTTTTTTATCGGCTTCCATTGCCGCTTTCATCAGTTTTTCCGAATCGGCATTGCTCCAGGGTGCCGAACCGTTATAAGAGCCGAGCAAACACCCATTTTTATCAATCAACATGGTAATGGGAAGTCCCACAGCCAGCCCTTGTTTGCGCACTTCATTAAAAACATCCATGGATTGGTCACGATAGAAAACAATATTGTCGGCTTTTATGCTTTTCAAAAAGTCTTTCACTTTTTCGTCGCTTGCGGTTTTATCAATATTGATGGCCATGACATCGAATGAGTCACTGTGAATGGAACGTTTGAGATTGGCAAGTTCAGGCATTTCGGTGCGGCAGGGTACACACCAGCTTGCCCAGAGGTTGACAAGTAGGGTTTTGCCGGAAAATTCGGCCAATGTGTGATCTTTACCGGCTTCATCTTTGAAGGCGAGTTTGCGCGCATCATAAGGTTCGTCTGAAAAACGCATATTTTTGAAAAAACCGTTTGCCGATTGTTTAATCAAATCAATTTTTCCGGCATTTCCGGTGCAGGGGGAAGCGGCTTCGGCATGGGCAACAGAAATCAGCGAAGGAAAAGAGTAAACTTGGTTGTCAGACCCCATCATTATCGCGTATATGCTCAGGGCACCAAGTGTAGTCTTGGCAATGATTTTCCGGAATGTTCCGGAAAATTTTGCTTTTTCTAGAATTCTTGCAACCATTTTTTCTTCCTTTCGATGGGGGCTAACATATATGAACAACAGTGGATCAAGCAACCAGATGTGGGGTGGTCGTTTTGCCTCAGGACCGGCGGCCATTATGGAAGAGATCAACGCTTCGATCGGTTTTGATAAAAAACTCTATAAAGAAGATATTAAAGGTTCGTCGGCACACGCCGCTATGTTGGCAGCTCAAGGTATTATATCGGCTGCCGATTATGACGAGATCGAAAAAGGCTTGAAAACCATTCTCGCCGAAATCGAGAGCGGCAAATTTGTCTTTTCTCGCAAACTTGAAGATATTCATATGAATATTGAAGCCCGCCTTGCAGAATTGATTGGTTCGGCTGCCGGAAGGCTTCACACGGCCCGTTCGAGAAACGATCAGGTTGCTTTGGATTTCCGGCTCTGGGTCAGGGAAGAAACCGATAAAACAATACAGTCTATCAGACATCTGATTGAAACATTGCTTGGTCGTGCCGATCAGGAAGTTGAAACACTTATGCCGGGCTTTACGCATTTGCAGGTTGCCCAGCCTATTACCCTTGGCCATCATTTAATGGCCTATGTCGAAATGTTCGGCCGCGATTTGTCGCGTATGCATGATGCACGTGAAAGGATGAACGAATCACCTTTGGGAGCAGCCGCCCTTGCCGGTACGAGCTTTCCTACCGATCGTTTCATGACTGCAAAGGCTTTGGGTTTCAGAGAGCCGACAAGAAATTCGATTGACAGTGTGTCCGATCGTGATTTTGCACTCGAATTTTTAAGTGCAACGGCCATATGCGCCACCCATCTTTCGCGCCTTGCCGAAGAGATTGTTATCTGGTCAACGGCACAATTCAACTTTATCCATTTGCCTGATTCTTTTTCGACCGGTTCATCCATTATGCCGCAAAAGAAAAATCCGGATGCGGCAGAACTTGTTCGCGCAAAGACCGGACGGATCAACGGGTCACTGATTGCTTTATTGACCATTATGAAAGGTCTGCCGCTTGCCTATTCAAAAGATATGCAGGAAGACAAAGAACAGGTTTTCGATGCCGCCCAATCGTTGGAATTATCGCTTGCTGCAATGGCAGGTATGATTGGCGATCTCGAGATCAACCGTGACGTTATGAAAAAAGCTGCCGGTTCGGGTTATTCGACTGCAACCGATCTTGCTGACTGGCTTGTTAGAAAATTGGGTCTGCCATTTCGTGAAGCGCATCATATTACCGGTCACGCGGTCGCTCTGGCAGAAAAGAAAAAATGTAATCTTTCCGATCTTACTTTGGAAGATTTGAAAACAGTTTACCCTGATATTACAGAAGATGTTTTTGATGTCTTGAGTGTTGAAAAGTCGGTTCAAAGTCGCAAAAGTTATGGTGGTACCGCCCCACAAGAAGTGCGTCGCCAAATCGACTATTGGAAAAAACGCCTTGCCAAAGCCTGAATTTGAACGCTACACAAAGAATAGATTGAATAGGAATAGATTTGAAATAGTTCGCAACGAGCGTAACGCTTGCTATTTTTGAATGGGACAAGCTTTTTGGAAAGAGACGCGATCATGAAAAAAACTCTGGCCGGTTTGATGATTGTCACAATCTGTGGCGTGGCTTTGGCCGGTTGCGGGCGTAAAGGTCCGCTTGAACCGCCGCCGTCCACGATGATTGAGGACTCTAACGGCAAAATGGTTCAAAAACCGAAAGTAGAAAAACCGTTTATTCTTGATCCATTGATTAAGCAGAGGCACTAAATGCAGCTTTTTCAATATCGTAATGGCTTTCTACATGCAGAAAATGTAGCAATTGCCGATATAGCAAAAAAAATTCCAACCCCGTTTTATTGCTATTCGGCAACAGCCATTGTGAACCAGTTCGAGCAGTATCGTCATGCTTTTGCCGACACCGATGCACTTGTCGCCTTTGCACTGAAAGCCAATTCCAATCAGGCAGTTTTAAGCCTGCTTGCAAAACAAGGCGCTGGTGCAGATGTTGTATCGGGCGGAGAAATGCGACGCGCGCTCAAAGCCGGTATTCCTGCCGACAAGATAGTCTATTCCGGTGTTGGCAAAACTGTTGAAGAAATCGACTTTGCTCTTGGTCATGATATCCATTGTTTCAATGCCGAATCAGAACCGGAATTGCAGCAATTATCCGCGCGTGCTGTTGCACTGGGTAAAAAGGCACGCGTGTCTTTGCGCATCAATCCCAATGTTGATGCCAAAACACATCGAAAAATAGCAACCGGAAAGTCTGAAAACAAATTCGGCATTCCTATTGCAGTAGCACGTGACGTTTACGAACAGGCAGCAAAACTCCCCGGTCTTGATGTCCATGGAGTGGATGTTCACATCGGCAGCCAGATTTGCGATTTGCAGCCCTTTGAGGATGCTTTTTCACTCGTTGCCGATTTTGTTCATGTCCTGCGCGACGAGGGGCACGATATTCGCCATGTTGATGTCGGCGGCGGGCTTGGCATTGTTTTTCGCAATGATAATACGCCTCCACCTTCCCCTGCCGAATATGCAAATGTTGTCAAAAAACATTTTGCGCCTCTTAATGTCGAGATCATTATGGAACCGGGTCGTAATATCATCGGTAATGCGGGCATTCTGGTTACATCCATCATCTATATAAAACATGGAGCCGGAAAAAATTTCGTTATTGTCGATGCCGGGATGAATGATCTTATCCGACCGACTTTATATGATGCATGGCACGACATTGTTCCTGTAAAAGAGCCAAAGCAGAGTGATAAGCCGATGATGGCCGATATTGTCGGTCCGGTTTGCGAGACGGGTGACTATATGGGGCTTGGGAGGTTTCTTCCCTCGCCAAAAGCCGGTGACCTGCTGGCTATCTGTAGCGCAGGGGCTTATGGTGCCGTTATGGCAAGCACCTATAATACACGGCTGTTGGTACCGGAAGTGTTGGTGAGTGATAGTCGTTTTGATATTATTCGCCCGCGTATTTCATATGAAGAGCTGATAGAATTCGATCGTGTCCCTGAATGGGTAGAAAATTCCTGATGTCGAAACGGCCGGTTTTCAGGTAAAATCGGCCGAACATTCTGGCAAAGGGATTCGCCTTTGCCGGTTTCATTGTTATGATATGCAAAATCAACTCGAAGGAAAGAACATAAATTTTGCTCAATCATGAACACCCTTTCCGGTTCCGGTTATCGGCACTTGCCAGAGCAAGAGCTGCCGCTTGGTGTGTTCTGACATTCGAGCGCCTGTGGCCACGTGTCATTACATGCGTTATCGTCTTGTTGATGTTGCTGTCACTCACATGGTTCGGCGTTTTCAACTATCTTTCCTATTGGCCACATGTGATCGTGCTTTGGGCATTGCTTTTTATAGCAATCGGTTCGCTGCTTTTTATATCCGGTTTCCATTTTCCTTCGCGACACGACATCGACCGCCGGATTGAACAGGCAAGCGGCCTGAAAAACCGGCCACTCGAAACGCTGTATGATAAGCCGGTCAATGATGACAACAATGCTTTTGCCAAAGCTCTTTGGGCCGAACACCAACGCCGTATGGCCGGTGAGCTGCAAAACCTGAAAACAGGCGTTCCCGAAACCGGTATGACGCGGTCTGATCCCCTGGCATTGCGGGCGCTGGTGGTGTTGTTCACAGTAACAGCTTTTGCCTATTCTTCAGGCACGTCAGGCGGAAGGATTGCTGATCTTTTTGATTTTTCGCGGCCGGTCAATTTGTCTAGAATGCGGGTAGATGCCTGGGTTACCCCGCCAGCCTATACCGGTAAAGCACCTCTTTATCTCACTGAAAGCAACCTTCAGGGCGCAAAAATTCCGGAAGGAAGCAAAGTGACTATCCGGTTGGTTGATGGTGGCGACGCAACATTGAAATTGCATGATAAACAAACCGGAAAGACAGAAAATATTGGCGCTCTTGAAGAGCATGATACGACCAAAACCAATAGCCGGACATTCGAGACAATTTTGCTCTCGTCGAGTGAATTGACATTAAAAACCCGCCATTATGAAAAGAACTGGAATTTTGATGTTGTGGTTGATCGTGCACCGACAATCAGACTGACCAAGGAACCGGGGCGCATTCTCAACGGATCGCTGGAACTCAATTATGCGCTTGATGATGATTATGGTGTCGAGAAAGCTTACGTAGAAATCACCCCGACATCGTCTGTTAAGGAAACCGGACTTCCTCTTTATGATGCGCCTGATATAAAATTGCTGATTCCGCGTGGCGGAAAAGGGGATGCGCGTACAGTGCAGGATGTCAGTATCCATCCTTGGGCAGGTTCGGAAGTGCGTTTGACACTGGTTGCAGAAGATGGTGCCGGTCATCAGGGAAGAAGTGAAACCCGAACCATCACATTGCCGCAAAGAAATTTCGGCAATCCGCTTGCGCGAGCCGTGGTTGAACAACGTCGCCTGCTGGCTCTTAATACACTTTCGCGCGATCGGGTTCTTGATATGTTGTCGGCTTTAACGTTGCGGCCGGAAGAAACAATCAATAATTATACCCATTATTTGGCATTACGTAGCATATGGACACGACTTCATCTGGCAGAAACCGATGACGATCTGAAAAATGTAGCCGATTTTATGTGGCAGACAGCCATCGGTATCGAGGGAGACAATGTCAATCAGGCTGAAAAAAACTTGAAAGCAGCCGAAGCGGCATTGCGTGACGCTTTGAGAAATGGCGCTTCGCCTGAAGAAATCGAACGTTTGACAGAGGCTTTGCGTCAGGCGATGAATGACTATATTGCCGCACTTGCCGAACAGCAACAAAACGATGGCCTTGGCCAAAAGCCTTCCGAAAAGGCACAAAATCTTTCACCTGATGAACTTGCCGAGAAACTGAAACAACTTGAAGATACGGCAAAATTGGGCAACCACACAGCCGCTGAACAGCTTTTGAACGAACTTGAGCAACTCATGGATAATCTTCAAGTAAGTCGTGGCGGATCGGGGGAAGAGGGAAGCCAAACAAGCGAAATGCAAAAGCAGCTTGACAAGCTTGGCGATTTGATGCGCAAGCAGCAAGAGACTTTAAACGACACCCATAAACTTGAGGACGAACGCGAGCGCGGAGAAAAGACTCCTGAAGAATATCGAAAAGATCTTGATGATTTGAAAAAACGGCAAGACGAACTCCAGCAGGAATTAAAAAAATTCGATAAGGATTTAACTGATAAAGGCTTGAAATCGGGACAAGGCCTGAAGGATGCCGAAAATAAAATGGATAAATCCGGTCAAGCCCTTCAGCAGGGAGATGCCGGCGGCTCGGCAGACCAACAGTCAAAAGCATTGGATGCAATGCGTGATGGCGCAAGCAAGCTGATGAAAGAAATGCAGGAAGCCATGAAAAAAAATGGCAATGATGGTAAAAATGGCGATGGTCTTTCAAAAGATCCACTTGGGCGCAAACTCGGCTCGGCAGGCCATCAGACAGAAAAAAATGGTATTCCGCAAGAAAGCGATATGCAACGTGCACGCCGCATCCTCGATGAAATCCGCAAAAAATTAGGTCAGTCTGCATTACCCGATAGCGAGAAAGAATATCTCGAACGATTGTTGAAGTTCGATTGATATTGATATTGATAATGACGACATCAATATTCCGGCAGATTGTCTGTCGGCAGTTTGTTTTTGAATGCCGGAATTGCTGCCGCTTTTACAGGCCGGAGAGTCTGAAACTTTCTTTTGCTCCATCAATAATGGAAATTGCGCCGATAACGAAAATTGGCTCGCTAATGGAAATTGCCTCTCTAGTGCAAATGGCTATATGTCATCTCGGATGTATCTTCTTCCGGCATCCGGTTATCGACATTTATCAGTATAATAAAACCCGTCTTTTGCGTTCATTATTATCAAATTTAGTATAAGTATTGTTTAATAAATATTAGACGGATTGTGAAAATTCGGGATTCTTTTTTCGTTTAATAAATCGGAAAAAGGTGGGCTTTTATTCTATTCAAAGCGGACGGATTAGCGTTGCCGCAGCGCGAAAAATTTTAATGGATAATTTTATAATTATTATAACCTATTGTTATTATTGATATATAATTTTCTCTAACAATTTTTCGGACAGTCTGTTTCTATCCATTGAGTTGAAGCATTTAGCCGGTCACGCAGTTGTTACAAAAAATGAAACAAAAATATTTTTTTTTAAGAAATAATGAATTAGATCAATTTTATTCTTTATTCATGGAACTATATTGGATTTGACACGTTATATCGACTGTGAAAAGGAATGAGATATGAAAAAAATTATTGCAGCCTTATGTATTTCTTGTGCTTCTATCGGTTATTCGGCAGCGCAAAATGTCAATCAGAATATCGTTGATAAAGCACAAGGGGCAGCATCGGCTGTTTCTCAAACTTTGTCTGCATCTTCAACGGCTTTGGATAAAGTCAATGAATCCATGATGAAGAATATGTCGGTCAAAATGAGCGGCAATGCTGATGTCGATTTTATCAAAATGATGCTGGCCCACCATAAAGGGGCTGTCGACATGGCGGAAGTCGAATTGCAATATGGCAAGGATCCGGAAGCCAGAAAATTGGCCGAAACAATTATCTCTGCACAGCAAAAAGAAATCGCTGAAATGCAGGATTGGCTCAAAAAACACGACAGCCAATAAGTTTTCCAGATATTTTATACATCTTTTTACATGAATAAGCCCGTTGCTGAAGAGGCTTAGTTTCATTGGGGTAGTTTATTCAGCTTTCTCGATCATGAAGGGTAATTATCATGGAAATTGATGACGGCGATTTTTTGTCAAGTTTTGAGACCGATGAAACGGGTTTTTTTGAGACCGATGAAACGGGTTTGAGTTATCCTCCACGTGTGAGGGAAAGTGGAAGAGAAATCCGTCCGAGACGTGCCCGGACGGCTAATCGCGTTATTTCCACTTCTTCTCCGAACTCATTCATTGCCCATCATAATGGTACTGTTAACGGTCGACGCCGCCTGAAGTCGGCACGGGAAATTTGACTTTCAGATGATTAATCCAAACCTTCAAAAAGCAGGGTAGACAAATATCTTTCTGCAAAATCGGGAATAATGATAACGATGTTTTTTCCCTCGTTTTCCGGACGTTTGCCCACCTCGATAGCGGCAGTCAATGCTGCACCGGCCGAAATACCGACGGGAATTCCTTCCAGATGAGCAAGATCGCGTGAATTCTTGAAAGCATCATCACTTGAAACGGTGATAACTTCGTCAATTATTTCGGTGTTGAGTATCTTCGGTATAAAACCCGCGCCTATGCCTTGAATTTTATGTGGGCCAGGTTGTCCACCCGATAAAACCGGAGAATCTTTCGGTTCGACAGCAACGATTTTAAAATCGGGCTTACGTTTCTTTATCACTTCACCAATTCCGGTAATAGTGCCGCCCGTACCGAAACCGGCTACCAGAAAATCGACATTGCCATTGGTGTCGTTCCAGATTTCCTCGGCTGTGGTCTGACGGTGAATTTCCGGATTTGCCGGATTTTCAAACTGTTGGGGAATAATAGCATCGGGATTTTCGGCGGCCAGCTCTTCGGCTTTGGCTATCGCACCTTTCATTCCTTTCGCGCCTTCGGTCAATACCAGTTCGGCGCCGAGAAACTTCAGCAATTTACGCCTCTCGACAGACATGGTTTCAGGCATTGTCAAAATCAGCTTGTAACCTTTGGCAGCAGCAACAAAAGCAAGCGCAATACCGGTATTGCCGGATGTGGGTTCTATCAGCACTGTTTTGCCGGGTTTAGCTTTTCCTTGTTTTTCCAATGATTCAATCAAAGCCAAACCAATACGATCCTTGACACTTGCCAAAGGATTGAAAAATTCGAGCTTTGCCAGAAGGTTGGCTTTTACGCCTTTATTTTTGGCAAAATGGTCTATGCGGACGAGCGGCGTGTTTCCGATCGTATCCAAAACAGAATTATAAATGATGCCGCGCCCTTTTTTCTCCGAATGTTTATCCGTCATGACCGATCTCCCTGAAGATATTTAAGATGACAAATCCGCAAACCGCCGGAATGGCTGCGGCAATTCTTGATTATCAGGATAAAGGCAAAATTTAGAATGATATAGCTAAAAAATATTGTTCGCTTCAAAAAAATAAAATTTTTTTCTAATGTGGAAGCAATTAATGAAAACGCATACCGAATAAAAAGGAAGTTCGTGCTTGCTGCAAGAACTTCCTCTTACTTGTCGGTTCATGAATGGAAGCTATTAATAGCGGCTTGCCTGATCGAGTATTTCAATATCTTCATTGTTCAGATTGATTGTCACTGCTTTCACAAGACTGGAAAGCTGGTCAATCTTGGTAGCACTGGCAATTGGTGCGGTTACTGCCGGTTTGGCGATAAGCCAGGCAAGGGCAATTTCAGCCTGTTTGGCGTTATGCTTTTCACTGATTGTATCAAGAGCGTCCAAAATCCGCATTCCGCGGGGGTTCAAATATTGTTCAACTCTTGAACCACGTTTATGGCCGGCAAGATCTTCTTTCGAGCGATATTTACCGGAAAGGAATCCTGAAGCGAGACTATAATAGGTAATGACTCCGAGCCCATATTTTCGAGCAGTATCGGCAAGCGGCCCCTCGAATGTGTTGCGATCATACAAATTATATTCGGGCTGGAGCGTTTGATAAGAGGGGAGATTGTTATTTTTAGCGACTTTCATTGCTTGTTCTAGCTGTTCTGCCGTTATGTTTGAACAGCCGATTGCGCGAATTTTTCCCGCTTTCAGCAATTTGCTATAAGCTTCCAGTGTTTCTTCAAAAGGGGTTTCCGGGTCAAACCAGTGTGATTGATAAAGATCGATAAACTCGACATGCAAACGACGAAGAGAATCCTCGACAGCCTGTTCGATCCAGCGCGCAGAAAGACCTTTGTGACCGGCTATCCCCATATCCGAGCCGACCTTGGTGAAAATATAGAATTTGTCTCGCTTGGACGGATTTTGTTTCAACCAGTTGCCGATAATGGTTTCGGATTCGCCCCCTTTATTTCCTTCAACCCATGTTGAGTAGGCATCGGCTGTATCAATCGCATTTAGTCCGCTTTCCGAAATCGCATCAAGTATTTTAAAGGATTGTTTTTCGTCCAGCGTCCAGCCGAAGACATTGCACCCGAAAACCAGAGGAACAATATTGAAACCGGTATTACCCAAAGCACGATATTTCATGGAGTGTCCTTTCAACGGTTCTCTGCCGGCAAGAAACGTATTGTCTATTGGCAAAAGTGATTGTTCGAGCCTAACCACTTTTCCACTCAGGGGAAAGCGTCTCACAGGGTTTTGATAATTTCATGCTTTTGTCAGATTTTAACCGTAAATTAACGAATATTTTTATTTTGAGGGAAAAGTTTGTTATTGTCATTTTTCGGACAACGCACGAATATCGAATGAATGGATTATAATTCATGGCCAGTTTGAATCGTTTTATATCAGCCAAAACATTATTTCTGCCATGTTTTCTGATGCTTACGGGATGTGCTACCCAAGCGACTGCATGGACTGAAAAAATTACGACCCAGAAGGTGGAATTGCCGACAGAATGTGCCGGTTGGCAAAAAATCAATGTAAAGACGAGAACGCGTTATTATATGATGAAAGACGACCAACGTGCACTTGTTGATATTGATGCACATAATTTGCGGGGAAAAAATCTTGGTTGTTGGGATAGGAATGTGCAGTCCGCACAACCGGTTCAGTCACAGGCGCCGGTTTCTGCACCGGCCGATATACAGTGAGAGAATAAGGATCCTATTTGGATATACTGACATTCAGATCCTTTTATCAGACAGTGCTTGGTGAAAAAGTTTTTTCAACCATTACAAACAAGCTCGCCCTAAAAAATTGTGATGTCGCCGGTGAACGGGTTTTGGGACTCGGATATGTAACGCCCTATCTTGAACAATTGAAAGATCGCTCCGAAAGATGTTTTGCTTTCATGCCTGCCCATCAAGGGGCATGTGTCTGGCCATCGGCAGACAAAGTCGCAACCGCATTGGTATTTGAAGAAGATTTACCATTATCGGATTCCGCAGTTGACCGCATTATTTTGATCCATTCGCTGGAATTTGCTGAAAATGCGCGCGAAATGCTTAGCGAAATGTGGCGTGTGCTTGCTCCGAATGGCCGTATCATTATCGTTGTCCCCAACCGGCGGGGCCTCTGGGCGCGCAATGACCATACGCCTTTCGGCAGTGGCCAACCTTATAGCCGCCAACAATTGTTACAATTATTGCATGAAACCAATTTCAGCGTCGTCAAAATCGGTGAAGCACTTTATTTTTCACCTTCCGGTGGTGCTTTGGCACGCGGTTTTTCCGCGGTTTACGAGCCTCTGGCGCGGAGCTTTTTTCCTTATTTTGGTGGTATTATTGTTTGCGAGGCTCAAAAACGCTTATTTCAGGGATTGTTGGTTCATCGTCGCCAGTCACGTCGGGTATTTATACCGGCTTTATCTCCGCAAATCACCAATCGCAAATCATTTCGTGCTGCCGATATTATACGGAATGATTCTGCTAACTGAGCCATTCGAGTGCGTCACTTTAAAATGGGTTCATTAAAACCGGATTGATTTTGCTTTCCCGCATAATCCGCGACTTTTTACGTCGCTACTTTTGTGACATTACGCAGATTAAAAGCTTGAACTTTTGAAAATCAGGGGCGGCGGCCAAAATGGTCAATAAGCAAAGCCCCGTCGATTTGATAGAAAAAGGCCGTAAACTGTTCGGGAGTGGCTTTTTCAGGGATTATTTTTTCGGGGATTATATAGAGTTCGTTGAAAAGCAAGAAAAGAAATGAACGGGGAAACAAACAGGATAATCGCAGCAACTCTGTTCAGTTTTTTTTCAAATCGGTGAGATGGTTGATATTGCTTGCAAGCTCGCGCATACGCTCGCTTACATAGTCATATATATGTTGGGTAATTTCAGGAAATTCACTTATCAGCTTCAGGAATACGATACGATTTATTTTCAGTGTTTTCGTATTGCTTTGCGCTATTGCGGTGAACGGCCGGTTGACTTTCGTGATTAAAGCAAGCTCATTAAGCAGGGCATTTTTGTTGATGATGTCAATTGGCTGGTTGGGTTGGCTATTTTGCCGATAAAGATTGACCGTTCCGGAAAGAACGACATAGGCGCTTTCAGCGGGCTGTCCTTCTGTGAAAATAATCTCTCCGGTGGCAAATTCCTTTCGTTCTGCTCCAAAAATCAACAAACGCAATTGTTCAGTCGTCATTTTGCTGAAAAAATCGAATTTTTCCAATAAAGCAATGTCGTCGGTAATCGCCAACGAAAACTCCCTATTTTTATGAATTGACGATTTATTTCGGCCAATTCATTGCGTCACGCTTCGTAAGTGCCGGTTTTGGCAAATAAAGTTATATGTCTATTTTGCCAAAACGTTACGGATTTAATCTATAGCCACCGCTATCAGTTATCAATATCTGCGCATTTGCGGGATCTTTTTCGATTTTTTGCCGGAGGCGATAAACATGGGTTTCCAACGTATGCGTTGTTACACCCGAATTATATCCCCACACCTCTTCCAGAAGCGTGTCACGGCTTACAACATTGTCACCGGCACGATAGAGGAATTTGATAATGGCAGCTTCTTTTTCAGTTAGCCGTATTTTGCTTCCCTTATCGTCGATAAGCAGTTTTTGCCCCGGTTTGAAAGTGTAAGGCCCCACTTGAAATGTTGCGTCTTCGCTTTGTTCATGTTGGCGCAACTGGGCGCGAATGCGGGCAAGAAGAACCGCAAAACGGAAAGGTTTTGTTACATAATCATTAGCACCGGCTTCAAGGCCGAGAATGGTATCCGAATCGGTATCATGGCCGGTCAACATGATGATAGGTGCACGGAATCCTTCCTGACGCAATTTTTTTACCGCTTCACGCCCGTCGAGATCAGGCAGACCAATATCCATAATAATCAGGTCTACATTCTCGTTTCTGGCGGTTTCGAGACCCTTTGCAGCCGTACTTTCCTGAAGAACATTGAATTCTTCATGCATTTGTAGTTGCTCTACCAGAATAGAGCGCAGATCCTCGTCATCATCTACAATCAAAAGGGTGCGATCGGTCATTTTCAGTCCTTATAAAAAACGCTTTAACGCGTTATGTAATAATTGCAGTCAACAATCACGAAAAACTGAACGTCATGCAAGTGTCTTTCATCAGAAATTCGTTAAAAACACCAAAAATTGTTCCTTTTATCGTTGTGCGCAAGAAATGCGGTACAACAACAAAAGGGATCTTGGCAATTGGTCAATACCGTTTTCCTTGTGCATTGGGAAGAAGCGGGTTTACTGCAAGGAAGCGGGAAGGCGATGGTGCAACGCCTATTGCTGTTATGCCGATTCTTGGCGGTTTCAGGAAAAGCGGTTTTGTCAGCCTACCACATCATCCGATGAAGCTCCACCGTATAAAACCTTCCGATGGCTGGTGCGATGAGCCATGGGACGCAAATTATAATCGTCCTGTCAGATTGCCTTACAGAAATAGCGCAGAAAAACTCTTTCGTGATGATAAGCTCTACGATATTGCATTGATACCGGATTGGAATATCCGTTGCCGGATACAAAAACGTGGTAGCGCTATTTTTTTTCATCTCGCACACCCTGAATACAAACCGACCGAGGGTTGTATAGCTGTTTCAAAACGCACAATGGAACGGATTTTACCCTTTGTTTCACGTCAAACCAGAATAATGACATTGGGCACATTAACTCGGTCAAAACCGGCCGGCCTGTTTAAGAAAAAACATGCGCAGTGTTTGAGAAAAAGCATCCGCGGTAGGGAATAGGTAAGTCCTTTATTCCGTCAGGAAAAACAAAACTGTTTGTTGCGGGAATTTATGAAAGTAAAACTTCCGGATAGGTTCGCTATTTTGTTGTTCGGTTGGAAAACGACAATATGAACAGGGTGGAAACGGTTTGAGCATCTATTTGAACATACCGTTTGAACCTACCATTTGAGCACACCAATTGATCTATTCACGATCGGGGTTTCGTGAACTTCTACTGAATGGTGATCCCGATAGGCTTGTAACGGGAAGAATTTTATAAGGTTGTGGAATGTGATAAGCCTAAAATTCATCGGCTATCCGGCGGTCGACCATTCGGGGGGCACCGGCATTTTAAATATTTCAACCGCTCTGTTGAAGAAATGCCAATATGTTTCCGGCATTCTTCTTCTATTTTTAAAAATTGGACGAGAATAATTGAGGGAGCCGATAACAGGCGCTTTTCAATTATCAGGATGATCGGAAATTTTATCGAACATTGAAACAGCGCGATATAAATAATGCTCAGGTCAAACATCCAATCATTGAAACAGATGTTTTCACGTGAAACAAAATATATCACGTGAAATAAAATATAAGTGTCTTTTATAAACGGCTATGTCGACGATTGCAGACGAGCTTCCGCAATCACAACGTTTCGATGGTTACAACCATGAACGTCGGGATTATGAAAGGGAGCGTCCGATTTCGAGATATTTATCCCAACGTTCTCTTTTCAATGTCTCGCCATCTTTCCCCGCCATGCCTTTCAAAGCAGCTTCGATCACTTGCCCAGTTGCATCAATGGCTTCTTTTTTATTGCGATGCGCACCACCCAGAGGTTCGGGAATAATACCGTCGATGATTTTCAGTTTATAAAGATCCTGAGCTGTAATATGCATTGAAGTTGCGGCATCTTTTGCTCGCGTTGCATCCCGCCATAATATAGAAGCAGCCCCTTCGGGAGAGATGACAGAATAGATAGCGTGTTCAAGCATATAGACTTTGTTGGCTGCGGCAATAGCAATAGCCCCGCCCGAACCACCTTCGCCAATAATGACAGAAACAACAGGAACTTTTAATCGCAACGTTTCGGCGGTTGACTGTGCGATAGCCTCTGCCTGTCCGCGTTCTTCAGCGCTTACACCCGGATAGGCACCGGCTGTATCAACCAGAGTAATGACCGGAAGCGAGAAACGGTCGGCCAGTTCCATAATTCTTACGGCCTTGCGGTATCCCTCCGGACGTGCCGAACCGAAATTATAGCGTAGCCGTGATTGGGTATCGTACCCCTTTTCCTGTCCGAGATAGGCAATCGCCTGTCCATTGAAACGGGCAAAACCCGCCTGAATGGCTTCATCCTCGCCATATTTGCGGTCACCGGCCAAGGGTGTTACGTCGGTAAAGAGTGCGGCTGAATAATCAAGAAAATGCGGCCTGTCAGGATGACGTGCAACCTGGGCCTTCTGCCAGGGAGTGAGTTTTTTATAAAGATCACGCAAGGCCGTTTGCGAGCGTTCTTCAAGACGGGATATTTCGTCGCCCATGTCGACGCTACCTTTTTCCTGGGCAATTTTTTTCAGTTCAAAGATTTGCCCTTCCAGATCAGCAACCGGCTTTTCGAAATCAAGATAATTATACATCGGCTCCAACTTTTATCGTGTTACTCGGCTTTTATCATACCATTTGACGGCTTATTTCAAGCTTTCACGCTGTCTTATAAATAATATATCATTTTCTTTACTCTGCATGAGAGCGCTCGGCAAGCGGGTGATGCTCATTTACAAGACTTTGCAGCTTTTCTTCCAGAACATGGGTATAGATTTGTGTTGTTGATATATCGGAATGGCCGAGTAACTGTTGAACAACGCGCAAATCTGCACCATGTTGCAACAAATGGCTTGCAAAAGCATGGCGAATAACGTGCGGTGAAATGTTATGGGCGCTGATTCCGGCTTCAACGGCAAGCGCTTTCAATTCGCGTGCGACAAGTTGGCGCGCGATATAGCCCTGATCGGCATGGGTAGGAAAAAGATAGGGACTGGTGCTGCCTGAGGTTTTATCACGTAACTCCAGCCATTGCCTGACGGCTTCTTTGGCTTTTTGCGAAAGTGGCACCAGCCGGTCTTTGGAACCTTTTCCGCGAACCGGCAAAAAATCCGGCGCTCCACGAACAATACGAACCGGCAGGCTCACAAGTTCGCTAATGCGCAAGCCCGTTGCATAAAGCAATTCGACAATTGCATGAAGACGCATAGCCCTTTTATGTTCAGCCGGTGATACATCTTCACGTTTGGCATTTGCTTCGGCGAGATCGAGCAGGTTACTAACCTGTTTCTCGCTGATGATTTTCGGCAAATTCGCGCGCTTTTTCGGGGTATCAATGTCGCTTGAAGGATCATCATTGCGCAATCCTTCCGCATAAAGAAATTGGAAAAACTGGCGTAAAGTCGATAAACGCCGTGCTTGCGACGTTGCGGCAAAGCCGTCATTTTGCATAGACGCCAATATTTTGGCGAGCTCATCCCCGCTTGTTTCCAACAGCGTTGTTTTGAACGCCGCCAGTTCTTCATTTGCCCAAAAAAGATCACGGCGATAGGCTTCAAGAGTATTTTTTGAAGCACCACGTTCGGCACTCATCATTTCAAGAAAATTGTCGATTGTTGCTGCAAGATTCATTTGTTGCCGCCATTCCTTTGTGCAGGCGAGCCGCCTTCCGACATGTCCGGCTTCTGCTCTTTCCGCTCGCCAGACTCTTGGCTGTGCCGGTTTTCGGAGATTGAGGAATTATCATCTTTCCCGCTGTCTGTCTGGCCACCCGCTTCATCTTTCGACAACGGTTTGCCATCGGGCATTTGCTGCATATCAGTCTCATTATTTGTCGGCATTTTCTGTTCTGTCGTTGGGGAGATAGATGCACGATCACGCAAATGCAGGTTTTCCGGCTGAATTTCGATTGTTATATCGGTGGTTACCGGTTTTACGAGATAAACAAGCCCGACCATTGCACCGTAAATCAGCGCAACCAATATGACGAGGGCGAGTAACAAACGGGTAAGAGTCGGCATGGCAAGAGAAAATTATCCAAAATCGAAAAGGTTATAAACACTATCATGCCTTATAAAGATTAACAGGGATTGACTTATTCTGCGATAAATGTCGAAACAAAATCATGAAAAGCAGATTTTCAAAAACTGGCCCGATGGCAAAAACAGCGCATCGTCTGATGTCTCATCTGGACGGGCGTTCGCTCGTCCTTGTAGGGCTTATGGGGGCAGGCAAATCAACGATCGGCAAACGTGTGGCCACTATGCTGGAGCTTCCTTTTCATGATGCCGATTACGAGATCGAGCAGGCGGCACGCATGACAATACCCGAATTGTTCGAGTCTTATGGTGAACCGGCTTTTCGTGATCTTGAGAGGCGTGTGATTTTACGGCTGTTGAAAGACGGGCCGATGGTACTTGCTACGGGCGGTGGTGCCTATATGAACGGGGAAACGCGCAGTGCTATTGCCGAAAAGGGTATTTCTATCTGGCTTCATGCGGAGCTTGATGTATTGATGGAACGGGTTTCCCACCGTCAAAACCGCCCTTTGTTAAAAAGACCTGATCCGCGTGCCTTTATGGAAAAACTTATGGCAGAACGTTACCCTGTTTATGCTTTGGCCGACATTCGCATAAACAGCCGGAAGACGCGTCGTGACGTGGTGGCACGCGATGTTGTGCGTTCGGTTGAAAGCTATCTTTCAAAATCGGGAAACAGCAATAAAGGACAGCTAAAAAATGGAAAATCAGACAGTTAAAGTAACCTTGGGGAAACGTAGTTACGATATTCTGATAGGACCCGGTCTGGTTGTCTCGGCAGGTAAGGAAATTGCCAACCGTTTTCCGGAAAGACGCGTTGTCGTTGTGACGGATGAAAATGTTGCAGCATTGCATCTTGGCATGTTGACACAAAGTTTGCGCGATAGCGGCATTGATGTTGTACCGGTCGTGGTCAAGGCAGGCGAAAAATCGAAGTGCTTTGAAACGCTGGAAAACGTGGTAGATCAAATTCTTGATAATCATCTGGAGCGGGGCGATTTCGTTATAGCCTTCGGCGGTGGTGTGGTGGGCGATCTTGCGGGATTTGCAGCCGGAATTGTGCGCCGCGGCATGAACTTTATCCAGATTCCGACATCACTTCTCGCTCAGGTTGATTCGTCGGTGGGCGGCAAAACCGGTATTGATACGCGGCAAGGAAAGAATCTCGTCGGTGTATTTTATCAGCCAAAACTTGTCATTGCTGATACAGAGATTCTTGATACTCTGCCTGAACGCGAATTCAGAGCCGGCTATGCCGAGGTCGCCAAATATGGCTTAATCAATCAGCCCGACTTTTTTTCATGGCTGGAAAAAAACTGGCGGCAAATTTTTCTGGGAGGACATGAGCGAATCGAAGCTATAGCGCAATCCTGTCGTTCAAAAGCCGAAGTGGTCGCCCATGACGAACATGAGTCGGGCGAGCGTGCATTATTGAATCTGGGGCACACCTTTGGTCATGCACTGGAAACAGTCACAAATTATGATTCGGCCAGACTTGTACATGGCGAGGGTGTCGCTATCGGCATGGTTCTTGCCCACCAGTTTTCAAATTACCTCGGTCTTTGTCCGGCCGATGTTGCAACCCGTGTTGAAACCCATTTGAGCACTGTCGGCCTTCCTGTTGCCTTGCAGGATGTTCCCGGTGGTGTGCCGGATGCTGAAACATTGATGAAAATTATTTCGCAAGACAAAAAAGTCGAACACGGTAGCCTGACTTTTATTCTCACACGCGGTTTGGGCCAATCATTCATTGCCAAAAACGTACCGCCGGAAAAAGTATTGGCATTTCTTAAACAAAAACTTGGTGAAAAATGATTGATCGAAGCAGTCATATTGGTTAATGCTTCGACTACGATGAAGTCTGCGTAGCTCAGCAGGATAGAGCACAGGATTCCTGAAATAAATTGGGCGCCTCTAAAGGAAACTTTTGAAGCGGATCTGCTCAAAGTCGGGGAACGCTTCTGGCTTTTTATAGCCATTGCCAATCCCGAACCAAGCCCTCACAAAGGGAAGGTGTAGAGACTGGACGGGCAGCACCTAAAGGCTTTTGCCAATGGTGAAGGGACAGTCCAGACCACAAACGGTCATAGTTTTGACCGGCGGCGAAAGTCGAAGTGGTATGAATCCTGGGGTCGTGGGTTCGAATCCCACCGCGGACACCATCGTATTTTCCTCGAAATGAAATGGTTATTCCAGTGCGTAAAAGCCTGCTGGACCGTAAATTGAGAGGTTTTTTAATTCGCGAATTTTTGTTTATATCTGATCGTCGGTCAATCCGGAATTTATATCCCGTCGCCGGTTGAAGCGAAAAATGAACGGGAATCAATTTGACCCGCCAAAGCCGTTCATGCAGATATGGCCGTTCGTGCTGATCTGGAAGAACGGCGTCGCCCTTTTGCAGCAAGCTTGCAGTTTTTTGCATTTACAGGATCGGGTTTCATTTTTGTATTTCCATTTGCTCAAGTATTTTGGATCCAAAAATTTTTGTGAAAGCAAAACCATAAAAATAGATCAACAAATGACGTTTGACAGGTCATTGACCCGTTCGTGCATTCCTCCTTTACCCCTCGAATTAACCCTCAAACTATCAGCAGATAGAATTATCGAAAATACGGGAAGAATTATAAAGCTGTGCCAGCATCCCGTTTGATAAAAAGCATGGCTTTTTATCCGGCTTGTCTTCAAGTTTTGTTACAATGACATATAAGAGTGATAAAGTAATTATAAAATAATATTTAATTTTTTAATGGTTAAAACGATCGGTCAAAATACAGAAAACGCAGCCTATGTTAAAAATGAATAGAAAATACATAGTAATGAATGGTATCTATGATGAATCTCCTATCCGTGTTGAAACCGATAGGTTGATTATCATCTTGAATCCTGTATAACAAAAATTATGAAATACGACTCACCGGCGTTATTTACTAAAAATTAACGTTGTTACAGGAGCGGGTCTTAACGTAAACGTTCTTATGCAGCATGATAGAAAGAGCTAGGTTCTTTGCGTTTCTTGTTTCATATTGCTTAGGTTCAGGCAGGGTAGACTGATGCGTCTTTTTAAAGTTTTACGGTTTTCGATCGCGTTAATCATTGCGGTTGCGAGCGTCTTGTTTTTTACTCTTGCATCAGTTCAGGCGAAATCGAATGCTGTCGAGCTTCCGGCAATAGCGGTTGATGCCAATACCGGAAATGTCCTTTATGCAAATCGCGCGGATGAAATACGGGCACCGGCGTCTATTACCAAGGTCATGACGTTATATCTCGTTTTCGATGCAATCCAAAGCGGCCGGTTGAGTTGGAATACCGAAATGCCGGTTTCCAAATATGCTGCGAGCAAACCGCGGATGAAACTGGGCTTGCCTGCCGGTTCCAGAATTTCGGTACGTGATGCAGTCAATGCCATGATTGTTCTTTCGGCCAATGATGCGGCCGTTGTTGCTGCCGAATATCTGGGCGGGAGCGAAGAAAATTTTGCGCGTGTTATGACTTTGAAAGCAAGATCTCTCGGCATGCGGAACACGACTTTCAGAAATGCCAATGGTCTACCTGCACAAGGGCATGTATCGACAGCCCGCGATATTGCTTTGATGTCAATTGCCATGCGTGACCATTTCCCGCAATATTATCACCTTTTCAGTCAGCGCGAATTCAGTTATCGCGGCCAGGTTTATAAAGGTCACAACCGTGTTCTTGACAGGATCGACGGTGCAGACGGATTAAAAACCGGTTTTACCGGCCTTGCAGGTTTTACAATTACCACAACTATCGCCAAGGATGGCAAAAAACTGGTTGTTGTGGTGCTTGGCGGTACTTCAGGCCGTCAGCGTGATGATGTCGTTGTATTGCTTGCAAATGCCTATATGGGGAGTGCCAGCCGGTCGACGAAAAAACGTATTTTTGCCCAATGGAACGTAGCCCAATCGGCTTGGCGTGGACAACCACAGCCAAAGAATGTCCAACCGGATACAAACAATGCCGAGATTGTGACAGCTTCTGTTTCCCAACGTGGCAATCGCGCAACCGAACCGGCAAAAACTGTTGTAGAAACACGTTCTACTATTTCTATTCCGGTGAAAAAAACAGTCAAAGTTGAAACCAGCCCGACGACAATGGCTTATGCCGATGATAGCAAAAAGACAGTCACCGACATTCTAAAAAATGAAATGTCGGGAAATTACATTGTTCAGGTGGCCGCGTTACCGGATAAAGGTTCAGCGGAAGGCTTTTTGAAAACAATAAAAAAATCTTTGTCCGATACAAATGTTGCATCGCTCGGCCATGTCGAACCGGCAACTGTTGACGGAAAAAGGGTTTATCGCGTCAGGTTCGGTTCATTCGGAAGCGAAAGTGAAGCAAATGCAGCTTGTGGCAAAATAACAGCACAAGCCTATTCATGTTTTGTTGTTGCGAATTGAAATAGCTTTTTTTGATAGGAAAAGCTGGCAACTACACCGGATAATCTTTCCGGAACGCATGCATAATCCTTTTATCGCCGTGAACGTCATTGTTTAAAACATTGGCTGAATTTTGGTAAAAAGACCGAAGCTTCGGGTAAGAACCGGAGATATTTTTATTCAACTGCCAAAATGACGGAATGTGCAAGATTGTCTTTGCCCTTATATTGTTTTGGCACTTGTCTCATGGAGAGAGTTTGAAGGGCAGTGCTTAAATAAATTGAACCTAGCCGGTTATTGTAATGATTGGAAGCCGGTAATCTATTCAGGAATTATGCCCAAGCATAATCAACTTCCATCACTGCCATATTTATAAATTGCCAATCACGAAGCTTTAACAATTGCCAATTACGAAGCCAAATGCTTGCCGGATAATGGATATAGATTCATAGATTGTTTGATAAATATAGCCGGTATGGTGCACGTTACGGCTCGACCAATTCCCCTTTCAGGAACAATGTTTCTACGCGGTGCAACGGGAATGAAACGATGAAGTTTCCCGAAAGCATTCAGAAAAAAGAAGGCTTGAACTGTTGCAAATTAAAAAAAGGCGGAATTTTACCGCCTTTAATAAAGAGCTGAACAACGGATCGACACTCTAAACCTCGACAGAGGGCTTCCTGACAGCTTTTTTTGTACAGTTATACGGGTTAAAGCGCAAACAGGCTCTAATCCGCTTTCTTGTCATTATGCTCGGTGTTTTCCGTGCTTTTCGTATTTGTTTCTTTCGGCCCACCTTTGGAAACACCGACCATGGCCGGACGTAATACGCGATCTCCGATGACATAACCGGCCTGAACAACTTGTTGTACGGTGTTGTTTGGCACATCGGTATTCGGGATTTCAAACATAGCCTGATGGAAATTCGGGTCGAATTTCTGACCTTCAGGTTCAATTTTTTTCACGCCATTGCGCTCCAACGCCGCCATCATGGCGCGTTCCGTCATTTCAACCCCTTCGGCCAAAGCATTCAGCCCGGAATCTTTTTCACGTGCACCTTCGGGAATAGCCTGCAAAGCGCGGTTGAGATTATCCGAAACCTGAAGCATATCGCGCGCGAAATTGGCGACAGAGTAAGCTCTCGCATCGGCAACGTCACGAGCCGTGCGGCGGCGCAAATTTTCCATTTCAGCCGCGAGCCGCAAAACCTGATCTTTCAGTTCGTCATTTTCTGCCTGCATGGCAGCAACCGGATCAGCACCTTCATCGGTAACCTGATCTTCCTCGGCTTCGGCTTTCGCTTCTTCCTTGCGCTGTTTCAAGAAATCATCGGCCGCACGTTTCAATGCATCTCTGTCAGCCGGATTCTTTATGTCACGGTTATTGATATCGCTTTCGCCAGACTTCTTTTTTTCCTCAGACATAGGATTCCTACTTCTCGATAATAGTTGTTAAATTCGATATCGAAATTTTAGCGAGAAAAATCAAGAGGCAAACCGTGTAAAACGACAGTCTAAATACGTTCAGCCCCCCGCTTTTAACCGATAATCGGTAGCCGGTTGAAAAATTGTCGGGATTCAAGCTTTAAGCAGGCTTTCGACCTTTTTTCTATTGCTATTGACTGTGCAGGCTCTTAGCAGCTCGCCGGCTCCCTTATCAAGTAGCCGTTCCGCCAGAACCTTGCCCATTTCTTCAACGCCATAAGTACAAGTTGTTGCGTAATCGACAATCTGCTTCAAGCCGTCAACGCCTGTTACGGTGGCTTTCATATAAAGCATTGTGTTTTTCCATGTCGAGCAAACACCCACAGGCAAATTGCATCCGGCATTGAGATATTTCATCAATGAACGTTCGGCGTCGGTTTCGGCACGCGATTTTTTGCATTCAATTGCTTTAAGCAGTCTTAAAATATCGCGGTCGCCTTGACGGCATTCTATACCAAGAGCCCCTTGGGCAACAGCATAGGGGAATATTTGCGGATTGAGACATTCCATGCTGTCTTCAAAAAGGCCAAGCCGTTTTAATCCGGCAGCCGCAAGAATTGTTGCGTCAATACCGTTTTTGTCAACCGCACGGCGCAATCTCGGCGGTACATTGCCACGAACCGGCACAATCTCGATGTCCGGAAAGAACGATCTGAGCTGGGCAGCACGACGAATGGAGCCGGTGCCGATTTTATGATGATTGCTGCGAATATCATCAAATTTCAAGCCGCAAAGAACGTCACGCGGGTCTTCACGCTTGGGAACCGAAGCCAGAACAAGCCCTTCGGGCTGCACTGTCGGCAAATCTTTCAAAGAATGGACAACAACATCCACTTCCCGATTCAACAATGCCTCTTCACCACTCTTGGTGAAAACACCGACATTGCCTATATCCTGAAAACTCGTGTGCTTATCTTTGTCACCTACACAGCCAAGCAAGACAGTTTCAACTGTCAATGTAGGATCAAGCTCCCGCAAAAGCTTAGCCACACTTTCCGCTTGCACGCGCGCTAACGCACTTTTCCGTGTTCCAAGCCTTATCCGCATAACTCTAAGCCTATTCCGTATATTCCAATAATCGAACTTCACACTCTTTAGAGCGTTTCTAAGAGTATCTAACTCAACTTGCGCATAAAAGAAAGTTCTCTTCGCTTAAATTGTGATTCAGAGTGTCATTTTCAAATTTTAAGGCAATTTTTCCTTAAAATGTCAGGAAAAGAAACAAATAATTCTTTGTTTTGCGCGTTGGTTATAACGTTTTTTTGAAGCGATATGTTGCGAGCCGGTGGCAAAAAATCAGGTTATCTTTGTCCATCCCAGAAAATGATTCTGTGTTTTGCGAAACCGACAATCAAATGCATGATAACACCAATGAGTGCCAGAATGACAAGAATGGCGAATTGGCCGGCAATGTTGAACTGCTCGTTGAACTGCATAAGCATTTTGCCCAACCCCTTTTGAGCGCCGACAAATTCGGCAACAATCGCGCCAATCAGGGCAAAGATAATGCCAAGGCCGAGACCTGCAAATACAAACGGCAGGGAAGCCGGCAATTTAACTTTCAGCAAAATCTGTATTTCGTTGGCACCGAAAGCCTTGAGCATCTGTATTTCTTCGCGTCCTGCCGATTGTAAACCGGCAATGACATTGATGAGCATGGGGAAAAACGAAATAAGTGCGGCCATAACAATTTTTGATGTGATGCCATAGCCGAACCATTGCAGAAAAATCGGCGCGAGAGCAACCGTCGGTATCGTCTGGAAGGCAATGATATAAGGCAAAAGTGCGAGCTGGAAAACGCGAACTTGCGAAATGGCAATGCCGAGAATTGCCGCAAGCACCAAGCCGCAAATATAGCCGAGCAAAACTTCGACCATTGTAACACCGAGATTATCCCAGAAAAGGGTTGACTGCAGCAGCCGCACAAGCTGGGAAAAAATGCGGCTGGGAGGTGGCAACAGATAGTTCGGAACCTGCCACAGCCACACGGATGTTTCCCAGAAGCCGACAACAAGAATAAAAACAACAACAACAAGCAATGCTTGAAGCGTTTTTTCATTTTTAAACATTGCCAGCCTTTCTGCGGTTTTGCCGATTTCTCAATCACAGGATTTGATGGATATGCAACGGCAGTTCAACAATTCATACTAAAATTTTCAAAATGTTGTCTTATTTGGCCTAAAATTTTTCCGACTTTTTTATCTGTCAATTCCTGAAGTTCGCGCGGGCGGGGCAATTTGACATCGACAATTTCCTCGATATGACCGGGGCGCGGGCTCATCACCACCACCTTATCGGCAAGAAATACCGCTTCGGGAATGGAATGGGTGACAAAAAGCACGGTTTTTTTGCTTTCAAGCCAGATATTTTGCAATTCGCTATTCAAAACTTCGCGGGTCATTGCATCAAGCGCCCCGAATGGCTCATCCATAAGCAGGACTTTCGGGTCACGGATAAGGGCGCGGCAAATTCCGGCACGTTGGCGCATTCCGCCTGAAAGCTCGGTGGGCAATTTGTTTTCAAACCCTTTAAGTCCCACTGTTTCCATCAACATCAAAGCACGGTCATAATATTGGTTTTTGTCAAGATGCATCAATTCGACCGGCAAGAGGATGTTTTGCAGGATTGTGCGCCACGGAAGCAGCGTAGGGTCCTGAAAGACAAAGCCTACTTCCGGCGAAGGGCGGGTAACGGCGATGTCATTAAGCATGACTTCGCCGGAAAAATTGTCAACAAGACCGGCAAGGATTTTAAGCAGAGTCGTTTTGCCACAACCGGATGGCCCAACGAGTGCAACAAAAGCACCTTCGGCTATTTCAAGATTGACATCTTTCAACGCATCGATCGTGCCGTCTTTTTTACTTTCATAGCATTTGTGCAATCCCTTGATGGAGATAAGGGGTTTTTTGACAGACGGCATAGACGTTTTCTCGATCTTTCAGGTAAATAACCGTGGGTTTAGACGGATTAATCCTTTTTAACAATTGCCTTGATATCGAAATTGTATATTTCCGGCATCAAGGAATTGTTCCAAACGTCTTTTACATGAAGCAGGCGTTCGGTTGAACCTGTTTGATGCGCAAAAGACAAAACTGCTTGCCAGCGTTCATCAGGAATATCAAGCCATTTTCCCCAACTTGCCGGATCCGGTTTGTCAGCCGGTGTCGAATCGGCAAGTGCTATGGCCATTGCTTCGGCTGTATTTTTGGCATCCTGTCCCGTCGGGTTATCAGCACCCCCCAGTTCCGGAAATTCTTTAAAGGCAAGTTTCAAGGCACTATCGGGATAAAGTTTGGTGTAGATCATGCCTTTATAGGCAGCGCGTGCAAAAGCCGAAAGTTCATGTGGCTTGTCATCGAATATCTTCTGGCTTGTGACCATAGTAACGCTGAAAAGGCGGTTCATTTCTTCAGGGCGTTGCAAGAGATCGAATTCGACACCGTTCTGACGCATAACGGTAAAACTGTCGGAATAGCTGTCAACTGCGTCTATATCCTTCGCATTGAGCGCTGCTGCCGCACGTGCACCTGCACCAACGGGTACAATTGTAACGTCACTTTCTTTCAAACCGGCAATTTTCAAATTCGCCCGTAAATCGGCATAAGAAGCCGAAGCCAGACTGATTACGCCCACCCGTTTTCCTTTAAGATCGGCAATGGATTTTATAGTGGAGCCTTTCGGGACACCGATAAAATAAGGCCATCTGACCGTTATTCCGGCAAATGCCTTGAGCGGCACACCTTTATCAACGGCAGCGGCAATATTGGCCGAAGACGCATAGGCAATATCGGCAGAACCGGATGCAACTGCCTGAAGAGCTGCTGTGGAGCCATCCGTATAAAGCAAGGACGGATTGATATTTTCTTCCTGAAAATAGCCGAGTTGTTTGGGAATGGCATAGGTAAATGTTTCTTCCGCCGGCGTTGTTGTGCTGCGGGCGAGTGCCAGAACAAAATGCACTGGTTCGGCAAATCCGGATAAAGTGAAAAATAAAAACGCATTCAGTAGTACAACGGCATGGATGAAAACGGCTTTCATGGGATGCTCTCCTTTGTACTTTCCGTAAAACAAATGCAGCCCATAAAACAGATGTGGCTTGCGGAAAGGGGCGGACAATGACAGGGCCTATCCGGAAAGTATCCCATCTCTAGCCGATAAGTGCAATAGAAGCGGAAGTTTTAATATATTTACCGGCGTTTGATTTACGTCTATTTGAGAAGTCGCGAGACAAGTTGGGCAGTATAATCGACCATCGGAACAATACGCGCATAATTCAAACGGGTTGGCCCGATAACGCCGAGAGCGCCAAGAACATGCTGGTTTGAATCGCAATAAGGCGCAACGATGAGCGACGAGCCCGATAACGAAAACAACTTGTTTTCAGAACCGATAAAAATACGCACACCTGAACCTTCCTCGGCAAGGTCAAGAAGCTGCATCATGCTTTCACGTGTTTCAAGATCATCAAAAAGATGGCGCAAACGTTCAATATCTTCTGCGGCTTTGACATCTTCCAGAAGGTTGCCGCGCCCGCGCACAATAAGTTGGGTTTTGCGCCCCTGATCTTCGCCTCCCCAAACGGCAAGCCCCTGATCGACGAGATGCTGCGACAATTCATCAAGAGCTGCCTTGGTTTCATCCTTTTGTCGTGAAATTTCAGCCTTGGCTTCGCTTAAAGTTCGTCCCTGAATATGGGCGTTCAGAAAATTGGTGGCTTCGCTTAATTGCGACAATGTTACCCCTTCGGGCAAATTGACAATACGATTTTCCACATCACCATTTTGGGTTACGAGAACTGCCATGGCGCGGGAAGAATCAAGCCGCACAAATTCGATATGTTTGAGTGTTCCTTCGTTTTTTGTCGACAAAACCAGTCCGGCACCACGTGAAAGACCGGATAGAATCTGGCTCGCACCGGTCAGGAATTGTTCGACCGATTGGCTATGTCCTGCTTCTTCAACCTGTGTTTCTATGGCTTTGCGTTCGTCTTCCGGAAGGTCGCCAACTTCGATAAAAGCGTCGACAAAAAACCTCAAGCCCGATTGTGTCGGCATACGACCGGCAGAAATATGGGGCGAATAGATAAGGCCGAGATGTTCGAGATCGCTCATAACTGTGCGGATGGTCGCCGGAGAGAGGCTTTGTGGCAATTGTCGGGACAGATTGGCGGAACCGACCGGGTCTCCTTCGCTCAAATAGGTTTCGACAATTCGCCTGAAAATATCGCGGGATCTTTCGTCGAGACTTTTCAATTCATCCGGAATGGTGGCGTGTTTCATCATATTCCTTCAATGACAGAATTTCTTTCCTTCTATATAAGTTTTGCCAAACACGGGTCAAATGGTCTAAAGATGCTTCAAACAACGCTTCAGGGAAAGGAATATTTATGCGCCCGTCCAATCGTGCCAGCAACGAGATGCGTGCCGTTTCGTTTGAACGTCATGTGAACAAACATGCCGAAGGGTCATGTCTGGTCAAGTTCGGTGATACCCATGTGTTATGTACAGCAAGCCTTGAAGAACGTGTCCCCAACTGGATGCGCAATTCCGGCAAAGGATGGGTTACCGCCGAATATGGTATGTTGCCCCGTTCGACCGGTGAAAGAATGCGCCGCGAGGCCGCTTCCGGCAAACAGGGTGGGCGCACCATGGAAATCCAGCGTCTGATCGGCCGTTCGTTGCGTTCGGTCGTTGATTTGAAAGCCTTGGGCGAAATGCAGATTACGATTGATTGTGATGTCATTCAGGCTGATGGCGGAACCCGCACAGCATCAATCACCGGCGCATGGGTTGCCCTTTATGATTGTCTGGGCTTTATGGAAACACGCCAGATGGTCTTGCGCAATAAGGTACTGAAAGACCATGTTGCAGCAATTTCCTGCGGTATTTATCAGGGAACGCCGGTGCTCGATCTCGATTATGCAGAAGATTCCAATGCCGAAACCGATGCCAATTTCGTGATGACCGGCAAAGGCGGAATTGTCGAAATACAGGGCACTGCAGAAGGCGATCCGTTCAGTGAAGAGCAGTTTTCGACATTGATGTCTCTGGCTAAAAGCGGCATTCATGATTTGATTGAATTGCAGAAGAAAGTGATAGCTTCCTGAAAGGTGATTATCGATGAGAAAGCTTGAAGGGAAAAAACTGGTTGTTGCAACGCATAATTCCGGCAAACTCAGGGAAATAGCCGATCTTATTGGCCCGTTCGGGTTTGAAACCACATCGGCGGGTGAATTGGGATTGGAAGAACCGGAAGAAACCGGCACGAAATTTGAAGAAAATGCCTATATCAAGGCTTTTTTTGCAGCCAAATCGACAGGTTTGCCGGCATTGTCGGACGATTCAGGACTTGAGGCAGACGCTCTTGACAAGGCACCCGGCGTTTATACTGCCGATTGGGCGATAGAACCTGACGGCCACCGCGATTTCGACAAAGCAATGAAAAAAGTTGAAGATGCATTGGAAAAGAAAGGTGCAACAACGCCTGATAAACGGCATGGCCGTTTTGTCTCGGTGCTTTGCCTTGCCTGGCCTGATGGACATGCGGAATATTTTCGTGGTGAAATCGAAGGCACTTTGGTCTGGCCGCCGCGTGGCAAAAAGGGTTTCGGTTTTGATCCTATCTTCCAGCCGGAAGGTTATGACAAAACATTCGGTGAAATGACGGCAGAGGAAAAACATGGTTGGAAGCCGGGCGACGAACATGCTTTGTCACACCGCGCACGGGCTTTCAAACAATTTGCCGAAGCGTTACTGGAAAACTGATGGACGAGCCATTCGGTATTTACGTCCATTGGCCGTTTTGTGCCGCCAAATGTCCTTATTGCGACTTCAATTCCTATGTCCGGTTGAAAGGCGTGGATGAAGACCGTTTTGCCAAAGCTTTTGCAAGAGAGATGGCAACAGTGCGTGAATGGACAGGAGCCCATAAGGCAACGACTGTTTTTATCGGCGGTGGTACGCCATCGCTGATGTCGCCAAAGACAGTCGAATCACTGCTGAAAAGCATTGATCGCTATTGGCCGATTGTAGACAATGCCGAAATTACAATGGAAGCCAATCCTTCAAGCGTCGAGGCCGGGCGTTTTCATGGTTATCGTTCAGCCGGTGTCAACCGGCTTTCCTTGGGCGTCCAATCTTTAAACGATGAAGAATTGAAACGCTTGGGGCGCATTCATAATGTCGAACAGGCGCGTTTTGCTATTGGCATTGCACGCGAGATTTTCCCGCGGCTTTCCTTTGACCTTATTTATGCGCGCCCCAACCAGACATTGCATTCGTGGAAACATGAACTGGAAGAAGCAATTGATCTCGCAGCCGACCATCTTTCGCTTTATCAATTGACCATTGAAGAGGGCACGGGGTTTGACAGGCTCTATAAAGCCGGAAAACTTAAATTGCCGGAGGCGGATTTGAGTGCCGATCTTTATGATCTCACACAGGAAATAACCGAAAGTCACGGGCTTCCTGCTTATGAAATATCCAATCATGCAGCCGCCAATGCGCAGTCGCAACACAATCTCATTTATTGGCGCTACCAGCAATATGTCGGTATTGGTCCGGGGGCGCATGGCAGGTTTCTTCCAGTTTCAAATGGCGATTTTCCGGATCGGCGATTGGTAACGATCACAGAAAAAATCCCCGAACGCTGGTTGGAACTGGTTGAAAAACAAGGTCACGGTATTGTTGAAGAAGAACATTTGACAAAAAGTGAACAGGCGGAAGAAATGGTCTTGATGGGTCTGCGCCTCACCGAAGGGCTTGATCTTGCCCGCTACGAGAAACTGGCGATTCAAGGATTGAACCAGAAAAAAGTTGCCGATCTTCAACAACAAGGTCTGGTAGAAATGGTGGGCAATAGCCGCATCCGTGCAACCGGAAAAGGCCGCATGGTGCTGAATTATATTATCAGCGAACTGGCTTGAGCTTTTTTATTCGCTTTTATTCGCGTTATTTATAGCTTGAAACAAGTGACCGGAGCGGTATGAAAAATTCAATATTGAATAGGGCTTAACAGGCTTTAACAGGTGATGAAAAATCCGCGATAAAGATCAAGCGAGCTGTGACGTGATGGTTATCAACCCATTTATTATGAAGTGACTATTATGAAGTGACGATTGTAACCCGTGTCATATTATAAAATGTTCGCCATTTCAGGCTTCTGTCAGAGTGATACCACTCCCGCCCGATATTACTGTTTTATATGTTTTTCTTCGTTTGATACGAATGGTGTGGCAGTTGTCTCTTGCACAATTGATAGTGTGAAAAATCCTCTCTGTTAGAAAAGTTCTTTCAAATCAACAATATCAATTATGTTTATAAAAAGCACAAAATGAACAATAGCCGCGCTTTAATTGCGCAAAATACGCATTTTTAAGCTTAATATTGGCATTTACAATTGACGAACTGCGCAAAATACGCAATTAATATCCTTGAAGAGTACGAATTGTCTCGATTTGTGGAGGCAAATTTCAGGGAGTGAATCGAAATGCAAATACCTATAAAACGCGGGATTGAAAAAGTACCTGGAGGAATGATGGTTGTTCCCCTCCTGATTGGTGCAGTGATAGCTACTTTTTTCCCTGAAGCGCCGGGATTTTTCGGTTCATTCACCGGAGCGCTTTTTAAAGGTTCGTTGCCGATACTGGCAGTTTTTTATGTTTGTATGGGGGCAAGCATCAATTTTAAAGCAGCTCCCTACATTATTAAAAAAGGTGGAACATTATTTATCGTGAAGGTGGGCATAGCCATTCTGGTTGGTGTTATTGCCGGCAGGTTTTTAGGTGAGGCGCCAATTACTTCCGGTATTTTTGCGGGCGTTTCGACCTTGGCACTGGTGGCAGCTCTGAACGATACAAATGGCGGTCTTTATATGGCACTGATGGGGCAATACGGGCGCCCGCGCGATGTCGGAGCCTATACGATCATGTGTTTGGAGTCAGGACCGTTTCTAACTATGATTACATTAGGAGTGGCGGGGCTTTCTGCCTTCCCATGGCAAGCATTGGTTGGCAGCATTTTACCACTGGTTGTCGGAATGATATTGGGTAATCTCGACAAGGAAATGCGTGAATTTCTTGGTAAAGCCAGCGGTGTGATGATTCCGTTTTTTGCTTTCGCCCTTGGAGGTTCGCTTGATCTTTCCAAGGTCTGGCAAGCCGGACTTCTAGGACTTGCCATGGGAGTGGGCGTGGTCATCATTACCGGAATTCCGCTGTTTTTTGCCGACAGGTTAACCGGCGGCACAGGTGTTGCCGGTGTAGCGGCTGCATCCACAGCCGGTAATGCTGCCGCCGTACCGGCAATTGTCGCTTCCGCCAATCCTGCTTATGCAGATGCAGCAATTCCGGCAACAATGCTTGTTGCGGCCTGCGTTGTGGTGACAACAGTATTAGTGCCATTCGTTACAGCCTGGGTTTCTAAAAAATACGGGAGACCGGTAGCAGAAGCCGGAGAAGAAAGCGGTTTGGAATAAGGGAGTGGCATTATGAAAAACTGGCTTATTCTGGCAGATGATCTCACCGGTGCAGCCGATTGTGCAATCGCCTTTTGCCGTCAGGGAGCAACAGCGACCGTCGGCTGGAAGAATGCCTATCCTTCACTGACAGATCGGGCACAAATATTTTCTTATAATATTGACAGCCGCGAATTGAATGTAAGCGAGAGTGTCCGTCTCCAGCATCAAACATTGGAAAAACTCTGGTCGCCGCAAGCATTCCTGTTTTGTAAGATAGATTCGACATTACGGGGGCAACCGGGAGCTGTCATTGCTGCAACGTCCGATTTTCTGAAACAGCATACAGGGCGTGCCGTGGGCGTTCTGGCACCGGCATTTCCTGCGACAGAGCGTACCACCAGAGGCGGAAAGATTTTTGTCAACAATATCGAGCTGGAAAATACCGAGCTTTGGGCGCGTGACCATACTTATCCGACATCCGATCTAAAGCAGATTCTTCATGATGTCGGTTTGAAAGCTTTTGTTATAGATCTCGAAACCTTAAGGCAAGACGCCAATAGACTGTCTGCCTATATTGCGAATATCGAGCAGCAAAATAAAGATTTCGTTTTTATTTTTGATGCCGAAACGCCCGAAGATCTGCAACAGATTGCCAATGCTTTTTCCAAAGCGGATTCATCACATTTCTTTATAGGAAGTGCAGGTCTTGCGCACGCTTTTGCTGCAAGATGCCCTGAAAGGCCGCGCAACGCCATAATAAATGTGAAAAATGAAGGTGGCATCATGATTGTGGTGGGGTCGTTGGCCAAAGCTTCCCGCCTGAGCGCAAAGAAGCTGTTGGATACCCGTTTGCTGCGGCATTTCCCTGTTGATCCGGATGTTCTCTTAGAAGGAGGAGCAGGGATTGCCGGTTTTTCGCACGACGTGGCAGAGGCTTTGCGAAAGGGCGATGATATATTGGTTGAAATTACTGTGGGTAAGAATGTTGATATGTCACTTGGATCGCGGCTTGCTCTCGATCTTGCCGGAGCACTTCAATGTGTGGGGAATGATCTCGCCGGTTTTGCCGCAACCGGTGGTGAAACTGCAACTTATTTGATGGATGCATTAGGAGTGAACGGCATTACTTTGGATGACGAGATTGAAGCAGGTGTTTGTCTCGGTATAACGCGTGGAAAAATTGTCGTACCAATCGCCACGAAAGCGGGAGCCTTTGGTGATGAAAACAGTCTGGTGAAAATTTTCGACAGACTTTCCGACATAAGGAATAAAGGAAAACTTTGATGAATAAGCCGAAAATCGTAATTACAATGGGTGATCCTTCCGGAATCGGGCCGGAAGTTATTATGAAAGCGCTAAAACATAAAGATGTTTATGATATGTGCTCGCCTGTTGTCATTGGCGATGCATTGCGTCTGGAAGAAGCAGGTAAAATTGTTCACGCTGGCCTTGATGTCCGCTCGATAAACGATGTCGAGGAAGCAAAATGTGAATTCGGCACAGTTGATTGTCTTGATTTGAAATTGTTGAAAGCCAATCATCCATTCGGCGTTGTACTGAAAGAATCCGGCGAGGCCGCTTATCAATATATAAAAAAGGCGGCCGAAATTGTCATGGATCACAAGGCTGATGCTATTTGCACGGCTCCACTTTGCAAGGAAGCATTGCATAATGCAGGACACAATTTTCCCGGACATACAGAACTTCTGGCCCATCTCACCCATACGCCGGAAGTTTCCATGATGCTGGTCTCGCCCAAATTACGAGTCATCCATGTTACGACACATATCGGCTTGATTGACGCAATCGCGAAGATAGAACCCGGTCTTGTCGAAAGGGTAATTTCACGTGGGCATAACGTTCTTGTCAAGCGTGGCATGAAAAACCCCAAGATTGCTGTTTGTGCAATCAACCCGCATGCCGGAGAAAATGGCCTTTTCGGTTACGGCGAGGAAGAAAAGAAAATCGTTCCTGCTGTCAAGGCTTGTCAGGCAAAAGGCTGGAATGTTGTAGGGCCACTTCCTGCCGATACATTGTTCTATCTCGCCGGTCGGGGTGATTATGATATGGTTGTTGCCATGTATCACGATCAGGGACACATACCGATAAAAGTTCTAGGGCTTGAAAGCGGCGTCAATATCACGGTGGGTCTACCGGTCATTCGTACATCTGTCGATCACGGTACAGCTTTCGATATTGCCGGAAAGGGAATTGCCGACGAGCAATCGATGGTCGAAGCATTGCGGCAGGCTGCCGAACTCGCACCACGAACGGAATAGTGTTTTTGTAGTTTTGTTTCGTGTCATCTGGTATAATAACCGGAATAGACGAACAGCAAGTTCTATTTGAAACGGATAGGACTTATGTTGCAAAATAAAGACGGAGAGTTCAGGAATATATATTCCTGAACTCAAAGTCTTTTTGTTGGAGAACAAAGCTGCTATGACCCGCAAGGAACGACTCACATGCCTCATCCACGCGATCAAGGTCGGCATTGTCAATGTCGAGGCAATGGCAGAAAAATTTGGTGTGTCTGCTTCAACAATCCGGCGTGATTTGCAACAACTTGAAAAAAACGGCCATATTCAGCGAACCTATGGCGGAGCGGTGCTCAGTCAGGCTGTGCCGGAAACGTCTTTTGTCGAGCGTATGGCACGTCATAGCGATAGCAAACATAGTATTGCCAAGAAGGCCAATGAATTGGTTTCCGACGGCGACACCATTCTACTTGATGCCGGTTCGACAGTCTGCGCGTTAGGGCTTTTATTGAAAGAGCGTAAACTTCACATTATTACAAATAACCTTATGCTGGTGCCGCTTTTTGAAGGAAAAACGAATCTGGAACTGACAATAATCGGCGGTAAATGCCGGAATACCAGTATGGGCATTTTCGGCGCTCTTGCGATCAAAAATCTTGAATCATTTACGGCAGACTATTTTTTCACGAGTGCTGACGGTGTCGTTCCGGGGTTGGGCTTATGTGAAGCAAGTCTGGAGCAGACTATTTTAAAAGAAGCAATGATGCAAAGGGCGCGTAACACAGTCGTAATGGCTGATGCTGATAAAATAAATCGGGCAGAACAGCATTGTTGGGCAAAGTGTCCTGCCAAATGGACATTGATTACCGACAAGAAAATGGACGAAGAAGAAAAAAGGTTGTTTTCTATTGCCGGTGCAACCGTTCTTGAGGCAGACCCGCACTCGGTTTGATAGATAGCCCCCATTCGGTCTGATAGATAGCAAAGCGTTTTTCGTGCTTATTGCTCTTCTAATTCGACCAATGTGCCATCAAAATTTTGCGGGTCAATAAACAATACCGGTTTGCCACGAGCACCCGGTTTCGGGTTCCCGTCACCCAGAATTGTAATTCCCTCTTCTATCAACTGGTCACGCATTTCTAAAATGTTTTCAACTTCAAAACAAATATGATGAAGGCCGCCAGAAGGGTTCTTTTCAAGAAAATCCGCAATTTCCGAATGGTCGCCCAAAGGTGTCATAAGTTCCAGTCTGGTATTGGATAGTTCAACAAAAACAACCTTTACGCCGTATTCCGGCAATTCCTGTACAGTGGTGATATTGCCATTGACCGAGCGATAAAGTTCTGCGGCTTGTTCAAGATCCGGTACGGCGATAGCTACATGATTTAAACGACCAAAGTGACGCACAGATAAAACTCCTTAGTATAATGAAACCTAGAATAACCCCTCCGGTTGCTGTGTCTTTATCCTTCTTCCGGAGAGAAAATCGAGGTATTTGTTGTTGTAACATCTAAAATAAGTTGAAGATTGCAGCAACACTGTTTGTTTCTGAAAGTTGTCCCTGAAAGTTGTTTTTGAAAGTCATCCCCGAAAGTCATCGCTTTGCTATAGTTGTTGCCAACAAAGCGGCAGATTCCGGTTCTGCGGCTTTTGTTCGTTTTATAAGTTTTGCGGGAATAGAATTTCTTTGAAACATAGTTCTATGCAAATTGGTGTTGTTTAGCAGGAACCGGATTTTGGCAAGGTGAATGCCGGTTTTTCGAGCGAGATAGCCGGAAATAGAAATCGAGCGGGATTGCGACATTTCGTTTAAGTTGAATTTATATGGCCGGTTATGGACGAAGTGTCTGCATAATGCATATTTCCGGTCGTTTTATGTAGAGTATCTGATGTTTATTTCTCATTCGGGGCTGTTCCGGATGGACTGCGCTATGTTTTTCCCAGTAAAATAATCTATCCGTTATGACTCTCATGATTTTTAAAAAATTTTAAAGAGCAGATTTTACTGTTTTGTTGATGTTGTAGAGATAACCAATAAAGGTAAAAAAAAGAAAAGGCGCGCTCTCCCACGCTGCCTTTTCTTTTCCTCCCACATATATCCTATTCATAAAAGACAAAGCTTTTTTTCCTCCGACAATCCAAGGCTAACACAGCGAAAAAAATAATAAAGCTTGATCGTGTGCGAATGCATAAGTTATAAAAATGCAAATTGTAAATTGCGAAATTGTGAAAAAAATGTCTATCGGAAAACTCTATATTGGAAGAAAAGTTCGTAAATTGCGGGAAGACCAGAAATTGACGCAGGCTCATTTTGCCGAGCGCATAGGTATTTCCACTTCATATCTCAATCAGATCGAAAACAATCAAAGGCCTGTATCGGCTGCGGTTCTGCTGTCTTTGGCTGAAAAATTTCATATTGATATTTCTAGTCTTTCTTCGGGTGAGGACGACCGGCTGCTTTCCGCTCTGAGCGAAACTTTAACCGATCCTCTATTCAAGAATCACCGCGCAGCTATGCAGGAATTGCGGCTTATTACACAAAATGCCCCTGGCCTTGCGCGTGCTTTGATTACTTGCCATCAGGCCTATCGTCTGGCTTCCGAACAATTGGCAAGTACAGATGGATGGTTGCAAGCGGGTGGGCTCACAGAAATTTTACCTTATGAAGAGGTGCGCGACTTTTTCCATTTCATGGATAATTATATTGATGACCTCGACCGGAGTGCAGAAGATCTTGCGGGCGAAATGGGTATCGGGGAACGCGATAATCATTCGGCCATTATCGAACGGCTTGAAAAAAAATATCAGGTCAGTGTCAACTGGGGAACTGCTGACGATGGTATGGTACGCCGTTATGATCCGGTGAGCCGTATTTTGACTTTGAATCCTTATATAGCGCCGCAACAACGCACTTTTGAATTGGCTATCCAACTTGCACGATTTGAAGCGGATCCGCTTTGTGATGAAATCATCAAAAAAGCATCTTTCAAATCGGAGGAAGCCAATGAGATATGTCGCATCGGGCTTTACAACTATTTTGCCGGTGCGCTCATTCTTCCCTATAAACCTTTTATGCGTGCAGCCAGTGCGCTTCGTCATGATATAGAATTGCTTGCCGCCCGTTTCAGCGTTTCTTTGGAACAGGTTTGTCACCGGCTTTCAACTTTGCAACGGCCAGGTCTGAAGGGTGTGCCGATTTTCTTTGCGCGCATCGACCGTGCCGGAAATATAACCAAGCGTCATAGTGCTGTGAAATTGCAATTCGGCCGTTATGGCGCGGCCTGTCCGGTATGGAATGCACATCAGGCTTTTGAAACGCCGGGCAATATCATCCGCCAACTTGCCGAAACGCCCGATGGCGTGCGCTATCTTTGTCTGGCTGTTCAGGTAGTGAAAAGAAATGGCGGTTACCATAGTCCGCATCCCCATTATGCCTTGGCATTCGGCTGTGAAATATCGAATGCGTCGCAATTTGTTTATGCCGATGGCCTTAATCTTGATAATAATGCAGCCTATGAACCGATCGGCATTTCGTGCAGGATTTGTCCGCGCACGCGGTGTCCGAACAGGGCAGCACCGCCGCTAAAACATCGTTTAACGGTCAATTATAACCAGCGTGATGCCTTGCCATATACATTGGAACAAATTGGCTAGGAAAGCTGCTGCAATCCGAAGTAATCGGCCGTTTGAAAATACGATTGATAATGAAAAATCAATCGGACACCGGCGGAGATTCCTGCTGTCCAAATTTTCCTTGAATAGAAAACCGGATTCAAGAATTTGATAATCGAAGACGGTTTTTTACATTTCCCGGATGTCGGCATTTCTTTGCTATAAGAGATGAACATATAAAAATGCGCAGACAAGAAACAGGCTGGCGTTGCATACCGGAAAATTTCTCGATTTTTAGGGGAGAAAACCTCTGGTGGCCGCTATAATTTCGATAAGTTGAAAAATTGTGCGCGATTTTTCTGTTTGATAATCGGGTCTTAAGCAAACGTGTAAAATGATTGATTGTCTCATCCTACGGAATGAGATCTGCTCCGGCCTATAGACTTTAAGCCGGAGCAATCCTGTTGAAAAATCGGAAACCGGTTATTTGTCAACCAATTTCAAACGGCTGTCATCATACCGTTTTCCGGCAACTTTATCGGGGCTGACAATATTTTCAAGCCGCACGCAATCATCTTTTGTGAGTTGAATTTCGGTGGCAGCAACATTGTCTTCCAGATGGCGGATTTTTCTTGCCCCCGGTATCGGCACGATAAAATCGCCACGGCTTAGAACCCATGCCAATGCAAGCTGTGCAACGGTGGCATTTTTCTCTTTTGCCATTTTTTCCATTTCGGTAATAATCTGCCGATTTTTTTCAAAAGCACCTTCCTGAAAACGCGGCAGCAAACGACGGAAATCGTTAGCGCCCAAGCCTTTGGTTGTAAAATCGCTGGCGAAAAAACCGCGTCCCAAGGGACTATACGGGACAAAGCCAATGTTAAGCTCGCGACATGTTGCCAAAATTTCCTTTTCGGGATCGCGTGTCCAGAGCGAATATTCACTTTGGAGTGCACTGATCTGATGAACCTTTGAAGCGCGTCTTAGCGTTTCGCTGTTTGCTTCCGAAAGGCCAAGCGCACGCACTTTGCCTTCTTTGACGAGATCGGCCATGGCACCGACCGTATCTTCAATCGGCACATCCGGATCAACCCGATGCTGATAGAGAAGATCAATGACATCGACGCCCAAACGTTTGAGCGAGGCTTCGGCAACCTCACGCACATGTTCCGGTCGCCCGTCAACACCGGTGGCATCAATGTGGCCATCAGGCTGACGCTCAAGTTTAAAACCGAATTTTGTGGCAATGACCACCTGATCGCGAAATGGTTTTAGCGCTTTACCGACAAGAATTTCATTATTGAAAGGGCCATACATTTCGGCCGTATCAAAAAGGGTAACGCCAAGTTCAACCGCACGATGCAATGTTTTGATCGCCGATTGTTCATCATCGCCGCCATAAGCATGTGTAAAGCCCATGCAACCAAGTCCGATTTCCGAGACAGTCAATGCACCGATTTTGCGTTTCTTCATACTCAATTCCTTTTTGTTATCTTTATGTTTTTACCGCTGTAACGAATCTAGAAGAATTATTACTGTTTGTTTATCCTGTTTAATTTGCTAAATGTGATCGAATAATTAGAACAATAGAAAAAAGTAAAAACCATGGATCGTCAACAGCTTTCCCATTTGTTGATTTTTGAAACAGTCGTTGAAGAAGGTAGTTTTCGCGCCGCCGCAAAAAGGCTGAATATTGCACCTTCTGCCGTATCTTACGCGATTGGAAAATTGGAAGAAAGTTTGGATGTACAGCTTTTTAACCGTACGACTCGCAGTCTGGGATTAAGCCCTGCCGGAAAAGTGCTCATTCGCCAAACGGCTTCTGCTTTGGGAATGATAGAAGACGGTTTTAACGCGGCAAAAGCAACGCATGACAATGTTTCCGGTCTTTTGCGGATCAATACCGGCTATTCGGCAGCAAAATTTCTTATTTCTCCTTATCTTGGAGCATTCGCAGAAGCCTATCCCGATATTATCCTTGATCTCGTGATTGATAACCGGTTTGTCGACATTGTAAAATCCGGTTATGACGCTGGCATACGCATTCACGAACATGTCGAAAAAGATATGATTGCCGCAAAAATTGGTGGCGATTTGAAAAGCGTTCTTGTCGCGACGCCAAAATATTTTGAAAACCATCCGGTTCCCTGCCACCCTGTCGATTTGAAAAATCATAGAGCAATTTTATATCGTTTCAACGAACAACGCACTTATGTGTGGGAATTCGAGAAAGGCCGGAAAAAATTGACGGTTACTCCTCCCGAACAGCTTGTCGTCAATAGCCATCAATTGGTTATCGACGCAGTGCTTCAGCATACCGGATTGGCTTATATATTTGAAAATTATGTGAAAGACGAGATCAGTCAGGGCAAGCTTATAAAAGTAATGGAAGATTGGACACCGCCATTTTCGGGGTTTTACATTTATTATCCGCAACAAAAAATGCGCGCAGCTCTTCGTGCTTTTATTGATTTCTTTATTGCCAAAAACCGCTAAGAGAAACCGTTAAGAGAAACCGTTAAGTAAAAACGTTAAGTAAAAACGTTAAGTGAAACGGAAAAACCGGATAGCATTTATAGCCTTCAAGACCAAAATGATCGCCGTTTAAAATCTGTCACAGCCGCAACGTTAGCCTTATTACTCTATTTTTTCGCGGGTGCGCCGCCCCTTGTTTATTTGTTTACAGAATTTTCGTTTTTCCCGCTCGACCAATTTTTAAAGCATGACAAGCAAATTTATCTATTCAGAACCGGCGGGGTAAAAAATTCTGTCCAGTGTTAAATTGTATTGATAGAAAAATACCTCGCATTGCGATAACGTGATGGTAATTACATGTATTAACGGTTTGAGACGGAAAAATTTCTTGATATGAAAATGTCGATTCAAATCTTTCCGTAACTCCGAGGAGGGCGATTTTAATGGATGATTTAACGACCGACGCTGCCGATGTTGCTGAAAGACAGGCTGCGCTGCTTTCTGCAGCTTTGCCTTATATGCAGAAATACGAGAACAAGACAGTTGTGGTCAAATATGGCGGTCATGCTATGGGAGACCCCGAACTGGGTCGTGCTTTTGCCCGCGATATTGCGCTCCTCAAACAATCCGGTATCAACCCGATCGTGGTTCATGGCGGCGGCCCGCAAATTGCAAAACTCCTTGGAAAAATGGGAATTGAATCGAAGTTTGAAGGTGGACTTCGTGTAACCGACGCCAAAACTGTCGAAGTCGTCGAAATGGTTCTGGCCGGTTCGATCAACAAAGAAATTGTTGCAATGATTAATGCCGAAGGCGAATGGGCTATCGGCCTTTGCGGCAAAGATGGCAATATGGTTTTTGCCGAAAAAGCCCAGAAAAAGGTGATCGATCCCGATTCTAATATTGAGCGTATTCTTGATTTGGGTTTTGTCGGCGAACCGGTGGAAGTTGATCGCACACTTCTTGATCTGCTTGCCCGCTCCGAGATGATACCGGTCATTGCGCCGGTTGCACCGGGTAGGGATGGCAATACTTACAACATCAATGCCGATGTTTTTGCCGGTGCAATTGCCGGTGCACTAAAAGCCAAGCGTCTGTTGTTCCTGACGGATGTGCCCGGTGTTCTCGACAAAAACGGTGTTCTTTATAAAGAATTGACAGTCAAACAATGTGAAACGCTTATTCATGACGGCACTATATCGGGCGGCATGATACCGAAAGTTGAAACCTGCATACAGGCGATTGATCGTGGTGTTGAAGGCGTTGTTATTCTGAATGGCAAAACGGCCCATTCTGTTTTGCTTGAACTTTTCACCGAACGCGGCGCGGGTACGTTGATTGTGCCATGATGAACGAACAAGCGGTTTCACGGCTAAAAGCCATCAATGTCTGGGTGTTTGATCTGGATGATACGCTTTACCCGCGTAATAGCGGGCTTTGGGCACAGATCGACAAACGTATCAGTGCCTATGTCAAAAAACAGTTGGAACTTGACGATGATGAAGAGGTCAAAAAATTTCGCCAATATTTCAGGCAAACTTATGGCGGCGCTCTACGTGGAATGATCGAAGAATATTTCGTCGATGTAAAAGACTATTTGAGAGATGTTCATAATATCGACTATTCGCCGTTAAAAAAAGATCCGCAGCTTGCCGAAGATATTAAAAGTTTGCCCGGACGAAAATTCATTTTCACAAACGGCGACCGTGCTCACGCTGGCCGTGTTCTGGCACATCGTGGCTTGGAAAACTGTTTTGACGGCATTTATGATGTGACATTTACCGATTTTCTGCCCAAGCCTTACCGGCAAGCCTATCACAGATTTTTAGGACATTTTTCGATCGATCCGGAAAAAACTGCAATGTTTGAAGACAATCTTGCCAATCTTTCAACCTGTAAAGAACTTGGCATGACGACAATTCTCGTTGGTCATAACGAGGATAAAGAAATTCCGGCTTTCGTCGATTTTGAAGCTGTTGAACTGGAAACTTTTCTCCATGATCTGGTAGGTCGCCTCAATGGGGCCTGCTGAATGACCAGAGACGGAACGAAGTCGATCTTTCTTCTGACGAGGCAAGAACTTGCCCTGATCGGCATTACCTTCCTTTGGGGAACGACTTTTCTGATCGTCCAGCTCGCCATGCGTTCAAGCGGGCCGCTGTTTTTCGTCGGATTCCGTTTCATTCTTGCCGGCCTATTTGCCAGTGCCATTTTTTGGCGCAGCCTCAAAAACTTGACAATTCACGAGTTTTTCGCCGGTATCGTTATCGGTTTGCCGATATGTCTCGGCTACGGCTTGCAAACAGCCGGATTAAAGACAATTGCAAGCAGTCAGTCGGCGTTTATTACCGCTGTTTATGTGCCTTTGGTCCCTTTGTTACAATGGGCGATTTTGCGCAAAAAACCGGGGCTCACGAGTTTTATCGGCATTGCTTTTGCTTTTATCGGTCTGCTTCTCGTATCCGGTCAGGGATTTCAAGGTTTGGCCTTTTCAAAAGGCGAATTTTTTACTCTTTTATCGGCATTTGCAATTGCTTCGGAAATTGTTCTTATCAGTCTTTTTGCGGGGCGGGTCGATAGTCGGCGTGTTACTGTTGTGCAGCTTTTTATTGCCGGTATTTTTTCTTTTGCTGCAATGCCGTTCAATGGCGAAACTGTTCCTTCATTTTCATGGGGTTGGGTTTTGGCCGGTTCAGGTCTGGCTGCAATGAGTGCGCTGATACAGCTTACGATGAACTGGGCACAAAAATCGGTCTCGCCGACACGCGCCACCATCATCTACACTGGCGAGCCGATATGGGCCGGCCTGATGGGGCGAATCGCAGGCGAGCGTTTACCCCAATCGGCACTATTTGGTGCGCTGTTGATTATTATCGGCATTCTGGTTTCCGAGTTGAAACCGAAAAAGCCGGAAAATGCCGCAGCCATAGATAAAGCAGGCTGAAAGCATAAAGGCCGGTTTTTCAAAAACTACCTATATAGCGATAAGACTACCCGTATAGTGAGAATGATCTGCTTATAATTGACTGTGTTATTTGCTCGTAACGGATTATTTGAAATGTGTGTAGCGTCGGGATTTCAAAATTGAACCGACTCTTTTGTTGGCATTGTTTTATGAGCATTGTCGCAGCAAAATGCCCCATAATGACGGGAAGTCACAAAGTCATATTGTGTTTTATCGTTTTCCCGAAATGAAAAACAGCGACAATATTCGAGGTAAAATTCGGGCGACGATTGGAACCACTTCTGTGGAAAGAAAAAGATTTCCATGAACAAGCTTTTTAACGTTCATTTCGGCTTTGCGTTTCTTTGCGTTCCTTGCTAAATCGCATTTCATGACAATAGATCGCGACCATATACGGAATTTTTCCATCGTGGCTCATATCGACCACGGAAAATCAACTTTGGCTGACCGGCTCATCCAGATGACAGGCGGTCTTGCCCAACGTGAAATGAAAGAACAGGTGCTCGATTCCATGGATATCGAGCGCGAACGCGGCATCACCATCAAAGCGCAAACGGTGCGGCTCCATTACAAAGCAAAAAATGGTGAAACCTACATTCTGAATCTGATCGACACACCGGGTCATGTCGACTTTGCTTATGAAGTTTCACGCTCTCTAGCGGCCTGTGAAGGGTCGCTTCTGGTTGTCGATGCGTCTCAAGGTGTGGAAGCACAAACGCTTGCCAATGTCTATCAGGCAATCGACAATAATCATGAACTGGTCGTTGTCCTCAACAAGGTTGATTTGCCCGCCGCCGAACCGGAACGCGTCAAAGAACAGATAGAAGAAGTTATCGGCATAGATGCCAGTGATGCGATTGAAATTTCTGCCAAGACCGGTATGGGAGTCGATCAGGTTCTGGAAGCGATTGTTCATAAATTGCCTGCACCGCGGGAGGGCGATCGCAATAAACCGCTGAAAGCAATGCTGGTCGATAGCTGGTATGATGCCTATCTCGGTGTCATTGTTCTTGTGCGTGTTATCGACGGCGTTTTGAAAAAAGGCCAGACAATCCGCATGATGGGAACCGATGCAAAATATCCGGTCGAGCGTGTTGGTGTCTTTACCCCTAAAATGGCTACGATTGAAGATTTGGGGCCGGGCGAATTGGGTTTTATCACCGCCTCTATCAAGGAAGTGGCCGATACCCGCGTTGGCGATACCATTACCGAAGATCATCGCCCGTGTGACCATGCTTTGCCGGGCTTCAAACCTGCCCAGCCGGTGGTTTTCTGTGGCCTGTTTCCGGTTGATGCCGACGACTTTGCCGATCTTCGAGCGGCGATGGGGAAACTGCGCTTGAATGACGCAAGTTTTTCTTTTGAAATGGAAACGTCCGCAGCTTTGGGTTTCGGTTTCCGGTGCGGTTTTTTAGGGCTTTTGCATCTTGAAATCATTGAAGAAAGGCTCGAACGCGAGTTCAATCTCGACCTTATTGCTACGGCTCCTTCTGTTGTCTACCGCATCAATATGACCGATGGATCAGTCAAAGAGCTGCATAATCCGGCCGACATGCCCGACATTGTGAAGATTGCTTCTATTGAAGAGCCGTGGATACGCGCCACGATTATGTCGCCGGATGAATATCTCGGCGCAATTTTAAAACTTTGTCAGGATCGTCGCGGGGTGCAGGTTGACCTTTCCTATGTCGGCACTCGTGCGATGGTTACCTATGATTTACCGCTAAACGAGGTGGTTTTCGATTTTTATGACCGTCTGAAGTCGATCTCGAAAGGCTATGCATCCTTCGATTATCATGTAACGGACTATCGAGAAGGTGATCTCGTCAAAATGTCCATTCTTGTGAATGGAGAGCCGGTGGATGCACTTTCTGTTCTCGTGCACCGTTCTGCCGCTGAAAAACGTGGCCGGTCAATGTGTGAAAAATTGAAGGAACTCATTCCTCAACACATGTTCCAGATCCCGATACAGGCCGCCATTGGTGGCAAGATTATCGCTCGCGAGAATATCCGCGCTTTGCGTAAAGATGTGACAGCCAAATGTTATGGTGGCGATGTCAGCCGCAAGCGTAAGCTTCTCGAAAAGCAGAAAGAAGGCAAAAAGCGTATGCGCCAATTCGGTAAGGTTGAAATACCGCAAGAGGCGTTTATTCAAGCTTTGAAAATGAACGATTAATTGCCGTTTTATGGAATATGACCGTAATAGCCGTTTGTGAGCATTGAACGTTAAACTGCAATGCATGGGGCTGGTTACGTTGAATATCAATTTAAGATCATTAAAAATGATCTGCGTGATTTCAGGTTGAAAAATATTCCGTCTTTTTTGAACACATCGGGTTGAACACATCGGGTTGAACACACCGGAAATTTCGTCAAAGCTGAACTTGATTTGAAAATCTGGCAAAAAAACTGCCGGAAAACTTCCGGAAAGAAAACATGCCGGAAAAATGCCGGAAAAATCATTGCAATGGAAAACAATTGACAGACTAATCAACTGCCGCAGTGGAAGGACGTTTTGAATTTGCTAGTGCCAGACTATCCGCTACCATCAGACCTTGAAAAGGAACGTTTGAAAAACGGTTCTTATAAAAAACCACAAAAAGCAACTGATTCGCATTCGAGAGCAAATTAATCGATTTAATTATCAATTTTCCCCGTTTTTGGATCTTCAAACCGGTTGAATCCAAAATAATGCAATCTACACTGCACGTGGAATAAAGGCTTCAATCATAAGATGCTGCGACGAGGGTTATTTCTCGCATTTTATCGCGTTTGGGTGTTGACGCAAAATAATAAGCCGGTTAATAATTTGCCCCATAAATTTCAAAAAAGGTTTTGATATTCGGACCTTAGGGGGCTGATAACCAGTTGGGTTATGTCATTCTTATGACCATGACCCGGCGCAGCAGAGTTACACCCCCGCATACTCTGCTGCACTTATTTGCCTGTAAAAAAACAGGTGCTTGAAATGGAAAACAGGTGAAGAGGCATTATGCTTTTTCACCTGTTTTTTGTTTTGTTTGATTGCGTAGATCGGTATGATTAAATCAACAAAATTTGAACGACTTCGATCAACAATTTAACAGAAACCGGTTTTGACCGGTTTCACTGATGGTTCAGAAAAACAGATTCCGGAGAACCGGTTTTTTAATCGCGCAACAATTCGTTGACAGATGTTTTTGAGCGGGTTTTTTCGTCGACCCGTTTGACAATGACGGCGCAATAAAGATTGGGGCCAGCCTCGCCATTTGGAAGTGGTTTTCCCGGCATGGTTCCTGCAACAACAACGGAATAGGGCGGTACTTCGCCATAGAAAATTTCACCGGTTGCGCGGTCGACAATTTTTGTCGATTTGCCGATGAAAACGCCCATACCGAGCACGGCTCCCTCACGGACAATACAACCTTCTACAACTTCCGAACGCGCACCGATAAAGCAATTGTCCTCGATGATTGTGGGACCTGCCTGCAACGGCTCCAGAACGCCGCCAATTCCGGCTCCGCCAGAAAGGTGGACGTGTTTACCCACTTGCGCGCAAGAGCCGACAGTAGCCCATGTATCGACCATTGTGCCTTCACCGACATAAGCCCCGATATTGACGAATGACGGCATCAAAACGACGCTTGGAGCAATATAGGCAGACCGTCGTACAATAGCGTTCGGAACCGCGCGGAAACCGGCATTTTCAAAATTGTCGGCGTTCCAGCCGTCGAATTTCGATGGAACTTTATCCCACCACGAAGATTGATCGGGACCACCGGAAATCAGTCCCATGGCATTGAGCCGGAAAGATAACAGAACCGCTTTTTTGAGCCATTGGTGAACTTTCCAGTTGCCGTTATTTTCACGTTCGGCGACGCGCAGTTTTCCCTTGTCGAGAAGGTCGAGCACATGGTCGACCGCCTCGCGTATTTCTCCCTTTGTCAGGATGTTGACTTTTTCGCGTTCATCAAACGCCTTTTCAATGATGGATTCCAGTTGGGACAGATTGGTCATGGCATTAGGTCTCCGTTAAGTAAGTCGAAAGCATCAGCATTTATTCTCTTCGGCCTAATGCAAGAAACAATTGTGGTCAATGAAAAGGAAGATCCTGAATGGCTAATGGCGAAAAAAACGGTTGGACACCTTTTCGGCACTCGAAAGAGGATGCCCGTAAAGTTCATGAAGTTCCCGATACGGCCCAAACGCGTTCACCAGCTTATCGCCTTGCCTATGTCGATGAAGATTTCATGATGCGGCGCGAATTGCGTGCTGTAAGAATCGGTCTGGAACTGATGAAACCGGAAGTCGGCTTTGTCGAACATGGTATCAAATCGACCGTTGTTCTGTTTGGCGGAGCCCGTATTCCCGAACCCGGTAAAGAAGCCAGATCGGCAAAAAATCCCGAACAAAAGCAAAATCTTGAAAAAGCCTCCCGTTATTATGACGAGGCGCGCAGATTCGCACAACTTTGCTCGCTTTATTCGGCCTCTACCGGCCATCATGAATTTGTCATTATTACCGGCGGTGGTCCCGGTGTGATGGAAGCCGGTAACCGTGGCGCGGACGATGTCGGCGCTCCCAGTATCGGGCTTAATATTGTTTTACCCCATGAACAGGCACCGAATGCTTATGTAACACCTGCCCTCTGTTTTGATTTCCATTATTTTGCGATGCGCAAGATGCATTTTTTGATGCGCGCCAAGGTGATTGCTATTTTTCCGGGTGGATTCGGCACTCTTGACGAATTGTTTGAAGCGTTAACGCTTATTCAGACGGGTCGAATGAAACGTGTTCCCATATTGATGTTCGGGCGTGAATTCTGGAAAAATGTGCTGAATGTGAAATATCTTGCCGAACAGGGAACAATTTCGCCCGATGACGCGAAATTGATAACTTACGTCGAAAGTGCCGACGAGGGTTGGGACATTATCCGTCAGTTTTACGATTTGAAATAGACCGGTTTTTCAAAACAACGATGGCAAATGAATAGCAATGGCGAACAAATCCGGTTCTATCCGGTTTTTGTTTCATCCGAAAACGTGCCATTTGCATTTTCTGTGAGTGGAACAATTGGCAGCGGCGTTTGTCATCATCACGCCGATCGTGACAATTGATGAGCCTGTGCACTTTGCCGGTTTCAAAAGCGGGGCAAATGGGGGGAAAAGGGGCAAAGGAGCAAAGGAGGGAGATTTTTCCGCCGGATTTTCCCGCTGATAGCCCGCAATTTCAAGCAAAGCCACAATGTCAAAGCCGGTTAAAAGCCAGAAATTTTGTCCGGTTCGGCATCTTTGACGGTATTCGAGCCTAGCGGCCGGTATTTTTGCCGGATCTCCCGCGAAATGTCGGAAGAAGATGAAATGGTGGAAAAAGAACAAGTCATATCCGCCGAACCGGCAAAATAAGAGCCGCATAACCGGCAGAAAAGTTCAGCAAATTTTATGTAGTTTATGCGCCTATCAAGCGGCGGCGATGATGGTTTTTGTTGGCGGGCAAAGGTGCTTGAACCTATTTTTTTGAATGCCTCGGCACCGGTTTTAAAGTGAAAACCGAAACGGGATTTGTCAGGCCAGACGGAATTGGCCGGAATGGTTTTGTTGAACCATGTGAAGGTGGATTAAAAAAGGCGGGTTAAACCCGCCTCGTTTTTTTAAAAAACTGCAATTATTTTCTCGGTGTACCGTCGTCGGATTCACCTTTTTCGTCGTCCTGAATCACAGTTTTATCCAACGGCGAATCTTTCTTTTCACCGGGAACATAGCTGTCTTCGCGCGAACCATCACCATCGTGACGACCGGCTTTGCCACCGTGATCGTGATGGACATTGCCTTCCGGTGCTTTTGCCTTTTGACCTTCTACATAGCTATCTTCTACCGAACCGTCACCTGAAGCATTACGGGCTTCGGCGGCCAATACCATTGATCCTGCTGCCAATAGGCCAGCCAAAGAGACTGCGAGAATCTTTTTCATTTTAATTTCTCCTGTTTTTGAAGCGTTGATGCTCCATGTCATCACACACTGCTTTTGTTAAAACTCTTTATTTTAGAACCATCAATAAAGAAATGTTCCAAACAGTGCTTTATTCAAGTCACGAAATTGCACGAGGACATTTGCTTTGTGACGCGGTCATAGAAACATAATCGGATTTTATTTGCAAATACAGAACGTTGTTTTTTATCTTGATAAGCTTTGAAAGCAGGATTGGACACGATTATGAACAGCTTTACCGGCTTTTTTGAAAATTTGTGAGCGCCAAAGAAACAATAGTTTTGCCGGAAAAATGCATGATAAATGCCGTTCAATTGCATGAAAAACCTCTAAAAAACCGCTTTATCAAATGAATCTTTTCAACATCTCTTGCACGTCTACAGGGGTGCCCTTATATACGCCTCAACGAGGTTCGTTATGGTTGCCGATTTTTGAGTGGCCATTACGGGCTTTTCATATGATAAGGAGCTGTCTGACAGGAATGCTCGCTAGAGGTCCCGACAGCTTGCTGAATGGAGAGTAGAAATGGCAAAAGTAATCGGTATTGACTTAGGTACGACAAACTCTTGCGTAGCCGTCATGGATGGCAAAAACGCGAAAGTTATCGAAAATTCGGAAGGTGCCCGTACCACACCTTCTATTGTAGCATTTGCAGAGGGTGGCGAACGTCTTGTTGGACAGCCGGCGAAGCGTCAGGCTGTAACCAATCCTGAAGGCACTATTTTTGCGGTCAAGCGTTTGATTGGCCGTCGTTTTGACGACCCGATGGTTACCAAGGACAAAGAACTTGTTCCTTATAAAATCGTCAAAGGGGAAAATGGTGATGCCTGGGTTGAAGTAGAAGGCAAGAAATATTCACCTTCCCAGGTTTCTGCAATGGTCTTGCAGAAAATGAAAGAAACGGCTGAGTCCTATTTGGGCGAAAAAGTCGAGCAGGCGGTTATTACAGTTCCTGCCTATTTTAATGATGCCCAGCGTCAGGCAACCAAGGATGCCGGTAAGATTGCCGGTCTTGATGTTTTGCGTATCATCAACGAGCCTACGGCTGCTGCCTTGGCTTATGGCCTTGACAAGAAAGACGGTAAGACAATTGCTGTTTATGACTTGGGCGGCGGTACATTCGATATTTCGGTTCTCGAAATCGGTGATGGCGTTTTTGAAGTTAAATCGACCAATGGTGATACATTCCTTGGTGGTGAAGACTTTGATATGCGTCTGGTCACCTATCTTGCCGAAGAATTTGAAAAAGAAAACGGCATTGATCTGAGAAAAGACAAATTGGCTTTGCAGCGTTTGAAAGAAGCGTCCGAAAAAGCCAAGATCGAATTGTCTTCTTCGCAACAAACAGAAATCAATTTGCCGTTCATTACTGCTGACGCAACCGGTCCTAAACACCTGACCATGAAATTGACCCGTGCAAAATTCGAGTCATTGGTCGAAGATCTGGTTCAACGCACAATCAACCCGTGTAAGGCTGCATTGAAAGATGCCGGTTTGAGCGCTGGTGATATTGACGAAGTCGTGCTCGTTGGCGGTATGACCCGTATGCCGAAGATTCAGGAAATTGTAAAAACCTTCTTTGGCAAGGATCCGCATAAAGGCGTCAACCCGGATGAAGTTGTTGCCATGGGTGCTGCTATTCAGGGTGGCGTTTTGCAGGGCGATGTCAAAGATGTTCTGTTGCTTGATGTTACACCGCTATCTTTGGGTATCGAAACATTGGGTGGCGTGTTCACACGCTTGATCGAACGTAATACGACAATTCCGACCAAGAAGTCGCAAACCTTCTCGACTGCGGAAGACAATCAGAATGCTGTAACCATTCGTGTTTTCCAGGGTGAACGTGAAATGGCGGCTGATAACAAGTTGCTTGCCCAGTTTGACCTTGTCGGTATTCCGCCCGCACCGCGTGGTGTTCCTCAAATCGAAGTTACATTCGATATTGATGCCAACGGTATTGTCAGTGTTTCGGCAAAAGATAAAGGCACAGGAAAAGAACACCAGATCCGCATTCAGGCTTCTGGCGGTTTGAGCGATGCCGATATCGACAAGATGGTCAAGGATGCCGAAGCTCATGCTGCCGATGACAAGAAGCGTCGTGAAGGCGTTGAAGCCAAGAATCAGGCAGAGGCTCTTGTTCATACAACCGAGAAATCGCTTGCCGATTATGGTGACAAAGTCTCGGCTGAAGACAAGTCCGCAATTGAAGCTGCAATGGCTGATGTCAAGAAAGCTATCGAATCGGATGATGTTGATAGTCTTCCTGAGAAAACCAAGAAATTGTCCGAAGTCAGCATGAAGCTGGGCGAGGCAATGTATGCTGCTTCAAAAGCACAGGCTGAAGCCGACGCTGCTCACGATGCGGCAAAAGAAGAACATAAGGACGATGATGTTGTCGATGCGGATTTTGAAGAGGTCGACGATAACGATAAGAACAATAAGAAATAATTGCTCTTATGTCTCTGTAAATTGAAAAAAGCCCGACCTTTTAATCAAAAGGGCGGGCTTTGTTATGGAACAACCAATCCGTTCGCAATGGAAAACCGGAACTATAATCTGTTTCAAAGAACCAATGACAACAGCCTGAGCGGAAACAAATACGGCAAATGTCGTCTCATCAGTGAACGGCAGAAGAACTGCAGGAATAAGTGATGAAAATTGACTATTATGAAACATTGGGCGTTTCACGGGAATGCGATGAAAAAACGCTCAAATCTGCTTTTCGTAAACTTGCCATGCGTTACCACCCCGACAGGAATCCGGGCGACAAAGAGGCGGAACAGAAATTCAAAGAAATCGGCGAAGCCTACGAGGTTTTAAAAGATCCGCAAAAGCGTGCCGCATATGACCGTTTTGGCCATGCCGCTTTTGAAAATGGTGGTGGCGGTGGTGGAAATCCGTTCGGACGCGGCGGGTTTGCTGCCGGTGGTTTTTCCGATATTTTTGAAGACTTCTTCGGCGAGATGATGGGCGGTGCACGGCGCAAACGCGCTGACGGGCGCGAACGTGGTGCCGATCTCAGCTACAATATGGAAGTTACTCTGGAAGAGGCTTATCACGGTAAAACCGCACAAATCAGAGTGCCGGGCTCGATCACCTGTGATCTTTGTTCGGGAACGGGAGCCAAGAAAGGTTCAAAACCGCAACCTTGTGCAACCTGTGGCGGAACAGGAAGGGTTCGTAGCGCTCAAGGTTTCTTCTCGATTGAAAGAACCTGCCCGACATGTCAGGGGCGTGGCGAAACGATCAAGGATCCTTGCCCGAAATGTCATGGACAGGGGCGCATAGAAGAAGAGCGTACATTGACTGTCAATATTCCGGCAGGGATTGAAGATGGAACACGCATTCGCCTTGCAGGAGAAGGAGATGCCGGAAGCCATGGCGGACCGGCTGGCGATCTTTACATTTTCCTGTCTATTAAACCGCATGAATTCTTCCAGCGTGACGGAGCCGATCTTTACTGCCGTGTGCCTATTTCCATGACAACAGCCGCACTCGGAGGCGAGTTTGAAGTTTCCACACTTGATGGCATGAAAACACGTGTCAAAGTACCGGAAGGTACGCAAAATGGCCGGCAATTCCGCTTGAAAGGCAAAGGTATGCCGGTTTTGCGCCAACAGACAACCGGCGATCTTTATATTCAGGTGGCAATTGAAACGCCGCAAAAATTGAGTAAAAGGCAGCGCGAGTTGCTGGAAGAGTTCGACAAATTGTCAGTCGATGAAAATTCGCCGCAGTCACACGGATTTTTTGCCCGTATGAAAGAATTTTTTGAAGGCATTGGCGGCAATAACGCCGATAACAGCAAAAACTAACAAATTCTCCATAGAAACGTCATGTTATGCATGGCCTTTTATGCATGACCTTTTTGGAAAAGAAGAAAGGCGGAAACATAGTTCGCCCTTTCGGGCTTGTGTTCTGTTATTTGATTATTTGTTCCGCCTTTTTGATTATGGGCGCGAGTTTCATTTCCAATAAAAACCGGATATTGAACATAGGGCAATGCCGTTATTTATTCATTGCTGTTATCGGCAAAGAAAAATTCCAGAAATTTTTCATATATTTCTGTGAGCTGTTCAAGATCGTTAATGGAAACACACTCGTCGATCATATGCATGGTTTGCCCGACAAGCCCGAACTCTACAACAGGGCAATAATCTTTGATAAATCTTGCGTCGGATGTTCCGCCAGAGGTTGATAATTCCGGAGTACGACCTGTCACAGCTTCAATAGCGGCACTCAAACGACTGACCAGCCGTTCGTTTTTTGTCAAAAATACACCACCCGGACTTACCATCCAGTCAAGCCGGTAACTTGCCGAAGATGCATTGCCATGCTGCAATTTCACTTTAGCCAAACGGTTTTCAATTTCCTGTTTTAGCGTGTCGATATTCCAATTGTCATTATACCGGATGTTGAAGCGGATCGTGCTTTGTGCCGGAATAACATTGGTTGTCGGATTGCCGGTATCAATCGCGGTAATTTCAAGATTACTTGGTTGAAAATGACTTGAACCTTCATCAAGGGGTGTATTTTTCAGGGCTTCACACAGCTTGATCGTCAAATAAAGTGGATTGGCAGCACGGTCAGGATAAGCAACATGCCCTTGCTTTCCTTGCACTGTGATAACCCCTGAAAGCGAACCGCGTCGACCCACTTTAATCATATCACCTAAATGGTTCGGGTTTGTCGGTTCGCCAACAATTGTTGCGTCCCACGTTTCGCCCTTGTCGGCTGCCCATTTCAAAAGCTTTATCGTGCCATTAATACCGGGGCCTTCTTCGTCATTTGTTATCAACAGGCTGAGCGAGCCTTCAAGCGGATTTTTTTCCAAATAACGGGCAACCGCTGCAATAAAACAGGCAATTCCGCCTTTCATATCAACAGCGCCACGGCCGTAAAGTTTATCGTCTTTTACCGCACCTTCAAATGGCGGAAAGTTCCACGCTTTTTCGTCACCAACCGGTACAACATCGGTATGACCGGCAAAAGCAAGATGCGGCCCGTTCTTGCCGACACGCGCATAAAGATTTTCAATATCGGGTGTGTTTTTATCTGTAAAAATGGGTCGTTCAACAGAAAAACCAAGGCTTTTTGCCCATGTTTGAACTTGCGTTAATACACCGTTTTCATGCGGCGTAACAGATGGACAACGGATAAGTGCCTGCGCCAAAGCTACAGGATCCTTGAGTGTCATCATTGCTATTGTCCTTTGTTTCAAACAGTATCTACAATTATTATTCACCAATTTGATGATAATTAAGAAAATATATTGTTAATATTTTTATCCGGCTGCTAAAGAAATTGCGTGCCCGAATTTCGTCGATCGGGTTAAATTGGTGGGGAAATTATCAAGGGATAACTATTATGGCCGGATTGGTAGATACTCCTGACAATGATAAGGGGAATGTTGCCCTTACACCTGTCGGTAGTAAAACGAAATTGATTGTCGGAGCAGGTGTCGGCAATTTTCTCGAAATGTTCGATTTTACGGTTTATAGTTTTTTTGCCGCTATTATCGGACACGTCTTTTTCAATTCTGAAGATAAGCTGATTTCATTGCTGATATCGGTATCGGTTTTCGGTGTAGGCTTTGTCATGCGTCCATTAGGCAGTATTATTATCGGTGCCTATGCCGATCGCCATGGGCGTAAAGCCGCAATGTTACTGACAATTGTATTGATGGCCATTGGCAGTGCCTTGATAGGATTTGCACCACCTTATGAAGCAATCGGTATTTTTGCACCACTGTTGATTGTTTTGGGGCGTCTCTGTCAAGGATTTTCAGCCGGTGGAGAAGTTGGCGCGGCAACAACGCTTCTTATGGAATCGGCCGAACGTAACAAGCGCGGATTTTTCGTGAGCTGGCAGTTTTTCGGACAAGGCTTGAGTACTTTATCCGGTTCACTACTTGCCGCCTTATTAATGGGGTGTCTTTCCACGGAAGCCATGGAAAGCTGGGGTTGGCGCGTACCGTTTATCTTTTCACTCCTTATTATTCCTGTCGGGCTTTATATCCGCGCCCATATCAAGGAAACATATAAGGCACCAACTGCTGAAGCACACACAATACATCCGTTCAAAGAGCTTATCAGCCAACATACAAAACAGACGATACTCGGTATTCTTATGGTTTTCCCGTCAACCGTCATGATGTATATTTTGGTGTTTTTTATGCCGAATTATCTGAAAACGGTCACGGAAATCGGAAACTCGCAATCGTTCCTTGTATCGAGTTATGCAAGTGTCATTGTTATCGTTGTAACTGTTTTTGCAGGCTTTTTTTGCGACCGGTTGGAACGGCGTAAAGGCGCGGCTGTCACAGTTCTGGCGGTCACCTTTATCTCGTCCTATTTTGCATTCCACTTTGTGCAAAATATGCATGTTTTTCTTGCCTTTTACACCGTGTCAATGATTTGTATGGGGTTGATGCTAACTTTATCGGTTCTTTTCATTATAGAAGCATTCGAGAAGAGAATTCGCGCAACTGCAACGGCGGTTATCTATGCTTTTGGTGTTTCAATTTTTGGTGGTACAGCACAGATGATTGTAACATTTCTTCTTAAAATATCCGACCGCAATATTATGGCGCCATTCTGGTATCTTGGCGTTGCTATCGTCGTTGGTATGGCGGCATATCTGGCTTTCGATGAAAAGCGCCACGAGATTTAAAGAATGAGATTTAATGATAGAAAACAGGGGAATTCCGATGAGTAATGAACACCTTTCGCCAGACGCGAAAAAAATTCTTCAAACCATGGCATCCTATGTGCCGGAAATGGAAGCTGTGCGCCACGATTTGCATGCCCATCCAGAGACAGCTTATGAAGAGCATAGAACGGCAAAAGTTATTGCCGATCTTTTGAAAAAATGGGGTTATGAAGTTACAACAGGCCTTGGCAAGACCGGTGTTGTCGGGCGCTTGAAAGTTGGCGATGGCAAAAAATCCATTGGTTTGCGTGCCGATTTTGATGCTCTGCCGATTACAGAAATGACCAATCTTGAATATTCCAGTTGTCATGAAGGCAAAATGCATGCTTGTGGTCATGACGGCCACACAACCATGTTGTTAACGGCCGCACGCTATTTTGCCGAAACGAAGAATTTCAACGGGACACTCAACCTCATTTTCCAGCCGGCAGAAGAAGGTTTTGCCGGTGCAAAAGCAATGATTGATGATGGCCTTTTTGAAAAATTCCCGTGTGATGCCGTTTTTGGTATGCACAATTGGCCGGGGTCTCCAACCGGCAAAATTTCTGTTAATACAGGGGCATTCATGCCTTCAAGCGACACTGTCAAAATCAAAGTGATTGGCAAGGGCGGCCATGGTGCTGTTCCGGATAAGGCAATTGATCCGATAGCAGCAAGTGCTGCGATCATTTCAAGCCTGCAAACGATTGTCTCGCGAAATGTGCCACCGCTTGAAACAGCCGTCGTCACTGTTGGCAGCTTTCATGCAGGGTTTGCCGCAAATGTTATTCCCGATAGTGCGGAAATGTTGCTCACTGTCCGTTGCTTTAGTCCGGACGTAAGGGATTTACTGCAATCGCGTATCGAAAGTCTCGCCAAGTTACAGGCGGAAAGTTTTGGTGCAACCGCTGAAGTTGATTATCAACGTTCATATCCTGTTCTTGTCAACCACGAAGCAGAGACGGCATTTGCTGTCGATGTTGCGGCAAAAGTTTTCGGGCGCGACCATGTTGATGACAATATGACGAAACCATCGGGAAGTGAAGACTTTGCCTTTATGTTGGAAAAAGTGCCAGGGTCCTATGTTGTCATCGGAAATGGAGATAGTGCACCTTTGCATAGTCCCAATTACAATTTCAACGATGAATTGCTGCCTCTTGGTGGTTGTTATTGGGTTTCATTGGCTGAAACATATTTGAAATGACTTTTGAAGGCTACATTCCCGAAAAATGTAGGATATAGGACTTAAATCTATGAAACATATTCGCGAACACATTGAGAAAACCATTGATGAAATGGTGGCAATCCGCCACCAAATTCACGAAAACCCTGAAATGGGCTTTAACGAGCATAAAACCGGCGATAAAGTAGCGAGCCTTCTTGAAAGCTGGGGCTTTGACGTTGTGCGGGGTGTCGGTAAAACCGGCATTGTTGGCACATTGAAAGTCGGTAATGGCAAAAAGATCATCGGTATACGTGCCGATATGGACGCCCTTCCGATAGAAGAGGAAACGAATTTGCCTTATGCGAGTAAAAATGCAGGTGTCATGCATGCTTGCGGTCATGACGGGCATACAACCATTCTTCTGACTGCCGCCCGTTATCTTGCCGAAACCAGGAATTTTGATGGCACAGTTCGCGTTATTTTCCAGCCGGCTGAAGAAAGTCTTGGCGGCGGCAAGAAAATGATTGATGACGGATTGTTTGAAAAATTTCCATGCGACCGGATTTACGGCCTGCATAACTGGCCGGGCTTTCCTGCCGGAACATTGCGTTTCACCAAGGGGCCGATGATGGCCTCTGTCGATACCGCTTATATTACAGTTCGCGGTAAAGGTGGTCACGGGGCACGGCCGGAAACAACAATTGATCCGATTGTTGCAGCATCGTCTATCGTTATGGCCTTGCAAACCATCGTTTCCCGTAATGTCCCACCGCTTGAGGCCGCACTTATCACTGTCGGTATGTTCAAGGGGGGCAGTGTTTCCAATGTCATCCCAGAAGAAGTCAAGATGGAGCTGACGATCCGCGCATTTTCACCTGAAGTCAGAAAATTGTTACAGGAACGGATTTGTAAACTCGCCAAATCGCAGGCCGAAAGCTATGGTGCCGAAGCCATTATCAATTATGAACGTGGCTATCCTGTTACTGTGAATGATGCCGAATCGATCGATTTTGCGCTGGACGTCGCAAAACAGATTGTCGGCGACAAAAATGTCGTCGAAAATGCCGAGCCGCTAACTCCGAGTGAAGACTTTTCCTATATGCTGGAGAAAGTTCCGGGTGCTTATATCATTATGGGTAATGGCGACAGTACAGGCCTCCATACTCCCCAATACAATTTCAACGATGATGGTATTGCTGTAGGAGCAACCCTGTGGGGTGCGCTGGTTGAAAAATATCTCGCCAAAGCTTGAACATTTTAAAATTTCAAGTTGCTTTTTTGCGAACCGGATATTCAACAGATATTCGTTGCATCTAGCCGGAAAACCAACTTGTCATCTACTATTTGCCCGCCTGTTTTTAAAAATCCACTCACGGGAAACAGGCGGGTTTTCATTCGGAAAGACTATTTTTACGCAATTTATATGCAATTTATATGCAATCGCACCTCGCCAATTATTTAGAATAGCAACCCGGCGGGAAACATCGGGTAGCGAGAAAAAATATCCGGACAAAAAGAAAATTTGGTTGGTCATTTCTTGATAATCATCTTTTACACCATCCATAATAGGCAGGATTATCAACGGGGACGGGAAAGATGACTGAAAAAACAATCGAAAATTTGGTTCTCTCCTATTTGCCGGAAATGACAGCTTTTCGACATACTGTTCATGAAAATCCGGAATTGTCGGGAAAGGAAACGGCAACATCGGCTCGTGTCGGCGAACTTCTCGAACAATATGGTTATAAAGTCACACGTCACGTCGGTGGGAACGGTATTGTCGCGTCATTGAAAAATGGCAATGGGCGAAAGTCCATCGGCATCAGAGCCGATATGGACGCTTTGCCGATAAGGGAAGAAACAAATCTCGAATATGCCAGCAAAAATGAAGGTGTGATGCATGCTTGTGGACATGACGGGCATACAACGACACTTCTTACAGCCGCGCGCGCTTTAGCCGAAACAAGAAATTTTGACGGAACAGTGCATCTTATTTTTCAACCGGCCGAAGAAATCGGTGCCGGTGCAATGGCTATGATTAAAGACGGATTGTTTGAAAGATTTCCTTGTGATGCGGTTTATGGGCTACATAATTGGCCGGGATTGGAGCAAGGGAAAATCCAATTTACCAAAAATGCAATGATGGCCTCTGTCGATTCCGTAACAATTGTCGTTTATGGAAAGGGTGGTCATGGAGCCCGCCCTGAAACTGCAATCGACCCGATCATTGTAGCGTCTTCAATCGTCATGGCATTGCAAACAATTGTTTCCCGAAATATTCCGCCACTCCAATCAGCCATTATATCGACCGGCTCGATACATGGCGGTGAAGCATTCAATATCATTCCGGATAGTGTGACAATTTCACTGACGGTGCGCAGTTTCTCGGCAGATATTCAAAATCTTGTTGAAGACCGGATCAAAAAAATCGTTGAAGCGCAGGCGCAAAGTTTCGGAGCGCGCGCTTCTGTGCAATATGACCGGCTGGTTCCGGCGCTGGTCAATCATTCTGAATACAGCGATTTTGCTCTTGATGTCGCAAAACAGAGATTGGGAGCTGATAAAATCGTCCAGAATGAAATACCGACCACTGTAAGCGAGGATTTCGCCTTTATGCTACAAGCCCGTCCGGGAGCATTTTTCTTTCTCGGCAATGGCGACAGTGCAAGCCTTCATAGCCCTCACTATAATTTTGACGATCGCAATCTGGTGGATGGAGCAATTTTCTGGTGTGCACTTGTGGAAGCAGTTTTAAAACAGAATTAACCAATCGGAAACCATCCTTATGCATTATCGCAAAAGTTGAATATTGGTTGAACGGAAATGATCGGAAATTGAATCCGTTCTGAATTGCAAATTTTTGAAGACGAGTTCAGGTATTTTATGAAAAAATCATGCCCCTCTTTGACTCGCCGCACTTTCCTTGTCGGAAGCGGAACAGCTTTTATCGGGGTCTTGAGTGGCTGCACAAGCAGCGGAATTTTGGGAGATGGTTATAGTAATATGACCACCGGAGCAATCCCGCGCCCCCCGATCGGAATTGATAAAGGTTTTACAACGCCCGACAAAATGTATGCGGCCGTTCATGAAGGTCCTTATACGCTTGCCGCCATACCTTATGATAAAGTTCCAAAACAATTTCTACGGCAGATTGTACCCAATCCGACAGGCGAACCACCCGGTACAATTGTTGTGAGCCTGAAAGACCATTTTCTTTATTTCATCCAGCCTGACGGCGATGCTTTGCGCTATGGTGTCGGTATTGGTGCAGCCGGTTTCCAATGGTCGGGGCGTGCCAATGTCCAGTTTAAACGTGAATGGCCGCGCTGGACACCGCCTGCTGAAATGATTGGTCGAAAACCCGAACTTGTCGAATATCGTAATGGTATGGAACCGGGGCCGACCAACCCGCTTGGTGCACGCGCGCTTTATATTTATCAAAACGGGCGCGATACGGGATATAGAATCCATGGTTCACCGGAATGGTGGTCCATCGGGCAATCAATGTCATCCGGTTGTATCAGGCTGATGAATCAGGATATTATCGACCTCTACAATCGGGTTCCGGTTGGAACACCGATTGTAGTAGGTTAGTCCTCATTATATGGGAGGAGGCGTATAATGAGAAGAAAGGGGTGCCCGACTAGACAAGCGGGGGCAACTCTATCGGGCACCTTGGGGGATACCAGGTTTCGTCCTGGTGCTCACTAAACGAGTGGCCGAATATAAAGTTCCAAAAAATTTTGATTTCATTCAAAAGGGCTTGAAGAATGTTGAAAAAGACTTTCCTTATGACATTTATCCTGGCTGCTCTTTATGGCTTTGCGGCCAATGCACAAGCTTCTTCAGTGCGTAATCAAACCTATATTTGTGAACGTGGTGTGGCGTTGCAGGCGATTTTTATCAAAGATAAAGATGATTCTTATGCGGTTATTTTTGTTGATGGAAAATTGGTAGCAATGCATGAAGATGTCAAAGGGCCGGAAAGGCTTTTTATTGCTGTTGACGATCAGGATAATTATCGTTTCCATATAAAGGGGAACGACGCAAGTCTCACCTATAAAGATAACGACCAGTCAAAGGCAGAAAAAGTCGTTTTACAGTCCTGTCAGGCCGATATAGCGGAGGATTAATGGAAAAACCTGATTTTGAACGAGGTCCTTTCGGAAAGTTGCGGATGAAGGCTGGCGAGCTGTGGCAGGCTTATGTTGGCCATTCCTTTGTTAATCAATTGGCAGCGGGAACACTGGCCGAGAAATGTTTCAGAAAATTTTTGACGCAGGACTATTTGTTTCTGGTTCATTTTTCCCGCGGTTATGCGCTTCTCGCGGCAAAATCGACAAATATTGCAGATATCAGGGAAGCACTTGATGGCCTCAAATCCATTATTGAAGAAATGCCGCTTCATGTCGCTTATGCCAAAAAATGGGGAATTTCCGAACAGGAAATGAGTAGAGCAACCGAGGCATTGGAAACAATTGCCTATACGCGCTACGTTCTCGATGTCGGATATGCCGGCGACCGGCTTGATTTGATGGCCGCTCTATTGCCCTGCGTTGCCGGTTATGCCGAAGTCGGCTTGCGGCTTGCAGGTTCCAAAACCACTGTCTTTAATGGCAATCCCTATTCGGAATGGATTAAAAATTACGAAAGCGAAGAATATATCAAAGGGGTGATAGCCTTTATTGATAGTTTCAACAAGCTTGCGGAAAAATATGAAGGGGAAGTGCGTTTTCAACGTTTGAGCGAAATATTCAACACGGCTACGCGTCTCGAAACCGAATTCTGGCAAATGGGGCTTGATGCGTAATAATTGACGATCATTCAACCGATCTATTTGAAGTCAATGGCGTGCAAGGCTTGTCCATTGCGTTTCAACCATGCTTTACATTCTTTCGTTCGCGGGCATAATTTTTCGCATAAAGCCCAGAATTTGGAACTATGATTCATTTCAACAAGGTGGGAAGCCTCATGGGCAACGAGATAGTCGATAACTCCCAAAGGAGCCATGACAATTCGCCATGAAAATGACAAATGCCCGTCAGCAGAACACGACCCCCAACGGCTTCTGGTGTCCTTATAGCGGACGGAAACCGGCTTCCGGCCTACGGTAGCGCAATGCTTTTCGACAAGCGGAGCAATAATATGAGCGGCCTGTTTTTTAAGTGCGTCTCCAATGTGCCTTGGTAAATAACGCTCGTCACCATAAACAATTATTTTTCCACCCTTACCATTATCATCGGCAATGATGGTGACTGTGCCCCGCCCTTCCCGATGTATGATTTCATAGGGATGGCCCAGAATAGGTATAGCAGCACCGGCTTTCAACATCGGCGTATTGCGAGGCGCTGGCAAACGGGAAATGCGGCTTTCTATCCAACCTTTATAACGTTCAATGAAGCTCGTAATCTCGTTTTCCGATGTTTTCGGAGGAACAGTGACACGAACGCCTTTTCCGCCGGCTTCTATGCGCAATGTCAGCCTTTTTGCGCGCGCAGTTTTCACGATTGTAAGCGGCAAGGAACGGTCTGACAATTGAAGTGTCAATTGCAGCTTTTCCGGTTTCAAATCAGGCGAGCGGGAGAGGCTAGAAAACATGGGCCTTATTTAGGAAATGAAAGCGTTTTTTGAAGAGATTTAATCATATTATAGGAAAATTATTATCACAACGGACTGAAACCATGTCACACCCACCGCAAACATATCGGCGGGTAGAGCCGGATTTCCTTATAAAAGGGAATCCTTTTTATTCTCTTCCGTTTTTGCCTTTTAATCAATTCGTCTAAAATGAAGAACCGGTTTTATTCTTTCCTTGTCATATCGATCAGGCATATTCAACGCGCACCGTTTGCTATCAGCATCTCCAAAGCGTTGAGGATGGCGGCAATATCTTGCGGACGGGAGAGATGGTGTTCGCCATCACGAATCAAAGTGAGTGTAACATTATCGAAAGGCAGATGTTCGACAAGTTCAAGCGTATGCTGATAAGGAACTTCATTGTCGGCCATTCCCTGAATGATATGAACCGGACAATGAATATCGATAAGGCCTTCCATAACCAGATTTTTATCACCGTCATCAAGAAAGATTTTGGTAAAAGGAACCGGTTCCGGCTCGTTTTCATAAGGGACTTCAAAAAAGCCGCGTTCTTCCAGTTCCCGATTTTGTTTGCTTGTCATTTGCGGGCGAACAAGGTCACGGGTGAAATCAGTTGCAGGGGCGAGAAGCAACAAACCGGCAAGCGGAATGTGTTTCTTTGCCAATTCCTGCGCCATGCGAAGCGCTATCCATCCACCCATTGATGAACCTGCTATAATTTGCGGGCCGCGGCAAAATTTTTCAAAAAGCGTCAGGCTTTCCTGCAACCACAAGGAAATGCTTCCCTTGTAAAAATCGCCCTCCGATTCGCCAGTGCCCGAATAATCGAAGCGCAAAAACGGATAGCCGTTTTTTTCTGCAAATGCATTCAATGCAACGGCTTTTCCCCCCATCATGTGCGAGCGGTAACCCGGTAGCCACATCAAACCGGGGTGTTTTGTTCCTTCAAGGGCACGTATTGCGAGTTTTTGATGGCCGACAGTTAAAAATTCAAGATCACCATTTTGCATGAAAAACTCCTTACATCGCCGGAACGATAACAAATATTATAGATAGACTTATTTTAGCCGGAAAATCGCGAACATAAACCCTTAATGCCGCTTTAAAGCCAATATTCAATAAAACCTAGCATTTCGGTTGTTTTTGAACGTTAATTTGTATATGACGAAAAACAGATGAATTTATTCGACTGAAATAAAATATCCGGTGTGAAATCTTGGGTAAACCAAGTTATCACACAGGTTTTAAAGGATAAATTGTATCTGAACTGGATAATTGAAACTATTATAGGGAGAATCGACCATTCGCCGACCGTTTAAAACAACGCCAACCCCAAAAGATGGGCCGCGTTCCAATCAGGATATCCGCATTCCTCGCATACAACTTATCGATCATGAGGGGCATAATCACGGGGTCGTTCCGACGCAAGATGCTTTAGCAATGGCTGAAGAGGCAGGTCTCGATCTTGTCGAGATTGTTCCAAATGCCGAACCACCGGTTTGCAAAATCATTGATCTTGGAAAGCTGAAATATCAGAACCAGAAAAAGGCATCCGAGGCGCGCAAGAAACAGAAGACCGTGGAAATCAAAGAAATCAAGATGCGGCCGAACATTGATACCCACGATTACGGGGTAAAAATGAAGGCAATCGGAAAATTTCTTGAAGGTGGCGACAAGGTCAAAATTACCCTTCGGTTCCGTGGCCGCGAAATGGCGCACCAGGAATTGGGCATGCAGCTTCTCGAACGTGTAAAATTGGATACAGCCGGTATTTCAAAAGTTGAAGCCGAGCCAAAACTTGAGGGGCGACAGATGATGATGGTTATTGCGCCCAAATAATTTTGTGTATTTTTTAAAAAGCACCGTTGATAACGGTGCTTTTTTATTAACTTTTAGTTGCAAACCCTAATCGGCAAATGAAATAGTAAACATATCGTATTTTGTTTTTATGCTGTTCAAAGCATAGAAGTTGTGTTTCGAGTTTTATACCGCGAAGGGAAACATGTTTTTTTGAAATATAGAAAGCATGGTTATGCGGCAAGAGTAGGGATTATATGTAATGTCAGGATGGCTTAGACGTAAACCGGTGATTGGGCAAACGTCACAAAGGGAACGAAAACTCATTCCGACATTAAGTTGGCCCCATCTTGTCGCGTTAGGTGTCGGTGGAATTGTCGGGACCGGTATTTATACCCTCATCGGTATTGGTGCCGACAGAGCAGGGCCATCCGTGCTGTTATCCTTTGTCATTGCCGGTGTTGTGTGTGCATGTGCCGCTTTTGCCTATGCGGAACTTGCAACTCTTATTCCGCTAGCAGGCGGAGCCTATACCTATTCCTATGCAGCATTAGGCGAGTTGATTGCCTGGATTGTCGGGTGGAGCCTTATTCTTGAATATTCACTTGTGGTCAGCACTGTGGCCGTTGGCTGGTCGGCTTACGCAACAGGATTTTTGCACGGCATCGGCATTCATTTGCCGTTCTGGCTTTCGGCAGGTTACAACGCAGTAGATCCGGCAACCGGTGTGCACGGGTTTGTCAATCTTCCGGCTGTGTTTATTGTTTTTGTTATTGCCGGCATGTTGATGATTGGTACCAAAGCAAGTGCGACATTGAATTTGTTCCTTGTTGTTATCAAAATAGCAGCTTTGGTACTTTTTATTATTGTCACACTTCCCCATTTCAATCTTGAAAATCTTCATCCCTTCATGCCGAACGGATTTTCCAAAGTCATGTCACCGGATGGTGTAGAACGTGGTGTGATGGCTGCGGCCGCTATTATATTTTTCGCATTTTATGGTTTTGATACAATTGCAACCGCTGCCGAGGAAACCAAACAACCGCGTCGGGATCTTTCTATCGGTATCGTCGGTTCGCTGATTGCGTGTATCATCATTTATGTTCTCGTCGGCCTTGGAGCAGTAGGTGCACTCCATTACACCAGTTTTGCGCATAGTGAAGAACCGCTTGCCCATATTTTGCGTACATTAGGCTCGAACCGCATTGCCGGTCTGATCGGCATTGCGGCTGTTATAGCATTGCCGACAGTGTTACTGGCATTCTTCTATGGCCAGACACGTATATTTTTTGTTATGGGACGCGATGGAACCCTTCCCGGTTTCCTCTCGCGCGTCAACGCAAAAACCGGAACGCCGGTTGCAACGACGCTTTTTACCGCCGTCATTATTGCCGCAATTGCCGGGCTTTTCCGACTTGATGAAATAGCTGCACTTGCCAATGCCGGAACGCTGGTTGCCTTCACTTCTGTTGGCATATGCCTGATTGTTTTACGCAAAACAGCAGCCGATGTTCCCAGAAAATTCAAAACACCTTTGGTCTTTATTGTCGGCCCGCTCAGTGCAATAGGCTGCATTTATCTGTTTTTCAGCCTTCCATCGAAAACCCAATATTATTTTCTGTTGTGGAACCTTATTGGCATCGTACTCTATTTTTGTTACGGTTTCAGGAAAAGTAACATAGCGCGTCACATTTCCGTGAATGACCGCTCTTAATGGCATTTTATGATGAACGTTTTTTTCTGAAATGCGTTTATTTATTATATTATATTCACGAGTGTTGTTCGGACAGAATGTTACATTTAGATAGTTTGCCATGCTGGAGGTATGTTTAAGTGTATAAACCAATAAGTTTCTTTTCAGCTGTTATTGCTTTATGCCTGGCGCCGATGGCTGCGGAAGCGGCTGTATACCAGAAAGTTCCGGGAACAGCGGTCTATATTAGTGTGCCCGACAGCTTTACTCTGACAACCGATTTTAGCGGTTTTATAGACAAAAAGTCCGGTGCATCTATTATCGTTGCAACAATGCCGCCAGCCAGTGACAGTGTGAAAAAGTTATTTAACGACGAAAAAACATTCATATCCGCTATGGATAATCATCATTATTCAATTACTTCACGTTCCCGCACGAAATCGCGTGATGGTAATGCTTTGCTTGTTTATCAGGGAAAGCAAACTGCCGCCAATGGTGTTTTTGATAAATGGTCTTCAATGCTTTTTGCACAGAATGCTTCTTACGTGATTACCGTACAGGCTCCTGAAACAGAACATTTCGCATTGGATGATGCGATGAAGATTTTCGCATCCGTTTCGCTTGCCCGTCATAATGATGAAGGCGATCAATTAAGCGCTCTTCCATTTACTTTTGGTGTTGAACCGCCATTTGAATTTGTTGGCTCCATTATGAACAGTTCGGCAATGTTGACCATTCCGGCTTATACAAAAGATAGTGCTGAAAGTCCCGATATTGTGGTGACAAAGGGGCTTGAAACGGCTCAGGGTGCTCCTCTCGACAAGGTTGTCGATAATTATCTTAACTCTATCAAAGGGACCGTTAACAATGTCGCAGATCGCAAGACCTCGCACACAAAGTTCGCTGGCCACCCCGGTTTGAGGTTGCAGGCGACAGCAGAGATGAAAGGCGATCCGGTAGATCTTGTTATTTATGCGGCTGTGGGCAATGACGGGCATCCGATTTTCATGCACGCAACCGGCGAGAAGGGAACATTGGCTGCCTATAGCGATGAAATTGAAAAGACAGCCGATAGCATACAACTGAGAAACGACGAGAAGAAGTAACTCTCGACAGTGCCGGAAGTCGAAGGATAACCTTCGGTATCGCTTTTTGAGCTCCGATGAGCGGCTTTTGAGAGCCTGCCGTCGGGGCTATTTTATATTTTTTGGCAAAGCCGTATAAAATCCGGACATTTCAACCATGTATCGAATCGCAATGACGGCAATTCGCAATCCGGTTCCCGTTTCAGGTCTAAGAGCTGAGTCGACATAACAACTGGTCGAACATAGGAGTTGGCCCGACGTAAGAGTTTGCAGCCTATAAGGGCAGTTTTAAAAATAATGAATCGGCGGATTTTTTTAAAAAGATGTGCACAAAATCGGGTGGCGGCTTTTTGACAGGCAGGAAAAGCCACAGGCGTCCGGCATCTGTGCACTTTTGAGATAATGTACCGATCAAAATGACATAAACGCGTAATATTGCACATAACCGTCGGTTCCATTAAACTTGAAACATATGGCAGAGTGGATGGAATTCTTGCATCTCGATCTTCAACAGGATAGGAACAAGCTACCAGTAGTGCTCGTTGATGATGCTTCTACTTATCTGTTACTAGAGGCAGTCATTTAAAAAGGTTCGGCTATTTATGGCTAAAAAGAAACAGTTATCATCATTTGATAAAAGACTGATTGTTCGTTTGCTGCATGATAATTTCCGCAAACATGCATTCTGGTATATTTGCGCAATCATATCAATGCTCGTCATATCTGCTACGACCGGCGCAAGTGCCTGGATTATGCGTGATGTAGTCAATCACATCATCGAAGCAAATGATTTCAAGGTCATTGCGATGGTTTCGACCGGAGTGGCGGTTATCTTTATTATCAAAGGATTTTCCACTTTTGCGCAGACCTATTTTTTGAGTAAGGCAGGAAACAGTATCGTTGCAGAACAACAGCGCCGTATTTATTCGCGCCTTATGCAACAAGGTGTTGCTTTCTATCAGAATACGTCTTCATCCGATCTGCTTGTGCGTGTAACGCAAAATGCAAATGCTGCTCGCAACATTATCGATACGATTGTAACCACGTTTGTACGTGATCTTTTTTCGGTTATCAGCCTTCTCGCAGTCATGCTCTATCAGAATTTTCTACTCAGCATTGTCGCTTTGGCGGTTGGCCCTATCGCTTTTATCGGGGTCCGTCAGGTTTTGAAGCGCGTTCGCGGGTTAATGGAAAAGGAACTCTCTTCCATTGCTGAAATCATTAAAGTTATGCAGGAAACAACAATTGGCATTCGTGTCATTAAAGCTTTCTCGCTCGAAGAACTGATGAAACGGCGCATGAATAAGGCGATTACCGATGTCGAAGTACGTTCAAACGGCATTGCCAAGCTGGAAGCTGCAACCAGTCCGATTATGGAAACTCTTGCCGGTATTGCAATTGCTGTTGTTATTTGTTTTTCCGGTTATATGGCGACGCAAAGAGTTGGCGTTCAAGGCGAGCTGATGTCATTTATTGTCGCACTCCTTCTGGCCTATGAACCGGCAAAGCGGGTTGCCAATGTGCGTGTCAAAATCGAATCAGGCATGATCGGTGTGCGTATGATGTTTGAAATTCTCGATCATCCGCTTACCCTTATGGAAAAAGAAAATCCGGTTGATCTTGACCGCTCGAAGGGCGATGTCCGGCTTGAACATGTCGGCTTTTCCTATGTGAAGGATCACATGGTTCTGCATGACATCACTCTTGATATTCCGGCAGGAAAGATGACGGCATTGGTCGGGCCTTCCGGATCGGGGAAATCGACAATGATTAACCTTATCATGCGCCTGTATGATCCGCAGGAAGGCCGCATTCTGATTGATGGTCAGGATATTCGTGATGCCAGTTTCAAATCATTGCGCGAATTGATGTCTTATGTCGGGCAAGATACGTTTCTTTTCCAAGGCACTGTCCGCTATAATATCGGGTTAGGGCGCGAAGGGGCGACCGAAGAAGAAATAGAGGAAGTTGCCAAGCTTGCCAATGCACATGATTTTATTATGGAACTGCCAGACGGTTACGATACCGATGTCGGTGATAATGGCGGCAATCTTTCGGGTGGTCAAAAACAGCGTATTGCTATCGCACGCGCTATGTTGCGCAATAGTGAAATTCTGATACTGGACGAGGCGACAAGTGCTCTCGACTCGGAATCGGAATCGTTAATCAAGGAAGCTTTGGCACGTCTGACCACCAACCGCACAACCATTGTCATAGCCCACAGGCTTTCGACAATTTCGCGTGCCGACAAAATTGTTGTTATGAAAAACGGCAGGATTGTCGAACAGGGAACCCAGCATCAATTGTTGAAGATTGAAGGCGGCCTTTATAAGCACCTCCATGATTTACAGTTCAAAGATCCCGATTTCGACGATATTGACCATGTAGAGGATTCATCACAAGATCAGAAAAAAATTGCCAAATAATTCGGGTTCTTTTGAAATTCCGGTTCTATTCGGCATTGTTCATCTCTATCAGATGCAAAATAATGCGATCACTGATTTGTCAGGTTGAATTGGCTTTCTTTCAAAAATACTCTAAATTGGTAGGGTAGGAGAACGATTAGCTTCTACCCTAGCCATTTTATAGATGTTTTAAATGTTTCTCGCCAAAGGAAAACCATTATGAAAGCCGTCGGATATTTCGAGAATTTGCCGATTACTGATGATCGGTCTTTGCAGGATTTCGATTTGGAAATGCCGGAAATCGGCGATTACGACCTTCTGGTTGCGGTGAAGGCTGTTTCGGTCAATCCGATTGATGTGAAAACGCGCCAGACCGGTAAACCATTTGACGGTAGCCCACGAATTTTAGGGTTTGATGCGTCCGGCATTGTGCAAAAACTTGGTAAAAATGTTACCGGTTTTCACGAGGGAGATGAAGTTTTTTATGCCGGTGCTATCAACCGGCAAGGTTCAAACAGTGAATTTCAAGCTATTGATAGCCGCCTTGTTGCACTTAAACCGGAAAGTCTTGATTTCAAGACAGCGGCTGCGATGCCGCTCACATCGCTTACCGCTTACGAAATGTTGTTTGACCGCATTGATATTTTGAAACCGGTTCACAATGGCAAAAATGCCCTTTTGATGATTGCCGGTGCTGGTGGAGTGGGTTCGATAGCCATTCAATTGGCTCGTCAACTCTCCGATGTTGAAATTATTGCAACCGCTTCCCGCCCGCAATCACAGGAATGGGCGTTGAAGATGGGAGCGCATCACGTCATTGACCACACAAAAGATTTTGCTCCACAACTTGAAAAGATCGGCTTCCCCAATCCGTCATTCATCTTTTCGACAGCAAATTCCGACGGTTATTTACCTCAATATGTCAATATTATCGCCCCCGAAGGACGACTTGGTCTTATTGATGGACCGAAAACATTTGATATTAACCCGCTAAAGATGAAAAGCGTTTCGGTTCATTGGGAATCAATGTTTACCCGTTCCATGTTCGTGACAGACGATATTGCGCGCCAAGGACAAATTCTGCATCATGTCGCGCAATTGATCGACGAGAAAAAGCTTGTTCCCACGCTTTCAAAGGTTTTGTCGCCAATCAATGCTGCCAATTTGAGAGAAGCCCACCGTTTGATCGAAACGCACCGCTCGGTCGGCAAACTTGTCGTTGAAGGTTTTTAATCGAATGGCGGGAAAAAACCGCCATTCAAATTTATATTCCGGATTTTATTCAACGAGCTTTCCCAGACGTACTGCCGTGTTACCTTTGCGGGCATGGCGCATTGACGGTTGAACGAGAATGCAATTGTCGTAAGGCGTTTTGATCTCTTCGTCACCATCATAGGCTATGATAGTGCCAGCTTTGCCAATCAGTTGCATGCCTTTAAAATTGTCGGAAAAACGGAAGTTATCTGTTTTGATTGTAACAGCTTCGGTAATATCAACCAGTTTCTGTTGTTGTGGAGCTGTTGGCAGGAGGTAATGTTCAACAGTTTTTCTATCAGCAATACCGGCAACCATCAAAAATCGCGCAGCAACATCGAGAGCTGCGGGGTAGGCCTGTTTTTCAAAATGTTGACCTGATTCAAATAAAATTGCAGCCTTGCGACTTTGCGGATTGCCGAAATCACCGTAATCACGCAGCCGTTTTCCTGCTTTATGGCCTTTGTCCATTACAATATATTCAGGAACACCGACTTGGCGGGCGAGATCTTCCCCTTTTTTAAGGTAACCCCCCATCATGATTGCCGGATCGGATTCATGCATAGAATGAAGATCCACCAGCAGATCAACCTGATCGACAACGGGGCGTAACGCACGCGCCCGACGCAATTCCAGACTGTCACGGGATCCATCAAGGGCTTCTTCGCTCCAGACGCGGTTCATATCTTCGTCAAGAAACCGCGTAGCATCGGGTGCATCGGGAGAAAATGCTTCATAGGCGGCAACATTGGCAAAACCCAAAGTAAGTGTACCACGTTCGGGTTTGAATTTGTCACGCAAGAGCTTGTCGACAACCAATGCGCCGCTGATTTCGTTGCCATGGATGAGCGACATAATCATAGCGTGTTTACCGGGATGCCCCGACTTGAACTGATAAATATAATCGACACCGCAATTACCTTGTTTCCACGCCGACAGGTCGGGGAACGGCAATTCGATCGGATATTGTTCGAGATTGGTATTCATGATCTTAACTGAAATCCTTGTTTTTATCTGTCGCTTTATGGCGACGAGCCAATAGGAGGATTGATATCAGGCTCAGAAGAACCGTGGACATGACGTAAAAGCTTGGCGACATGTTGTTATGCGTAGTCTGAATAAGCCAGGTTGCTATCAGCGGTGCAAAACCGCCGAAAATAGTGACCGACAGATTGTAACTGACCGCAAGACCGGTACTTCTCACATTGGTCGGGAAAATCTCGGCAATAAGTGCAGGTATTGCCGCAAGGCCGCACGCCAGAAGAAAACCGACAAAAGCCTGTACCGCAAAGAGTACCGCAGGTGTAGGCATTGCGTTAAGAATATAGAATAGCGGCCAGGATGTAACACCAAGAAATACGAATGAAATAGCGACGATCCGGATACGTCCGAACCGGTCGGAAATCGTGCCGACCATCGGCGAGACGATTAACAGCATAAATCCGGTAATCACTGCTCCGATGAAAGAAAAAGTTTCGGGTAAATGCAATTGTTTGATCGCATAAGTCGGCATGTAAATTTTATGTACGTAATTGAATGCTGTTGCCGCCGCTACAACTCCAATGCAAAGCAGAATATCATGCCAATTATATTTGAAGAGATCGTGTAGAGGCGTATTTTTCGGGCGATTGGATTTGACAGTCTCGAAATCGGCTGTTTCGGCAACACCGCGGCGTATATAAAAGCCGATCGGACCGATTAACAAACCAAAGGCAAAGGCAAGACGCCAACCCCATGAATTAAGCTGTTCGGGAGAAAGAAGAGCAAATAGCAGGGCACTTAAACCGGCTGCAAAAACGGTTGCCAGCCCTTGTGTCGACATCTGGAAACTGGCAAAAAATCCACGTTTGTCAATTCCGGCATGTTCTACCATAAAAGCAACAGACGAACCGAATTCCCCGCCGGTTGAAAATCCTTGTAACATGCGCGCTATGATGATGATAAGCGGGGCCAGAATTCCGATGGTTTCATAAGTAGGACAAAAGGTTATCATTGCAGTGCCGATAACCATCAGCGAGATGGAAAGAGACATAGATGCTTTCCGACCGGCTTTATCGGCATAGCTTCCCAATACGATCGAGCCGAGTGGGCGGGTGATAAAAGATATACCGAATGTTCCGACAGCAATCAGCAATGATACGGCACTGTCCTTATTCGGGAAGAATAAATTCCCGATTGTAATCGCAAAATAACCATAGATCAGAATATCATAGAATTCCAATGCATTACCGGCACTTGCGGCAGCAAATTCGCGCCAGTGTTCCTTGATGCTTTGCCGGATTGACCGGTTACCTTCGCTAGCTTGATGCCCCATTTTCCCCCTCGCCGGTTTCAGGTTTTTCAAAAATTCGTCCAAGCCGAATACAGTCAAGACCGCCTTTATATTATTTAAACGGATATTTCACGCAATAAAACGTGTATATGACCGGTTTTTAACAACCAGTTTTATCAATTTCCAAACCGGAATGAGGTAAATATACTTGTGCTTATTTTAAACGGTCGTCGACATAATAAGCCCATATTTTATCAACGATCGGATGGTTTGAAAATTTTTTACGATAAAGAGCAATGTCCCCTGCGGCATAAGCCATGCAAAATTTTCAATTTCCACGATCAGCCCGCTATCTATTGCCGGTTTACATAGTTGATAGGGTAGAAAGGCCATACCAGTAACGGTAGCTTTTAGCCCGACCAAGGAACTGAAAGAGTGGGTTTCATGCACGCCATGCAGATTCGGCTTTTCATCCAAGCTTGCGATATGACGGGCGATAATCGTTTTCAAGGTTGGCGGTAAAAAAACAAAAATGGATCAGGCTGTTCTGTCATTCCGGTCAATATCGGGCTTTCCGTTTTTATCAACAACACTGACGGGAACCAGTGTTTCATGTGCAATTGTCAATCAATTGAATTTCTTCCGATTGGCGCGCAGTCTCGTGATAACCGGAATAGGCCAATAAAAGATCTGTTTCATTATTTGCAAGCAAAAGAATTGCGCTTCCATTACTTCCGGCAATGACACGGGTATGAAAAGTACCGGCTTTTTCATTTATTTCTTTATACCATTGCGGAAAAAAACTTATCGATAATGCTACACTTGTCGCTATTCCCGAATCCGGTCGGGGATCATCTTTTTCGCGCGGCCACCCGTTTGTGAAACAGGCGGATTGTTCCCGATATATCGCCGCTTCCATCATAATGAGACTGTCGGGTGTCAATTCGACCGGTTTTTCCATTCAACAAGTCGAATTCCCACCCATTCTTCCGGAAGTTTTATGCCTCGCCCGAAAGCCGGACGGGTAATATGGTAGCTTTCGTGAAACCACAGGTGCGGGCGGGTTCAGGAAAATCTTCGAGCCACATCACCGGTATGACAATTTTTTTCTTTAATCCGGACGGCGATAACAAGTCGGTCGGGCGTGATGAAGGGCTATGCGTGCAATAGCTTGATCGAGGGGCTCTGTTTTCACATCCATTGATGCGCCATTGGCATGAATAAGCGTTCCGGAATCAATCATAATGGCTACATGACCTTTCCAAAACACCAGATCGCCGCGTTTGAGGCCGTCATCCGGCGAAATATTTTTTCCGATTGTTGCCTGCTGCATATCGGTATCACGCAAGACTGTTCGTCCCGTCATCATCATCGCAAGTTGCACAAGGCCTGAACAATCAATTCCCAAACCACTTTTGCCCCCCCAAAGATAGGGCGTGTGAATGAAAGATTCTGCTATTGTTACATAATCATCTGCCACCGTGGTGACAGGCATGATATGGTTGAAAACAACAAAATCTCCGTTATCAAGCCTAGCATAACGGGTGCCGCGTGTTTCGGCCTCTGCAACCACGCTGATGCGGCTTCCCATGGATAAAGGGCTAATCATGGGGCTGCGCAAGTCCGCATCACGATATTGGAAAGTGCGTGGCACGTTCACCCGATGGGTGGGTTGATTACCAATAGAACCGATTTTTGACTGTTCTACGTAACCGACATAGCCATCTTGTTGGGCTTGAACCCAGCAAAAGCCGTTTTTTTCTTCAAAGACTTTTACATTTTCGCCGAAGAGACATTCGCTTTGCCGTTCTGAGAGCGCGTCCGGAATTTTGTAAAGAGCAGCAACAGGTGCGACAATGCGCTTCAAAGAACCGGCTACAAATCGGGATGCCTCCACTTTGCCACGCAAAGCTTCGTCGGCAAGGTCGAGGCGATAGGCATGAAGACGCGGGTCAAGTTTATCCATCAAAGACCTTTCAGAATTGTATAAAGAGCGCGAATTCCTTGGGCTTCACCACCAATCGGGAAAGCGGGCTTTTCGGCCGGTGTCCAGCCATAAATATCAAAATGTGCCCAGTTTGCCGCCTGATCGACGAATTTCTGTAAAAACAAAGCAGCCGTAATAGAGCCGGCAAATCCGTCTGTAGTTACATTGTTGAGATCGGCAATGCGGGAGGCGAGTTTTTTCTGATAAGGTTTCCAGAGTGGCAATTGCCATAGCGGATCCTGAATTTCCATTGAAATGCGGGAGATTTTTTGACCGAGATTTTCATTGTTGCAATAAAAGGGCGGGACATCCGGTCCCAATGCGACACGTGCCGCACCGGTCAAGGTTGCCATGTCAAAAAGATAATCCGGTTTTTCCTCGTCGCCAAAGGCGAGCGCATCCGCCAGAATAAGCCGCCCTTCAGCATCGGTATTGCCGATTTCGACAGTCAATCCCTTTCTGCTTTTTAAAACATCTCCGGGCCGAAAAGCATTTCCGGAAATCGAATTTTCAACAGCGGGAACGATAAGTCGCAACCGGATGGGGAGTTTTGCATCCATGATGAGTTTGGCAAGCCCCATGACATTGGCAGCTCCGCCCATATCTTTTTTCATCAATAACATGCCATTTGCGGATTTTATATCGAGGCCACCACTATCGAATGCCACTCCTTTTCCCACCAATGTCACTTTAGGGTGGTTCATGTCTCCCCAGCGGAGGTCGATAATACGCGGGGCTACCGAGCCGGCACGCCCGACAGCGTGAACCATCGGGAAATTTTGTTTGAGAAGATCATCTCCCCAAATACTTGTAACAGTCGCGCCGTAAGTTCTTCCCAATTGGCGTATTGCTTCCTCGATTGTGTCGGGCTCCATGTCATTGGTCGGCGTATTGATGAGATCGCGAACAAGAAATGTTGTTTCAGTAAGACGTTCCAGTTCATCTTTATCAATATTGTCAGGAAGGGTGATTTTAAGTTTTTTTTGTGCTTTTGTCTGGAGATAGCGGCGGAATTTATAACTTCCTAACCCAAGTCCCAGAAAAAGATTAAGCGGGTTTTCCGGCAAATTTTCAAAATGCCATTCACCTTCCGGCAATTGTTTGAACAAATTTCCGGTTATAAAGGCATCGCTACCGTCGCCCGCTCCGAGGTAGGCTCTGGAAGCTATCCCGTCATTATCAGGAACCACCAATATGTCACCGCTTTTGCCGGTGAAGTGATTGGCTTTTGCCCACGAGCCTGCAACAGTGTCTTCGGAAGCAAAGGAGAAATCATTTTCTGCGACCAGAATGATCGGGTGGCTGTGTTCGGATTGTTCTGTTGTAAATTCAATCGGGCAAGATGTTATCGGAGCCAATATTCGCGACATAATTCACCTATAATTTTCTAAGCGCAACATATTCCACCAGATGATCGCTACCCTTGTGCAAGATAAGATCGGCACGTGGCCGTGTTGGTAAAATATTTTCTTCAAGATTTTTCAGATTGATTGTGTTCCACAAATTTTCGGCAACCGCCATCGCTTCCTGTTCAGTCATTTTTGAATAACGATGGAAAAATGATTGGGGATTTTGGAAAGCTGTGAGCCGGAAACGGCGGAACCGCTCCATATACCAGTGGCGGATAATTTCGGTTTTTGCGTCAATATAAATAGAAAAATCGAAAAAGTCGGAAACGAATGGCACGGCTTTTCCATCACGCGGCAAATCCCTGACCTGAAGCACGTTAATACCTTCGACAATAAGAATATCCGGCCGGTCGACAACAATCTGCTCGTTTGGCAAAACATCATAGGCCGCGTGGGAGTAAAGCGGTGCTACAACGTCACCCATGCCTGCTTTGATTGCGGAAAGGAAACGTAAGAGTTTGCCGACATCATAGGAATCAGGAAAGCCTTTTCTATCCATCCGGTTTTCTGCTCGTAAAACCGCATTGGGGTAAAGAAAACCGTCTGTTGTTATCAGGTCAACTTTGGGGCTGGATGGCCAACGTTTGAGGAGTTCTTGCAAAATGCGGGCGGTGGTCGATTTACCAACCGCAACAGAACCCGCAATACCTATGATGAACGGTGTTTTAGCTGTGTCTTGTGTGCGCAAGAAACGTTTGCGTTTTTGAAACAGCATCTGGATTGCTTCGACATGGGTCGAAAGCAGGCGGGAAAGGGAAAGATAAATGCGTTGCACTTCATGAAGATCAATCGGATCACCGATGGAACGCAATCGCTTGACCTCGTCAAAGGTCAGGGTCAGTGGCGTATCGGCACGAAAGACAGACCATTCATAGGCAGTAAAAATGCTATAGGGCGAATAACGGCCGAAAACAAAATCACCGAGGTCGCCGGATTGGTGAGTAGGCTCTGGTGTATCAACCATTCTTTCGGGATGCCTTTTCCTCAAGTCCGGATTGAGCTGTGCGCCTTGCAAGTTCTTTGATAACGTCATCAAGCTTTATTCCGCGTATATGCCACATAACCAGCAAATGATAGATCAGGTCGGCGCTCTCGCTGATGAAATGTTTGTCATCTTCATCAATCGAGGCGATAACAGTTTCAACCGCTTCCTCACCCATTTTTTTGGCAGCACGTCCCATTCCCTTTTGTACGAGGCTTGCCGTATAGGAACTGCCATCGTCAACTTTTGCACGTTCGGCAATCGTATGTTCAAGGGTATGCAAACTAAAATCAGTCATTCACCTTCTCCGAATTCATCCAGACGTACCGGAATGCCGGCTTTTGCCATATAATGTTTTGCTTCATCGATGCTATAGGTTCCGAAATGGAAAATTGAAGCGGCAAGCACCGCCGTTGCATGTCCGTCACGGATACCGGCCACGAGATGGTCGAGTGTTCCAACGCCGCCCGATGCAATAACAGGAATATCCACTGCATCGGCAAGGGTGCGGGTCAATGTAATATCATAACCTTCTTTTGTCCCGTCACGGTCCATAGAGGTGAGCAGAATTTCACCGGCACCTTTTTTTTCAACAAGACGGGCAAATTCGATAGCATCAATACCGGTCGGGTTTCTGCCGCCATGGGTAAAAATTTCCCAACGCCGGTTTTTACCGTCCCCTGCGACCTCTTTGGCATCAATGGCAACCACAATACATTGATTGCCGAATTTGTCGGCGGCTTCGGCAACAAAATCGGGGTTTTTAACAGCGGCTGTGTTTATCGACACCTTGTCGGCACCGGCAAGCAGAAGTTTGCGTATGTCGTTTACAGTGCGCACACCTCCGCCAACCGTGACAGGCATGAAACATTGGTCGGCGGTGCGGGCTACAACATCGAACAATGTCTCGCGATTGTCGCTGCTTGCTGTAATATCGAGAAAACACAATTCATCGGCACCGGCGCTGTCATAGGCTTTTGCAACTTCAACCGGATCACCGGCATCAACGAGATCAACAAAGTTGACCCCTTTGACGACACGTCCGTCTTTAACATCAAGACAAGGAATAATACGCGCTTTGAGTGTCATAATTGCCCACTCTTTCCGGCTTTTTTATTTGCCTCGTCAATCAATGCCAATGCTTCTTTCGCATCAATATGCCCATCATAAAGAGCGCGTCCCGAAATTGCGCCGTTCAATATGGCAGCTTCGGGTGAACAAAGCCGTTTTATATCCTCCATCGAGGCAAGACCGCCGGAAGCAATAACCGGTATTGTCACAGAACGGGCAAGCTCAAGGGTTGAATTCCAGTTGATACCGGTGAGGATGCCATCGCGATCAATATCGGTATAGATAATGGCGGCAACACCTGCACCTTCAAAACGTTTTGCCAGTTCAAGGGCGGAAAGTTCGGACTCTTCAGCCCACCCTTCAACGGCAACTTTGCCGCCGCGGGCATCAATACCAACGGCTATTTTTCCAGGAAAAAGTTTGCAAGCTTCACGAACCAGTTGCGGATTTCTGACAGCAACAGTGCCGAGAATTACGCGGGCGAGCCCCTTTTTCAGCCAGTTTTCGATATGGGCAAGGGTTCTGATACCGCCACCAAGCTGGACAGGATTGGTTGTTGCCTCTAATATTGCATCAACGGCCGAACCGTTGACTGTGACGCCTTCAAATGCACCGTTGAGATCAACAACGTGAAGCCATTTGAAACCTTCCGACTGGAAGTGGTGGGCTTGCGCGGCAGGATCGGCACTATAAACCGTTGCCTTGTTCATATCGCCGAGTTTCAGGCGGACACAAAAGCCGTCTTTTAGATCGATTGCAGGGTAAAGAATCATGGTTTCCATTCCAGAAAATTGGCAATGAGTTGAAGGCCGAGACGCTGGCTTTTTTCCGGATGGAACTGCGTCCCGAACATATTGTCGCGGATAACTGCTGCTGTGACCGGCCCGCCATAATCGGTTACTGCCAATAATTCATCAGGATTTTGACAATCAAGTTGATAGGAATGGACAAAATAGGCATGAAGCCCCTGTTCACCGGTACGGATGCCGGAAAATAGCGGGTGGCTCCGTTTCAGTTCGAGGGTGTTCCAGCCGATCTGGGGCACTTTCAAAGCATCGTCTTGAGGCTTTATCAAAGTGACATCACCTTTAATCCAGTTAAGACCGTTGGTGATTGTTTTTTCCATTCCGCGGGAAGCCATGAGCTGCATACCAACGCAAATCCCCATGAAGGGATAGCCACCTTTCAGCACCCTTTCGTTCAAAGCTTCAACCATTCCCTGAACGGCATCAAGTCCGGTTCGACAATCGGCATAGGCACCGACGCCCGGCAAAACCACGCGGTCGGCTTTCATAACATCTTCTGCCCGATTGGTGAGGATAATATTTGCGTTTATGCTATGGTCATGACTTGCGCGCTCGAAAGCTTTTGTGGCCGAGCGTAAATTGCCGGAGCCGTAGTCGATAATTGCGACTTGCATTTTATCAGCCTTTCAAAGTGCCCTTGGTCGAGGGTACAGCGTTTTTCTGGCGCGGGTCTTCCTCGATTGCAGCACGTAAAACACGGGCTACCGATTTAAATGCGGTCTCGGCTATATGGTGGCTATTCAAACCGTAATGATTGACAATATGAAGCGTAATTCCGGCGTGCTGGGAAAAAGCCTGGAAAAACTCTCTGACCAATTCGGTATCGAACGAGCCGATTTTTTGTGTCGGAAATTCGACCTTGAAAATAAGAAACGGGCGCCCTGATACATCAATGGCCGCTCTCGTACAGGTTTCATCCATAGCGAGATCAAGCGAAGCATAACGGCGAATGCCGCGCCGCTCCCCCAAAGCCTGTTTGATAGCTTCACCCAATGCGATTCCGCAATCTTCCACTGTGTGATGATCGTCTATATAGGTGTCACCGACAGCCTTGATTTTCATATCAATTAAGGAATGGCGGGAAAGTTGTTCCAACATATGATTGAAAAACCCTACGCCGGTATCAATTTCAAATATTCCCGTACCGTCAAGATTGACCGAAACCGAAATATCGGTTTCATTGGTTTTGCGTTTTATAGTTGCTGTGCGCGTCATGTTGTTCCCGTTCCAAGAAGCTTCAAAGGTGCTTCACCCGTTATTATTTTCAAAACCTGACGATGAGCACAAGGCTTAATGAAGCGGTATTATTTATAAGCTTTATCAGCGTCACTTTTGAAGTAAAATATGTTAAATCATTCGTGTAAAATATCCAATTGCTTTCACGTTTTTTTCATTGGCGAACCGCTTTTGTGACTTCAAACGGTTTTTACTGTCTCACCGATTTGCCAGTGACCCCATTCTTTTTCAATTTTCTCTTTATCATGACCGGCTGAAAGGAGAGCCCATAATAACAGCCGCGCTTTTAAGGGCGAAAGCCACCCGCCCATCAGCACGCCGCCTCTTATCAGATCAATTTCCGAACCTTTATAACCATAGGTTCTTTCACTCGTTGGCCCGCTATAGGCCCGTGTTGCCACAATAACCGGCAGAGTGCCCGCATAATTTTTAATAATGTCGGCTTCCTCGAAACTGACATGGCCTGATCCGAAACCGGCAACGACAACGCCCTGATAAATGCCGCTTGAAAATACGAGTTCAAGATGATCTCCGCCTGAAGAAAGACACGCTTCGACAAGGGCAACTTTTTTATCAAGCGTTTTCGGCAGGCTTAGCGGTTTTGGTCGTCTATCGATAGAGTGGAAGAATACCGGTTTTGCCTCGACAATCACGCCAAGCGGGCCGACTAAACCTGATTTGAATGTTTCAACTTTAAGCGAATGACTTTTTCTCACAAAATAGGCGGAATGGATTTCGTCATTCATCACCACCATAGCGCCGCGGCCCACGCTTTGTTCATCTATTGCCACGAGTAACGAGGATAAAAGATTGGCCGGCCCGTCGGCACCGGCTGCCATCGGTGCCCGCATAGCACCGGTTATAACGAGCGGCTGGGGTTTTTGCCAGTAAAGTGAAAGGAGAAATGCCGTTTCTTCAAGTGTATCGGTTCCCTGTGTCAGGATGACGGCTTTTGCACCTTTATCAATCTGGTTATTTGCCCAATCAAGAGCATCAAACAATACTTTGAAGGAGAGTGAACCGCTTGGTAATTTCGCCAATGTTTCGGCATCTATTGTAGCCAATCCCGAAATTCCGGGAACCGATCGGGTGAGTTGTTCTGCCGAAAGTTCCGGTTCCACACCACCGGACTTCCCGGAGACCATGGCAATTGTGCCGCCCAATGCACCTATAGCAACCCTCGGCAATGGCATTTTATGTTTTCCTTTGAATGTTCATACCGGCCAACTCTTAGCAGGATTTCTTCACACCAACAATGAGCATTCATTGCAAGTCATCATTGAATGGGGGTTCCGGAATGACCGAAGCGTTTTTTAAAAAGTAAGAAGGTTTTTAAAATGTCTTCGTCAATATGGTTGAGTTTTAATGTGCGAGTTCCTAAATATGCACTCTATATAGCCGCTTTTCATTGCTTTTAACGAGGATGGAGCGTGTGGATAAAAGGAGTTTACTTGTGACAGAACATAAGCCCGATACAATGTATGGCACGACCATCATTACAGTGCGCAAAGGCAATAAGGTTGTCATTGCCGGCGATGGACAGGTGACATTAGGGCAGACAATCATGAAGGGTAATGCAAGAAAGGTACGCCGTATTGGCAAGAATGGATCGGTTATTGCCGGTTTTGCCGGTGCAACAGCCGATGCATTTACCTTGCTTGAACGGCTTGAAACCAAGCTTGAACAATATCCCGACCAATTGATGCGCGCCTGTGTTGAACTTGCCAAGGATTGGCGCACCGATCGTTATTTGCGTAAACTGGAAGCAATGATGCTGGTGGCCGATAAAAATGTGACGCTGGCTTTGACAGGGCTTGGCGATGTGCTTGAACCTGAAGATGGTATTATGGCAATCGGTTCTGGCGGCAACTTTGCTCTTTCGGCAGCGCGTGCACTGATCGACACCGATATGGATGCCGAAACAATTGCCCGCAAAGCCATGAAGATCGCTTCCGATATTTGCGTTTACACCAATAGCAATTTTATTGTTGAAACGCTTGATGCCGAATAATGATTGAATGTTTCCATGTCACTTCTTGTCAGTCATGCGTAAAACCTGACAAGACGTGTGAAAGAGAGAGCACTTTTAGATGAGTTCTGTATTTTCCCCCCGCGAAATAGTTTCCGAGCTTGATCGCTTTATTATCGGACAAAAAGATGCCAAGCGTGCTGTTGCTATTGCATTGCGCAACCGGTGGCGTCGTCAGCAGCTTCAAGGCGAAATGCGCGAAGAAGTAATGCCGAAAAATATCCTGATGATCGGGCCGACCGGTGTCGGCAAGACCGAAATTGCCCGCCGCCTTGCAAAACTGGCAGGGTCTCCTTTTGTCAAGGTTGAAGCCACCAAGTTTACAGAGGTCGGCTATGTCGGCCGTGATGTCGAGCAGATTATTCGCGACCTTGTTGAAGTGGCAATCAATCTTGTCCGTGAGAAAAAACGTGAAGAGGTGAAAGCCAAAGCCCACATCAACGCTGAAGAACGTGTTCTGGATGCGCTGGTCGGCAAAACTGCAAGTCCCGCAACCCGCGACAGTTTCCGCAAAAAATTGCGTGAGGGCGAGCTTGATGACAATGAAGTTGAAATAGAGATTGCCGATAACAGCCCGAATAATGCGCCCACCTTCGATATTCCGGGTATGCCGGGCGCACAAATGGGCATTATGAATTTGTCCGATATTTTCGGTAAAATGGGCGGACGCACGAAGACGCGGAAAACAACGGTCAAAAATGCATTCAAACCATTGATCGAAGACGAGTCCGACAAACTTCTCGATCAGGACCAGATCGTTCAGGAAGCGCTTCGTTCCACTGAAAATGACGGTATTGTCTTTATCGACGAAATCGACAAGATCGCCGCCCGTGAAGGCGGCCTCGGTGCCGGTGTTTCGCGTGAAGGTGTGCAACGCGATCTGTTACCTTTGATTGAAGGAACAACGGTTGCCACCAAATATGGTCAGGTTAAAACCGATCATATTCTGTTTATCGCCTCTGGTGCGTTTCACGTATCGAAACCTTCTGATCTCTTGCCGGAACTTCAGGGACGTTTGCCAATCAGGGTCGAGCTTAATGCGCTCACGCGGGAAGATTTCCGCCGCATTCTGACCGAAACGGAAGTCAGTCTTATCAAGCAATATATTGCTTTGATGGCGACCGAAAATGTGACACTCGAAATTACCGATGATGCCATTGATGCTCTTGCCGATATAGCAGTGGATTTGAACTCTACTGTGGAAAATATCGGTGCCCGCCGTCTGCAAACAGTGATGGAACGCGTTCTTGACGAAATTTCCTTCACAGCACCGGATAAATCGGGAACAACCTTCAAGGTTGATGCCGCTTATGTCAAAAAAGCAGTGGGTGACCTTGCCGCCAATGCCGATTTGTCGCGGTTTATTCTGTAGTTTCAAAACTAACAGAGTGCATATAGTCTATCAAAAACAGCCCTTCGGGGCTGTTTTATTTTGGATATAGCAGCCTTTTACGCACTTCCGACTATTTATGACAAATGAAGAAGCGAGATCATTGTCAGGCTTGCGGTCGCCAGGATGATGATGGATATGAAAGCTGTCAGGACAACCCGCGGTCCGGATTTTTTCAAAGCCTTTATATCAACCCCCAGTCCTAAAGCAGCCATTGAAATAACAGTCAGGATTTTTGCCACAAAAGCCATGGTATCGAGTGCCAATTGGGGAATAATATTGCAGGAATTGGCAAGCAAAAGAATGACAAAGCCGATAATGAACCACGGCACCATTTTGCCGAATTTGAGTTTGGTGTTGGCACCGAGGCCGTAAATGAGGCCGATCACAAATATCACCGGCCCAAGCATCAAAACACGGACAAGTTTGACAAGTGTCGCTGTCTGGACACTGATAAGTGAAACAGGTGCTGCCGCAGCCAAAACTTGCGGCACAGCATAAACAGTCATACCGGCAAGAACGCCGTATTGTGTAAAGCTTAAGCTCGCTAGCGGGACAGCAAGTGGCAAGACCAGAATGACAACAATACCGAGTGCTGCTGTAAAAGCAATTGATGAAGCCACATCCGAGCCTTCGGCTTTGATGACAGGTGCAACAGCGGCAATCGCCGAATTTCCGCAAATCGAATTTCCACAAGCTACAAGCAAGGCGAGACGGGGGCCAAGGCCCAAAAGTCTGCCAATTGCGTAAGTTACGGCAATCACACAGGCCACAATGACGATAATACCGACAAGCAATCCGAAACCGGCAGCGACGACCGCGCTCACACTGATACTTGCCCCCAAGAGCACAACCGCGCATTCAAGAAGAATTTTTGCCGAAAATCCCACCCCTTCCGCATATTGGGATGGAATGCCTTTGATTGTCCGGATGACTGCGCCAATCAGAATGGCAAGAACCAGACTTTCAAGCCAGGCCTCGCCGAAGATGAGTTTTTCAAGCTTTTCCAGAACAATGGCCACAGCCGAAATAATCGCGCATAATATGATGCCCGGTGCAAAACGAAAAAAAATGGCCTGAACTCGGCTTGTCATAGTGAAATATCCTTTTTTAAAATCTGCTAGCGCGGTTTAATCATGTAATCAATTTTCAAATATGTTATGAATTGTTCGATTTGATCGAACATTGGCACGGCAATGATTACATTTGAACAGATGCGGATATTTCTGGCTGTCGCCGAACGCGAGCATTTGACCGAAGCGGCCAAAGCTCTTTTGTTGACACCTTCAGCCGTTTCCAGTGCCATCCACATGATTGAAGAACATTATCAGGTGCGCCTTTTTAATCGGATTGGACGGCGTATCCAGTTGAGTGATGCGGGTTCTGTCTTCGTGGAAGATTGCCGCCACACATTGGCGCAAGTCAAACTTGCCGAAACAACTTTGCGTGAATTTAGCGGGCTTAAACGTGGAGCACTCGGTCTCTATGCGAGCCAGACAATCGCCAATTATTTTTTGCCACCGGTCATTGCAAAATTTCGCAATTTATATCCGGCAATAACGGTCAAAATGTCGATCGGTAACACCGAACAGGTTGAAAATGCTGTTCTATCAGGCCTAACAGACATCGGTTTTGCCGAAGGGACTATCAAAAATGAAAGCCTTCATCGTCAAAAAGTGGCTGATGACGAATTGTTCATTATTGCCGCAAAAAACCATCCTCTTACAACTAAATCGTCGGTGAAGTTTCAAGATATTTCGGCGTTTCCGTGGATTTTGCGTGAAAATGGCTCAGGAACACGGGCAATTTTCGAGCAGGCACTTGCAAACCATGGCTATGACTTCACCGATCTTGAGGTGATGCAGACTTTCCCGTCGAATGAAGCAGTGCTTTCGGCAGTAGCTGCGTCAAATGCTCTGACTGCCATTTCAAAACGTGCGGTTTCGGCTTTGCTTGCCGCAGGGCTTGTTGAAAGGTTGAATTTTTTATCCGTAAAACGTGATTTTTTACTGTTACTCAATCCGCAACGCTTCAAAACCAAAGCAGTTGGTGCTTTTATTGGTTTGCTTGAAAGTTGAGTGGCCAAATTTAGAAGAGCTATAATTCAAATCTACGGGGATAAAACAAAAACACATATTAAATTGCCGGATGGGAATGATGATGAAGAAAACTCTGATGATGCTTTTTTTGGGGTGTTCGTTTTTAACGCTGACAGACGCCGATGCGTCGAAACTCGATGATGTCCTCGACGTTAAAACATTACGCGTTTGCACCACCGGCGACTATAAACCTTATAGTTTTTTGAAAACGGATGGCACTTACGAAGGCATCGACATTTCCATGGCGCATTCTTTGGCCAAATCTCTTGGTGCGGTGGTTGAATTTGTGCCGACAAGCTGGAAAACGCTGATGGCCGATTTTCTTGACGATAAATGTGATATTGCAATGGGCGGAATTTCGATTTCGCTTGCCCGCCAACAAAAGGTTTATATGTCTGAACCACTTGGAGTGGACGGTAAAATTCCGTTTGTCCGCTGTGAAGACGCAAGAAAATATAATACGTTAAATGCACTTAACCAAAAGAGTGTTCGCGCGATCGAGCCGGCAGGCGGAACCAATGAGGCATTTGTCAGAAAATATATGCCGAATGCCAAACTCGAACTTTTTCATGACAATACAACAATTTTTAAAAATCTTGTCGACAAAAAAGCCGATGTCATGATTACCGATGCATCCGAAGCACTTTATCAAAAACGGTATTACCCGACTTTATGCGCCGTTAATCCCGATAAGCCTTTGGAGTTTTTCGAGAAGGGCTACATGCTCCCGAAAGGCGACATCAGTTGGAAACTTTATGTCGACCAATGGCTGCATTTGATGCAGAAAAACGGCGAATATAATGCAATCTCCGCCCATTGGCTGAAAGCAGGTGATGTTGGACATCATGATAAAAAACATTCTGGAGCCAAACATGCCCACTAAATTAAGCTTATCTGGATTAAACAGGGGTAAACTGCAAAAATAAGATACCCCGTTCATTCACCAAAACGGTCTCATGTCGTTTGGCGCGTTTTAAAAAATCTGTCAATAAATCAAGTGCGTTAGCCGTTTTTGGATGCGGCGGATGAGCGAATTTCAAATAACTCTGGAAACAAAAAACGGAAGCATTTTACGGCTTCCGTTCTTGAACTTTGGTTTGTTGGCAAAAAACACTTCTGCTTTTCATGCGTATTGTTTCAGCCGATAATTTTTTTGGCAGGAAATAACAAAAATATGCGGGTTTCGTTGCTTGCGCGGTCAACAACCACATTGTCGGCAACTTTGGCTCCAACACGCAAGCAATAGCGTAGCATGGGCGGAAGCGAAGAAAAGACCTCATCGGGCTTGATTGCTTCTTCCGGCATAATATCCATTGTCACACCATGGGCAGCGCGCAAATGAACCCCTGATTGCGAGCGGCAAAAATGGTAGAGATAGGAAAGTTCCAATGCATGTGCGGCAGGGTAGCGGCTGTTGAATGCCAGACTTCCAATCACGTAATCGACATTCTGGAGAAGGCAGAAGCGGGAAATTGCCTGCCACAAAAGCCCTTGGGCACGATGGGCTTTCGCTTTGTCGAAACATTTAAACGGTGAAATTGTTAAAAAAACCGATGCATTCCGGCCGCTTTCAACCTCGAAACTGTCGCCGAGGCTTGTCGCTTCGAGATTTTGATCGGCACCTAACACGTTTGTCAATGTCATGCAGCAGCTTGCAAGAAGATTTTGCGGGTCTTCAATATCATTGACAGTCATCAACCATTGGTCACCATCATCGGATATATGGCCTTTTGTTGACGCCGGAACTTTTGGCATAAGGTCATGTGATAATCTCCGCAAACGGGCTTCCAAAGAACCGAATGTTGCAAGTACAAGTGTATCGCTCGTATCGCAATTTTGATGATCCGGTTGTTCGAGAACTGTCCTTGCATAAGCTACCATTTCAATGCTCCTATTGAAGCGCTGTCGATCAAAAGCAATCAACAACATGTCATGTTGTCGATTTAGAACTCTCTTGTTGCATGACAATGACGGGAAAGTGATTTTTTCAAGGCAATGCACATTCCGCCCGAAATATAGTAAATAACAAGTAAATGATTATTCTTTTTTATTGTTATCAATCGCTTGCTTATAGTTTTCCGACGAAAAGAAACGGTTTTCATTCTGTCAAAAAAATGGCATCGGGCTTTATCGGGCTGGCAATGTGTCAAAAACGGATATGTCTTTCCGGTCTTTTTTGTCTTTTTGCGCAGCAACCGGATCAATGGAAATTCGAGATTGTCGCGGTTCTGCGGCTTTATAAAATGACCGGTTTAAAAGCGGAATTTTAGCTATTTTATAAAAATTTGAAAAGCGGTCAAAACTAGCCAGTCGACTTGTTGCAAGACCACTTTTTGACAATCGTATATTTTATGAAAATGGAAAAGCTCGTTCATCTGGGCGATGATTATTGAAAAACCTATTTAGTTTTTTGTTTTTCACGTTTCCAGTGCAGCAATTCGTCAACCACTATGAGGACGGCGCCGACTGTTATGAAGCTGTCAGCAAGGTTGAAAATTGCAAAGGAGAAAATATCGTCGATATGGAAAGAAATGTAATCAATGACATAGTGAAAACGTATGCGATCTATCAGATTTCCGATGGCACCACCAATGACCAGCAGGAAGCCAAATCGCGACAGTGATTTTTCCGGACCGGCGTTTTTCCATAACCAGATAACGAAGCAGATAATGCAAAATGTCAATGCGATAAGCCCCCAATCGGAGACGGATGACAACATTGAAAAAGCAATTCCGGGGTTGCGGGCATGATAAAGTGAAAGAAACGGCAAAAGGTCGATTTCTTCCCCGACTGCCAATGTATTGACCACCCAATATTTGATTAATTGGTCAAGCCCGACAGTGATGATAAGCCCCGCTATAAGTGTGATGAGGGATTTTGCCTTCATGAACGGGCCTCGCGTGGATCAAGTGTCAGGTTATGCCGGCGGATTTCATAAAGCATGACACCGGTTGCCACAGCAAGATTGAGTGAATCAGCACGTCCTGCCTGCGGAATACGCGCAAGCTGATCGCAGCTATCGGCAAGATTATCCGGCAGGCCTTGTTGCTCGTTGCCCATAAAAAGAATGATAGGCCCCTTGTTATAGTCGATTGTGCGGTAATCGACGGAACCTTTTAAATGTGTACCGATGATTTGACCATGAAATCCGGTGCGCCATTTTAAAAACTCGTCGGCACTTATTTTAAAAAGCGGAAGAGCAAAAATCGAACCCATGGTTGCACGTACAGTCTCAAGCGAATAGGGGTCGGTTGTATCGCCGACAAGGATAAGTCCCTTTGCACCTACTGCATCGGCAGTGCGGATAATGGTTCCAAGATTGCCGGGATCGCGGATGCGGTCAAGTGCAACATAGACATCCTCTCCCTTTGCGTTGAAGGTAGACATGTCACGCCAGCGTTGTTCAAAAACACCAACCACCATTTGCGGATTGTCGCGCCTTGTTACCGATTCCATAACCTTTTGGTTTGCTTCGATGATGAGACCACCGGAAGCTTTTGTGCGGGCTGCCGTTTTTTCAATTAACGGGTTGCCAAGGCCTGCTTTGGAAAACAGAAGTGTGCGTATTGTCCAGCCGAGATCAAGGGCATCAATAATAAGCTTCAACCCTTCGGCCATGAAAACGCCTTCACGATCGCGATTTTTTTTAAGCGACAAGGATTTCATATCCTTGATGATCGGATTGGCAAGCGAGGTAATTTCTTTAACCTGACCGTGTTGTTTTTGTGTTGTCATATTAAAAAATCCAGCGACTGAAAAGAGAGGTCGAAAGTGCCCTTTGTGCTTTTTCTTCACGCAAAATAAGTTCACCCGATTCGATGCGCCCGCCAAGGCCGGTAAATTCATCACGCATCAATTCGTGGATTGCGAAAAATGAGGCACGAATAGAATAGGCAGTCAATATTACGGCAATCGGGTTGTCGGATAAAATAGCGCGACATCCTTTGACCATTTCGGGCAAATGATCGAAAAGTTGCCACACCTCGCCATGGGGGCCGCGTCCGTAAGCCGGCGGATCAAGTAAAATAATGTCATAATGTTTGCCGCGGCGCCCTTCGCGTTCGACAAATTTCATCGCATCATCGCAGATCCAGCGAATGGGGCGATCTGTCAAATGTGCAACTTCCTGATTTTCTTTGGCCCATAAGATCGCTTTTTTGGACGCGTCGACATGGGTGACTTCGGCTCCCGCTCTTGCCGCAATAAGCGAGGCAAGGCCGGTATAGCCAAAAAGGTTCAATACTTTGACGGGGCGGTTTGCTTTTTTAATAAGCTCTTCCATAAAACGCCAATGGGCATCCTGTTCGGGAAAGACCCCAACATGGCGAAATGACGTAAAGCGGCCGAGAAACGGCATTCCATCCCATGACAATGGCCATGTTTCGCCAAGGGGTTGTTTGGGAAAATTCCAGCGCCCCATGCCTTCTTCATCGGTATTTCCGGTGAAAATCGCATCGACATCCTGCCATTCTTTTTCGCTTGATGCCGGTTGCCACAAAGCTTGTCCTTCGGGGCGAATAATGCGCAAATTGCCGTAACGTTCGAGTTTGAGGCCATTACCACTGTCGATCAATGCATAATTCTCGTTCGCACTTGTTTCCAGAATAACCGGTAATCTTTCTTCTGGTCTTTTTCCTGACGGGCGAGGTAGGAAGCGGCTTTTGATTTTTTGTGCTTCTCCGCCGCTATTTTCCGCCTGCAATTTTTGATTCTCGCGTCTCTGGTTATCCTGTTCGACGATTTTGCGATAATTGCCTGAATTATTGGCGTGCACAGCTTTCCGTCTTTCAGGCTTGTTTCCTGTCTCAAGAGCCTTTTTCGGAGCATAGGGGGCAGCACCGTTGCGCGGTGTTTTCATTCCCCTTTTCTTGTCTTTCGGGTGTTGTGCTTTCACAAGTCTTGCATTTTCCATAATTAACAGAACGTTCTTTGCTTATAAAACATCTTTTCCAAAAAGGTATATTTTTCTTGCAACATCGCAATCCTGAATGATCCGGTCAATAAACCGTTCAATCATTAAAATGGTCTTTGAATTTTTAAATGGATGACATGGGTTCACTATAATTGACATGGGCTCACTATAATTTTGTGTTTTGAGCATAATTTTAGGTTTGGATTTTGGTTATAACGCCTTGATATGTCGATTTATGTAAAAGTTGGTCAAAACTTTGAACCAGGAAGGCGGGTGTAAAATAAAAATCTGCGCGAATGTAATCGCCTATGCCGGACGAAAAAATTAAAAGAATAATAATTTTCACATTGATTTATATCCGCGCCGAACCTCTATAGGCGCGTCGGCTTCTTTTAATGCGGAGATTCTATTTCGAGAGCGAATAATTTATGTGAAATAGTGTTCTTCAATGGTGAAGCGGAATCGAAACACGATGCTTTCCATTGTTTTGTAGCTTCAAGAATGCTTGGTAGTTTCAAAAATGCTTGGCAGATTCAAGAATGGTCGGCGATTGTCAATTCGGTCGTTGTCAAATTCGACTTTTTCGACATATCCATTTTAAGCCCTTGCAGTTCGGTTTGCGTGTCTTTCAGGGCTTTGCGGAAGCGATGTTGGCTGAACCAGACTGTTATACCACCTATGATAATGCCGATTGCCAGAGCCAGAAACAGCCACACAAACAGCGGAGCATGATAGACAAGATTGCTATCTGTTGTATCAAACGGGTTAAGGCTTAACGCGACGCTTGTCCGATTGGCAATAATAAAAGCAATCAGGATGATGCCAACCGGTATCAGTATTATCAGACTAACAATCTGTTTCAGATTCATGATTTCACTCGTTGTTCAAGCGGTCACGCAATTCCTTGCCGGTTTTAAAAAACGGTACCCATTTTTCTTCAACCGAGACCGATTCACCCGTACGCGGATTTCGGCCGGAGCGTGCAGGCCGGTTTTTAACCGAAAAAGCCCCGAATCCGCGCAACTCTACCCGTTTTCCCTCGGCCAAAGCGGTAGATATTTCATCAAATACAGAACTCACAATATTTTCAATATCCCGCTGGAAAAGATGAGGGTTACGGTTAGCAATAATCTGCACAAGTTCCGACTTAATCAAAACAGCCTCCAATTTTGATCCGCATAGTGACAATGACCCGCTAAAAAACAACGATCATAACGATTCGTCGATTTTCAGATCCCGTGACTGGCAGGCATTTTGAATTTCTGTTCAAAAATTTTGCCAGAAGTCCTTTATCATTCACTACAAAATCCAGTTAACGCAATAGTTTATTGTCTGTCTATCGCATTTCGTCAACGTTATTTGATTAAAAAATATTTGTGTTCGGTAAAAAATTTTGAAAAAGGCAGTTTGCCACGTTCAACGTTACCTTGTGGGCTTTTGACATTTGATAAGAACAGGCGGTCCAATGAAAAGTTGAATGGAAAGCAGAATTGCTCTAAATATTGAACTGGTATATGGGAACTTCGTCTAGGCGTTTGTTTTTGTAAAACTCAGGAAAAATTCAGAGGTATGATGGACGACGGTTCAGAAATATTTTCACCGAGCTTCAAGTCTGATGCTGTTTTTGATGCTGCACGCCGTCATTCAGTGCGTGTCCACATATTGAAATTTCTACTGCCGGTCGTGGCTATTATTATTGCTCTGGTTTTTTCCTGGTTTACATTTTTTGCAACGCCGAGCACGAGCGATCTCGTTGTTTTGAACGGAGATCAGGGCAGTGGCGGACAATTGACGATGACCGACCCCAAGCTTGAAGGCTATACTTCGGCCAACAAACCCTATTCGCTCAAAGCCGACAAGGCCATTCAGGATCCGCATCATCCCGGTATGATCGAACTGCAACGGATTATTGCGACACTCCCCTTGGGCGAACGTGGCGAAGCCGCTGTCAATGCGGTGGGCGCGTTCTATGACAATGTCAATGGTCGCCTGCAATTCGATAAACCTTTTGAAGTAAAAACAAATGATGGAATGGTCGCAAAGCTTGATGCTGCCGATGTCAACCTGGCGACAAGTCAATTAAGCACAGACAAGCCGGTTGATATTCGTCGTGGCGGGCAACATTTGAAAGCGAACGGTTTACAAATTCGTGATAATGGGCAAGTGTTGTTTTTTAATCGTGGTGTCAGTCTTGTCATTGACAACGCAAATGCGCAATAAAATGAGGGGCACTTGCCATTTTAAAAATGTGCGGTGTTTCGTTTATTCGAGGATTGTAAAATGAAGCCTTTAAAGCAGTATTTTTCTAAGCTTGGTGCAGTGACGGCAACAGGATTGGCTTTCATGAGCCTCGGACAAATGCCTTTATGGGCTCAACAGACAAATTTCGGGGTTAATCTTTCGGGCGGGAAAGAGCCGGTTGAACTCAACGCCGATAATCTGGAAATGCGTGACAAAGACGGCGTCGCAATTTTTACCGGCAATGTTTCTGTTGTGCAGGGCGACCGGATTTTGCGCACTTCCAAATTGATTGTGCATTACGCCAAAGCACCTGACGATGCCAATAAAGACAAGTCCGCAACAGCAAGCGACGCTTCCGATCAGGGCAAAGGGGATGCTGCCACCAAAACAGCCGTCGCCGGTGCCGGTGGCCTTGGCTCGACGGGTGTTGAAAAAATGGAAGCATCCGGCAAAGTCTATATCAAAACAGCCACACAGGTCGCGACCGGCGATGAAGGTATTTTCGATGGCAAATCGAAATTGATGGTTTTGACAGGAAAACGCGTCATTTTGGCAGATGGTGATAATGTAGCAACCGGTTGTAAATTGACGGCCCATATGGATACAGGCAAAGCTTTTCTCGAAAGCTGTAAATCGGCGGGGCAAAATGGTCGTGTATCGATCATTATGAATCGCAACGAACAAAACGGAAAATGAGCGTTTTATGTCACAAAGTGATTCGCAAATGGCTTTTGAAGAAATAGCCTATGAAGATGGTTCGGGTAAAAGCCTCAAAGAACGCCTCAAAGGAACGTTGGTTGCTCGCGATTTGACGAAAACCTACCGCGGGCGTCAGGTTGTAAAAGGTGTATCTTTCGGTGTGCGCGCCGGAGAAATTGTCGGCATTCTGGGCCCCAACGGAGCCGGCAAAACGACTTGTTTCTACATGGTGACAGGACTTGTCGAAGTGGATGGCGGAAGCATTGAAATCGACGGTTTTGATGTCACCGATATGCCGATGTACAGGCGTTCCCGTTTGGGTATCGGTTATTTGCCGCAGGAAGCCTCTATTTTCCGTGGTCTTTCAGTGGAAGATAATATCAAAGCGGTTTTGGAAGTGGTCGAAAAAGACCGCAAAAAACGCGCGGAAGAACTTGATGCGCTGCTTGATGAATTCAAGATTGCGCATTTGCGCAAAAGCCCGTCATTGGCTCTTTCCGGCGGCGAAAGAAGGCGTTTGGAAATTGCGCGTGCGCTTGCTTCGCGTCCGAACTTCATGTTGCTCGATGAACCTTTTGCAGGTATCGACCCGATTGCGATAGCCGACATTCAACAATTGGTACGGCACTTGAAAAGCCGCGGCATCGGCGTTCTGGTGACCGACCATAATGTTCGTGAAACACTGGGGCTTGTCGATCGCGCCTATATTATCCATGATGGTCAGGTTCTCACCCATGGCCAGCCGGACGATATTGTCACCAATGCGGATGTACGCAGGCTTTATCTCGGCGATCAATTTTCTCTCTGAGTTCTTCGTGTTTGCCTGAATTATGTTTGATGACAAGAATGGCTGAAAGCGCTTGTCATTAAAAAAATTATGGCGTGCAGCAAGGCTTGTCGTTCCTGATGGCGACAGATTTTCCAACAGGCGGAGTTTGGGTAAGATATGCCAAAGCCTTCCTGAGGCTGTCGTCGGCACTATTTATTTTTTTCGGAAATTAATAACGCAAGGTGAAAATGCAAGGAACTTATGAAAATATGTTTCAATGTGCTTTGTAATGGGTGCGCGGGGATGTTTTTGCACTATCAGCTATAAGCGGCTGGCGCTAAAAAACACGCTAACACTGTAAAACACATAGATTGTGGTAAAGCGGCTGTCCTTTGCACATGATAAACGGCCGAACAAAAACCGGTTGGCGGCGATGAACCGCTCTTTCATAATCAAATTCTGACATGTGCCTATGCTTGCACACGCATTCCGGATGCGAGCCAAAACAGAATAGTTGTTTTTCATGCTGAAAAATCCGCATGGCGATGTTTTTATTTCCGGTTACGGGGCAGTGTGCCAATCGAGAAAAGAAAACGGGAAATAGCAAGCAGGAAATAAAAAACGCGAAATGGAGGAGTGAAATATCAAAAACGGCGGGTGATTATTGATAAATCAATCCGGTTTTACCGGATCGTCAACATAAAATCCGTTTGTTGGTTTTTTCTTGTCGGAAACAACGACACAACGAATTGAATGTTCATTCATTGATTTCATTTGACGAACACATCGCACACCGGTGAAAAAATATAAAAATTGTTGAAATGCACAAGCCGAAACGCAGCTTTTGATTTTTTATCATTTTTTAGTTGACAAGCAAGGATCATACCATTTTCGTTGAAGGATAGATTTTTACGAAAATTATCCGACCGAAGTTAAACATGTCGGTTCGTTTGCGTGATGTTCATTTACCGTTTCGCGCGGGGTCCATTGGGGAGGATTAAGGTTTATGGCGCTGTCACCATCGTTCGAGTTACGCCAATCGCAGTCGCTGGTGATGACACCCCAGTTGATGCAATCCATCAAACTTTTGCAGATGACTGCCGGTGAATTGGAACAATTCATCGAGGAAGCGTTGGAAAAAAATCCGTTGCTTGAACGCTTGGCAGTTGATGACAATAATGGCGGCAATTTAGATGATGCGGGCGCCAAAGAAGGCGAATTTCAAGATTTTTCCGGTGTCGCGCAAATGCCGGAAGAAAAAATTGTCGAAGACGGGCAGCCATACGAAACATTTGATCCTGAAACACTCTCCAACATGTTTGATGGCGCCGACGAGGTCGGTATTTCACAAAGCCCGACATTTGACGGGAACCAAAAAGACGGTTATTCCTCTGAATGGACGGGTGCTTCCGCGAAAGCTTTACCAATCGAAGATTTCAATTTTATCGAGTCGATTGCCGAAAAGCCGAATTTACAGGATTTTGTTGCCGAGCAGATTGCTTTTGCCTTCAAAGATAAAAATGAACACGACATTGCCTGTTATCTCGCTTGCGATCTGGATGACGCGGGATATTTTACCGGTTCAATTCAAAAAGTAGCCGAAGAATTTTCGGTATCCGAAACATTGGTTTCAAATATTTTGAAACGCCTTCAGCAATTCGACCCGCCGGGAATATTTGCGACCTCGCTTTGTGAATGCCTTTCATTGCAGCTTGAACGACAAAATCGCATGGATCCGGCAATCGGAATTGTGCTTCAAAATCTTCCGCTTCTGGCAAGGCGGGACTTTGTAATGCTTTCCAGGCTTTCCGGTCTCGATGAAAGTGAAGTTTCGGATATTTTAAAAGAGATTCGCGGTCTCGATCCGAAACCCGGCACCGCCTATAATACATCGACAGCAGTGCCTGTCATACCGGATGTGATTATTTCAAAACGGCCGAATGGAGAATTTTTCGTCGAACTGAACCCTGCGGTTTTACCAAAGCTTGTTATTCATCGGGATTATGCTGTCAAAATAGGTAAAGACAGTGTTGATCGCAGCTTCATCAATAGCTGTGTCCAGAATGCCAATTGGTTGATAAAGGCGCTCGATCAGCGGGAAAGAACATTGATTACTGTGAGTGCCGAGATTGTTCGCCATCAGCAGGAATTTTTGCGGCGCGGCATTTCTTTTTTAAAACCCCTCACACTTGCGACAATCGCCGAAGCGGTTCACATGCACGAATCGACAATAAGTCGTGTAACAGCAAATAAATATGTGGCAACGCCGCGCGGCATTTTCGAGATGCGCAGTTTCTTTTCGGCTGCTTTGCAATCGACCGAAGGAGGCGAGCAATACGCAGCCGATGCTGTTCGCCATCGTATTCGCGAGCTGATAGACAATGAAAACGTCGATCATGTTCTTTCCGATGATACACTTGTTCAATTGCTCAAAAAAGAAAATATAGTTCTCGCCCGACGAACTGTCGCTAAATATAGAGAAGTAATGAATATATCTTCCTCGGTGTTACGCAGAAGAGAAAAAAAGGCAAAACTTGGAACAATTCCAGAATGAGTTTGTCGATTGACTTGTTGTTGATAAATGACTAGAAGCCCGCCCAGAAAATGCGGTTTTCCTGTCTTTTCAGGAAAAGGGCGTGCTTTGAGTTGCTTCCTCTCGAAGATGTCGTTAAACTGCAAAAATCACGAATTATGAACGAGGTTTATAATGAGCTTGCGCATTTCAGGAAAGCACATGGATATTGGTGAAGCTTTCCGTACGCGGATTGAAGACCGTATCAATGATGCGATTTCAAAATATTTCGCCGGCGGCGTTACCGGACATGTTACCGTTGTCAAATCGGGTTCACGTTTTTCGGCGGAATGCGTATTGCATTTAAGCTCCGGAGCAGTGTTGCAAACAACCGGTCAGGCACAAGACCCGCAAGCCGCTTTCGATGCGGCAGCAGAACGGTTGGAAACACGTCTTCGTCGTTATAAAAGGCGTTTGAAATCCCGCAGCAACAAGCAGAATGATAATGCCGCTTTTGCCGAATTTGCATACCACATTATGGAACCGGTGCCCGATGAAGACGAGGGCTTGCCGGAAGATTATGCGCCGACAATCGTTGCCGAGACATCCATGACATTGCGCGATATGTCTGTTGCCAATGCTGTTGTCGAACTTGATTTGATGGATAACCCTGTTCTGGTGTTTCGCAATGCAGCCGATGGAAAAATCAATATTGTTTATCGGCGTGCAGACGGCAATATCGGTTGGATCGACCCGTCATCCATCACCAATAAAGCTTGAATCGGGGAAAAACCTTTTCCTTAACGGTTTTACAAATACGATAAAAAGGGAATCATCCACACCCTTTCATTCTCCGGGCATGATTGTCAGCTTGAGAGAGGATTCGGGATGGAAAAAGGAAACCACATGGATCTCAGTGATTTGATAGCACCTGAAGCGGTTATTCCTGCACTTAAGGCAAATTCCAAAAAACAGGTTTTGCAAATTATGGCAGAAAAAGTCGCTTCTTTGACGGGGCTCGATGCACACACGGTGCTTGAAACGATTCTCCAGCGGGAGAAGCTTGGTTCCACCGGCGTTGGCAATGGCATTGCTATTCCACATGGCAAACTTAATAATGTCGACCGTATTATCGGGGTTTTTGCCCGTCTTGAAACACCGGTCGACTTCGAGGCACTTGATGACGAGCCGGTTGATCTTGTTTTTCTGCTTCTGGCACCTGAAAGTGCCGGTGCCGATCATTTAAAAGCACTTTCGCGCATTGCCCGCGTTTTGCGTGATAGTGATATGGTGCAAAAATTGCGCAATACACATGATGCGGCAGCCATTCATACGTTTCTCACCCAGCATCCGGCTGCGTCGAATGCTGCTTGAGATCGCGTTGATTGCTTGAGATATTCTATATGCCCGGAATCAATGCCGATTGCGGGCATTTATTTTTATGGTGAGGTGGCTCAGCTTTCAAGAGTTGACCGGCAACAAGACCACTGATAGGCTTTTATGACCGGATTTAAGTTGATATGTCCGGTAAATTTCAATGGCAGGACAAAATAATGACCTCTTTGGCCCATCAGAATGATGACCGCTTTCGCGAGCCGGGTATAGCCGCGCCGCTTACTTTTCTCATCATGTTTATTATCTTTATTTATGGCGCCTTGTTGGTTGGTCTGCTTGGTCTGTCGAACTGGATTATCCACGCTTGGAACCTGACATTTTTCATCAATCTGGGAAAATTCGGGGTATTTCTTCTGGCTATTATCATACCGGCTTTATGGGCGGTTCTCGTAGCCATATGCGCCAGCATTCCTTATTACATTTTGCGCTCGCGCGGGTCTTATCTTATGGCATCGAAGGTCGCAACAATCATTGTTTTTGCGATGTTTCATATTTTTGCCTTGCCATGGATTTTGTGGCCGATGGTGCGTCGTGCTTCGCCGAAATTGCGCCGTAAACACATTGAAAAATTGCGCCAAATGGTAAGAGACGGCAAAATGAAAGACCGGCTTGCAGAGCGCCACCGGCGTTTGTTGGTTCGAGGATACCATTTTTCCTGAGCCGACTTTATAGGTTGTTTAGCATCCCGGCTCTACAGAGCATGAAGAGCAAAATAATGCCTTCAATAGAAAATCAAAACTACAATTGACCCGATATAAACTATCGTCTTGGGAAGCCTTGGGAAGCGGGTGAAGGGAACATGCTTTGCGCCAGGAACGCAAGGCTTGAATAAAGCCCATTAAAATAATGGATCATAATTGAAAACCGGCGATAGGAAATTTTCCGGACTTGGGCAATTGAAAAACCGGGCTTGCAAAATTTGCTGCCCGGTTAACAAGACTGATGCGGTAAAATTATTTTAGCGTGGTCGAATTATTGATGTCTCAGAGCTGCCAAAGTACGACGGTTATACCGACGCGGCGTGATGCACCAGTAAACCCCGCCGGAAACGAGTGATGCAACGAGATTGATGACAGTCTCTCCGAAAGATAGCGCCATTCCACTCAACCAGAGCGAGATGAAATAAAGAATAGCGGCAATGACGGCTGACAATAAATAATAGTGCATTTTGTAGAAATGGCGGTGTTCGCCATAAATAATCGCAGCAATAAAGACAATACCCACAATCATGAAATGCGGCGGAATATCATAAAGCGGATTATTCGGTGACAATAAATCATGTAATGTTATGTCATGTTCGAGTAACAAAACAGTCAAGCCGATTTGTACAATCATAAATGCCGCTTCGGCAAAAATACAACCGACCAAAATCCATGTAATGTGGAATGCTGTAATACTTTTCATGTCACTTCCTATTCGAGCCACCATTTTCAGTCGCCGTGTCCGGCAATCATCATGGCTTCAAGTTTTAACCGTTCCGACTTTCTTAAACGTTCCGATTGTGATTTGAGTTGCCCGCATGCAGCAAGAATATCACGTCCGCGCGGTGTTCTAATCGGTGAAGCATAGCCAGCCTGATTGATTAAATCGGCAAACCGTTCGATTTGTTCCCAATCCGAACACTGGTAATTGCTTCCCGGCCAGGGATTGAAAGGAATAAGGTTGATTTTAGCCGGTATACCTTTCAGAAGTTTGATTAACCGTTTGGCATCGTCGAGGCTGTCATTGACATCTTTGAGCATGACATATTCAAACGTTATCCGTTTTGCATTTGATAGCCCCGGATAAGCGCGGCAGGCATCAAGCAATTCCGCCAAAGGATATTTTTTATTGATGGGAACCAATATATCGCGCAACTCGTCGCGAACTGCGTGAAGCGATATGGCAAGCATAACGCCGATTTCTTCACCGGTTTTGAAAATTCCCGGAACAACGCCGGATGTCGACAATGTGATGCGGCGTTTTGAAAGTGACAGCCCTTCACCATCCGAAGCAATCAACAATGCCTGTTTGACCGCTTCAAAGTTATAAAGCGGTTCGCCCATTCCCATCATGACGATGTTGGTGATTTTGCGCCCCTCTGCCGGTACAATAGCGCCATCTGGCGTGTCTTTATCAGGAAAATCGCCGAGCCGGTCGCGGGCGATCAGCAATTGTCCAAGAATTTCTTCCGCCGTGAGATTGCGAACCAGCTTTTGGGTTCCGGTGTGACAGAACGAACATGTGAGCGTACATCCCACTTGCGAGGACATGCACAAAGTGCCGCGCCCCTCTTCGGGGATATAGACCATTTCAACCTCGACGGGTTTTCCGGCTCCACGGGAAGGAAAGCGCAACAACCATTTGCGTGTCCCGTCGTTGGATATTTGTTCTTCGACAATTTCCGGACGCGCGATGGAAAAATGCTTTTTCATTTTTTCCCGCATATCCTTGGAAATATTGAACATATCGTCGAAATTGGAAACACCGCGCACATAAAGCCAATGCCAAAGCTGGCTCACACGCATACGTGTCTGACGTTCCGGAACGCCTATTTCTTGTAAAGCACTAGCCATTTCAGCGCGCGACAGACCGATCAGGGATGCTTTTGTTTCATCCATTTTTGCCGGACGCAAAAGTGATGCCGCGCCAATAGGTTTAAGATCGTAGGATACGCTCATACTTTCAAATGCTCTGAATAAAGTTCTGCCATGCGCATTTAGCACAAAAGCAAACAAACGTCACCACACTTATGCTCCATAAAAAACACTGCAACATGGTATTATTATGTTGCAGTGCCTGAAATTGATGAAAAACAAAAAGTTTTATTTATTTACATTTCTGTGCAGCATTCAGGGCTGCCGTAATTCCTTTCAGGGAATAGGTGTAGCTCGTATTTGTTCCACGTTGGGAAACAGCTTTGACAGAAAGATTGGAGCCATTTTTCATAGCTGCAACAAGCTGGCTTTCGGTTGCCGGCGAAGCTGCCCATGCCGATGAATCCTTGGTAAAGAATTCAAAATTCTTGCCGTCAACAGAAACGGTAACTTTATCCTTCAAGGCATAACCCGCCATGAATTGGGGTTCATATGTAACCGGATTTCCGGCACGTTTGCTGACGAGGAAATAATTGTCGCCATGGTTGACCGATTTTGGTTCCGCAGTGATCGGGGCGGAAAGCACATAACATACTGTGTTGTTTCCGGATTTATAGGAATAGGCACCCCATGCATCGAATTGGTTGATGCGTGTTGGTGTTTGTGCCGAAGCAGTTCCGGCAATAGCCATAATCATGACAGACGCAGCAACAAAAGTTTTTCCAAACATCGTATACTCAGCTCACTTTTAATTTTCTATTGGCAAAGCCATGTGGCTTCAAACCGGCGATTTTCAAAAACCGGCATATCATTCTTGCAACATGCCGACAGTTGTTACATGCAATTTTGACTAGTTTATGGTTACCAAAAGGTGAAGTTTCGCGTAAAAATATCAATTTCTGCGGAAAAACTATTTTTTTGGCGTTTCAATCGGGTTTTTTTCCAATATTTTGCGGGCTGCCTGATAATGCGCGTCGGTAATGTGGGCGCGTACTGCGGAAATCGCAATTGTAAGGACTGCAATATCATCCGTGAAGCCGATAACGGCCAACATATCGGGGATAAGATCGAAAGGCATCACAAAATAGGCGAGTGCTGCAAGAAGAATGCCGCGTACACGTGTCGGTGTTTGAGGGTCGAATGCACAATAATAACTGGCAACAACATCTTCCATAAAAGGAATGTGGCCAGCCGCTTTGCGAACTGTTTTCCAGAAAGTCGCCCGTACTTTTGCAGCGCGGCTTTTTTGCGTTTCTTCTGATTCGGGCTTCAGAATTTTATCAATTGTTTTTTTATCCATCTTAAAATCCCATAAGGAAAAATGTTCTCAAAGCACGCCCCGTTAACAATGATAGAAGTAGGAAGGACGCATAATTTTACAAGTTTCCTGTTTCAGGAATCCTTTTTACGGGATATTCCGGAATTGACTTGTCAAAAGATATTTCAAAATTGAAGAGAGGAATTTCTTTTGTAAAATTCGGCGCTTGACTCTCATTTATATTCGATTCAATAATAGAACAAAACAAGAACATTGTGTGAGTCTTTTATGCCGGATATAGCCCAATTACGCCGCCTCATTGCCCGCATTGAAGGAAAACCTGTCGCTTTTTCTACAGATGGCAAGAGGAAGGGCAAAGAAAAGCCTGTTCTTCCTGAAGGCTATTTTAATCTCGGTCACGAAACAGCCGATTTTATGGCCGGCCCATTTCCCTCTTATGCCTTGCATGAAGTTATTTCAGGGCCAGCCGCCATGAATAGTGCAACCGGTTTTTCTCTCGGTCTTCTCAAACGCAATGAAAAGGCAAACTGCCCTTTCATCTGGCTGGAAGAAGAAAGCACAGAAATAGAATATGGCATTCCTTATCCGGTCGGTATTTCTGCTTTCGGGCTTGATCCGGCGCGATTTATTCTGGTGCGTTGTCCGAAAGCCGAAGATGTATTGAAAGCGGCTGATGATGCATTGGCAACGTCTCGTGTTGGTGGTTTGTTGTTAAGCCTTTCGGGGGCTTGTCGGGCGCTTGATTTTACAGCCACCCGACGTTTGCATCTGGCAGCAGAAAAAGCACATTCGCCGGTTGTTCTGGTGCTTGGCAAAGAAGCATTGAAAAACAGCAACGCTGCCACACGTTGGCAAATCAAAGCAGCACCTTCCGAAAGTTCGGGTGCAAAAGCACCGGGGCTAACAAATTATGATGTCACGCTTTTGCGAAATAGAACCGGATATACCGGACATTGGTTGATGCAATGGAACATCCATGACCAGATTTTTACAAACCCCCAAGAAATACGGCACACACGGCCGGCTCTATTTGGCACTCGCTTTTCCTCGCCTGCCAATAGACCGTCTGAAGACGGTTTTGCCGCCTGAAAAAGCACCGGATTTCACAAAACCTTTTGCAATTGTTGGCCGTTCTGTTCACGGACTTAGGCTTGTTTGTGTCAATGAGGCGGCTATACATGCCGGCCTTTATCCGGGGCTTTCTCTGGTTCATGCACGCAGCCTTTGTGAAAGAATAGAAACAGTCAATGAAGCGGAAGAGGCCGACAAGGACTATCTTCAATATCTCGCCCGAAATGCCGGACGGTTCACCCCTCTTGTAGCCTATAGCCTTCCCTTTGGTTTGATACTCGATGTAACAGGCTGCGATCATCTTTTCGGGGGGCCACAAAAAATGCTCGAAAAAGTGACCGCTTATTATAAGGGGCTGGGGCTTGAGACACTCTCTGCACTGACAATAACACCGGCAGCTGCACGGGCTTTTGCCCGTTTTGGTGTCAACCGTTTTGTCACAAAAGAAGATTTTGTTTTAACATTGGATCGGCTGAAACTACCGGCACTTGAAGCAAAGCCGGATGTCCAGATGGCACTTCGCCGTGCCGGATTTTATTGTTTGAAAGATATTCAGGCGGTTTCACCAAAAGCTTTGGCTGCACGCTTTGGCGAAGTTTTGCCTGCCCGCCTTGATGCCCTTTATGGAAAAAGACAGGAACCGCTTTCATTCATAAACCCGCCTCCATCCCTTTATTTGTCATTACGTTTGGAAGAGCCATTGATTGATGTAACAATGGTTGAAAAACAGTTTTTTGTTCTGGCAAAAGAATTTTTCAAGCGTCTGACGAAGCTCGGTCTGGGGTGTCTGATGATAAACATCATCCTTTATCGGGTTGATGGACATATTGACCGGATAGGCATCGAGACCGGTCGCCCTTTGAGCGACCCCGTACAATTCCTGTCGCTTCTTGAGGAACGGCTGAAAAGCTTGAAGACACCACTCGATGCGGGATATGGCTATGATACTTTGGCTCTTTCGGCAAGTCGTTCCGCTCCCCTTCGCCCCCTTCAGACAGAGCTTGTCAATGATGATCTCGAACCGGCAGAAATCGGGCAACTGGTTGATCGGCTTTCAACCCGTCTGGGGGCAGATCATGTTCTGGTTGCCGGTAGCAAAGAAAGTCATATTCCCGAATATGCGGCTTTTTGGGGAATAGCGCAGCACCATAAACCGCACACCGAAGCTTTGAAAGCTTTGGATGCACAATTGAAGGCACAAGGATTTTTCCCGCTTCATTCCAATCCGCCAGAACGCCCTATCAGGCTTTTTTGCCCGCCACAGCCTATTGATGTCATTGCCGCTTTGCCGGATGATCCGCCAGCATCTTTTCGCTGGCGAAGGGTTATCCATAAAATCCGCCTTGCCGAAGGGCCTGAACGTATCAGTGCGGAATGGTGGAAACATTCGGGTCCCGATCGTGATTATTATCGCGTGGAAGATGAAAATGGCGAACGTTTCTGGATATTCCGTTATGGCGAATATCCGAAAACCAAATGGTTTCTGCATGGATTATTTGCCTGAAATTTTTCAGTTTCCAGAGGCTCCAAAGGCAAGTTTACGCATTATGCATTGGTTTTTGTTCTCTACCAGAAAGTCCGGTTTTTTGAAAAACATGTCTTTACGTCGGGCAAAAAAATCTTTCCGCCAAGAAACGACCGGACAAAATAAGGCGTCAACATGTTTGCATTGTCTGTAAGAAGCAATTTTTCGTTTTTAAAAGGCGCTTCCCATCCCGAAGAGCTGGTGCGCGAGGCGGCACGTCTCCACTATGCAGGCATCGGCATTGCCGATGAAAACACATTGGCCGGTGTGGTTCGCGGGTTTGCCATGGCACGGGAAGTTTTAAAACTTGACCCTTCCTTCCGCTATCTTGTCGGTTGCCGGCTGGTGTTTTCGGATGGAACGCCGGATCTTGTTGTCTATCCACGAGACAGAAAAGCTTATGGCATGTTGTGCCGGATGTTGAGTGAAGGAAAAGCAAAATCCGGCGAAAAAGGAGCCTGCCAATTAAAGTTTGAAGATTTTTTGTTTCGTGCGCGCGGTTTCCAGATCATTGTTACAGATGGCGAAAAACTGGAAGACACGTTGAAAAATTTGCAACAGGTGGCAAAGGGGCAAGTCTTTCTGGGTTTGCCGATGAATTTTACCGGCAAGGATGCCCGCTATGGCGAATATCTGGCAACAATGGCCAAAAACTTTAACGTCGGCCTCATTGCTGCTGCCGATATTCTCTATCACAGTGAAGAAAGGCGCATTTTACAAGATATTCTGACAGCAATCCGCCTTCATAAAACAATTGACGAAGCCGGATTTGTGCTTCAAGCCAATAGCGAAAAATATCTGAAGCCGGTGAAAGAAATAGAACGGCTTTATCGGAATTTTTCCGGAGCAATCAAGACGCAACAGGATTTTGTAGCTCCCATTTCCTTTTCACTTGATGACCTTTCCTATTCCTATCCGGACGAGCCGGTTCCTGCCGGTAAAACGCCCCAATCCTATCTGGAAGAATTGACCTGGAAAGGCATGGCTGAAAGGTTTCCAAAAACAGCTTATGAGAGCCTAAAACCGCTTCTGGAAAAAGAATTGAAGCTTATCAAGAAGCTTCGCTATGCTCCCTATTTTCTGACTGTTTATGACATTGTCAGTTTTGCAAAATCACAAGGCATTCTTTGTCAGGGGCGCGGTTCGGCCGCTAATTCGGCGGTATGTTTCTGTTTGGGCATTACCAATGTCAATCCGCAACAGATTGATCTGTTGTTCGAGCGGTTTATTTCCGAAGAACGCAATGAACCACCCGATATTGATGTCGATTTCGAGCATGAGCGACGCGAAGAAGTGATGCAATATATCTATCGTCGTTATGGTCGCCATAGAGCAGCAATTGTTGCAACGGTCATCTGTTATCGCAGTCGCAGTGCCATTCGCGATGTTGGCAAAGCTTTGGGCTTGAGCGAAGATATTATAGGAGCGATTGCCTCGACTGTCTGGGGCACATCCGGTAAAAAAGTGGGCGATGAGGAGATTGCTCAAAGAGGACTCGACCCGACAAACCGGATGATTGGTCTGACGGTACGTCTTGCTCATGAATTGGTCGGCTTTCCAAGGCATTTGTCACAACATGTCGGCGGTTTTGTTTTGACTGAGCAAAGGCTTGACGAAACCGTACCGATCGGCCCTGCTGCCATGAAAGACCGCAGCTTCATCGAGTGGGATAAAGATGACATCGACACGGTCAAATTGATGAAGGTCGATATTTTGTCTTTGGGGATGTTGACCTTGATCCGCAAAGCTTTTGATCTTTTGAAACGTCATAAAAATATCAGCCTTGGCTTGCATGATGTGCCGCGGGAAGACGAAAGCGTCTATAAAATGTTGTCGAAAGGCGATTCAATCGGAGTTTTTCAGGTTGAAAGCCGGGCACAAATGAACATGTTGCCGCGATTGAAGCCGAAACAATTCTACGATCTGGTCATTGAAGTGGCTATTGTCCGCCCCGGCCCGATACAGGGTGATATGGTGCACCCCTATTTGCGCCGTCGCAACCATATGGAAAAAGTTGTTTATCCCTCACCTTCACCACAATTCGGCCCGCCTGACGAATTGCAACGTGTTCTGGGGAAAACTTTGGGCGTGCCGCTTTTTCAGGAACAGGCAATGCGCATTGCCATAGAAGCTGCCAAATTTACTCCCGATGAAGCCAATCTTTTGCGCCGTGCCATGGCAACATTCCGGCGGGTTGGAACCATTCATACCATGCAGGCAAAAATGGTCGAGGGAATGGTCAGGCGAGGTTACAAGCGCGATTTTGCCGAAAATTGTTTCAAACAGATTGAAGGTTTCGGTGAATATGGTTTTCCTGAAAGCCATGCTGCAAGCTTTGCCCACCTTGTTTATGTTTCGGCTTGGCTCAAATGCCATCATCCGGAAATTTTCGCGACTGCTCTTCTTAATTCCCAACCTATGGGATTTTATGCCCCCGCCCAGATTATTCGGGATGCCCGCAATCACGGTGTCGAGGTTTTACCGGTCGATGTCAATCATAGCCATTATGACCATTGTCTGGAAAAAAACGGCACTGGTTTTTCTTTGCGATTGGGATTTCGCCAAATCAACGGTTTTGCCATTGAATGGGGAAAAAGAATCGAACTTCAACAAGCTGAAGGGCCGTTTTCTTCGATTGAAGAATTGCATCGTCGGGTGGTGCTACCAAAACGCGCCTTTGAACTTCTTGCTGATGCCGATTGTTTCTTAAGTATCAATAAAGAGCGGCGCTCGGCTTTATGGGCAGTGCGCCGTTTGCCCGATCATGGAAATTTGCCATTATTTGCGGCAGCACAACAATCCGATCTCGGTGAAGAAGAGCCGCTTATCTTTACGCCGATGAAATTGAGTGAACATGTTATTACCGATTATGAAACAACACGACTGTCGCTCAAAGCCCATCCGGTCAGTTTTTTGCGAAACGACCTTATAAAAAAGGGTGTGCTTACCTGTCATGAGGCAATGGAAATTGCAGGTGGATCTTCTGCAACAATAGCCGGTATTGTTACAGTCCGGCAAAAGCCCGGCAGTGCCAAAGGCGTGGTCTTTTTGACAATGGAAGATGAAAGCGGCATTGCCAATATTGTTGTCTGGCCAAAAATAATGTTGCGCTTTCGCCGCGAGGTCATGGGGGGAAAACTCCTATTGATAACAGGTAAAATACAACGGGATTCTTCCGGTGTTACCCATCTTGTTGCCTCTTATATTGAAGATAGAAGTATGGACATTATCAATCTGAGCGAAATTCCCGAACATTTTGCAGCAATTGAAAGCGAACCTGTGGCACACCATCCCCGTCAGTTCCGTGCTCTGCCAAAATCCCGCGATTTCCATTAAAACTTTCGTCCAACCCGTCTTCGATAATGCTACTGTCTTTATATCTGCGAAATATCTGCGAAATTTTAATATTTGCGAAATTTCGCTCCTGCTTTTTGCAGGATTGAGAGAAAAACATTGTCAAGAATTGAATAGGTGAAAGTCCGTCTATCGGTTAATCTTCAATTCTTCGGTTTTTCATGATGTGATAATGAATAAAAAAAATGTAAGTTTTTTAATGATATTAGAAATGAATATTTTATATAATATTTTTTAATTTTTGCTAATTATTATAATTTTAAATAAATTTGTTTTATTTATTTAAAATTTTAACTTATATATATAATTATTGTTATATTTAAGTTATTTTTCATGTTTACATTATTTTTAATTGTAATGAAATTTAATTTATTTAATGATTTTATTATAGGTTAATTATCTTTTCAGGTGAAATCGGAATGCCGCGAATTTATATAAATGTGTTTACATAAATCCGGTTTGCCTCAAGCATTGTAGTGCAAATGTTTTGAATTATGGTGCAGGCAATTTTCTGTTTCTGATCGAAACATTCAAAAACTTGCACCGGCACTAAAACCACTTCTTCTCATAAATTTTATTTGTTTTCTGAAAAATTCAGGAAGATTGTTATGATGTTTTAAAACGGATGAATGTTTAGTGGCACAGACCATCATAGTCACAAATGATAGTCTTTTACTTCATCAATATTTCATGCAACATATTCAGTAATATTGGAACATTTCAGAAAATAATTCAGGCAACGGCTGCAAGTCGCTCGTTTCCCAAACGATAGGAAACCGCTTCGGCAAGATGGCGTTTGGTAAGATGCGTCTCACCGTCAAGATCGGCAATCGTACGAGCAACTTTCAGGACACGATGGTAGGCGCGCGCTGAAAGGCGCATTTTTTCGCTTATCGTTTGTAATAATATTGTTGCGGCACCATCAAGAACAGCAACTTTTTCGATCAGATTTGCAGGACAATCGCCATTGGTGCGGATTTGGGGTATTCCCAGTTCTGCATATCTTTTAGTCTGTATATCACGTGCTTTTCTAACGCGCTCGGCGACAATGCGGCTTGGTTCGGCTTCAGCCGGTTTGATGAGATCAAGTGCCGATAAGGCCGGCACATCAATACGCAAATCTATGCGGTCGAGTAATGGTCCGGAAATGCGTGCCTGATAATCAAGCTGGCATTTCGGGCCTTTGGCGCAAACATGCCCCGGTTCACCTGCCATGCCACAACGACAAGGATTCATGGCGGCTACAAGCTGGATACGCGCCGGATAGCTGACATGCCGGTTGGCACGCGCAACAACGCATTCTCCGCTTTCAAGCGGCTGGCGCAAAGAATCGAGAACCTGTGGCGAAAATTCGGGAAACTCGTCGAGAAACAACACACCATTATGGGCAAGTGAAACTTCACCGGGGCGAGCTTTAATGCCGCCGCCGACCATAGCGGCCATGGATGCCGAATGGTGGGGCGCACGGAAAGGCCGATGAATGGAAACAGAACCGTTCGTTGTTTCTCCGGCAATCGAGGCAATCAGCGAAACATCAAGAAGTTCACGGGCATCGAGCGGCGGTAGAATGGAAGGTAAACGCTCGGCCAACATCGATTTGCCAGCTCCGGGAGGGCCGACAAACAACAAATTATGGCGTCCGGCAGCGGCAACTTCGAGTGCACGTTTGGCGGCATTTTGCCCCTTTATGTCGGCAAGATCAGGCAAATTATTCTGAACAATATATTGGCGTGGCTGTGGCGGCGAAAGAAATTGCGAACCTTTGAAATGATTGACCAGAGCAAGCAAACTTGAAGGAGCTAAAATGTCGATGTCGGATCCTGCCCAGGCGGCTTCCGGCCCGCATTTTTCGGGGCAGATCAGCCCCTTATCGGAAGCGACAGCGGTCATGGCTGTGGGCAAGACACCGCTCACCGGTGCGATAGAACCATCCAGCCCCAATTCCCCCATGACAACGTATTTTTGCCCGATTTCAGGGGGTAAAAGCCCCATTCCGACCATAAGCCCGACGGCTATCGGCAGATCATAATGCGAACCTTCTTTGGGTAAATCGGCCGGTGCAAGATTGACAGTAATCCGTTTAATCGGCATGGATAAACCACAGGCATGAAGTGCTGCCTGCACGCGTTCGCGACTTTCTGCAACCGCCTTGTCGGCAAGGCCGACAATCGACATCCCCATTTTACCATTGGCAATCATAACCTGAACATCAACAGGTAAAGCGTCAATGCCGGAAAAGGCAACAGTCGTAATACGTGCAACCATTTGTCTTGTTCTCATGTGAGTTGTATCAAAATGAGACAACCATTATTTTTAGTGAAAATCAAGAACATTTCATGAACAAATAATAAATTTATAGTTGTTTCTATATCCGGTTGAAAATTGACGCTTAACACTTCCTTGACGAAAATGAAGCAAAATCATGTTTGGTTGTGTATGAATAGACAAGAACCTATGGTATCGAAGAAAAAGACATATTTAAAACATCAGGTGATGTTTGTCTTTTGCCGTCGGCAAAAACGTGGAATCGGAACTATGGGGCGCTATGTTCAGTGAATAAACGGGTCAATTTCAGAGTTTTGCGATAAAGAGTTAAGTGTTTTGGTAACAACGAGTACAAAGTCGAGGTTGAAGAGGGGAAGCGCTTTTGTCGCTTTCGGAGCCTGTTTTGCACTCGCTTTTTCTTACCCGCAAGCAGCAACTGCTTTTGATCTTTTCGGTATCCATTTATGGGGAAAGAAAGACCAGACCGACAAAAATTCCGATGTTATCGGTGTTCCCAAACATTATAAAGTTAAAGTGACCAATGCTCCGAATGCACCGGAAGCGGGCGTAAAAATTGTCAAGGCAGCGTCTTCACTTGTCGAGGATGAAGATAAAGCTGCCTCCGGTTCTGCAGGACTTTTGGCCAAAGCGCGCGGTGATTACAGGAAAATTCTGGCCGCTCTTTATGCCGATGGTTATTACGGGGGAACAATCAGCATTGCTGTAAATGGCGCAGAAGCAGCCAATATTCGACCAGATACAGAATTGCCCGACCAATCCGACATTGTCATCACAATTGATACCGGACCGCAATATCATTTCGGTGTTGCGAGCGTTCATGATCTCGCGCCAAAAACCGACGACAAAAAAGACAAAGTTCCTCTTCCGGCCGATTCTGGATATGCGTCAGGGGATGTTGCAAAATCCGGTTCGGTCTTCAAGGCGGAACAGCTAGCCATCGAGGGCTGGCGCCAGCAGGGTTACGCCAAGGCTAGCGTAAAAAATCGCGATGTGGTTGCCGATCATGCCAGTCGCACTGTCGATTCCAATATCGAGGTTCAGCCCGGTCAGAAGGCACATTACGGTCCCTTGACAGTTAAAAACGTCAGTGAAAAACCGCGCATGGATTCAGCCTATGTTGCTTGGATGACAGGACTGAAAGAGGGGCAGGAATATGACCCCGATGATATTGCCAAGGCCAATAAACGTCTGGCACGGCTTGATGTATTTCGTGCTGCCAATGTAAGGGAAGCAGACAAGATCAAGGCTGATGGCAGTTTGCCGCTCAATCTTACGGTGCAAGAACGGCCACTCCATCGTTTCGGCGTTGGCGGCAGCTATTCAACACTTGATGGCGCAGGCTTTGAAGCCTATTGGATGCACAGAGATCTGTTCGGTCATGCGGAACGCTTGCGTTTTGATGCCAAGATTAGCGGCATTGGTGGTAGTCAGGATGATTCGTATAATCCGAAAAATTTCAGTTATCTGTTGGGAACGACTTTCACCCGTCCGGGTATTATTACGCCTGACACCGATTTCGTCGCGAGTCTCAAAGGTCAACGTGAGGTTCTTGATAATTATACAACCACGGGGTTAACCGGACAGCTTGGTTTAACGCAAATTTTTAGCGACGAGTTATCGGGACGCCTTTATTTCAATGCTGCCCAAACCAAATCGGAAGACGATTATTTCGGCAATCGCGATTTTACAACAGTCGGATTTTTGGGAGGTTTGCTTTATGACAGCCGTGACAACAAATCCAATCCGAAACATGGTCTTTATGGCGAAGCTGTTCTGGAGCCGATTTACGAAATTCATTATGGAAACTTTATCGGCAAGATGACATTGGAAGGCCGTTCCTATTTTTCACTTGATTCAAAAGATCGCTATGTCATTGCAACGCGGGCAAAGATCGGTTCGATTACCGGTCCGGAAGCGCGCGAAATCCCCTCCGATATGCTCTTCTTTGCCGGTGGCGGTGGTTCGGTACGTGGCTATGGCTACCGCAATATTGGTATCAGAACCGATACGCACGATACAATTGGCGGCCGTTCACTTGTCGAAGGGTCGGCGGAACTGCGCACAATGGTGACCGATACAATCGGTCTCGTCGGTTTTGTCGATGCCGGTGTTGTGGGGGCTGATTCCACACCGGATTTTTCCGAAAACACCAAAGTCGGTGCCGGTATTGGTGTTCGTTATATGACAGGGCTCGGACCATTGCGTTTTGATGTCGCAGCACCTCTTGATGGTGCGGTCGGCGACCCCGATCTCGGTTTTTATGTTGGCATAGGGCAGGCGTTCTGATGATGAAAAATTTTTCACTTTCAGCTTTTATGACCGCATTGTTCCTGATCTTTGCAGGCTTGACGGCAAGCTTTGCCGAGACTTCTTCACCCGCCGGTCATGATACGGCTGCGGCCGAAAAATCGTGGGTTTTGTCATTTATTGAAAGCAAGATTTCCTCACCCAACCGGCAAATCCGTTTTGCCGATATTGAAGGGGCTTTGTCGTCGAATGCCACAATCGGCTCGATTACGATTGCCGATCGACAAGGCGTTTGGCTCAAGATCACCAATGCCAAGCTTGACTGGAATCGTTTGGCACTATTGCGCGGGCAAGTGTCTATTAACGAATTGTCAGCCGAAAAAATTGATATTTTCAGAAAACCTTTGCCTGATACTTCGGCACCCAGTCCCCAGTCCAAGGGCTTTTCTATACCGGACTTGCCAGTTGCAATAAGCATCAAATCGCTTGATGCAAAGACAGTTGCATTCGGAGAACCACTATTCAATCTTCCTTCCGAAGTGTCGTTGCAAGGCGGTATAACCCTTGCCGATGGTGATCTCGCAGCCCGACTTGTTATGAAACGTCTGGACAAGCCCGGCAATTTCGACGTGTTGGCCGATATTTCCAACAGCACCAATAAGGCAAAAATCGATATTGAAGTCTCGGAGCCGGAAAACGGCATTGTTGCCAATCTTTTAAAAATAAAAAATCGCCCCTCTGTTGCTTTGATAGCAAAAGGCGAAGGACCGCTTGATAATTTCGAGCTTGGTCTTTCTATGAAAGCCGGTGCCGATCCGGTGTTGAATGGCAAATTCAAGCTTCAGGGCACAGAAAGCGGAAAATCGATAAATGTTAACCTGTCGGGGCCAATTGTCCTTTTGATGCCGGACGAATATCGGGCATTTTTCGGGGCAAGGACGGATCTTGAATTGGCAGCTTTGCTGAAAAAGGACGGCGGTTTTCGGCTTGACAAATTTTCGATCAATGGTGAGGGCGTTCATATAGCGGCAAATGCAGAAACATTGTCAGACGGTTTTTTGCGCCGTTTGGCGGTCAAAGCATCAGTCAAAGCGCAAACAGGTGAGGCAATTATTTTGCCTGTCGCCGGAGGCAAGACACGTGCCGATAATATTGCTCTTAATATTGATTATGGGCGCAATGAAAGCTCAATGTGGAATGGGCAATTTATCGTCAATAATTTTGCAAACGAAAATTTCATTGCCCATGATATTACTGTTGATATGGGTGGGGACTCGGAAAATCTCGATGATGTGAATAATCGTCATGTCGGGTTGCAGATCAGCGGCGCAATCAACGGCATGGCAACGCCCAAGAGCAAGATTTCGGATGCTTTGGGAAAATCGGTCAATTTGAAAGTCGATGCCGATATTCTTGCCCGTCAGCCGGTGACTATACGCACTGTCAATCTTTCTGCTAACGGGCTTACTTTATGGCTGAAGGGGCAGGTCGAGAAGCTTCAATTCAAGGGAAATCTCGGCATTCAAGCCGATACATTGGAACCTTTGGCAATGTTGAGCGGAAAACCGCTTTCAGGAGCAGCCGATATTGAGGCAAATGGTATCATCGGCCTTGTCGGTGGTTCTTTCGACCTTGACCTTTCCGGAAAAACTGTGGCTTTGAAAACCGGCAATGAGACGCTTGATCGTTTGTTGGCTGGCAATGTCAGATTGTCGGGCGGAATAAAACGCGACGAAACCGGAATTACAACGCGCCAATTTCAGCTTGGTAACGACCATATCAAGCTTGAAGCGAATGGCAGCTTCTCGAGTGATGAAGCCGATATGGACTATCAGCTTGATCTTTCCGACCTTAATCTCGTCAATTCCCGTATGCATGGAGCCGTTGAATTGCAGGGTGCTGCCCGTGGTCATAACCGTCTTGTTGCTTTAAGTCTTGGAGCAAAGATAAAAGAAGCAACTTTATCAGGTCAGAAAATGCAGGATACGGCAATTTTTGCCAATGCCGTTCTTGATAACACCTCTCCTGTCGCCACCTATTTGAGCGGTTATGTAGACGGTAGCGGCCTATTCGGAGGTGAAAAACTGAAACTAAGCGGAAGTTTTTCCGATAGTGACCAATTCAAAAGTCTGAACAATCTCGACATTCTTGTCGGCGAAACGCATGTGAACGGCAATCTGAAGCAAAATCTGGAAGGACTGATTGACGGCAATATCCATGTTGACGCACGCGATATTTCAACATTGAGTGCGCTTTTGCTCACCGACGGCCATGGCAGTATGACGGGTGACTTTAATTTAAGCGAAAGTGAAGGAAAACAGAGCGGTCGTCTGAAGGCTCATATCGACAAACTGGTTATAGGCGAAAATCATGTTGAAAGCCTTGATATGAATTTGACGCTCGATGACCCGAAAGGCGCTTTCCGTGTCAATGGTTTTGTCAATGCTTCGGATATTCGTGTTGCCAATTTTGTCGTCAATACGATAAAAGCGACTGCAAAAGACATGGATGGAAAAACCGCTTTCCAGGTTTCTGCGGATGTCCAGAACAATATCAAGGCCGATCTTTCCGGTCTCTCGATCTACCCTCCAGCAAACGGGGATGAAGTGCAAAACGGTCAAGGGGATAATCGGCGGTTGACGATCGCGCTGGATTCTTTGAACGTTACACAGGATACGGTTCATGCAAAGCTTTTAAATCCGGCTTCGGTGATTTTGTTTGACGATAGTTACCGGATTTCGCCTTTGATATTGGATGTCAATGGCGGGAAATTTTCGATTAAAGGCGATGGCGGAGCAAAACTTGATTTAGAGTTGCAAATGGATCATTTGCCCGTTTCACTTGCCAATCTGGTAAAACCGGATCTTCGTGCAACCGGTACTTTAACCGGTCAAGCCGATATAAAAGGAACGCCGGATACACCTGATGTCGCCTTTGATATGAAAGGCGAAGGTCTGTCTATCGGCCTTCTTAAAGACAAAAAGATAGCACCATTTGCACTTGATGCCAAAGGCAGAACCAATGGCAAATCGGTCAATGTTGATACAAGAATTTCCGGTTCCGGTCTTGATGTCGAAGCCAGTGGCAAAGTACCGCTGGATGCAGGAAATCTCGATCTCGATATAAGCTTGAAAAACTTGCCCGTTGCTCTGGCAAATGGTTTTGTTGCCAATCAGAATCTTGGTGGAACCGTCTCCGGTCACGCCCACGTCGGCGGACAGTTGAAAGCACCGACGGCAACATTCAATCTTTCAGGCCAAGGCTTGAGAGCCGATCTGTTGGCAAAAAACGGCCTTACGCCAATCAGTTTGAATGCTCAGGCGCGTTATGAAAATAATGTTCTTAATCTTGAGCAATTCAATGCAAATGGGCCGCAAGGGCTTAATATGTCGGCAAATGGCCGCATTCCGGTCAAAGGCGATGGCATTGATCTTCATGTCAAGGGTGCTGCTCCCTTGGCAATTGCCAATCAATTCCTTGCCGAACGTGGAACGCAACTTTCCGGCTCGGCAAATGTTGATGCGACAGTCAGAGGTTCCTTTTCAAAACCGGAATTGAATGGTCGTTTTTCTCTTGCAAATGGTACTTTTATTGATCCGCAAAGCAATTTGCGCCTGAACAATATTGTGGTTGATGCCGGTTTGAGTGGTGAGCGCATTGTGCTCAACCGCGCCAACGCTTCATCATCTGCTGGCGGGACAATTTCTGCCAATGGTTCCATCTCGACAGATTTTTCTGCCGGTATGCCCGCTGATATGACCGTTCGCCTCAATCACACACGCTATAGCGATGGGGAAATGGTTGTTGCCACCGTTGATGGCACTTTAACAGTGACGGGTGGGCTTTTAAATAATCCGGTGATTGGCGGTGATCTTACAATCGAAAAGGCTGAAATTACCGTTCCGGATCGTTTCGGCGGAGCAGCTCTGATTGATGTCAAACATAAACATCTTACAAAAGATATTGAAACAACGCTTGAGCGCGCAAAAATTGATACCGGAAGACAGAAAGTTGCAACCGCGCCCGCAAAACCTTCCGTTGTCCAGTTGAAATTGCATATCCGTGCACCGAACCAGATTTTTGTTCGCGGTATGGGGCTTGATGTCGAATTGGGTGGTGAAATCGGCCTGTTCGGTCCGGTCAATGATATTCATCCTGTCGGCGGTTTCCAGATGTTGCGAGGCCGGTTTGAAATTCTTTCACAACGCCTCACCTTCACAGAAGGAACGGTGACACTCGTTGGCAATCTCAATCCTGAAGTCAATTTTGTTGCGACCACGCAAGGAAGTGACATTACGGTGACGGTAACCGTTAGCGGTACAATCAATGCACTCAATGTTTCCTTCACTTCGGTTCCGGTATTGCCTCAGGACGAAGTTCTCGCCCGTTTGATTTTCAATCGTTCGATCAGCGAACTGTCACCCTTCCAGATTGCGCAGCTCGCTTCTGCTGCTGCTGAACTTGCCGGTGTTACCAACACGTCGCTTCTCGGTTCCTTACGGTCGACTACCGGTCTTGATGATCTTGATGTTGTGACAGATAAACAGGGGAATACCGGTGTTAAAGCGGGTCGCTATATTCGCGATAATATCTATCTCGGTGTCGAAGCCGGTTCGGGTGGCAACACTAAAGGCACAGTCAATCTGGATATTTCCAAAAACTTGAAAGCCAAAGGCGCACTTGGTGCACAAGGCGATTCAAGTGTTGGTGTTTTCTATGAAAAAGATTATTAAAACGAGGAATATTGTTTTTGCCGGAAATGGCCTTCCGGCGTTCGTTTCATCGTCACTCACAACGCGTAAGGAATCATAATGCCCCGACTTTTTGCCGCATTGGAAGTGCCGCATGATGCCGCATTGTCCTTGTCACTGTTGCGAGGCGGTTTACCTGGTGCGCGTTTCATCGAAGTCGAGGATTATCATATCACCCTGCGCTTCTTTGGTGACATGAGCAATCAGATGGCTGATGAACTTTTAGAAAAACTCGATCATATTAAAAGAAAGCCATTCAGCCTTCGCCTCAAAGGCATTGATGTTTTCGGTTCAAAAACACCGCATTCGATTTATGCAAGTGTAGAACCATGTGAGGAACTCTTGCTTTTACAAAGCGACATTGATCGTATTGCCAAAAGACTTGGGCTCAAATCGGATAAAGGAAAATATATTCCTCACGTGACAGTTGCTCGCCTCAAACAGGTGAAGCTTGATGATTTATTGCCCTATCTTTCTTCACATGGCCATTTTGAAACGGGGTATTTTCCGGTTAACCGCTTTGTGATGATGTCTTCACATGAGTCAATTGGCGGCGGGCCTTATATTGTTGAAGAGCATTGGCAGCTCGACCGACAGCCTTCCTCTTTTGAATGAAGAAATTTTATAATTTATCGGAACCGGAACCGGAACCGGAACAGAAACCGAAACTGAATCTGAATCTGAAACCGGAACGGCATTGCGGTTTATAAACAAGATCGACGCGCGAATGTCGGCCTTGAGTGGCAAGTTCCTACTTTTTGTGCCTTGACAGTTTCGACATCAATTTTGAAACAAATGATGTTTTACGAAGCATTTCCTGTTCAAAGCGTTTTCTGTCGTCAACCGTCAAGATTTGATCGAGAATCTGTTTTCCAAGTTTATTCCTGTCGATCTGTTTGAATTTGTAACAGAGTTCCTGATAGGCAAAGGGGCTCAATGCGTTTTTGTAATCATATCCTGTGCGGGATTTTGTCGCTTGCAATTCACGCGCAATTGTCTGCAAAATCTCGACAATCTCACCTTGTCTGTTGCTGGCATTCATAATCGAATTTTTCCGGTTGATACGATAATATATCAATCGTTCCCAGACCACAGAAAGCGTTTTCGCGTTCAATAGCGTGTTGAAATAAAACGGCATATCCTCGAAAATAAGACCTTCAGGAAAACGTGCGTTTATTTTTTCGATGAGTGAGCGTTTGGTGATCTTGTTCCATGCGACAACAAATGAATCATAGGAAAAGATTTTTTCAGGCTCGATATCCTCAAGAGAAAAGGAATGATGTGTTCCTCTGAACTTTTTGAACAATGGAAGTGCGGTCTGGTTGTCTTCCTCGGTGATATTGCCGGTTTGGTCATCAAGATAGGCTGTTTGACAATATACAATATCGCAATCGTATTTTTTTGCCGGTTCATACAGCTTTTCATATGCATCCCGACGAATTTTGTCGTCCGAGTCAAGAAAAGCAATGTAATCACCTGTTGCTAACGGGATTGCTGTGTTTCTTGCCGCACCCAAACCACCATTTTGCTTCCGGATAGCGGTAATTCTTTTATCGCGGGATGCATATTCGGCAATGATCTGAGGACTTTCATCAGTACTGCCGTCGTCAACAATAATAATTTCCAAGTCTGTGAAGGACTGTGAGACAACGCTGTCAAGGCATTCACGCAACCATGGAGCAACGTTATAAACCGGTATAATAACTGATATAGCTGGAGCCATTCTTATTTGCCGTAAAGAGGAATTGTATTAAAAAGATAAACATATTCTCTGTGGCGTGGTTTTCTCACGACAATAAGAGGCAAGCCGAAGATATAATATTTCACACCAAAACTTTTCCTTTTAACGCGATATAACCATTTGGGACAGGATGATGTCACTTGTTGGGGAATGTTTTCTTGTGGAGGAAGATTTCCCTGCTTCAGCTTCTCCAAATAAGTCAGGCGCCCGGTTTTCAGCCATTCCATATCTTCTTCATTACGCCAACTCGCTTTCCACCAATGAATACTGAAATTATTTTTTGTAAGGCAATTGTCGCTGAATTTTTCGCCGTAGCGGAACGGGTAAAATGTTTCTTCCGGGTATATGATTATATCCAATAATCGGGTTATTTTGGAAACGCGACGACTATCGAATGGAGCAAAGTTATAATCCCTCTTCAGGATATATGTCATTATCTCTGGTAACAGATGCCGCGGTCCCTTGAAGATCTCGTTCTTTTCGTAATAATCAAGCATAGATTTTAGAAAAGGGTGGTGTTTCACACCTCCTATAATGGCACCATTTACTTCTGTAGGAGATTGAAACCCCACAAAAAGGGACGCAGATAACAGGGGATCGAAACTTTTTGACGCAGTGACATCGGTGTCAAGATAAATGCCACCATAATCATGCAAAACTTTGAGACGCACATAATCCGAGACATAGGCCCATAATTTGCGGTCATATACGGCTTTCAACCATTGGCATTGTTCAAGTGTTGCTTTAAAATCAAACCACTCGGATTTTTCTTCACCGATTTTGATGATCTCATAATCGGGCATGGCAAGTTTCCAGGTCTGGATACAGGCATGGACATCGGCCGGCATATCATCACCAAACCAGACGTAAAAAAGACGCTTGGGCAATTGTGATGTTTTTTTCATCATGAACCTTACTTATCGACGGAAAAAATTGATTATACGTTTGGCGAAGTTGGTTTTTTGACCCGATATGTCAGCAGCTATTTCCAAAAGATAGTTTTTCTCGGATTCGTTCAAGCCAACAAATGGCGATTTTATAAATTTGCGAGCCATATCTTCTTTTCCCCATCTAATATGTTGTTCGGCAATTTTTTTCAATGTCGGGGATATATCAAGGCGATAAGGCAGTTTGGATGCGATCGCAAAAATTTTTGCCAATACGGTCATCCGGTCATCATTGTTGGCTTTCTGTTTGGCAGGAAGAGCACAAACCGAATTCGGATTATCGCGATTGTAAAAATAATATTCATCGGGAACAAAAACCAACTTTTCGGCTCCGTTTAGCGCCTCGAAATTGAAAAGAATGTCTTCGGCAAATCCGTTATAACCTTTCTGCTCAAGAAATGAGATTTCACGGTTCATCAACGAAGAACGTCTGTAGATTTTCCCATGAACTGCGGGAAAAAATATCTGGCATAACAGTTCGTTTTTTTCAACAGGTTCAGTGTAAAGAGATTGGTGATAGTCTTCTCTATAGGAACACTTGTCATGATGGACAATTGAATGATTGGTAAAAGCAATATCGGCGTTGTTTCTGTCGCTTGCAGCAACAAGGACGTCTATAAATTTTTCAGAAATCCAATCATCAGAATCCACAAAACAGAGATAATCTCCCGTTGCCAGTCTAATGCCGGTATTTCTGGTTTTTGTTATGCCTTGATTTTTTTGATGAAAAACGCGGATGCGTGAATCTTTTTTAGCATATCGGTCACAAATTTCACCAGACCGATCCTTACTTCCGTCATCAATTAAGATAATTTCCAAATCGGAAAAAGTCTGATTACAAATTGACGCAAGTGTTTTTTCAATGAAATTTTCAACGTTGAAAACCGGTACTATGACAGAAACTTTTACCATTTTTCTTATTAATTCCTTAAGTGCCGCGCAAGAAGATATGCGTTATCAGAGCTGTTATCTCGAATAAACATCATATGTAAACATATTGGCGTAAATGTAGCAAAAATTAGAGTCCATCATCTGTCATGCTATATATTATTGGTTTATTCCCATCGCCGTGCCGAAACGCTTACGAATCATTAACATCAGTTATCGTGAAATACTTCTAAACAATTACGATTAAGTCTGCAACCCTAAGTAGTATTTTGTTATGAAACCAAAATTATCCATCTCATGTCCAATCACCAGTTGATTGCTTACCAATATACAATAATATAAAATTTATATCGAATCGGCAATCGTCAAAAATACTAGTGAATTTTTCGTTTTATCAAATATAAAATGGTAAATAATCTGTCGACACAAATTTCTATAACCAGACAAAGACGAATTGAATAGCGATGTATGGAAAAGAAATTATGCAAATTTTAAGTATTTTTGATGTTATAGATATTTTTAATTATTTATTTTAAAATATAACTATCAGTTTTTGTCGTGTATTTTATTAATCCGATTAAAAAAGGTTAAAAATATATTAAAATTATTATTGGGGATCAAAGTCGAGGTCAAAAAAACTGGCGTCTTTTTACGAAAAAATAAAGTCCAATGTCTTCGATTGCTTTTTGATTGTGGTGTCGTCTATGCACGCAATGAGTGTATAAAGGCCGTAAAAACCAAATTCGCACTTTTGTGCGACGATGATTTTGTATTCACTGACAAAACGGATATCAATATTCCGCTTTAAGCTCTGAAAAAATTTCCGGAAATCGGAAATGTCACAGGTGCTGTCATTGCCCGTCGTGAAGCGGGTAGCGCGTTATAGTTGCAGAAACGTTATTATGAAAAATTTATGTATCTTGATAAAGGGAGAGGGACACTTTGCTCCGTTCCTATTTCTTACGTAAAACCACGAATATATGAAACGCCAGAGTACACCTTCTATCAATGTGACATGAGTCATCAATGTAACATTCGATCGAACATTTCTGCCATGTGTAAATATATTTTTTATATAAATCTTTATTTTGCATTTATAGAAAATATAAATTTTTATATTTAATTTAACAATCATATTATTATTAGTAATAGTTTAATATTGTTATTAAATAAGTTATTATTAATATGTTACAATATATAAAAAGTTAAAAAATTTATAACACAAAATATAAAATTACCATAAATCGTTTTATATATATTTAATAATATTAAATTAATTAATCGGGCTCCGTTCTGGGAAGCGACCAAATTTTCGAGAATATCCAATTTGCGTTTTTTGCTGTAAAAATCTATAACGTAAATTTATTCGTTTCTTATCTATTTTAAAGCTTTTGATTCAAGGACATCTTATGGGATTACGGCGCTATTTAAAAATAAACCAAATATTATCCAGGATAAAATCGTTGGATAGAAAATTGGAACAGGAAGTAATAAATCAAATTCAAACTGAAAGTAAAACTGACAGAAAAAAAGCTGATGATATTATTGTTTCGATTTTGGAAAATAATGGTGTTCTGAGCAAAAAATTAACGGGCGTAGCTGGTGAAATAGATTATGCTGAAACTGATATAAATCAAAAACTTGATAAAATATTCAATAAAATATCGTCTCTTGATAATGATGTAAATAAAAAAGAATATGTCATCAATGATGACAGAGTGGAGATTATAAAAAACCTTATTAAAGATGAACGTGCCCGCCATATTGTATTAAATATGGAGTTTGAAGGAGCCGATTTATCGCTTCGAATCGACGATTCGGATATTCGTGTGTTCAAGCAGATATTCGTGGATAACGAATATGACAGTTTAAATCTTCCCGAGACTGCAAAAACGATTATCGATTTGGGAGCCAATATTGGCCTCTCCGTGTTTTTTTTCATAAAGAAATTTCCGGATGCGCGCATCGTTGCGGTTGAACCCGATGCTGTCAACTTTTCGATTATGGAGAAAAATCTCGAAAAGTTTTCCAAATCTGTTTCTCTTTTGCAAGCTGCAATCTGGCCCACAGATGGCGAAGTTTCATTGGTTGAAGAAGATGACGATCACGCGTCTCTGGGAGCCTGGGGGTATCGCACCGAGGCTTCAAAGGACAATTCCGCGCTTTCTGTTAAGGCAATCAGTATTCCTACCATCATGAAACAATATGATATGGATTTTATTGATATATTGAAAGTCGATATAGAAGGCGCTGAATACGAGCTTTTCGAGAAAAATTATGAAGACTGGATTGATAAAGTTGGTCTCGTTATTATTGAAACACATGATCGCTTCAAACCGAATTCGGAAGCGGTGGTGCGTAAAGCATTGAAAGGTCGCTTTGATGAACTTCCGATGAAGGGCGAAAACCTGTTTTTTAAGAAAAAGTAAAATCGGAACGATAAAATTTCGAGTATTTCATCGGTTTATTCAATTTTATTATGTATCCTGATTTTTATCGCTATTCAATTTGATAACTCGTTTATAAAAAACATGATCGTTAATTAAATATCCTGTTTCATAAATTCGATATGTAAATAAACATCATAGATAATATATATTAATGATATAAGTGTTATTATAATTTACTGAAAATAACGAATTAATATTATTTTTATTTGATAAACATGTAATATATTTAAAGCACTTTGAATGAATTATAAAACGTATGGGTATTTTTGACTAGTGATATAAAGCAATCTTTATATCGCGGTTGCGCTGCGTTTCGACATCTGCTAAATCACCCGAAGCTAAAAATCTTCAAGGAGTGCATAATGGCTGCCAAAGAATATATTATCAAGGATATCGGCCTTGCCGACTATGGTCGCAGAGAACTCGATATTGCCGAAACTGAAATGCCGGGTCTAATGGCCTGCCGCGAGGAATTCGGCTCCTCTCAACCGTTGCGTGGCGCCCGCATTTCCGGTTCGCTGCACATGACAATCCAGACAGCCGTTCTTATTGAAACTTTAAAAATGATCGGTGCAGATTTGCGCTGGGCTTCATGCAATATTTTTTCAACGCAGGATCATGCTGCCGCAGCAATTGCCGCAGGTGGTACACCTGTTTTTGCGGTCAAGGGCGAAACACTTGAACAATATTGGAGCTATACCGATGCTATTTTCCAATGGCCGGATGGCAAGCCTTCAAATATGATTCTTGATGATGGCGGCGATGCAACAGCTTATATCCTGACCGGCGCCCGCGCCGAAGATGGCGAGGATGTGCTTTCAAAGCCGGAATCAGAAGAAGAGGAAATCTTCTTTGCCCAAATCAAGAAACGCATGAAAGAAACGCCCGGTTTCTTCACCCGTCAACGTGATGCCATTAAAGGTGTGACCGAAGAAACAACGACAGGTGTTCATCGTCTTTACCATTTGCAGGAACAAGGACTCCTTCCGTTCCCGGCAATCAACGTTAATGACAGCGTGACAAAATCGAAATTCGACAACCGTTATGGCTGTAAAGAATCGCTGGTTGACGGTATCCGCCGTGGTACCGATGTAATGATGGCTGGCAAAGTGGCTATTGTTTGCGGCTATGGCGATGTTGGCAAAGGCTGTGCGGCTTCCCTTTCGGGTGCGGGTGCACGCGTCAAAGTCACCGAAGTTGACCCGATTTGCGCCTTGCAGGCAGCTATGGACGGCTATGAGGTTGTAACACTTGAAGAAGCCGCTCCGACCGCCGACATTATCATTACGGCAACAGGAAACCGCGACATTGTTCGCCTTGAACATATGCGCGCAGTCAAGGATATGTGCATTATCGGCAATATCGGGCATTTTGATAATGAAATTCAGGTTGCGTCACTGAAAAACCTGAAATGGACAAATATCAAGCCGCAAGTCGACATGATTACATTTCCGGATGGAAAACGCATTATCCTTCTTTCGGAAGGGCGTCTGCTTAATCTTGGCAATGCAACAGGCCATCCTTCTTTTGTTATGTCGGCGTCTTTCACAAACCAGACATTGGCCCAGATCGAATTGTTCACACGTGGCGAGAATTATAAAAATCAGGTCTATGTTCTGCCGAAACATCTTGATGAGAAAGTTGCCCGTTTGCATCTCGATCGTCTTGGCGTCAAACTGACAACGCTCTCGGAAGAGCAGGCAGCCTATATCGGCGTTTCGGTTGAAGGTCCGTTCAAGCCTGATCGTTATCGCTACTAAAATAGCTATTGCAGAACGTCGTTCATCTATATTGATTTTAAAGGTCGGGCAAAAATGCCCGGCCTTTGTTTTTTTGAAGATACTTCACCTGAAAAGCATAGACATGTATGGTTAAGGCTGATTCGGCTAGATATGATCGAGAAATCAACTTTGCAGGCAAAAGGTGGATATAAGAGCAAATTATTAGCGGGGATTTCGCCGGCTTTGGCTGCTTTATTCTGTTTTCCGGCAACGTCTGTTGCAAGTCACGCTGCCGGTTTCGACGCACTTTCCGATTTTGGCAGTTCAAGCCTTCAAATGGTTGTTTTCGGTGGAATTATTGTTGCCGCAGTCATTATCTGCCTCGGCATTTTTATCAGGCTTTCTTCTGAAAAGCCCAATGACGAGAAAAACGACAAAACCGACTATTTGCAAGAAATTGATAATTATGAATTCTTGCTTACACATAGCGGACAATGTGCAGTTATCTGGAAAACGCCGGTTGCCCCCCCGAAAATAATCGGCCACATGGTTGCACTGGATAAAGCGGGGATAAATTCTCAGGACATATTAAGGTTCGGCCAATGGCTTGATGAAAACGAACTGCGCGCTTTAGATGATGCCTTGACCCGTTTGCGGCAGGAGGCACAACCGTTTACTCTTTATTTGACAACGAAACAAAAAACATTGGTTGAAGCAACCGGTCTTATTGCAGGAACTGCTGCGGTTTTACGTTTTCAGGATCTTTCCGGCCAACAGGAACAGCTTGCCAAGCTTGAAAAGGATGCCGCTTTTACGAAGACGATGCTTGCAATGCGTAATATTCTTCTTGAAGCACTTGATGAACCTGTTTGGCTCGTCAATAACGATAAAAGAATTATTTATGCCAATCGTGCATTTGAGAAGGCCAGCGGTTACGATCCCGAAAAAGCTGAGGAAGCTTCATTGTTTAATGAGGCGACACGTAAGAAACTTCTTGAAAATAAACCGCTTTTCAAAGGCCCCGCCTATGCCATTGTCGAAGGCGATCGCAGGCTCCTAGAAGTCACACAAGTGACGTCCGATGATGGTGTAGCGACCTTTGCTCATGATATTAGCGCCATGGAAGAAATGTCGGAAGAAATGAAGCGCATGGCGCGCGGACATTCCGAAACGCTTGACCAGATTTCAACGGCCGTTGCCATTTTTGGTCCCGACCAAAAATTGAAGTTTGCCAATCAGGCTTTCGCAACGCTCTGGCCGTTGGATACGGTTTTTCTGGAAAGCGAACCCAGTCATACTCTTCTTCTTGATCGTTTGCGGGAAGAAGGCATTATTGCTGAAAAGCCCGATTGGAGGGGGTGGAAGGAAGAGCTTTTTTCCGCCTATCGTTCGGGTGAGCCAAGCCAGCAAATCTGGAATTTGCCGGATGGTCGCACGCTCAGGGTTTTGGCAAGTCCTCATCCGCAAGGTGGCGTGACATGGCTTTTTGAAAATCTTACTGAAAAAATAGATCTTGAAAGGCGTTATAACAGCCTCATTGAAATGCAAGGCGAAACGCTGGACCATCTTTCCGAAGGTGTCGCCTTGTTCGGTCCGGACGGGCGTGTGCGCCTTTCCAATCCGGCATTGGCCAAATTATGGTCTTTACCCGCCGAATTGACCGTTGAAGGAACGCATATTTCAAAACTTCAGGCCGAATGCGCGCAAAAGACAACGAGCAATGCATGGGATACATTCGGTGCATTTATCACCGGTTTTAGTGAAAATCGGGATGCCATTTCGGGGCGTATGGATTTAACAAGTGGCGTTATTCTCGATTATGCTTTGGTGCCCTTGCCAAATGCACAGACCATGATGACCTTTGTCAATGTAACAGATACGGTCAATATCACCCGTGCATTGCAAGAAAAGAATGATGCATTGCGCAGTGCCGACGCATTGCGCAGCGAATTTGTTCGTCATGTGTCTTATGAATTGCGTACCCCCCTTACCAATATTATCGGCTTTTCGGATATTTTACAGAACCAGTTATTCGGACCGCTCAACTCCCGCCAGCAAGAATATCTCGAACATATCGCTTCCGAATCGGGTGCGCTTCTTGATATCGTCAATGATATTCTCGACCTTGCTAAACTTGATGCCGGCATTATGGAACTTGATATTAAAGATGTCGATATTGCCGCTTCAATGGCTTTTGCAACAGAACGCACAAAAGAGCGTCTTGGTACTCGTCCGGTACAAATTGAAGAAAAAATTGAAGATGGCCTCACGACGATTCCGGCAGATCAGGCAAGGCTACGCCAGATTTTTGTCAATGTATTGAGCAATGCCGCCAATTTTGCTCCCGACAATAGTGTTATTACCTTTTCTGCCAAAAAGGATGGAAATGACATTGTCTTTTCTGTTCACGATGACGGAGCAGGAATTCCGGAAGAAATTCTTGATACTGTTTTCAAGCGGTTTTCATCCCATGCCCATCATGGTTCACGTGCCGGAGCGGGTCTTGGTCTTTCGATCGTTAAAAGCTTTGTCGAGCTTCATGGTGGCAGTGTCGCGATAGAAACCGGAAATGCAAAAGGAACAACCGTTTTTTGCCGTTTTCCAGCCAAACGTCGTTCGCCCGCAACGTTGCTTCAATCAGAGGAAACAGAATGATTTTCAGTTTATTTCTTGAAAATGAAAAAGCAACTGAACGCTTTGGCGAGGATTTTGCACTAGCTCTTGAGAAGGGTAATCTTGTTACGCTTGAAGGGGATCTCGGAACAGGGAAAACATCGCTTTCCCGTTCTATTGTTCGCACCCTTGCCGATAATGAAGAGATGGATGTTCCAAGTCCTACCTTCACACTTGTTCAAGTTTATGATTTGCCAAAATTTAGCCTCACCCACGCCGATCTTTATCGCATTAACGAACCGGAAGAAATTGACGAGCTTGGCTTTGAAGAGGCGCGAGAGGCCGGAGTTGTTCTTGTCGAATGGCCGGAAAAAGCCGTAGGAGAATTGGGAAAAGCAGATTTTGCCATTTTTCTTGAGCATCAGGGAAATGGTCGAAAAATAACGATTGAGGCGGAAGGCCGTGCTGCCGAAAGGCTTGAACGTTCGCTGGAAATAAGAGCGTTTTTGAAATCCAATCAACGGGGAAATTTCAAACGTCGCTATTTTACCGGTGATGCTTCGGCGCGTTCCTACGAGATTATTTATGGCAAGGACTGTCATGAGATATTGATGAATGCACCGGCAATGGAAATGCCCGAACAAAATGGCCAGTCTTATGGAAAAATTGCCCATCTTGCGACATCGGTCAGCCAGTTTGTCGGCATTGATCGGCTAATTTTGAAAAATGGTTTTGTAGCGCCAGAAATTCTAGCGCAAGATTTGGAAAACGGCTTGCTCATTACCGATGATCTTGGGCGGGACGGCGTGCTTGATGAAGAGAGGAAGCCAATTGAAAACCGCTATATCGAATCGGGAAAATTGCTTTCTTTATTTCACCAGAAAGAGTGGCCCAAACATCAAAAATTCGGTGATCTGACACTTGATATACCGGTTTATGATCGGGGTGTTTTACGGGCAGAAGTTTCCCTTCTTCTTGATTGGTATTTCCCGTACCTTACCGGAACAGAGGTAAGTAAGTCTCTAAAGCAAGAATTCTATCGGCTATGGGAGCCGCTTTTTGAAATTTTTGAAAAGGCAGAACAAAGTTTTGTCATGCGCGATTATCATTCGCCCAATATTATCTGGCGGGAGAATGAACAGGGTTTGAAAAAAATAGGCCTCATTGATTTTCAGGATGGGCAAATTGGCCCGACAGCCTATGATGTTGTATCACTCGCCCAAGATGCGCGTGTTGCTATTAGCCGCCCGCTTGAGGAGCGTATCATCAAAGCTTATTGCGATGAACGCAAAAAGGGTGCTCGTATCTTTGATGAAGAACAGTTCAAACTCATCTATGCTATTGCCGGTGCGCAACGCGTTTCCAAAATTCTCGGTATTTTTGTTCGTCTTGACAAGCGTGATGGCAAGCCCGCTTATTTGAAACATTTGCCGCACTGCCGCGATTATTTGAAACGCAATCTTGAACATCCGGCTCTTTCATCATTGCGTCAATTCTATATTGCCTCGAAACTGGTTGAAGAGTGAAAAAATGAAAATAACACATGCTATGGTGCTTGCTGCGGGGCTTGGCACCCGCATGCGGCCATTGACTTTCAAAACACCGAAACCACTGGTAAAAATTGCCGGTCGAAGTCTTTTGAACCGCGCTCTCGATGCCCTTGAACAAGCCGGTGTCGAGGAAGCGGTGGTTAATGTCCATTATCTTGCCGATTCCATCGAAAGTCATGTCGAAAGCCGTAAAAAACCGCATGTAACCATTTCGGATGAGCGTGCGGAACTTCTCGATTCGGCCGGAGGCGTGGTGAAAGCTTTGCCGCTTTTGGGAGAAAATCCGTTTTTCGTTCTTAACGCCGATACATTCTGGGTCGACCATGGCACACCAACTCTTGAAGCAATGGCAAATCGTTTTGACCCTGATAGAATGGATATGCTGCTTATGACAGTCAAACGCACGCAGGCAGCAGGGCCTGAAAAAGGCGATTTCCTGATTGGTGAAGGGCAAAAACTTGTTCGTGCACCCGCAAATGCACCGGAAGCGGTTATCTATGGTGGTGCACTTATTGTAAATCCGAAAATATTTGCATTTGCAAAAATCGAACCACAATCGCTCAACCTCTATTTTGACGAGGCCATTGCCCGTGGTCGCCTTTACGGTTTTCCATTGGATGGCAATTGGTATACTGTCGGGACAATTGCAATGATTAGCAAGGTTGAGGAGCTGATGCGCCAAAGGGGGGAAATAGCGTGAAAGACAAGCCGAAGCTGTTTTCGATTTCGAGCGGTGCGCCGTTTTTGCCAACTTTTGTTGATGCACTTCTTTCGGGACGCCTGATTAAAGATTTCGGCAAAGGCGGCAATATCCAGAAAGCTTTGGCAGATACTCTTATCTATGTTCCGACACGGCGTGCCGCGCGTACGCTGCGCTCCTGCTTTGTGGAAATGAGCAAGACACATTCAAGCTTCCTGCCGACAATTCGCCCTTTGGGCGATGTTGATGAAGATACGGCTTTTTTCCTTGATAATGGAGCGGCAGCTTTGTCGCTCAATCCGAAAATTGGCGATGTCGAGCGGCTCTTGTTATTGGCGCGTCTCATCCGTCCGTGGCGGGAGAATTTGCCTGCCCATGTGCGCTCGCTCTTCGGTAGTGAAGATATTATCATACCGGCCAATACCGCCGATGCGATCTGGCTTGCCGAAGATCTCGCCCGTCTGATGGACGAGGTCGAGACAGAGTCCGCCGATTGGGCAAAACTTGAAGATATCGCCCCCGATATGGTCGCCGAATGGTGGCAGGTGACACTTGATTTTCTGGAAATTGTAACAAAAACCTGGCCTGGTATTCTTGCCGAGCGGCAGAAAATAAATCCGGCAGAATGGCGCAATCGGGCCATTCGTGCGGAAACTGAAAGGCTTTTGCGTAACAAACCGCGTGATCCCGTTATTGTGGCCGGTTCCAATGGCTCGATTCCGGCCATTGCCGATTTGCTGAAAGTGGTAAGCGGATTGGAAAATGGTGCTGTTGTCTTGCCCGGCCTTGACCTTGCAATGGATGATGCCCAATGGGCGGCGCTTGATGAAACCCGTGACGACCCCTCCATTTTCGGCCATCCGCAATATAGCTTCAAAAAATTGTTCGACCGCATGAAACTAACGAGAAATGTCGTTGACGAGATCGGGGCGCCTTCGGAAAACAAGAAAAAACGCGCGGCAATTTTATCCGAAGCATTGCGACCGGCTGTGACCACCGACACATGGTCACAATTGAAACGCAATAGTTTTGATGAAATTTTCGCCGATGTCTCTTTGATCGAGGCTGCCAATGAACGTGAAGAGGCTTTGGCGGTCGCGGTTGCGCTAAGGCAGGCGATTGAAGACAAAAAGAAAACGGCCGCACTTGTGACAGGGGACAGAAATCTTGCCCGCCGTGTTGTTGCCGAACTCAAACGTTTTGGCATTGAAGCCAATGATTCCGGTGGCGTTCCTTTAAGTGAAGTTTTACCGGCAACTTTGTTGCGGCTTATTTTACAAACTTTGTTTCAACCCGGCGATCCGGTGGCTTTCCTGTCTATTCTCAAACACCCATTGACATCGCTTGGATATGAACGGGGGGTTTTACGAAAAATTGCCGAACGTTTCGAGCTTTTTGCATTAAGGGGGGGAACCGGAAGAATCAATATTGCAACCTGTGAGCAGTTTGTTGAAGAGCGTCTTCTTGCTCTCACAACAGATGAAAACGGGATGAATGATATTGATACCGATATGATCGAGGAAGCAAGAAAACTTGCGTCTTCACTGGTGAAAGCCGTTCAGCCATTGGTGACATTGATGGCAGAAAGCGAACCGCTGTCGGTGAACGAGGTTGCCCGTGCCACGACTGAAGTTTTGGAAAATTTCGGGGCAAACGAGCAAGGCTCGTTTCACGCGCTTTATGCAGGAGAGGCAGGAAAAGCCATTATATCTTTGCTGCGTGATCTTGTTGCCGATCAATCCGGCCTTACGTTCGACATTTCCGAATGGCCGGCCATTCTTGAAGCTTTAATGGCTGCACGCTCGGTTAGCCCCTCTGCCGGTGGTCATCCCCGTCTTTTTATCTGGGGTGCACTGGAATCGCGTTTGCAAACGGTTGATACAATGGTCATTGGTGGCTTGAATGAAGGCTCGTGGCCGGCGACAGCTCGCAATGACCCGTTCATGTCGCGGCCGATGAAAATGACATTGACACTTGACCCTCCAGAGCGACGGATCGGTTTGGCTGCCCATGATTTCCAGATGGCTATGGGCATGGATAAAGTCATTATGAGCAGAGCATTGAGAGTGGATAATGCCCCTTCTGTGCCGTCGCGCTGGTTACAAAGACTGGAAACAGTTGTGGGCGCTAAAGCGAGCGCCGATATGCGCACTCATGGCGGAGTTTTTGTCCACTGGGCGCGGGAACTCGATCGTCGCAAAAATGTCGATTTTATTGCGCGCCCATGCCCCACCCCGCCATTGAAACAACGTCCGAAACATTTTTCTGTTACCGAAATCGAAACATTACGCCGCGACCCTTATGCAATCTATGCCAAAAAGGTTTTGCGCCTGAAGCCGCTTGACGACCTTATCCACGACCCGTCAGTTGCCGAGCGTGGCACGCTTTATCATGCAATTGTTGCGGGCTTTTCATTGCTGAAAATTGATCCGGAAAAACCGGATGCACTGCAAAAATTTCTTGAAATTGCGCGTGCCGAATTTGACCGGATGCAGCTTCCACTTGATGTTGAAGCTATTTGGTGGCCGCGTTTTGAAATTCTTGCGCCATCAATTATCGCGTGGGAAAAAGGACTTTCTCCGCGTGAGAGATGTGTCGAAATTTCGGCTCGTCCGGTTCATATTGTGCCGGAGGGTGCAACCCTTTCAGGACGTGCCGACCGCATTGATGTGATGAATGGACATTTTGCCGAAATTCTTGATTTCAAAACAGGCTCGACTCCTTCCGTGAAACAGGCGGCAACACTTATGGCACCGCAATTGGCGTTGGAAGCAGCTCTTTTGTCGCGCAATGCTTTTGTTCCGCTTAAAAATATCAAACCGTCCGAACTTGCCTATATCCGTTTGAATGCCCACGGAGAAGTAAAAGAAGAGCGCATCTCTTTATCTGCCAAAAAAACCGCAATCGAACTTTCCGAAGAAGCATGGGCAAGATTGGGTGAACTGGTGGAATATTATCAAAATCCCGCCCATGGCTATTTGTCGCGAGCAATGCCACCTTTGACCACCTATGAAGGTGATTATGACCATTTGGCGCGGGTTCTCGAATGGTCGGCCGGTTCTGACACGGCAGGTGAAGAATGACCAAACGTGAAATTCCAGAAGATGCCATTAAAAATCAGACGGCTGCTTCAAATCCGCAAAGCAGTGCGTGGGTGTCTGCCAATGCCGGTTCCGGCAAAACCCATGTTTTGACTTTTCGGGTTATCAGACTTTTATTGAATGGTACCGAACCGGCGAGGATTTTATGCCTCACTTATACCAAAGCGGCGGCTGCTGTCATGCAAACGCGCATTTTCCAGACTCTTTCCGGTTGGACAGAGCTTGATGATGACGAATTGACAGAGGTGTTGGTCGCGCTTGAGGGCAGAAAACCCGATTCAAAAAGGCTTGATGAAGCGCGCAGACTTTTTGCCCGCGCTCTTGAAACACCGGGCGGGTTAAAAATCCAGACTATCCATGCTTTTTGTGAAGGTCTCCTTCACCAATTTCCTTTGGAAGCCAATATTGCCGGCCATTTCGAGATGATGGACGACCTCAAACGTGACGAGTTTTTAAAAAATGCGCGTCGTGACCTGCTTGAAAAAGCTTATTTGCAAAAAAATGGTTCTCTTCATGACGCTTTGATGCTGGTTTTGAAAACTGTGGGCGAAAGCGGACTTTTTACGCTGTTAGACGAAGCAATCGAAAAACGGCAGGCTTTAAGTCCGTTTCTCGCTCGTGTGAGTGGACCGGATGGCAAGCATATTCTGGAAAAAGCGTTACAAATATCTCCGGATGATACGGAAGAAAATCTCACTGATGAAATCCGTAAAACGGCGCTTCATTCGGAGGAGACTATTAAAGCATTCAAAAGTCTTGGCCACTCTTACAGCCAGAATTTCGTTGAAAAATTGGAGCTTGTAGAAAATGCGGATAATAGCGAGAGCATAAAATTCATCGAACTTGCCTATTTTACCAGTGGAAATCCGCGCAAAATAAGCAATCTGGCGTCAAAAAAACTTCTTGCAGCTTTGCCATGGCTCGAAGACGATTTGTTAATGCGTCAGGAAAAGCTCGTTCTCTATCTCGACAAGTTACGACGTGTACGACTGGTACCGCTCAATTTGGCTGCCTTTCAGCTCTGTTACCGGCTTTTGGCGCGTTATGAAAGTTTGAAGAAAGCAGAAGGTTTGCTTGATTTTGATGATTTGATCGAGCGGGCGCTTAATCTGTTAAAACGCGATGGTGCAGGCCAATGGGTACAATATAAACTGGATCGGGGCATTGACCATATTCTGGTTGACGAAGCACAGGATACAAGCCCTTCCCAGTGGCAGATAATCCAGCTTCTTGCACAGGAATTTTTTGTCGGGGAAGGACAAAGAGAGGTTAACCGCACTGTCTTTGCAGTTGGTGATGAAAAACAGTCGATCTATTCTTTCCAAGGGGCTGTGCCGGAAGATTTCGCAACGAATGGTCGCATTATCGAAAGAAAAGCCGAAGCCGTTGGCAAATCTTTCGGCCACATACGTTTGAATTATTCCTTCCGTTCGACAGCCGATGTTTTAAAAAGTGTTGATCGGGTATTTGAAAAACCGGAAAATTATAAAGGTCTTTCAGCCGAAAATATCAAAACCGTGCATGAGCCGGTTCGTCGCAATGACCCCGGTGAAGTGGTGATCTGGGACAATATTGCGCCAATAGATGTGGAAGAACCGGAAGATTGGCGCAAACCTGTCGACCAGCTTCACGCACCGGCTGTTCGCCTTGCCGAAGAGATAGCAACGACGATCAGCCATTGGCTTCATCATCATGAAATGCTTTCTGGTCAGGGAAGAGAAGTCAAAGCCAGTGATATTATGGTGCTGGTGAGAAAACGCGACCAGTTTGTTCCGGCTTTGGCGCGCGCATTGAAAAACCGCAATGTTCCGGTTGCCGGTGCCGACCGCTTGCGTCTGGCAAGCCATATTGCGGTGCGTGATTTAACGGCGCTTGCCCGATTTGTTCTGCAACCGCAGGACGACCTTTCTCTTGCATCTGTTTTGAAAAGTCCGCTTTTCGGACTTGATGAAGATGATCTTTATCGGATTGCTATAAACCGCGAAGGAAGCCTGTTTAATAGCCTTGAAGCCCATAGTGAAGAGAAGCCGGAATTTGCATCTGTTCTGGCTTTACTCAAAAAATATAGAAACCTTGCCGATAAAACGCCTGTCTATGAATTTTATAGTCATATATTGAGCGAAGATCAGGGGCGGGCAAAAATTCTTGCCCGATTGGGTTCGGAAGCAAGCGATGTCCTTGATGCGTTCATGGATTATACCTTATCTATCCAGAAAACCGGTTTGCCGGGGTTGCAGGCTTTTCTGGAAACAATCAAACTTTCCGATCCGGAAATCAAACGCGAACTCGACCAGAACCGTGAAGAAGTCCGTATTATGACTGTTCATGCGGCAAAGGGGCTTGAAAGTGCCATTGTCTTTCTGGTCGATTCCGGTTCGCGTATCTGGAATGCACAACATGAACCGAAATTCATCGAGATTGACAGTCATGGCAAGAAGAGCTTTTTGTGGCAGCCCGCCAAGGAGTTCAAAACATCATTCGGTGACAATTATATCAATACGTTAAAATTAAAAGCCGAGGAAGAATACAGGCGTCTTCTTTATGTTGGTATGACACGGGCAGAAGACCGCCTTATTATTTGTGGTTATAGGGGAAAGAATGTTGTTGGCGGCACGTGGAGTGAACTTGTCAGCGAAGCGTTGATACCGGTTTCTGAAGAAATTGCCGGCCCTTCACCCGACATCAAGGCGTGGCGTTATTGCGTGGATGACAAACGCGCAAGTGTCGAAACAAAAACCGCTCAAGAAGAAAGAGCGGTTCCCGCTTTTCCGCTTCCTTCCTATTTCCATAGCCGCATGGAGCCGGAAACCGATTTGCCTAAGCCCCTCACCCCTTCAGGTGCTTCACTCGATATTGACGAGAATGCACCAGCGGCAAAAAATAATGTTACGATTTCACCGGTTCTGGGAGAAAAACCGGCAAATTCTTCATTTGCTATCGAACGCGGGACAATCATTCACCGGCTTTTGCAGTATTTGCCGCAAATAAAGGAGGAAGACAGGCAAAGGTTAGCCCGTGCCTATCTTGAAAAAGCCGCACCTGAATGGAGCGAGGAACAAAGAAAGGATGCTTTTGAACAGACCTTCAAGGTCATGGATAGTGAAGCACTGCGCCCTTTGTTTACCAAAGAAGCGCGTGCCGAAGTGACTTTGATGGGAACTGTCACAATAAGGGGCAAGAAATACGTCGTTTCCGGCCAAATAGACCGCCTGAACGATGGCGTAGACACAATTGTTCTGGGCGATTTCAAAACCGGTCGTGCGCCCAAACGCGAGCAGCAAATTCCTGACAGTTACATGTTGCAAATGGCACTTTACCGAACATTATTGATGAGCATTCACCCGAATAAGACCGTCAGAACATTGCTGATCTATAGTGACGGGCCGAAAGTTTTTGAACTCGACGGCAAAAAACTTGATTTCTTGATGAATAAAGAAAAAAGTAATTTATCCGCAGAATAATGGTTGAAAAAGCTTGCTCTTGACGGAATCGGTCTGGCACGCCAAATTTAGACAAATTGGAATCACAAAGGAAAGATCAATGAGCACTGTAAAAGTCGATACAAGCAATTTTGAAAATGACGTGCTAAAGTCGGCAGAACCTGTTGTTGTAGACTTCTGGGCAGAATGGTGCGGTCCATGTAAAATGATAGCGCCCTCGCTTGAAGAAATTGCTACCGAGTTACAGGGTAAGGTCAAAGTTGCAAAAATCAATATTGACGAAAATCCCGAACTTGCAACGCAATTCGGTGTCCGTTCCATACCGACATTATTATTGTTCAATAATGGGGAAATCGTCTCCAATATGGTGGGTGCTGCTCCCAAAAGCCGTTTGTCAGACTGGATCAAAGACGGTATCCGCTAATTTTTCGATATTTTATATTTTTAAACGACGCTATTCTTGAATGGCGTCGTTTTTATTTGTTCGGTTTATCAATTTTCGATCCGGCGTCCGGTGCATAATTTCTGATGCATCATCGGAAACTTTCCGGAAAACTCAAAATTCCGGAAAATAGCCGATAGAATTTATCCAGTGAGACAAAACGTAGAGAAAAACTGTTTTTTCAAAGTGTAATTGTCGGGAATAGCTATCAATAATAACACTTGAAATTCCGGTTTAACGGTTTCCCGACCTGATTGAAATTCAACTTGATATAAAACTCTGTATAGTCCGTTTTGTAAGTTTTTCTTTGATAAACAGGTGATATAAATCCGGTACCGATTTTTTAGAATTGTTGCAATCATCATGATTGGATCAAGCATATTTGATACATATTGCAAAAAAAATGTAATATTTCTCAATTTTAGAATATGTCCTACTTGCTAGATTGGCGTTATTCTGCCATGACGATAGATCTGTCCAGGGAAACGACAGACTTTTTCTGTTTAACCCAGAAAGGACGGTAACGGTCAATCTTGGGGGGGCGGTTATTCAAGGCGGCGTTTTCGATGAAATATCAATAGAAAATGGGCTTTGCATATTTTCGCGATGAACCGCGACAATCGATCAAAGGTATATTTTTATTGGGATGGGTTAATGATGAATCATATGGAAAATGGCGGTAACATTTCCTCTGAAGACGTTCAAACATTGAAGCGGAATGAAACACGAAGTGACCAGAAGATTGGTGGAATACTGCGTCATTTTCGTAAAAAAAATGGCGTAACACAAATGGAGCTGGCGGCTGTTGCAGGTATTACACCACAGCAAATTCAAAAATATGAAAAAGGATCGGATCGCATTGCCGTTTCACGGCTTATGACGCTTCTTGATTTTCTGGATATAAATTATGAAGAATTTATAAAAGAGATGCGCAATTGCAATTAACACCGATTGCCGGAATTCAAGAGCGATTCTGTGCTTATCTCGATTGAATCCGGTTTTTAGCCTGTTTTTGATATTTGAACAGGCCGGAAACCGGAGAAGAGCGTTATATAACTTGTTTATGTCACCGGATGATAATGTCTCTCATGGTACAACAATCCGGAGTACCGGATTGAAAAACAGCCGGAAAATTCCTTTTATGCAGTCTGGATGTTTCGTGTCTGATAATCTTTGATTGTATAAAACTTGATTTTTGGTGCTCGTTCCGCTTCATAATTGAGCGAAAAATTATTTTCAGCGAGAAATACCGGATCTCCATCAAGATCGGATGCAATAGCATCCCTATGTGTGGCTATGAATTTGTTAAGATCGGCTTTGTCATCAGCCGAAATCCAGCGGCATACAGTAAAGCGTGCCGGTTCAAAACCGACGGGAAGAGAATATTCCACTTTGAGACGCTCGGTCAGAACATCAATTTGTAAAGCGCCGATAACACCGACAATCGACGGCGAACCGTCATCGGGCATAAAGAGTTGCACAACACCTTCTTCAGCCATTTGTTGCAAAGCTTCTTTAAGCTTCTTTGCCTTCATCGGGTCACCGAGACGGACACGGCGCAAAATTTCCGGAGCAAAATTCGGAACGCCTTTGAAAAGAATGTCTTCGCCTTCTGTCAGCGTATCGCCAATTCGTAACGTTCCATGATTGGGGATTCCCACAACGTCACCGGCATAGGCTTCATCGGCAATCTGGCGGGAGCGGGCAAAGAAAAATTGCGGTGCCGATAGAGTCATGGGTTTTCCGGTACGCACGAGTTTTGCTTTCATGCCGCGGGATAGAATTCCCGAACAAACGCGCAAAAACGCAATGCGATCACGGTGATTAGGGTCCATATTGGCTTGTATTTTGAAAACAAAACCGGTCATTTTCGGCTCTGTCGCCTCGACAATGCGAGTATCGGCAACTTGTGCACGCGGACTTGGACCATAGGCAACAAGAGCGTCGATAAGATCACGCACACCATAATTCTTCAAAGCAGAACCGAAATAGACCGGTGTCATTTGGCCTTCACGGAACGATTTCAAGTCAAATCTTTTACATGCGTCACGCGCAAGAACAACGCCTTCAACAAATGCCGCACGATCATGTTCGGGCAGCAATAGAGCTGCTTCTTCAGGCCCGCTGACAGGGCGCGGAGTTTTTTCTTCGTCTTTCTGGCGTACAAGATTGTTATGAAGGTCAAAACTTCCTGCAAAATTTTTGCCCGATCCGATTGGCCATGTTACCGGTGCGGTATCAAGTGCAAGCTTGTCTTCTATTTCGTCCAATATCTCCAATGGATCCAGTGCCTCCCGATCCATTTTGTTAACGAATGTCACAATCGGAATGTCGCGCATGCGGCAGACTTCAAAAAGTTTCAATGTTCTGGGTTCAATACCGCGCGCTCCGTCAAGAACCATGACAGCGCTATCGACAGCCGTCAGTGTACGGTAGGTATCATCGGCAAAGTCTTCGTGCCCCGGTGTATCAAGCAGATTGAATATATGATCTTCATATTCGAATGTCATAACCGAGGTGACAACCGAAATGCCGCGCTCGCGTTCGATTTTCATCCAGTCGGAACGGGTCTGGATACGGTCTTTCTTGGCCTTGACTTCACCTGCAAGCTGGATAGCACCACCGAACAATAACAATTTTTCGGTCAAGGTTGTCTTACCGGCATCAGGGTGCGCGATAATAGCAAATGTGCGGCGCCGCGCGACCTCTTGTGCCTCGTTCATAACTCACTCCTGTTACTTCGTTACCTGCACGACCTGTTTGTTTTGATAATCGGCCGGTCGATAATAAAATTCGGCTTCTTTTACCTCTTTTTTTAAAAAAGAGTGAGGAATTTGTGTCCTCTATCTGAAAATTTTCAATAAATTGGCGGCAAGCTTAAAGCTTGTCTTCAAGAATTGTACCGGATTGCTTCAAAATCATCTTGAAAGGGGTGAAAAGCCCCCTTTCAAGATGATTGCCGTGTTCATCTATTCGTTGACAAGTTTTCCGGCGAGCGCGTCAGCAATCAAGGCTCGCGTTTCATCAATGCCATAAAGAGCAATGAAAGAGCCGAAACGCGGTCCCCGTTCCTGACCAATCAGAACTTCATAAAGCATTTGGAAAAATGAAACAGAAACACCGGGCCCCCCGTCAGGGCTTTTTTTGTTGTGGTCCTGATAACGCTCTGTCACGCGGCCAATGTCGAGCAGTGCATTCTGGATTGTGTGGGCATCGGCATCTGCTGGCAAGTGTGCAAGGGTTTGGTCAATTTTTTCCAAAGTTTCGCGTTCGACAGCATCCGGTGCACGGAATTTTTTGGTCGGTTTGACGAAATCATTGAAATAGCGGATGGCAAAACCGACGAGGCTGTCAAGTTCAGGCTGGTTTTCCGGTGTAGCACCCTTGGCGTAACGCGAAATAAAGCCCCATAAGACATCGGCATTCTCGGCATTGGATGCACTGACCAGATTGAGCAACATGGCAAAGGGTACGGGTAAATCCACTTCCGGCGGGTTGCCGTTATGCATATGCCAGACAGGATTGTTCAGCCGGTCTTTCCAGCTTTGCTTCGGATAGGCAGAAAGAAAACTGTAATATTCGTCAACAGCCTTCGGGATCACATCAAAATAAAGCCGCTTGGCAGTTTTCGGCTTCTGGTACATGTAAAGGCCAAGGCTTGCAGTGGGCGCATAAGTGAGCCACTCGTCGATTGTCAGGCCATTGCCTTTCGATTTTGAAATCTTCTGTCCTTTGTCATCCAGAAATAGTTCGTAATTAAAGCCTTCCGGCGGTGTCCCGCCAAGAATACGACAAATTTTTGAAGACAAAGCCACAGAATCAATCAGATCTTTACCGGCCATTTCATAATCGATGCCCAAAGCCGTCCAGCGCATGGCCCAATCGGCTTTCCATTGGCATTTGACCTTGCCACCGGTGATTTCGGTTTCAATTTTTTCGCCGGTCTCCGGTTCGATATAGGTGATCGTGCCTTTTTTCGCGTCATGGGCGATCATCGGGACCTGCAAAACTTTTCCCGAAACAGGAGAGATCGGCAAGAATGGCGAATAGGTCGCGCGCCGCTCTTCACCCAATGTGGGAATAATGACAGCCATGATCTTATCGTAATTGGCAAGCATTTTGAGGAGCGTTTCATCAAAACGTCCCGAAGTATAATAATCGGTTGCGCTGGCAAATTCGTAATTGAAGCCGAAACGGTCAAGAAAAGCGCGAAGCCGCGCATTATTGGCGGCGCCGAAAGAGGGATAATCTTTCGTAAACGGGTCGGGAACCTGCGTTAAAGGTTTACCAACATAGGTCTCCATCAATGCACGATTGGGGACATTTTCCGGCACTTTGCGCAATCCGTCCATATCGTCGGAAAAACATAACAATTTGGTTTTGACTTTGTTTTCCGTTAAAACGTGAAAAGCATGACGTACCATTGTCGTGCGCGCAACTTCACCGAAGGTACCGATATGCGGCAAACCGGACGGCCCGTAACCGGTCTCGAACATCACTGTATCAGGGTAGCCTTTTTTTTCGTAACGTTTGACAATTTTGCGTGCCTCCTCGAAAGGCCATGCTCTGGATTGGGCTGCCGCATCAATGACATCCTGATTAAGATTTTCTGCCATGAAATTGTCTGTTGACATGGGGTTTTATCCTGAATTTGAATCGTTTAAGAAAGCTCTATGGCTCAAACGGCTTTTCGTCAATCATCGGAAGAAAAAAACCGGAAAAAACCTCGAAAGAATACGATCAGGGGGAAGATTATGGAAATATTGACTGCGCAAGAAGCATTAATATACATTATGGTCACTACTTCTGCTGCTGACGCAGCGGTGAGCGACAATGAACTGAAATTGATTAGCGAAATTGTTGCGCGTCTTCCGGTATTTAGTGGATTCGACGAGGAGCGGCTTGATGCTTTGGCGGCCGAATGTTGTTCTTATCTCGGACTTGACGATGGACTTGAAAGAATACTTGAAATGGCCGGTGCGGCTCTTTCCGCCAGATTGCGTGACACAGCTTATGCCTTGGCTGTTGAAGTTGCGGCGAGCGATCTTGATGTCAGGCAGGAAGAGCTCATGTTCTTACAAATTTTGCGCGAGCATTTCGAGCTTGAAGATTTGACTGTTGCAGCGATTGAACGTTCGGCGCGTATCCGGTTCAGAAAAGCTTGAGACAGTGTTTTTGAACTGCGATGGAATGCATTCGGTCAATCGTTCAAAACTATATAAATATAAAATTCATGTTTGAACATGACATTCTGACAGTCCAGTCAAAATCCTGTTTGTTAAAGGGCTGTCTATTGATGTGAAGTATTGGAGAATTACTTCTCGTATGGGGAGTAAATTCCGGGGTCCTGATCGTCTTCCGGATTGGTAGCTATATCCTCGTCAAGGGCAGCTTGTCTGAACTGCAATTCCTGATCGTCGAGAAAGTTTTTCAAAGCAATGCTCACACGTGTGGCTGCTTCGCTATTGCTATCAATCATCGCGTCAAGAAAATCCTTTAATGAAATACCGATGAGGTCAAATCCGAGGTCTTTTTCAACGACCCGAAGATCATAAGTATTTCGGGGAGAATATAGAATTTCTTTCAGATAGGCTGCTGCTTCCTGAATTGGCAAGCCATGCGGTTTTTCAAGGCCGAATTTTTCGGAAAGCAAATAGAGGAGCTTTTCTTCTTCATCCTCGATTTCTTCGGCACTTTTCCGGTTATCCAAAGGTTTGAAGCGATTGGCAACCTGACGTGCGCCATTTTCGGCCTGCGAAGAGGTGCTCGGCGTTACGGCATTGAATGTTTCTGCAAGAGTGTCGGAACTTGAATCACCATCAAGATTCTTTGCACGACGGTTTGTAAGCTCTGTAGCCGCTGCTACAGTAACATAAGTTTGCACAGGAATGGGTGGAATCATGGCAAATCCCTTTCCGGCGTTGAAAAATAAAAGATAAACGATTGTAGGAAAGCGTGCAATTGTTTTAAAGTTTAATTTTATTGGTATAATTTAAAGTCAAAAATTATAATATTTTTCATTTAAATACATATATTTAAAAGGATAGAATATTTAAAAAACATATAATGGATTTTAGGGGTAAAGATATTTTTTAAACTTTTAATTGATAATATTGAATATTATTTATCGTGTTTTATGAGAGAAAATCTCTGAATTTGATAAATCGGCTGACATCATTGCGCTTTTCCCTGTTAAAATCATGGACAAAAATATTTCAGCCGGTCTGCACAAAGGAAAATGTGCCCCTGCATGTTGTCGGCAAGGCTTGCGTGATAAACATGTTTTCAAGTTCCAAACGAAGAAAGTATGTTGATTTCTTGTCGGTTTCATGTGTTTGTTTGGCTAAAGGAGAATGAACATGAAGCCAATATTCATCCAGTTGCAATGTGCACCGGGTACAGCTTACGACGTTGCCGATATACTTTATGAGCGCGAGATCGTTTCGGAACTCTATTCCACAAGTGGCGAATTCGAGCTTCTGGCAAAGATCTATATCGAAGAGGGCAAGGATATCGGTAAATTCATCAATGACAACATTCTTGATATACCCGGTATCACGCGATCTTTGACAACATTGACATTTACTGCATTCTAAATCCGGATTAAACGGAGAATGGTCAGGTAGAGCCGGAGCAGCTTATGCGGTCGGTAAAACTTCATCTTTCGCGGTTTGTGCTGGTTTTTGCGATTACTGTTCAATCAGTCGTGATGGCGCAGGCTGCTTTAATCGGCTTCAATGCTGCCGGAAAATCCTATGGCGGCATAATTTGCTCGGCATCAGGCGCTAGAAAAAGCTTGCCAACAGGACATGCGCCAATGCCGGCTTGTTGTGTCGGCGGGTGCATTCTTTCTGCGGCACTGCAAATAGCCGAACCTGATGATAACTTCCTTGAAATATCGGAGCGGTCAAGTGAGCCGATTGGCATTTTATTGGCATTGTCACTTCTTGGGCAATATAATTTTTGCCTATATGATGCACGCTCGCCACCGCATAGATTTTCCTGAACAGATTTTATGTCCCTCGATCGTTACTTTTTGGTCCACATACAAAACTTGACGTGTAGCGGTCATCCGGAAATTTTTAGTAATCGAATGTTATTCCGAATATCAGGAGTTATTTATGTCATACACTTTTCAAAAATCTTCAAATTCATTCAAGGCAGGCATTGCTTTGATAGCGGCCTCTGTTTGTTACATTTTTTTGAGTTCTTTCAATTGTGCTTTTGCCGACGCGTTTAAAATCGGCAATATCGAAATTACCAATGTCTGGGCACGTGCAACTCCCAATGGTGCGAAAGTTGCCGGTGGTTTTTTCACCATCGTCAATCATGGTAAAGAAGCTGATAGGCTGGTGTCTCTATCGTCGGAATTGTCCGATAAAGCACAAATCCATTCCATGGAAATGGATGATGGTGTCATGAAAATGCGCCATCAGGCGGATGGTGTGGTCATTCCGGCCGGTGGAACAGTCGAATTCAAACCGGGTAGCTTCCATGTTATGTTTATGGATCTCGACAAAACTTTGAACAAGGGTGACGAGTTCAAGGCAAAAATGGTTTTTGAAAAAGCCGGCACTGTCGATGTGGTCTTTACTGTTTCAGGCATTGGTGCCCAAGCACCGGATTCAATGCATGCCAATCATGAAGAACATCAGCATTAAAAACTGCTTTTAGAATTAAAGTTTTTGCGAAAAAATAAAATGCGTGGCGGAATTTTGTCACGCATTTTGTTTATTAAGCTTTTTGATTGACTTCCTTTAAAGCCATTGCCGCGAAAAGTTTTCACGTGAAACGCTTCCATTATAATCGGGCGGCTGCCTTCATAGAGTAAGCTTCAATGACGAGATTTCCATTTTACCCGACAGGTGTAATACGTCGCAAAGTCAGGTTGATACGGCCGGGAACTTTCAAAAGTGTAGAAGTTTCCGGATAAATCCGGTCAACACCATGAAACGCAAGACGCATATCGCCGCCGAATATAATAACATCACCGCTATTCAACCGTAAGGAATGGGTTTTTCCGCCTTTGACTGGCGTTCCGACACGAAAGAGACATGTATCGCCCAAGGATACTGAAATGACCGGAGCGGCAAGTTCACCTTCATCCTTATCCTGATGCATTCCCATGCGTGCATCCGGCGAATAAAAATTGATGAGGCAGGCTTCCGGCGGAGCGGAAAATCCCGATAATTTTTGCCATAACTCTTGCAGTTGTCGGGGAATTTCCGGCCAAGGTTTTTGCGTTTGAGGATGTGTTTCCTGATAGCGATAGCCGCGATCTTTGTCGGTAACCCAGCCGAGTTTTCCGCAATTGGTTTGCCGGACACTCATCGGCTTTCCGGTTTTTGGCATTCTGGGAACAAATAATGGCGCTTGCCGGACGATTTCCCTCACCTCATCAACCAGATTTTCCTGATCGGTGCGATTGAAATAGTTCGGAAAATAATCAAAGCCGTAAAAATCCATCCTTTGAAAATAAACAGACTCTGACAGCTCTTCAAGATGCTGAACATCATTCGCCGTGCTCAAGCGCCGAAAAGATCACGTTCCTTCAAGCCCCTATATAATGCTATGGAATTTGATGTATCAGCTTGGCTTTTCCGCTTTTGTGAATGATTGCAGTTGAGTGGAATTTTTTAAAAAACAGAAAAATTGTAGCGGATAAAGGCTTATATAGTGACGTTTTGTCAGGGAAATTTGCCGGCAGAAAATGGTGGCCGGGATCGGGTCACTCTGTCAGAGAAACAGATTTATCAATCTGTATTTTTGACAGGCAAACATTAAGTCCTGTCGGGAAAACCGGTCTGGAATGGCTGTTCTTGTTTTTCAGCGATAGTTCGGCCAAACTTCATAGATGTCATCCCGAAAACCGCTTCACACTTTTCGGGATGGGTTTTGGTTACCGGCGCATCTTGTCCGAAAACCGTTTCACACTTTTCGGGCTGGGTTTTGAGTGCCCGCGCATCTTATCCGAAAACCGTTTCACACTTTTCGGGATGAGTTTTAAGTGCCCGCGCATCTTGTCCGAAAACCGTTTCACACTTTTCGGGATGGGTTTTGAGTGCCCGCGCATCTTGTCCGAAAACCGCTTCACACTTTTCGGGATAGGTTTTTGAGTGCCCGCGCATCTTGTCCGAAAACCGTTTCACACTTTTCGGGATGCGCGGGGTATGCGGTGTAATAAAATAATCAGGCCTGATTGAGGTCGGGGATGCGCAGCTTTTGGCCGGGGAAGATTTTTTCAGGCGATTTCAACATAGGCTTGTTTGCCTCGAAAATAATCTTATTTTTGTCGCCATGACCTTTTCCATAAACTTCTTCAGCAATCTTCCACAAAGTGTCACCCTTTTTCACTTCATAAAAATGCGGTTCTGCCGATTGTGAACCTGACGATTGTGTGGCAGCAGAGGCTGAAGATGTTTGCGAAGTACCCGCTTGTGTCGTTTGATTGCTTGCCGGTTTTTGGCCGTTTTCTACTTTGAGATTATCGGTATTGACCGATTCAATGCTGTGAAGGTTGCCAACGGCAAGAATGGCCTTTTCAAGTGTTGCCTGATCTTTGACAGCGCCGGTCAGAATTGCTTTGCCGTTCTCGACTGCGACTTTCACATTCTCTGTTCCAAGATTAAGGCCATCCAAAGCTGTTTTAATGCTTTGTGCGTCAGGGGCTTGTTCCCCGAGGCCAAGTTTTTCGCCAACCGATTTTACAAAATTAAAAAGTCCCATTGCATTCTCCTTTCAAGAAAATGCGCGTCTTGCCCTTTTGAGGCGGAGCGACACATCGTTAGAGCGGAAGCGTGTGTTCCGGCTTTCATTCAAAAGACATAGAGCAGGAATTTAGATTTCAATCCTTGGTTACTTTTGAACGAGCCTTTTTCACTTCCGAACGAATGCTTTTGGCTTTCAATCTTCGCTCGATCGAACCTTTGGTCGGTTTTGTTTTACGTCGCTTTGGCGGCGGTGGTTCAGCCGCTTTTTTGACGAGTGAAACCAGTCTTTCTCGCGCATCTTGCCGGTTTTTTTCCTGTAAACGGAAACGTGATGCTTCGATGAGGATTTCGCCGTCTTTCGTCGCCTTTTGACCCGCAAGTTTTATGAGGCGGGTAAATATATCGTGGGGCAGACCGGCCCGATAGGCGAAAAAGCGTAATTGTACAGCCGTGGCAACCTTGTTGACATTTTGTCCTCCAGGTCCCGAAGCACGAATAAAACTTTCCGCAATATCGCTTTCGCGTATGCGGATTTTCGCACTGATAAAAAGTTCACCTGTATCGCTTTTCATTTGTGCGATTATAACGTCGAAACGCCAATAAAAAAGCCCGGTAAAAGTAACCGGGCTTTCATTTGATTATTTATTTATTTTTGAACTCAGGCCTTGGGGGCTGCGTTTTTCACATCATCATCAACATGCGGAATGAATTTCTCGAAGTTTTTGATGAACATGCCCGCAAGCTTCTTGACCTGTTCGTCATAGGCGGCTTTGTCTTTCCATGTCGAACGGGGATCAAGAATTGCTGAATCAACTCCGGCAACTGCTTTCGGTACCATAAAACCGAAATTTTCATCTTTGCGGAATTCGACATTTTTAAGCGAACCGTCCAATGCAGCATTCAGCAATGCGCGGGTTGCCTTGATTGGCATACGGCTACCAACGCCGTAAGGACCACCAGTCCAACCGGTGTTGATGAGCCAGCAATCAACATGGTGTTCAGCAATTTTCTTGCGTAACAGATTGCCATAGACAGAAGGATGACGCGGCATGAATGGTGCACCAAAGCATGTCGAGAACGTTGCTTCCGGTTCGGTGACACCTTTTTCGGTCCCTGCAACCTTGGCTGTATAGCCGGACAGGAAGTGGTACATGGCTTGTGCCGGTGTGAGTTTGGCAATCGGCGGGATAACGCCAAAAGCATCGGCTGTCAGCATGATGATGTTTTTCGGCTGTCCACCCTTGCCGGTTTTACTTGCATTATCGACAAAATAGATCGGATAGGCGGCACGTGTATTTTCAGTCAGAGAACCGTCATTGAAATCCGGCTCGCGATCTTTGTCGAGAACGACGTTTTCAAGAATAGTTCCGAAACGCTGGGTTGTGGAATAGATAACCGGTTCCGCTTCAGCCGATAGACGGATGACCTTGGCATAACAACCGCCTTCAAAGTTGAAGACGCCATCATTGCCCCAACCATGTTCGTCATCGCCGATCAATGTGCGGCTTGCATCGGCAGAAAGTGTTGTTTTACCGGTTCCCGAAAGCCCGAAGAAAACAGCGGTATCGCCTTTTGGCCCTTCATTGGCTGAAGAGTGCATCGGCATAACGCCTTTTTCCGGCAGAATATAGTTCAATGCGGTGAAGACCGACTTTTTCATTTCGCCGGCATAGGATGTGCCGCCAATCAGAACGATAAGCCGTGTAAGATCACAGGCAATGACTGTCTCGGAGCGTGTTCCATGACGCTTCGGATCGGCACGGAAAGACGGCAGATTGATAATCGTCATCTGCGGAACGTATGATTCAAGTGCTTTTTCATCCGGACGGATGAGGAGGTTACGGATGAAAACGGCGTGCCAGGCATATTCGGAGGCAACGCGTGCTCTGATCGAGTTTTCATGATCCGCACCGCCGATAAGATCTTCAACAAACAGGTCGCGCCCCTTGGCATGTTCGACAAAATCGGCAAACAACTGGTCAAAATGTTCCTGACTCATCGGTTTGTTGTTGTCCCACCAGATATTGGGTTCGGTTTCTTTTGTGCGAACGATGAACTTGTCTTTTGCTGAACGGCCGGTAAATTGGCCTGTATAGGCAACAAGCGCTCCTTCGGCTGTCAACTTCGCTTCGTTGCGACGAATTGCTTCTTCATAAAGAAAAGGCGGTTTCAAATTGTAGTAAACATTGCCCAAATCTTTAAAACCGAAGCTTTTGAGTGAAGCCTTTGGATTGAATATGCCAGTCTCTTTCATAGTACCTCCGCTATTGCCCTTAAAAGCAACAAATGGCCCACACGATTGTGAGTGTTTCCTCCTAAAATCAGAAAAAATATTAAATATCAAATATTTAATCGATTTAAAAAAATTTAATTTTTTTAAAAGATGCAGTTAATGAAACTTCACCATGTGACCCGCGTTTATCCTGACGTAACAAAGAAAGGCATTTTTCGTTATTGAATCAAAGACTTTCATGATCTCTGCCACAATTTGTACCACATTTGTTTTGCAAAAGCGTTCAAGACACCCATATAAAGAAAACATATGTGTAAAAATAAACAGCGACGTTTCAAACATTGAATGGAATGTTGCAGCAAAAATAAAACCGCAAGAAAGAGTCGGAAAACTATGAAAGATATTGCAACCACGACACAGACAATTGCACTTGTCGATGACGATCGCAACATTCTGACATCGGTGTCGATAGCCCTCGAATCGGAGGGCTACCGCGTAGAGACCTACACGGATGGTGCTTCAGCCCTTGAAGGTTTGACAGCAAGGCCACCCAACCTTGCAATCTTCGATATCAAGATGCCCCGGATGGACGGTATGGAGCTGTTGCGGCGCTTGCGCCAGAAGTCCGATCTGCCGGTTATTTTTCTCACCTCGAAGGATGACGAGATCGACGAGCTTTTCGGCCTGAAAATGGGGGCGGACGATTTTATTACAAAGCCGTTTTCCCAACGCCTCCTCGTCGAACGTGTCAAGGCGGTTCTAAGACGTGCGGCGGCTCGCGGCGAACCGGTCAAGGCCAATACCCAGGCCGCTACTTCGATTGAACGCGGCGACCTTGTTATGGATCAGGAGCGCCACACGTGCACATGGAAAGGCGAACCGGTTATTCTGACAGTGACCGAGTTTCTTATTTTGCAAGCGCTTGCCCAGCGCCCCGGTGTTGTCAAAAGTCGTGATTCGCTGATGGATGCTGCTTATGATGATCAGGTCTATGTTGATGATCGCACCATTGACAGCCATATCAAAAGGCTGCGCAAAAAGTTCAAGCAGGTTGATAACGATTTTGAAATGATTGAAACTCTTTACGGAGTTGGCTACCGGTTTCGCGAGGTATAAAGCCGGTAATGAGATATAACGATTGTCCCGCCGATCAAAACCGGTTTATTTGGTGACTGGCGGGATCGTTACGGTTTTTAACAGTCGGCAAAAGCATATGTTCCGGCATATGCCTTTGCTCTGAAAGGTGCGGGCGACCGGATGGTTTCCGAGGAAGCAACAGCGGGTAAAGACGAAAAGGCAGAACAGGTAAAGCGTTCTCACAAGACCTCCCGTTTCGGGCGCTTGCGCAGGCGTGGCCATTATCTTTTCGAGCAACTTCTCTTTTCAAGTCTGACACGTCGTATCGTTATTCTCAACCTTGCAGCACTTTGTGTGCTTGTTGTCGGCATTATGTATCTTAATCAATTCCGTGATGGTTTGATTGATGCAAAAATAGAATCCTTACGCACACAAGGGAAAATTATTGCCGGTGCCATTGCCGCTTCGGCAACGGTTGACACCAATTCTATTCTGATTGATCCGGAAAAGCTGATGGAGTTGCAGGCAGGCGAAAGTATAACGCCGAAAGCGGAATCGACAGAAAATTGGGATTTTCCGATCAATCCGGAACGTGTTGCGCCATTATTGCGCAATGTCATTTCGCCAGAGACAACGCGTGCCCGCATTTATGATAGAGATGCCAACCTGCTTCTTGATTCAATGGTGCTCTATTCGAGCGGTCAGGTTTTAAGTTATAATCTTCCTCCCATTGCAGAAGACAAACCCGGTATTCTGGAGCGGTTCAGAAATTGGCTCACCAATACGATTTATGGAAACGATATTGTTGTCGATAAAGATCAGTTGGGTGGAAATGGCGCGGTCTATCCGGAAGTTGTCAAAGCAATGAACGGAATTCTGGCAACCGCACAACGGCGCAACTCGCAAGGTGAACTGGTTGTTTCCGTCGCCGTACCGGTGCAACGCTATCATTCGGTGGTCGGTGTCTTGTTATTGTCGACAGCGGGATCCGATATTGACAATATTGTAACGGCGGAACGGCTTGCAATTTTCAAAGTTTTTGCGGTTGTTGCGGCTGTGCTTCTCGTTCTCTCGCTGTTTCTTGCATATACGATTGCAAATCCCTTGCGCAAATTGTCGGCGGCGGCTGACCGTGTCCGCCATGGCACCAACAAACGTGTTGAAATTCCGGATTTTTCCGACAGGCAAGATGAAGTCGGGCACCTGTCGACATCAATCCGCGATATGACCGATGCGCTCTACACTCGTATCGAGGCAATCGAACAATTTGCAGCCGATGTCAGCCACGAATTGAAAAATCCGCTCACGTCGCTCAGAAGTGCAGTGGAAACCTTGCCACTTGCAAAAACGCATGAGGCGCGCGAACGGTTGTTCGATATTATCCAGCAGGATGTGCGCCGTCTTGATCGTCTCATTACCGATATTTCCGATGCTTCGCGGCTTGATGCGGAACTTGCACGTGAGACATCCGACAAAGTGGATATGGTTGCTTTGCTTGATAATATTGTAAGAGCATCGAGAGAAGTGCGTCGCAACAAGGTTTCGGCAACCATCGAACTCGAAATAAAGCCGCGTAATGGAGGCAAAAAATATATCGTCGCAGGCCATGATCTCCGTTTGGGGCAGGTGGTATCCAATCTGATTGAAAATGCACGTTCTTTCATTCCTCCCGAAAACGGAAAAATAAAACTTGCTATGCATGCCGAAGGTTCAAAACTGGTTTTGACGGTGGAAGATAATGGTCCGGGAATTCGTGCCGAAAAAATCGACCGGATTTTTGAACGCTTTTATACAGATCGTCCGGGTGCCGAGTCATTCGGTAAAAATTCGGGGCTTGGACTTTCGATAAGTCGCCAGATTATTGAAGCGCATAATGGGACTTTGACAGCGGAAAATATCTATTCCGACAAAGACCCTGATAAAAAACTGGGTGCACGTTTTATTATCGTCTTGCCACTCGAAAAATAATATTTCCCTTTTAAAACAAGGAACAGATTGTGTCCGAAAGCGCTGAACATCCCCTCACACTTCATGCAAATTGTCTTATCCTTGGGGAGAAAGGTGTTTTACTTACTGGAGCTTCCGCATCCGGTAAATCGGCACTTACTCTGGCTTTGATTGAACGCGCCTCATGGGCGGGGCATAATGGCTGTCTTGTCAGTGATGATTATACGCGATTATTCCCGCAGGACGGAAAGCTTTACGGACAAGTGCCGGAAGAACTTGCCGGTGGCATAGAAATCAGGGGAGCCGGTCTTTATCAAATGCCTTTCCGCAGAGAAACGGCAATTGACTTCATAGTTTTATTATCAAATGATGGCGAGCGCTATCCTTCGGGTAAGACAATAACCTATTGTGGTATAGAACGCCCGCTTTATACTCTTCCGACTTTCGATCGTGCAGATGCGATCACCATTTGTCAGGCGATTGAAGCATTTTGTTTCAAAACAGCTTGGAAGAAATGAATTTAGCCAGTTAAATCATGTTGAAAAACAATATTTTTCTTGCGTGGATAAAGATTTTTCTTGGCAGGGAAGAAAACCCCTGCCACAATAAAGAACTTACTGTTGATTTCCAAGTGACAAAACAGTTGGGGCGCTGGTGACAGGAGCATTGTGAATGATCGGACTCGTGCTTGTAACGCACGGCAGATTGGCTGAAGAATTTTTACATGCGGTCGAGCATGTTGTAGGTCCTCAGGAGAAATTTGCCACCGTGTGTATTGGCCCTGATGATGATATGGATCAACGTCGAAATGATATTGTTGAAGCTGTCGCCTCGGTCGATGGTGGACAAGGTGTCATCATTCTGACTGATATGTTTGGTGGAACGCCTTCCAATCTTGCTATTTCAATCATGCAGGAAGGCAAGATTGAAGTGATTGCCGGTGTCAATTTGCCAATGCTTATCAAACTCACATCAGTGCGCCAATGTAATGATATTGAATTGATCGACGCATTGAAAGCCGCTCAGGATGCCGGAAGAAAATATATCAATGTTCCAAGCATGTTGTTATCGGACGAATAGATAAACAGTTCTGTGCGGGAAAAATGGACATTTCTTTCAAAAGACAATTGGTTATTTCTAACAAACGCGGGCTTCATGCGCGTGCATCGGCAAAGTTTGTCCAGACCGTCGATGCATTTGATGCTGTTGTGGAAGTCGAAAAAGATGGGCAGACAGTCGGCGGCAATTCGATCATGGGGTTAATGATGTTGGCTGCTTCTCAAGGCAGTCATATTGACGTTACAACCCATGGTAAGGAAGCCGTCGAAGTGCTTGATGCACTTGAAAAACTCGTGAATGACAAATTCGGCGAAGAGAGCTGAAAATTTTGGTTCAACGTTTGGAAATCGGATCATTGATGTAAAATCCGGCGAATGGAAATATCGAGGCGGTAAAAATCTTTTAACCAGTTCGCTTGCTTATATAAATCGGGCCGAATGCTTATATATTTTGTTTCCTGATTTTATTTTCTGGTAGATCAAAACATTCACGTAAAAACATTCATTTCATAAAAACTACTTCGACATTTCTATTCTGCTCCGGTCGTGGCTGGTTCTTTGTGAAATTTTCATGACGCCCCGATCTCCAATTTCCATGTTGGGGGAAGAGAATTTATCTTTCAGGATGTATTCGGGTTTACCGGAACACAGTCGTGATAAACGGGTGACCGTTTGGCAGACTTGGGCAGAAAATTCTCCAACTCTTGTTGGCAGGTGCGGGCAACAGAAGGGGTAAGAATTTTCGGGGTCATGACCTTCGTTTGAAGCGTTGATTACCAATCATGCGGCCTCTTGCATGAAATAGAAAAGGCGGGGAAATTGCTACCAATCAGGCGAATGTGCATTAAATGGAAATCGTTATAAGATAACTTAAAACAGCAATGCGATTTTTAAAAGGTTGACGGATGCTCCTTCATTCAATTGATGTTATCGGCACTTTTGTTTTTGCGTTGAGTGGTACCAGTGCCGGTATCCGGCGCGGTTTTGATTTTTTTGGTGTTTTTGTCGTTGCAATGGCTACCGCTTGCGGTGGTGGAATCATGCGCGATTTGTGTCTGGGGGCAACACCACCTGTCGGACTGACCGATGTCGAATATCTGCTCGCCATTATCGGTGCAGTATTGCTCGGTATTTTTTGTCAGGAACTGATTATGCGTATGGAAAAACCGACTCTCTGGCTTGATGCTTTGGGTCTCGGTTTTTTTGCCGCATTCGGTTCGGACAAAGCCTATCAGATAACCGGCAATATCCAGATAGCAATCATTCTCGGATGTGCGAGTGCTGTAGGAGGGGGGTGCGTACGCGATATTTTGACCGGTCGCACACCGATAATTTTTAGCAAGGAAATTTATGCAAGTGCCGCGATTGTCGGCTCGGCTATTGTTCTTTTAGGGTCGGCAAGGCTTATATCGCCAACCATTGCCATATGGGCAGCAATTGCGGTTTGTACCTTTATCCGCATCATATCAATGCATTATCAGATCAATCTTCCACCGATTACATTGAAAACGCCAAATCGCCCGAAATAGACCGCATGTCGTGGACAGATTCCAACTTGACGTTTGTTGACAGCCGACTTTCCGAAGTCCATCTTTTGATTGGAAAATACGAAAGGAAAATCAGTAATGGAAGAAATCCGTTCAACACGCATTGTGCTCTCGTCCCGTCCGCACGGACTCCCTGTTAAAGACAATTTTGCTTTTGAAACAGTCAAGCTTCCGGAACCGAAGAGTGGCGAAGTGTTGATAAAGATCATTTATCTTTCACTGGATCCTTATATGCGCCAACGTATGTCGGATGAGCCTTCCTATGATAAGCCGGTTGCTATCGGTGATGTCATGATCGGTGGTACTGTGGGGGAAGTTGTCATTTCCAACCACAAAGATTTCAAGAAAGGCGACAAGGTTCTCTCGGCAAGCGGCTGGCAGAGTTACAGCATAGAAAAAGGTGAAAACTTAAAAAAACTCGACAATTTTGACGCGCCACTATCAACCGCTTTGGGTATTCTTGGTATGCCGGGTTTTACAGCCTATGCCGGAATGCGCAACATCGGTAAACCGAAAAAGGGCGAGACGGTGGTTGTTGCCGCAGCAACCGGAACTGTCGGGTCCATGGTCGGGCAACTCGCGAAAATCGCTGGTGCCAAGGCAGTCGGCATTGCCGGTGGTCCGGAAAAATGTGCTTTTGGCCGTGATGTGTTGGGTTTTGATGTCATGCTCGACCACAAAAGCAGCGATTTTGCCGAACGCCTCGCCAAGGCCTGCCCGGAAGGCATTGACGTTTATTATGAAAATGTCGGTGGAAAGGTGTGGGACGCAGTATTTCCCCTTTTAAATCCTTTTGCCCGTATACCTGTTTGCGGTTTGATTGCCCAATATAACGGCGTCAAGAATGCGGGCAATGAAGTTGATCGCTTACCGGAATTGATGAGAACGATTCTTATAAAAAGTTTGCTTGTTCGCGGTTTTATCGAGCGGGAATTCGAGCAGCAAAGACCTGAATTCATTGTTCAGGCACAAGAATGGTTGAAAAAGGGTCACCTTAAATATCGTGAAGATATTACTGAAGGTTTGGAAAACGCACCGGAAGCATTTATCGGCCTTCTTCAGGGTAAAAATTTCGGTAAAGTCATCATCCGCTTATAGTGGTGCTGGAAGCTTGATAATGGTGCTGCCAGATAGCACCATTATTCGGGGACTTTTCAAAATCCTTTTGAAGAGCCTTCAATAGAAACCGATCGGGAAATAACGCAGATAAAGTTCGGTGAGTTTTCCTTTGCGCTCCAGTGATTTCAACGCATAATTCAACGCTTCGGCAAGTTGCGGATTGTTTTTTTGAACCGCAATTCTAAGGCCGCTTTGTAAAAATTGCGGAGCAATATAAGCGCCTCCAACAAATTGGCAGCAATTTTCCGATTGAGGGTCATTCAACCATTGCGAGAATGCCATACCGTCACCGAATGCAAGATCAATGCTTTTGGCTTTCAAAGCAGCTTGCAGGCTTTCATTATTTACGAATTTTTGCCATTTAACTCCGGGAAAATAGGCAGCAAAAAGTGCTTCGTGAGCGCTCTTTTCCACGATGCCGATTTTGTATTTTTTTAAGCTTTTTCCTACCGGTTCGGTAAGACTTACATTTCCGGAGCCAATAAAACGGGCAGGAAAACGCAAATAACTTTGGGTAAAAATCAGGCTTTTGGCTGTTTCAGGTGTTTCGTTCATGCCGGCGATAATGGCTTCCCCCCCATTGTTATTGATATGGGGGATAAGTTCGTCCCAAGGCACAGCCTCTACTTCGCAAACCTGTTCGAGCTTCAATTCCGTGCAAATGGCACGAAAAAGATCAATATTATATCCGGAGAGTCGCCCCGTTTTATCAACAAAATTGAACGGCGGAAAATCGACAGTTGTAAGAAATCTAAGGCGCGGAAGTGTGCCAAGATCAGGGTGATTGAGCCGTTCCTGAGCATCAAAAAAATGTGGCAAGGCCACGCTATCGGCAGCTTCCCCCGTTGTCGAAAACACAACGAGACACAAAAAACCGAACATTGCGGATAATGACTTTTTATGATGCAGCATAGTGATTATCCGCATAACATAAATATTCCGGCATCAATATGAAAAAATAGGCATTGTTGCCGTCAATGCCTATTCTGTTTCATTCTTCAGATGAGATTTTCACTGGCGTGGCGCAAAAAATCCGGACCGACGCCGATAATTTTTTCATCCTCCGGACCGATTGCCGAAATATTACGATCAGCATAAGGGATAGAGAGAAGAACACGGCGGATCACCGCAAGGCGTGCACGTCTTTTATCGTTGGATTTGACAATTGTCCAAGGAGCCATGGCTGAATGGGTACGTTCTATCATGCGGTCGGCAGCTTTTCCGTATTCATCCCAAAGCGTAATCCCCGCTTCATCCATTTTCGAGAACTTCCAGTGCTTTAGCGGGCTATGGCGGCGTTCATGGAAACGTTTCAATTGCATTTCCTGCCCGATGTCGAGCCAGATTTTGAAAAATCTTATACCGTCCGAAACAATCAATTTTTCAAAGGTCGGTGCTTCGGCAAGAAATGTTTCAACCTGGGCGGGGCTGGCAAATTTCATCACCGATTCGACACCGGCGCGGTTATACCATGAACGGTCGAATGTGACGAATTCTCCGTGTGTCGGAAAATGACGTACGTAACGCTGGAAATACCACTGACCACTTTCGGTTTCGTCGGGTTTTGGCAAAGCAACGTTGCGCGCAGTACGGGGGTTCATATATTGGCGGAGTGTAAAAATTGTACCGCCTTTACCGGCAGCATCACGCCCTTCAAACAGAGCAACCACCCGCTCGCCGGTTTCAAGAAGCCAGGACTGCAATTTGACAAGTTCGATTTGTAAAGCTTGCAGTGTTTCTTCATATTCCTTACGGGGCATTTTTTTGTCGTAAGGATAGTTGCCTGATGTCAAAGCATTTTTTTCAATCCATTCGGGAAGCTTCGGTTCGTTAACATCGAAGACGCGCTTTTTTCCCGCAACTGTTAATTTGATGCCCGCATCATCTTTTTCGTGTTTTGACTGGTCTGTTTTTTTCGATTTCTGAGCCACAATAATTCCCTTATTAATAGACAACCGTTTCCGAACAGAAAGTTGAAAAACAATTATTGAAACCGGTTGGAAGCCTTGTACAAAATAAAAATCCCTCTGAGCGAAATGTGCCGGGCACAAAAAAACACCCAATGGAAGGACTATAAAACTTCATATTCAAAAAAGAAAATGCCTTTTGGTCTTTTTGTTGAAAAATATAGACTGTTTTCACAGATTGCGGTTAAAGTCGCCTGAGGAGGTAAAAACTATACTGGAAATGTTATGTTATTTTCTTGGAAGAAGTGGCTGTTTTTTTCAAAATTGCTTCAAAATAATCGGCTATCGTCGATTGAATGCTATGTGGGTGAGGCGGCTATTTGAAGAAAACTATTTTTGGCAAGCGTTCCGGTCAATGAACGATCGGCACCGACAGTTAAAAGATCAGCACCGACATATGATAATTTCGGGAAACCAAATTTTCGAGGCCGCCATTTTCGCTCATAAAAAGAGTTTTTCGCCTGAAAACGGGAGGCTCTTTTTTAAAAAAATATTGTGACAGGTATTTCTGTTGAACAAACGGAAAATTTTACCGGATTTGATTTTTTAAAAACACATATGATTATCTGGCAATCTTGTAAAAACTGCCTTCTGTTGCAATCAATAATCCACTTTTGTCAGATAAAGGCCGGAAGGTGGAGCAACCATGCCGCAGCGGCTGCGATCTTTGGCATTCAATGCATCTTCAAGGTCATCTGCCGTCCAACGGCCAACGCCCACTTCCATCAAACTTCCGGCAAAAGATCGTATCTGGTTATGAAGGAATGAACGTGCGCTTGCATAAATATGGATTTCATCGCCACTGCGTTTGACATCAAGCTGATCCAGCGTTTTGACCGGACTCTTGGCCTGACATTCGCTTGAACGGAATGTGGTGAAGTCGTGAAGTCCCAGAAGCCGTTTTGCCGCTTCGTCCATTTTTTCCGCATCCAGTTTTTTAGGAAACCACCAGACGCGGTTTGCTTCAAGAACTGCGGGTGCGCGCCGGTTCAAAATGATGAAATGATAATGGCGTTTTCGGGCAGAAAAACGTGCATCGAAATTCTGACTTGCGCTTTCCGATTTCAAAATCGCGACATTTTCCTTGTTTAGCGTCAAATGTGCATTGATGGCATCCCGCACCCTGTCGGGTCTCAAATCTTTTTCAAGATCGACATGGGCAACCTGACCGGTTGCATGAACGCCCGCATCGGTGCGTCCGGCTCCAAAAACGGTTACCTTTTCTCCGGAAAAAGCAAAGACAGCCTCTTCAATGGCGGCTTGAACAGTTCTTAAGCCATCCTGTCTTTGCCACCCGCAATAATTGGTTCCATCATATTCGATTGTTAATTTGTAGCGCGCCATATCAATAAACTTGAGTGACATGAAAGCCATGCAAGAAAGTACCGGCATCCATGGCTTTTCCGCCGGATTTTTGCAAGCGTGTAATTTGTAAACGTCCCTCGCCACAATGGATTGTCAAGGTTTCAGGGTCGACATGGCCGACACCAAGAGAAGAACCATCAACAAGTTTAGCTTTTAATAACTTGACGCGTTCCTTTTTGCCGGAAAATTCCATTTCGCACCAGCTTCCCGGAAAAGGCGAAAGCCCGCATATACGTTTTTGCAGCTCTTTTGCCGGTTTTGACCAGTCAATGCGGGTTTCATCCTTGGTGATTTTTTTGGCATAAGTCGCGCCATCCGATTTCTGGGGGGTCAATGCGAGATCACCTTGTTCCAGTTTGTCCATGGCTTCAACCATGAGAGGAGCGGCAATTTTTTCCAACTCGTCATAGAGTTCGCCTGCAGTCATATCGGGGGCAATGTTGATTGATTTGGAAAGTGCGATAGGGCCGGTATCAAGGCCTTCATCCATTTTCATAATCATCATACCGGTTTTTTTATCACCGGCCATAATTGCGCGCTGGATGGGAGCAGCACCACGCCAACGTGGCAAAAGTGAAGCATGTCCGTTAAAACAGCCAAAGCGCGGCGCTTCAAGAATGGCTTTTGGCAATAAAAGTCCATAAGCCACAACAATTGCTGCATCCAGCTTGAATGACGAAAAACGTTCCTGTTCTTGCCGGTCTTTCAAACTTTTGGGAGTGAGAACCTCAATGCCGAGTTTTTCGGCAGCAGAGGCAACCGGTGTAGGGGTAAGCTCCAATCCGCGTCGGCCTGCCGGACGCGGCGGCTGACTATAGACAGCCACAATCTCGTGGCCTGCTTTATGAAGAGCTTCAAGGACAGGAACCGAAAATTCCGGCGTTCCCATAAAGGCAAGCCGCAAAGACATTACAATCGCGCTCCGCTTTGTGCCTTTTCTTTGGCCAGTTTTTTAAATTTGCGAATGACCATATCACGTTTCAATCTGGATATATGGTCGATAAAGAGAACGCCGTTGAGGTGGTCAATTTCGTGCTGCAAACAGGTTGCGAGCAATCCGTCCGCCTCGATTTCATTCTCTTGACCCTCGCGATCAAGATAGCTTACGCGCACACGTTTCGGCCGTTCCACTTCTGCGTAATAATCCGGAATGGAAAGACACCCTTCCTCATAAACATTCGGTTCATCCGACCGCCACAAAATTTCCGGATTTATGAAGACTTGTGGTGCCTTGGGTTCATCTTTACCGGCAACATCAATCACCAATAAACGTAACGGTTCACCAATCTGGATTGCTGCCAATCCGATGCCGGGCGCTTCATACATTGTTTCCAACATATCATCGGCCAATTTTTGCAATGGCTTATCGACGCGCTCGACCGGTTTGGAAACCTTGCGCAAAATAGGATCAGGGAGAATAACTAAAGGTTTTATCGACATAAAGAAGAGGTAATCAATCACATTTCATACGTCAATGTGATATTGTTGATTTTCTCAGCCTTTTGATCGCTTTGTGACCGGAAAACCGCTAATCTTGAAAAATGTTTGATTCGACTTCACAACCTTTGCTCACAATTGCAGGTTTTGCTTTTAATCTGATGGATTGCCTGCTTGTGATCCTTGCTGCCATCCTCGTTATTCTGGTTATTACAATTATTGGCGCTAACAGGCGGCGATCGGTTCTTGATACACAGGTTGCAGAACGGGCAAGAGACGCCGAAATCCACATGAACGAACTGTTGAAAACACAAGCCGAAATGCAAGGACGCATGCAAACAATGGCCGAAATATTCGGCCGCCGTCAGGCCGAACTCAACCAGTCGATTCGTGAACAGTTGACCGGCATGAGCAATAATCTCGGCCAGACAATCAATGCCCAGACAAAATCGACACACGAAAATCTTGCCAGATTACAGGAAAGATTGGCCGTTATTGATACGGCGCAAAACAACATCCAGTCGCTTGCCGGTCAGGTTGTGCAGTTGCAGGCGATTTTGAGTAACAAACAAACCCGCGGAGCATTCGGTCAGGGCAGGATGGAAGCCATTATTTCCGATGCTTTGCCCCCCAATGCCTATGCTTTTCAAGCAACGCTTTCCAATGGCACACGGCCGGATTGTCTGGTTTTTATGCCAAATCATGCCCCGTCATTGGTTATTGACGCAAAATTTCCGCTGGAAGCGTGGAACAATATGCGCGAGGCGCCGACTCCTCAGGAAAAACAGGCTGCCGAACGCCAGTTCCAGACCGATATGGATACGCATATAAAGGCTATTTCCGGAAAATATCTTATTTCCGGAGAAACGCAGGATACAGCCTTCATGTTTGTGCCTTCGGAATCAATCTTTGCAACAATTCATGAAGATTTTGAAGGAATCGTACAAAAGGCCAATCGTGCGCATGTCATTATTGTTTCACCATCTCTTCTGATGTTATCGATTCAGGTGGTACAAGCCATTATGAAAGATGCCCGTATGCGTGAACAAGCGCATTTGATACAAAAACAAGTCGGGAGCTTGATGGAAGAGGTTGTGCGGCTCGATGATCGGGTCACCAAATTGCAAGGTCACTTTAAAAACGCTTGCAAAGATGTCGAGGATATTCTCACGACAACCGGAAAAATCAAAACTCGTGGAGACCGGATTGCACAACTCGATTTGAAAGAGCCGGATAAAACCGATATGCCATCAGCAGAGCCGGCTCCGCAACTGGGGTTGGATATTCAAAAATAGCTTTATCTTTCACGGCAATCTAGCGAGGCAAGCGGTTAGAACTCTATCGACAAAACTGCCAGAGTTTAAAAAAATCAATATAGAGAGATTTCGCCCTGTTCGGCACTGACATATCGGCACTGACATATCGGCAGTGACATATCGCCAGTGACATATCGGCAGTGACATATCGCCAGTGACGCGTATAGCGGCAATATCAAGAGGTCGCATTCAGAAGTTGCGGCATAGACAGTGATTATTCTGTGCCGCAACCTTGTATTTTATTCACGAACACCGGTTATCAGTGTTACCAACGATAGCCAACACCGACTTTACCGGAAATTTCATCACGTTTGCCGGCAACGCCTTTGACACCGGCATTGGCAACCCAGCCTTGCATTCCCTGATTTTGCTCGTATTTGCCACCGACTTCAAAGACGGCACTTGCACCGCTGAAGTCGGGCTTGTCAACGCGATAACTGTCGAGTTTGCCTTCGATCTCGCCATCAAGTTCCTGTTCCCATGCCGCACCGGCATAAAGTTTTGCCTGTTGGGTAACACTATGGTCAACTCTCGCCCCCAGATGTGTGCGGACAGAGCGGGCACTGTCGAAGCCGAGATGTTCATGAGCTTTTGATACAGTAGAGAAATCCTCTATTTCGGTCCACAACAAACGACCATTCAAAGTCAGTTTATTATCGGTCGAAATTTCAAGCTCTTTACCGCCACCGATATGGAAGCCGTAATAGTTGGAACTTTTATCATCAAAGCCGCCATTCACGATGTCACCGCTCTTGAAATCCCGTTTGACACGTCCTGCGCGTCCCGAACCGTCGATAAACCAGCCATTATCCCACGTCTGTTTGGCATAAAGGCCACCACCGGTATAACTGAAATCGCCTTTGCCATGAATTTTTTGATGGTAGGTGTCAAAATCGCCATCGCCGTGTTCGATAAAGACAGTTGCAAGAAGATTGCCTTGATCTTCATGGTAACGGATGCCGCCGCCACCCATCAAATGATAACCTTCATTCTTGATATGACTTCCTGTTTCGACTTTTTGCTTGAAACCGCTGCCTTGCAGGAAAACAACGCCTTCAACAGTCTGGCCGAATTTTTTGACATCCATCGGCAGAACATAATCGTCAATCGAAGCAATCTGGTCAGCACCATAGTTTAGAGCGTTGAGTGCTGCCGCGTTGCTCTGGAAATAGGCGTTTGCTTTAGCGCGGTTAATTGTTACCGCACCATAGTCATCGGTATAAATATTACCTTTGCCATCATCTTTTCCGATAAGACTCGGACGGGGGTCATTGTTGCCTTTTCCATCGTTCGGATTGTTGCTATCAGGTTTGGTATTTTGGTTATTCGAGTTTTCGTTATTTGAACCGTTGTTGCCGGAACCGCTATCGGTGTGCTTATCGGTATCATTTTCTTTTCCGGAATTATTATCTTTACCCGAATCACTATTGTTTCCGGATTGGTCACTTAGTCCCGAATTATCCCCCTTACCCGTTTCGTCACCGGTATTTGTAGGAGATGTCGGCCCTTTCAGCGAGGCAATCAGATTTTCTCTCTGTGTGGCAATATCAAAGTTCCAATTTTTTGCACCATTTGAAACTGTCTGTTTTGTCGTTGACGAATTTCCAATAACGTCACCATCAATCAATCTGATCTGGTCACCAGGGTTCAAACGGCGCAAATCGGTGCCGGCAAGTCTGAGCGCGACCGCGGCATTATTGATTGAAACTTTGCCATCGCCTGTCATCTTCAACAAAGAATCGCCATTTTGAATGTTTTCAGGGAGATAGAAAATTAATTTAGGAGCTGAATCGTCTGGGTTCGGATCTTTTGAATTTGGATCTTTTGGTTTTGAATCTAAAATCAGATCTTTGTTAATCCAAAATTTTGCAGGTTGAATAACAGCGCTGTCGTCTTCACCTTCGGTGCTTGGGCCCTCTACTTTATTTCCGATTGTCAATGACGAAATAAAATAGTCGCCATTTCCGGTGATAGTTACTTTGCGTCCCATGCCGATTTTCAGATTGCCTAATTTGACACCATCGTTATTATTGCTGGTCCAAGTTTTGGTATTAGCCAGATTGATAATCGCATCGCCTTTTGTCGCGTCAAATTCACCGGTTCTGAATAAAAGTTGTCCATCATTGCGTTCAAGATGTATCGTCGCTTCTTTGTCCGCACCTACGATAATTTTATCCGTCGTAAAACCGACATTACCCCCCTTGCTTTTTTGATTATCGGAACCACCGGCACGGCCACTCGTCAGGCTTATAGTATTATTGATAGTAATTTTTCTATTGTCACCGGTTAGCGTCGCGTCGCCGCCGTCTCCGCCGATACCCAAAGCACCTGTTGTGTTGTCTTGATCTCGTCCTGGTTCGCCACCGTTACCGGCTTCAAGAATAATACTTTCAACTGTTATATCTTTTGTTAATTCGGCGCTGATTTTGCCGCCTTGTCCGCCTGAACCATCACGTTTTTCATCTTCAAAACCTGTTATAGAAGGGGATACTGAAACGCCTAGCGTGTCCGCCTCTTCCGAAGTCAGACCGTTTTTCCCAGATATGCTGTCAGAGCCGCCTAATCCGCCTTTGCCGCCGTTTGGTTCGGTTCCGGAACTACCGTAATTTGGAACGTCAGGTTTAGACCACCCGCACCATTGCCACCAAGTCCCGTTAGCGACCCGCCACCACCGCCACCACCGGAAAGATAAACCGATTGTGCCATAACAGGTTGAATAGCTGTCAGGGAAAGAATGCTAATTCCCAAAGTTCCTGCGAGTGCCGTAGCCCCCAAACCATTCGTGTGAACTTTCAGATTGAAGCACTTCATGAGAAATGTCCTTAAATTGAGTAGAATTTTGGGACAATTCTCATTTTCAAGTCTAAATAAATAGTTGCAATGGGTGTCGGTGATGCTCGTTAACGGCGAGAAATCTGGAATTATAGTTAACAAACATCTTAACAATCTGTTAAGACGACCACTATATCCTCGTTAGTTAAAACAGAGGTATTTATCATGAAGCGCATAGTGTTTCTCGTGGCGCTCGTAACGGTGTTGGGTGGTTGCGCATCAAAAGTTCCCACGCACACAAGTAATGTTTGCGCCGTTTTTGACCAAAAGGACGGTTTTTTCAATAATTGGGAAAAATCGGCCAAAAAGGCAGAAAGCCGTTACGGTATACCGATGCCGATTATCATGGCAACGATGAATACCGAATCCGGCTACAAACATAATGCCCGTCCGCCGCGCAAAAAACTGTTCGGCTTTATTCCATGGAAGCGTCGGTCTTCAGCCTATGGATATTCACAAGCTCTTGACGGAACATGGGAGCATTATATCCGTGCGACGGGCAATCGTGGAGCAAAGCGCACCAATTTTGCCGATGCTGCCGATTTTATCGGCTGGTATCATAGTCAAAGTGTAAGACTTAACGGCATCAACCCTAACAATGCTTATGCACTCTATCTCAATTATTATATGGGACATAGTGCTTATGCGCGGACCGGTGGTCGGGCAAGCGGAGCTATTTTGTCGGCGGCAGAGCGAACCGACCAGATGGCACGTCGTTATGACCAGCAATTGCGCCGGTGTGGCCGTCGCTGAAACCACTTCTTATATAATAAGACCGATCTTGGTAAACGGCTTTAAAAAATATGGCGCATGATTCATCACAATCATGCGCCTTTTGGCATAAAGGAGAGAGAAAAAGACTTCAGAGATTTATTTATATTTTTTCATTTCCAGTTTATGGCGGGCAATTGCAGCATTGCGATATTTATCAAGTTCGTTAATTAATTTATCGCGATTGGTTTCAAGCCGGAAATTGAAGCCGGAAATCATCAATTTCTTTTTCACTTTATCATAATACGAACCGCCGCGACATTTCGCGTTTTCTTCGGGCAAAAATTTATCGTCGATCAAAAATTCCATGCCGACCGCAATATTCATCGAATTGCTTTTTGAGGAGTTGATCTGGAAATCTGTTATACCACGCCACGGAACAGGAGTTTTGAAGACTGTGGTTTCCAAACCCTCTGGTGTCAGCACCATATAGGGTATGCGCCGGCGTATCATTGTCCGGATGAGAATGATAAATAATAAAATTGCCAAAGCTCCCAGAATGACCATTGTCATCATTTTGCCTATTTGAAAATTCTGGTAGGCGGTGCCGATCAGGGCTATTCCCAGAACAAGAAAAGCAAGCGGTATGAATACACCACCTTCCCATACGGGTATTTGACTATTTGCCTCATTGATGATGGCTTTCAGGCTTTTTTCATCGTTGGGAAGTTTGACATCGCTTATAAGATGGGTTTCTTCGAGTTTTTTATCGGCCATTTTTTTCTCCCGATCTTGAAGCTGAAAATGATGCGATCATTGGTGGACGTTAAATGAAATGTTGCTTTATCATTTTATACGACGATGAGCATAAGTTTATAAAGCGATCTGTCATTATTTACTATAATTTTATAGGCTGGGGTGATTGATTATCCGGCCGTGTCTTCCGGAATTCATCATAAACGATAGCAGGACGTATAAATTTCCGATTTAAGCACTATATAGATTTCAGACGTTTCACCTTTTGACATTGTTATCTGTTTTGAAAAAATGTCATCAGGTCTACCGTGATTTATGAAGATTTATTTTGGTCAGGAAGCGCTGTTAAACAAGTTTCCGACATTACCGGTTTATAGTCTGCCTGCTTATTGTAAGCGGAGAAAATGCAATGGACAAAATTTTACTTATCTGTCAATTCTGCTTTCCGATCTGTGATTCCTTGAATGACTTATAATGCGTGAGACAATCCTATGAATTGGTTCAAAGCGGTGAAAATGTCCGATCACATTGTGCTTGTCGGCATATTATTGATGTTGTTGGGCGACTTCATGTTTGCTGCCAATGATGCCATGGGCAAGTGGCTGGTGGCAACATTTTCGGTGGGACAAGTTCTTTTATTACGCTCGATTGGCGCATTTCTGATTTTAGGGCCGATGCTTACGACCGTCTCGACGAACGATTTGTTCAAACCAAAAAAACCTTTTCTTATTTTTCTGCGTGTAATTTTCGCAACAATGGATACAGGGCTGTTTTACGCAGCCGTGGCTTATTTGCCGTTGGCAGACGTTGTTACGTTTTATATGGCAGGACCCATTTATGTGGCGGCGGTTTCGCACTTTTTCCTGAACGAGCGCATTGGATGGCGGCGTTGTCTTGCGATTTTTGTCGGTTTTATCGGGGTTATTATCGCTCTTCGTCCATCGTCAGCCATGCTTTCATGGCCGTCAATTTTTGCGCTTCTCGGCAGTTTCGGTTTTTCGATGGTCATTGTTTTCAGCCGCGTGTTAAAAGATATTTCCGATACGGTGCTTGTTACCTGGCAAACAATAGGAGCCCTTATCGTCGGTCTGGTTCTGACGATCGCCCACTGGAGGGAACCGACAATGTTGCAATGGGGTGCTATGGCGCTCCTCGGTATAGTTTCCTGCTGTGGCCATCTTTTAATAGCAAGGTCGTTGAAGCTTGCTCCGGCTTCCGTATTGGCTCCGTTGCAATACACACTTTTGCTTTGGGGCATTATCTTCGGGATTATGTTTTTCAACAATTATCCGGATCGCTATATTATCATCGGAGCAGCTATTATCATTGTTGCGGGGCTGTTTATTTTCCATCGCAAGCAGGTGGTCGATCATAAAATACCGAAAGAAGATATTGCCCGAATCAAACAGTGAACCACCTTTATGGTTTGGCAATGAAACGGGAAGTTTTTCCAACATTGCCAAGAATTAATGAAAGATCGTAGAGTTGCTCGATTTTTACCGTAATTTTGCCTTTTTGTGTGGCCAGATTATTGGTTAAGCAATATGTTTAATAACGGTAATTCTATTACTTGTTCTATAAAAGGGAGTGTAAAATGAAAAAATTACTGCTTGCTTCAGTAGTTGCTTCGTCATTGCTTGCACCTGCTGTCGTTTCTTCTGCTTTGGCAGAACCGACACCACCACCTCCACATGGCCAACATAATCCTAAACCGCCCCATCATCCGAAGGGGCCAGATGATAAAGGGCCAAAAGGACCTGAAAAAGGGCCGGGGCATTTTAAAGGACCACATGCAGGCATGCATATGGCAGAAAAGCTTTCCGCTATGGAAACGGCTGTCGGCATTCGTTCAAACCAGTTGGATGCTTGGCGCAAATACACATCAAGTCTGGTTGATCTTGTAGATGTCACTCCCCCGCCGCCACCCGCACCCGATGCAAAACCGGATCCCGATGCTGTAAAACCGATTTTTGGCGAACCGATTGCAGACAGAACACTTGATCGCGCTGAAAAAGCCAAGAAATTCAAAGCTGCCGCAGGTGAATTGCGTAAAGTTCTGGATGCTGACCAATTACAGAAACTGGAACGTTATGCTTTGCCTCATCCGGGTCCGAAAGAAGGTCCGGAAGGTCCGAAGGGGCCGGATGCACCGGAACCTCCGGCAGAGCCGCATCCTTGATAAATGGGCTAAACAGATTTTAGTCACAAAGATTGAAGAGTTCAGAAACCCCGCTCGCAAGGTCGGGGTTTTTCTTTTTGCTCGTGCTCTCTCATCCTTGATTTTCCAGAAAAACGTTTATTTAAGTTCACACCTTTGTAATAATTTATTAAAACATTTCAGTTTCGGCGCGTGATGCCCTATATTTCAGTCGAAACTACGTTTTGTAACTTTCGTTGTTGAACGGATTTAGCGTTTTAGGAAGGAACGTAAATGATGAAACATCAGAAAACACTCTTGGCATCCTTGGCATTTGCAGCTACAGCGCTTTTATCTTTGCAAACACAAGCCGGTGCAACAGGTCTCGTTTCGGGCACACTCACTTGCGATAGCAAAGGCGGAATCGGGCAGTTTGTAAGCTCTTCAAAAGAGCTTAATTGCGAATTTATCCCGATTAGTGGCCATTCGATCAACGATCATTATGTCGGTCGTATTGAAAATTACGGTCTTGATCTTGGCGTAACAGGCCGCACGAAAATGACCTGGTGGGTTCTTGCAACTTCTCCCAATGCCCATTCCAATGGTTCTTTAGCAGGAAATTATGGTGGCGTCGGTTCAAGCATCAGTCTGGCAGCAGGTGCCGGCAGCCAGCTTCTCGGCTTTGGTCCTGCCAACGGACTTACGCTCCAGCCATTAAGTGTTGATGCACATGAAGGGTTGAACCTTGCTCTTGGCGTATCGAAATTGTCGCTGGCTCCTGCCTATACAGCGCAGCATGCAGTTTATCACCACAAGAAAGCAGTTGCCCATCATAAGAAGGCCAATGTTCATCACAAAAAGGCAAATGCTCATCACAAAAACCGCTGATAGAGGTGAAAGCCTTGCGAATTGCGAAGCGATAACAATATAGGTGCAACGCAGGAAAGGCTATTTCACGCTTTAGAATGTGAATTTTCTTTCATTTTTTAAAGATTTTTCAGCTTTTGATTTCGATTCGGCCGGTGAACTTCACCGGCCGTCTTTTTTATGATCCATCCTCGCACAAGTTTTGCCGTTTAAAAGAGCATTATAAATGCTGCGAGGTAGATAAAGATGGTCAAACTTGATCTTTATGAAAATGATAATTTTGGAAACCCGATTATTTATGACGATGCGGATTCTTCCGCTATTCATCGTGAAAAGAAAGAAAACGCCGCTTGTTTAACGGCACTCGCTTTTTGCGTACCACTTTTCATGATTGCGGGACTCTACGGTTTGTCCGATTTGATTGTTTTTATCAAAACCGGAGTTTTCCATCTGACAACAATGGCCGAGATGTTCATGCTTACACAAGGACCGGTCAATGAAACCGGATGGGTGAGTGAAATACTGGGTAGATTGCCAGTCGCAATCATATTTTTTCTTTTAGGTGTTTTTGTACCGTTTGCAATTCTTGAACTTTTTTTCAAATTGGAAAAATAGGAATTTTGTCAATGTGATGCTGAAGGACAGTTGGCCATAACAAAACGGGCAGATTGTTTAAGCCCCGGCATATCGGAAAACTCGATTTTGAAAATGCCGTTCAAAGCATCCGGTGCATTATCTCCTCTCAGAAATGGTGCGTCGACATGCCAATCTTGCAACGGATTTTTAGGAAGTTCGACCGTGTAAACCACGCGTCCATCGGATAAATTGGCTTGTAGATTGCTGATATTTACCGGCATTCCCCAGACATTCAATGTCGAGACAGTCTGCTGATATGTCTCGTAATTTTGAGCGCTGTAGCGTGTTGGTGCACTTATTTCCAAAAACATCGTTTTATGACTGTCACAATAAAGCCGTGCCGAAGTTTTTTTGTCATTGCTTGATGCAATCGCAACGAGCGCGTTATTTGTCGGGACGAGTTGCCATTGTCCGATAATGTCCGGTGAAAAATCAATATTATAGTTTTGTATTTCATCGCTTGAAAAAGCATGGGGATTGGCATTGTCCCAATTCAAAAATGCGATCAACGGGTTAAATCCCATTTCCTGGGAATAATCTGCAATATAGGCAATGTCGGCCAGTTGTTGTTGGCGCACACTGACTTCCTGACCCGAAGATGTACCAGCACCGTCAAGTGGCGGGCGATAGGTGCGCAATTCCAATTTTCCATTGCCTACATTTCGTGCCCGCCCGCCGAGAAAGGCCCAAACGCAAGCTTCACGGCAAATTCCTTCAACGCGTTCCGAGGTTGTTTTATTTTCGCTGTTTTCTTTAGCGGCATTGTTGTTATTGTTCTCGTTGTTTCCCGCATTGGCGGTACCATCCCCACTGTGGTTTTCGGCGGCTTTATCCTCAACCGGTTTTACAATCGTTTCGCCGATTGTTGTATCGAAATGATGTTTTCTAATCTCTCTTCCCAAAGCGATTGCCGCCAGAATATCCCCACCATCGGAATGAAAGGAAACTAGCAAATCATCTGGAGATGAAAGAGGATCGCCAAGACCGTTATCGTCAAGAAAACGGTTAAAAAGTGCAGGCGTATCGGGAACGATGTTCCCTTCGGCACTGATCCAGCGACATGTCGGACATTGACCATCAGCAATTTTGTGAAGTGTAAAAGCCATGGGCTTTCCCGGCGGCTCGGTCATTGTATTTTGTGTCGCAGATTGATTTTCAGTTGCCTGATTATTCTCGTCCTTCTGATTATTTTCGCTCTTTTGGTCGTTCCCGTTCTTTTGGTTATTCTCGCTGTTTATTGCTTCGGTTGTGCTTTCGGTGCGCGAGTTTGTCGGCTGGTCATTGTCGGGAACTGCCTGCCCATTGGCGAGCGAGCAAAAGGGAAGACAAAAAATGAACGCAGCCACAATAGGTTTCATAAACACCACTCCGCCCGGCAATTTTAATAATCTTGATGAATAACTTGATAATTTGTACCACCGGCGACCGTGTTCTGCAATGTGCAGCAAGGATGAGACGCAAGCTTCATCGCTGAATAACCGGAATTATCACCAATTATGAAGTTAAACAGCCATTCATTCCCATTTCTGTGTCTTAACCGGTCAATTTGACCAATCAGTCAATTTCCCCAACCATTTGAATCAAGTCAGGCTGACGGTGGCATTTATCTGACAAGATTTGAAGATAAGGATCTAATGACGAGACGGGATTTTCTTTGTTGCCGGTTTTAAACCGGTGCAAGTTTCTAACGATTTCCCGACGTGGTTACAATCTGTTTGCAGAGGCTCAAAACGTAAAATCCGAAGGCCGAACACGGCGCGAGAAGGAGCATGGACCAGTCGATAAAGTTAAAAATAATGCCGAAATTGACGCCAAGATAACTAATCGGCAAAAACAGGCTGCAAAGAGCACAGATGAAAGCTGCAAAAAATACCGAAGTGAAGTTGATTTGTTGCGAGATGAAAGCGATCGCACCGACACAGCCGGAAAACACCAAACCTGCATTGATGTAGGCAAGCGGAAGGCTTGCGGTAAAAAACGAAACCGGTGGAAGTGAAAAGAGCAATGCGCGCCATAAAATTGTTCCCGATTGCCATACCGGCGGGGCACAGACAAAAAAGATGAAGAATACGAATATAGCAAAAAAGCTTCGGCTACCGTGATGGAAACGCGGTGAAGGTCGAACGATTGTCTGATAGCGTTTTCCGTTAAATGGTACGCCCAGCAAATATAAAAGTCCGCCGCCAATGATCGTGAGACTGATAGCCGTTATAAGATAAACTGCCAAAACATAAAATCCGGTTTCCTGCCAATCGGATTTTGTCACGAAAATACTGTCGGTAATCCAGAAAATCAAAGAAATGGCGATTGTTACAATAAAAAGCCAACGCCATGTGAGCGAGCCTTGAAGGCGTAATCTGCGCACGCCGCAAAAGACAGTAAGGCTTACGAGCATGAGTCCGGCCGTATTGATTTCGCCCGAAACCGACCCGCGTGCTCCAAGATAGCTCAAACTGTCACCCGCCATAATCCATAATGTAATGATGATATAAAGTACGGGGCCATAAATGGCATAAACAATTGCAAGTTTCACCGCATCGACAAGGCGCGGACGTTCCATTTCCTTATAGCGACGGTTAAGGCCACTCGAATTCAGGATGAGCCAGAATACTAGACCGGCGAAAAACCAGGCTATCACCCAATAGAAAAAGGATTCATTGGAAATGCCGACATTGGCGAGAAGTTCGGGGAAAAATGTCTTCATGGCGCGAATGGAACCGTCGAAAACAAGCGCCATGATTATCGAAGTGATTAAAGAAAAACGCAGAGAAATACTTCCCCAGCTTGCGCTTCTCAAAGCAAGGATGACAGCAATCATACAAGCGGTCATAAAACTTGGAAGATAAATTTGGTAAGGCCTGAAAAAAGCTACGGTTAATGAGAACCCGAATGTTTTAAACCAGCCACCAAAAAGCAGGAAAAAAAACGACCATGCTGTAGGTAAAATAATAATGGCCGCAACAGCCACAAGCAAAGACTGGAGAATGCGGGCTTGCAAAAAACCGACGGAATGGAATTTTATGTCGGCTTTCTTACCAATCAAGATAAATATCCTTTTTTCTTCTTCCCGTTATCAGAGATGGCACAAGTTTTTCTACCCATTCGAGTTTTCTTTTTGGCAAGGTAACAGGAAAACGGTTTTTACGCGGTTTCCGGAGCCTCCGGTGTTCCAAATATTAGTGTGTCACTTTTGTCACTGTCGATATGTGGGGCTATTATAAATCAATAACGGGTTTCTTATAAAGTATGGGCCGGTTGGCTCAAATCAATCAACAACAGGTTTATCAAGTCTGAAACCGGTTGCAAGAATCCAGCAAACCCAGCCGACAAAGATCCATTGGATAAAGCCATAAGAAAGGTTGCGAAGAATATTTTCACTCGTCATATGCTGCATATAGGGGCGGGACATAATAATGTAGAATATTTCAACGCAAAGACTGACCAGAATTGTACGCCAGATAGCAGACGAAAGAGAAAGACCTAATCCCCGTGAAGGCGGGAGAGAACAAAATACACCACTTAAAAACACCGACGGCATATAATAGGAATATCCGGCCAAAAGTTTCGGGCAGGCATCATCACTAAAAACATCGAAAATTTCGACAAGCAAATTTGAACCGCCTACCCAAGGATGAAGAAGATAAGTTCCTACTATTGTTTGAACGGCCGGTCCCAGCACCAGAAAAATTGTAATAATGCCAAACCCACGCATAGGGTAGCTATAAAGAGTTGATTTATTACGATCTGTCATAACGTTCACAAGTCATTGCTTTGATAAATGACTTTTAAGGTCTCGTTCCGGTGTGTGCAAGCCAATAAATACAATAGACAAGATAAGCAAAAAAGATCGGCAAAATTATATAGAGGAATGGTGTGAGCAACACATAGACAAGAATAGAGCCGAGCGGCAACGTAACACGTGCAAGATTAAGATAAAATGCAATCGAAATAGCACCCACCAAATAAATTGCCACGGAATAGGACAGAACAAAAACGAGCGGCAGCTTTTTCAACTGGTAAAGATAGACTGCCGGAAAAATTGAAAAAACAGCGGCAAACAATAGATTTTCGGCAAAGAACAGAGCGAACGCCACAACACCGTTGAAATTTTCCATCATCGCAAGGATGAAACGATCATTGAAAAACCGTGAATATAGAAAATAATTTGTCAAATAGCGACAAACGAATAATCCTATACCCCCGACGAGCGAAAAAATAAGAAAAGCTTTAATTGCCTGACTGCGCAAGACCGATCCCCCTGCTCGCATATGTGATGCTCATAAAGTACCTTTCTTATGAACATAAACGAGTAATATATTAAAAGTTGTTAACAACGATTATGCTTTCGTAATTTTTTACAATAAATCTATCAGTTAACGTCAAAACTCTTAATTTTTTTAAATTTAAACTATTTAATTAGATATTTAAAGTTAAAAAGAAATAGATAACGTAAATTTAAATATTTATTGGCAAACCGGTTATAAATATAATTCTTGAAACCTAAATTTTAAATTTTGAACGATAGCGAAAAATTTATAGTTATTGAATTTACGAGATATAAAATTTTCCAAAAACATTCATTATTAAGTTTGAAAATAGAAGGCATAAATTTTTAAAAAATATAAACATATTATTAATAATTTAAAATCGGCAGGTGAGACTGATAATGCAGTTACCGGCATTTTTATGCGCGCATTTAAAAACAAGCGGGTCTTTTAAATAATATATAATTGGAAACGTGTATCAAATACCGGATATATCGGTTTACTTGAGGTGGCAGCTTATCTTTTTAAAATTTCCTCACGAAAAGGAACACGAAAAGGAAAATGAAAACGGCTGCTCACCGACCCCGAAGAGAAGGCGATTTTAACTCGTCAACGCTGTTGAATAACACCCGCGCCCGTTCGGGGAATGGCAAATACCCCTTTTATCCGGTGGCTCCGGAAAAGGGATTAGCTCCGCATAGGACAAGTATCATATCCTCATGCGAAGCATTATGATTATTGTAATGTAACGGTTTTCAATTCCTGATCGTTAGCGCCTTCAAGGGCTTTGGCGCGAACATCGGAAAGAATAATGGGTTCACCGCCGGCACCGAACAGTCCCCAAAGAGAAATTCCCGGTGTCATTGGCGGCATATTCGGAAATTTTTTGCTTAATTCATCGGTCCGGATTTTGCGCAGATAAGCGATCTCGCCTTCTCCGAGTAAGGCAAATTCTTGCATAGACAAAGATTTTTCGTTTTTCATTTTGTTCTCCTGTCGCATTACTCGTCTTCAATGGCACTGATCGTAATGCGTTTGACGCGCTTCTCGGGGGCTGGTCGTTCAAGATCTATTGAAAGTAGACCATTTTTAAGCTCTGCGGCTCCCACCTTTATACCATCCGCCAGCACAAACGCCCGCTGGAATTGACGTGAAGCAATACCCCTATGCAGATATTCAAAATCCTCATCGTCGGTTTGCCGCCCGCGGATAATCAATTGATTATCTTCTACTGTTACATCAAGGTCTTCCGGCGTAAAACCGGCAACTGCCAATGTAATTCGCAGCCGTTCGTTTGGTTCCTCACCGGACAAACGCACAATGTTAAAAGGAGGATAACCCTCGCCCGACTTGCTTAAACGGTCGAGCGTTTTTTCCATTGTTTCAAAGCCTAACAGCAACGGGTTGGAAAATGGTGTCATGCGTGTCATAAGGTAGCCCTCTTTGAAGCGACTATTAAACAGAAAACCCGTTTTGGCATTTTCTGTCATTAGCTATTATATGGAAAGTCGAACAACGAACTTCAAGATAGGGGCTTTAAAAGGTTATGACGGGCGCAAGGGCTAGAAACCGGAAAGCAGAAACAGTAAAGGGAAGCGCCTATACGGACGAAGAAATCGAAGAAATTTTTCGCCGGTTTTCGGTTCAGCGACCAAATCCCAGAAGCGATCTTATCTATGAAAGCCCGTTCACTTTGCTTGTGGCAGTGGTTTTGTCTGCACAAGCAACAGACGCAAGCGTAAACAAGGCAACAAAGCCGCTTTTTGCTGTTGCCGATACAGCAGAAAAGATGGAGTCTCTCGGAGAAGACGGCATCGCCCGCTATATTCGCACGATCGGTCTATGGCGGGCAAAAGCCAAAAATGTCTATGCGCTTTCAAAAATATTGAACGAAAAATACGACGGTAAAGTGCCTGATACCAGAGAAGCGCTGATGGCACTTCCAGGTGTCGGACGCAAAACGGCAAATGTTGTCCTTAATGTTGCTTTCAACCAGCCGACAATGGCCGTCGACACCCATATTTTCCGGTTTTGTAACCGGACAGAACTGGCACCGGGAAAAACGCCCGAAGAGGTAGAAAAGAAACTTGTCAAAATAATACCCGAAAAATATATGGCTCACGCCCATCATTGGCTGATTTTACATGGTCGTTACATCTGTAAAGCCCGTAAACCGGATTGTGTGCATTGTATTATTGCCGATATTTGCAAGGCAGCCATTAAGACAAGTTCTATTCCCGCATCGCTTGTTGAAGTGAAAGGCAATGGTGCTCCGGTTCCCCTTTAACGGAAAAAGGTTAATCCGGTTTGCGGAAATCCGGATAGCCAATGAAATGAAAGACAAAAATTATACTTTGTCGGAATAGCAGGATCGGCATTGTTGGAAAGTCTAGTGAAATGATAGACAGCCCTGATCGGCTATGGGGGGGTAACTTTTATAAAAATGTGTGCCCGATTTTCGGCGCACAATTGTTTTTTTTGGGCTTATATAAATGGCCATGACACTTCTAACCAATAATACAGACCAGCTTTATGAAGCTCTGATAAACCGCGATCGCTCCTATGACGGGCATGTTTTTGTCTGCGTGACAACGACAGGTATTTTTTGTCGGCTGTCGTGTCCGGCGCGAAAGCCCAAGCGGGGAAATGTTTTTTTCTGTGACAGTGCGGCTGCATGTCTCGAAGAAGGCTATCGGCCTTGCCAGAAATGCCACCCGCTGGAAGCAGGCGGCCACGTTGATCCGCTTTTTCGTCATTTGATGGCAAGACTTGATGAAAATCCCGATCACATATGGTCGGAAGACGATATTGTACGATTGGGATTTGACCCTTCCACTGTGCGGCGCATTTTCAAGCGACGTATAGGCATGACATTTCTGGAATTGGCACGCTTGAAAAGAGCAAGCCGTGGTGCAGAGCTGCTTTCCCACGGTCAACCGGTGATTGAAGCACAACTTTCCGCCGGTTACGATTCCGGCAGCGGTTTTCGCGAGGCAATTCTCAAGCTCATCGGTCATCCACCAAAAGCCATACAAAACCGCACTCTTTTAAAAGCGGCATGGATTGAAACGCCGATCGGTGAAATGCTTGCCGTCAGTGATCAACATGTCTTGCATCTCTTGGAGTTTTTCGACCGCAAGGGGCTGTTGACCGAACTTAAAAAATTGCAGGCAGTGACCCGCTCTTCCATCAGTTTTGAAAGAACCACTGTCATCGACAAGGTAGAAGCCGAATTGGGCGATTATTATCAGGGAAAAAGCTGCCATTTTGAAACACCGCTTGCCAAAGTTGCAGGTGGTTTTGCCCCCCTTGTGTGGGAGGCTTTGCGTCAAATACCGGCAGGAGAAACACGCTCTTACAGTGAATTGGCGCGCGCATTGGATAGACCTACCGCAGTGCGGGCGGTGGCACGGGCTAACGGGCAAAACCAGATTGCCATTATTATCCCCTGTCATCGGGTGATCGGGGCGGATGGTACGCTTACCGGTTATGCTGGGGGTTTATGGCGCAAAGACTGGCTTTTACGCCATGAAAAAAAGTATTTTGCATAAAAGTCTGCTTGCTATTTTTGAGGCCGTGTTTTAAGAGAACGCAGTTCAAGCCGTCCGGCAGGGCATGCCGTGACGACTTTTATGCTTGTTCGCACTTTGGTCAGTGCGAACATCAATCACAACAATGGAGAAGCAAAATGCCCAAAATGAAGACCAAATCGGCTGCCAAAAAGCGGTTCAAAATTACCGCTACAGGCAAAATCAAGGCGGCTGCCGCAGGCAAGCAGCATGGCATGATCAAACGTTCCAACCAGTTTTTGCGTGATGCACGTGGCACCATGGTTCTTGGTGCACCCGACGCCAAGAAAATCATCAAAAACTATTTGCCGAACGGCCTTTGAAAGTTAGCTCTTAAGGAGATTATGACATGGCACGCGTAAAACGCGGCGTAACTGCACACGCCAAACACAAAAAAGTTATCAAACTTGCTGAAGGTTTTTACGGACGTCGTAAAAATACAATCCGTACAGCCAAAGCTGCTGTCGACCGTTCACGGCAATACGCCTATCGCGATCGCAAAAATCGCAAGCGCAGTTTCCGCGCATTGTGGATCCAGCGTATCAATGCCGCTGTCCGTCTTGAGGGCTTGACCTATGGCCGTTTCATTGACGGTCTTGCCAAGGCAGGAATCGAGATCGACCGCAAGGTTCTTTCAGATATTGCTATTCATGAGCCTGCAACATTCTCCAAGCTTGTTGCTTCGGCAAAAAAGGCATTGGAATATTTGAAGAAAACCACACCGAATGCTTTTGAAGGCGCCGTCAAGTAAGCCGGTCGCGTTCCTTTAAAAAACAGAACATTCTTTCGGAACCCGCACTGGTTAAAACCGGTTGCGGGTTTTTGTTTTCGAGGCGTTATGAGCGAGATAAATCCTTTGATATCCAAGCCACTGAGCGATTCTGACAAGAAGCTTTTTCAATCTTGTGAGGGTAAGCGCATTGCCAGCGTCATGCGTGAGGGCAAAAAGGTCTGGATCAAACGGCAGGGAATCGAAAAGCGCCCGTGGGGCAAGCGGCTTCATAGCGGTTTATCGTTTTTATTACCGGCAGCTTTTATGAAATCTTCGCCTTTGCGTGATCCGCTTGCCATGAATGGGCAGGAAATACGCAAAATTGAAAAGTTCAGGAAGGCAGGTATCGCGGTTCCCGAAATTCTTGCTGTCGACGGACCTGCTTTAATGATTTCCGATGTCGGCCAAACGGTGCAAAAACGCCTTGATTTTTTGAAAAAGAACGACGTTGACGCACACGAAAAATTATTGGTTCAATGTGGTGAAGCTTTGGGCAAAGTACATCACGCCGGACTTGTCCACGGCAGGCCGCATCCGCGTGATATGTTTATGGCAGGAAACGAGTTGGGGTTTTTTGATTTCGAGGAAGAGCCGGAAGCAGTGATGCCAATTCCCGCAGCTCAGGCGCGTGACGCGTGGTTGTTATTTTTTCAAGTGTCGGCACAATCACTTGAAAAAAACAAAACCGATAATGCGGCTTTCGAGGCGTGGAAAAAACAGGTTTCTCCTGAAACCTTGAAACAACTTGAAAAAATTGTCCGGTTTTTTTCTATTTTTATTACTCCGTTAAAGTTGGCCAGGTTTATTTATCTTGGTGGCGATGGCAAACGTATGTTAAGCGCTATGGAGTTTCTTTCTTCCAATTTGAAAAACAGACATCCACTTTAAAGAACAGGCAAAGACATGAACGATATTGATAGTCTGGAAAAAGAAATCTGTGCGGCAATCGACGCTGCACAAGACGAGCAGGCACTGGAAGCAGTGCGTGTCGGTGCACTCGGTAAAAAGGGTAGTGTTTCGGAAAAACTTAAAAGCCTTGGTGGTATGAGCGCAGAAGAGCGCCAGAAAGCCGGACCGGTGATAAACGGTTTGAAAAATCGGGTTTTAGAGCTTCTGGGTGAAAAACGCACGGCACTGAAGCGTGCAGCAACGGAGGCGCGGCTTAAAAACGAAACAGTCGATGTTACATTGCCGGTTCGCCTTTCACCTGAAGCGCGTGGTCGTATCCATCCTATTTCGCAGGTGATTGACGAGATCACCGCAATTTACGCCGATATGGGCTTTTCTATTGCCGAAGGGCCGGACATCGAGACCGATTATTATAACTTTACCGCACTCAATTTTCCGGAAGGCCATCCCGCCCGCGAAATGCATGATACCTTCTTTTTCAATCCCGACGGGAAAGGCGAAAAGCGGCTTTTGCGCACGCATACATCGCCTGTTCAGGTTCGTACGATGGAAAAGCAAAAACCGCCAATCCGCATTATCATTCCGGGGAAAACCTATCGTATGGATTCGGACGCCACCCATTCGCCGATGTTCCATCAGGTAGAAGGGCTGGTTGTCGATAAAAAGTCGACCATTGCCAATATTATGTGGGTGCATGAAGAATTTTGTAAGGCGTTTTTTGAAGTGCCTTCGTTGAAGATGCGTTTTCGCCCGTCGTTCTTTCCATTCACTGAACCTTCTATGGAAGTCGATATTCAATGTGACCGCTCCGGTACAGAAGTAAAATTCGGCGAGGGCAATGACTGGCTCGAAATATTGGGCTGCGGCATGGTGCACCCGAATGTGTTGAAAAATGTCGGTTTCGATCCTGATGAATATCAGGGCTTTGCCTGGGGAATGGGAATCGACCGTATCGCCATGTTGAAATATGGCATGCCGGATTTGCGGGCATTTTTTGATGCCGATATACGCTGGATCCAACATTACGGTTTCCGTCCGCTTGATGTGCCGACGCTTTTTGGCGGTCTCAGCAATTCATAAACTCACACCCGCGTCTTGCGTTTTGAAAAGAGGTTTTGAACAATGAAATTTACTTTGTCCTGGTTGAAAGATCATCTGGAGACAGACGCATCGCTCGGCGAGATTTGTGACCGGCTTACCGATATAGGCCTTGAGGTTGATAGCGTCGATGACCGCAAAAGCTTTGATGTTTTTGTAATTGCCAAAGTTTTGACAGCCAAAAAACATCCCGATTCAGATCATTTACAGATTTTGACTGTCGACACGGGTCAGGATAAGCCACTTCAGGTGGTTTGTGGTGCACCGAATGCAAAGGCCGGATTGATCGGGGTTTTTGCCCCTCCGGGAGCTTATATTCCGGGGCTTGATGTCACATTGTCGGTTGGAAAAATTCGCGGTGTTGAAAGTTTCGGCATGATGTGTTCGGAACGCGAGCTTGAACTTTCAAATGAACATAACGGTATTATCGAACTCGGCTCCGATGCACCGGTCGGCAAAGCATTTGCGGCCTATTATGGTCTCAACGATCCGCTTATTGATGTCGGCCTCACACCGAACCGGCCGGATTGTACGGGTGTTTATGGCATTGCCCGTGATCTTGCAGCAAGTGGCATTGGCAAATTGAAGCCGCTTGAAGTTCCTTCTATTTCCGGAGAAGGAGAACCGTCGGTAACCGTGTCGCTCGATTTTGGTGATACAGCACCTTTGTGTCTCGGCTTTTCATGGCGGGAAATTCGTGATGTTAACAATGTCCAGTCGCCCAAATGGATGCAACGCCGTCTCACTGCTATCGGGCTGCGTCCAATCAATGCGCTTGTCGACATGACCAATTACATCACGGTCGATCTCGGCCGTCCGCTTCATGTTTTCGATGCCGACAAGGTAAAAGGAAAACTCACTGTCCGTCGTGGGCAAAAGGGAGATAAACTCCTCGCCCTTAACGGCAAAGAATATGATTTGGGGCCGGATAATTGCGTTATTGCCGATGATAATGGCGTCGAATCCATTGGTGGCATAATGGGCGGCGAAGCAACAGGATGCGATGAGAACACGAAAAATGTTATCATTGAATCCGCTTTGTGGGATCCGCGCAATGTTGCGGCAACGGGGCGCTCTCTCGGCATAGTTTCGGATGCGCGTTATCGTTTTGAACGCGGTGTCGATCCGGAATTTATGGAACCGGGACTTGCCTTTGCCACCGAAATGGCCATGAAACTTTGTGGTGGCAAGCCTTCAAAAGCCCATACAATCGGGGCAAAGAGCATTGAACAAAAAATTATCCGCTTCCCGTTTGCCGAAATCAAGCGTTTGACCGGTCTGGAATTAAGCCATGAAGCGGCAACAACCATATTGCAGCACCTCGGCTTTGTTGTGGAAGGCAAAGGTGATGTTGTCACGGTAAAAGTACCAACATGGCGACCCGATATTGATGGCAAGGCCGATCTCGTCGAAGAGGTTATGCGTATCCATGGGCTGAACAATATCAAGCCGGAACCATTGGAAAGGCCGTCTTCTGTAAGCGGGCAAATTCTCACCACAATACAGATCAGGCAGCGTTCCGCACGTCGTGCTCTGGCTTGTCGGGGCTTGATGGAAGCAATCACATGGTCTTTCATTTCGGAAAAACAGGCCAAGGCATTTGGCGGCGGCAAGCCGGAATTGAAGCTATTGAACCCGATTGCTGCCGATATGTCGGATATGCGTCCTTCACTGCTTCCGGGTTTGATTGCAGCTGCCCAGCGCAATGCCGATCGCGGTTTTCCCGATCTCGGCCTATTTGAAATCTCGGCAACCTTTGAAGGCAATACGCCCGAAACACAAAGACGTGTCGCCGGTGGTATCCGCCGTGGTACTTACAAGCTTGATGGTTCCGGCCGTTTTTGGGCCGGTTCTGCCAAACCGGTCGATGTTTTTGATGCCAAGGCCGATGCACTTTGTGTGCTTGACGCTTGCGGGCTTGATGCTTCAAAGGTGCAGATAGAGAAAGGCGCGCCGGAATGGTATCATCCGGGACGTTCGGGCGTTATCAAATTGGGACCGAAGATCATTCTTGGAACCTTTGGCGAATTTCATCCCGATACGCTTGAGGAGCTCGATGTAACAGGACCATTGTGCGGTTTTGAAGTCTATATTGACCGTATTCCCGAACCACGCAAGAAGGCAACCAAAACACGCCCGCCTTTGGTACTGTCGCCATATCAGATGATACGGCGCGATTTCGCTTTTGTTATGGATAAATCGGTGAACGCTGCCACGGTCATTCGCGCGGCAAGCGGAGCCGATAAAAAGCTTATCCAATCTGTCGAAGTGTTCGATGTCTTCGAGGGAGCAAGCCTTGGTGAAGACAAAAAGTCGATTGCGATCGAAGTGGCAATCCAGCCGCATGAACGTACGTTGACAGATCAGGATATTGAAGCTCTGGCAAACAAGATTATCGAGAATGTCGCAAAATCGACCGGAGCAACATTGCGCCAATAGTCTTTCCTGATCTCAAGGGTCGGGAGAAGAATTTTGTAAAACGATTGAGGGGGCAAAGTGGATTTGCCCCTTTATTTTATTTCCGTTCTTTTTATCCGCAAAGCAGATCTGGCAGGATAAAGCCGCTATTTTTGTCTTGAATGGCCTTTCAGCTATAAAAAGTTGTCGCAAGTTTTATTTTACCAAACTATCGGCGGATGTTTTTTTCTAAATGATTCCGGATTTTTGATGGAAAACAGGAAAAAAATGTAACTGCAACAACGCTCCGGTTGGTGCGGATTGATTGAAGATTTGCGGTTTTTCGACTTGTTTGACTTTCATGGCGGCACGCAAAAAACGAAAAATCACGTGATTGATAATGATCTTTGCCGCCTCAGGAAATCGGGTGAAACTCGCCGGAAAAAGCTTGGGTTTGAAAAATAAGGGCGTATTTGCGAATTTGTTAAAAGCAGATCGGGCATGAAATCCAGTGAGACTCCGGCTTTATTTTGACCACATGTGACGAAGAGCATTAAGCGGGATAAAGCGTTAGCTGGCGAAAAATGATGGTATTTTTATGCCTTTTTTAAAGCCCTGCTTGTTTATCCGTTCTTTACGACACGCGAAAGCCGTTCGATGTTCCCGTTCTTATGTTTTTGATTTCAGAAAAGCCTTGGCAAAAATCAATATCCGATAAATAGCGTATCTCCGGTATTATATTTTGTTTTTTATTTTCAATCAGAAACCGGTTTCCCGAAAACTCTCGACAGAGGGTGTTTTTTTTCGCTTTGCAGTTGACATTTGATTTCTTCCATATTCTATCCTTTAAGGAACGAAAACCATCCTTGTCGAAAGTCGATTAAATGAAAAACGAAAAACACTATGATCTTTTTGTTATAGGTGGTGGCGTCAACGGTTGTGGTGTCGCCCGCGATGCTGTTGGCCGTGGCTATTCCGTCGGTCTGGCAGAAATGAATGACCTTGCGTCGGGCACATCCAGTGCTTCTACCAAGCTTATTCACGGTGGCTTGCGATACCTTGAACAATATGCCTTCCGTCTTGTCAGAGAAGCATTGATGGAACGCGAGGTGATCTGGCATATGGCACCTCATCTTGTTCGTCCTTTGCGCTTTATATTGCCTTATAATAAAGGGTTGCGTCCTGCATGGATGCTGCGTTTGGGCTTATTCATTTACGATCATCTGGGAAGTCGTCATCAGGAGCTTTGGCGCACCAAGGTGCTTGATCTGACCAAAGACTATAGCGAATCCCTGAAGCCGGGTTTTGTCAAAGGGTTCGAGTATTCCGATGCCCGCGTTGACGATGCACGTCTGGTTGTTGCCAATGCCCGTCATGCGGCAAGACTTGGTGCGGATATTATGGTGCGCACCGAAGTTGTCTCGCTTAAAGCCGATGGCAAGAAATGGAAAATCGGCCTTAAAAACAAATTGAATGGTGAAGAGTGGACAGTCTCTGCCGACTATCTTGCAAATATGGCGGGGCCATGGATCAATCACGTCTTGCAGGATGCTTTGGGCTTTAAAGGTCACCCGCCGGTTCGTCTGGTTAAAGGGTCGCACATTGTTGTTCCAAAACTTTATCAACATGACCGCGCTTTTATTTTCCAGAACAAGGATGGCCGCATTGTTTTTGCTATTCCCTATCAGGAAGATTTCACGCTGATCGGAACAACCGATTGCGATTATAAAGGCGATCCGGCAAAGGTTCATATCAGCGATGAAGAGATTGATTATATCTGTTCGGCTGCAAGCGAATATTTCACCAAGCCGGTTGTGCGCGACTCTATTGTCTGGGCATATTCGGGTGTTCGCCCGCTTTATGACGATGGTGCTTCAAAAGCACAGGAAGCAACGCGTGACTATGTTTTGAAAGAAATGCGGGAAAATGATGGTCCGATCATGCTGAATGCATTTGGCGGCAAAATCACCACTTTCCGTAAATTGTCGGAAGACGCTCTCGTCTTTATCGAAAAAGCTTTGGGTAAGCGCAAACCTGCATGGACTGCCGAAGTCAGCCTGCCGGGTGGCGATTTCCCGCATGATTCGCTTTCCGTTATGGAAGCGAGAGTTGCCAGCATTCTTCCCGATCTCGATGCAAAAACCCATCGTCGTCTGGCAAGAAATTATGGCACCGAAGCTCTGGAAATTTTTGACAATGGCAAAAAGGACAAAGGGCAACATTTTGGTCATGGCCTTTACGAGGCCGAGGTTCAATGGATGATGCGTGAAGAATGGGCAAAGGATGTTGACGATGTCTTGTGGCGTCGCTCGAAACTTGGCCTTTATTTTGATGACAAAGAAAAAGAAGCTTTAAGACAATACCTTGAAAAACATAAAACCATCTAAAAGGTTCGCCGTCTATTGAAGTAAAGCTCGTCAGACTGCAAACCAGGGGAGAAAACATGTCTGATATGAATACTTTACGTGATGAATGCGTTGCGGAATTTACCGGCACATTTTTATTTCTGGCTATCGGAATGGGATGTGTGGCAGGATTAAAACTGGCCGGTGCCGCTTACGGACAATGGGAAATCAGCATTATTTGGGGGTTGGCTGTTGCACTTGCAGCCTATCTGACCGGAGGTGTTTCGGGGGCCCACCTCAATCCTTCGGTCACTTTTGCATTGGCTTTCTTTGCAAAATTTCCAAAACAAAAAATATTGCCTTATGTCATTTCGCAATTTCTGGGGGCATTTGTTGCTGCTGCCGTTGTCTATGGACTTTACTATAATCTCTTTACAGCAAAAACACTTGATACAGCCGGTGTTTTTACCACTTTTCCAAATCCTCACATCAGTCTCTTTCAAGCCTTTATGACCGAACTTTTTATCACTGCTGTTCTGGTCGCGGTGATTTTGGGATTAAGTGACGATGGCAACGGTTTACCTCGCGGTGCGCTGGTTGCGTTTCTTGTCGGGGTTCTGGTTGCCGTCATTGGAGGCGCTTTCGGCCCCCTGACGGGGTTTGCAATGAACGCTGCTCGTGATTTCGGCCCGCGACTCTTTGCTTATTTCGCCGGTTGGGACACGAGCGTCATGACGGGAAATAAAGATATACCCTATTTTCTCGTTCCGCTTATTGCACCGGTTATCGGGGGATGTTTAGGGGCTGCTTTCTATACAAAGTTGATCGGCGAACCTCTTGCCCGCAGACAATCGAGATAATTGGCAAGATAATTGGCAAGATAATTGGCAAGATAACGGGCAGGACAATTGGCAAGATAATTGGCCATTTTTCCATAGAACAGGGAGGCTTTCATGGCCGAAAAAAAATATATCGTCGCATTGGATCAGGGCACAACAAGTTCGCGCACATTGGTTCTTGACCATGATGCCAACATCGTCAGTGTCGCCCAACGGGAATTTACCCAGATTTACCCTCGCCCCGGCTGGGTCGAACATGACGCACGCGAGATATGGGCAACGCAAAGTTCGACTTTGACAGAAGCTCTGGCAAAATCGGGTATCAGTTCGGACGAGATTGCAGCAATCGGAATTACCAATCAGCGTGAAACAACGGTGGTTTGGGAAAAAGCCACCGGCAAACCGGTTTATAATGCCATTGTCTGGCAGTGTCGGCGCACCACCGATATTTGTGCGAGACTTAAAAAAGAAGGGCTTGAGGATTATATCAAGGAAAATACCGGTCTTGTTATTGACCCTTATTTTTCAGGAACAAAAATCGCCTGGATATTGGAAAATGTAGAAGGTGCAAGGCAGAAAGCCGACAAAGGCGAATTGCTTTTTGGCACGATTGATACCTGGCTTATATGGAATATGACGCAAGGGCGCGTTCACGTTACCGAATATACCAATGCCTCGCGTACCATGCTCTTCAATATCCATAAACTGGACTGGGACGAAACAATGTTGAAAGCATTGAATATTCCCCGTTCCATGCTGCCGGAAGTCAAAGCATCTTCCGAAATCTACGGACAAACCAATATTGGCGGGCGTGGGGGCACACGCATTCCGATTGCCGGAGCCGCCGGTGACCAGCAGGCGGCATTGTTCGGTCATATCTGTGTAGAAGAGGGGCAGGCCAAAAACACCTACGGAACCGGTTGTTTTATGTTGATGAACACCGGCAAAAAAGCCGTCAAATCAACCCATGGTCTGGTCACAACATTAAGCTGCGATGCTCAAGGAAAACCGGCTTATGCTTTGGAAGGATCTATTTTTGTGGCAGGTGCTGCCATCCAGTGGCTTCGTGATGAACTGAAGTTTTTCACTGATTCAGAAGATTCAGAATATTTTGCAGAAAAAGTAGGTACGGCCAACGGAGTTTATGTCGTACCGGCATTTACCGGCCTCGGCGCTCCTTATTGGGATCCGTTTGCCCGTGGCGCGATTTTGGGACTGACACGGGGCGTGAACCGTAATCATATTACCCGTGCAACGCTCGAATCAATTGCTTATCAAACCAAAGATGTTCTCACTGCTATGTTGGCAGATGCACAGACAGACCTGAAAACATTGCGTGTTGATGGCGGTGCTGTCGCCAACAACTTTCTTATGCAGTTCCAATCCGACATTTTGCAAAAGCCGGTTGAACGCCCGCATATATTGGAAGTGACAGCGTTCGGCTCGGCTTATCTTGCCGGTCTTGCGGTCGGCTATTGGTCGAGTCTTGATGAATTGCGTAAAGTTGCAACTGTTGAACGGGTGTTCAAACCTTCCAAAGATGTGGCAAAACAAGAAAAACGTTATGCCGGCTGGCGAAAAGCTGTCGAGCGGGCATGTTCATGGGATTCGGTTTTTGAATGAAAGCCGCAAGCAACAAACAAGGCTAGTCTAAAAAGCTTTTTAAAGAACCCGAACACATAAAAATGGAAGGCACATAGAGAGTTTATGTGCCTTTCAATTATCCATTTGGAAAAGATACTGTAAAACCGGATTAATCGGCTGTTGTCGCTTTACACGTTTACGACAAAGAAAGATGAAAACTTGTAATTTCGATCAAGTGACAAATCGCTAAGCGTTTCGCGTTGCCAATTGCTGAAAATAGGCCTTTCAGGATGCTCGTACTTTTATAACCTGTTTGAAGTAACGATTTGAAAACAGTGTATTGCAGTTAGAAAGCCATGTCCTATTTCGCACCGGAGATAAAATTTCAGATAATTCCGGCAGGGATATTTTTACAAATTCTCTACAAGTTTTGAGCGCTCGGGACAGTGATAGTTTTACTTCAACCTTACCTTACATTCGGGGCAGCCTTGGCTTTTCTCTGATAGCGACTTCACTTTGATAGCGATACAAAATTTCAAACTTGAATCGGCTTCAGATTTTCCGAAAATTGTCGCTCTTAAGAATTATTGTTCTGGCAATTCGTATTGTCCGGAGTGGGTTAAGATGTTACGGCTCACGAGTTAATTATAAAAAATTCGTTTTAATTACACTTGTCGGATAACGAGTAGAATTAATTGCCAGAAATATTTTATATATAATAGAAAAATTATAAACACATTAAATAAAATTATAAAAAGAAAGGCACGTAACATAATTACGTGCCTTCCAAAGTTATACAAAGTCTAAATTATCTGCAGCGTGCTTCAAATACCTTGCCGTTACGATCACGATAATGGCAGTAACGAACGTGATTCTTGGTGCGTGAATAGCCGATCAAGCCACCGGCAACAGCACCAATAGCAGCACCAGCGGCAACAGCCTTGCCACCTTTACCGAATGCAGCACCACCCAAAGCACCGAGTGCAGCACCACCAGCGCCCCATTTCGCAACTGTCTTTTCGTTCTGAGTACAAGCTACAGTTGAAAAAGCAAACATCAAAACGATGAATAAAGAACACAATTTTTTCATGGTTTAACTCCAAAACCCTCAATGTGTGTCTATATAGCACAGTCTAAATCGCGCCGCTCTAAAAATAGTTAATAGTCTATTAAAAATCGTTGTTTTCATTGCAGATATGCAACAGATGCGACTATTGGAGAGCGACGAGGAGAGAAATACAAAAAAATTGGCGAACAAATTTTGCAACTATAATAATAAAAACAACCTTAAGTTTAAAAATATTTTCTTTGTGAGGAAAAAGATATTTCCTTTGTGAGGAATTTTTAAGAATGGTGTCAGGCTTTGTAGCTTAACAGTGCAATGAATGGCGTCAAAATATTCATTAAGAAGAGCAGTTTGTTGAAACAACAGAACGCGTATTATTGAAACAACAGAACGCGTATTATTGAAACGACAGAACGCGTATTATTGAAACGACAGAACCGGTATTATTGAAACGACAGAACCGGTATTATTGAAACGACAGAACAAGTATTATTGGAACGACCGAAATCCCGTCATTGAAACGAAATAATTCAGGATGACAGATTGCGAGCAATCTTCAGAGCTTACGCGAATAGAGAATGCAAAATAAAGGGCGCTATTTCAGCAGCGCCCGTTTTATTTGCGAATTTCAAAGAGATAAATTCCGTCTTCAGATTTTTACATCTTTTTTGTAATTCTTTGTATTTTTGGCAAATTGCCCATGGGGGCGGAAGCGCCACAAATAGGAAGGCAATACTGCCTCCATTGCTCTTGGTGAAATACCGACACCTTCCAATGTCCGCCCTTCAAGCTTTGCTTCTTCCGAAACAATGCAATCTTTTTTGAGCATTTTGATCTGCTCGGAGGTTGTCACAGTCGGGATCATCGGTATTTTTCCGAGGAGCCCGAAAATTCCGCCGATAAGGCTTCCAATTCCGAAGGGTACAGAAACCAGCGCTTTTTTACGCATGATAACTTTAAGCATTTCCTCGATAGCGTGACGATAGGTGAGTACTTCTTTGCCGCCCAGTTCATAAATCTTGCCCGTCGGAACATGTCCTTCGATAGAAGCAACAACAAAATCGGCAATATCGCCGACATAAACCGGTTGAAGCTTTGTCTCGCCACCGCCAAACATCGGCAACATCCATGTGAAGCGTGACATATCGGCGAGTTTGTTAAAGAAAGAATCTTCCTGACCGAAAATAACCGAAGGGCGCATAATAATGGCACTCTTATGAGCTTTCTGAACAGCCTGTTCGCCAAGCGCTTTGGTTTTCGGATAGGAAAGGTTGGAATTGATATCGGCATTCAAAGCCGACATATGAATGAGAGGAATACCGGCACTTGCTGCAAGTTCGGCAACATTTTTTGCACCTTCAACCTGCACATTTTTGTAATTGTTTTTGCCTTGCGCATAAAGAAGGCCGGGTAGAAACACGGCTGCATCGGCATCAATTAAAGCACGTGCGACAGATTCACGATTGCGTACATTGGTCTTGAGCATCTGGGTTTGACCGACTTCACCAATTTGCAACATATAATAAGCCACTTCAGGCCGACGCACGGCAATACGAACGCGATAGCCACGTTTTGTCAATGTCTCGACCACATGGCGACCAACGAAACCTGAACCACCAAAAACGGTAATAAGCTTGGGATGTTGGTAAAGTTCGGTACTGAGCGTCATAGGGTGCACTCCTCAAAAATCGTCAATCTCTGCCTTTGTATGGTTTAACTTGTTTTGTCCTGAACGCAAGTCTTTAGAACTATTCTCTTTAAATGTTGAACGGATTCACGGAATTTTATTGAGGCGGTGTGCCATTTTTCTTCAAAAAATCACCGGCCATATAAAGTGAACCCGCAACAAGAACAGTTCTTCGAGGGGTTGTGCCTGCAATTTTTTGGAAAGCGTCTTCAATAGATGTGGTGGTTTGTGCTTTCAAACCGGCTGAAAGGACAACTTTAGCCAATTCTTCAGGCGCTACACCACTATCGCTCGACAGTACCGGCACAGTATAAACTTGGTCGACAAGCCCGTTCAGTTCTTTGAAATAGTGGAAAGAATCCTTCGTATTAATCATACCGGCCACCATCGTCACCGGTCCCGCTCCTTTTTCTTTCCAGTGCCTGATTTCTTGTGCAATGACTTTCGCACCTGCCGGATTATGCCCGCCATCAAGAAAAACTGTCATCGTTTCCGGTAAAGAATCAATCAGTTTGCCGTGCCTGATGCGCTGCATTCGTGCAGGCCAGACAATATTTTGCATAGCTTTGGCAATATGCTGATCGGTCAATTTAAAACCGGCATGGAGAACAGCTTCAATGGCACTCGCTGCATTGCTAATTTGATGATCTCCGAGAAGCGAGGGGTGCGGAAGCTCTATCAAACCGTTTTCATTTTGGAAAACCATATGCCCATGGTCATTATAGGCTTGGAAATCCTGACCATAAACAACAAACGGTGCGTGGCGTTCTTGCGCGATGGTTGTCAAAACGTCGATAGCACCATCGCTTTCCTGCTTGCCGATGACAAGCGGGACCCCTTCTTTGATAATGCCGCCTTTTTCAAAAGCGATTTTTTCAACCGTATTACCGAGTAAAGCAACATGATCGAGCGATATGGGCATAATGAGAGAAACGGCGGGCTTTTTAATGACGTTGGTTGCGTCAAAACGCCCACCCAGCCCCACTTCAAGAATGACAGCATCGGCCGGATGTTCGGAAAAAAGCAGAAAGGCAACAGCCGTCAATAACTCGAAAACCGTAATCGGTTCATCATGATTGGCTTTTGTTACCCGTTCTATTGCATCGGCAAGAGTGTCATTATCGACAAATTTGCCACCACCTTTTCGACCTATCCGGTAGCGCTCGTTCCAATGAACAAGATGGGGAGATGTATGGACATGAACACTATATCCGGCACTTTCAAGAAGCGCACGGCAAGTTGCTGCTGCCGACCCTTTTCCATTGGTGCCCGCAATATGGATTATCGGAGGCAATTTCAAATGCGGATTGCCGAGATTTTCCAAGAGCCGCGAGATGCGTTCGAGCGAAAGGTCAAACCCTTTCGGATAGCGCTTGAGAAGGCTATTGATAAGCGTGTCTACCCGATTTTCGGTCATTTTATTTCATTTCAAGCGGCTTTATTACCGTGATGTTTGCCCGCATGATGTTCAGGAGCCGGCAATTTCATCATCAAGCGCAAAAGCTTTGCAATGGTGGACTTCAGTTCAAGTCGTGAGACCACCATATCAACCATACCATGTTTGAGGAGATATTCGGCGCTCTGGAATCCTTCCGGCAGCTTTTCGCGAATGGTTTGTTCAATCACGCGAGGACCGGCAAAACCGATCATCGCGCCGGGTTCGGCTATATGAACATCGCCCAGCATGGCATAAGAAGCGGTAACACCACCTGTCGTCGGATTGGTTAAAACAACAATATAAGGAAGCTTTGCATCCTTCATCATTTCAACCGCAACAGTGGTGCGCGGCATTTGCATGAGTGAAAGTGTGCCTTCCTGCATACGGGCGCCGCCAGAGGCCACAAACAGCACCAAAGGCCGTTTTTCCTGAATGGCTGTTTCAAATGCCTTGATAATGGCTTCACCTGCCGCCATACCGAGAGAACCACCCATAAAGGCAAAATCCTGCACAGTGGCTATAATAGGGAGGCCTTCAATGGTGCCACGTGCATTCAGAATATCGTCGTCAACACCGAGTTTTGAACGATAATCTTTCAAACGGTCAATATAGCGCTTTTCATCGCGGAATTTTAGCGGATCGATGACAACTTTCGGATTTTCTAAAAGTTCATAGGCGCCATCGTCGAAAAAGCTTTCCAGACGGGCTTTTGCAGGCATACGCATATGGTAGCCCGAATTCGGAACGACATATTGGTTTTTTTCGAGATCTTTATGAAATACCATTTCACCGCTAGCGGGGTCTTTGACCCATAAATTTTCTGGCATCTCACGACGACCAAACATCGAGTTGATCTTCGGACGAACATAATTGGTAATCCAGTTCATCTATGTCACCTTATCCTGTTTGTTGGCAAAGCTTCAATTCAGCCTTTTCTGGCTTCCGATACACCTGCACTCAATTGCTTTACAAGGTCGCTTGCCGCTTTTGCCGCATCACCCTTCGGGTGGCCATTTTCATCAAGAGTAGAAGCAATGGCATTGACAATTGCACTTCCGACCACAACACCATCAGCAGCGCGACCGATTTTTGCTGCCTGTTCTCCGGTTTTGATACCGAAACCGACAGCAATCGGCAAAGACGTGTGTTTCTTAATATTTTCCACCGCTTTCGCTACAATATCGGTGTCGGGCAAGGCTTGACCGGTAATGCCCGTCATCGAGACATAATAGACAAAACCGGAAGTGTTTTCCAGTACTTTCGGCAGCCGTTTATCATCGGTTGTCGGCGTTGCCAGACGAATGAAATTGATGCCCGCTTTGACGGCTGGCAAGCAAAGTTCATTATCCATTTCCGGTGGCAAATCAACAACAATCAAACCGTCAAGATCGGCTTTTTTGGCGTCGACCAGAAATTGATCCACTCCATGCACATAGATCGGGTTATAATATCCCATCAGCACAATCGGCGTGGTCTGGTCGGTTTTGCGGAATTCACTAACGAGTTTTAAAGTTTTATTGAGTGTCTGTCCGGCCTTCAAAGCGCGGATACCCGCGGCTTGAATCGTCGGGCCATCCGCCATCGGGTCGGAAAAGGGCATTCCAAGCTCGATAATATTGCTACCGGCTTTCGGAAGTGCTTTCATAATTTCAAGTGACGTGTCAAAATCAGGATCACCCGCCATCATATAGGTTACAAGAGCCGGACGATTGTTATTCTTGGCTTTTTGAAATGTTTCTTTGATACGTGTTGTCATAGCCGTTCTCTCAAACTCACATATTCATGCCAAGAAGTGTTCCGACTGTGTGAACATCCTTGTCACCACGGCCGGAAAGATTGACAATGATAATCTGTTCTTTATCCATCTTCGGCGCTTCCTTGATGGCTTGTGCAACCGCGTGCGAAGATTCAAGTGCCGGTATGATGCCTTCAAGGCGCGTCAAAAGCTGGAAGGCTTCCAGTGCTTCTGTATCAAGAATCGGCACATATTCAACGCGGCCTTTGTCTTTGAGCCATGAATGTTCCGGCCCCACGCCCGGATAATCAAGGCCTGCCGAAATCGAATGGCCTTCCAGAATTTGGCCATCGTCATTCTGGATAAGATAGGTACGATTGCCGTGCAAAACCCCCGGACTTCCGGCAGTCATCGAAGCGCAGTGCTCGTTGCCTTTAAGGCCACGGCCGCCGGCTTCAACGCCGATAATTCTGACAGTTTTATCGTCAAGGAAGGGATAAAACAGGCCGATCGAATTTGAACCGCCGCCAACGGCAGCAATCAGCAGATCGGGAAGGCGGCCTTCGCGCTCGAGGATTTGCTCTCTTGCTTCTTTGCCGATGACAGATTGGAAATCCCGAACCATTTCCGGATAGGGGTGCGGGCCTGCAGCCGTGCCGATAAGATAATAGGTGTCGCGGACATTGCTCACCCAATCGCGCAAAGCTTCATTCATGGCGTCTTTCAATGTGCCATTTCCGGCTTTGATCGGATTGACCTTGGCACCTAGAAGTTCCATGCGGAAAACATTGGGTTTTTGCCGCTCGACATCGGTGGCGCCCATATAGACAACACAAGGCAGGCCGAAACGCGCGCATACGGTGGCTGCTGCAACGCCATGTTGTCCGGCGCCGGTTTCGGCAATGATACGGGTTTTGCCCATGCGGCGCGCAAGTAGAATTTGTCCCAGACAATTGTTGATTTTGTGGCTGCCGGTGTGGTTCAGATCTTCCCGTTTCAAATAAATTTTTGCACCGCCAAGATGCTTGCTCAAACGCTCGGCATAATAGAGTTTTGACGGACGGCCCGCATAATTGGTGGAAAGATTTTTCAGTTCGATGTTGAAAGCCGGGTCATCCTTGGCCTCGTTATATGCTTTCTCCAATTCCAGAATAAGCGGCATCAATGTTTCGGCAACAAAACGCCCGCCATAAATACCAAACATCCCCGCTTCATCGGGGCCTGTCTTGAAGGAATTGATTTCAGCCGACTTTTCCACGTCAGTCTCCTTAATTTTCAACGGCTTTTTTGACAGAATCAAAAAAACCTTCAATCAATTTTGTGTCCTTAACACCGGGGGCACTTTCAACGCCACTTGAAACATCAAGAATGTCGGGAGAAGCAATCCTTATCGCTTCTTCCACATTTTGCGCATTCAACCCACCGGAAAGCACGGTTTGACTATCTTCGTCAAGCGACTTTAACAGCGACCAGTCAAAAGACACACCATTACCTCCCGGCAATTGTGAGCCTTTTGGAGCTTTGGCGTCAAATAAAAACATATCGGCTATACCACGATAGGCAGAAACCTGATCGAAATCCGATTGCTCACGGATAGAAAAAGCTTTGATAACCGGCAATCCATAAGTGGTTGCAAGCTGTCTCACGCGTTCGGGTGTTTCGTGACCATGAAGCTGGAGAATATCCGGTTTGACATGAGCAACAATGTTTGAAATCAGGTCATCATCGGCATCGACAGTAACGGCAACAAGCTTGACCGGCTTTTTGACAAGCGGGCGCAATAGCTCTGCCTCTTCAATTGAAAGATGACGCGGGCTTTTGGCAAAAAAGATAAAGCCGATATAATGCGCACCGTTGTCGATGGCAGCTTTAATTGCTTCAGGTGTTTTCAACCCGCATATTTTTACAAGAGGCTTCATGATCTCTTGTTGTCACAAAAGTCGGATAAAGTCGAGAACATGTTGAAATTGTCCCTGATCTATTGTGACAAAGACTTCTTTTTTATCGACAGGCTTTTATGAAGATAGGTCATCAGTGCCGCAGCAAACAGCGGCGTCAACAGGTTCAGCACCGGCACAGAAACAAAAAGTGCAATGATAAGGCCGCCACAAAATACGTAAAGCGCATTCTGTTTATAGAATTGGCGGGCGTCGAGTTCTGTGCGATGGCGGCAGGCGGCAAATTCAAAATATTCGCGCCCGAACAGATAGCCGTTGATTGCATAAAAAGCGACGAGATTGACGCCGGGGAAGAAATAGAGAATCAAGGCAATGATATTGCCGACAATGCTCAAAGCCAGAAATTTCAGCGATATGACAAGCGAACGGCCGAGCGACATTGCATGCCCCGCCGGATCGTCGGGATAATCTGTTTTTTCGATGATTTCTGCTGCATCATCCATAAAATAACCGCCGATCAGAGAAGTGATTGGCGCAATTAACAGTGCCATTAGCAGAGCAAGCCCCACCGAAAAAACAATGACGGCAACAAATCCGAGCCAGCCAGCCCAATCGGGAAAATCGGGCATATATTGTTGCAGCCACGGCCAAACATAATAAAGGAATAATTCGCGCAAGCTGAACCATAAAATTGCCAATAAAAGCAATGTGACGCCCAATGCTTTCCATAGCATGGAACGGAAGGGCGGGGTAAATAGGCGCGAAAAAGCGCGATAGGCTGCATCAAAAATCATGGGGATATAAATAGAAAGCGGTCGAAAAGAAACAAGAGGGACTTTAGCTTTCCTGCCTTTTGTGCTCTGAACTGGTAATGAGCGGAGGATAATAAAATACGGAGAATGAGATGGCACAATATGATGTTTTGACGATTGGTAATGCAATTGTCGACGTAATTGCCCGGACGGACGAAGATTTTCTGGTCAATAACGGTATCATCAAAGGGGCGATGAATTTGATTGATGCAAAACGTGCCGAACTTCTCTATTCACGTATGGGGCAAGCTATCGAAACATCGGGCGGCAGTGCGAGCAATACGGCCGCGGCACTTGCAAATCTCGGTGGAAAGGCCGCTTTTATGGGTAAAGTTGCCGCCGATCATTTGGGGCAGGTTTTTGCCCATGATCTGCGTGGCCAAGGTGTTGTTTATGATACGCGGCCTCTGGAAGGTCGTGCGTCGACCGCACGTTGCATGATTTTCAATACACCCGACGGCGAACGCTCCATGAATACCTATCTTGGCGCTTGTGTCGAATTCGGACCTGAAGATGTCGAAGCAACGAAAGTTGCCAATTCCAAAGTGATTTATTTTGAAGGTTATCTGTGGGACCCGCCACGAGCAAAACAGGCTATGCGACTGGCTGCAAAAATAGCCCATGAAAACGGAAGACAGATGGCGATCACACTTTCTGATTCTTTCTGTGTAGACCGTTATCGGGATGAATTTCTCGAACTTATCCGCACAGGCACGGTCGATATTGTCTTTTCAAACGAATCGGAACTGCTTTCACTTTATGAAACATCGTCATTCGATATGGCAATTACCGCTATTCGTAACGACGTTCGCGGCTTTGCCTGCGTCACACGCAATGCCAAAGGCTCTATCATTACATCACGGCAAGAAACATTTACGGCCGGTATCTATCCGGTTGAACGGGTTGTCGACCAGACAGGCGCCGGCGACGTTTACGCTGCCGGTTTTCTCTATGGTTATACCAATGATATGTCGTTTATGGATAGCGCACGTCTTGGCGCACTTTGTGCCAGTGCCATTATCCAGCAAACCGGCCCGCGTGCACAATTTTCACTCAGAGATTTTGCAACACAGGCCGGACTGATTCAGGCCGGATAATAAGTATCCGGATAACAACTATATCGACTTTTATTGACCGGCACGCCGTCAGGTGAACGGAAGCGGGTATAAAGCACAATCTAATCGAGCTTTTGCCCGCCTCGAATTGTTTTAGGCAATTGTTCATTTCGACAATTGTTCATTCCGGAAACCAATTGTGTTCGATCAGCCTTACTTATTGATGACCGCAAAGGATAGTTTCAAATCTATAAACCGCCAAAACGGATTGGCAACAAAGGTTCCGGTTCAGCCTGAAACATCCGCTTCAGGCTGGAACACATGTTGCCTTGGTGTTATCGGCTTTTGTGAACGTCTATTCCTTAAGCCGGTTGGTAATTGCATTGAACATGAGTGATGTTTCAAGGGGTTCTGCCAAAGGAGATGGTGTGGCTTTATCCCACGATGACCACTGGACAAACACCATATTCTCTTGTTGGTTGACAACCAGCATCTGCCCGAAAATTCCCATACCCCACATTGTTTCGGAATTGCTCAGGCCAAGTTTGGGTGAAACATTGTTGGCAGAATCCGGCACAGCATTGTTCCACCATGCATAGCCGTAACTTCCATCCGGATGCCTTTCATTGACCGAATTTTTGGCTTTGCTCCATGTGCGGGCGTCAACAACCCAATGATCGGGCAGGATGGTTTTGCCATCAGGAACAAAACCGTTATAAAGAACAAACTGGCCGAATTTTCCCCAATCTTCTAACGTCGCATTAAAACCATGGGCGCCGGTATCGTGTTTACCTTTTACATAGCTCTGCCATACGCCATCGCTAACCATGCCATACGGTTTCCAGATTTTCTCCTCCAAATATTTCGAGATAGGCATTTTTACAGCCTTTTCCAACGTATCTCCGAGAAGCCATGCACCACCTGATGAATATGCCCAAACTTTTCCCGGTGTTGTCTTTATTCCACGTTTTTTGTTGATGACGAGATCATGAACACAAGAATAGGATTCTTCCAATGCTTCGCATTGGGTGAGTTTGGAAAAGTCGGAATTATCATCCTCATAATTTTCATCCCATTCGACACCCGATGTATGTTGCAACAGTTCCCTCAAGGTCACATTTGCCCACACCGTGCCTTTGACATCGGGGTTGTAGCGGATAATTTTATCATCGAGTGATTTGATTTTTCCTTCTTTGATCGCTACGCCAACAAGAGTGGAAACAACAGATTTTCCAACCGAACGCGAAGTCCACAGGGTTTGGGGCGTATTGCCGTGAGAGTAAAACTCCAGCACGACAACACCATTTTTTATCGCCATCAGCGCAACGACCTTGTTGCGCTCTACATATTCCTGCAAATTGTAAGAATGACCGTCAACCGTATAGCTGACGCTCGACATATCGTGTATCTGGCGCGTGAGAGGACGTGGCGTCCCATGTTTGAAAACATCAGCCGGATAAGAGCGGTAGCTATTACGAAAGCCGATAATCCGATCCCTCGAATTCCATTTTAACATGTCTTTGACATCGGGTAATGTTTCATCAATCGGTGTAGGACATTGTGTCAACTCCGGCACGCCGCACGGGGAGTTGGCATAAGTGTTTGGAATTGCACTTAATCCCGCCAATATAATGCTCAAGCCAAATAATTTTATATTCATCGATTTCAACATCCTTGATCCAATAGTCTATGAAATATTCAAGTTTTAAATACCCTAATACTCTTAAGGACTTAATGATATAATAATCGGAATTAAGTCGTTATGTGAATTTCAAATATAAATTTATCGGCGCTGAAAGATTAAAAGGCGGTTTATTTGCCAAAAAAGGTTGCGATTTTTTTAGCAATATGTTGTGCAACTTCATCCTTGCTCATTTTCGGCCATGTTTCGACATTTTCCCGGCTCACACATGAAATCCGGTTATAGTCGCCACCCATAATACTTGTACCATCTTTGGCAATGGCAACATCATTAGCCAAAATGAAATCGGCGCCCTTTTTATCAAGTTTCTTGCGGGCATTTTCGATAAGGTCGTTGGTCTCGGCGGCAAAGCCGATAACGAGTTTCGGCCGGTTCGGGGCATGGCCGATAGTGGCAAGAATATCGGGATTTTCGACCATTTCCAATGTCGGGGCAGATTGGCCTGATTGTTTCTTGATTTTTTGCGTGGCACTTTCGGCGCTGCGCCAATCGGCAACAGCCGCAACAAATATAGCAGCATCGGCAGGCAAGGCGTGTTTGACCGCATCGAGCATTTCTATTGCCGTTTCGACATGGATTGTTTCAACACCATCCGGATCCGGAATGCTGACGGGGCCTGAAACGAGCGTAACACGGGCGCCAAAATGGTGAAGTGCAGCGGCAATTGCATGTCCCTGTTTGCCTGAAGAGCGGTTGGCAAGATAACGCACGGGATCTATCGGCTCATGGGTCGGCCCCGACGTAACAATGATATGTTTGCCGGAGAGGGGTTTTTCTCCACAATCAAGCATGGATTCGACTGCCGCAACAATCGCGAGCGGTTCACTCATACGACCGCGTCCTGCCTCGCCACGTTCGGCCATTTCGCCGATTTCCGGCCCGATCATTCTGACACCATCCGTCATGAGAGTGCTGATATTGCGTTGTGTTGCCGGATGTTTCCACATTGCCGGATTCATCGCCGGCGCAATAAGAATCGGTGAATTGGCCGCAAGAAGAATAGCTCCCGCAAGATCATCGGCAATGCCGTTTGCCATTTTTGCAATCCGGTCGGCTGTTGCAGGGGCTACAACAATCAGATCGGCTGATCGGGCGAGCCTGATATGTCCAATATCATGTTCATCCTGGCGTTGAAAAAGATCGGTAAAAACATGGCCGCCTGAAAGGCTGCCCGCAGCAAGCGGCGTTACAAATTCTGTCGCAGCTTTGGTCATCACCACAGTAACATTTGCTCCCCGCTCTTGTAATCGGCGAATGAGATCAAGCGCTTTATACGCCGCAACTCCGCCGGTTATAATCAAAAGTATCGAGTTTGATTTCAATGATTGCATTTCTTTGGCGCTGGCTTTTTCCGGAAATATTTCGGAATTGTTGCCGGACATCAACAAGAGCCGCGCTTCTTCTTCCATAGACCGTTTATTTTTTGCAGCGTTGAGACGAAGTTTTTCCTTCGCTTCATCCGGTAAATTGCGAATTGTAATACTGGCCATGGAAAACCTCCCGAACAATCAAAATAAGCAATCAATGCAATCAAAATATAATCCGGTTTATCTTTTTCAAACCATCACGGCAAGCCGGTCAAACAAATTTATCACTTTTCTCTGTCTGTCACGGGCGAAAAGGTTTCAATAGGCGAACGAAAGTTCATTCACTATAAATTATAAATATTTTTTTAAATTTTTGAATGCGGTCTAATTCTTGATATAAAAATTCACCTCTTATAATAGTATCATAGAAGAAATCGGCTATGTGGAGAAAATATATGCGTTTTTTCTTTCCATGTTTGCTTTCATTTTTATTGTTATTGGATATTTTTGGCGGAGCAACATGGGCTGAAGAGCCGTCTTCGAGCGGGAGCGGTTTTGCTGTTACCGATGATGGCTGGATTTTGACCAATGCACACGTTGTTAGAGGATGCCAACGCGTCGAAATCGGCAATACGGGGGAAGCAGTTGACCTTCGCATGGATTCCCATGATGATCTTGCGCTGATAAAAGCATCGGCTGGTGTGCAAACACGGCCATTGGCATTAAGGCATGATGTTATCCGGTTGGGTGAAGATATTATTGCGCTCGGATTTCCGCTAAACGGGATTTTATCGGATTCGATCAAAATGACGACCGGCAATGTCAACGCCCTTTCGGGGCTTGAAAATGATGCGCGTTACTTACAAATCTCGACGCCGGTTCAACCGGGAAATTCTGGTGGTCCGGTGATCGACAGATATGGTCATGTTATCGGTATAACCACTGCTGTGTTATCGAAAAACTATGCCGATCAAAACGGATTTATTGCACAAAATGTCAACTTCGCAATCAGAGCAGGCGTTGCGGCACTGTTTATGGAAGCACAAGGTTTTAAAGTCTCTTATGCAGATGATGATAAGGGGGCACCTGTTCCATCCACTGCCGATATTACCGAAAAAGCAACGCCTTCGGTTTTTAAAATTTTGTGTTACGCCGCGACGCCGACCATCGAGGCCAATCAGACATTAAAGCAGCCATTGCCTCCCTCCAATCCGCCTACCGGCGTTCAGGGCAATGTTAACCTACCACCCGTTAATCAGCCTACCGTAACGTTCATTAATCAAAATAATTACGATGCCATCGGGTTTGATTACCGTTCTGTAAAACATGTGAGTTTCGATAATTGCTTGCAAATGTGCGAAAATGACGGGCGTTGTCAGGCACTTACCTACCACAAACGTCTTCATGCCTGTATGTTGAAATATGATGTTGTTGCCCTTATTCGCAATAAAGACGCCGCTGCATCCTTTATCTCAAGCAAAAGGAATAGCGTTAAAATAACCGATTTTATGGCGATGAGTAATGTCGATATTACCGGTGGCGATTACTCCTATATAGAACAAACCGATTATTTTACCTGCTTCATAGGATGTGTTTCCGACCAGCGGTGTATTGCTTTTTCGTTCATCCCCAGAAGAAAGCAATGCTGGCTCAAAGATCGTATGGGAACGCCAAGGGCAAAAAAAGGCGTTGAACTCGGCGTAAAATGACAATTTCGGGTTAAGTTGGGACTCTGTTTTATTGATCTCGTGAAAAAGCACAAAGCTGCCTCAAAAGAGAGGCAGCTTTGAACTTTTATAGCGCTTGCCTTGTACCACTTTAACCGCGATCAACAATATTCAGGATCAAGCGGGAGCTTGTCATGTCGAATTGCGGGAGTTTCTGGTCTGTGCCATGACGGGGCGCCCGTTATTTCGGACCAAGCGGGAAGCCGCCACTCGCAATACGGTTTAAAGCCACATAACAAACTTGTCGGGTTGACCAGATTTTGTATCATCAAATGACGAGCTTATAAGTGATAATCACCATACAAACAGCGATCAAAACCATAGCATAGCGGCCAAAACGGTTTTGTTTTGCCTGCATCAGGGCAAATCTCTTCAGTGTATCATCATCAAGATGAAGGCCATTCTGCGCCATTTTATCAGCACCTTTCTGGATGCGTTCGACGCTTCTGACAAGTTCTGGCGTTCTGCGGGCAAAAGTAAGGAGCGATTGCGCCCCCTCGGTCAAGTCTTTCGCCATGCCGATAGGCCCCAAATTTTTTGTAATCCATTCTTTTACAACCGGTTCCGCAGCCTTCCACATGTTGAAATGCGGATTAAGCGAACGGGAAACACCTTCTACAACCACCATGGTTTTTTGTAACAGCAAGAGTTCCGGCCGTGTTTGCATGTCGAAAAGTTCGGTCACTTCAAAAAGCAGGGTCAACAATTTGGCCATCGAAATTGTTTCAGCCGATTGACCGTGGATCGGTTCGCCTATGGCGCGATTGGCCTGTGCAAAGCTTTCCATATTTTGATGGGGAGGCACATAACCGGCTTCAAAGTGCACATTGGCGACACGCCGGTAATCGCGGGTAATAAAGCCATATAAAATTTCGGCAAGAAAACGTTTTTCCTGTTTGCCGAGCCTTCCGGTAATGCCCAAATCGACAGCGACAATACAACCGTCTTTATCGACAAAGAGATTTCCCGGATGCATATCCGCGTGGAAAAAACCGTCTCGCAATGTGTGTTTCAGGAAGGATTGCATGAGCGTGACAGCAAGTGCATCGAGATCGAAACCGGCGGCTTTAAGCCCGTCAATATCCGACATTTTGATGCCGTCAATCCATTCCATGGTCAGAACATCACGTCCTGTGCGCTCCCAATCGACTGCGGGAACACGAAAACCTTTATCATTTCTGGTATTTTCGGCAATTTCAGAGAGTGCCGCCGCCTCAAGGCGTAAATCCATTTCAATTTTAGTGGTTTGTGCAAGCGTGTCGACAACGCTGACCGGTTTTAACCGTCGTGTCGCCGGAACATAGCGTTCCTGCATTTCCGCAGCCAGATAAAACCCCTCAAGATCTTTTGCGAATCTTCGTCTCACGCCGGGGCGGATAACCTTGACTGCGACCTTACGCAGACTTCCGTCAGGATTGCGCACGGTTGCGGGGTGAACTTGCGCCATCGAGGCGGCCGCAATTGCCGGACCGAATTCGACAAAAAGATCATCTATCTTGCGGCCGAGTGAACCTTCGATTTGTGCCACAGCCTGTTCATGCGGAAAGGTATCGACATGATCCTGAAGGCTCGACAGGTCTTTTGCAACTTCCGATCCGACAATATCAGGGCGTGTTGCAAGAAATTGGCCGAGCTTGATATAGGATGGGCCAAGCTTGTTCATTGCCCGCGACATATTTTCGGAGCGGTTGGTTTTTTTACTTCTTTTTCTGGCAAACCAGCCGGCGAAACGATGGAAAAATGCAAGTGTAGCAGGTAATCCATCGCTTGGAAGTGCGCTTAACACACCTTCACGTGCCAGAATGAATCCGACACGCATAAGACGGAAGGATGCGGTAAGTTTCGACATTCAGATCTTCCAGCCAGAGTGCATTGCGGCAATGCCACCGGTCAGATTGCGGTAGCTGACATGTGAAAAACCGGCTGCCCGTATCATTGCAGCAAAATCTTCCTGCTTGGGAAATTTGCGGATAGATTCGATAAGATAACGATAAGATTCTTTGTCACCGGCAATCATTTGTCCAACGCGCGGTATGCCCTGGAACGACCAGATGTCGTAAAGCTTGTCAAGAATCGGCATTTGTACTTCCGAAAATTCCAGACACATAAAACGCCCGCCCGGCTTCAAAACGCGGTAAGCTTCCGACAGTGCTTTGGCAATGTGGGGAACATTACGGATACCGAATGCAATTGTATAAGCATCGAATGTATTATCTTCAAAGGGGAGTTTTTCGGCGTTCGCCTCGACAAAATCGAGATAAGGGAGAAGGCCGTTTTTCTTTGCTCTTTCGCGGCCTACTTCCAGCATGGAACTGTTGATGTCAAGAACCGTTGCATGGGCATGGCGACCGGAAGCTTCGACAATACGAAACGCAATGTCGCCTGTACCACCGGCCACATCGAGAACTTTATACCCGTCGAGATGCGAAGGGTGAAGCCATGCAACAAATGCATCTTTCCACAAACGGTGCATACCTACCGACATGACATCATTCATAATGTCATATTTTTTGGCCACAGAATGGAAAACTCCGTTGACCATCGACTGTTTTTCCGATTCGTCGACTTTCTTGAAACCGAATGTTTCTTCCATCCCGCCTTTTGCGCCGACGCGCTCTGTCTCAGCAGTCATATTTGTGACCTTTCAAATTTATTCCGACTTTTTTCTAACCTAACTTATCCGTTTAGGGAATGGGTTCTGACGAAAAAGTAGAGCCGGGGGCGCTTCACCCTTTTCATTCCACATGAATGGTTTTATACGACATATAGAATGCTGTAATGAGGAGAAAAGTCTATGGGTTTAACAATTGTTTCCCACCCTCTTGTCCAACACAAATTGACAATGATGCGCCGCAAAGAAACATCGACTGCCGAGTTTCGCCAGCTTGTGCGGGAAACAGCATTTTTGCTCGGCTATGAAGTCACGCGCGATCTGGAGCTTGAAACCGTTCACATTGAAACGCCGATGGAAGAGATGGAAGCCCCGATGCTCAAGGGCAAGAAACTCGTTCTTGCCTCGATTTTGAGAGCAGGCGAGGGGTTGCTTTTCGGTATGCTTGATCTTTTGCCTTCTGCGCGCGTTTGTCATATCGGCCTTTACCGCGATCATAATACACTTGAAGCTGTCGAATATTATTTCAAAGCTCCCGAAGATATTTCCGAGCGTCTGGTTATTGTGGTCGATCCGATGCTCGCAACAGGAAATTCTGCTGTCAAAGCCATAGACCAATTGAAAAAACACGGTGCCAAACAGATACGGTTTGTGTGCATATTAAGTGTTGAACAGGGTATCAAACAGTTGCAAACCGCCCATCCCGATGTTGATATTTTTACAGCCTCGGTCGATCGTGCGCTTGATCCGGCATCCTACATTCTTCCCGGCTTGGGCGATGCAGGCGACCGTATGTTTGGCACAAAATAATAACGCATAAAATTTTAACAATTCGGGCGGATGAGTTAAAAAAACGGCGTGTCCGGAACATGGATAGAGCAGAATAATTGCTTGTTTTATGTTCTCTAACTGGTTGTCATGATTGAATTATCTTTCGCCTTTTCCGGTTTTTCTGCTTTGAAATTTTTGAGGCAAATTTATGGGGGGTGCAAAGCCAGGTGACCGACCTTCTCCTATAAAACCGGATTGGGCATTCGTCATTGGCCGTTTTGTTATCGACCATTTTGTAATCGGCAGTTTTGCGGGGCTTGAAACAAAGGCTGACAAATAAAAGTTGACCGGCCAACGTCCATTTTTCGGGCTTGTTTTTTAAGGATTTATGAAGTGTGGATGAAAGGGAGGGAAAGCGATTGGCCGTTTTCCTTTCCCTTGGTTTTAAACGCGGTTAAGGTCATGCGGTGTTTTGAACAGACAAATTTGCGCTAAAACCGGCAGATGTTTGCAATGTTCATTGATTAAAAATTGCATTTTGACGGATTGGCCGTCCGAAAAACCGGACCTTTGCAACGGAAGCGGATGTCGCTCTTGTATCGAATATAATAAAAACCATATGCATTAAACGGGTAACAGAAACTTTGACGGTTCTCGTGGCTTGGCAGATCAACAATACAAATGGAGGATTACGAGATGATATTGAAGACTGTGCGCATGATTGCACTGGCAGCAGCTACCGCGACGATTGCCCTTTCCGGTTTTGCAAGCTCTGCTTTTGCAGAACAAAATGCACGCATCAGTTGGTCGGCATTGACCACAAAACTGGAGCAAAGCGGCTATAAAATTCACGAACTTGATGAAAAGCATGAAGGCTGGAAAGCGGAAGTTATCGACAAAAACAATCAACGCCTCAAGCTTTATATAGATCGTCAGGGCAATATAACGCGCCAAAAAATCGACCATTGATTATCGTGCGTGAATAGTGTCGGATTTTGTAACCGGTATTACGGACGTGTTCGGGATACCGGTTTTTTTGACGAGATGGATGGCAATATCAATATGGCTTACTTCATAACCTTCGGGTGGAAGAGGGAGCTTTTGCACATCCGGATCGTGACCATAAAGCGCAATGACTTCACCGCTTTCATAGTGAAAATAACTGCTGTTACGGCAATTTGCCATAAAGAAAGATTTTTGCCCCGAAGACGCAACAGGCCTTACCAGTCCGGCTTTGGTAAAATGATGCAGGGTATTGTAGATTGTTGCCAGTGAAATATCATTACCGGCACAAACAATATCTTGATGAAGCTTGTTGGCATCTATCAGGTTTGTTTTTCTATCGAGAATATATTTCGCGACAATCAATCTTTGGCGCGTTACACGAAGTCCGCAATTTTCCAATATGTCATAAACGATGTCACGCACTGGACTTTTATTTTTCGTCTTCTCGACCACCGGTCGGATGTGTCGTGTGTAATCCAACATAAACGCTCCTTATCGCCAAAATGTCGGCTTGAAAATGAACAAATCCATTTCTCGTTTTTGCAAATAGTTTGCAGTTGCAATTATTAAGAAGGTCTGTTACGCAATAAAGAAATTGCAAATGATTTGCAATAAGAAAAAACAAGTGAGAGGATTTTTGGAAATGAAGCCTGCTTTTTTGCAACAGGTCGGTCTCAAAACATTCATAGCCGCAATCGCAGTTCTGGCTTTGAGTTTCTTTTCGATTGTGGATGGTCATGCTGCTCAAAAATTCAAGGCGGTAACGACATTTACGGTTATTGCCGATATGGCACAAAATGTTGCCGGTGACGCAGCCGAGGTTCAGTCAATAACCAAGCCGGGGGCAGAAATTCATGAATATCAGCCGACACCGCAAGATTTGATGCGGGCACAAGGAGCCAATCTCATTTTGTGGAACGGATTGAATCTGGAATTATGGTTCGAGAAATTTTTCGATAATATTCACGATGTTCCCGGTGTTGTTGTTTCAACCGGCGTCGAACCTATGAGCATCAATGAAGGGCCGTATAACGGTAAACCGAACCCCCATGCATGGATGTCGCCCACATCTGCTTTGATCTATGTTGACAATATCCGCGATGCATTTGTCAAATATGATCCACAGAATGCGGAAACCTACAAGCAAAATGCAGAAATTTACAAAGCCAAGATCAGAGCAACGATTGATCCGATCAAGGAAGAACTTTCAGGCTTGCCGGAAGAGCGGCGCTGGTTGGTCACAAGTGAAGGAGCCTTCAGCTATCTTGCCCGCGATTTCAATTTGAAAGAACTTTATCTATGGCCGATCAATGCCGATCAGCAAGGCACACCCCAACAGGTCAAGCATGTTATTGATGCCGTGAACAAATATAACATTCCGGTTGTTTTCTCGGAAAGCACAATTTCGGATGCACCGGCAAAACAGGTAGCCCGCGAAACCGGCGCCAGATATGGCGGTGTGCTTTATGTTGACTCGTTGTCCGAAGCTGACGGCGTTGTTCCCACTTACATTGATCTTCTGAAAGTCACAAGCTCCACCATTGCCAAAGGACTAGCCAAATGAACACAGTGGGGATTTCGGCGTCGCACATTACAGTGACCTACCGTAACGGCCATACGGCCCTTCGCGATTCGAGTTTTGAGACGCCGACCGGTTCTATTACGGCATTGGTCGGTATCAACGGTTCCGGCAAATCGACGCTTTTCAAAGCCATTATGGGATTTGTGCGTTTGTCTCGCGGCAGCATTACTATTTTCAATATGCCGGTGCGCAATGCATTAAAGAAAAATCTTGTCGCTTATGTGCCGCAATCGGAAGATGTCGATTGGAATTTCCCGGTTCTTGTCGAAGATGTTGTCATGATGGGCCGTTATGGCCACATGAACTTTTTGCGTCAGCCCAAAGATATCGATTATGCCGCCGTGACAGATGCATTACAGCGGGTAAATATGCTTTCCTTTCGCAAGCGCCAGATCGGTGAATTGTCCGGTGGGCAAAAAAAGCGCGTTTTTCTTGCGCGCGCGATAGCGCAGGAAGCAAAGGTCATTTTGCTTGATGAACCGTTTACCGGAGTAGATGTCAAAACCGAAGACCAAATTATCGTATTGCTTAAAGAAATGCGCAAAAGTGGTGCGGTTATGCTGGTTTCCACACATAATCTTGGTTCTGTACCCGAATTTTGCGACCGCACTGTTTTGATAAAAGGGACGGTTCTGGGCTATGGGCCGACATCCGAAATTTTCACCGAAGAAAACCTCACCGAGACCTTTGGCGGTGCGTTGCGTCACCATATGGTTAAACCTTCGGATATGACCAATGGCGCAGACGTTGTCAGCGATGATGAAAGCCCGCTTATTCTTTATCCCCGACAGAAAAAGTGACTGTGATGATGGACTGGCTTGTCGAACCGTTTTCTTATGATTTCATGATAAATGCAATGTGGGTTTCCGCATTGGTTGGTTGTGTTTGCGCATTCCTGTCGGCATTTTTGATGCTCAAAGGCTGGTCGCTGATCGGCGATGCGCTTTCCCATTCGATTGTGCCCGGTGTTGCGGGAGCCTATATGTTGGGACTGCCTTTTTCGTTAGGCGCTTTTTTTTCGGGAGGCCTCGCCGCCACCGCCATGTTGTTTTTCAACGAGCGGACGAAATTGAAAGAAGACACCATCATAGGCCTTATTTTTTCGTCCTTTTTTGCGCTCGGATTGTTTATGAAATCATTGAGGCCGATGGCTGTCAGCATCGACACGATTGTACTTGGCAATATTCTGGCGGTGAGCCCCGCAGATATTTTCCAGCTTGCTCTGATCGGCGTTGTCTCGCTCGTTATACTTTTCATTAAATGGAAAGATATGATGGTGACTTTCTTTGACGAAAATCATGCCCGTTCAATCGGAATAAACACCAAGGGATTGAAAATTCTGTTTTTTGCGCTGCTTGCGGCTTCAACAGTGGCGGCCATGCAGACAGTGGGTGCTTTTCTGGTTATCAGTCTTGTCGTCACACCGGGTGCAACCGCTTATCTGATAACCGATCGTTTCCAGCGTTTGATTGTTCTTTCGGTTCTGATCGGCATTCTCACAAGTGTAGTCGGCGTTTATTTAAGTTATCTGATCCACGCCCAGACCGGCGGCGTGATTGTATTGTTGCAAGCACTATTATTTGCTTTGAGTTTTATCTTTGCGCCCAAACACGGTTTCATTGCGGCACGGCTGCGTGCACGGAAAGTACAATCATGATAGATACGCTTTTGTTTCCCTTCCAATTTCCTTTCATGATCCGGGGAATGCTGATTACAATGATTGTTGGCGTGCCGATGGCAATGCTATCCTGTTTTTTGATTTTGAAAGGCTGGTCGCTTTTGGGGGATGCAATCTCGCACGCCGTTTTTCCGGGTGTCGTCGCCGGTTATATGATGACACCGGCAGCACTATTTGTTTTGGGGCTTATCCCCTTTATCGGTGCCGAGGCAATCAACCGGTCCGATGTGACCATGGCAATGATGGCCTTCGGTGCATTTCTGGCTGGCATGGTATGTGCGGTTCTCACCGGTTTTTTGGGGGCAAATAGCCGCATCAAGCAAGACACGGTCATGGGGGTTGTGTTTTCTTCAATGTTCGGTTTGGGACTTGTTCTGGCAACCAGTATAGAAAGCGAACTTCATCTCAATCACATTCTGTTTGGCCATTTGTTGGGCGTAAACCGGATTGATATTTTTGAAACTCTCTTCATCTCGGTTTTGGTGGCCGTTACCCTTGGTGCAAAATGGCGGGATTTTCTGCTTTTTACGTTTGATCCCATTCAGGCAAAAGCTGTAGGGCTCAATGAACGGTTTTTGCATTATGCTTTATTGACAATGATTTCGCTGACAATCGTTGCGGCATTGAAAGCCGTCGGGATAATATTGGCTATTTCATTGCTCATTGCGCCTGGTGCCATTGCCTATCTTGTAACAAAACGTTTCTCATTGATGATTGTTATCGCGATCGCCATTGCGGTTATAAGCAGCTTTCTCGGCGTTTATTCAAGCGCGTTTATCGGTTCTGATGCGGCATCGACAATTGTATTGATAATGACCGTTCTTTTTATCGTTGCGTTCGGCTTTATATCAATTGCAGCACATATCCGTTCATCAGCAACTTGAGTGTTGACCCCGTTTAATGATAGAAGCTGAGGCGTAATTTGTCACCGAGGCCTAAGCTCTATGAAATGCTATGTGATTAATCTTGATCGCTCTGAAGAGAGGTTAACCCATATAAGAAGCGTATTTACCAAAGAAGGCCTCGATTTTATCCGCGTCAAAGCTGTTGATGGCCGTTCTTTGTCTGATGAGCAATTCGAGGAGCTGACACGCGTTCGTAATTGGCCTAAAAAACTGGCAAGAGCGGAAGTCGGCTGTTTTCTCAGTCATCTTGAATGCTGGCGGTTGATTGCCGAAGGAGATGATCTCTATGGAGCCGTGTTCGAAGATGATATAAAACTCTCGCCCCATGCCCATTTGTTTTTGAAAAATTATGATTGGGTGCCTGAAGGGTGTGACATTGTTAAACTTGATACCGCACGAATCGTTTGTGTTTTAAAAAAATTCGACACCGAACTTGCCTGCCATTACAAACTGGGACGACTTGTTAGCAAACATTATTGTTCCGGTGGTTACATCATGTCAAAAGCTTGCGCCAGACGGCTATATGACGAAATCAAATTTGTCACGGCACCGATTGATGAAATCATGTATAATCCGGAATGCGGCGTTTGCCGTTCCCTCAATATCGAGCAGATGTTTCCGGCTATCGCTATCCAGATCGGGCTTTCCAGCACGATTCTTGCAGATCGAAAGAGGGTCAAATCTGTTAAACGAGTGAAGCGCCCGATCTCGCAAAGAATACAGCGTGAGTTAAATCGTTTAAAAAAACGGTACGTGAAACCCTGGTTTTTGAAAACATTTCGCGGCTTTTATTGGGGCATTGTCCCGTTTCGCTAATCGTAACTTTTTGAAAACAAAGGTTTTTTAAATGCATATCAGCTATGCATAATTGTGGGTTGTTGTTTGGGGTCTCATGCAATATCTTTCCTCTTGCTGGATTACTCCTCCTCCCAAATCCAGCAAGTTGAATGCAGCACCTCCTCCTCCCATAGCTGCATTCGGAATCAAAGGCTGCGCATCTCCTCCCGCGCGGCCTTTTTCTTTTCTTGAAAAATATCTGGCAATCTCCAATTCTTGCCACCTGATTACAACGCCCGCTATTTCATATTCATCAACCGCCTGATCGTTCATCATTTTGCCGGATGAAAATTCATCATTTGGCTTAATGATAACCAAGAGCCGAAATGGCAATCTGGAACCTTCGCAACAATTTCCATCAATATGCTGATAAGGATGTTAAGGTCTAAAGGCGTTTTCTCCTAATAAAAACAAGTTTTGTTGAATCACAAATACGAGATCAGCAATAAAAAATTCCTTATGCCGAAAACAACAATTTAAATCCTGAATTGAATATGGGGAATTGTCGACTTTGAAGTTCTCAACCGGTGATTTATCTTTTCATTGCTTTTTAAAGTAACTTATAGCCCGTGAACGTGCCTATAGTTCGGTGAACAGCCAATTCATACGGGATTTCTTTTCAGGTTTCTGAGATTAGTCGAGTTATTATAGAATTTCAAAAAGCCTGTTCCGTTAAAGACGTTTATCGGGAAAAACCGGCTGCGATTTCTATGCGGGTATTTTCCGGCTGGAATTTTGATGTAAAAAGTTTTTTAATCGAAATCACGGAAACTGTATAAGGGTAACATTCTGTTAATTATCACGTATTTAATTGGGTTACACGAAGCTGATTCGTTTTAACTGCCTTGATTGAAACAATCTCGATTGAAACAATGAAGAGGGGAATATGCGCGTAAAAACTATTCTGGTTGCTGCCAGCCTTTTGGCTAGTGCAACACTTGCCGGTTGTACAACCACGGGAGGCTCGTCATCGACGCTTGCGGCCTATTCTCAGGTCAATGATGGCGGATTTATTATTCCCGCAATCAAGGCAAACGAGATCAAACCGGAATTTCGCCGGCAGATTGTAGCCTATCCGACAGATGAAAAGCCGGGAACAATTATTATTGATACTGCCAACAAGCACCTTTATTACATCATGCCGGATGGCAAGGCCATGCGTTATGGCATTGGCGTGGGGCGTGACGGATTCCGTTGGACGGGGAATGCAACAATCGGACGCAAGGCGGAATGGCCAGCCTGGGTTCCGCCACAGCGTATGTTGGTACGCCAGCCGGAATTGAAAGAATTTGCCGGTGGAATGAAACCGGGCTTGCAAAACCCGCTTGGTGCGCGTGCGCTCTATCTTTATAAAGATGGCAAGGACAGCATGTTCAGACTGCATGGCACGCCTGAATGGTGGACGATTGGTACCAATGTTTCATCCGGATGCATCCGCCTTATCAATCAGGATATTATAGATCTTTATAATCGCGCGGAAGTCGGCGCAAAGGTTATCGTAAAATAATCGGGGGTTATCGTAAAATAATCGGGGTTACGCTCGTTAAATAGGGAACAAAGTTTTCCCCTTTATTGAAGCGCGGATTTTTTCCGCGCTTTTTATTTTTCAATATTATTTTCCGGCTGCATTATTTTTGGCTTGTTCAAGAAAGGGAAGTTCCCGACTTTTATCACTTGTCGGGTTTTTCAAGTCGATGCAACAGAAAAGACAGATAAAATCCGCTCAATTCTTTCGCTAAATGCCGGTCTCAACGGCATATTCGGGTCATTCAGTTATTCCGGTCATTCATATATTCCGCTCAAGCAATGGTCGAATTGTTTTCAATCGTCAGGGGCGGCACGCTCTTTAACGCGACGGCCGCGTCAGGATATAAATCGAAATCACAATCAAAATGCAAATTGTTGCGAGCGCCAGCCATAGAACCGGCTGTGCTATCAACATAAACGAGCAAAATCCTATAACCATCCCTCCGACGGCCAGAAATTTGATAAAAGGCGATATGACCCCGCGTTCTTCCCATTGCTTGATAGGGGGGCCGAAAATTTTATGATGATGAAGCCAATTGTGAAAACGCGGAGATGACCTTGCGAAACACCAGGATGCGACAAGCAAAAATGGCACCGTCGGCATAATGGGCAAAACAGCTCCGATAATGCCCAGAACGACCATAAGACAGCCTATAACCAGATAAACTATACGCAATGGTGCAGGAGTATTGAACTCTTTCATCGTCTGATATCTACACTTTTTAAAAACTCATAGTTGTACAATAATTTGTCCAAAAATAGGGCAAATAATTGATAATAATGGCAAAAATGCCTTTTCACAGCCATGTGAACAACACAACCATCGGTTAAGAAACCTCATTCGCTTAATCCCCCGAAACTCTAACCAGTTAGCAGGATATGTGTTTTTTGACCGATAAAAAAAGACTTCTATCGTTCCTGACAGCAATTTTTGTTGTCTGTTTTTCCAGTTTTGGTAACGCGGCGCTTAGTCATGGTCATATCAATCATGGTGGGCAATGCGGTGGTGCATCCTGGTATGCATTGCATTCCAAAACAGCTTCAGGCGAAAAGATGAATCCCTTCGCTATGACAGCCGCGCATAAGACATTGCCGCTTGGAAGCAAAATCAGAGTGACCAACAAGTTCAATGGAAAATCGATTATTGTGCGTATCAATGATCGCGGCCCATTTATTGCCGGTCGGATTCTGGATTTGTCCAAAGGGGCAGCCAATCAACTCGGTTTTGTCCAAAACGGGTTAACCAATGTTTGTTATGAACGGTTAAGCTGAAAGCAATAGAGAAAAAGGGGAAGCACTGTCTTCCCCTTTTTATTTTGGCATATTATTTGCCAAAATTTTTGAGTGACCGCAAGCCGATTGCAAAACCGATCCAGCCCCATCCCTGAAAGATAAGATCGATCGACAGGAACAGGCCGAGAACCCAAAGTGTGTTGGCAGGCCAACCGGTTGTGATAACGAGACCGGCAATAGCGGTAATAATACCGGCTGCAATAATCCATCCATGGCCTTTGAGTTCGCGGCTCTGGAAACCGATAACAACACGGATAACACCGGCTACAACAAGCAGGAAGCCGAGCAGGAATGTAAACACCGCAGCCGCCAGAATTGGCTGGATAAGGCAGACAATGCCACCGAACGTATAAAGAATACCTGCGAGCAGCCAGTAGAAAAAACGTCCCCAGCTTTTAACGCCGAATGCATGAATGAGCTGCACAATACCACCCACCAGCATCATAAGTCCGATATAGATAGCGACAGCTTCTGTTGCGAATGGCAAAGTAAATGCTGCAACAATGCCGACAAGCAGCAGGATAATTCCAAGAACCAAAAACCACCCCCATTTCGCCGATAGCTCGCTTGCACCATCCAGGGGATTCCAATTATTTGAACTCACGACGGTTTTTCCTTTTCAAAATGACTGTTTCAGAAGAATGCGTTTTATGGCATTGCTATTTGACATGGGCAATACCATTTTCGCGTTACCGTTATCATAGAATATAAAAAGAAATAACATAGAAAAAAAGCAGGTTCATCATTATCGCGGTTATCGACCTTTATGAAGACCAATGAAAGTAAAGTAACCAATGCATGTGTTTATTGAAAATTATTGGCCGCATATCCTAGCCTTATTGTCGTTTTTTCTGGGGCTTGGTGCTGCAATCCATGCCACTATGACAAAGCAGGAGGTTCGCACCGCTATCGGGTGGGTTGGTGTCATTATGCTTTCGCCCGTTTTGGGTGCTGTCATCTATGGTATTTTCGGTATCAACCGCATTCATAACAATGTTGTTTATAAACGGCACCGGCATGCCGGCAGCAAAGGTCATGCGCGTGCCGATAAGTATGATTGTTCGGATAGTTATATTCTGAACCGGTTCGGACGGCTTGCCGCGCCCATGAAAAAACTTGGCGATCATGTAAGCCTTGGCCGGATGACGCGCGGCAATCATTTAACAGTTCTTGATAATGGCGATGAAGCTTATAGTGCTATGTTAAGCGCAATCGGTGCGGCCAAGCGTTGTTTGATTCTCGAATGTTACATTTTTGACCGCGACGGTATGGGGGAGCTTTTTGTTGAAGCTTTGTCTGCTGCTGTTCGCCGCGGTGTCGAGGTGCGTGTTCTTATTGATGCGGTTGGTGCGCGCTATTCGATCCCTTCGATTGTTCGTGATTTACGGCGTGAAAAAGTCCCCGTCGCGGTTTTTAACGGCAATATTATTATCGGTTTACGTCTGCCTTATGCCAATTTGCGCACGCACAGAAAAATTCTGGTTGTCGACGGGAGTGTTGCTTTTACTGGCGGTATGAATATCCGTGCCGGTTTTTCACAGACATTCAGCGGTGAAAAAACCGCCGATGATACCCATTTTCGCGTGGAAGGGCCGGCTGTTGCCGATATTTTTTCGGTCGCAGCCAATGATTGGGCTTTTGCCAAAGGGGAAAATCTCGACACCAAAATCTGGGCTATTCCGGCAATCAAGGAAAAATCCGATGAAGGTGTCTGCGTCCGCGTTGTACCAACCGGTCCCGACCGTTTGATCGAAACAAACCAACGCATGTTAATCGGTGCATTCTCGCTTGCCGAAAAGCATATTCGTATCATGACACCCTATCTTTTACCCGACAGGGAATTGATTAGCGCGCTGGTAACAGCCGCCCGTCGCGGTGTCGACGTTGATATTATCGTGCCGGGAAATAACAATTTGAAACTTGTCGACCGGGCTATGCGTGCCCAATTCGATCAGCTTTTGCGTGACGGGTGCCGTATATGGCGTGCAAAAGGGCCTTTCAATCATTCAAAACTCATGGAGATCGACGATCGCTGGAGCTATGTCGGTTCATCCAATCTTGACTCGCGTTCATTAAGATTGAATTTCGAGATCGATATGGAAATATTCGACGAAACACTTGCCCGCTATCTTTCGGAAAAAATACAGCATGAGCAGGAAGATGCGCGTGAAGTCAGAATGGAAGATCTTGTAAATCGGCCATTTCTTTCGCGTTTGATTGACAGGGTTATCTGGCTAGGTTCGCCCTATCTCTGATATTTTCCCAAGCTGTCGATTGCGCTGTCGCGACATGGGGCTATTGCCGTTATAAAAGTTCTTTATCTACCGGAAAAACGGCCTCTATTGACGAAAACCGAGTGCCTGAAACTGATAGGCTCGATGTGTTTCGAGCCTCTCGAAACAGGGGAGCGCCGTTTAAACAATCGTTTTCCGGCTTCAACCTGTTTTTCCGGCGTTATAAACGGAATTATTCCGTAAATGTTTCTGTTTCACGTTTCGCCCGTTCCTTGAGCAGTTTGGTTGCTCCCTCAAGGTCGATTTCCGCTTTGATAGGCAAATGGTCGGAAGCAAGCCGTGCAAGCGGCGAGTTATGGATTTCTATATTGGAAACGAGTTCATGCGGATAGGCAAAAACACGGTCAAGCGCCAAAACAGGAAAGCGCGAAGGAAAACTCGGCAATGTTCCCAAACGTAAATCAAAAAACGGAGCAAGGCTTTTGAGAGACGATGTTCTGCCCAATCGCCATTCGTTCAAATCGCCGATCATGATTGTCGGCATGATGTCACGTTTTTTCAGAATAGACAAAATAAGCTTTGCCTGTTGAATCCTTGAATGGTGCAAGAGACCGAAATGGGCGGCAACAATGCGGATAAGCCCGACCGGCATATCGAGTTCGACGATGAGCGCACCACGCGGTTCAACGCCGGGCAGTTTCAGTTGGACAATATCTTTGACTTTCCCATTGCGCATGAAAAGCGCATTGCCATGCCAGCCTAATCCGCGTGGGGACATCGTATTGATTGGTACACGCTCCAAACCGGTTTCCGATTTCAGAAGTTCCGGATCAAGCAAACCTATTCTTTCGCCGAAACGCTTGTCAGCCTCCTGAAAAGCCATAATATCGGGATTGAGTTCGGCAACGACATGCACAATCCTCTCCGGATCGAACACATTGTCGACACCGACACATTTATGAATATTGTATGAGCCGACGACCATATCGTAAGTGTCACGATCGGCATCTTTCGGACGGTGTCCATGACGATTGCGGACAGCCTGCAATAATCTTGTCTGGAGGGCTTTTTGACTTAATTGGCTTGGCCAATGGAACTTTTTATTTTTAAGGATGTCCATGATTTTTTCTGAAAGCAGATTTGCCCCGCTCGAAAGCTTTGATTATTATATGAAGTGACAGCTATAAAACTACAAGCTTTGTCGCTTGAAATTGAAGACTATTACCACCTATTTTTTCACCAAAATATGATAAAAGATATAATTGCCGCGAGACAGGTTGCATAACCATTTAAAATGGGACACCAACGCCTGCAAAAAATGGAAGATAAACACCATGGTTGATATGAGCGACGATCAAGCAATTATAATCGAAGCTTTTTCACAAAACAGTTTCAAAAAACATTCCGGCCCTGTTGCCTTTAACCGTATCGAATTGAATGCGATATTACGTGTCTATGGACAAATGGTGGCTGCCGGCGAATGGCGCGATTACGCGATTGACCATCTGGATGACAAAGCGGTGTTTTCCATTTTTCGCCGAACCGCTGAAATACCGCTTTATCGTGTCGAGAAAAACCCGAAATTGGCGAACCGTCAAGGTGCTTACAGTGTCATTGCAGCAAGCGGATTGATCCTGAAGCGCGGCAAGGAACTCCGCAATGTTCTGAAAGTTTTTGACAAGAAGCTCTTCAAAATTGTCTGAGCTTGTCATTGAAGGTGTTGTTGCGGAAAGCAGCACTGATGTTTGCTAATTTTTAAACAGGCGAACAAGAACTTTTTTGAAGAGACGAATAAGAATTCAAGAAAAAGAAAAATCGTTAAAAAGAAAACCCCGTCTCGAAAGACGGGGTTTAAAGAACGGTTTTGTTTGAATTCTTTATGAATTGCGATTCTGTCCGAGGAATTGCAACAGGAAGACAAACATATTGATGAAATCGAGATAGAGTGTCAAAGCACCCATCACAACCTTGCGGCCACGTGTTTCGGCTTCATCACCTTCATAATACATAACTTTGATTGTCTGGGTGTCATAAGCGGTAAGACCGGCAAAAATGAGAACACCGATAATCGAGATGGCAAATTGCAGTGCATTCGACCCCAGAAAAAGATTGACAACCATGGCCAACAGAAGGCCGATCAATCCCATAAACAGGAACGACCCCATACCTGTCAGATCACGCTTTGTCGTATAACCGTAAAGCGACAGGGAACCGAAAGCGGCCGCTGAAATGAAGAATGTTTGTGTAATGCTTGCAGGTGTGTAGCGCAGAATAATGGATGAAAGCGACAATCCTACGAGTGCTGCATAAACAAAAAACAGCATACGTGCCGAGCTTGTGCTCAACGACTCAATTTTGAAGCTCAAAAAGAACACTGCAATGAGCGGAGCAAACATCACAACATAAGCAAACGGTGAAGTATAGAAAGTAACACCGAATGATGTCAGATAAACGCCGTTTGGCAACATGTAAGGTGTCGGGTCACTCGATGTTGCAAGTGAAGCGATAACAAATGCTGCAATACCCGTAATAACAAGCCCGATTGCCATTGCATTGTAAACGCCAAGCATATAACTGCGCAGTCCCATGTCGATGGAAGCATCGGCCTGAGTTGCGCTTGTCGGGCGAAAGTTTCTAAAATCAGCCATATAAATAATCCTTTAGCTTGTGTTCCGGACGGTGTCGGGCAAAATGGTTCAAAAAAAGTGATTCCCCCATTCCAATCCCGGGCGCCGCTGGCGGAACCCCAGCATGCCTAGCTGATATTATGGGCATTAATTTGAAAAAATACAAGTCTCGCATCATCCGGAATAGATTACAATTCTTTTAGAAAACGTGACGGTTTTTCACTCAATATATGCCAGGTTCCGATAAGGCCGAAGCCGATGGTCAGAATAAGTGCCGTGCAAATGACGGCAATACCGGAAGTGAATGAAAAATGGATGTTGATTATTTCCATTTTGTATCGGCCAATCAAGGAGCCGGCAACCGTTCCGGCAACAAACGCAAATATTGCTGTTGCCAAGCCGACAATTGCATATTCTGCAAAATAGGCTTTAAAGAGCATTTTGCGGGTTGCTCCTAAAGTTTTCAAGATAACGGCATCATGAATGCGCGACTGGTTGGTCGAAGAAAGTATGCCGATCAGGACAAGGATTGCAGCCATAATGGCTATTGTCGAGGATGCACGAATAGCTATGCCGATTTCATCAACTATTTTTCTTGCGTCATCAAGTACCTGATGAACCGGAACCACCGTAATTGAAGGAAAACGGTTGGCAATTTCACGCATTAGTCCGGCTTCGTCAACCGGATGATTGCCCCCTTCTTTGAAAGTTGCGAGAAAAACATGTGGCGCACCTTTCAAGGCTTCCGGCGAAAAAATCATGACAAAATTCATAGCAAACGAGTCCCAGTCAACACGACGAAGACTGGTGATTCGGGCGGTTATTTCCCGCCCCGATATATTGACAGTTATTGTATCGTCAAGTTTCAGAAAAAGCCCTTTTGCTTCCCGATCGGAAACCGATACTTCTATGGCTTTGTTACTGTCATTTTTCCACCATTGGCCTTCGGAAAGAACGGTGTTTTCGGGCATGGTTTCAGAATAGGTTATATTGCGGTCACCGCGTAAGACCCATTCACTCTCTTCTTTTACTTTTCTGTTCTTTACCGGTTCACCGTTTATTTTTGTAATACGGGCGCGCAATGTCGGCATCATCCTGAAGGTTCCGGAAGGATCATATTGTTTCAGAAAATTTGAAAAATCCTCGGCATCGCTTTTCAGAATATCCATGAAAAAGAAATCGGGCGCTTTTTCAGGAACGGAGCCCGAAAGTTCGGCTCTTAAATTATTATCGATTGTCGAAAGCGTAACAAGCAATGTCAGACCAAGACCAAGTGCCAGAACAACCGAAGGTGTAATGGAGCGCGGGCGATAAATATTGCCGATAGCAACGCGCAAGATCGTTGAGCGCATATGGGCACATTTGCGTGCAGCAAAAGTAATGGCCGAAGCAACGCCTCTCAATACGAGGAAGACGACGATGACAGCGATGATGAAGATAAAGGCCAATCGTTTGTCAGAAGCGGTTAAAATTGCGAGAGTAGCTGTTACAAGCAATAATATTGCGGTCAACAACCATCCGGATTTGTCGGATTTTTTAAGCTCTTCCCCGCCAAAAGGATGAAGGAGCGTTGTTACGGACCTAAAGCGCGAACGCGATAGAGGCAAAATGGCAAAAGCTGCTGTCGTCAACAATGCAAAGATAATTGCAAGTACCAGACTGATCGGTGAAAAATGCGCTTCTCCGAAAAAAGGTAGATATTGGCGGATGATAAGGCTTGCCGCAAAGGGAATGATCGTCGCAAAAACAAGTCCTATTATAATTCCGATCAGCGCGATGAGCATAATTTGTGAAAAATAGATTTCGATAATCAAACGCGAACGTGCACCAAGGGCTTTGAATATGGCAATAACCTTGCGTTTTTTGTCCATATAGGCGTTGACAGAATTTGCAATTCCTACGCCGCCGACAATGAGTGCTGTCAGTCCTATGAGAGTAAGAAAACTGGTAAAACGTTCAATGTTTTTTTGCAAAACCGGAGCGGCATCAACGCGACTGCGGATAGACCAACCATTATCCGAAAACTGTTTTTCATGATTGTGTTGGAGGTCGTGCAAGAATCTGTCGGAGCTATTGTCGAGCGCAATTTTATAGACAAAATTGCGCAAGCTTCCCGGAACCAGCAATCCCGTTTCACGTAAGGCATCAATCGACATGAAAAGCCGTGGGCCAAGCTGGAAACCTTCCGACAAAAGATCGGGTTCTTCGTCAAGAACAGCGCGAATTGTAAAATCACGATCGCCAATTTTAATTTTGTCGCCGATATGAAGTTGAAGCCGCTCCATGAGAAGTTTCTGGGCAACAACACCAAACCCCTGATCGTCTTTTTTGAACAGATCTTCGTTTCCCGCCGGTGGCAGGGTCTTTAACGTACCATAAAGCGGATAGAAGCTGTCGACAGCCTTTATTTCGACCAATGTGCTGTCACTTGTATCGGCGCGCCGCGCCATGGAACGCATAAGAATGCTTTCGGATACTTTGCCATTGGCTTTGAAAAATGCCAATTCCTGTTCGTTTGCTTCGCGCTGGGTCAGGCCGAAACGTATATCACCGGCAAGGATAAGCTGCCCCTGATCGTTAATTTCGCGGGAAATATTTCGCGAAACACCGTCGACACCACCAATGGCTGCAACACCCAATATAATAAGACACAGAAAAATATAAAACCCGTTCAAGCCACTGCGCATTTCTCGCAAACAAAACCGCCAAGCGAGGCGAAGTTCCTGAAACAGGCTCATACTGCCGCTCCACTGTCTTTTTCGATCAAACCGTTTCGTACATAAATCTGACGCCCGCATCGCGCGGCAAGGCTTCTGTCATGGGTAACAAGAACGGTTGTCAATCCATGCTCTGCGGCACGTTTGAAAATGAGATCTGCTATGGTTTTACCGGTATCGGTGTCGAGATTGCCGGTGGGTTCGTCGGCAATCAATATGCGGGGATTGGGCGAGAGTGCACGTGCAATGGCGACGCGCTGCTGCTCGCCACCCGATAATGTCGCGGGGTAATGATCGAGACGTTCGCCAAGTCCCACATGTTCAAGTTCCTGTTTTGCAATATCGAAAGCGTCGGCATTTCCCGAAAGTTCAAGCGGAACAGCGGCGTTTTCCCAAGCTGTCATATTTGGAATAAGCTGGAATGATTGAAAAACAATGCCGATATTCTGCCCGCGAAAAAGCGCTGCTTCATCTTCATTCATCTTGTCAATACGCGTATCGGCAATGAATATTTCGCCACTGTCAATTTTCTCTAGCCCTGCAAGAACCATAAGCAATGTTGACTTGCCGGAACCGGATGGGCCAACAATACCGACAGTTTCACCGCGATGTATCTCAAGTGACAGATTCTTTAAAACGTGAACGCGAGAACTACCTTCACCAAGAGTAAGATCAATATTTTTGAGTTCAACCAAAGCTCTTGCCACAAATAACTCCTGTTCTTATGTCACAAACTGATCTAGGATTATAACGATACTTCACGCCGAGGGGTAAAAAATGTTGCGGCCTTTTATTTGTGCATTCATCGGGCTTTTTCTAGGCAGCATTGCGGTTTTTCCTGCATCCGCCCAACAAACCGGTCAAATTGAAGAACCGGCGCGGGAAGACAGTGAAACACCGGTACTCGATGATGATTTGGCCCCGCCACGCCCTTTCCAGATTGTCGGTTTCGGCGATAGCCTGATGGCAGGTTACAGGCTCCCCGTCGACAAGTCGTTTACTGCTGTCCTTGAAGCTGCATTGCAGGCGAAAAATTACAACATATCGGTAATCAATGCCGGCGTTTCAGGTGATACAACAACCGGTGGCAGGGAGCGCATCGACTGGTCGGTGCCGGATCAGACCGGCCTCGTCATTTTAGAACTCGGTGCCAATGATATGTTGCGCGGCATCGACCCCAAGGTAACCGAGGATAATCTCGATTTTATGTTGTCGCGGCTGAAAGATCGCAAAATCCCCGTCATACTGGTCGGCATGAAAAGTGCCCCCAATTATGGCAAGGACAAAGCCGGACAATTTGAAGCCATTTACCCGCGCCTTGCCGACAAATATCATACGGCTTTCTATCCTTTCTTTTTGGAAGGCGTAGCAGGGCATCAGGATTTGCAGCTTGATGACGGGAAACATCCAAACGATAAAGGCGTTACTGTTATTGTTGAAAAAATGTTGCCGATGATTGAAAAAACGTTGAACGGATTAGGAGTAAACCACCAATAAGCGGGTGGCGTTCAATTTTTGCCGATCACGTTTATTGCGACCATCCGTTCTGGAACCGTGTCGATAAAAAGTCAGTAAATAAAACCAATTCCCGTTATACGGGATTTGAAAGGAAAAATCCGAATATCCTGTTATGCCGATTATCAATCTCCATAAAGAACATCCTCTTGACGACGGGCGACAATCCGAAAAAGCTTTAATGGTGCGTCATGGCGTACAAAGGCTTTTTTTGCGGCTTGGCATTCCGGTTTTAAGCGAGTTGCCACTTGCCGACGGAAGGCGCGCCGATCTCGTTGGAATAGGGCGCAAGGGTGAAGTGATTATTGTCGAGATCAAATCATCAATCGGAGATTTGAAGGCAGATCATAAATGGCAGGATTATCGCGCCCATTGTGACAGACTTTATTTCGCAAGCCACGCCGAAGTCCCAATGGAACTGTTTCCGGAAAGTTGCGGGTTTATTCTGGCTGACGGGTTTGACGGCTATATCATGCGCGACGCCCCCGAACACCGTATGTCGGCAGCAACCCGTAAATCGGTCATGTTGCGTTTTTCAAGGGTTGCAGCAAGAAGACTGACAAAAGCCGAGCTTGATGGATTTGATCTTGCTGTTGATAGCGATGAAAAATCCGATTGATTGCGCATTTGACAATAAACCGGAAAGGGCAAGCTTTTCGCGTTTTACTTTTGGCTGCCAATGAGCAATTTCGAGCGAGCGCTACTTCAGAATATGTTATTATTTAACGGCTTGCTATGTCCGGATTGTTGCTCTTGTCACTTTCGTTCGCGTCGCTTTTATTCCGGCCGGAAGAATATCATTTCACCTTGGCGCGCGTTTTGCCAGAATGCGTTGCAAGGTGCGCCGGTGCATGTTCAATCTGCGGGCAGTTTCTGAAACGTTACGATCACACATTTCATAAACGCGCTGGATGTGTTCCCAGCGTACACGATCAGCCGACATGGGGTTTTCCGGAACCGGAGCTTTTTCGCCAGCGTGGCGGGTAAGAGCACCGAATATATCGTCGGCATCGGCAGGTTTCGAGAGATAATCGATTGCACCGAGCTTTACAGCATTAACCGCCGAAGCAATATTGCCATAACCGGTCAATACAATCATATGGGTATCGGAACGGCATTTACGAATTTCCTCGATGACATCAAGTCCGTTGCCATCACCCAATTTGAGATCTACCACCGCATAAGCGGGTGGATTATGACGCACATTGGCGATTCCGTCCTGCACTGATTCGGCCATGGTCACACTGAAGCCACGTGCTTCCATGGCACGTGCGAGACGGTGGAGAAACGGCTTGTCATCGTCAACCAGAAGCAATGAAGTATCGGCTCCAATCGCGTCCTGATTATGTGCAGTATCAGTCATGCATTGTCCTTTATCCGGTAGGTCCAAATGTATCGTTTGGCTGTCAACATTAGCCTTGACTGCGACAAAATGTCAAATCGTCTTGGTCTTGGTCAGGCTCTTTCGACTCCATGCCAGATAAACTTCTGCACCATATTCTTTTTTCGGACTATTCCTGAAACGCAAAAGCGCACCGGATCTTTCGAGAAGTGTTTTGGCAATAAACAATCCAAGTCCCAATCCCCCGCCCTGACTGTCGGCATGGCGGCTTGTCGTATAAGGCTCGCCGATGCGATCAAGAATTGACGGGTCATAACCATGGCCATCATCAATAATAGTCAAGGCAACATATTTTTCATTCCATTTATACTGGATAATGATTTTGCTGCGCGCAAAATCGACTGCATTTTCCAAAAGATTGCCGAGACCATACAAAATACCGGGATTGCGCGGAAAAACCGGTTCGTCACCGACCGTTTCGCCCTTTTCGATAATAATGTCGATACCGAATTCACGTAACGGTTCGGAAACTTCCTGAAGAAGCTCCAGAAGGCTCAAATGTGAAAGATGGTCTTCACCCTGGCTTGAAAGTGTCGTCAAACGTTTCAATATGTTTCTGCAACGTTCTGTCTGGCTTAAAAGAAGGCTTAAATCGTCGCCGATTGCAGGATCATCCTTCAATCCGTTGTACATTTCTTTGACAACAAGCTGGATTGTTGCAAGCGGTGTTCCAAGTTCATGCGCTGCGGCGGCAGCAAGACCATCGAGTTCGGACAGGTGTTTTTCATGCTGCATGATGAGTTCTGTGGCACTGAGCGCATCGGCCAGACTTCTGGTTTCTTCCGCCACTCTGTAACCATAGGCTGTCGTGAAGATGAGGAACGAAACAATTGCCGTCCATATACCGTCGACAAGAAGCCGTGGTGTCTCGATTGTCCGCCCCGGATACCAGGGCAAAGGTTCCGAATAGGTTGAAAGAATGCTGGCAAAAATGATAACCAGAAGATTGAGAAAAATGATATGTTTGCGCGGAAGAGACGTTGCAGATATTACGGCGGGTGCAATTAACAAAACCGAAAACGGATTTTGTAAACCGCCTGTCAAATAAAGCAAAGCCGCATATTGCAGAATATCGACGCCCAGTATTGTAGTTGCAACATTGGATGACAAGCGGTCATTGATGGAATAAAAAAAGGTCAGAAAAATATTGAGCCAGATGGATGCGGCAATCAATATTGTGCATGGAATGATGGGAAACTTAAATCCGAGATAAACAGAAACAAAAGCAATTGTAATTGTCTGGCTGAAAATCGCAAGCCAACGGATACGCACAAGTGTCGTCGAACGCAAACGACGCGAATAGGTGGAGGTGCGTTGAAAAAATTCCTTTTCCATCATTTTACCTTTGCGACGTTACCCGCTTTTTATTCAAGGGAAGTTCGACGGGCTAATCCCGTATGATGTGTTTAAAGCCGATTATTGTCCGGATTTCAACCGGTTCGAGGTTTTGCCCGTCGCGTCGGGAGTGCGGAAAGCGGGTCTTCCGGCCAGGGGTGTTTGGGGTAGCGCCCGCGCATGTCGGCTCTTACATCAGCCCATGAACCGCGCCAGAAGCCCGGCAAATCACGCGTGATCTGTATTGGCCGGTGCGAGGGGGAAAGAAGTTCCAGAACAAGCGGTATATGCCCGTCGGCAATGGCGGGATGCCGGTCGAGTCCGAACAGTTCCTGAACACGTACCGAAAGAAGGGGAGCCTCTCCTTCATAATTGATCGCAATATCTGAGCCGGTCGGTACTGTAAAATGCGTTGGCGCTTTTTTATCTATTTCATTTTGCAGTTGATAAGGCACAAGCGAAACAAGACCGTTATAAATGCTATTCTCTCTTATTCTATCAAGCTGCGGTTCACCTGTCAGGAAGGGTAAAAGCCAGTCATCGAGCTTCTCTAAAAGTTCTTTATCCGACATATCGGGCCACGGTTCTCCAAGCCCTTGATGCAACCACTGAAGCCGTTGTCTTAAAGCAATGGTCTTTTTTGTCCACGGGAGAATGTTCAGTCCATAACGCCGGATAGCCATCATAACAGCCTGATCGGCTTTTTCACCTTTTGGCAGCGGAAGTGTTTTTTCACCAAGAACAACCGCCCCGATTTTTTGAATTTCTCGCGCACGCAAGGAATGCGATTGCGCGTCAAAAGAAATTTCTGTGCGGCCTTCTATCTTGGCGTTCAAAACAGTGCGGATTGTTTCTTCGTCGATTTTTGCGGCTGTAATGATACGCGCCTCTTCGGCTTTTCCCATCATATCGGCAACCACGAGATAATCTGTTTTGAAAAACGGCGATAATTCATCGGCGACAACGCCTCTTCCATTGGCTGTTAAAAAACGCCCGTTATTGCCTCTTGCTTTGGCAACACGGTCAGGCCAAGCAAAAAGCAGAAGCCGCCCCGCCTGGTCGGCGGAAAGGAGGGGTAAATTATCAATATCATCGCTGCTATCAGGATATTGTTGTTTGACAAGACGCTTGACCAGCAAACGTGCTTTTTTTGCTCTGTCCGATTTGTCTATACGGAATTTTTCAATTCTGCGTTCAATATCATCGTCGTTGCCGCCAAGTCCGCGCTCTGTCAATATAACTGCAATTTCGCTTGCCAAATGCATTTCTTCAATGGTTTTTGTTTTGATAAGCATGGCGGATAAACGTACCGGCAAGGCGGTTTTGCGCATTTTTTCGCCTATGGCGGTGATGCGTCCATTTTCATCAATGGCATCGAGTTTTTTTAACAGTTCGCGTGCTTCATTCAATTGCGGTTTTGACGGCGGGTCAAGAAAAACAAGTTGCGATATATCGGTGATGCCAAAGGCTGCGCTATCAAGCAAAAGGCCGGAAAGATCGGCGGTTAATATTTCAGGAGTTTGATAATCGGGAAGTGAAGATGTTTGCCCCTCATGCCAAAGACGCACGGCAATGCCATGCGAAGTTCTTCCGGCGCGGCCGGCGCGCTGGTCAACGGACGCACGCGAAGCCCGAACCGTTTCCAGCCTTGTTATTCCGGTTGCAGGCTCAAAAAGCGGAACCCGTGAAAGCCCGCTATCAATAACAACGCCGACGCCCTCGATTGTCAGCGAGCTTTCGGCAATGGAGGTTGCAAGAACAATTTTACGTTTGCCCCGTTCCGCCGGTTTGATTGCCAAATCCTGTTCTTTACTATCCATTGCACCGTAAAGAGGAGCAATAATGGTATTTTTATCAACCATATCGGCAAGCAAACGTGCAGTTTTGTTTATTTCCCTTTGTCCGGGCAAAAAGGCCAGAATATTTTCCGGTTGTGACGACAACCAGTGATAGATGGTTTTTGCCATAGATTCTTCGAGATTGTCCCCGACCTTTCGGGGTTGGTAGACGATGTCGACAGGAAAGCTCCGCCCCTTGGATTCTATCAAAGGAGCCGATTGAAGAATTTTGGAAATTCTCGCCCCGTCTAGTGTTGCCGACATCACAAGAATTCTCAAATCGGGCCTTAAACCATCCTGAATATCAAGCGTCAGTGCCAAGCCGAAATCGGCATCAAGACTGCGTTCATGAAATTCGTCGAATAAAACTGCTGCTACCTCCGATAATTCGGGATCGTCAAGAACCATGCGCGAATAAACCCCCTCGGTCACCACAACAATGCGCGTGCTTTTGGAAATTTTTTTATCAAAGCGCATGATATAGCCGACAGTCTCGCCGACTTTTTCTCCAAGTCGCGTTGCCATTTGGCGGGCAGCCGCACGAGCCGCAAGGCGCCTCGGTTCGAGCAGAATGATTTTTTTATCCCTGCACCAATCCTGTTTTAGCAAATGGAGCGGCACAAGCGTGGTTTTTCCGGCACCCGGAGGGGCAACAAGAATGGCTTTATTATTGTTTTGAAGCGCTTGATCGAGCGCAGGAAGTGCTTCGTTAACAGGAAGATTTTGTTGGTCTTGGTTCATACAGGCTTTGTGAATAACTATTGGAACATCTTTATGGCACGCAAAAGAAATAGACTTTCGCCCGTCAAATGCCAATAAATAAACAGCCTGGCAATGCAGGATTAATCAAGGGAAAATAATATGACAATAAAACGTATTGATGCCAATAAACGGATGAGTGAAGCCGTTATTTATAATGGTATGGTTTTTCTTTCAGGGCAAGTTGGCAGCCCCGGAAAAACCACCAAAGAACAAACAGTAGAAGCACTTGCTGCAATCGATCACCTCTTGAAACAGGCAGGAACCGATAAATCGCGCATTTTATCAGCAACAATCTGGCTTGCCGATATGGTTGATTTTGACGTTATGAACGAGGTTTGGGAAGCGTGGCTTGAAAAAGATTCAGCTCCCGCACGTGCAACTTGTGAAGCGCAGCTCGCCTCTCCTCTTTATCGGGTAGAAATCATTGTAACAGCCGCTCTCTAATGTGTCGGCTCCCGAAATTTGATAACCGGCGGTTTCATCATTTCGTTAAAGAAAACTGGAAAAAACCGCCTGAAAATATTGAAACGGGATGATCCCGTTTCAACAAATGGGCTGCGCGTATAAACGCGCAGTAGCAGGTCAAAGGGATGATTTTGTTTAATTTCGATTGTGACATTCATATCGTTTTACGTAGAGTGGCATAATTTGAAGAGTGAACAAGTCGTTTGTTCAGTTTTTGAAGTTGGATAACCGGTTAATTTTTCATTTTTTCAAAAACGTTCATATTTCGGGATACTGCCGAACGGGCTTTAAAAACCGCTTCGGTAAAGGGTTTGACCGCCCACTATCCACGGGAAAGATACTGAAAAAACTTGGTAAATAAAGGCTCATGGCGTATAAATAACGAGCTTGTCCGCCTTGATTCGTAAGGCGGTTTAACACGATGTTTTTAAAGCAGAAATGGACTGACTTATGAGTGACCAAACAACGCAGCATCACGAAGGCGATTATGATGCCGAATCCATTAAGGTTCTTAAAGGCCTTGATGCCGTGCGCAAACGTCCGGGTATGTATATTGGTGATACCGATGACGGTTCAGGTTTGCACCATATGGTCTATGAGGTCGTCGACAATGCGATTGATGAAGCGCTGGCCGGTTATGCAACCCTTATCACAGTCACACTGAATGCCGACGGCTCCTGCACTGTCACTGATAATGGACGCGGCATTCCGACAGAAATTCACCCGACAGAAGGGGTGTCGGCCGCAGAAGTCATCATGACACAGCTTCATGCCGGCGGTAAGTTCGACCAGAATTCTTATAAAGTTTCCGGTGGTCTTCACGGGGTTGGCGTTTCGGTTGTCAACGCGCTGTCGGTCTGGTTGAAATTACGTATCAAACGTAAAGGTAAAATCCACGAAATGAGCTTCACCCATGGTGAAGCAGATGCGCCGCTTAAGGTTGTTGGCGAATGTGGTGATGAAACCGGTACTGAAGTTACATTTCTTCCAAGTACCGAAACCTTTACGATGGTCGAGTTCGATTTTGATACATTGGAGCGGCGTCTTCGGGAACTCGCTTTTCTGAATTCGGGTGTGCGCATCCGTTTGACAGATCGCAGACATGCCGATGTGCGTGAAGAGACATTGCATTATGAAGGCGGGCTTGTCGAATTTGTCAAATATATCGACCAGTCAAAAAAGCCGCTCATTGCCGAACCTATCTATATTAACGGCGAAAAAGACGGCATGAATGTCGAAGTGGCAATGTGGTGGAATGATTCCTACCATGAAAAAGTTTTGTGCTTTACCAATAACATACCTCAACGCGATGGCGGCACGCATTTGGCCGGTTTCCGTGGTGCATTGACACGTCAGGTCAACGGTTATGCGGAAACATCCGGAATTGCCAAAAAAGAAAAAGTCACTTTGACAGGGGATGATTGTCGTGAGGGTTTAACGGCAATTTTGTCGGTAAAAGTGCCAGATCCGAAATTTTCATCACAAACCAAGGACAAACTTGTTTCGTCCGAAGTGCGGCCGGTGGTTGAAAATCTTGTTAATGAAGGGCTTTCCAACTGGCTTGAAGAACATCCCGCTGAAGCAAAAATTCTGATCGGCAAAGTTGTTGAAGCTGCTGCTGCACGTGAAGCTGCACGTAAAGCACGTGAATTGACCCGCCGTAAAGGTGCTCTGGATATTTCGTCACTTCCGGGTAAACTCGCCGATTGTCAGGAACGCGATCCGGCAAAGTCGGAGATTTTTATCGTGGAAGGTGATTCCGCCGGTGGTTCGGCCAAAAGCGGAAGAGCGCGCCAAAATCAGGCTATTTTGCCTTTACGCGGCAAGATTTTGAATGTTGAACGTGCCCGTTTTGACCGGATGTTGTCTTCGGATATGATCGGTACGTTGATTACCGCACTTGGCACGTCAATCGGCAAGGATGAATTCAATCCCGATAAATTGCGTTACCACAAAATCATTATTATGACAGATGCGGATGTCGATGGAGCGCATATTCGTACTCTGTTACTGACTTTCTTTTTCCGTCAAATGCCGGAATTGATTGAACGCGGTTATGTCTATATCGCGCAGCCACCGCTTTACAAAGTAACGCGTGGCAAATCTTCCCAATATATCAAGAACGAAACGGCGTTTGAGGAATCGTTGATCGAAGCAGGGCTTGAAGGCAGTGTGCTTGAACTTGCCAATGGTGAAATGCGCGCCGGTGCGGATTTGCACCAATTGGTTGAAGATGCACGTGTGATAAGAAATATGCTTCATGGTTTAAATACCAGATATAATCGTACCGTTGTCGAGCAGGCGGCAATTGCCGGTGCTCTCAATCCGGAAGCTCTGTCGACAAAGGAAAAAGCGCAGGAAACGGCTGATCGTGTGGCCGCTCGCCTTGATATGATTGCCGAAGATATGGAACGCGGCTGGACCGGCCATGTGAATGACGACGGTGGTCTCCGTTTCGAGCGCGTTTTACGCGGTGTAAAAGATGTTGTCGTTCTTGATATGGGATTGATTGCTTCGACCGATGCAAAGCGGATCGACAATATGTCCCATCATCTCGATGAAATTTATGGAAAACTTCCGGTTTTTCGTCGTAAAGATACAACGGAAACGATTTCTGGCCCGATTGCTCTTCTCGATACCATTTTTGCCAATGGCAAAAAGGGGCTGACGATGCAGCGTTATAAAGGTCTGGGCGAGATGAATGCCGAGCAACTTTGGGAAACAACACTTGATCCCAATGCCCGTTCACTATTGCAGGTCAAAATTGGCGATGCACAGGATGCAGACGCGGTTTTTGCCAAATTGATGGGCGATGAAGTGGAACCCCGCCGTGAATTCATTCAGGAAAACGCGCTTAACGTCTCGAATCTCGACGTTTGACGGAATTTCATTGTGCCGGATGATACAAATGTTTGCGGAAAACATCCGGCGCAGAAGCTGTATTCGTTAAAGCCGTGTTCTTTAAATCCGGCACGGCTCTTTTATCCTTCCCGCTTTATTTGAACAGACCGGCCTTGTTTAAAGGCCGGTTTTTATCAGGCTTTTGATCTCCCGAAATTTGTTTAACAAAGCCGATTTTTTTAAGACAGATTTTTCGGCGCGTGACGGGATGTGTTCTAACAATCAGTCGCCAATTCAAGATTTACGATGTCAGGTGTTTCTGTGACGGGTTAATAAACATAGTGCAATTGTCTTGCACTATTTTGCACAAGTCCCACTATGACACTCTGAATTTATAGCCTGTCGATTTCAATTATATGCGACTGCGAATTTATATCCCGATGAGCTTTTCGCCCTTCTGTTTACCCCTGTCGCTTCCCGGCAAAAATGGATGATGCTGCCGGTTTTCAATAATAAAATTCCGGCTTTTCCGGATGAACAACACCACTCTATCCAAAGTCCCGCCAGAAATCGGTTCGGCGAAACCGGATAAATCCAACCATGATAAAAATTGGCATTTTTTGAATCAGGATGGAAATGAACCTTCAGGAAAGGCATATCAAATCTTGAAAACAATTGCTGTTTTTCCGAATTTCGTTTCCCGTGGGGCAAAGATAATGTGTTTTCAGGCGGTATTGATGCCAACAATAAGAAAATTGGCAGCCTATAGCAGAGAGAAACAAAATCGACGTAATAAAACAGGCTATAGGATAAAAGAGGTTAAATGGACTTTTACGACAAAATATTGGCGAACGAAAACTGTTCACCCCGATAAGCTATGAGATGTCCGGAACATAATTATATCAGGAATTTTCAAATTGTTTTAGTCGAAACGGCAAATGAAAGGCCGGTTCCCGCCAAGACAATTACCAATAACAGATAAAAGTTGACGGCAGGCAAGCGGTTTGAAATTCGCGCTAGTAAAAACACGAAGCCCATCAAATGCACCGATAACGGTGTGATTAACTCTAAACTGAAAATTATTGGCGGCCAATAAAGCTTTATCTGAACGTTATTGGCCGCCAATGGAACATAGAGGTAAATCCTGAGAACAGGCTAAACCGGAAATAGAATGCTCTTACACCCTTACCGGCTTTGCCACGCGCTCTTCATTGCCGAAAAATTGCAAGTACCGGCGAATTTCACTTGGCTCGCCAATGGCTTTTTCAGGATTATCCGAAAGTTTGACAGCCGGTCTGCCATTGGCATGGGTAACCTTGCAAACAAGTGAAATTGCATCAAGTTCTTTGATGTCTTTGGGAGCACAACCGACAAAATCATTGGTCAGATTTGTTCCCCAACCGAAGCTCATGCGAACACGCCCTTGAAAATGCTTGTAGGTTTCCTCGATTGTATCGACATCCAATGCATCGGAAAAAACAATAAGTTTTTCACGCGGGTCTTTGCCGTGGTCTTTCCACCACTTGATAATGCGTTCTCCGCCCTCGATCGGCGGTGCACTATCCGGACGGAAGCCTGTCCAGTCTGCCACCCATTGAGGTGCATTGCGTAAAAATGCCGCCGTACCGAAAGCGTCAGGCAGTGCAACCAGAAGATTACCGCCATAATAACGGTTCCAATCCTGCATAATCCGGTAAGGAGCTGTGCGCAACTCCTCGTCATTATTGGCAAGGGCTGCAACAACCATCGGCAGTTCATGTGCATTGGTGCCGATTGCTTCCAAATCGTTGTTCATGGCAAGAAGAACATTGGAAGTACCGGTAAATGAATTCCCGATTCCCTCTTTTAAAGCCTCGACACACCAGCGTTGCCACAAAAACGAATGGCGCCGGCGTGTACCGAAATCGGAAATACGAATATCCGGATATTTTTTAAGCCGCTCGACCTTGCTCCACATTTTCGCTTTTGCACGCGCATAAAGAATATCGAGTGCGAACCGTCCGAGATTGCGCATTGCCGCGCGCGAACGCAATTCATTGATAATCGAGAGTGCAGGTATTTCCCACATTGTGGTGTGTGTCCACGGCCCCTCGAAATTCAAAATATATTGCCCGTCTTTACGTGTCAGCTCGTAATCAGGCAATTGGAAACCCTGAAGCCAATGGAGAAAATCGGGGGTAAAAATTTGCTTGCGGCCATAAAATGTATTACCGGCAAGCCAAATCATTTCCTTTTTGGTGAATTTCAAAGTACGGGCATGATCGAGCTGTGCCCGTAATTCCGATTCATCAATTTCATCTGCCAGCCGAACCGTTTTTGTCCGGTTAATCAGTGAAAAAGTCACATCGACATCCGAATAAAGCCCCCAAATCATTTGTAACATCAGGAACTTATAGAAATCGGTATCAAGCAGTGATCTTATAATAGGATCAAGCTTCCATGTGTGATTATATACACGTTCTGCAATATCGGTTTGCGCCATAACACTTTCAATCTGTTTGTTGACTCTACCTTACAAGAAAAGGTTACCTTGATAAAAGAACAAAGGAAAGTAAAGCCTTCGCGAGGTGCTTCAAGGAGTCTTTAGACTCCTTGAAGTCATTTATCGATCGTCAGATTGATTTCATGATGTCCTGTCTTTTTCAGACCGATGCCGTTTTCAGGTTTATCGACGGTCTTCTCATCAACGGTCAAAGCGGGCGTTTTACCGCGATTAACCTTGATAACATAGGTTGCACTGTCAAATTTGACAGTTGCTTCGTAACCCGGCCAATCTTTTGGCAGACATGGTTCGAGATAAAGTTTGGAACCCTTGCGGTTAATGCCGAGAATAGTTTCTGTCGCCGCACGATAGAACCAGCCGGCCGAACCCGTATACCAGGTCCATCCACCCTGACCGCGCCGTGGCTCGACAGAGTATATATCGGCAGAAATCACATAGGGTTCGACACGATAGACATGAGGATTTTTCCCGTGGGAAATCGGGTTAATCATCGAAAAGACCTGATAAGCCTTATCGTTCTCCTCAAGTTTGGCAAGTGCCAGAATGCTCCAGATTGCGCCATGGGTATATTGACCGCCATTTTCGCGAATACCCGCCGGATAGCCCTTGATATATCCGGGTTCAAGCTCGGTCTTGTCGAATGGTGGCCAGAACAGGCGTATAAGTTGACCTTTCTCGTCCAGCAATTGGTCAAGCATGGATTGCATGGCTTGTTTTTGGTGTTCTTCCGTTCCCATGCCGGAAATAACACTCCATGATTGGGCAATCGTATCAATCCGGCATTCGTCATTGGTGTGTGAACCCAAAGGTTCTCCATTATCGAAATAACCACGACGATACCATTTTCCATCCCACCCGCTGGTTTCAAGCGCTTTGGTCAGTGTTTCGAGGTGATGCGTCCATGTCTTGACGCGCTTTTCATCCTTGCGTTCTTCGGCAATAGGAATGAAAGCTTGTAAAGCCGTGCCAAGGAACCAGCCGAGCCAGACACTTTCGCCTTTCCCTTCAATGCCGACAAGATTCATTCCGTCATTCCAGTCACCGCCCAGCATTAACGGCAAGCCGTGTTCGCCGGTACGTTTGACTGCAAGGTCAAGGGCGAGTGCGCAATGCTCGTAAAGTGTTGCGGTTTTTGGCGAAACGGCTGGCTGGAAATAGCTGTCATGCTGGCCTTCCTTGAGCTTGTCGCCATCAATAAAAGCAATGTCTGTATCAAGAAACGCATGATCGCCCGTGCTATTGACATAAAGCGCAGTACCATAACCGAGCCATGCCACGTCATCGGAAATCAATGTTCTGACACCGGCACCGCTATCGGGCAGCCACCAATGTTGTACATCGCCTTCCGGAAATTGGCGTGATGCGGCATTGATGATCTGTTCGCGGGCAAGTTCCGGCTTGAGCAGCAAGAGCGACAAAGTATCCTGCAACTGGTCGCGGAAACCGAACGCCCCGCTTGCCTGATAGAATGCAGCGCGCGCCATGATGCGGCAGGCATAGGTTTGATAGGGAAGCCAGTTGTTGACCATGAGATCGAATGAACGGTCATTTGTTTTGACCTGAAGGCCGGAAACAAAATCGGTCCATTGTTTTTTCTCTTTTTCAAGAACAGAGGTGAAAGTCTCTTTGCGTATGCTATCAAGCAATTTTTCGGCTTCAACTCTATTCCGTGCATTACCGAGATAGAAGATGATCTCTTTCTTTTCACCGGCTTTCAATTCAATATCAAAAGCAAGTGCGGAGCATGGATCGCGTCCGGCTTCAACCGTGTTGGAGAGCGCCTCTCCTTGACGGATTGCTTGCGGATGTTTGACAGTACCGATCGAGCCGATGAACTCTGTTCTGTCGGCTGTGTAACTTGAAGGTGTGCTGTTAGCCGCAATGAAGCTGACTTCTTCGGACTTCTCCGTATGATAAGGATTGCGAACAAAAAGCGCACCGCGTTTTTTGTCATAATCGGGAATGATGAAGGGAGCAGCTTTTGCCCTGACTGTGCCCAACACCCATTCGACATAATCGTAAAGTCTCAGACTTCTTGAACTCTTGTCATCGTTTTTGATAACAAGACGCGAAAGCCTGATCGGGCGTTTGTTATCGACGGTATGGGTCAATTCCAGACTTATCGCTCCGTGTTTCGACGTGAATGTCGAATAGCCAAGGCCGTGGCGCGCTTCGTAAAGTGCCGTGTCATCACATTCAACAACCGATACCGGCGAGAAACGTTTTAACGAGTGGCGGTCAACGATATAGAGAGCCTCACCCGGACGATTGACAACAGGATCGTTCGCCCACGGTGTCAATTGGTAATCGCGGCTATTGCCCGACCAGGTAAAGCTCGACCCTTCTGCCGAAACGTGGAAACCGAAATGTTCGTTTGAAATAACGTTAATCCATGGATTTGGCGTTGCATTTCTTCCCGAAAGACGAATGACGTAGCTATTATCCTTGTCGAAACCGCCATAGCCATTCCAATAAGCAAGGTCTTTGCCATCAGGAAGCGGGCAGGATTTATGCTGGTCGCCAATGATACCGATAGATGTAAATTGGCCTTGTTCAAGTGGCATAACGATCTCTTCGTGTTTGCCGCTTTTGCGTTGCGCTGCTTTTCCATTGGTATGCGTCTTGGTAGATTGGGCAGCCTCGTCCTCCTTGTTGCGGTGGGAAAGGTCGGAATCAATATTTTCCATGCGCTGCATTTGTTCGGACAAGGAACCGTTTTGGGCTTGCAAAACAATGCGGGCGCTTGCAAGCAAAGTTTTAAAACTCTGCTCGTTCATCTGGTCACGACGGATGGTGAAAATATGTTGGCGTCCGTCTGCTTCAGCGGTGCGGTTGCGATAACCTTCGCACATCCATTCGATCGCGCGTTGGGTATCTTGCGCATAAGAAAATGCCCGTTCATTCAAAATGACAACATCGACAGTCAGTCCGCGCATCCGCCAATATTCATGGGCTTTCAAAAGCCCGCGCAAGACTTCCAGATCGGCTTCATTATCAAGTCTGAGAAGGAAGATCGGAAAGTCGCCGGATATTGACATCGGCCATAAATCCGATTGTTTGCCAAGATTTTCGGCGAGCGCCTCCGAAGGCAAACGCCAAGTGCGATCCGGATAGATAAGCGAGGTCGCGTATTTCTGGTAAACGACCGATTCTTTCGGCTTGATACCAAGCTGATAAAGCGACACTTGCGAACGGGTCCAGGCGAGCGAAAACTCGCGCTCGAAGACATTCGGTTGACGGTAATATTCAACTTGTGAGGCGAGCTTTTCTTTTGAATTTGCCGCAAATGTCCAGAATATCAAAGCCGCCTTTTTGCGTGCCGGAACCCGCACACGACATCTTATTGCTGCGATAGGATCAAGCACACATCCCTCTGTTCCGGTCAATGTCGCACCACGGTCAAAAGCGGCCGGACGGCGGATAGAACGACCGCGACCGATAAAGACGCGCCGGTCGGTTTCTGCTTCTGCATCACGAATGGCACCGGATGTATCGGTGACAAAATGGGCCACATGGACTTCCGGATCTTTCGGGTCGCGTTTACGACGTTTGGCATAAATTGTTCCGCCCTGATCGGCAATTTCTGTTTCCACAAACATGCGTGAAAAGATAGTATGCGCCGCATCCGTTTCGGGTGTTGTCAATACCAGCTCGGCATAGGAAGTAATTTCAAGAATGCGGTCTTTCGAGGTGGTGTTGATAAGTTCGATACGTCGTCCTTCACCATCACCTTCGGATGCAACAATACATTCCACAGTCGATTTTATACCATCGACGGTTTTTGTATATTCGGCCTTTTCATCGGTGAAAACGGTTGAAGCTTCTTCATCGGCAACGCGCGTTGGTTCACCTGTTGCCGACCACCAGCGGCCGGAAGCAGGGTCACGTAAAAAGATGAAAGTACCTTGCTGGTCTTCGGCTGCATCGGGCATGAAACGGGTAACGGCAATATTGTTCCAGCGGCTATAACCCGAACCTTTACCGGTCAACATCACCGAATAGTTCCCGTTTGACAAAAGCACTGTCGAACGCGGCTTGGTGAGCGGAGTTTTGATAACGCGAACCGGTGCATCTTCAAAACCGCCGGCATCGCTGCGCATCGGATTTGCCGTTTTTGCATGAACCATAGGAATTTCGCGGGGTGCTTTTTCCTGCAACAGAAGCTGTGCAGCTTCGATCACCGGATCGCTATGGAAACGATCCCGCATGCGACCGTCGAAAATGACATTGTCAATTGCAAGAATAGACATGCCGTGGTGGTGCGCATAATAATTCTTGACGACAGCATATTTTTCGCCTTCACGCACACGCGCCGGGGTGAAATCGACCGAGTCATGAAAACCGTATTCTCCAAGCGCACCGAGTTTGCGCAAGCGTGCAAGATTGGCAACTGCTTCGGTTGGCATATATTGTGAAGCCAGAATGCTTGCATAAGGCGCAATAACAGCATTGCGCGAAAGCCCGCGTTGAAGGCCGAGACTGGGAACACCAAAGTTGGAATATTGGTAGTTCATCTGTTGGTCGCGGGCATTAAAGGCTGCTTCCGAAATACCCCATGGCAATCCGCGTTCATTGGCATATTGGATTTGTCTTCGAACAACAAGCCGGTTTGTCTGGTCAAGGAGCGACCCCAAAGGCTCACGCATGACAAGCGGTGGCATTAAATATTCAAACATCGAACCCGACCAGGAAAGCAGAGCACCTTTCCAGCCGACCGGAACCAGCATACGACCGAGACGGAACCAATGCTCGACCTTGACATCGCCTTTGGCAATGGCAAACAGGCTCGAAAGACGGGCTTCCGAAGCAAGCAGATCATAGCAACTTTCGTCAAGCTCGTTTTCCTGAACACGATAGCCGATTGACATCAACCGCCGTTCCGGTCGTTCGAGGAAATCGAACTTCATATCGAAAGCAAACTGGCGAGCTTTCGCCGAAAGATCATTCAAAGTTTTCCGGAGAGCTTCTGTGTCATGATCGGCTGTGGCATCATGGGTATGGGCTTCGCAGGTCTCGATCAGGCATTCGGCCCACGAAACAGCATGACGTGATTCATCGCTGCCGATTTCGCCGTCAAGCTCGCTTGTGAGACGTCCTATGTCATTTGCCGCAGTTGTCAGATTTGCTGTGCGGAATGTTGCCGTTTCCGGTTCATCCATAATCGAGCGGACGGCTCTCCGGAAATTGGCGATGCGTTCTTCAATTCTTCTGCGAAGCGGGCGCAGAATGCGACGGTCATCGGGGATGAGGTTTAATGTTTCCTGCAAAATGTCATTGACATCAAGAAGGCCTGCAAGATCACCTTGTAAGAATACCGATGGTGCTTCACCCCATTCTCTCAAGGCGGCAGCCAGTGTTACAAGATGACCGGCAAGATTGCCTGAATCAACGGTCGAAACATAACTCGGTACCAATGGCCGCAATGTATCTGTTTCATACCAGTTGAAAAAGTGGCCGCGGAATCTTTCCATCTTATCCATTGTATCGAGTGTGCGTTCAATACGCTGGATAGCGTCATCAAAACTGACCCAGCCGAAATCACGTGCTGCGACTGTTGATAGCAGATAGACGCCGATATTGGTTGGAGAGGTTCTGCGTGCCAGAACCGGTACGGGATCTTCCTGATAATTGTCGGGAGGAAGAAAGTGGTTATCGGCATTGGCGAATGTTTCGTAATAATGCCAGGTGCGGCGTGCTATACGGCGAAGTTCGTTTTTATCGGATGGCCGGATTTCAAGCGAATCCTGAAAGGCAGCCGAACGGCTCACAATCCACGCAATAAGCGGTGAAAAAAACCAGGCAAGGCCAAAAGGAAGAGCCACAAAAACTGCCGAATTATGAAGTGCGGCAGGTAACGCAATGGAAACGATGCCAATTAACGAAGCCGGCCACATGGTGGTGACATAATAGGAAAGCGTGTTGGGAGACGAACGCGTTGCTGCCGATGTTTTCCATTCAAGCAGATGTTTGTGTGAAACAAACATGCGATAGAGCGTACGGATAATCGCATCAACCATATAGAATGCCGAATAGGCAAGGAAGGTCGTGCGCAGTGCAACATCTGCGGTGCTTGTCGCAATATTCGTCAACACCGACTGGAAGTGGCCGCGCAAGGAATTATCCATGCTTGTCGGCATAATATTGCGCAAAACACCAAGTGTGGGGGCAATAAACATGCCCAAAAGCAGAAATAATTGCCAGAACACAGCCGTATGAAGCGGCAATATGCACCAACCGAAAAGCGAGGCAATAATCCACATGAGCGGGGTTAGTGAACGCCGCAAATTATCCTGCATTTTCCAGCGGGTAATAAGGTTGATATTGTGACGGGTGAAAAGATAGGGCAACAATTGCCAGTCACCACGGATCCAGCGATGATGACGGGCAACATCGACATTATAAGCCGTCGGATAATCTTCAACCACTTCGACATCGCTCACAAAACCGACACGTGCATAACCGCCTTCAAGAAGGTCGTGGCTCAACACACTATTTTCACGCACTTTGTCGGCAAGCGCTATTTCAAACGCATCAATGTCATAAAGGCCTTTGCCGGTATAGGTTCCTTCGCCCAAAAGGTCCTGATAGGTATCGGAGACGGCAAAAACATAAGGGTCAATGCCGCGATTGACCGAAAAAACACGCTGCAGGAATGAAGCATCATCACCGGTGGTAAGCGAGGGTGTCACACGCGGCTGAAGAATGCCATAGCCGCTTTTAACCCTATGTGTTTCGGGATCGATAACGGGGCGGTTTAACGGATGATTGAGTTTGCCGACAAGGCGGGTGACCGCTTCGGGGGTGAGCTTGGTGTCGGAATCAAGTGTCATGACAAACCGGCAATCCATGGGCAGACGTGGGTCTGTCGGGAAGAAACTTGTGTCACGATCGCCGCGCAAAAGCAGATTCAACTCGTGCAGCTTGCCGCGTTTGCGCTCCCAGCCCATATAGCAATCTTCACTAGGATTGAACAAACGGTGGCGATGTAAAATGAAAAATAACGGCTGCCCGTCACCGCGATAATAACGGTTGAGATCGGCAATACCTTTTTGCGCATATTCGAGGAGATCGCGATCGTCTGCCGTTTCTTCCTTTTTCGAGTCGGCCCAGTCAGTCACCAATGCAAAATAAATGGCTCCTTGCGGGTTCGAGAGATAGTGAACTTCGAGATTTCTTATCTGCTCGTCAATAGAATCGCGTGAGGTTATCATTGTCGGAACGACGACAAGTGTTTTGGCTTCTTCCGGAATACCGTCCTTATATTCATAACCGATCAGTCGCCGCGGTTCGACAGTCCAGGCAACCAGAGTATTGAAGAGCGCAAAAGCAGTATCCATTGTCGGGAAAAGTGCCAGTGCTGTGAAAGTTAGCGACAAAGCATGGCTCAAACCGGTTTCCCGCAGCAATGCATAAACTGCAATGAGAATGAGAATGGTCAGGACAGAAACCGGAACCGCAATGCTGAAAATTTTCATAGCGCGGAAGGCACGCATGAAACGCGTCGAGAACGGGCAATCATAATTGCAAGCCTGTTCAAAGGCTTCTCGTCCAGGTCCCACAAGATACCAGGCAACCGATGCACCAGTCGCGACACCGTCTTTTTTTGCATTCTCGACCATGTCGATTGCTTTTTTTGTCACTTCCAGTTCGGTTAACGGCGAACGACGGGCAATTTTTTCGATGATGACGCGATAGGTATTGCGCGATGGAAAGTCGATTTCTCCGAAATCGCTGTTTTCACGCAACAGAAAATCGACATGGCTGACCGTTTCAAACCAGTATGTCCAATCAACGTCATCAATGGCTTTCAGGCCACGAATGATATTGCCCATTGTCACACCGCCGGTTGATTGGCGCGAATGTTCTTCGGCAGTTGCCGATTCAGGGTCGCTGCCATGACGATGTAACTGCTCTTCAAGCCAGTTCAAGGCTGTTGTTGAATCAACAGAAGCGCCACGCAAACGATAGAGAAGATGGGCCGCAAAAGTCGGGTCGGCAACAAGTGCCTCGTAAGTTGAAAAAATGCTTTGAAGTGCATTGTCATTTTCAGCCAGAGCCATTTGGTCAGCGGCCTGGTTAGCAAATCGCCGCATCCGGCGGGCTTTTTCGATGCGCATGGAAAGCCGGCGCGCGTTTTCGATGAGAACCATACGGACAGCCGAAGGCAAAGCCCATAATTCGCCAATCTGGAAATCTGCAACCTGTTGGTAGCCGTTGACCATAGCCGTTAAAGTTTTAAGCGAAAAACTGCTGTCGGTATGCGCAACATAAAGCCAGGCTAGAGCGAAAATTCTCGGCAGTTCATTTTCGCCTTTATAAGGGGGAAGCTGTTTGACAAATGCACGCGGAAAGTCACGCCGCGCCTGCTGGATGGTTTTATCAATCGTATAATGGTTATCGAGCAGCCATTGGGCAGCCGGTGTAATGGTTTCATTATTGCGAGCGGCAGCATCGGTCGAACGGAAGGTATGCAAAATGAGCTTGGAATTTTCGGTGAGACGTTCTCTGAAATCGAATGGCGTATATTCCGGCAAAACAATTTTTTTACCTTCGGCCATTTCATGGGCCAGTTGCTGCAACTCGTCTTCCGATTTGAAGGTCGAGCGGATTGGAAAAGCTGTATCAGGAAGGTAGCGTATTTCCGTTTGTTGAGAAAGAAGCCATTTAATTGATGATGCAGTTTCCGCCATATTATTTGATCCTTGCCTTTAAAAAGCTCACGCGACAGAATTTAGCCTGTTTTTTAAAAGATAAACTATATCTTTTTTATTAAACTCGAATTTCGATTTTTTTGGTAAACGCCAAACACTTTATATTACACGTCGATAAAAATAGGACATAGTGTTAAAAATTGCATTAAATAGCGCTGCTATAAGGGAAAAAATTCAGCAAATCAGGGCATTTATTTAATAAAACAGTTCCCCGACATATTCGTTAAACAGCTATAAAGTTCAAGAATTTATTTATAAAGCAATCAACTAAAGCCCCGTTGGAGAAAACGGGGCTTTAAAATCCGGATGGGTCTATTTTGTCGAATTATAGGCAGCCAGAGCTGCCATTGTGACAATGTCGGAATCGCGCGCCCCCAGAGGCACAATCTGGGCCGATTTTTCGAGTCCTAAAAGAATTGGCCCGATCAGTGTTGCGCCCCCAAGTTCTTGCAACATTTTACTGGCAATCGAGGCCGAATGATAGCCCGGCATAACCAGAACATTGGCCGGTTCGCTCAATCCCATAAACGGATATTGCTGCATCATTTTGGCGTTAAGTGCAACGTCGGCACTCATTTCACCGTCAAACTCGAAATCGACATTGCGCTTGCGAAGCAATTTGACCGCTTCCTGAATACGTTGGGCGCCTTCACCCTTCATGTGGCCGAAAGTAGAATATGCCAGAAGTGCAACGCGTGGCTTGTAACTCATATCTTGGGCAAAATTTGCCGCTTGTTCGGCAATATCGGCCAATTCTTCCGGATTCGGGTGTTCGGAAATAGCCGTGTCGGCAATAAAAACGGTGCGACCGCGGCAAATTGCCATTGAAACACCGACAACCCGTTCATCTGCCTTTACGTCGATAACGCGCAGGACATCTGCAAGTCCGGTTTCATAATTACGTGTTACGCCGGTAATCATCGCATCGGCGTCGCCCAATGCCAACATGCATGCGGCAAAATGGTTGCGATCATTATTGATATAACGGTGGCAATCTCTCAACAACCAACCTTTGCGCTGCATTTTGCTATAGAGGTAATCTGCATAATCATCTTTCCGATCGGACAGGCGCGCATTGGCAATTTTTATTCCGGATCTGTTAAGGTCGATACCGGCTGCCTTCGCTCTTTTCTCGATAACATCTTCATGTCCAACCAGAATGGCACTGCCGAGCTTTTGATTGACGTAAGAAACGGCTGCCCGCATGACCTGTTCTTCTTCACCTTCGGCAAAGACAATCCGTTTCGGATTCTGGCGTACACGGTTGTAAACGCCGCGCATTGTTGCGGCTATCGGGTCACGTCGCGCAGCCAAATCCCGCGCATAGGCTTCAAGATCGGCAATCGGCTTGCCGGCAACGCCGCTTTCCATTGCGGCTTTTGCAACAGCAGTCGGAATAGCCGACAATAAGCGCGAGTCAAACGGTACCGGAATAATATATTGCGACCCGAATTTAAGTCTGCTGCCGCGATAGGCATCCGCCACATCATCGGGTACTTCTTCGCGGGCAAGCTGGGCTATGGCTTTGGCCGCAGCAATTGTCATTGCCTCATTGATCGTGCTGGCACGCACATCAAGTGCGCCACGGAAAATATAAGGGAAGCATAAAACATTGTTTATTTGGTTAGGGTAATCCGAACGCCCTGTTGCCATAATGGCATCGTCGCGTACTTTGGCAACTTCTTCCGGTGTAATTTCAGGGTCGGGATTGGCCATCGCAAAAATGATCGGCTTTGGTGCCATGGATTTGACCATTTCAGGTGACAAAACCCCTTTGGCCGAAACGCCGAAGAAAACATCTGCCCCCTCAAGTGCTTCCGCAAGCGTTCGTTTGTCGGTTTTGACGGCATGGGCAGCCTTCCACTGGTTCATATTTTCCTGACGGCCTTCATAAACGACGCCTTTGGTGTCGCACAATATGACATTTTCCGACTTGAAACCCATGGCTTTTATGAGTTCAATGCAGGCAATTCCGGCAGAACCGGCACCGTTGCACACAAGGCGTGTGTGCTTCATATCACGTCCGGTAAGATAAAGCGCATTGATAAGACCGGCTGTGGCAATAATGGCAGTTCCATGTTGATCGTCATGAAAAACCGGAATGTTCATCAATTCTTTCAATCGGCTTTCAATGATAAAACAGTCGGGAGCTTTGATGTCTTCAAGGTTGATGCCGCCGAAGGAAGGCCCCAGATAGCGAACCGCATTGATAAAAGCATCCACATCGGTGGTATCAACTTCCAGATCAATCGAATCAACATCGGCAAAGCGTTTGAACAATACGGCCTTGCCTTCCATCACAGGTTTGGAGGCGAGAGCGCCAAGATGTCCGAGGCCTAAAATGGCTGTACCGTTTGAAATAACAGCAACGAGATTGCCTTTATCTGTGTAATCAAAGGCTAAAGCGGGATCTTTTGCGATTGCTTTTACCGGAACAGCCACGCCGGGCGAATAAGCCAAAGCTAAATCATGCTGTGTTGACATCGGTTTTGTCGGGACAATTTCCAGTTTTCCGGGGCGTCCGCGACTGTGAAAATCCAGTGCTTCCTGTTCTAAAGAACTGTAAGTTTTTGTTTTATCTGTGTTTTCTTGATTTTTTTTGCTCATTTTTCTATCATTTTCTGGTGTAGCGAATATGATCGCTGCATTCAAGCCGGTCTAAATGCGATAATAATTCAAAATTATGGATTATCTTTAAACAATAGTCCAAGTTTTTTTCTCGTTCCTGAATATATTGTTCGGGAGTTTTCGGCAATAAATTGTAAAATTGCATTGGTCGGAAAGAGTTCTGTATGAAACCGTATTTTGAATGGTACGGCGTTCAAATTGAATGTAGCTTATGGAACCTCATAGAACATAAAATGAAAGGCTGTTTGGTGGCGAGCCAAAAGGCAAGGGTAGAAAAAGTATGACAGAAGGCGCAACCGGAGAAAAGCAGAATAGCTCGCAAGAGCGTATCACGCCGATGATGGAGCAATATATCGAAATAAAAGCGGCAAATAGCGATTACTTGCTGTTTTATCGCATGGGCGATTTTTACGAGCTTTTTTTTGACGACGCAATCGAAGCTTCCAAGGCATTGGGTATTGCTCTTACCAAACGTGGCAAACATCTGGGGGAAGATATACCAATGTGCGGCGTTCCGGTTCACGCCGCTGATGATTATTTGCAAAAACTTATTGCCTGTGGTTATCGCGTGGCCGTTTGCGAGCAGATGGAAGACCCCGCTGAAGCAAGAAAACGGGGTGGCAAATCGGTTGTGCGACGCAATGTTATCCGCCTTGTCACACCGGGAACTCTGACAGAAGATAAACTGCTTGATCCGGCGCGAGCCAATTATCTTATGGCGCTTTCACGCATCAAGTCGGGAAAAGATCAGGAATTTGCGATTGCATGGATTGATATTTCAACCGGAATTTTCAAAGTAAGCCGTGCCCATGCCGACCGGTTGCTTGCCGATATTATGCGCATCGACCCGCAAGAGCTGATCGTTGCCGATAGTGTTTTCCATGACGAGGCATTGAAACCGTTATTCAACATTCTTGGTCGTATCGTTACACCACAAGCGGCAAGCCTCTTTGATAGCAATATGGCCGAACGCAATATTTGCGACTATTTCAAACTGGCAACGTTGGAAGGGCTGGGACACTATGATCGTGCAGAACTTTCGGCAATTTCTGCGGCAATCGGCTATGTTGAAAAAACACAAATCAATGAACGTCCGCCCCTTATGCGTCCTCTAAGGGAAGACGAAAATGCCTCTTTGTTTATTGATCCGGCAACCCGCAACAATCTGGAATTGACGCGAACACTTTCAGGCCAGCGCGATGGCAGCTTGATGAAAGCGATTGACCGGACAGTGACGGGCGGTGGTGCAAGGCTTTTGAGCGAACGCCTGATGGCACCGTTGATAGCGCCGGTTGCCATCAACGAGAGGCTTGATTCGGTTGCCTATTTTCTTAATGATATGCGGCTTGCCGAAGGCTTGCAGGCTATTTTGAAAAGCGCACCGGATATGCCACGGGCACTTTCACGCCTTGTTCTTGGTCGCGGCGGTCCGCGTGATATGGCTGCAATCCAGCGTGGCTTTGCTGTTATTTGCGATGTGAAAAACCTGTTTGCGGGTCAACTTCTGCCGCAAGAATTGGGCGATGCTTTTGCAATCCTTGAAAAATTACCCGTTGATTTGCACAGCCACCTTGATCGCATTCTTGCCGATGATCTGCCCTTGTTGAAACGGGACGGGGGATTTGTTCGCGAAAATTATAATCAGGAACTTGATGAACTGAGAACCTTAAGGGACGAATCGCGCCGCTTCATTGCCGAATTGCAAAGCCGTTATGCCGAAGAAACGGGCGTTAAAGCACTCAAAATCCGCCATAACAATATTCTTGGTTATTATATCGAAGTCACTGCGCTTCAGGCACCGGCATTGACGGAAACGGATGAAGCAAAAAGCCGTTTTATCCATCGCCAGACAATGGCGAATGCCATGCGTTTTACCACAACAGAACTTGCCGATCTTGAAAGCCGCATTGCCAATGCAGCCGATCGCGCTTTGACAATCGAACTTGAATTGTTTGACAAGCTGGTTGAAGAAATTGCAGATCAAGCCGATTTCATCCGGCAAGCTGCTATGGCACTTGCTGTTTTTGATGTTTCCGCCTCCAATGCTTTTCTCGCCGAAGAACAGGGCTATTGTCGCCCGCTTGTCGACCAGTCGCTTGATTTCGAGATTGTAGCGGGGCGCCATCCGGTGGTTGAACAGGCATTGAGAAAGCAGGCCAAAGAACCGTTTGTTGCCAATAATTGTGATCTTTCTCCTAAAAATGGTGCGAAATATGGTGCTATTTGGCTGCTGACCGGCCCCAATATGGGCGGTAAATCAACGTTTTTGCGTCAAAACGCCCTGATTGCCATTATGGCGCAAATGGGGTCGTTTGTTCCTGCCGGTTCTGCCCATATCGGTGTTGTCGACAGGCTTTTCAGCCGCGTTGGTGCAGCCGATGATCTTGCCCATGGAAGGTCAACCTTTATGGTTGAAATGGTGGAAACAGCAACAATTCTCAATCAGGCAGGCGAGCGTTCATTGGTTATTCTTGATGAAATCGGCCGCGGAACCTCGACATTTGACGGGCTTTCGATTGCCTGGGCAGCCATTGAATATCTTCATGAGGTCAATCATTGTCGTGCAATTTTTGCGACCCATTTTCATGAAATGACAGCACTCACCGAAAAACTTGATCGCCTTCACAATGTGACGATGAAAGTCAAAGAATGGAATGGCGATGTTGTTTTTCTTCACGAGGTGGGAAATGGCGCGGCAGACCGTTCCTATGGGGTGCAGGTGGCAAAGCTTGCAGGCCTTCCGGCGGCCGTTTTGTCGCGGGCAAAAGATGTTCTCCATCAGTTGGAAAAAGGTGAAGTCGCCGGTAAAGCCACAAAATTGATAGATGATCTTCCACTTTTTTCCGTTGCTTTGGCGCGCGAAGCTGAAAACAGCCATCAAACTTCAAAAATCGAAGAAGCCTTGAAGGCAATCAATCCTGACGAGCTTTCCCCTAAGCAAGCCTTGGAAGAACTCTATCGTTTGAAACAGCTTTCATTGGCTGAAAATTAATGGCAGGGTTGAAGACTTGACGCTCTCGATTGAAAAAACCGATTGGCGGGAATGCGTGTTTTTTAAAGCACTTGAAGAGCGGGCAAGGCTTGTCTTTGTTTAATAAGAACGGGATGGTTCAACAGGAACGGGATGATGTTAAACGGGAATTATATCGAATAACCATCCGGAGGCTTTCAAGTCACGTTGCCAATGCTGTTATTGATCGCATTGGTTTTGTATTATTCGCGCCTTTGCTGATGAAAAAAGAAGGCCGGTATGTTAAACAAGCCGGTTTTCGCAAGAACTATTACAATTTTGCTTCCGCTCAAGAGAATTGATGTTTAGCCGTTATGGTAAGGTCGGAATGCTGCACTTATTCCCATCCCTCCGCCAATTCCCATTGTCGCAAGGCCGAGCGCATTATCTGCCAGATTTTTCATTTGGGAAAAAAGCCGTATCGTCAGAAAAGTGCCCGACGCGCCGAAAGGATGTCCAAGGGCGATTGCGCCACCTTCACGGTTGATTTGTTCCGCCGATATATCCAACTCGTCAATGGCGGCAAGCACTTGTGCGGCAAAGGCTTCATTGAATTCGATAACACTGAAATCCGAACAATTGTCGAGCTTCATTCTTTGTAACAATTTTTTTGTCGAGGGAACCGGCCCCATACCGGCAAGATTGGGGTCAACACCGCTTACAGCACTATCAATAAAAATAATTCCGTATTGAATGCCCAATTGTTTGGCTTTTTCGAGAGATGTCACCAGAACCAGAGCTGCCCCGTCATTCAAAGGGCAGGAATTTCCGGCAGTGACTGTTCCATTTTGTTCAAAAACCGGTCGCAAATGGGCCAAAGTTTCCACGGTCAAACCCGATCTTGGGCAATCGTCAGCGGAAAATAGACCTTTTGCAGTTTGAAGGGGTATGATTTCATCGTCAAAACGATGGTCAGCTTGAGCTTTCAAAGCTCGTTGATGGCTTTGAAGCGCGAAAAGATCTTGCCTTTCTCTCGATATGCCAAAATGTCGGGCAATATTTTCAGCCATGTTTCCCATATCGGGGTCACCGATTCTATCCGGCGAAAAACGGGCACGGGAAAAAAATTGCGGCAATTCGCGCGGCGTTTTCGGGCGTTTTATGCGCCACGGCGCAGTTGATACGCTCTCTGCACCACCGGCGAGATAAATTTCACCCGCACCCGCTTCAACAAGTCTGCATGCCATAACAACAGCTTCAAGACCCGAGCCGCATTGCCGGTCAAGCGTTACACCCGAAATTTCAACAGGCAGTCCGGCAGTCAAAGCGGCAAGGCGTGCGAGATTACCCCCGCCGCCCGCAGCATTGCCGATCATAACATCGTCAATTCCGGTTTTTTCGATCTTTGTGCGTTCGATGAGTGCCTGAATGAGCGGGCTTAGAAGATATTCCACGTCAATGGACGAAAGTGCACCATTTGCACGCGCTATAGCTGTTCTTGCTGCCGCAATAATAACAGGTGTTCTACTCTCTTCCATTTTTAAAGCCTTGTGACTTCGGGGGCGCCCTCTTCAACCATTCTTTTGACTATCACGCGCGCAATTTTTCCGCTCCACGTCATTGGCCAGTGATTAATTAAATAGAAATCTTTCGGAATTTTGAATTTTTCCATTAACGGGCGGCAAAATTCACGCAATTCATCTGCGGTTAACGGGGCATCTTTGAATGAAACAACGCTGACAAGACGTTCTCCATAAACGTCATCGGCAATGCCGAAAGCAATTGCTTCACTGACATTCGGGATGGTTTTCAATGCCGTTTCTATTTCGGCAAGATAAATATTGTTGCCGCCCGAAATAATCATACCGCCGGCACGCCCCATCACATAAAGTTCGCCGTTTTTGTCCATCATGCCGAGGTCGCCAACAGTTGCGCCATATTGGTTACGGACAAATGATTTGCCATTGTCGCCCCATAAATATCCATCCGAGATCAAATCGCTTTCGACAAAAATAGTACCGATTTTATCCGGCGCGAGTGGTAACAAATTTTCATCCCGAATTGTGACTTTGACACCGGGAAACGGTTTTCCCACCGGTGACATGGAGGTTTCATGTGAAAGCGTTCGGGGTGTCATTTTGTTGACTGCAACAAAACTTAATTCCGATGCACCATAATATTGTAAAATTTCCGCATTCGGAAAAAGCGCGCGGGCGTCGTTATAATGCTGACGATCGAATTTTGAAGCTCCGGTCACAAGTTGCTTCATTTCTTTAAAAACCGACTTATGTTCATCCGCCCGTTGTCTCAATTCGTTGAGCATGGTTGGCACGCCGACAAAACGATCGGCGGTCTTCAGAAGCTCCAATACTTCGTCGACATTGAATTTTCGGACACTTTCAAATGTCTGGCCGCTATCCAAGGTTTCGATAAGCGCATAAAGGCTCACGCCATGCGCCATGGGACCGGGAGCAACCGCTTTATGTAATTTGTCGAGGCCGAAGAACTTTCGTCCGGTCACGAGCGAGTTTCGCCAACTTTGGCGGTTTCTGATAAAAGCTTTTGGAAGCCCCGTTGTGCCGGACGTAAAACCGATAAAAAACGGCCCAAGCGGCAGATCGGCTATCGTTTTATCGGGGTTCGTTCCTTCCAGAAAACGGTCATAAGTTGCCAGAAAACGGTCATAAGTTGCCAGAAAACGGTCATAAGTTAATTGAGTGTCGGTATCTTTTTCAACATAAAGTGCTGGCAAATCAAGGGTGCGGGCAATTTCTGCAATGATGCAATCTTTGTTCTCGCAAATAACAATGTCGGGATTAAGCCGACGCATGATTTCTTCAATCTGGTTTGGGGGCGTGGCAACAGAAAGAACTGCAACGCAATGCGGGCTTGCCGAACCACCGACAAAAATTTCACCAAAGCGAAAATGGTTTGGAAGTGCGAGCAGAACCAGCCGACCTTCATCCGGTAAACCGAAATGATCGGGGTGGCGTTTTTTAAATTTAAAAAGATTGCGCCTGAAAGCTTCGGCTCGCTGGTAGAGTGTTTTATAGGTGATTTTATTTCCGGCGATCGAAATCGCAATTCTGTCAGGTGTCAAACTGGCATGTTTTGCCAATACATCAATAACCGGCATTCGTTCCCCTAACGGTTCGGAAATAATTTCAGGCCAACTTCATGTTTCAAAGTCGCGGTATATTAAAAAATGACAATATATTTTTAAAAATGATTATAAAACTCTCCCGTTACAATTTACCAATCATAACGGGAGAGAAAATTTTAAAATCAGATTTGGCGAACAGCGCCTTTGGCGGCCGATGTTGTCATGGCTGCATAAGCACGTAAAGCTTTGGAAACTTTGCGTTTGCGAACCTCTTCCGGCTTCCAGGCTTTGTCGCCTTTCTGTTCCATCTCCTTGTGACGTTTGGCAAGTGTAGCGTCATCGACATCAAGATGGATTTTGCGATTTGGTATGTCGATTTCGATTGTATCGCCTTCTTCGACAAGACCGATCGTGCCACCCTCGGCAGCTTCCGGTGAAACATGGCCGATGGAAAGCCCCGACGAACCACCGGAAAAACGGCCATCGGTGATGAGAGCACAGGCTTTTCCCAAACCTTTCGATTTCAGATAGCTTGTCGGATAAAGCATTTCCTGCATTCCGGGGCCACCGCGCGGACCTTCATAACGGATAAGCACAATGTCTCCCGGTTTGATTTTGCCGTTCAAAATAGCAACCACTGCGGAGTCTTGGCTTTCAAAAATCCGTGCCGGACCTTTGAATTTCAAAATCGAGTCGTCAACGCCGGCGGTTTTGACAATGCACCCATCCTTGGCAAGGTTGCCGTAAAGAACGGCAAGGCCGCCATCCTTGGAATAGGCATGGTCGACATCGCGAATGACGCCTTTTTCGCGGTCAAGGTCGACTGTTTCATAACGCCGTGACTGGCTGAATGGTGTTTGGGTCGGAATGCCACCCGGAGCAGCACGATAAAATTCATGGACTTCCGGATTATTTGTCTGTTTGACATCCCATTTGCGCAAAGCATCCTTCAATGTTGGTTCATGAACAGTTGCAACTTCGCTGTGAATAAGACCTGCATGGTCAAGTTCGCCCAGAATTGCCATAACGCCACCGGCACGATGGACATCTTCCATATGCACATTGGCAACGGCAGGTGCAACTTTACAAATAACCGGAACGTGGCGTGAAAGCCGGTCGATGTCGGACATTGTAAAATCAACTTCGCCTTCTTGCGCGGCGGCTAATAGATGAAGAACCGTATTGGTTGAACCGCCCATTGAAATATCAAGCGTCATTGCATTTTCAAAAGATTTGAATGTTGCAATCGAGCGGGGAAGAACACTGTCATCATTCTGTTCATAATAACGCTTGGCCAGTTCTACGATAAGGTGGCCGGCTTTTTCAAAAAGATGTTTGCGGTCGGCATGGGTTGCGAGCATCGAACCGTTACCGGGAAGCGATAGGCCAAGTGCTTCCGTCAGGCAGTTCATCGAATTTGCTGTAAACATACCCGAACATGAACCGCATGTCGGGCAAGCTGCCCGCTCCATATTGGCAATTTCGGAATCGCTGTTATGGTCGTCGGCTGCTGCAACCATGGCATCAATGAGGTCGACAGCAAGTTCTTTGCCTTTCCATTTGATTTTTCCTGCTTCCATCGGGCCGCCGGAAACAAAAACCGTTGGAATATTGAGCCGTAAAGCCGCCATCAGCATTCCCGGTGTAATTTTATCGCAATTGGAAATACAGACCAGAGCATCCGCACAATGGGCATTGACCATATATTCGACCGAATCGGCAATGATCTCGCGTGAAGGAAGGGAATAGAGCATACCGTCATGCCCCATTGCGATACCGTCATCGACAGCAATTGTATTAAACTCTTTTGCAACGCCGCCCGCTTTTTCTACTTCGCGTGCCACAAGTTGTCCCAAATCTTTAAGATGTACGTGACCTGGAACAAATTGTGTAAAGGAATTGGCAATAGCAATAATCGGCTTACCAAAATCTCCGTCTTTCATTCCGGTGGCACGCCAAAGGCCACGGGCACCGGCCATATTCCGGCCATGAGTAGAAGTTCTTGAGCGATAGGGAGGCATTTTGAATTTTCCTTGAATAATTCCAATGTAGTAACGGTTGTGCCGCACAGATCATATAAACGCAAGGATTTTAAACGCTTTTTCGATCAATGCTCAATCACATTTAGATTAGAATCAAAAAAAATTCGCTATTATTACGCAATATTATTGCGCGTTCTTGGGCCACTCTTCGTGGTAAACAAGGCTTTCGAGCGGTACGCGTTTACGCCATCCTTTTTGTTCGAGTTCGGGGCTATCGTAAAAGTGGCTGACATAGCCGATACACAAATAGGCGATGATGTCGATTTCGGGGGGAATCTTTAGCAATTCCTTCAGCTCGTCATCATGATAGATCGAAACCCAGCCGACGCCGATGTTTTCAGCCCGTGCTGCAAGCCACAAATTTTCGACCGCACAAACGCAACTATAGGCCGACATTTGCGGATTATGAAAACGCCCAAGACCGGTGCGGCCATCGCGCGAGCGGTCACATGTGACAACCAGATTAAGAGGTGCTTTGACAATACCCTGTAATTTCAGGCGGTTATAAAGTTTTCGCCTTTCGTCGTTAAAAATTTTTGCTTCCTCGGCGCTCGCACGGTCAAAAATTTCTTTGACTTGTGTTTTTCGCCTTTGGTCACGGATAAGAAGGAAATTCCATGGCTGCTGGAAGCCTACCGAAGGAGCTGAATGAGCCGCTTCAAGAAGCCTTGTGATAACAGCCTCATCAAGCGGTTGAGGTAAAAATTCGTCGCGCACATCGCGCCGTTCATGGATAACTTTATAGATATCTTCCAACATAAATTCTGTGCCGAACTCCTTATTGATTGCTCCGATGGTTGAATGAAAATCGTTTTATTGGCGGCATAAAAATGCTTTCCCGAATTAATTAGCCATCTAACAAATGCCTTATAATTGATAATGTTTAGCGATCAAGTTTATAGTCTCTCTCGTAAGCCAATTTGAAAGCACAACAATAATCGCACATGTTTTTGGTCATGACTGGCGCAGGCAAGATTTTAAAAAATCAAGAATCGTTTGCCAATAGTGTCAAACTGTCTCCCAAGGACCATCAAAAACAGTAAAGTTTTAAAAATGGCAATCCGGAACCTGCGGAATAGAAAAAGCAATGAACAAGACCGGTTGGAAATCAAAATATAAAACAGCTTTGAGAAACGGGTCTTCATTCAAAGAAGTTAAGGGGCAAATAAGTTAACAGGTAAAGAAGTTAACGGATAAAAAATTTAAGCGGCAAAATTTCGAGATTAGAGCCGGGGGAAGCTCTCTTTTTTTAAAAGCCGGTTTTTTCAAGAATTGGTGGAGCTAAGCGGGATCGAACCGCTGACCTCTTGCATGCCATGCAAGCGCTCTCCCAGCTGAGCTATAGCCCCATTCAAGACGAGAAGATCACGTTGTGACCTCAGGGATAAAGACAAACTGTCTGGCGGCTTCTTAAATTGAGTGGCGCCAAAGATCAAGAGGGAAATTGCAAACTTTATAAAAGAAAACAATTTCCCTTTAATTCTCGTCAGATGTCGTCGTCTTTATGAACTTTATTGCCACCGGTGATAATACCGCTTACGTCGTCATCCTCGTCGTCTTCATCATCCGGCAAGAATGCGTCGTCATCATCGTCACCAAGGTCGACATCCTCATCGTCGCCGATATCCGGTATGTCTTCGCCACCCTTTGTTTCATCATCAGCATCTTCAAGCGAGATGAATTCAGGCTTTTCTAATGCCGTGTCAAGGTCCTCCGTCTCAGTCTCCTCTTCCTCATCCTCGCCCTTAGCGTCGGCTGTGGCGTCGAAATAGGATCTGGGGTAGGAGATCCCAGTATAAGGTGAAATAATCGGGTCACGATTAAGATCATAGAATTTCTTGCCCGTTTCCGGGTCTATTCGTTTGGTTCCAAGTTCAGGTTTTGCCATGGACCGAGCCTCTTTTGGTTGGTCGTGCTGTTTCTATTTGCCTCATGCTTATAAAAATAGACACGCGCCTTTGTTTGAAAGCACTTTAACCGGACGCGAGCATTTACGCGCCCATAAAATGCCGTTAAGATTAATCAAAAAATTCGCTCACGGTGCTTAAGCGCAAAAATATGCTTTTGTCAAAGATAAACAATAAGACCCGTGTTCAATTTCCTTGAAGCGATGTATTTTTTCATGACGTATGAAACTGCTTATGTTAGAAGCATGCTTTTCCTATATATAAAGAAGAAACACATTTGCTATGTCTGAACCACTTCCCGCTTCGTCAAAAAAATCTGCCAATCTTTCCGGACATATCCGGATACCGGGAGATAAATCCATTTCCCACCGTTCCCTGATGTTCGGTGCTCTTGCAAGTGGAGAAACCCGCATTTCCGGTCTTTTGGAAGGTGACGATGTTATTCACACTGCCAATGCCATGCGGGCAATGGGTGCAAAAATAACCAAGGATAACGGTGTTTATGTCATCCACGGAACGGGAAACGGCTGTCTTCTTGAACCAGAACAACCACTTGATTTCGGCAATGCCGGAACCGGTGCGAGATTGACGATGGGGCTTGTCGGTACTTATGCAATGAAGACCCGTTTTATCGGTGACGCATCTTTGTCAAAACGGCCTATGGGGCGCATCCTTGATCCATTACGGCTGATGGGTGTGCAGGTGGAAGCCTCGGAAGGTGACAGATTGCCATTGACATTGTGGGGCGCAGTCACACCCAACCCGATTACCTATCGCGTTCCCATGGCATCGGCTCAGGTGAAATCGGCCGTTTTGCTTGCCGGTCTCAATACTCCCGGTATTACCACTGTCATCGAACCGGTCATGACACGTGACCACACCGAAAAGATGCTTGTGGGCTTTGGTGCCGATCTTGAGGTCGAGACAGATAATGACGGTGTGCGCTATATCCATTTAGAGGGGCAGGGAGAATTATACGGTCAGGTTATAACCGTTCCCGGCGATCCGTCTTCGGCAGCATTTCCGATTGTGGCAGCCTTGATTACCGAAGGCTCGGATATAACAATAGAAAATGTGTTGTTAAATCCCACCCGCACCGGATTAATCACCACGCTTTTGGAAATGGGAGCTGATATTAGCTTTGAAAACAAACGCCAGACGGGCGGGGAAGAGGTGGCCGATATTCGTGTGCGTTCCTCCCGATTAAAGGGGATAAAAGTGCCAAAAGAGCGCGCACCGTCAATGATCGATGAATACCCTGTTCTTGCAGTTGCGGCCGTTTTTGCCGAGGGAAAAACAGTTATGGAAGGGCTTGCAGAACTGAGGGTCAAAGAATCGGACCGGCTTTCAGCCGTCGCCAACGGTTTGAAAAAAAATGGTGTTGATTGTGAAGAGGGAAAAGATTTCCTTATCGTGACTGGTGAGCCTTCGGCAAAAAACATTGGTGGCGGAACTGTCACAACACATCTCGACCACCGTATCGCCATGAGCTTTCTGGTTCTTGGTCTTGGAGCCGGAAAGCCTGTGACAATTGACGACAAACGCATGATTGCAACAAGTTTTCCGGAATTTATGGGGCTGATGGCCAAATTGGGAGCGCATATCGAATGAACCCGAACAAGCCGTTTATTATTGCAATTGATGGGCCGGCCGCTTCAGGAAAGGGCACATTGGCGCGCAAACTTGCCTCCCATTATAAATTTTCCTATCTCGATACCGGTTTGACCTATCGTGCGGTTGCCGATGAGCTTTTAAAACGCCATTTGCCGCTGGATAATGAAGACATTGCAGTAAAAACCGCTTCGTTGATTGATTTTGGTTCACTTGATCGGGCGCATTTATCCGAACATGAAATCGGTGAAGCAGCCTCGAAGGTGGCGGTGATGGGGCGTTTGCGAAAAGCATTGGTCGACATGCAGAAAGCTTTTGCCGAACAAAGTAATGGGGCAGTTCTTGACGGGCGTGATATTGGAACAGTTGTTTGTCCCGATGCCGATGTCAAGCTCTATATCGTTGCAGCCCCCGAAGTTCGAGCCGAACGGCGCTATAATGAAATGATGGAGAAAGGCGAGAAAGCCGATTATAATGCTATTCTTGTCGATCTCAAACGGCGCGACGAACGCGATATGAAGCGCACCGAAAGCCCGTTGAAACCTGCAAAAGATGCGCACTTGCTTGATACAACAAAATTGAGTATAGAAGGCGCGTTTACTGCCGCTTGTGCTATAATTGATCCAATTTTGGCAAAACGGTAGAAGAGTTTAAGAGAAATGTTATTTCCGGCCATGCGCCAAACTACCCCGCAAAGAACGGGCGGCAGGAAAATAACATCGTTTTAACACTAACCCGGCGCTCGTGCCTTAATTCATTATTATTTCAAAAGGCACTTCTTCAGGAGTTTCTATGTCACAATACAATCCCACAAAAGCGGATTTTGAAGCCCTTTTGGCTGAATCCCTCCAGACCAATGATCTCGTCGAGGGTTCGGTTGTCAAAGGCCGCATCATTGCAATTGAAAAAGATATGGCAATCATTGATGCCGGTCTTAAAGTAGAAGGCCGTGTTCCGTTAAAGGAATTCGGTGCCAAGGGTAAAGACGGTTCGCTCAAGCCCGGCGATGAAGTCGAGGTTTATGTCGAGCGTATCGAAAACGCTATGGGTGAAGCTGTTCTTTCACGCGAAAAAGCCCGCCGTGAAGAGAGCTGGGTTCGTCTGGAAGAAAAATTCAACGCCGGTGAACGCGTTGAAGGCGTTATCTTCAGTCAGGTCAAAGGTGGTTTCACGGTTGATCTCGATGGAGCAGTTGCTTTCTTGCCGCGCAGTCAGGTCGATATTCGTCCGATTCGCGATGTAACGCCGTTGATGCATAATCCGCAGCCTTTTGAAATTTTGAAAATGGACCGTCGTCGTGGCAATATTGTTGTTTCACGCCGTACAGTTCTTGAAGAAAGCCGCGCCGAACAGCGTTCTGAAATCGTACAGAACCTTGAAGAAGGTCAGGTTGTTGAAGGTGTCGTCAAGAACATCACCGATTACGGTGCATTCGTCGATCTCGGCGGTATTGATGGCCTCTTGCACGTTACCGATATGGCATGGCGCCGTGTCAACCATCCGTCTGAAATCCTGTCGATCGGTCAGACTGTAAAAGTACAGATCATCCGTATCAATCAGGATACACATCGTATTTCCCTGGGCATGAAGCAGCTTGAAAGCGACCCGTGGGAAGGCATCAGCGAGAAATATCCGGTTGGCAAGAAGATCAAGGGCACTGTTACCAACATTACCGATTATGGTGCTTTTGTCGAAATCGAACCGGGTATCGAAGGCCTTATCCACGTTTCGGAAATGAGCTGGACAAAGAAGAATGTTCACCCAGGAAAGATTCTTTCGACCTCTCAGGAAGTCGAAGTTGTTGTTCTGGAAGTGGATCCGGCAAAACGCCGTATTTCTTTGGGTCTCAAGCAGACATTTGAAAACCCGTGGACAGCTTTTGCCAACAAATTCCCTGTTGGTTCTGTTGTTGAAGGTGAAGTCAAGAACAAAACCGAATTCGGTCTCTTCATTGGTCTTGAAGGCGATGTTGACGGTATGGTTCACCTCTCCGATCTCGACTGGAACCGTCCTGGCGAGCAGGTTATCGAGGAATACAACAAGGGCGATGTCGTCAAGGCTGTTGTTCTTGATGTTGATGTCGACAAAGAACGTATTTCACTCGGTATCAAACAGCTTTCCGGCGACAAGGTCGGTGAAGCCGTTGCTTCCGGTGAATTGCGCAAAGGTGCTGTTGTAACTTGCGAAGTAACTGCAATCCACGACAATGGCATTGATGTAAAACTGGTCGACCATGATCTCGAAACAACGATCCGTCGTTCGGATCTGTCGCTTGATCGTGACGAACAACGTCCGGAACGCTTTACAGTCGGCCAGAAGGTTGATGCACGCGTTACCGCATTCGACAAAAAGACCCGCAAAATCACAGTTTCAATCAAGGCTTTGGAAATTGCCGAAGAAAAAGAAGCTGTTGCACAATATGGTTCGTCGGATGCCGGTGCTTCACTCGGTGACATTCTGGGTGCTGCATTGAAAAAGCAGGAACAGGAATAATCATTCCGCTCCTGTTGTCGCAGGTGACTGCGATGGCTTTTAAAAAATCGGGAAACCCGCCTTTCGAGGCGGGTTTTTTTATATACGATAGTTTTTTCCGGTTTTTAATTGAATTGCCGTTTTTCATTCTAAAGCGGGAAAGCGCCGTTACTGAAGCTTCACCCGCGCGACAGGTAACGCGGGCTGAATAAAGATTTCCAAAATAGCAGTATTTTTAAAAATCCATATTGGTTAAAGCAACGATCAGCTTATTTTGCAGCGATAAGAATGGGGAGGTTTCTTCCGCTTTTGAAAAAAAGTCGGGCAGGTACTTCTTCTTGCCAATAATCACCTCGTATCACTCATCACTGGAGCTGGGCGCTTATAATCCGGTTTGACAAGGCGACTGCGGTTGTCCTGTCTATTCTAGAAAAGCAAGGGTGAACGGATTTTTTATGCTTTGAACAAGCAATAGAGTTCCGTTTTGCAACCGACTGGGCAGAATGCGCTTTGGTCAGTTTTTTAAACCTATTTTATTTCAAAAATTAAATAACAAAAGATGGAAGCATTCGTCGATTTGTTTATCTTTGGCGAGCCACTTTATTCCGTTGTCAATGTCTGGCGAGGGGATAGGGAAGGGACAAAAAAAATCCCGCGAATTTCGCGGGAATAATGGAATAGTCACAGATTTTTCAAGTTCTTACGAAGGATTGGATTTCTGTGCTTTTGCCTGTTCTTCTGCAATGCGCTTCTGGAACAGTCCTGCAAAGTCGATCGGGTCGATCATCAAAGGAGGGAAGCCGCCATTACGTGTTGCGTCGGCAACGATCTGGCGCGCGAAAGGAAAGAGCAAACGCGGGCATTCAATGAAAACCAATGGCATAACATGTTCTTGAGGAATGTTTTTTACACGGAAAACACCGCCATAGACCAATTCGACGTTGAACAGCATATCCTTGCCTTCGCCAGCTTTGGCAGTGAGCGAAAGGACAACGTCATAATTGTCATCTTCCATCGGATTGGCATTGACGTTGATACCGATATTGATTTCGGGTGCTTTTTCGCGTGGTCTCAATGCCTGTGGAGCATTCGGGCTTTCAAATGAAAAATCCTTGAGATATTGCGTTAGAACCGTGAATACGGGAGCTTCGCCATTTTTATTTGCTTCGCCTTCGGCCATAATAAAAACCTTCTATTATTAGCGCCAAATTGCGCCATGAGGGGTTAGAGATAATACGGGCTAGCATGTCGCGGACATTGTTGCAATAAAAGCGAAACCGCCTTTCACTATTTTTCGCTTTATTATCAATTTAAACGCTTATTATCGTCATCTTTACGCCATGGAGAATGTTCGGGATCGGATGAATGATAATCCTCGGCATCAAGATCAATCGTTTGCGAATGGTTATTATCGTAACTGTTTTCTCTAAAACCGGATGAAAAAGTGGCGCGGACTGTCATTTTTTTCGACACCCACTTCCATAAGAGATCACGGATTTGCGGAATAAAGAGTAAAAGTCCGATAATATCGGTGACAAAACCCGGAATGATTAACAGGATAGCGGCCAGAATAAGCAACGCACCGTGAGCAAGTTCGCGGTCAGGTATGCGGCCGGCAGAAAGTTCATGCTGCATTTTGGCAAGAAGTGTAATTCCCTGAATACGCAGAAGAATAAATCCGACAAACATAGACAGAATGATGAGCGCCAATGTTGCAAGAACACCTATCTCTTTTCCAACAATGATGAAACCTGCAATCTCGATAAAAATTGCGACAAGCAAAAATAGGCCGGCAATATTGGGTGTATTACGGTAGATATTTCTCACCAATGTTGTCCTTTCCGGATTTTTTAAGGCATAATGATAGCAGCAATATAATTCCTTCTTTAAATAGGGATTAAAAAGCCATATTTGAATGATGACTTTTGCTGTTCTATATATTTAAATCTACGATTATCATTGCATTCTTGTAGTGATACCCATTTTTCGAGTTTGGAGATCGGCCGCGCAGATGGATTTCGACATTGTATTGGTTATTGCCCTGATTATTGCTGTAGTGGTTTTTTTGCAGCTACGGAGTGTATTGGGAAAACGCACAGGTTTTGAAAGGCCGCCTTTCGACCCTTATTCGCGGCAAGCGGAAAAAGCGGAAGAGAAGGAGTCAGATAACGTTATCGCATTACCAAAACCGGAAGCAAGAGCAGCCGACGATTTTTCCGATATTGATAAAATTGCCCCTGAAAACAGCGACCTCAACAAGGAATTGCGCGCTATCCGCAAGGAAGACCCGACATTTTCACCCAATTCATTTCTGGATGGTGCAAGAGTGGCCTATGAAATGGTCGTAACAGCATTTGCCAAAGGGGATAAGAAAACACTGAAATCGCTTTTATCCGACGAGGTTTATGCTGGATTTTCGGCAGCTATTGATGAACGCGATAAAAAAGGTGAAAACGTCCAGTTCACATTTGTCGGTATTGATAAGATAGAGATAGTCAATGCCACCTGTCAGGCGGACATTGCGCAATTGACAATAGAGGTTGCCAGCGAGATTATTTCCGCGACTTACGATGACAGCCGGAAACTTATAGATGGTGACCCCCAAACAATAGCTGAAATCAAAGACATCTGGACGTTTGCACGGAATGTCAAATCGCGCGATCCGAACTGGAAAATTATCGGCACGGAAGATGGCGAGTAATTTTCTTTAGAAACGCTAGGTTCAACCGATGACGTCGGTCGTATACTTGAAGGTTGAATGACAATGGCTCGTGACAATAATCGGGAAAAGATTGACCGGCTGAAACCTGAAGATCGCATTTTATGGGATCAAGTAAGAAGGACCGCAATTCCGTTAGCAAAGTCCGCGATTCTTTCAGTCGAAATGAAAGATATGCCTGCTTTTTTCTCGATGGAACTTATAAGACAGGCCAGATTGAAAAATGTGAAGGATGACAATAGCGATCGGCAAGAGACACTGCCGAAGCTCTTTGCCTTTGATAAACCGACCTATCGTAAAATATCGCGCGGGCGTGTTGAAATCGAGGGACGCGTCGACCTTCACGGACTTTATCGCGATGAAGCTTACTCGCTGCTTCTCAACTTCTTGCAGTCTGCACGCCATCGCGGCTTGCGCCACGTTCTTGTCATTACCGGAAAAGGTTTGTCACATGGCAGTGAAGGCGTTTTGCGGCAAGCCGTTCCTCATTGGTTGGAAACGGCTCCATTCCGCCAGATTGTATCTTCATTTGATGATGCACCGAGAAATCATGGCGGAAAAGGTGCACTCTATGTCCGGTTGCGGCGGCAAGCAAAAATCTGATTACGAAAATCTGATTATATGACAAGCGGAATAGGCAATGTAACAATTTCAACAAGCCTGTTTTAAAAAATTTCCGATGATCGTAAGTCAATCGTTTTGCCTGTTTTGAAGATGAAGTATAGGAAACAAAATTTTTAAACACGTTCAATCTGTGCGGGTTACCTCTCTCATATAAGTTACCCGTTCCAGATGGCTTGTGTTGCTTTTATAGCGACCTGTTGATTTTCTATTTTTCCCGTTGTTTGGGTGCGAGTTGATCTTGCGCGTTGGCAAAGAGACCGGCATATGCGCTGTTAAAATATCGCAAAGCCCGTGAAAAGGTTTTTATCACTTTCTTGATGACATCTTAATCAGGTAATGGCGATGTTTTAAAAAGCGCATCAAGCAATCCTATGAGTTGACCACGTGTGAGATCAAAAAAAGCGTTAGCCCCACCAATGCGGAAAAGGCCAAGCCCTTAAAACAGTTTCTCAAGATCGCCGATTTTGCTGTTTACAAACCAGCCATAATAATTTTCTTGTGGCAATTTCGGTTTCTCGCCGCGTGCAAGTGCGCGCTTGTTTTCTTCCGCCAATGCCCGCGCCCGCGCTTCGGCACCTCCCGTATTATAGAGTGTGGCGGTCAAACCGGGGTTTTGTGAAATATCAAAGTCGGCAATCTGTCGGTAAGCATCAATGGATTGGCGGATTGTTGCTGCAATATAGGGAATGGTCTGGTCGGGATCCATAATGGTTTTATAGACTTGTCCGCCATTTTCCGCAGAAAGCTTGGGCAAACCGGAAATCCGGTTAACTCTGTCAGACATCATCAAAGCTGTAAGCGGATTGACCTGTCCCAGACCGAAAGTCTGTCCGGCAAAAAATGGTTGGAAAAATACCGCACTGAAACGGTTATCAGGGTATTTTTTCCCGTCAACTGTTTTGCCGCGAAAATCCTTATCCCAGATATTTTCACGGCAAGTCCACAATCTATAACTATCCGACAAACCGTTACACGGGGAAAATTGCTCGCGTTTGACAAAATCGGTTACGTCCTCACCATTATAGGCAAATTGCACGCCCTGATTAAGATAGGACATGCCTTTCACATAATAGGTCTGTAACCGGTCATAAACGTCGACATTATAGGTATGTTCTCCGACAATTGCACCGGCGATATGGACAGGATTGATGCCGTAATCTTTTGCAACCGCGATAATGCGCGCTCTCAATTTGTTATCAGTCTTTAACAGATTATAGATTTTGGCATATTTTGCAGCATAACTCGTCGAAAGTTCGCGCGTGCGCTTTGCCGAGGCACCGGGAACCGGCGGTTGCACACTGTTACGGTTACTGGCAGGCACAACGGTAACGGCTCCGGCTTCAACAATCAGCGATAAAGCCAAAGGTATGATAAAACACAGCTTCTTGACGATTGTTGGCATGTGCTTACCCTATCTGAATTTTACAAATACCGAGTTCGTAAAAATACTTTTATCGTGTTGATGGCAAATTGCCAGAGACATAGAATATTTTTAACGCATGACTTGGCACATTTTTAACGTATTCCTTGTTACCGGCCACGTAAAAAATCAAAGAATGAACGTTTTTTGGTTTGTACCGGTTGGGCCTGCGCCCCGACATCGACCGCAGGGCGGGAAGCCCAATAATCGTCACCGCTTCCCGGTTCAGGCGGCGGAGCCGGATAAGGCGTTGTCGACGGTTGTTCGCTTTCCGGCAAAATATCGTTCCCTCCTGGAACCGCATTTTGCAGGTTGTAATTGCCCGGAAGTGGCAAAACCGGCAATGATTTTTCGGCAACCGTCATATAGGATTTCCATGCGCGCACGGGAAGCGAGCCGCCAGAAATTGTTTTCATCGGATGGCCATCGTCATTCCCGAACCATATGCCTGTGACATAATCTGTTGTATAGCCGATAAACCAGGCATCACGAAAATCCTGACTTGTACCGGTTTTTCCGGCTGCCGGCCGGTCAATCGCGGCTTTTCGTGCTGTACCATTCTCGACAGTTTGTTCAAGCATTGCATTCATCATGCCGACAATATCCGGTTCAACAACGCGATTGGCAGTAATTTCGCCAAAATCATATATGGTTTTACCGTTTGTATCTTCTACTTTCGAGATCAGACGCAGTTGCGGCTTATAACCGCCATTGGCAAAAGGCACAAATGCGCCAGTCAATTCAAGCAGACTTACTTCCGATGTGCCGAGCGCAATAGAGGCATTGTCCGAAAGTGCCGAATGGATACCGAGACGGTGAGCCACTTCGATAACCTTGTCAGTACCGACTTCCATAATCAATTGGGCGGCAACCGAGTTCAGCGAATGCGATAGGGCGGTGGTTAATGTAACCTCGCCCATATATTTGCCGCCGTAATTTCTTGGCGTCCAGTTGCCAATTCTGACTGGTGCGTCGTTGCGAATTGAATTGGGGGTACGACCGGCTTCAAGTGCTGCAAGATAGACAAAAGGTTTGAACGTCGAACCGGGTTGCCTTTTTGCATCGGTCGCGCGGTTGAACTGGCTTTGCGCATAGTCGACACCGCCAACCATGGCACGGATTGCCCCGCTTTTATCAATGGATACCAGTGCCCCCTGACTGACATTGCGTTTGTCTCCATTTTCGGAAATTTGTGTGCGGATTGCTTCTTCGGCAGCCCTTTCGAGAGTCATATCAAGCGTGGTTTCGACGACAATATCTTTATCTGTCTCGCCGATCAGAAATGGTAATTGTTGAACAACCTGATCGGCGACATAATTTTCCGAACCTGTCCAATAGGATTGAGGACGTGCCATCGGCTCGGCTTCTGCCATCGCTACCTCTCTGTCATTCACCATGCCTTCTTCTTTCATGGCAGCAAGAACGAGTTTGGCTCGGTCATTGGCAGCTTTGGGGTCACGAGCGGGAGAAAGGCGCGAAGGGGCTTTTAATAGTCCCGCCAGAGTTGCAGCTTCCATCAAATCAACATCTTTTGCCGATTTTCCGAAATATCGTCTTGAGGCTGCCTCGACACCATAAGCACCCGAACCAAGATAAACGCGGTTCAAATACATCTCAAGAATCTGGTCCTTGGTGTATTTATGCTCAAGCCAGAGCGCAAGCAGCGCTTCTTGCACCTTTCTTTCCAATGTTCGATCGGGAGAAAGAAACAGATTCTTGGCCAATTGTTGGGTGAGCGTCGAGCCGCCCTGTTTACTACGGCTATGGATAATATTGGTTACCATTGCGCGCGCAATGCCGATAGGGTCGACACCATAATGGTCGTAAAAACGACGGTCTTCGATTGCCACGACGGCCTTCGGTATCCACGGGCTCATTTCTTTCAGTGAAAGGGCTTCGCCACCTGTGGTTCCGCGATTGGCAATCAGAAATCCGTTACGGTCGATAATACGCACATTCGGCGGGCGTTGGGGAATGTCCCAGGTCGAGGCTTGCGGCATTCTGAGTGCGACATAACCGACATAACCGGCAACCGCAATCGCACCCCATATTGCTAAAACAAAGCACCATTTCACAAGCCGGAAAATGAAGCCGTGGCTTTTTCCGGTTTCTCTTGTTCTACCCTTTTTGGAGCGGGAACTTCGTTGCGGCGGCAATGCGCGGTCATCATCTGTCAAGCGCATTGGCACAAAGCTCCGTTTTTTTGAAATTGGGTTTTTTATTGAACATGGGTGACATGGGGCGAATTTGAAAAATTTTAAAGAAACTGCGCATTAAATCGAAAAGCCGATGAGGCATTCCGTTTTGTTAAAATAGCAGGATGATTCCGGCAATTTTAAGAGAAATGGCTTGCTCTATCCAATGATTTTATCAGCTTCAAGCACTTCCTCACTGTTATTTATGATCTTTTATATTTTTCGCCTTCGAGAAGCAAATTATCGAGCGGCCAGATATTTCGGCAAATTAAAAATCCGGTTTCTATATCAGAGTTTCGTCTGTTCTGGTGTTTTGATTTTCGCGGGTTATCATTCTTCTCTAAAATTGTTTTTGACGAAAAGTCCGGCACCCGATCAGCTTTTGATTTTGATTAAATACGATAAATCAGGTTCAAGGGATTGTAACCGTTTGCATTTGAAGAATGAAATTCCATATGCCAATGAAGTCGAATAACAATGCAGCCGATTGGCTGCATTGCATTTATCAATTTTGTTTTGCCTTCAGATCGGCAACATCGTCTTGTGTTTTCAAAAATTCATCCGGATTGAAATTATAAACCGTTGAACAAAATTCGCATTTAACGGTGATTTTGCCATTTTCGACACTGGAATTTATTTCGTCCGCCGTGAAGGTATTCAAGACATTTTCTATTTTTTCACGCGAGCATGAACATTGGTCCAGAATAGGTGTCGCATTGAAAACCCTGACACCATGTTCATGAAATAACCGGAACAATAATCGTTCGGCTCCCACTTGCGGGTCGGTCATTTCCGAACTTTCGACAGTGTCCACAAGCGCTTTCACTTCTCTCCAGTGATCGAGACGGGCTTGTTTATCAACCTTTTGGTCTTTTTCTTCTCCGATTGAAGACTTCGGAAGATGTTGGACAAGCACACCGCCAGCCCGCCAGCTCTCTCTTGGCTGGCCGTTTTCATCACGATCGAAAAGTGTTGCAACACCAAGTTTGACTTCGGTTGGAATCTGTTCCGATTGTTTGAAATAGTTACGCGCTATTTCTTCAAGGCTGGAGCCGTCAAGTGCAACAATACCCTGATAGCGTTGCATATGTTCACCCTGATCGATTGTTAAAGCCAGAGTTCCTTTGCCAAGAAGTTCTTCGGGGGCATCGTGGCCGGAAGCAACAGCCTCTTCAAGTTTCTTTTCGTCAAACCTTGCATAGGCGCGCAGACTGGACGGGGTTTTAAAATCGCATACCAGAAGGTTGACCGGTCCGTCAGAACTGGTCTGGACAATAAATTTCCCTTCAAATTTCAATGATGTGCCGAGTAAAACGGTCAAAACCATAGCTTCGGCCAATAACCGTGCTACCGGTTCGGGATAATGGTGGCGCGACAAAATAGTGTTGACGGCAGTTCCCAATTGTACAGCGCGGCCACGCGCATCAAGGCCGTCCACTTCAAAGGGCACAACAGCATCATCGCCAGCAAAATTGAAATCACCAAGGGTACGGCTTTTTTTACCTTGAGCCGGTTGGTCGCTTACATTCATTTCTTTCGTCAAAACCGCGTTTCCTTAAAACTATGGAGCTTGTTTATCAAAACGGTTTTGACTGTTTTAGATAAATGGAAAGAAGTTTACTCCAAGCAGAATGAAGTTTTGAACAGAGTGTTCAAACAAATACTTCATAATGCCCGGAGTTGTTAAAACAGGAGAACCGTTCGTAATGAGCTTTATAGATAGGTATTATTTCAAAGCCTGCAAGCACCATTCAAGAACAGCTTTTTGCGCATGTAAGCGGTTTTCTGCTTCGTCAAAGACAACAGAATGGGGCCCGTCGATAACAGCATCGACAACTTCTTCACCACGGTGCGCAGGAAGACAATGCATAAACAAGGCATCCGGCTTTGCCAAATTCATCAATGCTTCATTGACTTGATAGGGCTGGAAAACATTGCGCCCACGGGCACGGAATTCCTGCCCCATGGATACCCATGTGTCGGTAACAATACAATCTGCATTTTTGGCAGCTTCTTCAGCATTATTGGTGAGAACAATGTCTGCACCATGTTGACGAGCCCAATCAACATATTTCTGTTGCGGTTCGCTGCCTTTGGGGGTCGCAATTCTCAAATTGAATTTGAACAATGCGGATGCTTCGATCAGGGAATGTAACACATTGTTCCCGTCTCCCATCCAGGCAAAAGTTTTGCCTGCAATTGGCCCACGATGTTCTTCGTAAGTCATAATGTCGGCCAGAATCTGGCAGGGGTGGGTATCGTCTGTCAATGCATTGATAACAGGTACATCGGAATGTTCGGCAAGTTCGAGCATTCTGGTATGAGCCGTCGTCCGGATCATGATGATGTCGACAAAGCGCGACAATACACGTGCTGTATCGGCAATTGTTTCGCTGTGGCCAAGCTGCATTTCCGAACCGGTAAGCATGATGGCCTCGCCCCCCAATTGGTGCATTCCGACATCGAACGACACACGGGTGCGGGTCGAGGGTTTCTCGAAAATCATGGCAAGCGTTTTGCCGATAAAGGGTTTTTCGGACTGTCCCTTTTTAAGGAGGTTTTTAACCGCCTTTGCATGTTCGATAATTTTACGTGCTGTTTCAGGTGACAGAATGGAAAGATCAGTAAAGTGGCGAATATTCTTCGTCATAATATCAAGCCTATTTTTGTTTGTGGGCATTAGAAACGAGTTGGACAGCCTTTTCAATACGGTGAAGGCCATCACGGATTTCATCTTCGGTGACAGTCAAAGGCGGTAAAAGGCGGATAACATTATTTCCGGCTCCAACACCCAGCAATTTTTCATCCCGCATAGCGGCAATAACTTCAGTGTTTTTAACAACACATTTAAGCCCTGTTAAAAGCCCTACTCCACGAATTGACTCTACGACATCGGGAAACCGGTCAATAATGGATGCCAATCCCTGTTTGAACAGATTGGCCATAGCATTGACATGATCGAGAAAGCCGTCTGCCAACATGACATCGAGCACAGCATTGGCTGCGGCCATTGCAAGAAGGTTGCCACCGAATGTCGAGCCATGGGTGCCGGGCGTCATGCCTTTTGCGGCCTCTTTGGTTGCAAGGCAGGCACCAATCGGGAAACCGCCGCCAAGACCTTTTGCAAGTGCCATAATATCGGGTTCTATGCCCGACCATTGATAGGCAAATAACTTGCCGGTACGGCCCATACCTGTTTGGACCTCGTCAACGATAAATAATAGGCCGTTTTCGCTGCAGATCTTGCGCAACAATTGCATGAATTCTTTCGGAACCGGACGCAGCCCGCTTTCACCTTGAATAGGTTCAATGAGAAGGGCAGCCGTCTTTTCGCCGATTGCAGCACGCAATGCTTTTTCATCGTCGAACGGAACTTGCACAAAACCTTGAGCTTTCGGGCCAAAACCTTCAAGATATTTTTCCTGCCCTCCGGCGGCAAGTGTCGCCAGCGTGCGACCATGAAAAGCACCTTCAAAGGTAATAATTTCATAGCGTTCAGGATGCCCGCTCACATATTGATAGCGTCTGGCTGTTTTAATGGCGCATTCTATCGCCTCGGCACCGGAATTGCAGAAAAACACTTTATCTGCAAAACTGTTTGCACAAAGCCGTTCAGCCACTTTCTCCTGTTCGGGAGATTGAAAAAGATTTGATACATGCCAAAGCTTGTGGGCCTGTTCTTCAATGGCTTTGACAAGTTTCGGATGATTATGTCCAAGCGCATTGACCGCAATACCGGACGTAAAATCAAGATAGCGTTCGCCATTGTCCGAGATGAGCCAGGCACCGTTTCCTCGTGTGAAGCGCAAACCGATACGTGCAAAAGTATCATAAAGCGGTTGCGCATTGTTTTGGGTCATTGCCTGGTCTCCTATCCATTATAATTTATGCCGGATGCCGAAAGCCGGTTCCGGATATAGCAAGAACGATAATATCGTTGTTTTTCTGAATGAAACGTTAGGTTTTTTGAAAAACAGCGTTTTTATCCAATATAAAACATTAACAGCGCCGTGTATCATCACGACGCTGAGAAAACTGTTGTTTTTACTATCCTGCCTGTCAGGGAAAAAGTCAATTGATGCCTTTGAAAGACCACATTCAAAAAATATCTTGAAAAAATCGCAATTTGCGAACCGGATTTTCGAGATTTGTAAAAAAAGTGATTCGCAAGTTGGGGAAAACGTCTGAAAACACTATATATGACTATGGAGACTCTTGTCATGGAGTCACAGCGTATAGTAGTAGTTAGCGTAAAACTGGAACATTTCTGGTTCTGCCGGATAATTATCATAACAAGTAAGACTGTTTTGCGCTTTTTAGCGCATTGATGGATTCCGGCAATTAACGAGATGAAAAAGGAAATGGTCGTGTCACCTGCAAGTCCGGTGGCAATGATTGAAAATAAGAAACGGAGTGCCGGTATGAACTGGACAGATGAACGTGTTGAACTTTTGAAAAAGCTTTGGAGTGACGGGTTGAGTGCCAGCCAGATTGCTGCCCAGCTTGGCGGAGTTAGCAGGAATGCGGTCATCGGCAAAGTTCATCGATTGAAACTGTCGGGGCGCGGTAAAACCACAAAAACAACACCGCGTACGAAAAAACCGGCAGAAACCGTCGTTAATCCTGCTCCTCAGGCACCGCGTGCAACACGTACAACGCCGGTTCAGCCGGTTGCTGCCGCTGTCGCAGCTACTGCAAAGCCACAGCCTTCAAGCATCGGAGCCACAGCTTTGAAACTGGATTTCGTTGCCGACGCCGTTTCGGAAGTGGAAGAGAAACCATCAACCGATGTTGTTGTTCCGATGTCACGGCATTTGAGCCTTTTGCAGTTGAGCGAAAACACTTGCAAGTGGCCGGTCGGTGACCCTTTGTCGGATGATTTCTATTTCTGTGGTGCCGATGCCGGTGACTCCGGCCCCTATTGTGCTTTTCATGCAAAGCTTGCTTTCCAACCGGTGTCGGAACGCCGCCGCGTAAGAGCATAAAACATTATATCAAAGAGAATAATATTTTAATAAAATTGAAAACCTTGGAATGTTTATTCCAAGGTTTATTTATTTATTAGAAAAAATAAACTGTATTTTCTTCAAATTTAATAATCGGTTTTATAACCTCCAGATCTCTCCAAAAGGAAGATCAAAAGTGAATAAAATTGATTCAATCGCGAGCTATGATGCTCCGCATTCTTGCAGCCGTGAATGGCTGAAAAAAGCAATAGAAATCATCGAGGCGGAAATAAACCGCTCGGCCGATACCCATCTCATCCGTTATGATTTGCCAGCGTCATGCGGGATAACGCTTTATTTGAAAGATGAATCCTGTCATCCGACGGGTAGTTTGAAACACCGTTTGGCGCGTTCGCTTTTTCTTTACTCGCTCTGCAATGGTAAAATCGGGCCGAAGACAACGATTGTAGAGGCTTCGAGCGGCTCAACGGCGGTTTCGGAAGCCTATTTTGCCAAACTGATCGGCGTTCCTTTTGTGACAGTTATTCCGAGGACGACATCTCCCCAAAAAGTCGCTGCCATAGAAGCTTATGGCGGTCGTGTCCATTTTATAGACGATCCGAAGTCGGTTTATGTGACAGCACAAAACCTCGCTGATGAATTGGGGGGCTATTATATCGACCAGTTCACTTTTGCCGAACGGGCAACCGATTGGCGTGGCAACAATAATATCGCTGATTCAATTTTCTGCCAAATGGCGAAAGAACCTCATCCCGTTCCGGAGTGGATTATTGCAAGTGCCGGTACCGGTGGAACATCGGCAACCTTGGGGCGATATATCCGGTATCGCAAATTTTCAACGAGACTTTGCGTGGCCGATCCGGAAGCTTCGGTTTTTCACCTTCACTATGCCGACCGCTCTATAAAGGAAATAGATTGTTGCCGTTCGGTTATCGAAGGAATTGGACGCGCACGTGTCGAGCCGTCTTTTATGCCGGATGTGATAGACCGCATGATTTCGGTTCCCGATCAGGCAAGTCTTGCAGCAATGCGTGTGATAAGTCGTCTCATCGGTCGCAGTTGCGGCGGCTCTACCGGAACAAACGTTTATGCGGCCGCAGAACTCATTTCCGATATGATTAAAAATCACCAACATGGCTCACTCGTGACATTGATTTGCGATAGTGGTGAACGTTACCGTTCGACCTATCTTGACGATCAATGGTTGGAAAAAAGGGGATTTGATATTTCCGGTGATATGAAACGTCTGGAAAGGCTGTTTCTGGAAGGAAAGCCTTTCTGACAGGAAGCGCCTGAAAATTGTTACACCAAACTTCCCACTCATCTGCTTCAATAATTGTTACGTGAAGGTTTCTCGTGTTTTTGTGTTCAAGCCGATTATCCGGCTTGGAACTTATAAATCCGGCTTGAACATATAACTTACGAGGCCAACAAAGGATTGAACCGGGCACGGCACTGTCGATCTCATCGGAATGCATGATTTTTTCCGTTTGTTTTGCCGGATTTCGGTCTTCGCCCACCTGCCAAGACGGTTTAAATCATTTTTGGAGATTAATCCGAAAGGGGAACAGGAGCGGGAGGGAGAATAGAACCCGAAAGCGCAGCTTTTATCAGTCTATCCTGAAAGGCGCACCTGAGTGGATGAGACAATAAAACCCGAAAGTGCAGCTTTTGTCGGTCTATCGTGAAAGGCGCACCGGAGTGGAAGAGACAATAGGACGTGATAAGAAGCTGAAAGGCCAGCTATTCTTTCTGGCTGCGACCATGCCTTGACCGGCTTTGTCGTTGCCGGATGCGTTGTTGAAGGTTCAGTCGAAAAGCTCCGGTTTTAAAAGGTTTGAAAAGACCGGAGCCAACCGGTTTCTAGTTTCCGTTATTGTTGACCGAACTGACAACAATATCATCACGCTGTTCAATGCTTACCCATTTTCCGGGCGATTGGGTCGATTGGCGCTTCAGATAAGTATATTCGGTATCTTTCCAGTTGAAGATTTCGTCGTGCAGATTATCGAGTATAAAATCGCCCCGATCGGTTCGCACGGTTAGAACCGCATGGCCTTCGCCATCAGGTTTACGCACAACAGTAATGAGCAAACTTGCAAGCGGAATGCCTTTGTCACGCAGTTCTTTCTGCTTTTCCAGAACATAGTCTTCGCAATCACCGGCATTTACCGGATAAGTCCAATATTCTTCCTTGCCGTAAAGTTCCATGTCTGTAGCAGGAGTAATGCGGGCGTTAACACTGTGGTTGACGTCAATCAGCATATCCCAGACATTTTGTGTCAATTTTACCGGTTGGAGTACAGTGTTGCGTATTTTACATTCACGGGGCAAACGCTCGCAAAATTCATAATGGCCGATAGGTTGTGAAGTCTGTCCGGTGACAATCATAAATTCGCTAGCAGCTTTTGCAGCAGTGGTCAGGCCGACGAGTGCCACAAACACCACCCCTAATATTCTGAACGCAAACACCATTTTTCTACTCGATTTAACCTGTCACGATAAAGATCGTTAACAAAAGGTTAAAGTCCAACTTTGGTTTCCAGTCAATGACCGGAATGCAACACTTGTTTAAGATTTAAATTATGGTTAAAAAATAAAAACAATATTTTTCAATGTGTTACCGTTTTATTATGGTTAATGCAACAAGATCGGCCAGTCGCAATGACGTGATTTGTCGATTTTCAGAAAAACCATGGGGGCACTTTGCGACATTTTTGAAAAAGCCGGAATATAACCTTATTCAAGTGCAAAAAATCACTTATATGAACTATGTTATTATGGACTATGTTATATCGGATAGATAGAAGGCATTCGGAAATCGAGAGTATGTGAATGGGCGAATTGATAAAACGCAAAGCAACAGTAAATGATATAGATGCGTTGGTTGCTATTGAAGAGGCATGTTTTGACAGCGACAGAATTTCGCGGCGTTCCTTCCGTACTTTGATTGATCGTCCGACGGCCAGAACAATTGTTGCCGAACTTGATGGAACAATTATCGGCTATGCAATGATTTTGTTTCGTAAAGGCACGGCACTTGCGCGCCTTTACTCGCTTGCGGTCAAACCCGGCGGCAAAATAAAAGGTGTCGGCTCTCAACTATTGGAGGCTGCAGAGCAGGCGGCTTTTGATGAAGGGCGCATTTATATGCGCCTTGAAGTTCGCGAAGACAATGAACGGGCAATTCGTCTTTATGAACGCTTTCACTATCGACCGATCGGCCGTTATCTTGATTATTATGCCGATCATGCACCAGCCCTGCGTTATGAAAAAACCTTGCGCGGTGATACACCGGTTGAAACGTCTGTCCCTTATTATCAACAAACATCGGAATTTACTTGCGGTGCTGCCTGTTTGATGATGGCACTCAAATATTTCAATCCGCAATCACGCCTTGATCCTGTTTTCGAGCTTAGACTATGGCGGGGTGCGACAACGGTTTTCATGCTTTCGGGGCCGGGGGGATGCGAGCCGTTCGGGCTTGCCGTTCTTGCACATAATTATGGTCTCAAACCCACTATCATCGTGACAAGCTACGAATTTTTGTTTATCAATTCGGTGCGGGATCGCAAGAAACGCGAGATAATGGAAATTGCACAGACCGATTTTCGCGAGCAGGCTGACGCAGCCCACATTCCGGTGCGGATTGCTGCTTTTACTCTTGATGATATTCGTGCCGCGCTTGCACGCGGGGCGTTGGTGCTTGTGCTTATCAGTTTCTACCATATGTTCGGGGAAAAAATTCCCCATTGGGTATTGGTTCATGGTGATGACGGAAGTCATTTTCTTATTCATGACCCGTGGGTGGAGGAAGACGAAGGTGAAACAATTGCCGATTCTGCAAACCTGCCTTTGAATTATGAAGTATTCGATCATATTGCGCGCTTTGGAAAAGACGGTTTGCGCGCAGCCGTCATATTGGAGAAAAGCTAGTTTTCTATGACTATTTGTGTAATTCTTGCTGGACGAGTGTCTGACGTAGATAATGGTGCGACGACGCATAAAGTCATGACACATCGTGACTATTTGGCCAATCCTGCGCTATTTGCCGGTCAACGTCCCCGTATTATCAACCTGTCACGTTCTTACCGCTATCAAAGCCGCGCTTATTATTGTTCGCTGCTTGCCGAAGCGCGCGGCCATCGTGTGTTGCCCTCGGTCGAAACCATGATCGACCTGTCGGAACGACGGTTATATAAAAAATCCATTCCCGAACTTGAAGATTGTCTCAACAAAGCCCTGAAAGGAGACGGTACGCGCGCACCGGAAATCATCAGGGTATTTTTTGGTATTGCCGATAGTTCGGATGACATAAAGGGTGACCGTTTTGAAAAATTCGGCCACCTTTTGTTTGACTGGTATCGGGCTCCGGCATTGGAAGTTCACGTTATACCGGGTGAATGGGCACGCATTCACAAAATATGTTTTGCCAATTGGCAAAAGCTTGAGGGTGATAGCCGAGATGCTTTCTATAAGGCGATGGAAACTTATACGACACGTGCCTGGAAAGAAGCGCGCCACAAAGTTCCGCCGCGTTGGACATTTGCAGTTTTATGCAATCCGGAAGAAGAGTTACCGCCGACAAACGTTGCCGATTTGAAACATTGGGCAAAAATTGCTGCCCGCCTTGGTGTGGAAGTCGAACCGATCGGTGCAAGAGACCTTGCCCGTCTTGCCAATTTTGATGCGCTTTTCATTCGCGAAACAACCAATATATCCAACCACACCTATCGTTTTGCCCGTCGCGCGGAGCAGGAAAATATGCCGGTTATCGACGACCCGATGTCGATGATTAGGTGTACGAACAAAGTCTATCTTGACGAGTTGATGCGCGCAAACGGTGTGCCGGTTCCCCCCACCGTGATGATCGGTGGCAATGATGATCTCGTCAGAGCGGCAGATACGCTCGGCTTCCCGATGGTGTTGAAAATTCCGGATTCGTCATTTTCACGCGGGGTGAAACGCGTTGGCTCGATGGAAGAATTGCGCCGCCTTGCCCATGAATGGCTTAAAGATAGCGATCTTTTGCTGGCACAAAAATATTTACCGACCAAATTCGATTGGCGTGTCGGTGTATTGGGTGGCAAGCCGCTTTTTGTTTGCCAATATGAAATGGCACCCCACCATTGGCAAATCATCAAACACGATCCGAATGGTGGCGAACCGCTGGAAGGTGGTTTCAAAACCTATGCTATTCCCGATGCTCCGCCGGCAGTCGTCGAAATCGGGTTGAAGGCGGCCCGTTGTATCGGTGATGGCCTTTACGGTGTTGATATTAAAGAAACCGATGAAGGTATTGTGGTCATTGAAGTGAACGACAATCCCAATATCGAACATGGTGTCGAGGATCTGGCCGAAAAAGACGATGTCTGGATCAACCTCACACGCTGGTTTATCGAGCGCCTCGAACGTTGAACTAAAGAATGAACGTTGCACTAAAGAATGAACGCTGATTTGAAGGATGAACTTTGATTGAAAGTTCTAACGTTGTCTAAAAGTCTTAACACCGATTAAAAGGCATAACGTTGATTTAAAGGCCTTAAAGAGAAAAACCGGCAATGGGTTGCCGGTTTTTTCATATTTCATAGAATGAAGTTTTATCTCGTTACCAAGCGAAAACGGGCATTGGGCATTTCTTCAAAAACATCATTTTTGACAGAAGCATGAGTGGCCTTCATGTTTCCTTGCGTGTCACAAAAGCAAAAATGAAACCCCACAAAGGCCGGTGTGATTGGATTGCTGTTCTGGCACAAAGGACGTTCCTTATCATAATAAGGGAACCATGATAAAAAAGCTACCGGGAAGAAGAATGATTGGCCGAAGAAGTGTTGCTATCCAGTGCCTTTTCAATTTGTGGCAATGTTTCATCTTTAAAGATTTGCGGCGTTAATGGCCCGATATGTTTATAAACAATAATGCCTTCGCGGTTTAAAAGAAAAGTTTCCGGTGGTCCGTAAACACCCCAATCAATGGCAGCGCGGCCGCTTTGGTCAAAGCCGACGAGCTTGAAAGGATCTCCGAAATTATCAAGAAAGCGTATGGCATTTTCCTGATTGTCTTTGTAATTGACGCCGACAAGGTCAAAGCGGTTGTCTTTGGAAATTTCGATAAGGGTGGGGTGTTCGTCACGGCAGGGCGGGCACCATGACCCCCAGAAATTGACGAGTGTGACACGTCCCTTGAAGTCTTCAGGGTTAAAAGAACCGGTTTGACCGAGTAGAGGCAAGCGGGTTGCAGGAGCCGGTTTGCCGGAAAGTGCATTGGGAACAAGATTGGCCGTGTCCGGATTGGTCGTTTCCATATGGCTGAACATGATAACAACCAGAACAACAAACAGGATGAATGGCCCGAAAAGGGCAATCATCACCGGAACACTCATTTTTCTTTTAGGCGCGTCCATGATCGTCACGATTTTATTTTGTTGGCACGGATGGCATTTGATTGTTCAAGTTTATGTAGCCGGTTTTTTTGACGGCGGCCATCAAGGAAAATATATAAAACCAGCAGCAAAAGTATGGCAGCCGAGACAATATAGCTCAAGCTGACAATCTGGGTATGGTCGAACTGACCCAGAAAGATGTCGATACGATCGGAAATACCGGTTGTATTTTCAATGGTCATTTTACATTTTCCTTCTGGCGCAGATGCCGCGCAGCCATTCTTTGCATTGTTTCCACACGCCGACGGGTAATCTCGGTACGCATTCTGGCAAGATAGAGGGCAAAAAATGCCAGTGTGAAACCGATAGCCATGGTAAAGAGCGGCCATAACATGGCGCTATCTATGGCCGAGCCACCTTTGCGAAGAATGGAGGCGGGTTGATGAAGTGTGTTCCACCATTCGACGGAAAACTTGATAATCGGTATGTTGATAAAGCCGACAAGTGTCAGGATAGCGGCAGCTTTTGCGCCTTTTGTCGGATCGTCAAAGGCTCGTGAAAGCGCAATAATAGCGAGATAGATCAAAAACAACACGAGCACAGACGTGAGCCTTGCATCCCATTCCCACCATGTACCCCAAGTTGGCCGCCCCCAGAGAGAGCCGGTTATAAGGGCAAGTGCGGTAAAAGTCGCACCGATCGGAGCTGCACTTTTGAGTGATACATCGGCAAGCGGATGGCGCCAGACCAGAGTTCCGAGTGCCGAAACACTCATCAAAGTGTAACAGCACATGGAAAGCCATGCAAAAGGCACATGAAGATACATGATGCGCACCGTCATGCCTTGCTGATAATCGTCGGGCGAACGCATGACCATGAAAAGGCCACAGGCGAGAACAATAACAGCAACAAGGCTGAGCCACGGCAAAATTATACCGCTCAACCCCATGAAACGCGTCGGGTTGGCTAATGATTGCAGCCAGTTTGTCTTTTTTTGTATCAATTCCATGATGTCCCTTATTATCGGGTTTTGTTTTTGTCGCAATTATCTTTCTTCATAGAGACCAACATATGACACCAATCTGACAAAGATGTGATGTTTAGTCCGATAATGAAGCAAGTGTCAAAGCCGCAGCCAATGGGCCGAGGATCGAGAAAAACAGTGACAGTGCGATCAAAAACAATAACGGATTTATAAACGAGATCCCCGGAGCGGTGGTAGCATAAGCTGCGGATACCCCGAAAATCATAACCGGCACGGCAAGCGGCAGAACAATAACCGATATCAAGATGCCGCCACGCGGTAGCGAGGTTGCAAGTGCCGCTCCGACTGCACCAATCAGGGTAATGGCAGGTGTTCCGCATAAAAGTGTGAGCATAAGACCGCCTATTGCTGTTCCATCAAGACCGAGCATCAATCCAAGCACAGGAGTAAAAAGAATGAGCGGCAGAATAGTTCCACACCAGTGAGCCGAACATTTGGTAAAAACAACGAGACTCAAGCTTTTTCTATGTCGCGATAATATCAGTTGATCGAGGCTGCCATCGTCGCGGTCGGTCTGGAACATGCGGTCCAGTCCAAGAAGGATAGATAACAAGGCTCCGATCCACAGCATTCCGGGACCAATGCGGGATAAAATTTCCTGATCGGGGCCGATCGCAAACGGAGTTATAATGATAATTGCTGCAAAAAACAGAAGTCCAGTGAGCAAGGAGCTTCCCGGACCAAAAGCAATACGCAGATCGCGCAAGAAAAGAGCCTTCATCAGCTTTCCTCGAAATCGGGAAGATAATTATCAAGTAAGATATTATAATTTTCTTCTATGCCAAGAGGCAAATGGGTTGCGGCAATAATCATGCCCGAACGGTTTCTATGGTCTTCCATGATTTTTGCAAAGATCGAACTTGCATGTTTATCAAGCCCCGATGTCGGCTCGTCGAGGAGCCATAAAGGCTGATGGGATAATAACAATCGCGCAATGGCAACGCGTCTTTTCTGTCCGGTTGAAAGAACACCGAAGGGAAGATGTTCAATGCCGGAAAGTTCGACCTGATCGAGTGCTTCCATCGGCGACAACAATTGCGCTGAATCGAAATTTGACCAGAATTCGAGATTTTGTAAAACGCTCAAATGCGTTTTCATGGCGTTTTGACTGCCAAGATAATGACTGAGGAGAGCAACAGGAAAAATCTGCCCGTCTTCTTTTGCTTCTATGGTTCCTTCATTCGCTTGCAGAAAACCGGCAATGATTCGCAGCAAAGTTGACTTGCCGATGCCATTCGGGCCGGTAATCGTCATCACTTCTCTATCATGGATTGTAAAGCAGAGGTGCTGAAATAAGACCTCTTCACCCCTTTTTGCGCTGAGTTCGACTGCTTTTATTTCCATGTAACCACCGGATTTTGCTTGACCTTTCTTAGGATGGATGGCGCGTTCAAACAAGTAAACACATTTTTTTTAATGGATTACGTCTGGAACAGTTCCAGAAAAGGAACTATAAAAGAATTACCATACCAGCGGTCGGTGTGGAACAATTTTTGGGCCGGTCTCCAAATCTGCTTGTTCTGGCGGTTGAGGAACGGACAGCGGAAATGACTGCACCCGCACCGTAGCTGCGATCTTGACCCGCAGTTTGTGGCGTTCGTTCCAGGAGCTAAGGCTCGCACAGATATAAGGACGAACAGTCGTGTCTCAAATAGATAGTTTTAAGTGCCGCAAAACGCTCCATGTGAATGGCAAGGACTATATTTATTACAGTCTGACAGAGGCTGAAAAAAATGGTCTTACCGGTGTTTCCCGTTTGCCATTTTCAATGAAGGTTCTCTTGGAGAATCTGTTACGTTTTGAAGACGGTCGCACGGTCAAGAAAGACGACATTTTAAATATCGCCAAATGGCTGAACGACAAAGGAAAAGCAGGCGCTGAAATCGCCTATCGCCCTTCACGCGTTTTGATGCAGGATTTTACAGGCGTTCCGGCGGTTGTAGATCTTGCTGCCATGCGTGACGCAATGGTGAAACTTGGTGAAAACCCGGAAAAAATCAATCCGTTGGTTCCGGTTGATCTGGTCATTGACCACTCGGTCATTGTTGATGATTTCGGCAATCCGCTCGCTTTCCAACACAATAAAGAACTCGAATATAAGCGTAATGGCGAACGTTATCGCTTTCTGAAATGGGGCCAACAAGCCTTCAAGAATTTTCGCGTGGTTCCTCCGGGGACAGGTATTTGCCATCAGGTCAATCTTGAATATCTTGCCCAATGTGTTTGGACAAAAGAAGAAAATGGCCACACAATAGCTTATCCCGACACTTGTGTCGGTACCGATTCCCATACCACTATGGTCAATGGTCTTGGTGTCCTCGGCTGGGGTGTTGGCGGTATTGAAGCCGAAGCTGCCATGCTTGGCCAACCGGTTTCGATGTTATTGCCGGAAGTTATCGGCTTCCGTCTGACAGGCAAACTCAAGGAAGGCATTACCGCGACCGATCTTGTTTTGACCGTAACGCAGATGTTGCGCAAAAAAGGCGTGGTTGGTAAATTTGTCGAATTCTTTGGCCCCGGTCTTGAGCATATGACTTTGGCCGATCGTGCAACAATCGGCAATATGAGCCCTGAATATGGCGCGACTTGCGGCTTTTTCCCGATTGACCAGGAAACCATCCGCTACCTCAATATGACAGGTCGTAAAGAAGAGCGGATTGCACTTGTCGAAGCTTATACAAAAGCTCAGGGCATGTGGCATGATTCCCATACGGCCGATCCGGTGTTTACCGATACAATCGAACTTGATATGGGAACGGTTGTGCCCTCGATGGCCGGTCCGAAACGTCCGGAAGGGCGTTTGCCGCTTGAAGAAGTCGGTAAAAGTTTTGCCACAGCTCTTCACAACGAATATAAGAAAACAACCGGCGAAAAAACACGTTATCAGGTTGAAGGCGAGGATTTCGACATTGGCCACGGAGATGTCGCTATTGCAGCGATTACCTCTTGCACCAACACATCCAATCCGAGTGTTCTGATCGCGGCAGGTCTACTTGCCAGAAACGCGGTTGCCAAAGGCTTGAAATCCAAGCCGTGGGTTAAAACTTCGCTGGCTCCCGGCTCGCAGGTTGTTGAAGCCTATCTTGTCAATTCGGGACTGCAAAAAGACCTTGATGCTTTAGGTTTCAATCTTGTTGGCTTCGGTTGCACGACATGTATCGGCAATTCCGGTCCTCTGCCACCGGCAATTTCAAAAACCATCAATGACAAGGGCTTGATTGTTGCGGCAGTGCTTTCGGGTAACCGTAACTTCGAGGGGCGTGTTTCGCCTGATGTTCAGGCAAACTACCTTGCTTCACCGCCACTTGTTGTTGCCCATGCTTTGGCTGGAACCATCACCAAGGATCTTACAAAAGAGCCTCTTGGAACCGGCAAGGATGGCAAACCGGTTTATCTGAAGGATATCTGGCCAACTTCGCAAGAAGTTCAGGAATTCATCGAAAAGAATGTTACCCGCAAGATTTTTGAATCGAAATATGCGGATGTCTTCAAGGGTGATGAAAACTGGCAGAAAGTTCAGGTTCCTGCAGGCGAGACTTATGCATGGGACGACAAGTCGACCTATGTTCGCAATCCTCCCTATTTTGAAAATATGCCGAAAGTACCAGCACCGCTCAAGAATATTGACGGAGCGCGTATCCTCGGACTTTTCGGGGACAAGATTACGACCGACCATATTTCACCTGCCGGTTCTATCAAGGTTGATTCTCCGGCCGGTAAATATTTGATCGAACACGGTGTAAAACCCGCCGATTTCAACCAGTATGGTACCCGTCGTGGCAACCATGAGGTGATGATGCGCGGCACATTTGCCAATATCCGTATCCGTAACTTCATGCTTGGCGAGAATGGACGCGAAGGTGGTTACACCATTCACTATCCATCCAAGGAAGAAGAATCGATCTATGATGCTGCCATGCAGTATAAGAGCGAGCATGTGCCACTCGTTGTCTTTGCCGGTATCGAATATGGTAACGGCTCATCCCGCGACTGGGCGGCCAAGGGAACCAATCTTTTGGGCGTGCGCGCGGTGATAGCTCAATCCTTCGAGCGTATTCACCGTTCCAATCTCGTCGGTATGGGAATTGTTCCGTTTGTCTTCGAGGATGGACAGAGCTGGCGCTCTTTGGGGCTGAAAGGCGATGAAGTTATCACGATTGATGGTATCAACGATCTGAAGCCGCGCCAAAAGACTGTTGCCAAAGTTCAATTCAGTGACGGCACTGTCAAGGAAGTTCCGCTTCTTTGCCGGGTCGATACGGTCGATGAACTTGATTACCTCCATAATGGCGGCATTTTGCAGTATGTTCTGCGCAATTTGGCCAAAGAAGGCTGATTGGCAGTTTTAAAAATTGATAAACGGGGTGTGGAATCGCACCCCGTTTATTTTTAAATGACAATTTGAGAGAATCTCATTGACGCGAGCGGCTGAATTAAGCTATAAGCCCGCCAAGATTAAGCGGCTACTGGCCGCAGTTTGTGTTTCTAGGCTTAAAAGCCGTTCAATAAGAAGAGAGAGATAGACTTATGGCGAATACACCTTCGTCCAGAAAAGCAGTGCGTAAGATTGCAGCACGCACAGAAGTTAATAAATCACGCCGTACACGTGTTCGTACATTTGTGCGCAAATTTGATGATGCGGTTGCTGCCGGTAATAAAGCCGCCGCTGAAGTTGCTTTCAAGGCAGTCGAGCCTGAATTGATGCGTGCTGTGACCAAAGGTGTTCTGCATAAAAATGCAGCATCGCGCAAAGTGTCACGTCTTGCTAAAAAGTTGAAAACTATTTCGGCCTGATTTTAAAAACTCTGGCGGCCAAAATGGGCCGCGTGTGTTTTATTCGTTTTGACTTCAAACCGGTATCTTCTGGATGCCGGTTTTTTGGCATTTGATCTGTGTCAGGAAGAAAAAAATTAACTGAAAAAAATGCTATTTTTAGAATAAATTATCGTTAAATTTTTTGGTTTAAAAAACGTTTAAAAACAGATAATTACCTGTTTTATCCACAAGCTGTCGCAAGCCCCGTTCGCCATAGTTTTTGTCAAGTATTTTTTTTAATTTTTTTTTAAGGGGTTTTATCTCGATGAGACTATCCGGAACATTTGAAAAAAAGCTTATTGAATCAAAGTAATTACGCTTCATTGCTAAAAGACGGCACAGTCAGGATCGGGTGTTTGGGACGATTTGGCACATTTTTCACCCCTTGCAATTATGGATAGCGTTTTTGTATGTTTAACGAAGGAAAGGATAGCTTTCCTAGCTGTTTCATGAGTCTTTCGCCAAATGCGGCGAAAGGGATAGACGAGAGCCGGAAGGGAATTTCTTTTGGCTGTTGTTCTGGCAAGACTGTCCGGTTCAAGCGGCTCCGTTGCTGCTTGAATAATGATGGGACGTTCGTTCTGCCGGTGAAACAGTTGATGAGGTATCGCTTGTTTCGGAAGTTGCCTGAAATAAGACACTGCGCTGGATGGTGCCGTCTTGAAGCATGTTGGCAATGTCCGATCTCGCGAACGAAAATTTGTAGGGGCTTAACAGGGTTTGTCGGATAAAGCGGAAGTGTATCGGTTCAACAAGACTGAGCGAACACGAAGTCTGTTTTGTGCGAGTTGTTTTATTTTTAATAAAGACGAAAATCGTCGGTTGGCTTGAGGGTATCGTTACCGGTCGTTTTCCTTCGGTTGTTGTCAGAGAGAATGTTGCGTAAAATGTCAAATTTGAATGGGATAGTGTCAAGTGAAACCGGAATGGGTGAGGGTGCACACCATTTGGTAACACAAGGTGAAGGGGACGAACTTTTTGATCGGGTAATGGCCCAGTTGAAAGTCCATGTTGGCAATGAAGCTTATACAAGCTGGTTCGGGCGTTTGCAGCTCGACGAGTTTAATCGAAGTCAGGTGCGCCTTTCTGTTCCGACCGCTTTTCTGCGTTCCTGGATTACCAACCATTATGCAACAATTCTAACAGAGCTTTGGCGGCAGGAATGCCCGTCGCTCTTGCGTGTCGATGTCGTCGTGCGTGGCATGAATCGTGTAGTAAAACACGCCGCACCGCGCAAGGACGAAGAAAATCATGCACACGTCCAGCCGGAAAATTCTGTTCCTTCTTCTCTCCATAACCGGACAGACCATTTTCCGGCAGAGGCGCAGCAAAGTGTTTTTGGCTCACCGCTCGATTCGCGTTACACCTTTGATACCTTTGTCGAAGGGCCTTCCAATCGTGTAGCTCTCGCTGCAGCGCGGTCCATTGCGGAAAGTCATAAAAGTGCTCTGCGTTTCAATCCGCTTTTCATTCATGCCGCTGTCGGTCTGGGGAAAACCCATCTTTTACAGGCTATTGCGGCTGCAGCTTTGCAACGTCCGACGCCGGTCCGTGTCATCTATTTGACGGCAGAATATTTTATGTGGCGTTTTGCAACGGCAATTCGCGACAACAATGCATTGTCATTCAAAGAACAATTGCGTGACATTGATCTGCTCATCATTGACGATATGCAATTTTTGCAAGGCAAGTCGATTCAACACGAGTTCTGTCATTTGCTCAATATGTTGCTGGACAGTGCGAAGCAGGTTGTCGTTGCTGCCGACAGGGCACCTGCCGAGCTTGAGTCGCTTGACGTGCGTGTCCGCTCGCGGTTGCAGGGTGGAGTTTCATTGGAAATCGAGTCGCCGGATTTTGATATGCGGCTTGAAATGTTGCGCAAGCGTTTGAAAGCTGCCCAACATGATGATCCTTCGATTGCAATTCCGGATGAAGTTTTGTCGCATATTGCCAGAACTGTTTCCGGTTCGGGGCGTGATCTCGAAGGTGCTTTTAACCAGCTTTTATTCCGCCAGTCTTTTGAACCCGATTTGTCATTGAACCGCATTGACGAATTGCTGGATCATTTGACGCGCTCCGGTGAGCCGAAGCGGATTCGCATTGAAGAAATACAACGTGTTGTCGCCCGCCATTACAATGTTTCCAAGCAGGATTTGTTGTCGAACCGGCGGACCCGCACAATTGTGAAACCGCGTCAGGTTGCAATGTATCTCGCCAAGATGATGACACCGCGCTCTTTACCGGAAATCGGTCGGCGTTTCGGCGGGCGTGACCATACAACCGTTCTCCATGCTGTGCGCAAGATCGAGGATATGGTCGGAGCCGATCAGCAATTGGCCAAAGAACTGGAATTGCTGAAACGTTTGATCGACGAACAGTCAGCCTGACGGGTTCATTTGCAAACCGAATACCGGATGTGATAATCAGGCGAAGACTTGCATTTCAGGCAAGAATATTGCCATTCTGTTTTTAATTTGTTTTCTTGCAAGGTGATTCCTTGTCTTTAAAGGATCATTGCGTGTAATTTTACGGCAAGAAATAGTTGAATGGCAGAATTAGTTATAGAGAGTGTCCAATATGCGCATCACAGTCGATCGTAGCCATCTGTTAAAATCTCTCGGTCGGGTACATCGTGTCGTCGAAAGACGAAATACGATTCCTATTCTGTCGAATGTCCTGATTAATGCAGTCAATTCCGGAGTTGAATTGCAGGCGACCGATCTCGATCTTGAAGTGACAGAAACGACTGCAGCCAATATCGAACAGTCAGGGTCGACAACGGTTCCGGCTCATCTTCTTTACGAAATTGTCCGCAAACTTCCCGAAGGTGGCGAGATAATGCTCTCGGTCGCAGATGACGGAAATGCCATGCTGGTTGTTTCCGGCCGGTCGAATTTCCGGTTGCAATGTTTGCCCAAGGAAGATTTTCCCGAACTCAATGCCGGTGACTTCAGCCATAGTTTTACATTGGCGGCATCTGCATTGAAGCGACTCATTGATTGCACCCAATTTGCTATTTCAACCGAAGAAACGCGCTATTATCTCAATGGCATCTATTTCCATGTGATAGATGATAAAGGGTTAAAACTGCGCACAGTTGCAACGGACGGTCACCGTCTGGCCGAAGCCGAAACCGATGCACCATCCGGTTCTGAAGGAATGCCGGGCGTTATCATTCCCCGAAAAGCCGTAGGCGAATTGCAAAAGCTGTTGGGGGAAGAAGCCGAAAGCGAAATCAAAATAGAAGTTTCGGAAACGAAAATACGTTTCAGCATCGCTTCTGTTGTGCTGACTTCGAAATTGATCGACGGCACATTTCCTGATTATCAACGTGTTATTCCCTTGGGTAATGACAAGAAACTCACTATTAACCGTCAAAGCTTTGCTGCATCGGTCGATCGCGTTTCGACTATTTCGAGTGATCGCGGGCGAGCCGTCAAATTGACAATCGAAAATGGTCAATTAACACTCACAGTCAACAATCCTGATTCCGGCAGTGCGGAAGACCAGATCGTCGCCGATTATGAAGGCGAACCTTTGGAAATCGGTTTCAATTCAAAATATCTTCTTGATATTATGGCACAACTCAACGGTGAAAATGCGGTCTTCATGCTCGCCGATTCCGGGGCGCCGACGCTCATTCGGGATGGTGAAGATGCGAATGCACTTTATGTTTTGATGCCGATGCGTGTATAGAAACGAATGGTGGAAAAATATGGCGGACGAGCTGTAAAGGTGTTTGTCCGGCAACTGAAACTAACCAATTTTCGCAACTATCGGGGTTTTTCGGCCGATTTTTCCGATGGGCTTGTCGTCTTCACCGGTCACAATGGTGCGGGGAAAACCAATCTTCTTGAAGCCCTGTCGTTTCTTTCGCCCGGACGTGGTTTGCGTCGGGCGGCTTATGACAATGTTGTTAGTGCCGGTTCCAATCCGGTTTTCGGTCATGAAAGAGCATCCGGCGGTGCCGACGAAACCCGTCTTCAACAATTGGAAACTGCTGTTCAAGAAAAAATAACGGCGGGAGAGGGTGCCGACTTTCTTCAAAAGGGAGCAATCGATCAGAAGGGGGCTGATGGATTTGTTATTTTCGCACAATTACATTCTGCGCTTTACGGAGATGTGAATATCGGAACTGCAAGTGACATCGCATCCAGCGGGCGTAAAGTGCGGATAAACGGTGAAGGTGTAACTTCTGACCGATTGACCGAATATTGTCGTCTAAGCTGGCTTATTCCCTCGATGGATGGACTATTTACGGGGCCGGCAAGCGAGCGGCGGCGGTTTCTCGACCGTATGGTTCTGGCAATTGACCCTGCCCATGCGCGGCGTGTGGTGGATTTTGAAAAGGCAATGCGCGCGAGAAATCGCCTTTTGGCGGATGGAAGTAGCGATGAAGGTTGGTTCAATGCCTTGGAAATGCAGATGGCGGAACTCGCAATTGCGATTGCGGCGGCGCGTATGGATGTTGTGCGGCTCATCTCCGATATTGAAAATTTTGATAGCGAAAAATCGTTTCCAACGCCTGTTCTGGATATAGAGGGGCTCGTGGAACGGGCACTTGCCCGTCAATCGGCGGTGGATGTCGAGGAAGAATACAGACAGCGTCTTCACGATAAACGGGAGCTTGACCGTAAAGCCGGTCGCACTCTTGAAGGCCCGCATAGAAGCGATCTGCTAATTTTTTATGGGGCGAAAAATATGCCGGCTGCACTTTGTTCGACAGGAGAACAAAAGGCATTGCTGATAGGGCTTGTTTTGGCTCATGCGCAATTAACGGCAGAAATATCGGGTATGACACCGATTCTCTTGCTCGACGAGATGGCAGCCCACCTTGACAAGAATCGTCGGGCGATCTTGTTCGATAGTCTTGATCGTCTTGGTGGACAGACATTCATGACCGGAACCGACAGGCAACTTTTTTCTGCATTGGACGGGCGCGCACAATTTTTTGAAATCTCGGACGGAAGCATTGCAGAGAGTCCGGAAATGTTGGATGACTTGGGGGAATAGCTCGAACTAAGAGGGGCAAATGGCGATGGCAAAAAAGATTACAGTTTTAAATGGTCCGAATCTCAATTTTCTAGGTAAACGCGAACCGGCCATATATGGTCGCGAAACCTTGAATGATATAGAGGCTCTCGTTCACGAGTGCGCACGGTCGCACGGTTTTGACATCGAATTTTTACAAACCAATCATGAAGGCCAGCTCGTCAGTTTTATTCAGGATGCTATCGGGAAAAGTGATGCAATTATTATCAATCCGGCAGCTTATAGCCATACTTCGATTGCGATTCTCGATGCGCTGAAAATGTTTGAAGGATTGGTTGTAGAAGTGCATCTTTCAAACATCCATAAAAGAGAGGCTTACCGCCACCACTCATTTGTGTCGGAACGTGCCGATGCTGTCATCGCGGGCTGCGGAAGTGCCGGATACCGCTTCGCAGTTGAATATATCGTTCAACGCGATTTGTGAATCCGAAATCGTCGGAAAAACCGCGCAATATTGACGCAGGGGGGGACAAAACCCTTGCGAATTTTCACCTAAAGAGTAAGACGTGCCTAGATGATGCCACAATTGTCTTTGTGGCAACGTCAGTCCAGATCGGGCTTCTATGTCTTTTTGGGACAATTAATCTGTCTGATGTGGAATACCGGAAGAGCGGGAAAATGCTGCTTTTTCGTGACGAATGAATAGAAATACCCTCGTGCAATAATATGCAATGCATATAAAGAGGCAGGTAGGAATGAAGAACTTTGGTAAACTAACAGGGCTGCTGGGCGTTTTAATATCCGCTTTGCTCTTGTCAGGTTGTGAATTTGATGTTCTCAACCCGGCGGGCTATGTGGCGCGCCATGAGCTATTTTTGATTGTTACGTGCGTTATCGTGATGGCGTGTATTGTTATTCCAGTAATGATCGCCGTCGTTGCTTTCGCAATTAAATATCGTGCTACCAACACCCAAGCAGAATATCTGCCGGATTGGGGGCACTCGAAAAAAGTGGAAACCTTCATGTGGGGGATTCCGATTCTTGTTATTATTATTTTGGGAAGTTTGACAGCATATTTCACATATAAGCTCGAACCTTCAAAGCCTCTCAGCGCAGATGCTGCCGGAACACAGGAGCCGCTCCAGATCGATGCTGTAGCACTCGACTGGAAATGGCTGTTTATCTATCCGCAATATGGCGTAGCTTCGATCAACGAAATCTATGCACCGGAAAACCGTCAGGTTCTCGTTCAGTTGACTTCTGAAAATTCGGTTAACGCTTTCTGGGTTCCACGTCTTGGGACAGTTCTATATGCAATGCCGCAAATGAATGCGAAGTTGCACCTTATTGCTGACCGTAAGGGTGTATTCAACGGATCTTCAGCCAATTACAGTGGCGACGGTTTCTCTGAAATGCACTTCAAGTGGAATTCTGTGGCTCAAGCCGACTTTGACAACTGGATTGCCAAAGCGCGTGAAAGCAAAGAAACGCTTGACCGTGCAGGCTACCGCCAGCTTTCCTTCTCACCGAAAATGGGTGATGTTGCAGGTAAGCAAAAAGACGCCGAGGTTCGCTATTTCTCGCAAGTTGAAAAAGGTCTATACTACCGCATCGTGAACCGTTGCGTTGATGAAGGCACCACTTGCAACGAAGATCAGATGAAACTAGCTGCAGCGAAATCTCTGTGGGGTGAACTCTGCTCCGTATTTGATCCCGGTGTGGTTCAGAAGAAATAAAATTATCGAGGAAGGGGCCTAACCTTATGAAAAGGCAGCGTCCCCTCCAAACCGAAATTCATTTAATATGGGTTGAAAAATGTTTGGAAGACTTACAGACCCTGTAGCCGGAGCGTTTCACGCGCTAACGAATGAGCCGATTGTCCTATACACCTGCCTTGTTGTGGTTGTATTGGCAGTCGTTGTTCTTGCCGCTATCACGCTGCTCGGCTGGTGGGGAATATTGTGGCGCAATTGGATCACATCTGTTGATCACAAGCGCGTCGGCATTATGTATATTGTCCTCGCAATTGTCATGCTTGTCCGTGGCTTTGCAGACGCTATCATGATGCGTACACACCAGGCGCTCGCGCTTGGATCGGAGAATGCGGGTTATTTGCCGCCTGATCACTTTGACCAGATTTTCTCGGCACACGGCACAATCATGATTTTCTTCATGGCAACGCCGCTATTGTTCGGTATTTTGAACTATGTTCTGCCGCTACAACTCGGTGCTCGCGATGTGGCTTTTCCATTTGCCAACAACCTCGGCTTCTGGATTACATGCGCCGGTGCAATTCTCATCAACATTTCACTCGGTATCGGTAATTTCGGCCGCGGTGGCTGGTTGATGTATCCTCCTTTCTCGGAATTGTTGAATAGTCCGGATACAGGTGTTGACTATTATTTGTGGTCACTACAGCTATCCGGTATCGCGACGACAATGGGTGCGGTCAACTTTGTTGCCACCATTATCAAGTGCCGCGCTCCGGGAATGACAATGTGGAAAATGCCGGTATTCTGCTGGTGCGCATTGGTTTCAAACGTTCTTATCCTTATCATTTATCCGCCGTTGACAGTTGCTTATGCTCTGCTTGCTGGCGATCGTTATCTTGATATGAACTTCTTCACCAATACCGCCGGTGGTAACCCGATGGTCTGGATCAACTATGTATGGATTTTCGGTCACCCGGAAGTTTATGTTCTGGTTGTTCCTGCATTCGGTATCATTTCCGAAATCGTTCCGACATTCTCGTCAAAACGTCTTTTCGGCTACACCTCGATGGTTTGGGCTGTTCTCGTCATCCTGATCCTTTCGATCATTGTTTGGGGTCACCACTTCTTCACAATGGGTGGCGGTGAAGCTGTTAACACCTTCTTCGGTACAGCAACGATGATTATTGCTATTCCGACCGGTGTTAAGGTCTTCAACTGGCTCTTCACCATGTATAAAGGACGCATCCGTTTTGAACCTCCGATGTTGTGGTGCATGGGTATGATGTTCACCTTTGTCGGTGGCGGTCTTACCGGTGTTCTGCTCTCGATTGTTCCCTCTGACTGGCAGTTCCACAACTCCCTGTTCCTGGTTGCCCACTTCCACCACACAATTCTTGGTGGTGTTGTGTTCGCCTACCTCGGAGCGTTGGCGTTCTGGTTCCCGAAAGCTTTCGGTGTCAAGCCGAATCGTGCATTGGGTATTGCTTCGTTCTGGTGCTGGTTCATCGGCTTCTACGTCGCATTCTTCCCGATCTACGCAGTTGGTTTGATGGGTGCAACACGTCGTTTGCAACACTACATGGAACCAAGCTGGCAGCCATTGTTCATTACAGCTGCTGTAGGTGCGTTTATCATCCTTCTTGGTATCCTTTGCTTCGTTCTTCAGGTTTTGATCGCCATCTGGTATGGCATCAAGCATAAAGGCAAATTGCCGATTACCCAGAACGATCCATGGGGCGATGCTCGTACACTGGAATGGTCAATTTCTTGTCCTCCTCCTGCTTACAACTTCGCTACAGTCCCTGTCGTTCAAGCGGACGATGCCTATTGGGATATGAAACAACGTGGTGAGCATCGTAAAACATCAGGCTTCGAGAAGATTCACATGCCTTCCAACACGATTGCTGGCTTTATCTCCGGCATGTTGATGTTGGTGCTCGGTTTCGCTCTCGTATGGCACATCTGGTGGCTGGCTGTAATTACGTTCGTTGGCTTCATTGTAACCATTCTGCTTCATTCGCTTAATGGAAACCATGCAGGCTATTACATCTCGGCTGAGGAAGTACAGAAGACTGAAGACGAATTCAGCGCTGTTCTCAAAGCACAAGGAGTAAAAGCATGAGCGCTACAGCAGTAACAACCGCTCACGCGGAAAATCACCACGACGGCAGTTCGACAATGGTGTTCGGGTTCTGGGTTTATATCCTTTCCGACCTGATCCTGTTTGCAACTCTGTTCGCTACATTTGCAGTGTTCGCCTCCGCTTATGGCGGCGGCGCTGCCGGCAAAGACTTCATCGAGCTGCCTTATGTGCTTTGTGAAACAGCCTTGCTGCTGTTCTCGTCAATTACTTATGGCATGGCGATGGTGCAGGTTCATAAAGGTAACATCGGCGGTGTTAAAACATGGCTTGCTATTACCTTCATTCTCGGCCTTGCATTTATCGGAATGGAGTTGAATGAATTCCATAAGCTGCTTTGGGGTGTTATGGAAAACGGTGAACTGAAATCCGTTTTCTTCTTTGACCCTTCCGCTTATGCAGGTGTTGACCCTGAAACCGGTGTGCGGGTATTCGGCAAAGAAGTCCTTTCGGCTTACTGGTCGTCCTTCTTCATGCTGGTTGGCACACACGGTATTCACGTTACAACCGGTTTGATCTGGATGGCATTGATGTTTGTACATCTCGGCCGTCGCGGTCTGGATAGCGATAACAAGACACGTTTAAGCTGTCTGTCTATCTTCTGGCACTTCCTTGACATCGTCTGGGTAGGTGTCTTCACCGCCGTCTATCTTTTGGGAGCACTATAATGAGCGAACATGAAGAAGCACACGGTGTAACAACCGGTAAATACATGGTCGGTTTTATTCTGGCTGTTATTTTAACCCTCGCATCATTCATTCCTGTTATGCAAGGAATGCTCGATAACTGGGCAGTGAGCACCAAGGTTATCTACCTCATTGGTATGGCTCTCATCCAGATAGTCGTTCAGATTGTTTTCTTCCTCCACCTCAACGAAGGTCCGGATGCGAAGTGGATGGTCGGCTCAATGTGGTTCGGTGCACTCTGCGTATTCATCGTTATTGGTGGTACATGGTGGGCAATTTCCCACTTGAACTACAATATGATGGGTGGTTCGGGGCGTATTGTTCAGCCTGATATTATCGATCAGGTTCCCGGTGGTAGTCCGGTTGCACCTTCGACAGAAGCTGCACCTGAAACACCAGCTACACCTGCGCAATAATAGCAATTGTCTTGAATATAAACGAGTTTGGAAAGCCCCGCCTTCAAGCGGGGCTTTGCTTTTCTGCGGCGAATTTTCAATGCCGGAATTTTAAGGTGCCGGAATTCTAAGGTGCCGGAATTCTAAGGTGCCGGAATTTTATGGTGTTTGAAACATGTCGTTATCTGAAACACAGGTTTCGACACTTTTTTCGACACTTTGTTTTGCCGTTAAGCGAATGTGTTCCGGTTTCAAAAACGGTAAGTTACATACTTTCCCATCCGGTCGAGGGCATTTAAAATCGTAAAAGGATGGCGCACCTGAAACGCGAGCAGACAATATTCACAAAGCGCTTTTTCCTCGGTTGGCAACCGATGCTTTTTCTCCGGTTGGGAACCGATGCTTTTTCCCTCGGTTGGCAACCGAAGCATTTTTCCCGGTTGGCAACCGATCTGGTCAGGAGCTGTTTCCATAGCTCAAAAAACAATTTCGTTTTTGTATTTTTTGACCGGTTAATTTCAATCGCTTTTATCGGGATTGAAGTGGCCTGAAATTTTTTAAAAAAATAAAAGGAAGCAACAGCGGCTGCTTCCTTTTTTTGATAACCGGTCAATCCGGTTCAACTATTTAAATGCTATTGCTCAGGCTTCTTGTACGTGTGATTCAAGGAACCAAAGGCTCTTGTCAAGTTCACGTGATGCAGCCGTAAAGATATCGGCAGTATCAGCATCACCAGCGTCATCTGCTTCGTCAATGGCTTTGCGCAAATCATTTGCAGCATCGCCGTAACGTTCAATAAGAGCCAAAAGGTGGTCGTGCACCTTGTAAATGTCGGTCGGATAAGCCTTGAGTTTCGATGCTCCTGCTACAGTCTGAACTGTACCAAGCGCTGTTCCACCCAACTGGGCGACACGCTCGGCAATAATGTCAACATGTTCATCAATGGCATCTCTGAAACCGTCCAACATTTCATGGACGCCGATAAAATTTGAACCTTTGAGATTCCAGTGAGCCTGCTTGGTAATGAGTGCCAAATCAATCAGCGTTGCCAGATTTTTGTTCAACAATGCGATTGCAGTTGTTTTTGTGTTGGAAGGCATATCATTACGGGTTTTATGTGTTTTTAGCATATCGAATTAATCTCCGCTTGAACTGAATTGCGTAATTATAAAACGCACCAAACGCTAAAAAGTTCCGCTTGGAATTTCTACCATTGTCAAGCTGTCTCAACGGTAGTGCGGTGATGCATATATAGAATACTCCTTATCAATAATAATCCAATACAAAAATTCAAATTATTTTTGTATTATTTTTCATATATCGATCCGTTATGGAATAGATAAGTTTTTTTTATAAACTTATGTACCTATTTTTTGTCATTTTACTTTTTTAAAATTATTATATTTCTAAAAATAAACTCAATGATTGAAAAAACAAATCAACTTTATGTTGTAATTTTAAATATAAATATAAAAATTAAAATAAGTTATTAGAATTTATCGAATATTTTAGAGTAAAAATAAAATGGCAAAATATCCGTGAAAAAATCTGCCTGTAATACGCCAGCGATTGTCAAGCAACAGGTTAAATATCATGAGACCCGAATTTTAAGGCTGCATCGGTATTTCGTGAAAAAGAAAAGGTGTTTTATCTACGATAATGAATCACATGCGCAGTCTCCAAGATATTTTCATAGTTTTTTCAAATGATAATATTTTGCTTAACTTATCGGTTGATACGATGAGGTCTGATTGGCGGGATGTAGTCTCTGCCGGACGATCTTTGATAGATTGCAGGTTAAGACTTCAAAATCGACTGATTCCACCCTATCTGTCCTTTTGTTTTCATTAACAATGATCTAATAAACATCGAATGATTACACTCGCCATAGATACAGCTTCTTCGATTTGTGCCGTCGCATTGATGGCAGATGGTTCACTTGTTGCACGGGTAAGTGACAAGATAGGAAAAGGGCATGCCGAAAAATTGATTGACCAGATTATTCTGGCTACGAAAGAAGCCGGACTTGATCTTGATAAGGTTGATCGTATTGCAGTCAATATCGGGCCGGGATCTTTCACAGGTGTGCGTATCGGTGTAGCCACGTCAAGAGGTTTGGCACTGGCTCTTCAAAAACCGGCAATCGGCGTCAGTTCCCTTGAAGCAATAGCTTATGAAGCCCATCACCAATTTCCTGAAAAGCGCATTATCTCGCTCATTGATGCAGGGCGGGGTATGGTTTACCGGCAGGATTTTGATAAAAATTCAAAATCGCTTTCTCCGGCCAGAGTACAGGAGACAGAAGATGTGGTTGCTACACTTGACGAAGATGCCATTCTCGCAGGGCCTTTTGCCAAAACAATCGGAAATTTGGCAAAAGTGAATGATAATGCAATTTTTTCTATAGATGCGCCGGATGTTGTGAGTTTTGCAATTCTTTCGCAGTCAAAATTGCCGGAAGGCTCCCCCAAGCCGCTTTATTTGCGCGATGCAGATGCAAAGCCGCAGATGGGATTTTCCTTGCCAAGGAAAGACAAATGAGTGGTTTTTTGTTTTCAAAAACCGAATTCGTTGTTAATCCGATTGCTGTCGACGATAGCGATGTTCTACATGAAATCCATAAAAAATCGTTTTATCACGCTTGGGACGATGCGACTTTTTCCGCGTTTTTAACTGACCCGCGAATCTTCGGTTTTACAGCCGGCCCCATTGGCAAACCCGCAAAAGTTGCGGGTTTCGTTCTTTGCCGGCTTGTTGTTGATGAGGCAGAAATTTTAACAATTGCTGTGCATCCCCGTTTCAGGGCAAAAGGCATAGGACACAAACTTATGGATGTAGTTTTCAGATATCTTTATCAACAAAGGGCTAAAGAACTTTTTCTTGAGGTTGATGAAAATAATCTCGCGGCACTTTCACTTTATAAAAGTTTCGGTTTTGGTGAAGTCGGACGCAGGCCCGGCTATTATCAAACCGACAAAGGCCATAGTGATGCCTTGATAATGCGTAGAACCATTCTCCAACAAGCCGGTTAGCAAAAAGCGGATGGGTGAAGAATAGACCGGTAAAGTGCCCATCGGCAAAAAGCCCATGAATAAAAGCTTCCGGAAAAAAGCCCGTGGGTAAAAAACTGACTATAAGCGCCTTGAGAATAGACCTCTTGAGAATACCCCCTGAAAATAACTTCTTGAGTGCAAAACCTTATGTAAAAGACATACGAGTAAAAAGATTGAGATTTACCAGAAAACCGGATAAAAATGCGTTATGAGTGAAGCAAAAGAAAAAAACAGCAATATCCGCAAGGTCTATATCAAAACCTATGGCTGTCAGATGAATGTCTATGACAGCGAGCGCATGGGTGATAGTCTTGACGGCGAAGGCTATGTTGCCACACAGTCTCCCGAAGACGCCGATCTTATATTGCTCAATACCTGTCATATTCGCGAAAAAGCAGCCGAAAAGCTTTATTCGGATCTCGGACGTTTGCGCGTTATGCGCGAAGAGCGTGATCCTTCAAGACCGTTGACAATCGGTGTTACGGGCTGTGTTGCCCAAGCCGAAGGGGACGAAATTTTACGGCGTGCTCCGACAGTCGATCTCGTTGTAGGGCCGCAAACCTATCATCGCTTGCCGGAGCTGTTGCAAAAAGTACGTGAAGGCAAAAAGGTTGTTGAAACAGAATATGCAGTTGAAGACAAATTTGCCCATCTTCCGCATCATAACCGTCAGGCGGTAAGAAAACGCGGTGTCACGGCTTTTCTGACAGTTCAGGAAGGGTGCGATAAATTCTGTACATTCTGTGTTGTGCCCTATACGCGTGGCTCCGAGGTTTCGCGGCCGGTCGAACAGATTGTCGATGAAGCAAAAGAGCTTGTCGATGCGGGCGTAAAAGAAATCACTTTGCTTGGGCAAAACGTCAATGGCTGGCATGGCGTTTCACAAAACGGAAGTCAATGGCGATTGGGTGATCTTCTTTATCGACTTGCCGAGATAGACGGGTTGAAGCGCTTGCGCTATACGACGAGCCATCCGCGCGATATGGATGACAGTCTGATTGATGCTCATGGTAATCTTGAAATGTTGATGCCCTATTTGCATCTTCCTGTGCAATCCGGTTCCGACCGCATCCTCAAAGCCATGAACCGCCAGCATAAGGCTGAAGATTACCTGAAATTGATCGAACGTATTCGTAAAGCACGTCCCGATATTGCCTTTTCGGGAGATTTTATTGTCGGGTTTCCGGGCGAAACCGACGAAGATTTTGAGGCGACAATAAAACTGGTTGAAGAAGTCGGTTATAGTTCTGCCTATTCATTCAAATATTCGCCACGTCCGGGGACACCGGGTGCGACGATGAAAGGCCATGTCGAGGAAAAGGTGAAAGATGAACGCCTGCAACGTTTACAGGCACTTATTCTTGACCAGCAACACCGGTTTCTGAAATCGAAAATTGGTAAACGGGTTAATGTGCTTATCGAAAAAGCCGGTCGTCATGATGGACAAATGGTCGGTCGTTCGCCGTGGTTGTTACCTGTTGCTGTTTTGACAAATGCAAAAATCGGCGAAATCATACCCGTCAATATTACAGAAGCTTCCTCTAACAGTCTTCTTGGCAATGCAGCAAATTGAAAACAGCAATTGCATTCATCATGTATAGAAGCATGAAAAGCATGTTTTCTTTTGGCTGGAATTTTATATATTTCTAACAGTGTCGGTTTTTTGAGGAGAAAAGGTTGAACGATTCAACCGGAAAGAAAAAAACGGTAAAAGTCGGAGAAGACGGAAAAATAAAAAAGTCCGGCAAAGACTTACATGTTCCTGTTCCAACCGGACTATCCGATACAGACCATATTGTGCTGGTCTTCGAGGATAACCGGCAGGCAAATGTTGTTTTTGGACAATTCGATGAAAATCTGGCCCGGATCGAGCAAAAATTGGGACTTGATATCCGCGCACAGGGAAATGAAGTATCAATTCGTGGCAATAAACAGGATATCGAGGTTGCCCGTCAGGCTCTGGATCAACTTTATGAACTGGCCAAGAGCGGCATGCAGCCGGGGTTGTCGGATGTGGACGGGGCTATCGCGATTGCCTCGTCGGCGGGTGATACCGGAGGTCACGAATTGGACGGAAATGGCACGACCAACAAAGTAACGCCCGCCCATATTTCGACCCGCAAGAAAACAATTTACGCTCGCACGCCAACGCAAGACGCTTATATGCGAGCGCTGCAACGAGCCGAACTTGTTTTCGGAGTGGGGCCTGCAGGAACCGGAAAAACCTATCTTGCCGTTGCCCATGCAGCAATGTTGCTCGAACGCGGATTGGTGGAACGCATTATTCTCTCCCGCCCTGCTGTCGAGGCAGGTGAGCGGCTGGGTTTTTTACCCGGTGACATGAAGGAAAAAGTCGACCCCTATTTAAGGCCGCTTTACGATGCACTTTATGACATGATGCCGGCCGAAAAGATCGAGCGTGCAATAGCTGCCGATATAATCGAGATAGCCCCGCTTGCCTTTATGCGTGGACGTACGCTTTCGCATTCCGCGGTTATTCTTGATGAAGCGCAGAATACAACTTCAATGCAGATGAAAATGTTTTTGACACGGCTTGGTGAAGGCTCGCGTATGATCGTTACCGGCGATCCAAGCCAGATTGATTTACCTTTCGGACAAAAATCCGGTTTGACAGAGGCAATGCGCATCCTTGAACCTATTGAAGACATAAAGATCATACATTTCAGTCAAGCCGATGTTGTTCGCCATCCATTGGTAACGGCGATCGTTACGGCTTATGACCGTGATGCGCGAACGAATTTACAAAATCATAGTCAAAAAAATGATAGAATAAAGAATTTATCCAGATGACAGTGCGTTATGATGTAGCGATTAATGCTGAAGGTTGGCAAAACGAAGAGGCTTTGAGACGGATTGTCGATCCTCTCTTACAGGCGACATTGGTTGAACTCGGCTTCGGGAAGATTGAAAGTGAACTTAGTCTTGTCTTCACCGATGATAAGGACATTCGTGCAATAAACGGGCAATGGCGTCATATCGACAAACCTACCAATGTTTTGTCATTTCCGGCTTTTCCGGTAAAACCGGGTCAACAACCGGGTCCCATTCTGGGTGACATCGTTCTTGCCTTTGAAACCGTCGAGCGCGAGGCACGCGAAGAAAATAAAAGTTTTGACGATCATCTCGGCCATCTTATTGTTCATGGGCTTCTTCACCTGATGGGGTACGATCATCAAACCGATGAAGAGGCCGAACAAATGGAAGGTTTGGAGATAAAAATATTATCGCAGATTGGTATTTCCAACCCTTACAGTGAATAAACAAGGAAGATGAACGTTGCTATTAACGAATCATACAGATATTGGAATAATATATTTCTTGGGTTAATATAAAAAATGAACCGATTTATTTTGAATAAAGAGATTTTTGTTAGGAACCATGACTGATAAAACGGATAATTCAATCGAGGAAGAGTCTTCCCGGTCATCAACAGGACAAAATTCTTCGCGCCAGCAAAACAACGAAAAAAAATCGCTATTTGCCAATCTTTTTTCTTTTTTGCGCTCGCGCAATAATTCGACATTGCGTGAAGATCTGACAGATGCTCTTTCTGAAGATGAAGGAGAGGCAAACAGCCTTTTCTCTCCTGAAGAGCGTCTCATGTTGAACAATATTTTGCGGCTCAGGGAAACGCGCGTGGAAGATGTGATGATACCGCGTTCCGAAATAGAAGCGCTCGATATTACAACAACGCTTGCCGAAACATTGATCGAATTTGAAAAATCCGGACATTCCCGTATGCCGGTCTATTCCGAAAGTCTCGATGATCCGCGCGGTATGCTGCATATTCGGGATGTGTTGAATTATATCACCCATAAAGCTCAAAATGGCGAAAAAGAGGGATGTCTTGATTTTTCCAAAGTGGATTTGTCGCAGCCTGTTGGCAACCTTGATCTGATACGCAGTGTGCTTTTTGTTCCCGGTTCCATGTTGGCCGGGCAACTTTTGACACGTATGCAAGCGACGCGAACCCAGATGGCGCTGATTATAGACGAATATGGTGGAACAGATGGTCTTGCTTCAATGGAAGATATTGTCGAGCTTGTTGTTGGCGATATTGAAGACGAGCATGACGATGTTGATATGTCTATTATCAAAGAGGCTGATAATAAATGGCTTGTTGACGCAAGTGCCGAGCTGGATGAGGTCGAAAAAGCATTGGGGCCGGATTTCAGAGTAGGAGAACATGGTGAGGATGTTGATACAATTGGCGGGTTGATTGTTTCGACATTGGACCGGATACCGGCAAAAGGCGAAGTTGTGGAAGCCGTTCCCGGCTATCAGTTCCGTATTCTGGAAGCCGACAAACGCCGTATCAAACGAATTAGAATTCAACCGTTGAATACGCACCAGAAGCTTGAAGGAGCCAATCTTCCATCTGAATGAATGTTATGATGCCCGTTTTTAACGGTTAAATTTCAGCTATTGACTAACGGGTTGGCGATAATTGCATGTGGTTTTCATGCTCTTCAAGTTGTTTCTATGTTTATCGCTTCAATGTCGATTATGACGAGATAGCGGGGAGGAACGATGCAAATTTTGGCAAAAGCCATTCTTTATATGAGAGGATTGCGCGGGTTCAAGCGGCAGATTCTCGGCTTTGCATCTGGTGGAATAACCGCATTTGCGCTGACGCCATTTTATCTCTTTCCTATTGCATTTGCTACTTTTCCGGTTCTTGTCTTGCTGCTTGATGTAACAAGCGGTGAAGCGGACAGGAAAACACGTTTTAAAGCTGCTTTTTTGACCTGTTTCAGTTTCGGTTTCGGTTATTTTGTTTTCGGGCTCTGGTGGCTTGCAAGTGCTATGCTTGTAGACCCGCTCAGCTTTGCATGGGCTATTCCTTTTGCAGTTTTAGGACTTCCCTTTTATTTAGCACTTTATTGGGGGCTGGCGGGCGGATGCGCAATTCTGTTCTGGAAAAAGGGGTTGTCACGTCTGTTCACTTTGGCTTTTGCGCTCGGCATTGCCGAATATTTACGTGCAACTTTGTTGACCGGGTTTCCGTGGAATGCGATCGGTTACACGATTATGCCAACACCGCTTTTTATGCAGTCCGACGCGGTAGTCGGGCTCTATGGCATGAATGCACTGGCGGTGCTTCTTTATACCTTGCCAGCCACTCTCTTCGACAAAAGCGGGCGGAAAATTGCATTGACAATCGGCGTCGGTCTTTTTGCCGCTCATACAGGTTTTGGTGCTATCCGCCTTTATAATGCTCTGCCGGTCGAGAGTTATGACAAAGCAGAGAAATGGGTAAGACTCGTTCAGCCGTCAATAAAGCAGGATGAAAAACTCGATAATGAAGTGCGTTATGCAATGTTTGAAGCGCATATGAAATTGAGTGAAGAGCCGTTTTCAAGCGGAGAACACGAATTGTCTTATATCGTTTGGCCGGAAACGGCTGTGCCGTATATTCTCGATTATGTTCCTGAAGCAAAAACGCGCATTGCATCTATACTGAAACCGCATCAATGGGCGATTGTCGGCGCGGTTCGCAGCAGCGGTGCTCCCAACGACAAAAACAACAGATATTTCAATACGATTGAGACAATTGACGGGAATGGAAATATCCTTTCCTCTTCGGATAAAGTGCATCTCGTACCGTTCGGTGAATATCTGCCTTTCCAGAGTTTTTTTGACAAAATAGGGCTTCATGCGCTGGCGGTCATGGCGGGGGGGTATAGCAGCAATTCAATACGAAAAACTGTAAAAATGCCTGACGGGTTTGTTTATCTGCCGATGATTTGTTACGAGGTCATTTTCCCCGATGGTATGGGTTACAAAGGCGATAAACCGCAAGCAATTTTAAATGTTACCAATGACGGCTGGTTCGGTAATACACCGGGGCCATATCAGCATTTCGATCAGGCACGATTGCGTGCAGTCGAATTGGGAATTCCGCTTATCCGTGCGGCCAATAACGGAATTTCGGCCGTTGTTGACCCCTACGGGCGAATCGTTCGATCGTTAGAGTTGAATAATATCGGTGTGCTTGATTCACCAATTCCGCCGGCTATTGTTCCGATATGGGGCAAACAACCGAATTTTAATCAAGTTTTTATGCCATTTGTTATTATACTGATATTAAGTTTAATGTTTGGTTTTATAAAAAATGCGCGTTCGATTGACAAGTTCTAACCAATGGGATGTTATGTGAATGGAGAGTGGTTCCAGCGGGGGACCGATACTGCAACCCCTAAATAACAATAAACATCTGCATCGGTTCAAACTTGTGAAGATGGATCAGTTTTGACGCGAGAAAGTTAGATCATGTCCGCACCCAAAAAAATACCCGCCCCTACCGATGTTTATGTGGGAAGCCGCATCAGATTACGGCGCAATATGCTTGGGCTCAGTCAGGAAAAACTGGGGGAGCAACTCGGTATTACGTTCCAACAAATTCAAAAATATGAAAAAGGCACGAACCGCGTTGGAGCAAGCCGTCTTCAGGCGATTTCCGAAATTCTCGACGTTCCGGTATCCTATTTTTTTGAAGAAGCTCCCGGTGCCCGTTCATCCGAGGGTTTTCGCGAGGGTGACAATAATTTCATGGATTTCTGCTCAAGCAATGAAGGTATCCAGCTTTTGCGTGCATTTACCAATATAAAAGACCCGAAAGTTCGCCGTAAAATCATTGATTTGGCCAAAGCCCTTTCAGAAGACGAAACTTTAAATACGCTTTAGGCTGGTTTGTGATAAAAATCGGGGGGCAATTTTAATCAAAATTGCCCGTTTCATTATTGTTATTTCCCTGATGAAGGCAATTTGTTCACTCCGTGAAAAATCTGCTTTTATTGTTTTACTTCGTCTCTCACATGCCTGAACGATGTTTGAAAAAGACGTCAAATTTTATTGACAGATAAAGAATATCACATTTATTTCGCGATAGAGACCAAAACAGCATTGACGCAATTCGACAAGCTTGGCAAATAAAGCAACTGTCGTTTTTCTTTTCGGAGTATCCGGAGAGAATGTAAACGTCTTCTTTCTAGAGGGGTTTCCCGTGTCTCATCAAAATTATCTTTTTACCAGTGAATCGGTATCGGAAGGTCATCCCGACAAAGTTTGTGACCGTATTTCAGATGAAATTGTTGATATGATCTATAAGGAAGCAGCCAAATCAGGAGTTGATCCCTGGTCTGTTCGCGTTGCCTGCGAAACCTTGGCTACAACCAATCGTGTTGTTATTGCCGGCGAAGTCCGCGTGCCCGATACGCTTTTGAAAAAAGATAAAAATGGCAAGCTTGTCCACGATAAAAAGGGAAATCCGGTTATCAATCCTTCACGCTTCCGCTCGGCAGCTCGCCGTGCTATCCGCGCTATCGGTTACGAGCAGGAAGGTTTCCATTGGAAAACCGTGAAGATAGATGTTTTGTTACATTCCCAATCGGCGGATATTGCACAAGGTGTCGATAATGCATCCGATCGACAGGGCGAAGAAGGGGCCGGAGATCAGGGAATCATGTTCGGCTATGCTTGCCGTGAAACACCGGACTTGATGCCCGCACCTATTTATTATGCCCATAAAATCCTCGAAACATTGTCAATTGCACGCCATCTTGATGAAGGCGAGGCAAGCAAGCTCGGACCGGATGCAAAAAGTCAGGTGACTGTGCGTTATGAGAACGACAAACCGGTCGAGGTCGTTTCCATTGTTCTTTCGACACAGCATATCGACCCGACATGGGATTCCAAAAAAGTTCGTTCGGTTGTCGAACCCTATATCCGTCAGGCTCTGAGCGATATAAAAATTGCCGATAATTGTAATTGGTACATCAATCCGACAGGTAAATTTGTTATCGGTGGTCCGGATGGAGACGCCGGTCTTACCGGTCGCAAGATCATTGTTGATACTTATGGCGGTGCCGCTCCTCATGGTGGTGGTGCATTCTCCGGTAAAGATACCACAAAGGTCGACCGTTCGGCCGCCTATGCCGCGCGTTACCTTGCCAAAAATGTTGTGGCAGCAGGGCTTGCCGATCGCTGCACAATCCAGCTTTCTTACGCCATCGGTGTGGCTCAGCCCTTGTCCATTTATGTTAATCTCCACGGTACCGGCAAGGTTGATGAAGGTGCAGTCGAGGCAGCTATCCGCAAAGTTATGGATTTGTCGCCTTCGGGGATTCGTAAACATCTTGAGCTTAATAAAGCGATTTATGCCAAAACATCCGCTTATGGACATTTTGGTCGCAAGCCCGGCCGCGATGGTTCGTTCTCATGGGAGCGGACAAATCTCGGTAAAGCGCTGAAAGAGGCGATTAAGGCGTAATGGACGGCCATAAAGAACGGGCAAGTGAAGCTTTTTTTGGACGGCGTCGGGGTAAAGCCTTGCGCGCCGCCCAGATCAAGCGTGAGGAAACATTGCTTCCCCTTCTTAAACTGGATTTGAGCAAGCCTGCCCCTGAACAACTCGCCGAATTGTTTTTCAATGGTGACGCGCCCCATATTGGCGCGGATGTGCGTATTGAAATCGGTTTTGGCGGCGGTGAACACCTTGTCCATGAAATGGACAGGTTTCCACAAACGGGCTTTATCGGCGTAGAACCATTTGTTAACGGCATGGCAAAATTGCTCGGCGCTTTGGAAGGCCAGAAGCAGAGATTGCAACACATCCGCGTCTATGATGACGATGCGACCGAATTGCTCGACTGGTTGCCATCTTCTTCGATTGCAGGGATAGATCTGTTCTATCCTGACCCGTGGCCAAAGAAAAAGCATTGGAAACGCCGGTTCGTCAACGAAAAAAATCTCGATCGTTTTGCTCGTGTGTTGAAAAAAGGTGCACCTTTCCGCTTTGCTTCCGATATTGATACTTATGTAAATTGGACGCTTTTCCATTGTGCACACCATCCGGATTTTATCTGGTCCGCATCGACGCCGGACGATTGGAAATTGCCGTTTCAAGAGTGGCCGGGAACGCGCTATGAAGAAAAGGCGATGAAAGCTGGGCGAACACCCGCCTATCTCACATTTGTCAGGAAATAACAGCAATAGAAAAATGATCGGACTGGAATGTTCTTTTCAAGAACTGTTTTCAACATTCAATAAGGTTCTACTTGAAAATAAAATTTGGCGGGTGTATATTGTAGAAAATTCTTGATCGTTTGATGAAGAGTGGGTTTTCCGAACCCGCTCTTTTTTGTTACGGGAATGGTCCTGTCGGTATTTGGAAAAGTTGGGTATGAGCGAGAGCGGACAAACAGTTGATTTGGATGAACCGCGTCTTTTCGAGGAAAAAGGCGTTGAAGCGCGAGTGGTTGCAATTGTCGCTCCGGTGCTAAAACCTCTCGGTTACAGGATTGTGCGTGTACGTCTATCCGGACTTAATGGTCTTACTTTGCAAATTATGGCCGAACGTGGCGATGGCACAATGACAATCAAGGACTGTGAAGAAGTCAGCAGTGTCGTGTCTCCCATTCTGGATGTCGAAGATATTATCGAACGCAAATATCATCTGGAAATTTCTTCGCCGGGAATTGATCGTCCATTGGTCAGAAAATCCGATTTTTCGCGTTGGCAAGGCCATATTGCCAAAATTGAAACGTCGATCATGGTGGACGGGCGCAAAAAGTTTCGCGGAACAATCAGCAATGTCGACGAGAACGGTTTTGTTCTGACGACCGATAAAGCTGCCTATGGGGAATCATTGGCGGTTCAGCTTCCGTTTACAGATATTGCAGATGCGCATCTGGTTTTAACCGACGATCTTATTCGTGATGCGCTGGCAAAAGATAAAGCATTGCGTCAACAATCCATTCCCGATGATAACCTTGGGGCAGATGACAATTCTGCCAATGATAATCATCATGATGTGGAAAAAAATAATTCGAGCGGTAAGGACAAACGGAAACGGTCCAAACCGAAATCGGAAAAAAGATAACTTAGTCGATGCCGTAAAGCGGCACAAAAAAGGAGAGAATCAATGGCTGTGAGCGCTAATAGGCTTGAACTTCTGCAAATTGCAGATGCCGTTGCCCGCGAAAAGTCGATTGACCGTGAAATTGTCATTTCTGCAATGGCCGATGCTATCCAGAAAGCTGCCCGGTCACGTTATGGTCAGGAAACCAATATACGTGCAGACATCAATTCCAAAACCGGCGAAATCAAGTTGCAGCGTTTGTTGGAAGTTGTCGACAATGTCGAGGATGACGCAACCCAGATTTCTCTTGAAGATGCAAAAAAACGCAAACCCGATGCAGAAATCGGCGACTTTCTGTCAGATCCCCTGCCTCCGATGGAATTCGGCCGTATTGCTGCCCAGTCGGCCAAGCAGGTTATTGTCCAGAAAGTGCGCGAGGCCGAACGCGATCACCAATATGAAGAATATAAAGACAAGGTCGGTGAAATTGTTTCTGGCACAGTCAAACGCGTAGAATATGGCAATGTCATTGTCGATCTTGGGCGTGGTGAAGCGATTGTCCGTCGTGATGAACTCATTCCGCGTGAGTCGTTCCGCTATGGCGATCGTATTCGTGCTTATGTCTATGATGTCCGGCGTGAACAACGCGGGCCGCAAATTTTCCTTTCTCGTACCCATCCGCAATTTATGGCGAAACTTTTCACCATGGAAGTGCCGGAAATTTATGACGGTATTATCGAGATCAAGTCGGTTGCCCGCGATCCCGGATCACGTGCGAAGATTGCTGTCGTCTCGCGCGATGGTTCGATTGATCCGGTCGGGGCATGCGTTGGTATGCGTGGTAGCCGTGTTCAGGCTGTTGTCAACGAACTTCAGGGCGAGAAGATCGATATTATTCCGTGGTCACCTGATGCTGCAACATTTATCGTCAATTCATTGCAGCCGGCAGAAGTTGCCAAGGTTGTTCTTGACGAAGATGCAGAACGTATCGAAGTCGTTGTGCCGGATGACCAGCTCAGCCTTGCAATCGGACGGCGCGGGCAAAATGTGCGTCTGGCTTCACAATTGACCGGCTGGGATATCGATATTCTTACGGAACAGGAAGAATCGGAAAACCGCCAGAAAGAATTTGCAAAACGCAGCAAGCTCTTCATGGAAGCTCTGGATGTCGATGAAATGGTCGCTCAGGTTCTTGCTTCCGAAGGTTTTGCTTCGATTGAAGAAATTGCTTATGTCGATCCGGAAGAAATCAGCTCGATTGAAGGTTTTGATGAAGAAACCGCTTCTGAAATCCAGCAGCGCGCCAAAGACTTTATCGACAAACAGGAAGCCGAACTTGACAAAAAACGTAAAAAACTCGGTGTTTCTGATGAATTGCGTGAGTTGCCGGGTATGACAACCGCTATGATGGTGGCTGTCGGTGAAGACGGTGTCAAAACAATCGAAGACTTTGCCGGTTATGCCGTTGACGATCTTGCCGGTTGGCGCGAGCGCAAGGATGGTGAAACACAGAATTTTGCCGGTGTTTTGACACCATTCGACATCAGTCGTGCAGATGCCGAAGCAATGGTTGTTGCCGCCCGTCTGAAAGCAGGCTGGATGACCGAAGAAGATATTCATAACGAAGATCATCAAGAGGCCGATGAAGAAGCGAAAGCTGAAACACCGGACGAGACAGAAACACCGGCAGAATAGGAAAGACAGGTTGATTGATGAATGACCGTACATGCATCCTGACAAGAAAAAGTGGAGAGGCGCAAGAGCTTATCCGCTTTGTTGCCGGACCGGACGGTCATTTGGTACCCGATATAAAAGCCAATTTGCCGGGGCGGGGGGCATGGATTTCCGCTTCGCGATCGGTGCTTGAAGAAGCAATCAGGCGTAAGGCTTTTACACATAGCCTGAAGGCTGATATTATTGTAGATCAGGGGATTGCCGATCTTGTTGATAAACTTTTGGTCAAGGCAGCGCTCGGCCGTCTTGCTTTGGCACGGAAAGCCGGTGCGGTTGTCACCGGTGCGACAAAAGTAGAGCAGGCAATAAGGGCGGGTGAGGCATGCCTTGTTTTGCATTCAAAGGAAGCCGCTTTTGATGGCAAACGCAAGATTGAACAGGCAATTTACTCGGTCAGGCGACCGGATAGGCAAGATATTCCGGTTGTAACTTTGTTCGATAGTGATGAAATGGGTGTGGCTTTTGGTGATAATCCTGTGGTACATGCTGCATTATTGAATATAAAGCTTGCGCAGGGATTCATTAAAACGGTGCAAAAACTTGTCGCCTACCGCGATGGTAAGCACTAGGCCGGAAAAGAAGACGGTAGAAGCCGTGAAGGAAACGGAATGACGGAAAACAATAACGACAAGAAAACAGCCAAAAAAACGCTGACCTTAAAACGTCCGGGGATTGAAACCAGCACGGTCAAGCAAAATTTCAGTCATGGGCGTACAAAGGCGGTCGTCGTCGAAACGAAGCGGCGTAAAATTACCCGTCCGGACGAGAAGGTTGAAGTCAAGCCGGTTGTGACCAAGCCGCGCGTTGCCCCGACTGTAAAACCGCGCACCGAAATGCCCCCGAAAGTTTCCTTGCAGCATCCGCACAGCAATCTTTCCTCGGCTGAAATGGAAGCCCGTATGCGTGCTCTTGAAGAGGCGCGTCTTCAAGCAGAAGAAGAACATAAACGCGAAGAAGAAGAGCATAAGCGCGCCGAAGAAGAAGCAAAACGTCGCCAATTGGAAGAGGCAAAACGCGCCAAAGAACGCGAAGAATTGTTGCGCAAGCAGGCTGAAGCAGATGCAAAAGCCCGCGCAGCCCATGAAGCGGAAAAGGACGAACCACACAAAGCCGACGTTAAAAAGCCGGAAGTCAGGAAGCCCGAGGTTCATAAAGCCAAAGAAAGTCATCGGCCTAAAACAGGTAAACAGGCTGCCAATCGCCCGATTGAACTTGACATTGCGCCCGTTACCAAACAACGCGCAGCCGCTCCTGTCACAAAACGCAATATTGTTGACGATGACGAGGACGAACATCGTTCACGTCGCGGTGGTGGCAATAAATCGGAAGTGCGTGTTCCAAAGGCCGTCAAAGGCGGAGACGAACGTCGCCGCAGCAAGCTGACGCTGAACAGCGCACTTGACGATGAAGGCAATTCGCGTGGCCGCTCAATGGCTGCGATGCGTCGGCGTCAGGAAAAATTCAAACGCTCGCAAATTCAGGAACCACGTGAAAAGATTTCGCGCGAGGTGACAATTCCTGAAACCATTACCATTCAGGAACTTGCCCAACGTATGACCGAACGCTCTGTCGACGTTATCAAATACTTGATGAAACAAGGGCAGATGTTGAAACCCGGTGATGTGATTGATGCCGACATGGCGCAATTGATTGCCGAAGAATTCGGCCACACGGTAAAACGCGTTGCAGAATCGGATGTTGAAGAAGGTCTCTTCAATGTTCCGGATGATCCGGCAAAGCTGAAACCGCGTCCACCTGTCGTCACGATTATGGGGCATGTTGACCATGGCAAGACATCGCTTCTTGATGCCATCCGTCATGCCAATGTTGTGGCCGGTGAAGCAGGTGGTATCACCCAGCATATCGGTGCCTATCAGGTCGAACAAAAGGGACAGAAGATCACCTTTATCGATACACCGGGACATGCTGCCTTTACAGCCATGCGCGCCCGCGGTGCGCAGGTGACCGACATTGCGGTTCTGGTGGTTGCAGCCGACGATAGTGTTATGCCGCAAACGATTGAATCCATTCACCATGCAAAAGCCGCCGGTGTGCCGATTATTGTTGCCATCAACAAGATTGATAAACCGGCTGCCGACCCGCAGAAAGTCAGAACAGAATTGCTTCAGCATGAAGTGTTCGTCGAAAGCATGGGTGGTGATACACTGGAAGTCGAGGTTTCGGCAAAAACCGGCAAGAATATCGACAAGCTTCTCGAAGCAATTCTGCTACAGGCTGAAATTCTTGACTTGAAGGCCGATCCCGATCGTACAGCCGAAGGTGTTGTTATTGAAGCGCAGCTTGATCGCGGTCGCGGTGCTGTTGCAACGGTTCTCATCCAGAAGGGAACATTGCATCCTTCCGATATTATCGTTGCCGGTAACGAGTGGGGGCGTGTTCGTGCGCTCATCAATGATCGTGGAGCTCATATCAAAGCTGCAACCCCGTCAATGCCGGTAGAAGTGCTCGGCATGCAGGGCACGCCTCAGGCGGGTGACCGTTTTGCAGTCGTCGCGAATGAAGCACAGGCTCGCGAGATTGCCGAATATCGTCAACGTCTGGCTCGTGAAAAAGCGGTTGCACGGCAGGCAGGCTCGCGCGGTTCGCTCGAACAGATGATGAACCGTATGCAGACAAGCGGCATGAAAGAATTTCCGCTGGTCATCAAAGGGGATGTTCAGGGTTCTGTCGAAGCGATTACGTCGGCACTGGAAAAACTTGGCAATGACGAAGTGCGCGCCCATATTGTCCATGCCGCACCCGGTGGTATTACGGAAAGCGATGTATCATTGGCTGCAGCATCCAATGCTGCCATTATCGGCTTCAACGTTCGTGCGAACAGTCAGGCGCGTGACGCAGCCGAAGCCCAAGGCATCGAAATTCGCTATTACAATATCATTTATGATCTTGTTGACGATGTGAAGGCAGCAATGTCGGGCATGTTGACGCCGGAACGGCGCGAAACTTTCCTTGGCAATGCCGAGATTATCGAAGTCTTCAACATTTCCAAGGTTGGCAAAGTGGCCGGATGTCGTGTTACAGAAGGCAAGATGGAACGCGGAGAGGGTGTCCGCCTTATTCGCGACCATGTTGTTGTCCATGAAGGCAAGCTCAAGACTTTGAAACGCTTCAAAGACGAAGTTGCCGAAGTTCCTGCCGGTCAGGAATGCGGTATGGCCTTCGAGAATTACGACGATATTCGCGTTGGAGATATTATCGAAGCATTCCGCGTTGAAACAATTAAACGCTCGCTCTAAATGATCTTATGTTTGGCCATATATTAAATGATATGGCCAAACGGAACATCCCGTTGGATGGACAAAAGTCGCGCCGGTTTTCAAGTGGTTGTTGGCCGCTTAATTCGATGCGAATTGATCGTTCGGAAAAATTTCGGGATATTTATCTAAAAAATATACGCCCGAAAAATCAAAGGTATTAGCTATGAAACATGCAGGCCCCTCTCAAAGGCAATTGCGTGTCGGCGAGCAGGTTCGCCACGCCCTTGCTTCCATCTTCCAACGCGGAGTTATTCTGGACCCCGTGCTTGACGGCGTGGTTCTCAGTGCAACAGAAGTCAAAATGTCACCGGATTTGCGCGTTGCGACCTGCTTTGTTGCACCACTTGCCGATGCTGATGGCGAAGAAGTGGTAAAAGCACTCAATCACCATGCAAGATTTATTCGCGGCGAAGCGGCAAGAGATTTGCGGCAATTGAAATATATGCCGGAGTTCCGCTTCAAACCGGATACCAGTTTTGACAATTTTGCAAAGATCGACGCTCTGTTGCATTCGCCAGAGGTAGCGCGGGATCTTCATCACGATGACGAGGAAAAGGAATAGAATTTTATGGCGCGTCAGCGGAAGAAAAAAGGCCGTCCGGTTTCGGGGTGGGTAATTCTTGATAAGCCGAAAGGCATGGGGTCGACCGAGGCTGTCTCGAAAATCAAATGGCTGTTTCAAGCCGAAAAAGCCGGTCATGCCGGTACACTCGACCCGCTTGCGTCGGGTATGTTGCCGATTGCTCTGGGCGAAGCCACGAAAACTGTTCCCTATGTTGTTGACGGTACAAAGGTTTATCGTTTTACCGTTTCCTGGGGCGAAGAACACAATACCGATGATATGGAAGGTGAAGTTACAAAAACGTCCACCAAGCGGCCAAACAAAGAAGAAATATTGGCGATATTGCCCAATTACACAGGCACAATTCTTCAAACCCCGCCGCAATTTTCTGCTATCAAGATTGATGGAAATCGCGCTTATGATCTGGCACGAGAAGGTGAAAAAATAGATATTCCACCGCGTGAAGTCGAAATTGACAGTCTTGAGCTTATCGAGATGACGCCGGAAGGGCATTCGGTCTTCGAGGTGGAGTGCGGTAAAGGAACTTATGTGCGCGCTCTGGCTCGCGATATGGGGAGAGAACTCGGATGCTATGGCTATATTGCCGATTTGCGTCGCATTGAAGTTTCACCTTTTGTAGAAGACGATTTTGTGAGCCTCGAAGAGCTGGAAGCTGTTGCACCCGAAAGAGGCGAGGCTGACGCCAATGGCATTTTTCCGCCGCGTGATTTTTCCGCTCTTGACGAACTTCTGATCGAAACCGGTGCGGCACTTGAATTTCTGCCACAATATCCGTTAAGCGACGAGCAGGCCTACCGTGTACGAATGGGGAATCCTGTTTTGTTACGCGGGCGTGATGCACCTGTTGACGAGGATGAGGTTTGTGTGACCCAAAAAGGCAAATTGCTTGCGATCGGTATGATTGAAAAAGGCCAGTTCAAACCAAAGCGTGTCTTTACAGTTAGCTGATGTTCGTCGGGTAAAAAGCTTGTCTATCGAGAATATTCAGGACGGGATCGTGCGTTACTCAAGACAAAAAGCTTGAGGTAAAAGAACAGAGTTCAGCATTTTTTAGGTTCTGCGCCGGTTGTTGTACTGACATCAGCGATCGGGATATTCGCCTGCCAAAGGTCATGTTCATAAAATGATTAATATCAGCCAATATCGTTATCAAATAAATAAAAACCTTCACGGGAAAGTATCGGCTTTATTGTCCTGAAAGCGGGTATTTCGCTCACATCTTTCATAATTGGCAAACAGTGTTTATTGTTGTTTGGAAGCGGGGAACTAAAGTTTATTTTTGTATGGATTCAATTTTCGTTGTTAATTTATTGCATCTTTAATATTGAAAAAATATATATTATATATTTAATGAAAAATAAAATATTGAAACAATAAATCTTTATAAAATTATTGATTAATTAACGGATATTTCTAGAAAAATATAGATATTTATATTGTTTATATGATCTATTTTCTTGAAAATTTTTAATTTGTGCAAGAAAAGAACTTCATAAGAGATATAGTCTTGATAAAATAACATTGACCGCAGGTTTTTTCACTTCCGGCTTTTATGTTTAATGGAGATGATGGGCCGAATGTTTAACCTGTATCTGGTCGGCACCCGGTACAGTATGGCGTTCAATCATCCTGTGCACTCTCAAGCCATCGGGAATCTGGCTTAATTGGCGCAGTTTTTCCGTTACATCGGCATCGGCCTTTGTGCGGCGGCGATTGTGTCGCAAATAATCCACCCAGGTTGGCATATGATAGGTTTCAATCCACCGATTGGGGTGTTCGAGATCACGTAACAAGGTCCATTGTCTCGCCCCGTCACGCAATCTGATACGCCGCCTTAGCGACATTGTTTTGAGAAATTCTGCAAGATCTTCGTCTTTAATCTCGTAATCGATCATTATCATGATCGGGCCACTTCTTGCCTGAAGGTCAAGATGCAGTTCGGGTTCGCGGAATTGATCGAGCGGATCAAGATTGAGACCCGGTATTTCAAAGATTGTAAATTTGAACCCCATCAAGGCGCCGATGACAAGAAATATTACACAAATATATAAAGCAACGACAGGCGAATAACTGTCGGCGAGGCTTCCCCACAGCCAGCTTCCGACCGCCATTCCCCCGAAAGAGGATGTTTGATAAAGTGCCAGAGCGCGTGAGACAACCCAGCGCGGTGTTGACAATTGCACCGAAACATTAAAGAGCGAGAGTGCCAGAACCCAGCACATACCTGCGGGGAAAAGAACAATATGGGCAATGATTGCCGAATTGCTCAAAGCAAGTAACAGACACGACAAGGCGTAACCGATGAAAGAACCGGCAACAATAGCTTCCGAGGAGAAACGTTTTCTTATCTGCGAATTGATAATGCCGGCAGCTATAGCTCCTATGCCGAAAGAACCGAGTAATGTGCCGTAAATGAGAGCACCGCCGTCGAGTTTGTCATGCGCAATAACGGGCAGAAGTGCAAGAACCGAAATCGCACCCAATCCGAACATGAATGCGCGGGTCATGATGTTTAAAAGATGCGGTGACATCAAGACATAGCGCAAACCGTCCGACATTGCCTCGACAAGCCGTTCGCGTGGCAAACCATTATTGACATAGTCCGGTTTCCAGAAAAACAATGCACCGAGAAGCGGAATATAGCTGAATGCATTGAAAACAAATGCGGCTGCACCACCGAATGCGGCAACAATAGCCCCGCCGGTTGCAGGGCCGACACTGCGCATCAGATTGAAACCGACACTGTTCAATGTAACGGCAGCCGAAATATCCTCGCGCGGAACAATGTCACCGACAGTCGCTTGCCAGGGAGGATTATAAAGGGCCGAGCCACAGCCGATCAGAAAGGTGAAAGCAAGCAACAGCCACGGGGTTAAAAGACCGAGATAGGTGAGAACCGCAAGGAGAACAGAAACGGCCATCATCATCAATTGGGCGGTAATCATAATCTGGCGACGATTGAAATTATCGGCGAGTGCACCGGCCAACAGTGAAAAAATGACAACCGGTAAAGTGTTCGCCCCCTGAACAAGCCCTACCATTGAATGGGAAGTGCTGATTAATGTCATGAGCCAGCCGGCACCGACTGTCTGGATGAGGCCACCCAGATTGGATACAAGCGTTGCCGCCCACAGGCTTCTGAACGCGTGACTTTTGAATGGTGCAAATGCTGAGCTTTTTTGTTGCATCGGTTCCCGTTATATGAATTTATTTGACTCAATCTAGGCGAGACCTATGAAAGCCGCAAGTCTCGATGCCAGGACTTGTTTATTTCGGGGTAAAAATCCACACACCTATTTTTGATAATATTGTCCGATTACAATTTTAAAAAAGAAAAAGATTGAATTGTCTTTTAATGTCACTTTGAAAGTTGATATTTTGAAATATATCGTCAGGTTAAGTTTTAAATTGCGAAAAATATATAAATTACAACCGGATTTATAAAGAACATTGTTATCGCGTTTAATCATTGGCTTGAATGACGTCCGTTTTTTAAAGGCGTTGAAAGAACGCTGAAGGAAAATTGGTCGAAAACCTTGGCAAATGATCGGCAGGGCTAGTAATGGCTGCGCATTTCCTATATATGAACCTGTCGTGCAGATGTTTTTGCGTTTGCCGATTCATAGACCCTAGCTGGACGACATCCCGGCCGGGGCGTCTTCAATGTCCCATTTTTTTGAAAGGATGATACGATGTCGATTACTGCTGAACGTAAACAGGCTCTCATCAATGAATATGCAACCAAAGCAGGCGATACAGGTTCGCCGGAAGTACAGGTTGCTATTTTGTCAGAACGTATTGCCAATTTGACCGAGCATTTCAAATCCCACAAAAAGGATAACCATTCCCGTCGTGGCCTTTTGAAACTTGTTTCCCAACGTCGTCGTCTTCTCGATTACCTGAACGGTGTCGATGAAAAACGTTACCAGTCGTTGATTTCCAAGCTCGGCTTGCGTCGCTAAAACAATCAGGGCGGGAAATCACAAGGTTTCCCGCCTTTCAATTTCTACAACTTGAAAAAGTCGCAGAAATCGAGGAACCGTCATGGGGCAGGATTGCCAGCCGCACAGGAAAACAATCGTGTGCGTCTCGTTGTCTTGCCCATGACATGACAAAAGAACTAGGCCGTTTAAAGGAGAATATGCCTTTGACGGTTAATCAAGGACAAGAAATGTTTTTTAACACTCATAAAGTAGAGATTGACTGGGCAGGCCGCCCGCTAACTCTTGAAACAGGAAAAATTGCCCGTCAGGCTGACGGTGCAGTTATGGCAACTTATGGCGAAACAATTGTTCTCGCCACCGTGGTTTCCGAAAAAGAACCCAAGCCCGGACAGGATTTTTTCCCGCTCACAGTCAATTATCAGGAAAAAACTTACGCAGCCGGTAAAATACCGGGTGGTTATTTCAAGCGTGAAGGCCGTCCGAGCGAAGGTGAAACATTGATTTCGCGTTTGATCGACCGTCCGATCCGCCCGCTTTTTGCTGAAGGCTACAAAAACGAAACACAGGTTATTATCACTGTTTTGCAGCATGACCTTGAAAACAATCCCGACATTTTGTCGATGATTGCCGCTTCTGCTGCTTTGACACTTTCGGGTGTTCCGTTCATGGGGCCGATTGGTGGCGCACGTGTCGGCTATATCAACGGCAAATATGTGTTGAATCCGAATATTGATGAAATGCCGGAATCAAAGCTTGATCTCGTCGTTGCAGGCACGTCCGACGCGGTTTTGATGGTTGAATCGGAAGCGCAGGAACTGAGTGAAGATGTGATGCTCGGCGCTGTTGTTTTCGGTCATAACGGCTTCAAGCCGGTCATTGACGCGATTATCAAACTCGCTGAAGTTGCTGCCAAGGAGCCGCGCGAATTTGCTCCCGAAGATTTGAGTGCTTTGGAAAAGAAAATGCTCAAATTTGCCGAAAAAGATCTGCGTAAAGCCTATCAGATTACCGACAAGCAAGAACGTTATGCCGCTGTTGATGCAGTCAAAGCCAAGGTCGACGCAAAGTTCATGCCTGAAGGTGAAGACGAGCCGGAATATAATGCAGAAGAAATTGCGACAGTCTTCAAGCATTTGCAGGCAAAGATTGTTCGTTGGAACATTCTCGATACAGGTAGCCGCATTGACGGTCGCGATTTGAAAACAGTCCGCCCGATCTATACGGAAGTCGGCATTTTGCCACGCACCCACGGTTCGGCATTGTTTACCCGTGGTGAAACACAGGCCGTCGTTGTTGCAACTTTGGGAACAGGTGAAGACGAGCAATATATTGATTCGCTCACAGGAATGTACAAGGAAACCTTCCTTCTCCATTATAACTTCCCGCCATTCTCGGTTGGTGAAACCGGCCGCATCGGCTCACCGGGGCGCCGTGAAATCGGTCATGGAAAGCTCGCATGGCGTGCAATCCATCCGATGCTTCCCTCGCAGGAAAGTTTCCCTTATACAATCCGCGCTGTTTCGGAAATTACCGAGTCTAACGGGTCGTCATCCATGGCAACTGTTTGCGGTACATCCCTTGCATTGATGGATGCCGGTGTTCCGTTGCAGCATCCTGTTGCCGGTATTGCTATGGGGCTTATCAAGGAAGGCGAACGTTACGCCATCCTTTCCGATATTCTTGGTGATGAAGACCATCTTGGCGATATGGATTTCAAGGTTGCCGGTACGGAAAATGGTGTCACTGCTTTGCAGATGGACATTAAAATCAACGGCATTACCGAAGACATTATGAAAGTGGCACTCGGACAGGCCAAAGAAGGCCGCATCCATATTCTGGGTGAAATGGCAAAAGCTTTGACCGGCGCACGTTCCGAATTGGGTGAATATGCTCCACGTATCGAGATGATGAATATTCCTGTCGATAAAATCCGCGATGTTATCGGTTCCGGCGGCAAGGTTATCCGCGAGATTACCGAGCAGACCGGTGCCAAGATCAATATCGAGGATGATGGCACAATCAAGATTGCATCTTCCGATGCCAAAACAATCGAAGCTGCAAAACGCTGGATCCACTCCATCGTCGACGAGCCGGAAGTTGGGCAGATCTATCAGGGTACTGTCGTGAAGACAGCCGATTTTGGCGCTTTCGTCAATTTCTTTGGTCCCCGTGACGGTCTGGTACACATTTCCCAATTGGCTCCCGAACGCGTCAACAAGACGACAGATGTCGTCAAGGAAGGCCAGAAAGTTTGGGTCAAACTTATGGGATTTGATGAACGTGGCAAAGTCCGCCTGTCGATGAAGGTTGTCGATCAGGAAACAGGGCAGGAAATTCCGCGCGAAGAAGCTCCGAAGTCTGAAGAATCCGACCATGCCGAAAAACATGGAAAGCATGAAAAGGCTGAAAAGCACCATGAAGACAATGGTGAAAAGGGCGAAAAGGGCGAGAGGGATGAAAAATCCGATAAGCCTGAAAAGAAACATCGTCGCAAAAAGAATGCTGATAAAGACAAAGAATAGTCTTTGAAACAACATTGAATGGAAAAAGCCGCTCCTCATGAGCGGCTTTTTTTTGGAGATGAAATCAAAGGCAGATCAAGGCAGATCAAAGGAAATCAAAGAAAATCAAAGAAAATCAAAGGGAATCGAAGGAAATCAAACGGGATTTGGTTTTCTTTGGATGACGAGGTTGGAATAAAAGCAATCTACCGGAAAGTCCGGTTATTTTTTTAAGAATGGTTCGTTCAAAAGCGTTCATTGCATAAAGCGGGTTCTTGGATCCGACATATTGTCAAAAATTCCGGACAGAAAACAAATATCTATTGCCACAAATCTTTGCAGGTAGATCATTGTTCCGGTTTTTGTTTTCAATTTTAAAATTGCGCCTTCTTCAGCATAACGATAAAGGAACAAAGATGCGGGCTTGTTAAAAAGCCGGTTTAAAAAAAGCGAGTTCAAAATGTCGGTTTTTCTGCCTTTTAACCAGAATGTTATAGAACATCCACATCCGGAAAGTTTGTGGTGCGCATTCGGTTTGACAGAAAAACCGGAAAACGAGTGGGTCAAATCACTCGAAATTATCCAGCCTTGGCGGGCGGATTTTTTAACGTTTCAACAGGCTGGCTTTAAATGCTTTCCTGAATTATCCGAGAAAGCAAAGAAATTTTCGGGTGGTCTCCTTGAGCTTAACAAGCATAAAAAACTGAACCAGAACCGGTTTCTCGCCCTTTTGCGTGTGGTGAAAGCCGGTGGCACAATTATTGTCAGTGGCGATAAATTATCCGGCGCCCAATCCTTTTTGAAATGGGTCAATTCTATTGTTCCGGTTTTGGGGAAGCTCTCGAAAGCACATGGCATTGTTTTCTGGTTGACAGTACCGGAGGATATTCAGGAAAAAGAGCTGGAAACGCTTCAACAGCTTCCGCAGAGCTTTGAAAATGCCTTCACAACACAGGCAGGCATGTTTTCAAACGGGCGTATTGACCAAGGGTCAAAAATGTTGGTCAAACATATGGAAAGAGTTGTGTTTGGTAAAACGGCCGATTTTGGTTCAGGCTGGGGCTATCTTTCCTATGAAGCGATCAAACAGGCAAAAAAGCTTAACGAGCTTGATCTTTATGAGGCCGATTATTATTCACTGGAGGCGGCGAAAACACATATAGGCAGCCTTCATGCTTCACTTCCGGTCGATTATTTATGGCAGGATATTACAAGCGAGCCGATAGATCGGATTTATGATACAATCCTGTCAAACCCGCCATTTCACGACGGGCGTGCGGCAGATGTCTCCTTGGGACAAAAATTCATAAGTGTTGCAGCGCAAAGATTGAAACCCGGTGGTTGCTTTCTCATGGTGGCCAATCGGCAATTGCCCTATGAAACGACTTTGCAAAAATGTTTCCGGAAAGTACTGCTTCTTGAAGAGCAGAACGGCTTCAAAGTGATTGAAGCGCGCAAATGACGTTTATCAAAAGGCTATAAAGAGGCGGCAAAAGACAACACAAATGTGTTTGAATGTTTTGAGGACTATTCCGACTGATAATTGAGTGACTACAAGGAAAAAATCTACCTGTCACACGGCAAAATGGCGAATAAAAACGTGTATCAAAAAACGTGAATTTGCCATCATTGACGTACCATCATTGACAGATTTGAAAACGAAGCCAAAGGATATTTGCTTTTTTCGGGAGCAAATCAATAGGATAGGCAATCGCATTCTGCTGGATTTTCGCTCCAAAACTATACTTTTATAAGCAGGTGAACGGTCTTGATGGAAAAGGCAGCAATCAATGCCGCTATATACGATGACAGGAGTGGCTCACCACAGTGGTGTGACAGCTTGCCTGTTCTGCTGAATTATTCTTGTCGAGTGAGGGGATTGAGCGGAACGGAAGCCTGATAAATGACTGATCCCCATGAATTGGGCAACAGTGCCAAAAGGAAATACAGACAATCACCCCCGAAATAAAAAACGCGGCGAAAATTATTCGCCGCGTGATTCGTCACTGTCTTTAAGTTCTTCCAGTATCGGCATGGACATAATATTATAGCCACAATCAACGTAATGAATGTCGCCGGTAACACCGGAAGCCAAATCGGATAACAGATAAAGTGCCGATTTGCCAATTTCATTAATATCAACGGTACGACGCAAAGGTGCATTGCGCTTCTGGTAAGAGAAAATCGCGCGCGCTGCACCGATACCATTACCGGCAAGTGTGCGAACGGGACCCGCTGAAATTGCATTGACACGGATATTCTGCGGTCCGAAATCAGCCGCCAAATAGCGCACCATCGCTTCAAGTGCGGCTTTTGCAACCCCCATAACATTGTAATTGGGAACAACATGTTGGGATGCACCATAGGTCAATGTCAGCAATGCGCCACCGTTAGGCATCAGTTTTCCTGCACGCTGGGCAATTTCGGTAAAGGAAAATGCCGAAATGACCATTGTACGACTGAAGTTTTCGCGTGTCGTCACATCGACATAACGTCCTTTGAGTTGCGATTTGTCAGAAAAACCGATCGCATGAACGACAAAATCAAGTGTACCCCATTCTTTTTCCAGCCGATTGAAAACAGCATCGACCGAAGCAATGTTTTCGACATCGCATTCAAGCAAAAGCTTGGAACCTAATTTTTCTGCCAAGGGTTGGACACGCTTTCCAAATGCATCTCCTTGATAGGTAAAAGCCAGTTCAGCCCCCGCTTTTGCGAGCTGACATGCTATTCCCCAGGCGATTGAATGGTCGTTCGCGACGCCCATTATGAGGCCGCGCTTGCCCTTCATCAAACCTTCCATCATATTCTCCGTAAGCCTGTGGCACTCTCTTAGCGAAAGTGTCCGGTTTATTCGTAACGCTGGAAAACCAGCGTTGCATTGGTTCCGCCAAAGCCGAAAGTATTTGACAGGACTGTGTTCAGTTTTTGGTTATCAAGACGTTTGCGTACAATCGGCATATCCGCAAACGCCGGATCAAGCTCATCAATATGAGCACTTTCACAGATGAAATCATTCTTCATCATAAGAAGTGAGTAAATGGCTTCCTGCACACCGGCAGCTCCGAGTGAATGGCCGGTTAGCGATTTGGTTGCCGAAATCGGCGGGCACGAATCACCCGAACCGAAAATCTTGCGAATGGCCTCTATTTCCGGAGGGTCACCCACAGGAGTGGATGTGGCATGGGGATTGATATAATCAATTTTATTTTTGACAGTTGATAAAGCCATGCGCATGCAGCGCTCTGCCCCTTCACCGGAGGGAGCGACCATATCATAGCCATCCGATGTCGCACCATATCCGACAATCTCTGCATAGATTTTTGCACCGCGTGCTTTGGCCACTTCCAGTTCTTCAAGAACTAGAACGCCCGCTCCCCCTGCGATAACAAAGCCGTCACGACCCGCATCATAGGCACGTGAGGCACTTTCAGGCGTTGCGTTGCGTTTACTCGACATAGCACCCATGGCATCGAACAATACCGATAAGGTCCAATCAAGGTCTTCGCACCCGCCGGCAAAAACACGGTCCTGCTTGCCGAACTGGATCAGCTCATATGCATTGCCGATACAGTGATTGGATGTCGCACAGGCTGAAGAAATCGAATAATTGACGCCCTTTATCTTGAAAAAGGTAGCCAGCGTTGCCGAAGCAGTCGAACTCATGGCTTTTGGTACGGCAAAAGGACCAACGCGTTTGGGGCCTTTTTGGCGTGCAATATCGGCTGAATCGACGATTGTGCGTGTCGATGGCCCACCGGAACCCATAATAATTCCGGTTTCCGGATTTGAAACTTCGGCAGATGAGAGCCCTGCATCGGCAATTGCCTGATCCATAGCAATATGATTCCAGGCAGTACCACGTCCGTGAAAACGCATGGCGCGACGATCAACGAGTGATTCAATGTCAATATGCGGCATGCCGTAAACCTGGCTGCGGAAGCCCAGATCTGCGTATTCTTGCGAAAAACTAATACCCGATTTTGCTTCACGCAAACTATTGAGGACGGCTTCAGGGTTATTCCCGATTGATGAGACAATTCCCATACCGGTTACAACTACTCGACGCATCAGTATCTCCTTGGTATCTCATAAACAAAGGTTCGCTCCCCCTGTCTATTTGCCACCCTGTCTATTTGAAAGAATACTTACTCTTCCTTGAATAAGGCTACACGCAAATCGGCCGCCTTATAAATTATTTCACCATCGGCTTTAACAAAACCGTCAGCAATGCCGAGCACAAGCCGACCACGCATAACACGCTTGAAATCAATACCATATTCGATAAGCTTCGTCTTTGGCGTAACCATTCCGGAAAATTTCACTTCTCCTGTTGAGATGGCACGTCCCTTGCCGGGTTCACCAAGCCAACCGAGGAAAAAACCCGTGAGTTGCCATAATGCATCAAGCCCCAAACAACCGGGCATGACCGGATCGCCAATAAAATGGCAGGCGAAAAACCATAAATCCGGTGTGATGTCGAATTCGGCACGAATCAGTCCTTTGTTGTGTTCGCCACCATTTTCGCTGATTTCGGTAATACGGTTGAACATCAACATTGGCGGAGCCGGTAATTGTGCATTGCCTTTTCCGAACATTTCACCGCGTGCGCAGCTTAAAAGCTCTTCATACGTGTAGCTAGACTTTTGTTCAGCCATTGTTACTCCATCCGTCAGCACTTTATCACTCTTAGCGCCTTTTTACGACATACTCTTAGAGCATATTCAACAATGTTGAAACCGCTTTTCGACAGTTTTTGATGACAAAACACGTTCTTAATCAATTTTATTTGTGATAATTATGACCAGACGCCCGTATAAGTTGAGAAAAGCATAGCTCTAAAGGTGATGGTAACAATCAAGTATACTTGATTGCAAATGCTTTTCAGTATATACATTTTTTATTGGATTGGTGGGAAACTTCAAATAACGCGGAAAAAATAGTGATTTATCATTCGCTTGGAGAATTGGAAAAACGCTTACGCGAAAAAGGCTTGCGCCCGACAAGGCAGCGCATGGCTCTGGCCGACTTGTTATTTTCCAAAGGAAACCGCCATATTGCGGCCGAAGAATTGCACGCAGAAGCAGTCAAAGCTGCTGTGCCGGTGTCACTTGCAACAGTCTATAACACTTTGCATCAATTCACCGAGGCAGGGTTGTTGCGCATCATTGCTGTTGAAGGCTCGAAAACCTGGTTTGATACCAACACATCCGATCACCATCATTTCTTCCTTGAAGGGGAAAATGAAATTGTCGATATTCCGTCAGGCCCGGAAGGCAAGCCGATTGTAGGCAATTTACCTGAACCGCCAGATGGTATGGAAATTTCCCACGTCGATCTCATTGTCAGACTGCGTCCGAAAGACGAGTGAGAAAAAATCAAGCCGGAAACAACAGCATATTTTTTCAAAAACCATCTCTGGCAAAAATTATCACTGGCAAAATTATCTTTGGCTAAAACCGTCTCTGGCGCGGGTTTTTAACGAGTCTGAACGTCTGGAATATTGCTTCTTTCCTGTCTGTCAACCGTATTTGTTGACGACACGACATGATGTCTTTCAGCGATTTTTGAATGAGAGCCGATTATAGCGGTGGTGAGGCTTAGAGTTTTTCTAACCGAAAATTCCAACCGGTTTGTTTTTCTACAATGAAGCTATCTATTGTCATTGAATAGAAATTCATCACTTATTTTCTATTCTTCATCATTGTCATTATTGTCTTCATGATTTGATTCTATTTTTTCCCGTCTTCTTGCCCAGATTCCGGCAGTTTGCGGTTTTACGAAAAAACCCACAACTTCAGGCCTTGCAATCGCCAGATTTTTTTCGATACGTAGCACACATTCTTCTATTTTCGGTGCAGTCAGTTTGTCCTCGAATTCGAGGCTGACATTTACGACGACCTGATTGGGGCCCATCTGCTGGGTGATGATTCCGTTGACCTTTTGCACATCGGGGTCGGCAGATACAATGTTGAAAATTGCCTTTTGGACTTCGGGAAGGGCAGCCTCGCCGAGAAGGAGTCCTTTGCATTCTCTGGCAAGAAAAATCGCTGTTACCGCCAGAATGACAGAAATGCCAAGGGAGGCAATGCCATCGAAAATAAAATTACCAGTCAGAATCGAAGCTGTAATACCGGTTAGAGCAATTGCAATGCCTAAAAGTGCCGCACTATCCTCGAAAAGAATAGAAAAAACGGTCGGGTCTTTGGAACGGTGGACAGCAGCAAGATAGCCGAGTTTACCCTTTGTCCGGCGGAAATGCCTCAAAGCCAAAAGCCATGAGGTTCCTTCAAAAAATACCGATAGCCCCAAAACAATATAGTTGACGGTTACATTATGAATTTCCGCAGGGGCGAGAACGTGCAAAACGCCTTCAAAAAACGATACACCTGCACCTAATGCAAAGACCAGCAGGGCAACAATAAAACTCCAGAAATAAAGCTCCCGCCCGTGGCCGAAAGGATGTACCCGATCGGGTGGAATGGAGGCACGCTTGAGACCGTGCAATAATAACAATTCATTGCCGGTGTCGACAATCGAATGCACACCTTCCGATAACATAGCCGACGAACCGGTAAATGATGCGGCAACAAATTTGGTAAGTGCAATCAGAAGATTGCCTGCGAGTGCTGCATAGATGACTACTTTGGAACCGGAATGTGATGCCATTTAGCGAATATCCGCAATTAAAGAACGACTGGGAAAACAGGTCGGCTTCTGTCCGTGTTTTTGTTGCCACAGTCCAATGGAACGGCGCGTTTTAAACCCCGCAAGACCGTCGGCTTTGCCTATATCATAACCTTGCGATTGCAATTTGTTCTGTAGATTTAAAACTTCGGACTGATAAAGCTCGTCGACTTTTTGCCAAGACTCGATAAAGCCGCGTTTTCCTTCAATCCCGTCCGCGACAGTGGCGATAAAAAGGCCATAAAGGTCGCTCATATTATAAGATTTCAACACATAGAAATTGTCGGTAACAAGAAAAGCCGGTCCAAGACGCCCCGCCGGCATAAGAAGATAAAGCGGGCGGCTTTTATCAATTTCGGGAAGGGCGTCGGAAGACTGCGGTAAAACACCGAGCTTTTGCCATTCACTTAACATTTTACCCTGATCGGGACCTTCAAGAAAACAGCCGACAGTTTCTGGAACTTGGACTTCATAGCCCCAACCGGCATTTGCCTTGTAACCGTTAAGCTTGAGGTAATTTGCAATAGAAGCGAGAGTATCGGGTGTTGATGTCCAGATATTGCGATGGCCATCACCATCAAAATCGACAGCATATTTCAAATAGGATGTCGGCATGAATTGCGGTTGACCTAATGCACCCGCCCACGAACTTTTCATGGAAGCCGCATCCATGTAATGATTCTGTACAATGGTCAAAGCGGCGATAAGCTCGGTTCTGAACATGTCTTTTCGTGTGCTCATAAACGCTTTGGTTGCAAGAACTTCAAAAGCATTATAGGGAATTTTGACATTGCCAAAATTGGATTCCCGCCCCCATATGGCAAGTGTAATTGAGGCTGGAACGCCATATTGTTTTTCTATTTTTTTCAAACGCCCACGGTTTTTGGAAAATTGCGCTTTCCCGTCACCAATAAGACGGGCCAATGTTTTTGCTGAAAAATAATTGGCCGGTGCGCTGAATTCCGCCTGATGTTGGCGCCTTTGCGCTTCCGGTTTTTCTCCCGGAATCACAAGGTCGGGTAATGCGAGATTGGGCGTGACTGTAGAAAGGACTTCCGAAAATGTTCCGGCCGAAATTCCTGATTTGAGAGCCTCTTTATAAAAATCCTTGTTAAGCCAATCGCTAAATTGGTTGTTGATCGCATCCCGATCAATGGCGGAGGCATTTGCCACCAAAGTGGCAAAGAGAAAGATAAATGCTGTAAAAAAACGGTAAGTTTTCAACATTCTTCAAAGACTCGTCCTTGCTCGTAACGCCGCAGCCAAAGTGCCATCGTCAAGATAATCCAGTTCACCGCCAACCGGAACACCATGTGCCAGACGGGTAATTTTCACTGGATAGGAATGAAGCTGGTCAGTGAGATAATGGGCTGTGGTCTGGCCTTCAATTGTTGCATTGACCGCAAGTATCACTTCCTTGACATCGCCTTCTGCCACGCGGTTGACAAGACTTGCTATGTTGAGATCATCCGGCCCTATGCCGTCAAGCGGCGAAAGATGCCCACCCAGAACGTGATATTTGACCTGCATTGTACCGGCCCGCTCCAGCGCCCATAGATCGGAGACATCTTCGACAACGATGATCGTTGATTGATCGCGCCGCGGGTCGGTGCAAATAGAACAGGGGTCGGATGTATCGACATTACCGCAGACCGAACAAATACGAATTTTTTCAGCGGCATCCTGCATCGCAAGACCCAGAGGTTTTAACAGAACTTCCTTTTTTTTAATCAGGAAAAGTGCAGCCCTTCTTGCCGAACGTGGCCCAAGACCTGGAACACGTGCAAGAAGCTGGATGAGCTTTTCTATTTCTGGACCCGCAAGATGCTTTGACATGGACGAACTCTTTTAAAAATATATATGCAAACTTCTGGAAAATGCCAGTTATTGAATTACCAGTTTTTGAATTGAATCTAACGGATATACCGTCTTTTGATATGAAGATTATTTTCAGATAGTTACAACAAAAGCATGGAGTTTAAAAACCGATTGTTTTGAAATAACAATTGTTCCCGCCTCTTCATCACACGTGTTCTTTACTCCGATTCTTTTTACAATCCGGCTTGATACCGGTTGATGATCTGTTTTTATTATCACTATTCGAGAACCACAAACGCCATATTTATCACGCTCCCATTATTCAAAGTGCAAGTGTTTTATATTCCTGTAAGCGAATGCATGAAAACGGATTTATCGAGCTTTGAACAGAGCGGATAGGCATTTAGCCGAATGTTGTTTAATGAAAAACAAAAGCCGCTGTGCTTCCACACAACGAGCTTTTTGAAACGTCTTTTGTTTCTTGTCTTCTCTACCGGTTTTAAAAGTCGGTAACCGAAGGAAACACAAATCAGAATGGCAGTTTGAAGCCGGGAGGTATTGGTAGACCGGCGGTAATTTCCTTGGTTTTTTCAGCCATTGTGTTTTCAATTTTCGCTTTGGCTTCATTATGGGCGGCCATAATCAGGTCTTCGAGAATTTCAACTTCATCGGGTTTTACCAGTGAAGGATCAATCTTGATTGCAGAAATGGTTCCCTGACCGGTCAAAGTCACACTGACCAGACCACCGCCAGATGTTCCCGTTTCCTGAATATTTGCCATTTCATCCTGCATGGCTTGCATTTTTGCCTGCATTTCTTTGGCTTTTTTCATCATGCCCATCATGTCACGCATGGGGTTTATTCTCCTTGATCGTTTTCGTCGTCTTCATCAGTCATATCGTCATTATTGGTCAAATCAAGACCATCGTCGGATCGGTTGACACGCACATCGACAATTTTTGAACCGGGAAAATATCTCAAAATTTTGGCAATATCGGGATCGGCTTCGGCATCGGATAAAAGTGCCTGATGGGCTTTTTCATCCTCTTCACGCAAAGTCAATCCGCCGCCCTCGTTGACGACTGTCACAGTCCAGCGTTCGCCTGTCCATTCTCTAAGCATTTTTGCCATGTCATGGGCAAAAAAGCGAGGCATACCTTCAGCTGGTTCAAATTCGATACGGCCTTGGCGGAACGAAACGGGACGCACAAATTCCTTGACCAGAAGTTTGAATTGCATGTCATTATGCTTGTCGGCAAGATCGACAACATCCTGCAAGGAATGAAGAATAATCCTGTTTACTGCCGGTTCGCTGTTCTCTTCCGCTGTTTCGTTATTTCTTTCGAGGGGTTGAGAAACCTGCTCGTCCTGCTCCAATGCGGCCGAAGACGTGCTCACCAATTGCATGGTTGGTGCTTTTTGCGGGGAAGGGCTTTGCAAATTCTTCTGTTCCGCCACGGCGTTATTGCGAGAGCTATTATCAATCTCTGCACGGGCAGTTTCATGAGTTCCCGTTGAATAAGCATTGTCACTGCCGGTCGAATTATCCGCCAACACATTTTTTGTTGCGGATTTTTCTTCCATGATATTTTTTCCGGAATTGGCACTGCTTTTTCCGGAATTGCCGCTCACACGATGCGAATCAGCTGAGCCTTGTGCCCCATCGGAACTTGGTGGAAGTTTGATAGCAGGCTTTCCCTCGCCAAGGGCTTTCAGCGCCTCGTCAAGCGTTGGCAAGTCGGCCGCATGGGTGAGCCGGATCAAAAGCATTTCGGCAGCATCAATCGGACTTGCAGCCGAATCAACCTCCTGAGTACCTTTAAGAAGCATTTGCCAGGTACTTGAGAGAACGCGCACGGACAGTTTTTTGGAAAAATCAAGCCCGCGTTCGCGTTCTTCTTCAATGAGCGAAATATCATCGGCAATTTCGGGCGTAAAACGCAGTCTGGTCACCAGATGGTTGAAATCGGCAAGCTCGTTCAAAATGACAAGCGGGTCGGCTCCACCGTCATATTGATCGCGAAATTCTTTTAAAGCGCCGGCAACATCGCCTTTCATAATCATTTCAAAAAGGTCGATAATGCGCGTGCGGTCGGCAAGCCCCAACATGGTACGCACAGAATCAGCATCGACTTTGCCGCCACCATGGGCAATCGCCTGATCGAGTATTGAAAGCGCATCGCGAACAGAACCTTCTCCGGCACGGGCAATCAAAGCAAGAGCACTGTCTTCGGCCTCGATTTTTTCAAGATCGGAGATTTTTCTCAAATGAGCTGCCAGCACATTTGAATCGACGCGCCGCAAATTATAGCGTTGGCAACGCGACAAGACAGTTACCGGAACTTTGCGGATTTCTGTTGTGGCAAAAATGAATTTTACATGCGGCGGCGGTTCTTCCAATGTTTTTAACAGGCCATTGAAGGCCTGCGTCGAAAGCATATGGACTTCGTCGATAATGTAGACTTTGAAACGGGCTGCAACCGGACGATAGCGCACCTGTTCAATAATTTCTCTTATATCATCAATACCGGTATGGGATGCCGCATCCATTTCGATCACGTCGACGTGCCGGCCTTCCATAATGGCCTTACAATGTTCGCCGAGTTTGTCCATATGGATTGTCGGTTTATCGATTGTGTCTGTCTTGTAATTGAGTGCACGCGCAAGGATGCGGGCTGTCGTGGTTTTTCCTACGCCACGAACGCCAGTCAACATCCATGCTTGCGGTATCCGTCCACTATCGAATGCGTTTGTAAGTGTGCGCACCATCGGCTCCTGACCGATAAGGTCGGAAAAATTTTGCGGCCGATATTTTCGGGCGAGAACGCGATAACCTGTCTCTGCCTCAGTGCTTTCCATGTGTTCTTCCAGTTTCCGAAATGTGATTTTCCTGAATGTGGACTTTGACGGCGTCTGCGTCAACCAATTGTGTTAAATATAGGATTTCAGGTGGGGATTTTCGACAGTTTAGGGAATTTTTCAAAACGCCATTGCCCGAATTTTCCGATAAACAAGACGTGACCTGAATAAGATGTGATTGGTATAATGGGTGGGAGGCTGGCACTGTGACCCGTGCCGAAGCTCGTTAGGGCTGCTTCCTTCCGGACCTGACCCGGTTGGCGAGTGGCTCGTCCACCACCAACCTCCCGGCGTTCATATCGCTAATTTGAAACAAAAAAGCAAGTCGTGAAACGAAAAACATGGAGATAAATACGTTGCAACAGCCATTTAAACTTGATCCACGTTTGGAAAAAGACAGTTTTTTCATTGTCGGGCTTGCCTTATCCGATGTCCGGCTCATGAATGATTCCCGTTGGCCGTGGCTTATTGTCGTCCCCCGCATTGCCGGAGCGGAAGAAATACATCATCTTTCCGTTGACGATGAACAGGTTCTTATTGCCGAAATGAACGAGGTTGCTGTAGCACTTGAAGCCATCACCGGATGCGATAAAGTCAACACAGCCGCTATCGGCAATATCGTACGACAACTCCATGTGCACATTATTGCCCGTAACGAAGGCGATATAAATTGGCCGAAAACGGTCTGGGGATATGGAGAACCCGTTCCCTATAGCGATGAAGCCGCTCGCAAGCTTATTCGTAAGCTGCAACTGAGGCTCGATTGAATTAAGGCTGGATTGAATATGACATCTTCTGCAATTGCATTTATCGGAAACCCTATCAACCGGCAGCTTGAAAAGCGTACGGATACTATTGTTGCCGAGCAGAAAAACCATCATGCGCATTTTATTGTGCTCAACGGTTTTTCAATCGTCTATCGGAATGTTAAAGGGATGGCCGATCTCTATCTTGATGAAAAATCGTTAGAGCTGTTCAAGCCGCAATGGGAAGAAGCCTGCCTGCTTGGTTGGGAAGATGAAAATCCGGTTATTGCTTTGCCGGTTGAAGAATTTGCCGGTCAACCCCCTTCACCATTCAATCAGGTGGGGTTGAGGGAAGCTTATAGCCGCGCACTTTTCAGCCAGACGCAATCGGGCGTTCTCGCACAAGCCTATTCATTGCTCATGTGGCACAAAAATAACCGCTTTTGTTCGCGTTGCGGCAAGCCCAGCCGGATTGCGGCAGGCGGTGCAAAGCGCATCTGCACGGCTTGCGGAACCGAGCATTTTCCGCGAACAGATCCGGTTGCCATCATGCTTGTCCATTTTCGGGACAAGTGCCTTCTTGCCCGCACACCGAGCTTTGAAAAGGGGCGTTATTCCTGCCTTGCCGGTTTTGTCGAACAGGGGGAGACACTGGAAATGGCGGTGCGTCGGGAAACACGCGAGGAAATGGGAATACCGGTGGGCAAGGTGGTCTATATTGCGTCCCAACCTTGGCCGTTTCCGCATTCTTTGATGCTCGGTTGTCATGCCGAAGCGCTCGACGACAAGATTACCATCGGCTATGACGAGATGGAAGACGGGCGCTGGTTTACCCGTCAGGAAGTAGCACTCATGATGGCCGGTCGCCATGAACAAGGCCTGCATTTGCCACCCCGCGCAGCAATTGCCAATTTTTTGATAAGGGAATGGCTGGAAAAGAAGTTTATCGACTAGGATATGGCTTTTGGTGGCGGTGGTTTTTGTGAGTTTTGAAAATCGCCGCTATCCAGATTAAGGGAATGGCCTCAAAATTATCCGCTTGTGGTATTTCGTGTTGAACAGCTTGTCTCATCCGTTCTGAACCCATTGCTTCGACCGGACGGAAAATACAAAAGCCACTTTTGTTGATCTCAAGCCTTGAGAGCGGCCATTCTCTAACCTTCATCCATTATGGCCGAAAATTCTCACCCGATTGTCGTCAACCCTCAAATATTATCACTTGCCATAAGCAGGATAAAAGTCCGGCTGAAAATTCATGCTCGAAACGCACAAATAACAATCGGCAAATTTCTGTCGATTTCTGTGATTTAAGAGCACCGTCCGGCTAAGCCGGTGAACCTCACCCATAAATTTTCGTGTCGCGGACAGGACTTGCCGGATAGACACCGACTATTCTGACCTTGGTCGAGAAGAAGCCCAATTCTTCCAAAGCAAGGCGCACCATCGGCTGATCGGGGTGGCCTTCAATATCGGCAAAAAATTGTGTCGCATTGAATGTGCCGCCAACCTGATAGCTTTCAAGCTTGGTCATGTTGACGCCATTGGTCGCAAAACCTCCCATGGCTTTATAAAGTGCTGCCGGAACGTTGCGCACACGGAAAAGAAAACTGGTCACGACCTTTTCGCCGTTTTCGGGTTTTGGTGCGCGTTTCTCTTCCCGTGAGAGGATAACAAAACGCGTTACATTATTTTCCGAGTCTTCGACATTTTCTTCAATGATATCCAAACCGTAAAGTTTGGCGGCAAGTTTTGGTGCAAGGGCTGCCTGCGTGCGGTCACCTGCCTGTTTGATGAATTTTGCAGCACCTGCCGTGTCGGATGAAACGACAGCCTGCCAATGATTGTCGCGGATAATCTTGCGGCATTGTCCCAGTGCATGGATGTGGCTATGGATAGATTTTATCTCTTCACGTTTGACACCCGGCAGTACCATCAATTCAAAATGGATTGGTAAAAAATATTCGCCGATGATGAAGAGTTTTGTTTGCGGCAACAAATGGTGAATATCGGCAACACGACCGGCAAGCGTGTTTTCAATCGGAATCATGCCAAGATCGGCTTCTCCGCTCTCGACCGCATGCAAAGCATCTTCAAACGTCGTACAGGGCAAAGGCTCCATTTCGGGAAACATATTGCGACATGCTGTGTCGGAATTGGCGCCGTAATCACCTTGGAACGCTATTTTATTGGTTTTTGTCATTTCCCCGCCCCGATCATTTCTCTTGCGTGTTCGAGATCTTCAATTGTATCAACCCCTAAAGGCACAGTTTCGATAATTTCCGCATCAATACGCATGCCTGCTTCAAGTGCACGCAATTGTTCAAGGCTTTCCCGCTTTTCAAGATAGGAAGGTTGTAACGAGACAAAACGTTGAAGTGCTTTACGTTTATAGGCATAAAGGCCGATATGGTGGTAAAGCGGCCCCTTGCCATAGGGTGCTGTAGCGCGGGTAAAATAAAGGGCGCGCAATCTGGTTTTTCCGATCGGCGAACCAACGATCTTCACCACATTCGGATTGAACTTTTCCTCTTCAACCGAAATTTCGGCCCCCAAAGTGGCAATATCCGTTTCAGGGTTTTCAAGTGGCTCCAATGCCGCGGCAATTTCATGCGGCGCAATTGTTGGCAAATCACCTTGCACATTGACAATGACATCAAAACGGTTATCCGGATCAAGAAGCGTTAACGCTTCATAGATACGGTCGGAACCCGATTGGTGGTCGGGACGTGTCATGACAGCTTCCATTCCATGCGCCTTGACAGCATTGGCAACGTCTTCATGGTCGGTTGCAACAACCACCCTGCCGAGATTTGCCTGATTGGCGCGTTCGGCAACATGAACAATCATCGGCTTTCCGGCAATATCGGCCAGAGGCTTTCCGGGAAGTCGTGTTGAAGACATGCGGGCAGGAATAAGTATAAGAGTAGAAAAAGCCATCATCATCGTCCTGAAGATTATTATCCCAGTTTATTCTATCCGATTTATAGATGTTGCGTTGATGACGCAAAAGACTTAAATTTTCAACATCTATAAAATTTAAGCGACCGAATTTTTTATGAAGGTATCCACTGTCAACGACCTTATTGCCGCCTGTCTTCTCTGGGCTGTTTTTCTTTTTCTTATCGTTTATGGCAGTGACCTTGTTTATGACCACCAGCAACCGGCAAAAATTGTTTATTCAATCAACGGTGAAGAAGCACCGGTTACCGAAAAGGCAGAGCCGAAACAACAAATATCACTCATTGAAAGGCTTCAACAGGCGGATATTGAAAATGGCCGCAAAATATTCGGCCAATGCGGTTTATGTCACACGCCTGCAAAAAATGGCCCTGCACGTGTCGGCCCACCTTTATATGGAATAGTGGGAAGGCCATTTGCTTCCGTTTCCGAATACACCTATTCGCGCGCCATGCGGGCAGAAAATGGCAAGACATGGGACTTTGCAACGCTTGACGCCTATCTTGCTTCCCCGCGTAAATATATTCCCGGAACGGCCATGGCTTTTAACGGTGTGAAAGACGAGAAAGACAGAGCCGATCTTATTCTTTATTTGCGTAGTCTTTCCGATGAGCCGGTTGAATTGCCACATTTAACCCCTTAAGAATAACAATCAATAAAATCTGTTTTCTATTGGCTATATTGAAATCGATTGGGGATTTGATGAAACTCGGATTGGCTTTTTGTCTCTTTTTCGCCCTTAACAGTATAGCTATCGCCGATCCCGAGTGGCGCACGAGCCTGTCTCTCGGAGTTGAACCCAAATATGGCGCCAATTTTACCCATTATGATTATGTCAATGTGAATGCGCCCAAAGGCGGCACTTTTAACGATAGTCGCACCGGCACATTCAACAGTTTCAACCCCTATATTGTTACAGGTACACCTGCAGCGGGTTTTTCTTCCCGCGGTGGCGGGGAACAATATGATACACTGATGGCACCTTCGACCGAAGAAACGTCGGTCAACTATCCCCTTATAGCCGAGGCTGCACAATATCCGGACGATTTTTCGTGGGTAAAATTCCGCTTGAACAAAAAAGCCCGATGGCATGACGGTCGCCCCATTACCGCCGAGGATGTGGTGTGGAGCTTCAATGTTTTGAAAAGCAATTCGCCATTTTTCAACAATTATTATCATTCAGTCAAAAAAGCCGAAAAAACCGGTGAAAATGAAGTTACCTTTGTGTTTGAAGAAAAAGGCAATCGCGAACTCCCTTATGTGATGGGGCAAATGCCGGTTCTGCCTCAACATTGGTGGGAGGGGACCGATGAAACGGGTAAAAAAAGGGATATTACCGCACCAACTCTCGAAATACCTTTGGGGTCAGGGCCTTACGAGGTTGAAAGTTTTATAGCCGGAAAATCGATCACGTGGAAAAGGGTTAAAAACTATTGGGCAGCCGATCTTCCTGTCAATCGTGGGCGGTTCAATTTCGATAAAGAGCATTATAGCTATTTTCTTGATCCGAACGCTGCATGGGAAGCTTTCAAAAAAGGTAATCTCGTCGACTGGAATTTGGAAAACCGTATCCAGCGCTGGAACCAGAGCTATGATTTTCCTGCAGTCAAAAACGGGCAAGTTATCAGGCGCAGTTTCGCCTTTCATGGCTCGGGACGTATGCAAGGATTCTTTATCAATACGCGCCGCCCGCAATTTGCCGACCGGCGCGTGCGTCAGGCACTCAACCTCGCTTTTGATTTCGAGTCTCTCAATAAATCGTTGTTTTTTAATGATTATCATCGGATCTCAAGCTATTTTGACGGGCTTGATCTGGCGGCAAAAGGTTTGCCGCAGGGAAAGGAACTTGAAATTCTTGAAACGGCCAAAGATGAAGTGCCGGCCGAAGTCTTTACCACACCCTTTTCCAACCCCGTTTATGACAAGCCCGATTCATCAAGGCGCTATCTGACAGAAGCCATGCGTTTGTTGAACGAAGCCGGTTGGCATCTGGAGCAGAACCGGCTTGTCAATAAAAATGGTGAAGTTTTCACATTGGAAGTGATGCTGAGTGACATGGCATTCGAGCGTGCAACAGCACCTTTTATAGCCAATCTTCAACGTTTGGGAATCGATGCATCCATGCGCGTTGTCGACGCATCACAATATCAAAATCGCGAAGCGAATTTCGATTTCGATCTTGTCATCAAGGTTATCGGCCAAAGCGATTCACCCGGCAATGAACAATTGGAATATTGGGGCTCGAAAGCGGCTGACCGGCAGGGAAGCTATAATGTTGCGGGCATTAAAAATCCGGCTGTCGATAAACTCATCGAACGTGTCATCTATGCAAAAGATCGTGAGGAACTCGTTGCTGCAACGCGTGCTCTCGACCGGGTTTTGTTGTGGAATTATTACGTTATCCCGCAATGGTATGCCGAACATCTCAATATTGCCTATTGGGACAAATTCGGCATTCCCGAACCGCAACCGGAAGCAAGCGGCGTTGATATTCCCTCATGGTGGGTGAAAAAAGACAAAAACTAGAACTGCGGTGTACTAGAATTACCAAGAACCGGAATTGCTGAAAAATCAGCCGTTTGTCATTTGTTTACCATAAATGTTCCAGAATAGGGGTTCAATTGAACGCACCGGTTTGATTCGCATGTTGCGGGCGTGATAAAACCCATACCGGAAAAAGGATGAAAGAGAGATATGGCGGCCTATATAGCGCGGCGTTTGCTGCTGATTATACCGACATTGATCGGCATTTTAACGGTGACATTTGTCATTGTGCAATTTACTCCCGGTGGTCCTATCGAGAATATTATTGCACAATTGCAAGGGACCGGTGGCGATGCCATGGGGCGGGTTGCCGGCGGTGGTGGCGATCTGGGGCTTTCATCGGAGGTAACGTTTCAGGGTAGCGACGCGAGTGCAAAATATCGTGGTGCACGCGGCCTTGATCCGGAATTTATAGCAAAACTCGAAAAGCAGTTCGGTTTTGATAAACCGCCGCTTGAACGTTATTTCACGATGTTGTGGAATTATATCCGTTTCGATTTCGGGGATTCCTATACGCAAGGGCGTTCTGTCGTAGATCTTATCAAAGGTGCTTTGCCGGTTTCGATTTCTTTAGGGCTATGGCAATTGTTGATTTCTTACGCAATTTCCATTCCTCTCGGTATCCGCAAGGCCGTCAAGGACGGCTCCACATTCGATATATGGACAAGTGCTGTTATCATTATCGGCTATGCAATACCGAGTTTCCTGTTCGGTATTCTGTTAATGGTGCTTTTTGCCGGAGGGTCATTCTTCGACTGGTTTCCATTGAGCCATTTGACATCGGAAAATTTTGATGAATTGTCGCTCGGCGGCAAAATTCTGGATTATTTCCACCATCTTGCTTTGCCACTCACAGCCATGGTTATTTCGGCTTTCGCCACGACAACATTGCTGACCAAAAACTGTTTTCTAGAAGAAATCAGAAAGCAATATGTGGTCACGGCGCGGGCAAAAGGTTTAAGCGAACACGCGGTTCTTTACGGGCATGTCTTCCGCAATGCCATGCTGGTTGTCATTGCAAGTTTTCCGGCAGCTTTCATTGCGTCATTCTTCACCGGATCGCTGCTCATTGAAATGCTATATTCGTTAAACGGAATGGGGCTTTTAAGCTATACATCCATTGTCAATCGTGATTATCCGGTCGTGTTCGGTTCGCTCTATATTTTCTCGTTGATCGGTCTTGTTGTCAGCCTTATTTCCGATCTTACCTATATGCTTGTCGATCCGCGTATCGATTTCGAGAAGAGGGACGTTTGATGAGCGAGCAACCTTCCGGACAGACAATCGACGTGGCAAAGCCAGCAAAACCCCGCCGCAAAAAAAGGCCGTTTTTGTCGCCGCTTAATGAACGGCGCTGGAGAAACTTCAAGAAAAACCGGCGCGGCTGGTGGTCGTTGTGGATTTTCCTTATTCTTTGCCTGTTTTCTTTTGGCGCCAATTTTATTGCAAATGACCGACCGATTATCGCATCCTATAAAGGCGAACTGCTCTTTCCGGTGCTTTTCGACTATCCCGATTCCAAATTTGGCGGTGTTCTTGCAACGGTCGATTTCCGGGAAGATTATATCAAGAAAGAAATCAACGAACATGGCTGGGCAATATGGCCGCCTGTGCATTATTCCTATGATACAACAGTCGGCAACAAGCCTGTTGCGCTGGCTCCGCCATTCTGGCTCCAAAGTAAAGACGAACGGTGCAAGAATTACGCTCTCGGTGCAAAGGATCCCGAATGCACAATCGGAAACTGGAACTGGCTTGGTACAGATGACCAGACACGTGATGTTTTTGCGCGTGTGCTTTACGGCTTTCGTGTTTCCATATTGTTTACGGTTATCTTGACGGCGGTTTCTTCGATTATCGGCATTGCTGCCGGTGCAGTGCAGGGATATTTCGGCGGTTGGGTCGATCTCATTTTCCAGCGTTTCATCGAAATCTGGTCTTCGGTTCCCGCACTTTATCTCATCATCATTATGGCGGCGGTTCTTGCCCAAGGCTTCTGGGTTCTACTGGGAATTATGTTGCTGTTCCAGTGGGTGGCGCTGGTTGGCGTGGTGCGTGCGGAATTTTTGCGAGCCAGAAATTTTGAATATGTCAATGCAGCAAGGGCGCTGGGTGTACCTAATATCACGATCATGATACGCCATCTTCTTCCCAATGCCATGGTTGCAGCGCTCACCTATTTGCCGTTTTTGTTGACAGCCGGTATCTCGACTTTGACTGCGCTCGACTATCTCGGTTTCGGTTTGCCTCCGGGGTCGGCCTCGCTTGGAGAACTCATGCGGCAGGCGGCGACTAATCTCAACGCTCCGTGGATTGGCATTACCGGCTTTGTTGCTATTGCGGTCATGTTGTCGCTTCTGGCTTTCATCGGTGAAGCCGCCCGTGATGCTTTCGATCCGAGGAAGACATTCCAATGACAGCTTTGCTCAGTGTTCGCGATCTTTCAGTGATGTTTCGTCAGGATGGCAAGGAAACACTTGCCGTCGATCACGTCTCGTTTGACATCAATTCCGGTGAAACACTCGCGCTTGTCGGCGAGTCAGGTTCGGGAAAGTCTGTAACCGCGCTTTCTATTCTGAAGCTTTTATCCTATCCGATGGCAAGCCACCCTTCAGGCGAAATCCTTTTTGACAATAAGGATTTAATGAAGCTTGATGAAAAATCTTTGCAGAAAGTTCGCGGCAAAGACATTGCAATGATTTTTCAGGAACCGATGACTTCGCTCAATCCTCTTCACACGGTCGAGCGGCAGGTAAGCGAGGTGATGAAAGTTCATGAGGGCATGTCGGATAAAGACGCTCGCCAACGCACGATCGAGCTTCTCACTCAAGTGGGAATCCGCGAGCCGGAAAAACGTTTGTCGTCATTTCCCCATCAATTATCCGGCGGCCAGCGCCAACGCGTTATGATTGCAATGGCGCTTGCCAATAATCCGAAACTTCTTATCGCCGACGAGCCGACAACCGCACTTGATGTGACAGTGCAGGCGCAAATTCTCGAACTTCTTGAAAAGCTCAAGCAAGAGCGTTCGATGTCGATGCTCTTTATTACCCATAATCTCGGAATTGTGAGGAAATTTGCCGACCGTGTTTGTGTGATGACCGGCGGAAAAATTGTCGAAACAGGAAAAACCGCCGACATATTCAATCACCCGCAACATGACTATACCAAAAAACTGCTTGCCGCAGAGCCGAAAGGAAATCCGCCGAAAGCCGATAAAAATGCTCCTGTTGTTATGGAAGGGGAAAAGGTCAGAGTCTGGTTTCCGGTTAAAAAAGGTTTTTTCCGCCGCACGGTCGATTATATCAAGGCGGTTAATGATATTGACGTAACCATACGTGAAGGGCAGACATTGGGCGTTGTTGGCGAATCCGGTTCGGGAAAAACCACACTGGGTCTCGCGCTCACCCGTATGATTTCTTCAAAAGGCCATATCCGTTTTAACGGGAAAGATATTGAACATTTTTCCTTCAAACAGATGCGACCTTTGCGCCGTCATATCCAGATTGTTTTTCAGGATCCGTTCGGCTCGCTGTCGCCAAGAATGTCGGTCGGTGAAATTATCGCCGAGGGGCTGCTCATTCACGAGAAAAACCTGAATTACGAAGAACGCGATGAACGTGTTGTCCGTGCGTTAGAAGAAGTCGATCTTGATCCTGAAACGCGCAATCGCTATCCGCACGAGTTTTCCGGTGGTCAACGCCAACGCATCGCGATAGCCCGCGCCATGGTTCTCAATCCGCGTTTTGTGATGCTCGATGAACCGACATCGGCTCTTGATATGAGTGTTCAGGCACAAGTGGTCGATTTGTTGCGCACTCTTCAACAAAAGCACAATCTTGCCTATCTCTTTATCAGCCATGATCTGAAAGTTGTCAAAGCATTGGCCAATGATCTTATTGTCATGAGAAATGGTCAAATGGTTGAACATGGACCGGCAGAAGAAGTGTTTTCATCACCGAAAACCGAATATACCAGAGCTTTGATGAATGCCGCTTTCGATTTAAGCGTCGATAAGAATGACATTGCCGACGCTTGATATTTATCAAGCTTGAATGCATGCGAGCAAAGCAAAAATTCAATTTCTGCTTATAAAAACTGAAGTGCAGTTTAAAAACTGAAGGGCAGTTTTTTGTTGTGCATTTTTAAGTCATTCAGCTATTTGATCGGCCAGTTTTGCGATTGGCCAAGTTTTTTGATTGGTCAAGTTTTTTGGTTAACCAGTTTTTAGGTCGTCCAGCTTTTTGCTTGGAAAAGTTTTTTGGCCGGTCGAGTTTCTGCTTTCACATATTTTGAAATTTCCTTGTATTTTCTTTGAGTGAAATAAAAATTGTGGCAATAAAACATCAGCAGAAACGCCGAGGCGATAGTGCATTACTTGGCTGGAATAGCTTCAGGAAATAACAATTATCAAAACTATTTTTGTTGAACAATTCGCATAAGAGAGGATTTACGGGGTTCAAAACCGGCAATCTTTGGAGGGGTTTTGCAGAAGTTTTGAAAGAGCATCAGAGCCTGTGAGCGAAATAAAGTTTATAGTCTTGAAAAGTTTTTGATCCGCTCAATGTCTTTTAGCTGTGAGATTTTCAGGAGAAAGACATTATGACAAAAGCACATAAAAATGGGCATAAGTCACCCGAACATAAAAACAAACCAGAAAATAGATATGAGCGCCGTCACGAGACCATGCCGGATGGCACTGCCTATAAAACCAATGAAACGCTTCTCGATGCGGGTAATCTTGAAGATTATAATGGCCCATTATCGGATTCCGACAGTCCATTATTGGAAAAGAACATTGCATCCGATGATTTGTCGACCGACAAACAGAAATAGTCCTTTCAGATTAATTGGTCCCGACATTCAAAATCGTTCGACTTTATTAGAAAGACGGGGGCAAAAAATACGTGCTTCGAGAGGCATTGTTTTAAAAGAACAAACCGCGTTTTATTTTTGTGTCGACGTTCTTTTTTTATAGCGGATTGTCTCGAAACGGGCTGATAACCCGTCGTAAAGGAGCAGCCTTCCGACAAGCGGTTCACCGCAACCGGTGATGATTTTTATGGCTTCCATGGCTTCTAACGAACCGATAACACCGGGAAGAGCACCGATCACGCCGGCTTCTGCACATGTCGGTATAACACCTTTGGGTGGCGGGGTCGGAAAGAGATCGCGATAGGAGGGATGTTCTCCGCCAAGATAAGGCATGAGTACCGTTAAAGAGCCGTCAAAACGCCCGATTGCACCGCTGACAAGCGGTTTTTTCAAATTTTCGCAACTATCGGCGAGAAGATAACGGGTGGTAAAATTATCCGAACCATCAATGACAAGATCGAATTTGCCGATAATTTCGGCAGCATTTTCTTCCGTCAGTCTTAAGGGATAAAGGTCGAGTTTGACATGCGGGTTGATCGCTTCGAGCGTTTCGGCAGCACTTTCAGTCTTTTTTTCGCCGATTGCCGAAGTTTTGTGGATAACCTGCCGTTGCAGGTTTGAAAGCGAAACCACATCATCGTCAATAATGCCGAGAGTGCCGACACCGGCGGCCGCAAGATAGGTTAAAACCGGCGCTCCAAGCCCGCCCGCACCGACAACCAGCACTTTCGCAGCTTTAAGTTTCTGTTGACCGGCACCACCGATTTCCGGCAAAAGAATGTGGCGTGCATAGCGCTCTATTTCTTCCTTGTTTAATTTTTCATCTGGTGCTTGCGTCATGTCTTAACCCTTGTCATATTTTATTCCTATCTAGTGACTCATGGTACGATTGACCAGCCCGCTTTGATTACCCGCTTTGATTATATGAGGCAAATCTTATGAAAATAGCTATCCAGATGGATCATATCTCGACCATCCATATTAAGGGAGATACAACATTTGCTCTGGCATTGGAGGCGCAAAGGCGGGGACACGAACTGTTCCATTATACACCCGACCGGCTTTCCATGTTGAATGGAGAGGTGACTGCCCGTATCGAAGCGTTGAAAGTGCGGGATGAGGAAAACAATTATTACGAATTGGGTGAGGCAAAGCGCACACCGCTTCAACAAATGGATGTTGTTTTGCTCAGGCAGGATCCACCATTCGATATGAATTATATTACGACCACGCATATTCTTGAACGGATAATGGATAAGACTTTGGTCGTGAATGATCCGAATTGGGTGCGCAATAGTCCTGAAAAACTCTTTGTTACTGAATTTCCCGATTTGATGCCGGAGACGCTCATCACCCGTGATGTTGAAGAGGTCAATGATTTTCGCTCCGAATTCGGCGATATTATTATCAAACCACTTTATGGAAATGGCGGGGCAGGGGTTTTCCTGTTGAAAAAGGACGACAAGAATCTCGGCTCGCTCCTTGAAATGTTCAACAAACTTTATCCGGAAGCTTTTGTCGTGCAACGTTATCTGAAAGATGTGAGTGCCGGTGACAAGCGCATCATATTGATTGACGGTGTGGCGGTGGGAGCCATCAATCGCGTTGCCGCCTCGACCGATGCCCGTTCCAATATGCATATTGGTGGCAGAGCAGAGAAAACGGAATTAACCCGCCGCGACCTTGAAATTTGCGAACGGATTGGCCCGTCATTGAAAAAACGCGGTCTTCTTCTCGTCGGAATCGATGTCATTGGCGATTATATGACAGAAATCAACGTCACTTCGCCAACCGGTATCCGCGAACTGAAACGTTTTGGTGGTGCCGATGCTGCAAAAATTTTCTGGAATCATGTGGAAAACAAAATAAAAGGTTGAAAAAGCCAATATAAAGATAGTCAAAAATCGCTTTAGACTGTATGAGGTATTCGTCAGAATACTGTAACAAGCATTATGAGAGAAATAACAATCCATTGTTAGTCTTGTTAAAAAAAGCTGCCGGTAGTCCATGGGTGCGTGGATGAGCAGATTGCTTCCAACAGTTGCGGGCCTGATACTGGTTACCGCCTGTTCTTGCAGCACCGCTAATGCGCGCGATTATATTCAAGTGTCCGGCTCATCGACAGTTTTGCCCTATGCCAAAATAGTTGCAGAAACATTCGGTGAAATTTTTACCAATTATCGTACACCTGTTATAGAATCAGGTGGTTCGGGTGCGGGTATCAAAGAATTTTGCCGCGGTATCAGCGAAAATACCATAGATATTGCCAATGCTTCCCGACCGATGAAAAAAACCGAATTGAAAGCCTGTTTTGATGCCGGTGTCACGGAAGTCGAAGAAGTTCGCATCGGCTATGACGGGATTGTTTTTGCAAGCGATATTCACGGGCCAAATCTCGATTTGACGCCTGTCGATATTTATAAGGCATTGGCATCAAAAATCGTTGTTGACGGGAAGCTTGTTGAAAATAAATATAAAAAATGGAGCGAGATTGACCCGAAATTGCCCGATTGGGAGATCAACGCATATATCCCCGGCGAAAAACATGGCACAAGAGAAGTTTTCGAGGAAAAATTGATGACTGAAGGCTGCAAACAAAGTGGCGCGGCCGAAAGCATGAAAACTCTTTCGATGGATGACAAGGCGGTCACCGCCGCTTGTATAAGCATTCGCAAGGATGGAAGGGCTATCGATATTGATGGCGATTATTCGGAAACTCTTGCCCGTGTTATGTCGAATAAAACAGGGATCGGGGTTTTCGGACTGGCATTTTATGAAAATAATGCCGACAAGCTGAAAGTTGCGACCGTTAATGGTGTTACCCCGAATGTTGACACGATTTCGAGCGGAAAGTATCTGGTTTCCCGTCCGCTGTTTTTCTATGTCAAGAAAGCCCATTTGGGGGTCATTCCGGGTATGAGAGACTATGTCGAATTTTTCTTGTCTGACCAGATGATCGGGCCGGATGGTCCGCTTGCAGATTATGGCCTTATTCCCGCGCCTGATAGCGAACGGGAAGCGCAAAGGGCCGCATTCGAGAGTGGAACCGTCATGTCAATTGACAAATGAAGTGAGCAAACGCGGGAAATTCCCGCGTTATTTTTGAAATAAAACCGGAAAATGGAATGTCCATATCACTATTAATCTTGGTTATTTTTGCTCTTGGCATAGCCGGGTTTGTCATTTCGGGAAAGCGTGCCGCTTCAATCGAGAAACAAGGCAAAAAATTGCATTCGCGGCCATATTATTTTGGCTGGTGGACATTTTTGTTGACCGTCGTTCCTGCTTTTCTCGTTCTTATATTGTGGGAATTGGGAAGTGCTGTCTATCTTGAAGAACGTGCTTCGACCGGATTGACCGAAATTATAAAAAGCGGAGAGACGTTAAATCACAGTTTGGCATTAAGCACGGTTGACAGTCTTACCCGTGCTTTTTCGGCCGCCAAAACCGACATTGCAGATCTTGATCTTAATCATCCGGCTTCCCCGCTTACTTATAAGACAATAAGCGATGATATGGCAAAGAAAGGCATCATGCTGCCGAGTGAGGGAGCAGACAGCCTTATTCCGGTTGCCATCGAATGGTATAAAGGGGCGACGAAGTCCCATTTCTATTGTTTGATTGTCACATTGGTTATCGCAATCGTCGGCCTGTTTTGCGGGATCTTCGGCGTGGGCGAGAAAAAACGCGCCCGCAACAAAGTCGAGAAGATGGTGTTTGCCGGTCTCGTTATTGCCTCTATCGTGGCTATTCTTGCAACCATCGGCATTTTCTTTTCAATGCTGTTCCAAACGATCAGTTTTTTCAAAGTTGTGCCGTTATCGAATTTCTTTTTCGGTACTGTTTGGGACCCGCGTTTCAGCGCAAGCGGTTCGGCCGGTGCTGTCGGGCAATTCGGTTTGCTGCCGCTTCTGGCCGGTACACTTTATATCGCATTGGTTTCAATGATTTTTGCGGTTCCTGTCGGGCTTTTTGCGGCAATATACATGTCGGAATATGCGTCCCGCCGTGTGCGTGCAATTATCAAACCGTTATTGGAGGTTCTCGCCGGTATTCCGACAATTGTTTACGGGTTTTTCGCTCTGGTTACTGTCGGGCCGTTTTTACGTGATCTTTCAATTGCCATTGCTGGCGGACAAGGTTTCATTATGTCGCAAAGCATTTTGACTGCCGGTCTTGTCATGGGAATTATGTTGATACCTTTTGTATCCTCGCTTTCCGACGATATTATATCGGCAGTACCGCAGGCTTTGCGTGATGGTTCATACGGGCTTGGAGCCACACAGTCTGAAACCATTAAAAAGGTTGTTCTTCCGGCAGCATTGCCGGGGATTGTGGGTGCAGTGTTGCTGACCGCGTCACGGGCTATCGGCGAGACGATGATTGTGGTTCTTGCAGCCGGTGTTGCTGCAAATCTGACACTTAATCCGTTCGAGGCCATGACGACGATGACAGTAAAAATCGTCAATCAGCTCACCGGCGACCTTGAATTCAATTCGCCGCAGACATTGGTTGCATTTGCCCTCGGTATGACACTCTTTGTACTGACACTTTTGATGAATGTTTTTGCGCTTTATATTGTGCGTAAATATAGGGAACAATATGAATGAGTAACGTTGTTCAAACGCCAAGACGCGACATCGGTTTAAAGCGCCGTTATCGGGCGGAACGGCGTTTCCGCGCCTATGGGCTTTTAGCAATCGGGGTCGGGCTTCTATTTCTCGTTATTCTTTTGTGGTCGATTATCGCTCAAGGTTTGAGTGCCTTTCAGCAGACAACGATGACCTTGCCGGTCTATTTCGATGAACACATTATTGACCCGAAAGGCGAGCGGCTCACAAATCCCAAAGTTCTCATTACCGCAAATTATCCGCTTCTTGTGCGCAATACTCTGGCAGACAAGCTCGGCGTCGACAAGAATAACCATGGCGCAATGCGGGAACTCAACCGTATGATCTCAGGTGGTGTGCGTGTTGAAATACGTAAGCTTCTTGTCGAACATCCCGATTATATCGGCCAAACCCGAACGATTGATGTGTTAGCTGCTGCCGATATAGATTCAGCATTCAAAGGACAAATCGACCTTTCTGTTCCCGAACAAAATCGTAAAGTTACCGATCGCCAGATCAGGTGGATGGAAAAACTCGCTTCCGATGGCACGCTCTATAAAGCTTTCAATAAAGGGCTTTTTACATTCGGTGCTTCGAGCCGTCCCGAAACGTCAGGGCTTGGCGTTGCCATTATCGGTTCGGCTTATATGATGGCAATCGTGTTGATATTGTCTTTGCCAATCGGGGTCGCAACTGCGATTTATCTTGAAGAATTTGCCCGCCGCAGCAAGTTCAATGATATCATAGAGGTCAACATCAATAATCTTGCGGCCGTGCCGTCTATTGTTTTTGGTTTATTGGGGCTTTCCATCTTTATCAATTTCCTGCATCTGCCGCGCGCCTCCTCAATTGTCGGCGGGCTGGTATTAACGCTCATGACGCTGCCAACCATCATTATTGCAACGCGTGCTGCTTTGCGGGCGGTTCCTCCTTCAATCCGCGATGCAGCGTTGGGACTTGGAGCATCAAAAACGCAAACCGTTTTTGGTCATGTTTTGCCGCTTGCTTTGCCTGGAATTCTTACCGGTACAATTCTCGGTCTTGCAAGGGCTTTGGGTGAAACAGCGCCACTTTTATTAATCGGCATGGTTGCCTTTGTTGCAAATTATCCGGCAACCCCGATGGAACCTGCAACAGCCTTGCCGGTACAAATTTACATGTGGGCAAATGAACCGGAACGTGCCTTTAATGAACGCACATTCGGAGCGATCATTATTTTGATGGCGTTTCTCGCTATCATGAATATAGCCGCAGTATTGCTGCGCCGTAAGTTTGAACGGCGCTGGTAGAATAAAAGTTGAACATATTGATTTAGCGAGCCTGTTCTGGCTCAAGACGAAATAGGATTAGGTCGATAATGAAAATCAAGATGCGTGGTCAGGATGTCAAAGTGTTTTATGGCACCAAAGAAGCTTTGCATGGTGTCAGCCTTGATATTCCGGAACATCAGGTTATGGCACTGATTGGCCCGTCCGGTTGCGGGAAGTCAACGTTTCTGCGCTGTCTCAATCGTATGAATGATACAATTGACGGGGCAAAAGTCACCGGCCTTATCACTCTTGACGGGCAGGATATTTATGATCCCGACATCGACGTTGTCGAATTGCGAGCCCGTGTTGGTATGGTCTTTCAAAAGCCCAATCCTTTTCCGAAGTCCATATACGAGAATGTCGCCTATGGGCCGCGTATTCATGGACTTGCCAAATCACGCAAGGAACTCGATACGATTGTTGAACAAAGCCTTGTCAAGGCCGGTTTGTTCGATGAGGTCAAAGACCGTTTGAACGATGCCGGAACCGGTCTTTCAGGTGGCCAACAGCAACGCTTGTGCATTGCACGCGCCATTGCGGTCAGTCCGGAAGTTATCTTGATGGATGAACCCTGTTCCGCACTCGACCCGATTGCGACGGCGCGCATTGAAGAATTGATTGATGATTTGCGCGAGAATTTTACAATTGTTATCGTCACCCATTCAATGCAACAGGCTGCACGCGTTTCGCAATATACGGCGATGTTCCATCTGGGAGATCTCGTTGAAGTGGGCGAAACCGAGATGATGTTCACATCGCCAAAAGAGCAACGTACACAAGATTATATTACCGGTCGTTTCGGTTAAATTCAGGGAGCACGCTTATGCCGATAAATCATACCGTCCGTTCATTCGATGAGGAATTGGGCTACCTTGAAGCAAAAATTGCGAAAATGGGAACTTTCGCCAGCGAGATGATCGAAGAAGCAGTCAATGCTGTCGTGAATAATGATCTGAACTTGGCTAAAAAGGTCATTTCCGATGATATGTTTCTTGATGAAACCGAACGCGAAATCGACGAAAAGTCGGTGGCAATTATTGCAAAACGCCAGCCAATGGCGGTGGATTTGCGTGAAATTATCGGTGCTATGCGCATTGCTGCCGATCTGGAACGCGTTGGCGATATGGGGAAAAACATTGCAAAAAGGGCGGCTGCTATTGTCGAAAGCCGGCAACCGGCGAGCTTGTATCATGGCCTGCAATCATTCGCGACACTAACGCTCAACCAACTCAAGGAAGTGTTGGACGCTTATGCCAGCCGCTCGCTTGAACGGATTGATGCCGTGCGTAACCGGGATGAAGAGATTGACGCTATGTATACGTCGCTGTTTCGCGAGCTTCTCACTTATATGATGGAAGACCCGCGCAATATTACCGCTTGCACGCATTTACTATTTTGCGCCAAAAATATCGAGCGTATCGGCGATCACGCAACCAATATTGCAGAGACATTGCACTATATCATGACCGGCACTTATTTGAGCACGGATCGCCCGCGTGATGATATGACTTATAAAGTCGGAGCAGATGGAAAAGCCTCGAAATAGTGGCAGGCATAACGGGCATTTCGTCATAGAAACGTAGCTTTTTCGCGGTTTCAAAAATATCGATATTCCAAGGTGATGAAATCTTCGCCTTTTGGAAGGTGAATCCGTTTGCCTTATGTAAACACGCCATTTTCCCAGTGGCATGAAATAATCCTGATCGAATTATGGATTTTCGTTATTCGGATTATGTTTTTCATTTTGAAATTGCCAATCGGAACACTTTGTTCCCTGTTGGTACTTTCCTCGTTGATAATTGGCTGACCAATGCCCGCAGCTACGAAGTGCACAGGTCATGAAGACAGATCTTCACGATTTTTCCTTCCGCAAGACCGGCGTGAACAGAGCGGGCAAACGAAGTTTCCTCGACGGCATTGGCTCATAAAGCCAACCGAAAAGGGTTAAGAGAAAGAATGGTTATCTGTGATAAACAGAGGGCACAGAAAACGATAAACAGGTTGCCATAAAACGTTGAAAATTCGGCTCGGGACAAAAGTGTAAATCGAAAAAGCACGAATGAACCACGCGCAAATCGGCTATCAGACAAGTTCATAAAGGTTGAAAAAAACGAAAACAAAGGGCTGGGGAGAGCTTGTGAAATCCTGCTCAAAAGGGGGGAAAAAGTGTTCACCAACGGGTGGCGCGGCCCGATTTTGCGACAAAATCCGTTTTATAGGCACAATTTGTCGTTTTAGCGTTAACAATTAGTGAACAGCTACAATGACATGGAAGCAGAAGAATAAGTCAGAATAGGCGATTGATCTTCCGCGGGCTGTCAGAACTCTAATATTTTACTTAATAAAAACAATGATTTAATTTTATGTTCCGTATTCATTCCGGCGGTTTTGAATTTGCAGCATGAACCGGCATGATCGGGCGTGAAAAGCGCGCGGAAAACGCGGTTAATTATTTTTAAAAGGTTTAAAGCGATAGTCTTTTACAAGGATTTCGGTTCAATAAACCGGTTCGCGATGGAGGCGCAAAAAGCATTGCCTTCATTTGGCCTTTTTTTGCCTTTGTTTTTACGGGTGAGAGAGAAAACGAAACTTAAGAATGGTATTTGATAAGATGAAAAAACTCCGTTGGGCAAGTACCGCTGCAATTTTGCTTGCACCGTTCATCGTTACAGGCTGTGCATCGACCCATTTCGGTTTCGGGCATAAAAATAATAAACAGGCTTCTTTTCCCCTGACAGAGCGCACTTGCCTGATGCGGGCAATGTATTTTGAATCGAACCGTTCAAGCCGTGATGGTATGATTGCTGTAGGAACAGTGGTTATGAACCGTGTGAATTCGACAGCTTATCCAAAGACAATTTGCGGCGTTGTCGGCCAGCCCAACCAATTCGCTCCCGGTGTTTTGACAAAACCGATGACAGAGCCTGCTGCAATGGCAAGAGCGGGTGAAGCGGCCGATGCAGTGTTACGCGGCGAAAGGGCGAAAAAGAGCAAGAATGCCATGTTCTTTCACACTGCCGGTTTGACATTCCCTTATAAAAATATCCATTATGTTCAGGTTGCTGGCGGTAACGCATTTTATGAAAAGCGTGGGCGTGACGGCGAATTGCAAGTTCCGACCAATGATGCGCCTTATGATGTCGCTTTTGCCTTTGCGCAGGAAAAGAACGGCAATGCACCGCAGTTCACAACGCCGGGGCGGGGTGCACAACCGGCAGCACCGAAAGCGGTTTCAGAACCGGCACCTGCACTTCCGGTCAAGACAGCTCCAACAAGTGAGCCGGTGATGATTGCCCAAGCTCAACCTGTACCGGTTGATGCAAAGCCGTTTTCATCACAGAAGAGCGTCGCTACTCATCAAACCAGTACGGTTGTAGCCGATGCAAAACCGGCCGTTTCCCATACAAAGCCGGTTGAAAAGGCTCAAGAACCTTATTTGCCATTCCAGACGGCTCCAACGCCTGCGCCAAAACAGGTTATGGTTGCCGATGCAAATTACAATTATGCTCCCAAACCTGCCGCCCGTTCGGTTGACCATACACAGACAGGTTCGACAACAGTTGGCTATCCCGCACCATCAAAAGAGAAAATTGACGAAATTGGTGCTCTGTTGCAAAAACAGAATAAAAACAAACGGTTTTGATAAATTGTCTGTTTGATAAATTGTCTGGAATAGTCTGATTGAAGGCACATTTTGCAAGCAACCTCATGTAACAAGCCCGCAATGAATTGCGGGCTTTTTTCATGATTTTTCGGCTTCACACAATTTTTGCAGTTTGTTTTCTAACCATTGCTGCGGTTTTTAACCAGCATATGTTCAAAACGCTTGCATTCACCAGTGAATTTTTAAGAATATTTTTCAATGAAAAAATAAAACATCAATATTCAACTTCCCGTTTTTTATAGAATTTCTTAAATTCAAAAATAATAAAACAAACCAAATAAAAACAAATGATGAATATTGTTTTGTAATATTTAATTTGAATTTAACGTGTTAATCTGTTTTTTATTATTAAAAAATAATACCGGAAAATGTTTAAGAAAAACCCGCCACGCAAATGTGCGGCGGGTTCTATTTTACACTGTTCCAACGCTGCTGATATTCAAAACACGCGGGAACCGGAAAATTTTAGCTTTTTATGCCTAATCTTTCAAAGTATAGGCAATGACATAGTCTCCCCGTTTCGGATTTTGACGGGCACCACCTGCGGTAATGACAATATATTGTTTGCCGGTTTTTGGCGAAATATAGGTCATAGGGCCGCCCTGGCTGCCGACGGGCAAACGTGACTTCCAGATTTCTTTGCCTGTGCGGCTATCAAACGCACGCAAATAGAAATCCTGCGTTCCGGCAAAGAACACAAGGCCGGATTGTGTCGCTAAAGAGGGGCCAAGTGTCGGCATTCCGATAGGAACGGGCACGCCGAGTGCGATATTGAGCGGCCCCGTATCCCTGACAGTGCCAACCGGAACCTGCCAGACAATTTTGCGGGTTTTGAGATCAATTGCCGACATTGTGCCAAAAGGTGGCTTTTGGCAGGGTACGCCAAGCGGCGAAAGAAAGCGCATGCGCATAGCGCCGAAAGGTGTTCCGGCCATGGGGACAATGCCCATTTCAATGCCGGACGCACTTTCGGGAATATCTTTGCGCTCGACAAGATAATTGGCAAGGCCGAGCCTCATATCATTGACGAAAACATAGTTCAATGTCGGATCAATCGAGACAGATCCCCAATTCATACCGCCAAGTGACCCCGGCATTTGTAATGAATAATCAAGCCCCGGAGGGGTGAACACACCCTGATGACGCATTTTGGCAAATTCGATCCGGCATAGAAGCTTGTCGAATGGTGTCGTGCCCCACATATCGGCTTCCGTTAAAGTTGCATTGCCGAATGACGGCATCCCGACAGAGAAGCGCTGTGTTGGCGAATAACGTTCACCGGCAACATCACCCTGCGGTACCGGTTTTTCTTGAACATCCGCAATCGGTTCGCCGGTTTCACGGTTAAGCAGGAAGACTTCTCCCTGTTTGGTGACCTGAACGAGTGCCGGTACGATGTTTCCATCATCATCGGGTGCGTCGAGCAGGACAGGTTGTGCGGGCGTATCAAAATCCCAAATGTCATGATGGACAAATTGGTAATGCCAACGCACCTCGCCGGTTTTCACATCGACAGCCACAACGGAAGACGAGTATTTGTCATCTTCGGCTGTGCGATAGCCAGCCCAGAAATCGGGTGTCGAATTGCCTGTCGGTAAATAGACGAGTCCGAGTTTTTCGTCATATGACATTGCCGCCCAGACATTCGGTGTTCCACGTGTATAGGTTTGCCCTTCCGGCGGAAGTCCGTGAATATCTGGGTTACCGGGATCCCAAGCCCAGACGAGATGGCCATCTTTCACATCATAGGCTCTGACGACCCCTGGTGGTTCATCGGTCGAGAAATTGTCAGCTACGCGCCCGCCGACAATAACAACATCACCGGCAACAAGTGGTGTCGATGTTTGCTGGTAATAACCGGGTTTGACTTCAACCATGCCCACTTTAAGGTCGACAGTGCCTTTATCCCCGAACTCTTCGCAAGGCTTTCCGGTTGCCGCATCAAGTGCGATGAGTCTTGCGTCTCCGGTTGGCAAAAACAGACGTGCCTGACAAGCTGTATCAGCTTTCACAGCTTTGACCGGTTGCGTTTCATGATAACCCAAGCCGCGGCAACGTTGCCAGTTCGGTCCCGTTCCGCGTGGGTCGAACATCCAGTTCTGTTTACCGCTATCAACGTCGAATGAAAGCACCTTGCCATAGGCTGTACAAACATAAAGATTAGTGCCGATCTGGAGCGGGGTATTCTGGTCTTCCGCCCCTGAACCGTTACTTTGGGGAATGTCACCGGTATGGGCAATCCAGGCCACATCAAGTTTTTTGATATTGGCAGGCGTTATCTGGTCAAGGGCGGCAAAGCGGCTGCCATGATCGTCATTGCCCCAGCTTTTCCAGTCTTTTTGTTCATTAGCCGGTTGCACCGGTAATGCAGGCTTGGCTTTTTCTGCCGTATGGATGACATTTTTCGGTATAAACGAACTGGCAATTGTTGCCGCCATACCGATAAAGACCAAGCCGGCCAAAACAAGAGATGCGGAGCCTGCGATTTTCCCCTGTTTTTTTGCCATTGGTCTATAGGCAAGCAACACCAGAAAAAAGGCCACAGACAAAGCAAAGAGGTTAGAAAATTGCTGCCAGTAATCAAGCCCCGCTTCATGATAAGACCATAATGCGCTCATCACATAGATAAAAGCGAAGATCCATACACTGAAACGGTTAAGCCGGATCATGAACAAGCCCGACAGAAGCAACAGGATGCCGAGTGCTAAATAGTACCATGTCCGGCTGCCGAGATAAATGAGATAGCCGCCAAGAAGAGTGAAATAAAGCCCCGCCGCTAATACCAGCAAGCTTAACAGAATAACCAGAAAAACGGTCATTCTCGAAGGGCCATTTTTGAACCTTATCATTTGAACTTCCCACTGATTGGAAATAATTTCGGGGTTTTTCAGATTTTTATTTTTGCAAATCTTTTGCATAAAGTTGAAACAGCGTCAATTCGGCACCCGTTCATATGAGTGTGATGAACGCCAGGTTTTTAATATAAAAATATAATAATATTTTATAGATCAAGTGGTTTTATTTAATTATTATTTAAAATTAAAATAATTTTAAACATATGTTCATATAAATGAATTAAATTGCAAAAATATAAAATTATAATCATTCAAAACAACGATATAAATTTTTTTGGTTTTGAAAACTTCAATGGATTATATTTATTTAAATTGAGCATAAATTCAAAAATATAAGAGGAGAACAAAAATACTGTATAAACAGAAAATACTTTATAAAGGCTAGGGAAACAGCCAAAGAGCTGGAGCGGGTAGCGGGAATCGAACCCGCGCGTTCAGCTTGGGAAGCTGACAGGCTACCATTACATCATACCCGCAAAATGCGTGACACACGGATGCAATCTTTAATGCTTTTTGTCAAGCACCCTCTCATCAAAGTGGTTTAAAATGTTTTGACAGTTTCAAGCCCTGTGCCTGATAATTCGAGCCGAGATCACGCCCGTAGAGAGATTTCGGATGCCTCAACATATGTTCATAAACGAGATGGCCGACGATTTGTCCGTGTTCGAGGATGAAGGGAACTTCATGGCTGCGCACTTCAAGAACGGCGCGCGAGCCTTTGCCACCCGCTTCATTATTGCCGAAACCGGGGTCGAAGAAACCGGCATAGTGAACACGGAATTCGCCGATCAACGGGTCAAACGGTGTCATTTCGGCAGCAAAGAGCGGCGGGACGTGAACCGCTTCACGCGAGACGAGAATATAGAACTCGTCCGGATCAAGGATAAGCGAATGGGAACCCCGATCATAAATCGGCTCCCAAAAATCGAGCACATCGGCCACGCCGCGCTTATCCACGTCGATAACGCCGGTATGATGTTTGCCGCGATAGCCGACAAGTCCGTTTGAATTTCCTGTAAGATCAATCGAAAGCCCGACACCGCTTGCGGTAATATTGGGGTGGTCATCGGAAACCAGCATTTCTTTTTTGTGGAGGGCCAAGAGTTCGCTTTCATTCAACCCGCTCTTTCCTTTACGGAAACGGATTTGCGACAATCTTGAACCGGTGCGGACAATAACGGGAAATGTACGCGGGCTTATTTCGAGATAAAGTTGCCCATGATAACCACTGGTGACCTTATCAAATTCTTGTGCGTAATCGGTTATAATACGGGTAAAAATATCGAGCCGTCCGGTTGAACTTTTCGGATTGGCAGAGGCACTCAATTCGTCAGAAAGTGCGAGTGTCTCGATAAGCGGTACAATATAGACACACCCCGTTTCAAGCACCGCACCATTTTCGAGATCGAATTCATGAAGCTTGAATTGTTCAAGTTTATCAATCACTTGTTTTTCAGGGCCAGGCAGAAAAGAAGCACGGACACGATAGGCTTTTTTGCCCAATCGCAAATCGAGACTGGCCGGTTGTATCTGATCTTTGTCTAACGGGCGATCCGATTTCAAAATATTGTTTTCAAATAAACCCTGAATATCGCTATCTGCCAGAATGCCGCTTGAGCGTGCCATGATGACTACCTTTTCCTGTTTTCCATTCTCTCTTTAACCTGTTCACGGATTGACGCAAGCGGTTGAAGGGCATATGGAAGATTTATCCCGTGGTGATTTGGGCCGGCCGGCTTGCAGCCACGCTTGGGGTTATGGAATATAAACGCGTTCGGATGACAACGTAAAGTCTTCGGTGCCAATTCCATTCACCCCCTTGAAATGCTAAAAGGCCGTAAGATCAAGCGGACTTTTGGCATCTTGTTTTTCAATCTTTACCATGACGGCAAAGGTTTTTTGATGAAAGCAGGTGACTTATGACACTTAATCCGCATCGTAAATACCGTACCGCTACAGAAATGGTTCATGCGGGGGCTCAACGCTCTCCTTATGGAGAAGTCTGTGAAGCGATTTATTTAACCCAGGGCTTTACCTATCCGAGTGCCGAAGCAGCCGAAAGGCGTTTTGACGGAGAGGATCCGGGCTTTGTCTATTCACGTTATGCCAATCCGACCACAGATATGTTTGAAAAACGTATGTGTGCTTTGGAAGGGGCTGAAAGTGCGCGCGCACTTGCTTCGGGAATGGCCGCTGTTTCGACAGCTATTTTATGTTTTGTGAAAGCGGGCGACCATTTTGTTGCAGCCCGCTCCATGTTCGGTTCCTGCCGTTATATCATTGAAAAAGTTTTGCCCCGTTATGGCGTCGAGGTTTCAATCATTGACGGGCGTAAAATTGAAAATTGGGAAAAGGCAATTCGCCCCAATACACGCGGGATATTTTTTGAAACGCCTGCCAATCCGACTTTGGAAATGGTCGACATTAAAGCGGTTTCGGAACTTGCCCATAAAGTTGGCGCAACTGTGATTGTCGATAATGTATTCGCCACGCCGCTTTATCAAAAGCCGCTCGAACTTGGTGCTGATGTCGTTGTCTATTCAACCACCAAGCATATTGACGGGCATGGGCGTTGTCTCGGTGGAATGATTTTATCGAGTGAAGAATGGATGACAGAAAATTTGCAGGACTTCTTCCGCCATACGGGACCGGGCATGAGCCCTTATGTCGCATGGCTTATGTTGAAAAGTCTTGAAACGCTCCCGCTTCGTGTCGAGGAAATGACACGCTCGGCAGCAAAACTTGCCGATTTTATCAGCGGGCATAAGGCGGTCGCAAAATGCATTTATCCGGGGCGTGACGACCACCCGCAAAGAGATATTGTAAAAAAACAGATGACCGGCGGTTCGACAATGATTGCCTTTGAATTGAAGGGTGGCAAAAAGGCTGCTTTTTCATTCTGCAACCATCTGACAATACCGCTTATTTCCAATAATCTTGGAGATACACGTTCGATCATGACCCATCCGGCAACCACAACGCACCAGAGCATCGGCCCCGAAGCACGTGCCGAACTCGGCATTAGTGACGGATTGTTGCGTTTTTCGGTTGGTCTCGAAGATGTCAACGATTTGTTGGAAGATGTCGAACAGGCATTGAACGCGACACTCTGATAAATCCATTTTCCGGATTGTTCACAAATATGAGCGCGAGCTTTTTAAAAAGCTTGCGCTTTTTTAAATGGATTTATCTATTCAAGGGGGGGATAATGCCGGAGCGAGAATGTGCTTTCGCTATACGCGGGTTTGTAAATCGGTTATAATGACTTCATGACAATACATCATCTCAGTGAAACCGTAATTAACCAGATTGCAGCGGGCGAAGTGATCGAGCGTCCGGCAAGTGTGGTCAAAGAACTCGTCGAAAATGCTATTGATGCCGGTGCGACACGGATAGAAATTGTAACGGCAGGTGGCGGAAAAAGTCTGATCCGCGTGTCGGATAACGGGTGCGGTATTGCGGAGGACGAACTTGAACTGGCAATATCGCGTCATTGCACCTCCAAACTCGACGATAATGTTCACGACATCCATTCACTCGGATTTCGTGGTGAAGCTTTGCCGTCAATCGGGTCGGTTTCAAAGTTGAAACTGGTGTCACGTAGAGCTTCTTCTGAACATGCGGCTGAAATCGTTGTCAATGCCGGACATGTTGATGGGCCGCGTCCCGCAGCAGGTAACGCGGGAACAATTGTCGAAGTGCGTGATCTTTTTTACGTCACACCGGCACGTCTCAAATTCATGAAAACAGATCGTGCCGAAACCAATGCGATAACCGATATTGTCAAACGGATTGCCATTGCATTTCCGAATGTCCGGTTTTCGCTTTCCGGTACAGATCGCTCGATGCTCGATTATCCCGCGACCGGTACAGGAGAAGAGGCACAATTACAGCGCATCACCCAGATTATGGGAAAAGATTTTGCCCCCAACGTTATTACTCTTGACGCGGTAAGAGAAGGGGTGGAGCTTAAAGGCTTTGCGGGCATACCGTCATTCAATCGGGGTAACAGTCTCCATCAGTTTGCTTATGTGAACGGCCGACCGGTGCGCGATAAATTGATATTGGGCGCTATTCGCGGGGCTTATGCCGATGCGATGGCGCGCGACCGCTATGCGGTTTGTGTGCTTTTCATCAATCTTCCTTCATCCGATGTCGATGTCAATGTCCATCCGGCAAAGGCGGATGTGCGTTTTCGCGATCAGAGTTTAGTGCGCGGGCTTATTGTTGGTGGCATTCGCGAAGCTTTAAGCCATGCCGGCATTCACCCCGCAACGACGGGGGCGGACGCAATGCTCAAAAGTTTCCGCCCTGATGGCATACCACCTTCTTCATCTGTTCCACCGCGCCCGACTTTTTATAATAATAGAGCTTTTTCCTATAATTCTTTTTCAAGAGCGCCTGTGCCACCGGCCGCACAAATGGTCAACAAGCCGCTTTATACAACACCTTCATCAGGCTTCAATGAAGACTATGGAAATGTGTTGGGTGATCTCGATCAACCGACGACCGATAGCCGTCCGGCAATGGAAATTCCAACTGTCGAGGAACAGCGTTTTCCCCTTGGTGCTGCACGCGCCCAAATCCACAAAAACTATATTATCGCCCAAACTGAAGACAGCCTTATTATTGTCGATCAACATGCAGCACATGAGAGGCTGGTTTACGAGGCTTTGAAACAGGCGCTCTATTCCAAGCCTTTGCCATCCCAAATGTTGCTTATTCCGGAGATCGTGGAATTGCCGGAAGAAGATGCAACCCGGCTTTTGGCACATGCAGAGACATTGCAAAAATTCGGGTTGAAAATCGAAGCATTCGGCCCCGGTGCCGTCGCGGTTCGCGAAACACCGGCCATGCTTGGCGAGGTGGATGTCAAAGGCCTTATTGCCGATTTGGCCGATGAAGCTGCCGTTTATGATACAACAAACGGTTTGAAAGCGATGCTCGATTATGTTGCGGCAACCATGGCCTGTCACGGCTCGGTGCGTTCCGGCCGCTTGTTGCGGGCGGAAGAAATGAATGCGCTTTTACGCCAGATGGAAGCAACTCCGGGTTCCGGAACTTGTAATCACGGACGCCCGACCTATGTCGAGTTGAAACTTACCGATATTGAAAGATTGTTCGGCCGCCGTTGATTGTTTTGATTTTGAAAGGCTTGCGGGTGTCTGTTCGTAACCGTCACTTAAGAACCGACGGTTCTGGATGAAAAAACCGGTTCGCGGCTTTGTCTGCCAATTTTATGCGCCCGAACAGGCTTTATGATGCGCCCGAAATTATGCGCCCGAAATTATGCGGCCGAACTTATGCAACCGGAATTATGTGGCCGAATTAAATCGGGAACGCTTCGGATGATCGGGGTCTCGTGTTTATTTCTAAAAAACAGCTTCGCCTTTCCGTTTACCGTGAAGTCATTTGTTGAAATTTACCGATGTGGTTCTCTTCTCTTAACAAAACCGTCCGGCTTCCGGTTTGGACAGTTCGTTGCGGATGAGTGCTGAAAGCCTGAATGACAAAAATCCTGAACGAAAACGAAAACCTCGTCGATGAGATAATGGTTAGAGGAGATAAAAAGTGAACCTCTCAAAATGACCGACAGGTTTGAACACTTATCAATAGTTTCGTGAGCGAAGGATTTAAGGCTTTTATAGTTTTACCCGACGCTTTATAATGATCGCCAATGAGCAATCTGAAAGGTTTAGAATAATGATGTTTCCCGGTGGTGAACGCGAGGCACAACTCCATTACCTGAGTGGCGATTATGAAGTTTTAACACACGGAACTTATGTTTTATGTGCAATTACAGGCGAGAAAATTCCGTTGGACGAACTGAGATACTGGAGTGCGCCCCGTCAGGAAGCTTATGCAAGTTGCGAAATTTCCTATCGCCGTGAACTTGAATGCGATCCCCGTTTACGTAAGCTTTTAGGCACAACACTTAAAAAATAAATGTTATTGCCGGTTTATGCATTGATTTCAATAAAAGCGCCTATTCGGGGCGCTTTTTGTTTTTTATTCTTCAAAAGTGCGGTTTTTGAACGCTTCGAGTGTTTCGTTTATCCGTTGCTTACAAAAATCCGCATCATCAAATTGAACCTCGACATCGAACACAACAAGATTTTCAAGCTTTTTGTCCTGCCCATCGGTTTTTAAACGGGCAAAATCCTTTGCGGTGGTAGCAATGGAAAGATGCTCTGCCTTGGCCGTGCCCCTAATGTCATCAAGATCGAAATCTGTATAAAAATGATGGTCGGCATAAATTCGCGTTTGTTCAACTTTGCCTTCCAATTCGCCAATTGAGCGGAAAAATTTTTGCGGATTTCCTATGCCTGCAAAGGCCAGAAATTTTTTGCCCGAAACAGTATCGCTGGCAGAGGGCAGAAGATGGGCAAAGTTCAACGGTTTTGCTGCACGGGCTGCCATATGGATAACTTCGTTACCTTTGTTCCCATTGCCGATCATCAGCACACCGTCGGTATAGGCAAGTTGGGTTACAAGCGGTGCACGGAGCGGCCCCGCCGGAAACACTGCATTGTTCCCCAAGCCCCTAAGGCCATCCACTACCATCAAAGCATAGTCAATGAAGAGACGACGACTTTGGAAGCCGTCATCCATCAAAATAAAATTGCAGCCTTGCTGTTTTAAAAGTTTTGCTGCTTCCAACCGGTCGGTGGCTACGGCAACAAGTGCATGTCGGGCAAGAAGCAATGGTTCGTCACCGACTTCGCGCGCTTTATCCATTTGCGCGTCGACCAGATGGGCACTGCGAATTTCACCACCATAACCACGCGAAACAATGCCCGGATTAAGACCAAGTTTTTTGGCCGCTTCTGCAAGGCTGATAACAACGGGCGTTTTTCCCGTTCCACCAAGCGTAAAATTGCCGACACATAAAACCGGAAGGTCAATCACCGGAACATTTTCCCGTTCCATTCTACGGCGGGCAAAAAAACCGTAAATCCATGAAACCGGAAGTAAAAGCCAACGCATGACTTTCTGTTCATTCCACCAGAAGTCCGGCGCTTCACCAACCATGATTGGTATCCTGATGATGAAGCTTGGCCTGCATAATCAAAGGATCAATAAACGGGCGTAACACTTTTAATGTGCGTTCCAGTGCTCCGCTCATATTGGTGGCCGTGTCATAGGCCGCCTCGATCATTTCATAGCGTAACGGTTCATGTGTTAAAAGTGTATTGAGCTGGACAGCCAATTGCGTGGCATCTTCAACGACTCTCGCCGCATTATTGGCAAAAAATACATCGAATGTATCTTTGAAATTTTCCACATGCGGGCCTGTCAGGATAGCTGACCCCAAAAGCGCCGGTTCAAGCGGATTGTGCCCTCCGGTTTCCGTTAAAGATTTGCCGATAAAGGATACTTTTGCAAGTTGCAAAAACACTCCCATTTCACCAATCGTATCAACGAGTATAATATCGGTATCCTCATCGGGCATCCGTTTTTCACTGTGTCGAATAACGTGAAGGGACTTCTTTTCAAGTTCTTCCATGATCGCGTCAGCCCGTTCGGGGTGACGGGGCACAATGATTGTCAAAAGATTGGGTAGCCGTGTTTTTAAAGCGATATGAACTTCGGCAGCAATATTTTCTTCACCCTCATGGGTGGAAATCGCCGCCCAAACCAGCCGGTTATGCAGACTTTCCCGATATTGCATTAACAGATTTTTGTCGGCTTCCGGTGCAATATCCGCTTTCAGATTTCCTGAAACCGCAACTGTTTTGACGCCGAGCGCATGATATTGTTCGGCATCACTTTCGCTTTGACCAATGGCAGCATCAATCTGCCTGAAAATATGCGAAGCGAGAGCCGGCCGTTTTTGCCATGAATGGAATGAACGAGCGGACATATGTGCATTCACCATAACTTGCGGGATATGACGGCGCGCAAGCCCGTTGATTCGTAAGGGCCAGATTTCGGATTCGCAGACAAGTGCCAGATCGGGTTTCCAATGGTCAAGAAATCTTCTGATTGCCGGTTTAACATCAAGTGGTGCAAACTGGTGGATAACGCGACTGCCAAAGCGGTTTTCAATGAGACTGGCAGACGTAACAGTGCCGGTTGTCAAAAGAACATTGATATGAAGCTGCAAAATACGCTCGATCAGAGGAACCAGTGCCAGCGTTTCCCCGACACTTGCCGCATGAAGCCAGATAAGCGGCCCTTCAGGGCGCTTTTTATTGGTGCGCCCCATACGTTCGCGTTTGCGGTGCGGGTCTTCCTTGCCGCGTGCGGCTCTTATCGAAAGATAGAACGGAACGAGTGGACTAATCAGGCCGCCTGCCATGCGATAAAGATATAGCGCTGTGCGAGCCTTGAATTCCTTCATAGTGCTCCCCCCTATTTTCTTTCTTTGAGGCGTTTTTCTGCCTCGTCGGTCAGACGGTTCATTATATCAGAAAGTTCGATGCGTTTTTGTTCCATAAGGTCTTCATCTGCATCTTCCGGCACATAGAACGCATCTCCCATAAGAAATATAGAATGTCCAAAAGGGAGCGGAATTACGGTTTTGTCCCATGTTTTTTCGAGAATTTTCACGTGTGAAAAAGAATATATATAGGGAATAATGGGGCGACCGGAAATTTTTGCCAGTAAAATAATGCCTTTTCCGGCTTCCCGCGCTTTTCCATGGGCAATATCGGCAATCATTGCCGCTGTTTTACCTTCTTGCAATGCACGTTTCAATGTAAGAAGTGCCCGTGCACCGCCTTTGTCGGTATTCTGGTGCTTGCTCCGTCCGCCCGAACCGCGCACTGTTTCAAGTCCCAGTTTTTCGCCGACTCTTGCATTGATTTCGGCATCGGCAGAGCGGGAAAACATGGCAATGATATGTTCTTTTCTGGGGCGCAAGAACGGCCCCATAATATGGCGCCCGTGCCAGAAAGTGATGATAAAAGGATTGTAGGCATCATGGGCTTTTTGCGGATCATCAGAACCTTTAAGCCGTGGATTGGTCCAATAAACCAGCCGCAAATAATTAGCCATCAGTGACACGACAATCGCTTTGGTGACGCGTGCATTCATCAAAGGATAGCGAATTTTGCGCCATAAGCGGTTTAAAATGCCCGATTTTTTCTTCTTTTTTTGCTCAGTCATTCAATTGTCGAACCGATCACTTTTAACACGGACGGTCGCAACCCTCTTGTTGGAAGACAAACACAGCCTGCAAAGGCGTTTCGAGAGCGCCTTTGCCATATACGAGTGCATTGTCATACTCTCCTGTCAAGATCAAGAGAAGCCAACCAAATGCACTACCGAGAATATAAAAATGCTTCAAAAAGCGTTAAAATTATAGTGTTTCGTTTCAAAACTGGCAAATAGCTATTTGCTGTCGGAATGTTCAGGATCCAGCAAGCGGTGAAGGTGAACAATGAAATAACGTTGCAATGCATTATCGACGCTCGATTGGGCTTTTGCCCGCCATGCGGCCTCGGCCGACTTATAATCAGGAAAAATTCCTACAATATCTAGTTTATCGAGATCACGAAATTCATTGCTATCAAGGTTTTTTAATTCTCCACCAAAGACCAGATGCAATAATTGTTTCGATTCACCTGTCGTGCTCATATATACCTCCTGTTATTGCCTTACCCGTATCCGGATTCCGGAAGGATTACCTCAATCGGGTTTTTCGGACAATATCTACCATGTTATCAAGCCGACCTTTAATACATGCAATCAAAAAATCGTGTTCATATGGCGGATTTCCGTAAACGGGAGGCACATTATTGAAGTCCTGTATCAAACCGCCACATTCCTGCAAAATAAGATCAGCCGCAGCAATATCCCAATCATGGCTCTCGGGCTTTATCAGGACGATGTCTATTTTGCCTTCGGCGGCAAGTGCAATACGATAGGCAAGAGAGGGGAGATAATGTGCGAAATTGACCTTGGATTTGAAGGTTTCCGGTAACTTTGCTTCAAATTTTCCGGTTGCAGAAACAACGAGTTTCCCGTCATGCCCTTCAAGAAGCGGAAGCTTATTGCCATTGAGGCTGGCACCTTTGCCCCGTTCCGCCTTGTAGACAGAACGGGTTGCAGGGCAATCAAGAACGCCAACTTGCGAAATTCCCTCTTCGATCACTGCCACCGATATACACCAATGATGGGAGCCGGAAAGAAAGCCGCGTGTTCCGTCAATCGGATCGACCACGAAATATCTTTGATAGTGCCTGTCCGGACGTTCGTCTTTGGTTTCTTCGGAAATCCAGCCATAATCGGGGCGGGCGGCCAATAAGAGTTCTTTGAGAACTTTATCGGCAGCAAAATCGGCTTCGCTTACCGGTGAATTTCCGGGTTTGATCCAGACTTTCGGATTCCGACCGAAATAGCTGAACGCTGTTTCTCCTGCTTGTCGAGCAGCATTGCTGATAAGCTCCAGATCTTCGGAATTGATCGTATTATTTGCCTGCAAGGGTCATTCCTTCAATCAACAGAGTGGGGGCTGCCGTGCCATAGCGGCGGTCAATGTCGCTTGCCGGTGTCAGATGTGACAACATATCAATGAGATTGGAACCGAGAGTGACTTCACTTACCGGATAGGCAAGTTCACCATTTTCAATCCAGAACCCCGATGCACCACGGCTATATTGACCGGTCACAAGATCAACGCCATGGCCGAAGAGTTCGGTTACGTAAAAACCGGTTTTGATTGCCTTCATCATGTCTTCAGGTGTCTGATTTCCCGGTTCAATTGCAAAATTGGTGCTTGCCGGTTGCACAGAAGAAGCCGAGCGAACCCCGTGCCCATTGGTTTGAAGGTGAAGCTCGCGTGCGACAGATGATGATAAAAACCAGTGTTCGAGAACGCCATTCTCGATAATATTCAAGGCCATTCCTTCCACACCTTCCCCGTCAAAGGGGCGGGAAGCATTTCCGCGCCTTTTCAATGGCTGATCGGTTATGGTAATTGTCGGCTTCATAATTTGTTCGCCCATGCGATTTTGCAACAGGCTGGTTTTACGTGCAACAGCAGCACCATTCACCATTGAAGCAATGTGTCCGGCAATACCGCGTGCCATTCTCGGCTCGAAAATAACATTGACAGTTCCGGTTTTCGGCTTTTGCGCATTCAATCGTCTCACCGCACGCTCGCCTGCATTTTTTCCGATTTTTGTTGTTTTATCTAGGTCTTCATGGTGAAGAGCTGTCGTGTAATCATAATCACGTTCCATTGCCGTTCCTTCACCGGCAAGTGCGCTGCATGAATAGGAAAAACGGCTTGATTGATAGCTACCGCAAAATCCGTCGCTGGTGACAAGAACCAGTCCGCCGCTACCATAGGCAGATGTTGCACCACCGGAATTTGTAACACCCTTGACCGATAGGGAAGCATTTTCGATTTCGAGAGCTTCTTCTGTCAGACGTTCGCTATCCGGAACAAATGGATCATAAAGATCAAGATCTTTCGGATTTTTAACAAGGAGAGAGCGGTCAGCCAAACCTTCAAAAGGATTTTCAGGCGAAACTTTAGCCATGGCAACCGCACGTTCTGCGAGGCTTGCCGGATCTGCCGAAAGATTGGCCGAAATGCTTGCAACTTTTTTGCCGACAAACACGCGCAATGAAAAGTCGTCATTTTCGGAAGCTTCGGTTGCTTCCACTTTTCCAAGCCTTACCGATACACTAACCGAACGCGAGCGAATGATGACCGCATCAGCACTGTCGGCTCCGGCTTTGCGCGCAGCCTCTACAAGGGCAGACGCTTTATCAATTTGGCTGTTGTGAACCATAGAAGATTCCTCTTAATCATTTCGCTCAAGATTTATAAAAACTTGCGCAATAAAACTCAATTCTTTTCATAAAATATATATGAAGAAGTCTGCCGAGACTATTTCAAGTGACAAAAATTGGAAAACGTTTTGAACAAACCCGTTTTTCAACAAACAGGCATTAACCTTTTAGAGGGGCGGCGATTGTTTTCAAAAAGCCCGCCGGTATTATTTAAAAATTCCGGTTTTGAACGGTTTTGCCGGTCGAAAGAAGGAAGCTTCTTCCATAAGCCGGAAGATAGAGCCTCTGACCGGTACAGGACCTTATACGGGAAGATATTTTGAAAATAGTGTCAAAAGCAGTGATGAATGATACGCGTTTTGACCGGAAAATGTATTGCGTTTTTTGGGGATTCGATGTCGATTTTAAGAAACCGGCATCGAACAATTCATTTTAACCTTTGGATGGCCCGATAACCAATAAAGCAGGTTCCGGACGAAGCAGCTTTTCAGCAATTGCTTTTATTTGTTCACGCGTTACAGCATTGATGAGCGCCTGACGTTTTTCAATATAATCTATCGGCAAATTTTCATCCTGTAGGCCGACAAGTGTTGCGGCAATGTCGGAAGAAGACCCCATATTCTGCACAGCATAGGAACCGATGACATAGCTCTTGGCATCTTCAAGTTCCTGTTCACTCACCCCGTCGTCGGCCATTTTTTTGACTTCATTGCGAATGGTAGAGAGCGTTTTTTGTGCCTCGCTTGAACGCGTGCCGGTCGACACAGCCAAGGCGGCCGAATGTTCATAAAGCATGAGTGAAGAACCGACCGTGTAGGCAAGGCCGCGTTTTTCACGGACTTCCGAGAACAGACGCGATGTGAGCCCCGGCCCACCCAGAATATAATTCATGAGATAAGCCGCAAAAAATTGAGGATCATTACGTTTGACACCGGGGTAAACAAGCATCAAGGATGTTTGCGGCAAATCATAATTGACATTGGCCATACCGCCGAGATTGAGCTTGGCTTCTTCTATTTTTTGAAGGTCTGCTTTTTCCGGCAGAGCGCCGAATATTTTGTCGATTATTGTTGCCGCTTCTTCCGCCTTCACCGGCCCGACAATGCCGATATGAATATTGTCGCGGGCAAACATGGCATGATGTGCTTTAAGAAGATCGTCACGACTTATAGTGCCTAATGTTTCCGGTGTTCCTTCTCCCTTTTTTGAATAAGGATGTTTGCCATAAATCAACGTCAAAAGACGGTTTTGAGCAATGGTTTTCGGGTCTTTTTCGGAAGCTTTAAGCTCGGCAACCAGTTGTTCGCGGATGCGCTCGATCGCTTCGTCATCAAAGCGCGGCTTTTGAACAGCAAGAGCCAGCAAATTGATAGCTTCGTTTCTTTTATCGGCGAGCATTTTCATGTTTCCGCGCATCCGGTCGCGATTAACCGAAAATGCCATTTCAGCGCCGAGATCATCAAGACGCCCCTGAAATGCTTGTGAGTCGAGATCACCGGCACCTTCATCAAAAAGGCCTGTCATCAAATTTGCCAAACCTTCTTTACCTTCAGGATCCTGCGTTGTTCCCCCGCCAATAGAAAATTGTATGGAAACAACCGGTACAGTATTGTCTTCCACAAGCCAGCCGTGAAGGCCTTTTTTCGACGTTACATTTTCGATGTTCAACGCACCGGCAACGGACACGCCCAATCCGAGACTTAAAAATAGTGAAAAAGCAAGGATCGAGGCACGATGGAAAATATGCGGTTTCTTGTTCATAGCGACCCTCATTTGCTTTTCTTTTGTTGGTTTACGTCGTGTGGCAGGGCTTCGTGAACGGGCGGCAACAAATAGCTGGTTACGCTTTTGTCCGTATCAAGATAACGGTTGGCAACGGCTTTGATATCGTCTGTCGTCACTTCCTTCAGCCGCTCCGGCCAATGGGTAACATCATCAATATTCATGCCGACGGAAAGGGAACTTCCATATATTTGTGCGAGACCGGCCGGACTATCGAGAGAGAATATCATATTCTTGATAAAACGATTGCGCGCCTGATCGAGCTCGGTTTTAGTGACGCCATTCTTGCGAATATCTGCAATTTCATCGGCAATTTGTTGTTGGACATCATCGAGGCTTGCCTCGCCGCGAGGCATTCCATAGAGGTAAAACAAACCGTCATCAACAGCATTGCCGCTATAATTGGCACCGACAGATGCTGCCGACCCGTTTTTGACAACCAGCTTCTGGTAAAGCCGTCCCCGTGGTGCGCCTCCTAAAATTTCACCAAGCAAATCAAGTGCTTCGGCTTCATTTTTGACTTTTGTATTATGATAGGAGGGAACCACCCACATTTTCTGGAAACTCGGTTCACTCACCCGCGGGTCATGCATTGTCACAGTGCGAAGTGTTCTTTTTTCCGGTTCTTGCGGGCGGATACGCGGGCCGATTTCAGAACGAACCGGCAATTTTCCGTAAATGTCGGAAGCCATTTCGCGCACTTTTTCCGCTGTAACATCGCCCGATATAATAAGCGTTGCATTATTCGGGGTGTAATATTTATTGTAAAAATCAATCGCATCATCACGTGTCAACTTTTCCATTTCCTGTTTCCACCCGATAACAGGATTATGGTAGGGGCTGTTCATGAATAATGTTGCCCGCGTTTCTTCGGCAAGTATGGCATCAGGGCTGTTGTCGGTGCGCATCCGCCGTTCTTCGATAATAACATTTCTTTCAGGCGCGATCACATCATCTGTCAAAACCAGATTTTCCATCCGGTCTGCTTCAAACTTCATAATTGTTTCGAGATAATCGGAAGCAACGCTTTGATAGTAACCGGTATAGTCATAGGACGTGAATGCATTTTCTTCCCCACCGATTCTGGCAATGAATTTGGAAAATTCACCGTCTTTATGGGTGGCAGTGCCTTTAAACATCAAATGTTCGAGAAAATGGGCAATACCGGTATGTCCCTTCGGCTCGTCGGCCGAACCGACATGATACCAGATCATCTGTGTAACAACCGGCGCCCGATGATTTTCGATCACAACAACTTGAAGTCCATTTTTCAAGGTAAAACTTTGCGTTGGACCGGATTTTGTAATTTCAGGAAGATCAGTTTTGTCTGAAGCTGTCATTTGTTGCTCCGTCGGATTTTTCCCGCTGGTCTCTTCGGCATAAAGGGGAAAAAGCGCGCTTGTAGACAAAAGAACGCCGAACGTCGCTTTTAAAACCGTTTTTCTCATCAATTCAGGCACAGGCAAAACCTCTCTCGGCTGTTTCATCACAATTGTAACATATAGATATAAATAATTGTGCCACCATAATGACGCTCGTCGTCAAGCTTAAAAATTTCCGGTAAACGAATTGTGGCCTCTTTGGTCTCTTCAAGCACAAAAAGCGCACTATTTTTAACCCAATGGCCTTCAACAGCGGCAGAAAAAGCTTGTTCGCCGAGGCCACGGCCATAAGGCGGGTCGGCAAACACAATGTCGAACGGCTGCATCGTACCGATTTGCCCCAAACGCGTTGCATCGCGGCGTAACAGGCGGGTAACACCCTGTAACCCGAAGGCTTCGATATTTTTATGGATTAATCCGCGCCCTTCAACCGACTGCTCGACAAAAGTGCAGGTTTCCGCACCACGCGAAAGCGCTTCAATGCCGAGCGCACCGGTTCCCGAAAACAGATCAAGCACGCGCTTGCCATTCCAGAAATTATCTTGACGCGATCCCAGAATATTGAACAGGCTCTCACGCGTGCGGTCAGTTGTCGGGCGGATTGCCTGACCGGCAGGCGTTGCAAGATGGCGTCCGGAAAATTTACCGCCGACGACCCGCACTCGCTCCTCCATCCGGTCGACCGGAACGTTGGCTGCCGGTACGCCCGTTTCCTTTTGTGCCGCCCTTACGATCTAAAAATTTGCCGGTTTTCGCAGGCTTACCGGCAAAGGCTTTTTTCCCGTTGCGTTCATTTTTGGAGGAAAATGGTCTTTCAGACCGATTTCCCGAAAAATGTGCCGATCTCTTTTGCTCGGACCCGCCGGAATTTTCCGATTGGTAATGACGGCGCGGAAAGCCGAAACCACCTTCGCTACTCTTTGAAGAACTGTGATATTTTCTTTCAGGGCGATCAAATTTTCTTTCCGGCCGATCAAAGTCCTGATTTTTAGAAAATTTCCGTTCCGTAAGATATTTTCTTGGTGGTCTTCCGGCAGCCGGGGAAGATTTATGGCGAAAGGATTTCTTTTCACCTGCAAATTCGTGATTGTGCCCGTGATCGGGGCTATCGTTTTCCGATCGTCTATAAGTTCCGGTTTTCGGATAATCCCTGTTGTTCCGATAGCCTGTCGGGCCTTCATAGTCTTCTGACGAGCGCTCTTTACGGAATTTCTGTTTGAAATCGGGTTTGCGGGCCGATTTATCGAAATGTTTTTCACGGCGGTCAAAATGTGTGTCGCTCTCGCTTTGTGAAGCACGATGCGGATGACGGCGAGCGGCTCTCTCTTCAAAGCCGTTATCATTTCTTTCCTGTTCATCTCTCGTCCGCCAGAATTTCTTATGCGCGGTTTGAGGGCGGGCGCCGGGAGCCATCCAGACATTGGAACTGCGCAATCGCTGAGGTTCGGCTTCGGGCTTTTTCTCGAAAGCTTTTTTAAAGGGTGCAGATTTACTGCCGAATTTATCGTTCCGTTTATTAAAACCGTCAGGTCTTGTTGAAAGCTGGTCGCGGCCACGTTCGGCAAAATCGGCTTTTTTCCAACGCTTGTAAAAACGGGGGGCTTCCGGTGTTGAAGAAATCCAGCCGTCATCCGAAACAGCCGGTTTTTCGCGCGGCTTTTGTTCACCAACGACAGGGGCATTGGAAAACGGTTTCAAAATTGGCAAATCGAAATCGGCATTGGCCTCTTCGATAAGGCGTTCGCCCAACTGGTCGCGCAATGTGCGGCCTTTGAGTTCGCGCACAGCACCTTCTTCAAGGTCGGCAAGCTGGAAGGGACCGAAAGAGATGCGGATAAGACGTGTGACGGTCAGTCCCAGAGCACCCAGAATATTCTTGACCTCGCGGTTTTTACCTTCTCGTAAAGCCACTGTCAGCCAGACATTCGTTCCTTGTTCGCGTTCAAGGGTTGCTTCTACAGCCCCATAAAAAATACCATCTATGGCAATACCGTCTTTCAATGTGTCAAGATCGGCTTGCGTGACTTTGCCATGTGCACGAACACGATATTTGCGCACCCAACCGGTTGACGGTAATTCAAGAACACGGGCAAGCCCTCCGTCATTTGTGAGAAGCAGCAAGCCTTCTGTGTTAATATCGAGCCGTCCGACCGAAAGAACGCGCGGCATTCCCTCCGGCAAGCTGTCAAATACCGTAGGACGACCTTCCGGATCACGGTTGGTTGTCACCAGTCCGGCGCGTTTGTGGTAAAGCCAGACGCGGGTGCGTTCAATGGGGGGCAAGGGTTTGCCATCAACGGTAATCGCATCTGTGCGTTTGACATTGAATGCAGGCGTATCAAGAACTTTACCGTTAACCGCGATACGCCCTGCTGCAATCATGGTTTCAGCGTCACGCCGTGATGCAATTCCGGCGCGTGCCAATCTTTTGGCAATACGTTCGCTGCCATCGCTTTCTTCGGGGGTCTTTTCCCTTGACGGTTTTGGGGCTTTCTTTCCACGCGGGTCGAAATTATTTCTTGTATCCCCCCGGTCATTTTGCGGTTTCTTATTGCCGCGATCATATGTCATCTCACATTATCCTTTAGAAGCACCGGGGCGCATTGTTCATTTTTAACCGCTCTAGCTTATTTTTTTCTGATATGGAATCTCTTTCATCAGGTGTTTTCTGCTAAACTGTCATAAATGACATAAATGGTCGATAAAATCCAATTGTTCCGGAGCTTCAAGCGACTGAAAGGCAAAAATGACAAAAACGCCAATGGAAATAGCTTTTGATGAAGCCTTGATTGCAAATACCAACGACGAAGTGCCGGTCGGTGCTGTTATTACCAAAGCGGGTAAAATCATCGCCAAGGCTTCCAACCTGACGCATAGGAATTTCGATCCGACAGGTCATGCGGAGATACGGGTTATTCGTATGGCGTGCGAGGCGCTTCAAAGCGAGCGATTGATAGATTGCGATCTTTATGTGACTTTGGAGCCCTGTACAATGTGCGCGGCTGCCATATCTTTTGCACGTATAAGGCGACTTTATTTTGCCGCAGGCGACGAAAAAGGCGGCGCGGTTGAACATGGTGTGCGCTTTTATCATCAGGCAACTTGTCATCATCGGCCGGAGGTTTATTCCGGTTTGGGTGAAAGACGGGCATCCCTGTTGCTCAAGAATTTTTTTGCAGGAAAAAGGGAAGAATGATGAAAACAGTAAAATTCCCGAACGGTTCGTTCGTGCCCGCTTTAGGACAGGGAACATGGGGTATGGGCGAGGGAATAGCCCCCGTCGAAGCGGAAGCCGATTCTTTGCGTGCCGGTCTTGATCTGGGATTGAAACTTATTGATACGGCCGAAATGTATGGAAACGGTGGATCCGAAAGAGTGGTTGGTGAAGCTCTTGTCGGGCGACGTGACGATGCCTTTGTTGTTTCAAAGGTTTTGCCAAGTCATGCTTCACGAAAAGGGACGATTGCTGCGTGCGAACGCAGCCTTAAAAATTTAAAAATCGAAAAAATAGACCTTTATCTTCTTCATTGGCAAAGCAGTATTCCTTTGAGCGAAACGGTGGAAGCTTTTGAACGACTTGTCGAACAAGGAAAAATCGGTTCCTGGGGTGTTAGCAATTTCGATACCGCACTCATGCAAAAACTCGAAGCTGTTTCGCTGAAAGGTCACATTGCAACGGACCAGATACTTTATAATCTGTCGCGTCGCGGGCCGGAATTCGACCTTATACCGTGGTGTGAAAAACGTGATATTCCGGTTATGGCCTATGCGCCGATCGAACAGGGGCGCATCATGAAAAACCGTGATCTGATCGCGCTTGCGGCAGAACTCGATATTGCCCCGTCTGTTCTTGCGCTGGCTTGGGTAATCCGCAATCCGCTGATGATTGCTATCCCGAAAACCTCGTCAATTAAACATTTGCGTGAAAACGTCAAAGCGCTTGATCTCGCACTCGACCGCAATGTTTTAGAGCGACTTGATAAAATATTTTTGCCACCATCACAGAAACACCCGCTTGAGGTTATCTGAGAAACGTAAAAAACTCTTTTTGAATGCCGAATGTTTGAAACAAGCGGGTGGTGAGCGTTCAGAAAGACTGGACAATAAGAATGGCTGTTTTTTTGACCTCTTGAAACGAAGAAGAAGGGAAAAATCGCGAAGTTGATGAGAGAAACACCCATTTTAGAAAGTCCAACCTGTTCCTGAACACTTTGTTTGCTTGCTGCCGGTTTTGTTGCCGGTTGGTTTGCTTGCCGGTTGGTTTGCTTGCTGCCGGTTTGCTTGATAGTCGGTTTGGTTGCCGTTCGGTTTGCTTGATAGTCGGTTTGGAAGCTCTTGAAGAAATCCACATTGATTGAAAATTGACTTAACGGGCAATTGAAACAAGTGAATGAATTGAACAAAGAACGCTATTTTTATCTCGTGTGTCCCGAATAAAAATGAACGACGAGACCTTCGCCCAAGGCGAGTTTGGAGGTTGCCCGAATAGCAGCATTTATCGAGACAAACAAGTCATGATATGCACCCATTGCTATAGCCGTTTGATAGGGCGAAAAGTTTCAATCCGGAAGCGGCTCTACTATTGCGTTACACGTTTGGAGCTTTTTCACATTGTCAATGCAACAGTCGATGTAACAGTCAATATAACAGTCGATCTAACATGTAACGGGTGAGGTCAATGTAAAATGCGTTGAAAGGGGCAATGGAACATGTAACGGGAGGCTAAGACAGTATAAAAAAACGGAATGACTTGGCTGAAGCTACAGCCAGCGAACGGACAGTCTTCATACCTTTCAAGCAAAATCAAACTCTCGCCCTATCGGGAAAACCGGTGTGTTTTCACAAAAGAATAAACTGTTCAAGAACAGGGGCATTACCTTGATATTTAGAAAGGCCACCAGCTCTTTTTGCCCGAAGTTTCCTTCATGGCTTTCTTTCTCTCGCGTTCTTTCTTCGCTTCGTCTTCACCTTTATCCCCGACCGGTGCCGATGCCGCCGGTTGGCGATAACTTAACGGAGGTTCACTCAGATATTTGCGTGTGGTGGATGAGCCGCCTTCATTTTCTTTTTTGCGGCGTAAATATTCGGCACGCTGTTCCTTGTCATTATTAACCTGCTCGTTACGGTGGATGCCGTTCAACCAATCACTCGAACCGGTCGATTTCGTTTCTTTGCCGCTATCGGGAACGATGGGGGAGACATAGTTCGGGTTATTCTGGTTGGCCGTTGCTTCATCGCGCAATCTCTGGCGCTTCTGTTCCGGCGATTCCGGCCAATCAGGTGTACCTGTCTGGGCAACATTGGTTTGTGGTTGGGGAAGAACGCCTTTTGTACCGGGAGCAGGGCGAACCAGTTCCGGACGGGGCTTTGTGTCAACCTGATTCCGGTTATTATTCGATCTGATTGATGCAATATTTGAAAAATCGTCGATCAACTGTTTTCCGGTCGATTTGTCCGTTCCATAGGTCGGGCTGGAAACACCGCACCCCGTCAGCATAAGACCGGCCGTAACCATACCCGTTACAATAATTGCTACTTCGCGTTTTTTCACTGCTAATCCGTCTTCCCGGCTGTGCCGCCAAAAATTGCTTTTACTATTCCACCCTCAGGCAGATCACGACCATTCTTTTGTGCCACTTGTCGGCACTTATAAACCAAACCCTTATCATGAGATGTACCTTCACGGCAATCCCTATGAAAGCGGATGTTAAGAAGAAGTCTTATGACTTGTTTAACACCGGCAAAGTAACAGTCTCTGCCGGTGTTTTCTATATTTAATCAGATCTTTCCCAGAGCATGAAGTTCATGCAAAGCGGCAGCATCGCGCGCCGATACATCCGGATAATCGGGATCACTTCCGACATCTTGTGTGTAACGCCAGGAGCGTGCACATTTCGTCCCTTCGGCTTTATGAAATTCCACAGCAACACCCTTGACATCATCAAGCCTGAAAGCGTCTTTCGGGGCTTCTGCATTGGTAATGACAATATCGCTGGTTATAGAAATTTCAGCCATATCCATACCCTCTACCGCTTCCAGCAAGTCGAGATCCGAAATATAGACAACAGGGGCTGCTTCCAGAGAAGAGCCGATACGTTTTTCTGCCCGTTCAAGTTCCAGTGCGCCTGTGACAACTTTACGAACCTGACGGATTTTGCGCCAACGTTCATTCAGTTCATTGTCACACCAGCTATCGGGTGTCTTGCGGAATTGCTCGAAGTGAACCGATTTGCTTTCCGGATGACGTTCAAGCCAGGCTTCTTCCATTGTGAATGGCAGCATCGGCGCAAGCCATGTGACCATGCGTTCAAAAATTTCACGTACAACATGGATGGCGGATTTGCGTTTTATAGAAGAAGGCGCATCGCAATAAAGCGAATCTTTGCGAATATCGAAATAGAAGGCCGAGAGGTCAACGATCGAAAAATCAAGCAAGGCACGGGTAATGCGTTTGAAATCAAACCCGTCATAGGCATCATTAACGAGCCTGTCCAACTCGTAAAGGCGATGCAGCATGAACTTTTCAAGATCGGGCATGGCTTCATAAGCGATATTTTCGCCTTCGTCATAAGCGAGTGTGCCAAGCATCCAGCGGATAACATTGCGGAGTTTCCGATAGGAATCGACATTGGTCTGGATGATATTTCTTCCCAGACGCTGGTCTTCCCAATAGTCGGTTGTCATAACCCAAAGGCGCAAAATGTCGGCACCCGAACTATTGATGACATCTTGAGGTGCTACGGTGTTACCCAATGATTTCGACATTTTCTTGCCTTGTTCATCGAGCGTAAACCCGTGGGTTAGAACGGTATTATAAGGAGCTCTTCCGCGCGTTCCGCAGCTTTCAAGCATTGACGAGTGGAACCAGCCGCGGTGTTGATCCGAGCCTTCAAGATAAAGATCGGCAGGCCATTTCAAATCGGGGCGGTCTTCAAGAGTAAACACATGCGTACAACCTGAATCGAACCAGACATCGAGAATGTCATGAACCGGTTGCCAGTCCTCTTTGGCATGTTCACCCAGAAAACGTTCTCTTGCACCTTCCTTGAACCATGCATCGGCACCTTCTTTTTCAAAAGCCTCGACAATACGCTTGTTAACCGCTTCGTCTTTGAGAATTTCGCCATTTTCTTTAACGAAAATTGCAATGGGAACACCCCATGCACGTTGACGCGATAATACCCAGTCAGGGCGATCTTCCATCATTGCGCCGATACGGTTCTGTCCTGCCGGCGGAACGAAACGTGTATCGTGAACAGCTTTGAGGGCACGCTCGCGCAATGTTGTACCGTCAGAGAGTTTCTTGTCCATATAGACAAACCATTGCGGTGTATTGCGGAAGATAACAGGTTTTTTCGACCGCCAGCTATGCGGGTAAGAGTGTTTGATACGCCCGCGGGCAAACAACATATCTTTTTCAATCAACAGGGCGATAACGGTTTTATTAGCGTCGCCATATTTACCATTATCATCAATGACGCGAGAAGCACCGCCTTCGCGATCGGGGCCGAAACCGGGAGCGTCTTTGGTATAATATCCGGCATCATCAACCGGAAAGGGGATGGATGAATCAATGCCGAGCGCTTCAATTTTTCCTTTATTTGCAATCCACGCTTCAAAGTCTTCGCGCCCATGGCTTGGTGCTGTATGAACAAAACCGGTACCGGAATCGGCCGTTACATGGTCTCCATCAAGCAGCGGAACCTTGAAGGCGTAATCATTGGCAAAGCCTTTGAGCGGATGCGAAAGCAGCATCGTATCAAGCTCGGAAGGATTCAAAGAGCGAAGCTTTCTGAAAGTCAGTTTTGCTTTTTTGGCACTTTCTTCAGCCAATGCCTCGGCAAATATCAGTTTTTCACCGGGCTTGGGGCCATAATCGTTTTCGGCATCCACAACCTGATAAAGCCCATAAGGAATACGCGAAGAATAGGCAACAGCACGGTTACCCGGAATTGTCCACGGTGTGGTTGTCCAGATAACAACAAAAGCCCCTGATAAATCATCGGCCTTGGCTTTCAGAACCGGAAATTTGACCCAGATTGTATCGGATTCAACATCGTGATATTCGACCTCCGCTTCTGCCAAAGCGGTTCTTTCGACAACCGACCACATAACGGGTTTGGAACCGCGATAAAGCTGGTCAGACATGGCAAATTTCATCAATTCACCGGCAATGCGTGCCTCTGCATGGAAAGCCATCGTCGTATAAGGATTTTTGAAATCTCCGATAATGCCAAGCCGTTTGAATTCTTCCGACTGGATTTTAACCCAATGTTTGGCAAATTCCCGACATTCCTGACGGAATTCGTTAATCGGAACATCGTCTTTATTCTTGCCCTTTGCCCGATATTTTTCTTCGATCTTCCATTCTATCGGCAGGCCATGGCAATCCCAACCGGGTACATAATTGGCATTATAACCGCGCATCTGGAAAGAACGAACGATTGTATCTTTCAGAATTTTATTCAAAGCGTGCCCGATATGGATGTCTCCATTGGCATAGGGGGGGCCATCGTGCAACACGTAAAGCGGGCGATCAACCGCCTGTTTGCGTAGTGCATTATAGAGATCCATGTCTTCCCAGCGTTTGACAATTTCCGGTTCTTTTTGCGGCAGTCCCGCACGCATAGGAAAGTCTGTTTTAGGCAGATAAAGGGTTTTTGAATAATCCATGGCTTGGTCTTTATTTGACATATCGAAAATTCCCGTAGAACGTCACAGCTTTGAAATTACATTCTCCCGATCTTTCAAACCGTTGCATTTTTCAGGCAAGGGTGAAGATCGGGCTAATAATTCGCAACGTCCATAGGTCAGGATAATAATGACTCATGATGCATGGCTTTATCATGAGATGAAACAGAAAGAAAACTGAAAAATGGACAAAAAGAAAAGGCCCCGTAAAATACGGAGCCTTTCCAAAACAAAGTTCGTTTAAATTAGAACTTGTAAGCAACACCAACGCGGAAATCGTTGGTCTTGTAGTCAACATTGTACTTGACGTTGTTCTTGCTGTAGTCTTCGTCACCGAAGTCGGTGTAACGATATTCAGCACGAAGGATAATGTGGTCTGTCATAGCATAGTCGAAACCAGCGCCGATTGTCCAACCGACGAGTGTGTCGCTATCGCTAGCCGAGTAACCAGGAATTACCTTGCCGTTAGAATCTTTTACACGGAAGTGCGAATCAACCTTGGCGTAAGCAACACCACCGGCGATGTAAGGCATCCAGCGGTCAACTGCATAACCGACACGAGCACGTGTAGAACCGGCCCACTGTTCTTTCAACTTGCCATTGAGGCTGAAAGCATTGTTGTTGTAAGAACGTTTGTCGTTCTCGTCCATGTCGCCCCATACCCAATCGGTATCAGCGCCGATAACGATGTTGTTGCCGAGGTCATAGTTATAACCGGCATAGATGCCACCGATGAAGCCTGACGGATCGGGTGAGAAACCCTGTCTACGACCCCAGTCACCTTTGTCATCTTTGTATTTGCCTTTAAGGTCTGTATCAGACCAGGAACCACCGATCTGGGCACCAGCATAGAAACCGGTCCAAGAGAAAGCAGGAGCTGCAACAACAGGAGCCGGCTCCTGATTTGCTACAACGTCAGCAGCTTGAGCTGCAGAAGCTGCTGTGAGAGCAGCTGCGGAAGCAGCGATAAGATATCTAATTTTCATTTTTATTCTCCAATGCAATAAAATGCCGTCTGAACCTATATAGTTTATCCGGATAAGAATTGCTGTAGCACGAAAGACACACCTCACAAAAACTGAATAAAAAACCTCAATAAAATGTGAAAGTGCTTGAAAAAACGGGGAAATTTAATGCAATCCATTTCGGCAAAATGCTCAAAATCCCGTTTGATCGGGATCAAAAATCGTCAAAATGCTATGATTCGCAAATTCTCCGTTCTTTTCAAAACAGATAATTCATATGCCTGATATACTTTACGTAAAAGACACGCATTCGCGCTATATCAGCTTCTCTGAAAATTGGAAAGTTTAATTGAACGAGATAAAAAAAGCCCCACAGTTTTCTGCGGGGCTTTTTTTGAATTCTTCAGAAAAGAATTAGAACTTGTAGGCAACGCCAACGCGTACATCGTTGGTCTTGTAATCTACATTATATTTGAAGTCCTTGTTGCCGTAGTCTTGGTCACCGAAGTCGGTGTAACGATATTCAGCACGAAGGATGATGTGGTCGGTCATGGCATAATCAACGCCGGCACCCAAAGTGTAGCCTGTCAAAGTATCGCTATCACTGACCTTGCTGTTACGAGCACCGGAGAACTTGGCATCCGAGTCGATCTTGGCATAAGCAACACCGCCAGCAAAATAAGGCATCCAGCGATCCATTGCGTAGCCGATGCGAGCACGGGTAGAACCGGCCCATTTTTCTTTGATCTTGCCGCTAAGCTTGTATTCGCCCGCTTGATCTTTGAGGTAGGTCTTGCTGTCGCTTTCGTCCATATCGCCCCATACCCAGTCGGTATCGGCGCCAATTACGATATTGTTTCCAAGGTCATAGTTGTAACCGGCATAAAGACCACCGATGAAACCTGACGGATCCGGCGAGAATGATTTACCGAAGCCTGCATAGTCCTTTACGTCGCTACGGCCTTTGATTTTCTGGTCTGTATCAGACCATGAACCACCGATTTGACCACCAGCATAGAAGCCGGTCCAGGAGAAAGCAGGAGCGGCAACAACCGGAGCCGGTTCCTGATTCATGACAACGTCAGCAGCCTGTGCGCTGGAAGCAGCGGTTAAAGCCAAAGCCGAAGCAGCAACGAGATATTTTATTTTCATTTGTTAACTCCACGCGAAATGTATTGCGATTGAGGTCAATATAGTTTGCGGGGGGATAAAGTCTGTAGCAAAAATACCACAACAAGTGGAATGAGCATTTTTTTGAGCCTTGAAGCCTATAAGCTCTTCATTATGGTAAACAAACGATAAAAAAACGCCGGAAAACCGGCGTTTTTTAATTTATAAACAGCAATTGGCGAATCAGCTATGCGCAAAAATATCGACTTCGGGAAAGCCGATAAGGTCGAGTTCCGACCTTGACGGCAGAAACTCGAAACAAGATTTTGCCACACTTGCCCGACCATCGCGGATCAGCCTTGCTTCAAGAATCGCTTTTAACCGGTGAAGATAAAGAACATCGGTTGCCGCATATTCGACTTGCGCCGACGACAGCTCGTCTGCCCCCCAATCCGATGATTGTTGCTGCTTTGAAATATTGATTTCAAGAAGTTCGGCGACAAGATCTTTCAAACCGTGCCGGTCGGTATAGGTACGGGTCAGTTTCGAGGCAATTTTTGTGCAGAAAACCGGTCTCGGCATAACGCCGAACGTCAAAGCCAATACGGCAAGATCGAAACGGCCGAAATGGAATATCTTGGTAATATCCGGATCTCTGAGGATTTTTACAAGATTGGGGGCAGTCTTTTGCCCCTTTGCAATCTGGATAACATCGGCAGTGCCATCACCCGGCGAAATCTGGACAACGCAGAGCCGGTCACGATGCGGTTGCAGTCCGAGAGTTTCAGTGTCAATGGCAACTTCCTTGACATTATAGTTTTTCAGGTCAGGCAAGTCGCCTTTGTGAACGCGTATTTTAGCCATTCTTATTGTCCTATTTGTTTCCCAGGGCTGTTAAAATTCTGGCCCAGGAACGTTGTCCCTTATGGAATGATTTGAGATTGTATTTTTCATTAGGGGAATGGATGCGGTCATCGTCCAGACCGAAACCGACAAGCAATGATTCCATGCCGAGGAAAGATTGAAAATCACCGACAATCGGAATAGAGCCGCCCATGGCTGCAAGAATAGCCGGTTTGTTCCATTCTTCGGTCAAAGCTTTCTTGGCGAGCTGTACAAGCGCCGAATCATAGGCAAGGTTGATTGCCGGAGAAGCACCGTGGTCTTTGAATTCAACCGAACAGTCGGCCGGAATTTTGGAGCGGACATAATCACGGAATGATTTTCTGATTTTTGCCGGATCCTGTTTATGAACAAGTCTGAAGGAAATTTTTGCACTGGCTTTTGCAGCAATCACTGTTTTGAAGCCTTCTCCTTCGTAGCCGCCGCTAATGCCATTGACTTCGGCAGTCGGTCTTGCCCATGTCATTTCAAGAACAGTGCGCCCCTTTTCGCCTGCCGGTATCGACAAGCCCACAGGCCCTAAAAATTCCTTGGGGCCACGGTTAAGTGCATTCCACGATTTCAAAACAGCTTCCGGTGTTTCCTCAACTCCATCATAGAAACCTTCAAGGGTTACATGGCCGTTTTCATCGTGGAGGCCGGCAATAATCTTTGCAAGAATTTGAATCGGATTTGCCGCTGCACCACCAAAATGACCGGAATGAAGATCGCGATCGGCACCATGAATAATAATTTCTTCTCCGACCATGCCTCTTAGCGCTATAGAGATGGAAGGCGTGTCGGCATCCCACATAGTTGTGTCGCAAACAAGTGCATAATCGGCCTTCAATTCGTCTTTGTGGGCATGCAAAAATGGTTGTAGCGAGGGAGAGCCTGATTCCTCTTCCCCCTCGAACAGGATGGTAACGGCAACCGGAAGGCTACCGGTTTCATTTTTAAAAGCGCGACATGCTTCGACAAAGGTCATAAGCTGTCCCTTGTCATCTCCGGCACCGCGCGCGGCAATGACCTTTTCACCATTGAGCTCTTTTATTTTCGGATCGAAAGGATCATCTTCCCAAAGGTTGAGCGGGTCAACCGGCTGCACATCATAATGGCCATAAAACAAAACGTGGGGTGCATCTTTTGTCGGTCCCGGATGATGGGCAACAACCATAGGATTTCCTGTGGTATCGCGACGCGAGGCTTCAAAACCGATCGATTTCAAATCATTGACCAGCCAATCGGCAGCTTTGCGACAATCTTCCCGATATTTCGGGTCGGTCGAAATGGAGGGAATGCGTAACAGCTCGAAGAGATGTTGCAGACTATTATCGAGATTTAAATCAAGACGGGATAAAACTTTATCAAGCATGGAATGCACCTGCGGTTCGTTGATTGAAAAACAACTTTAAGCCTCTCGAACCGATTTGCAAGCTGTTGACAATCAATTTTGGTTCGTTCGTTCTTATGACATCATATCGGGCACAATGTTTCAGCTTTTCGTATTTCTGAAACATTTTCCAGTCTTATCCCGACATTACCTTTGACAATGCGTGCAATAAAAACTCGAACGACCGGATTGGACAATTCGTTTTATAGCCTTTCCGCAGTCGGGGCATGGTTCCCCTTCACGCCCATAAACCGAAAACCGGTGTTGGAAATAGCCAAGCGAACCATCGGTATGGACGTAATCGCGCAAGGAAGAGCCACCCGCTTCAATTGCCTCGGTTATGACATCACGGATATTTTGTGCAAGCAATTCCGATTTTTTTCGCGCCGTCGCAGATTTTGCTCCTAATGTCGATGATTTGCGTTTGGGAGAAAGGTGACTTCGCCACAAAGCTTCGCAAACATAAATATTACCAAGTCCGGCAATGATGGTTTGATCGAGAAGTGCTGCTTTAAGAGGGGCTTTCCTATTTCGTAATTTCTCGTTGAGATAAGCTCCGGAAAGACCGTTTCCCGTAGGTTCGGGGCCTAAATGGGCCAATAATTTATGGTGTTCCAGCTCTGCGGTTTTTGCCAAAAGTATAAAACCGAAACGGCGCGGGTCATTATAAATCACATGTAACGATTGGCCATCCGGTGTTTCTATCACCATTTCAAGATGGTCATGTGCCGCGAGTTTATTTTTTTCGTGATAATAGGAACCAAGCGTCGTGTTTTCAATTCGCCACGAACCGGACATGCCCAAATGGCTGATAATAGTTTCATCACTATCAAGATGGATGAGGAGATATTTTGCCCGCCGTCCGAGGCCGATAATTTCACGACCGGTAAGGCGGGACTGAAAATTTTCCGGAAAAGGAAAACGCAAATCCGGCCGGTTTTGTTTAACGTTTATTATTTTCGCATGGGTGAAGCTTGGTTCAAGACCACGTCTTACAGTTTCAACTTCGGGAAGTTCGGGCATATTCGGCTGCTTTGCTTATCGTCGGGGATTTGTTTCAACCGTTCCAGTTCCGGCTTTAAAGAATTGTCGTTATCAAAATAATCTTCGGAAACGCTGTTTTTAAGGTCAAAAAAATTTTTCTTATGAAAAAAATGATGTTTTTAAATGACAGAAGGTCATATTTTTTTGAACAGAAATAAAAAATTTTGAAATCGCCCGCTCGTGAAGTTTTATGGGACTTTGAACTGTCATGAGAAAGCCGGAGAATTTGATTGTTTGGTCTTGTTTCAATTTTCTGGAAGACCGGTTGAAAAATTAACGGAATTTTAACGATGTTCTGCTAGTGTTAAATAACATTAAATGTTATCTACTTGAAAAAGCACGATAACACACCTAAATCAGGTTCAATAGAGCGGTGATTGACCACGGATGTACTGGCAGTCAACGCATAACGGAAGGTCGGGTTTTTCCCCGGCCTTTTTGTTGTTTTTAGCCCTGTTCAAAGACAGGCGTCGAATTTTTAGCAAAAGTCGAATTTTTAGCAAAAAAAGAAATCCGTATTTCTCAAATCGGGCTTTGTTGAAAAAATGGGCTTAATTAAGCCCATTCACCTTTTCTGAAGACCGGAACTTTTTTCCCGTCAGCGGTGATGCCGTCAATATTGATTTCTCCCGACCCGATCATCCAGTCGATATGAATGAGACTTTTATTGCCACCCTGCTTTTCGATTTGTTCTTTTGAAAGCGCTGCGCCTTTCAAAAAACACTTTGAATAACATTGTCCAAGAGCGATATGGCAAGCGGCATTTTCATCAAACAATGTATTATAGAACAACAGGCCGCTTGCAGAAATCGGCGATGAGTTGGGAACGAGTGCAACTTCACCCAAATGGCGGGCTCCTTCATCGGTATCGAGTATCTGTTGCAATACTTTTTCGCCCTTTGAAGCATGAGCTTCAACGATGCGCCCTTTTTCAAAACGCACTTTGATGTTGTCAATCAATGTTCCTTGATAGGATAGGGGCTTTGTCGAACTTACATAACCTTCAACCCGATGGGCGTGAGGAGTGGTAAACACCTCTTCTGTTGGGATGTTCGGGTTGCAGATAACGCCATTTTTTGCCTTTGAAGCGCCACCTTGCCATTCGTGCCCGTCAGCCAAACCGATTGTGAGGTCTGTTCCGGGGCCACTATAATGAAGGGCGGAAAAGCGTTGGTCATTCAACCATTTTGCATGTTTTTTCAAATTGGCGTTATGATCTTTCCATGCACCGATTGCATCCGGCTTATCGACACGGGAAGCAGCAAATATCGCGTCGGCAAGTTTTTTGGTCGCCTCGATGATTGGTAAATCGGGAAAAACCACGGCCGCCCAAGAGGGATTGGGATAGGAGACAATATTCCAGTTAATGTCAAAACCGGCAATTTTTTCGAGCGCCGGTTGATAGGCAAGAGATGTGGCCTTATTGACGCGTGATACTTTGGCGGGATCTTCGTTAGAAAGAAGTGACGGATTGTCACCCGCAATAGCAAGTCGTGCCGCACCGTTTGCATAGGCTCTTGCCATGCCTTCATAAAGCCAGCTTGCGGCTTTATCGAAATTTTTGTCATCAGCATGTTTGAAACGGTCGAGTGTCATCTCTTCATCGCTGAAAATAGGGGTGACAACTCCTGCACCGGCTTTATAAGCATGATGGGCGATGCGGCGCACAAGCGGAAGTGCCGCGAGCGGGCTTGTGAGAACGAGATCCTGACCTTTCTGCAGGTTGAGACCGACCTTGACAGCAACTTCGGCAAGCCGGTCAAGTTTTTGGGGATCGATAACAGATTGGTCTTCATTCATTGCGGGTGTTTCCTTTTACAATATAAATCGCGAAACGACGTGTTTTCGGGCAAATGATAATAGTTTTACCCGCGATGTCAAAGCCGCTTTGAAAACAGCAAGACTTGAAAAAACGGGGAAATTGGAACAATCGCCTATCATGACTTTCAAATCATGAGTGGTATTTGAATTTTTCGATAGACAGCACAGTTCCATTCATTAATATCTTTTGTTGAAAAATATTTTAATAAAACCAGAGGGAGAATAAAGTGAAACAGGATATATTGGTACTAAGCCCGCTAGGCGACCGCCAAATGGAAGACCTCGACAAGCGTTACCATTTGTTACGCGCGGATTTGGCCAAGGATAGTGCCGGTTTTATCGAAAAAAACGCAAAAGATTGTCGTGCAGTTATCAGTACCGGCAATATTGTTTTTGATAACAGGCTGATTTCAAAACTGCCACATGTCGGGCTTGTCGCCTGTGTGACGGCGGGGTTCGATCAGGTCAATCTCAAAGACCTGAAAGATCATAAAATCCGTTTAACCAATACGCCGGATGTATTGACCGATGACGTTGCCGATGTCGCGCTGATGTTGATGCTCGCCGCCCGTCGCAGACTTGTTTTTGGCGATCATTATGTGCGCTCCGGTGAGTGGGCAAAGAAAGGCCCGATGGCTCTTACAGAAACAACGGCCGGAAAACGCGCAGGTGTCGTCGGTCTCGGACGCATTGGACATGCAATAGCCAAACGGTTTGAAAGTTGCGGGCTGACAATCGGTTATTACGGTCGCCACAAAAAACCGGATATTGCTTACGAGTTTTTCCCCTCGCTTGTGGAACTTGCCAAATGGTCGGATATTCTGGTTGTTGCAGTAACCGGCGGCAAGGAAACCGAGAAGCTCATTTCCAAAGAGGTTATCGCAGCACTTGGAAACCGCGGTTCTCTTATCAATATTTCTCGCGGTACGGTTATTGATGAAGACGCCATGATTAAAGCCTTGCAAAATAAAGAATTGGAAACGGCCGGTCTTGATGTCTATCTTAACGAGCCTAATATCAATCCGGCATTTTATACGCTTGAAAATGTGGTTCTCTACCCCCATCACGGCAGTGGTACTGTTGAAACACGTGATAGAATGTCCGATCTTGTGGTGGAAAATGTCGATGCGTTTTTTGCCGACAAACCCTTGCCTTCAGAAGTGGCACTCTGACGCTTTGATAGCGGTTAAAAATGAAAAACAGTCTGTCGCCGGATAAGTCGAAAGCGCTTTTTATAAGCGCATTTTATCCAGTGATCGAGAAAAAGAAATCTTGATAAACGAGAGATAAGCACTGTAGTCCGTTACAGTGCTTATTTTATTTGATGGAAAGGTTGATTGCACAAGTTTTTGTCAGTTGAAAGCCGGTGGAAGGGCGTTTTGGAACGAACCGGTTTGAAGCAGAAAAATCACGTAAAATCCGGTTTGACAGTCTGCTCTACACATTCTAAAAATGCTCTAAAAAACTAATGGCACGTGTGTTCAACCATCGACAATTCATGGCTCTCGACCATCATTGAAAGCCACCGGTTTACGAAGTTGGGGCAGCGAGCACAATTTCTGTTACGATAATTCTGTTACGATAATAAGGTGTGCTATAACGATAATAAGTCGAGCGGCCAGTGCTTCCGGTTTTTCACTGTGTTTTCAGTTTTACCGGAATGGCTCTCTAAGCTTTTATGCTGAAGGTGATAATCAGCCGCCAAGCTCCGACATGTGGCGGCTTAATCCGCAAATACCATCTTTTTCGATCGAAAATTCATGCCCCTTTGGCTTGCTGTCGATTGCTTTCAGGATAAGTTCGGTGAGTTTTTCATCACTTTCCGAGCTTCTGATGGCTTCACGCAATTCGACCATGCCGGATTGCCCCATGCAAGGGTAAAGTTTGCCTGTCGAACCGATGCGCACACGATTGCAAGAAGCACAGAAATCACAAGAAAGCGGGGTAATGAAACCAAGTCTGCCACCCGTTTCCTTGACTGTTACGTAACGGGCAGGGCCGCCTGAACAATGGGCATCCGGAACCAATGTCCAGCGTTGTTCGAGACTTTTGCGCAAAGCACCGAGTGAAAGGAAGGTTTCATAACGGTCATGACCGGTATAGCCCATTGGCATCTCTTCAATGACTGTCAAATCCATACCGCGCCCATGGGCAAAACGGATAAGATCGTCAACTTCACCGAGAAAGCCGCCACGCATGGCAACAGCGTTCAATTTAACTTTCAATCCGGCTTTTTGTGCCGCATCAATACCGGCAAGCACATGGGCAATATCACCGCGACGGGTCAATTGGTGATAGCGGACAGGGTCAAGTGTATCGAGAGAAACGTTGACACGTTTGACACCATTTTGAACAAGTGCCTCGGCATAACGGGCAAGCAATGTTCCATTGGTTGTCAATGTCAATTCTTCAAGGCCATGTCCGAGATGCTTACCCAGCATTTCAAACAAGACCATAATGTTGCGCCGAACCAATGGTTCTCCACCGGTAAGACGGATTTTGGTGACACCAAGATCAATCATCCGGCTGGCAACACGGTAGAGTTCTTCGATTGTCAGAAGCTCTTTTTTGGGCAAAAACACCATTTCTTCCGCCATGCAGTAAACACAGCGTAAATCACAACGATCGGTTACAGAAAGTCGCAGATAGCTGATCTTTCTGCCAAAAGGATCAACCAACTTTGATTCTGGTGTTTTTTGCACTCTCTAAACTCCTTACTGGACAAGAGGTCCCTCACCGGATTTTAAATCAATACCCGTGATATGGGATTTTCCGGCCAAAATTGCTATATATTGTTGAACAGCTTTTGACCAGCTTGACGCCTCCAGCCAGGCAGCGATTTTTTCTTTTACCAATTCCAGCGGAAGAATTTTTCCGGGAATAATCTGGTTTATTTCTACAATATGATAACCATAACGGCTCTCGATTGGTTGCATCAATAGCCCTGGTTTTTTTGCTTTTTTCAAAGCATTTTCAAATTCCGGCACAGTCGAGCCACGCGTTATCTGACCAAGATTACCACCTTCTGCCGCTGAAGGGCAGGAAGAAATATCTTTCGCAATTGTGGCAAAGTCTTGCGGATTTTTTTTCACCTGTTCCAAAATGGCATAAGCTTTCTCGCGTGCTTGATCGAAAGCCTTTTTGTCTTTCGGATTGGCGCTAACGAGAATGTGTCTAACCTGCCAGATCGTTTCGGTTGAAAAGCGTGACGGGTCACGATCATAAAAAGCTTTGCAATCTTCTTCACTTGCTTCAGGTGTTTTTATTTCACTTTCAAGAAGGGCAGAGATTGCAGCATCAAGCTTTGTCTGGCGGGCATTATCTTGCGCCCCATTATCCTCCCCCGCACTCTCTTCCCGTGGGCTGTCTTCATTATCGGGAACAAGATTTTTATTTTTTGCTTCCTGCCACAAAAGTTCACGGATAACCAATGAACGCGCGGCTTCAAGAAGCGCTTCACCCGGCGTTCGAGCCGGATGATTTTGTGCTTCTTGCAGAATATCAACTTCGGGAATGACAACGCCATTGACGCTGACTTCTTTAAATAGTGGCTTTGCTTTCGGCGGAATTCTGGTGTCGATTTCCTGCTTGGTGGGGGAAGGGGGAACCACTATTTTTCTTAATCCCGAATGTTCGATTTTAACCCTTGTTGCCATAAAATTATTCCCTTATCCGAAGTTTTACTCCGTTACTTCTCTACGGATGTGAACGGGCAGGCGTTCTTTTTTGCGAACAACCTGATAGCCCGGACGCCAGATATAACGCACCGGCGCACTCAGCATATGAACGAGACGTGTAAACGGGAATAAAAGCAAAATGGTAAGACCGAGGAAAAGGTGCAGTTTGAATACGAAAGCCACATCGGTGATATAGCTTGAAGCTGCTAGGTTGAAGGTGAATATTCCCTGTGCCCAATCCATCAGCTTGACCATTTCATGCCCGTCGAGATGCTGCATCGAAAAAGGTATGGTTGCAAGGCCGAGGAAAAGCTGTACCCACAACAGAAGAATAATCAATGTATCTGTTGTGCTTGACGTTGCCCTGACACGCGGGTCGAACAAACGTCGGTGGGCAAGCATTGTTGCGCCGATAATGGCCATGGCTCCGGCAATGCCACCGGCTGTCATTGCAACAATCTGTTTGAAACTATGGCTGACGCCTAGAGCATCCCAAACGGCTATCGGTGTGAGAAGCCCGACAAAATGGCCTAAAAAGATAAACAACACACCGACATGGAAAAGAACAGAACCCCACATCAATTGTTTACGACGCAACAACTGGCTGGAACTTGCACGCCATGTATAAGGCTCGCGGTCATAACGGATAATCGAGCCAAGTGCCAGAACAGTCAAAGCAATATAGGGATAGACCCCGAATATGAGTGTATGGAAAAAGTGCAACATTGTCTCTCTATCCTTAAATTTGCGTTGAAGCATCGCGGTGCTGGGCACGGATGCGACGTTGTAACCGGTCAGGCCCACAATCATTTTCACCCTGATTGCCACCGAAAGTAATGGCTTCTTCTTCCCAGATGCGGTCGAGAGCCTCAAGGTCATTCGGGTCATCTTCTTTACGGTTGACGATTTCGGCCGTTAGTGCCTCGTCGGCTCGTTCGCCAGACAGGCTTTCAAGAGCAACAAAAGCTGCTGCATAAACGGAACCGCGTTTTTGCAATCTCTGCCGGATAGCCGAAATGATGTGCAAGGTTTCGCCAAGAAGATGGCGGGCTTCTTCGTCACTTCTTGTTGACAGAAATTCCAGAAACATCGGCAGATAATCCGGCATTTCGTGAACGTCGATTTCAAAACCGGCCTCGTCATACATGTCCTTGAGGTCGACCATCGCCTGTCCACGATCACGGTTTTCGCCGTATACATGTTCAAAAAGATGGAGCGACAAAGACCGCGTTCTGTCAAAAAGCAAAACGTAGTCTTCCTGTACTTCATAAATGTCACGATCGGAAATTGCCGAGACCAGACTTTTCAGGCCGACAATTTCTGACGCATCAAGATCGGAAAGTTGATCGAGCGTTGCTCTGATGAGATTGCCCGATTGCTGCAATTCTTCATCCGGATAGCTTAAAAGTAAGGAAATGATTTTGAGATCGGAATTCATTACGCGCTCTCCTTCAATAAGTCTGTCGGTGTTGTGACGACTTTCTTACCCTTTGAGCCGAAAAGATCACCCTTTGAATTGCCGCCCGAACATCCGTTGCCGAATGAAAAGCCGCAAGACCCGCGCAGATCATAGGCATCTTCACTCACTTCACGGTGGGATGTCGGAATGACAAAACGGTCTTCATAATTGGCTATCGCCATGACCTGATACATGTGTTCGATCATTTCAGGTGTCATGCCGACTTTTTCCGCATATTCCGGACGATATTCACCATCGACAGATTTCGCACGCATATAAGCACGCATGGCAAGCATACGTTCAAGTGCCGAAACAACCGGTGCTTCTTTACCGGCAGTCAACAAATTGGCAAGGTAACGCACGGGTATGCGCAACGAGCGGACATTGGGAATAAAATCGTCCATTGCAAGCTTGCCGGCTTCGGCTGCCGATTGCAGCGGCGAAAGCGGCGGAATATACCAGACCATCGGCAAAGTGCGATATTCAGGATGAAGCGGAAAGGCTACTTTCCATTTCATTGCCATTTGATAGACAGGCGAATGTTGGGCGGCTTCAATCCATTCGTCACTGACACCGTCTTTACGTGCCTGTTCGATAACAGCAGGGTCATTCGGATCAAGGAAAATCTTCAATTGTTCCTCATAAAGATCCTGTTCGCCTTCTGTAGCAGCAGCATCGGAAATCTTGTCGGCATCATAAAGCATCACACCAAGATAACGGATACGCCCGACACAAGTTTCCGAACAAACAGTCGGCATACCGCTTTCAATGCGCGGATAGCAGAAAATGCATTTTTCCGATTTGCCGGAAGACCAGTTGAAATAGATCTTCTTATAGGGGCAGCCTGAAACACACATACGCCAGCCGCGGCATTTTTCCTGATCGATGAGAACAATACCGTCATCCTCGCGCTTATAAATCGCTCCCGATGGGCAAACGGCCACGCAGGCAGGATTGAGGCAATGTTCGCAAAGACGTGGCAAATACATCATGAATGTATTTTCAAATTCGCCGTAAATTTCTTTTTCGACATTGGCAAAATTGTAATCTTCGGAACGCTTGGAAAATTCGCCACCAAGCACATCTTCCCAATTCGGGCCCCATTTGATTTTTTCCATGCGCTCGCCGGTAATCTTCGAGCGCGGACGGGCAACCGGCATGGTTTTTGACTCTTTTGCCGTTTGCAAATGCTCATAGTCGAAATCGAACGGTTCGTAATAATCGTCAATCTCCGGCAGATCGGGATTGGCAAAAATTTTGGAGAGAACGCGCCATTTTGCGCCCATGCGCGGACGTATCTTGCCATTCGATTTTCTTATCCAGCCGCCATTCCAGCGTTTCTGGTTTTCCCAATCTTTGGGAAAACCGATGCCGGGTTTGGTCTCGACATTGTTGAACCAGGCATATTCAACGCCTTCACGGTTCGTCCAGACATTTTTGCAGGTGACAGAGCAGGTATGGCAACCGATACATTTATCGAGGTTCAGAACCATACCTATTTGCGCGCGAACCTTCATTCTGCGGCCTCCTTCATTGCTGAATTTGCTTCACCATCCATCCAATCGACATGGTCAAGTTTGCGTACCACCACAAACTCGTCGCGATTGGCACCGACAGTGCCGTAATAATTGAAACCGTATGATTGCTGGACATAGCCGCCGATCATATGGGTCGGTTTGGTAATAACGCGGGTCACCGAGTTATGGATCCCTCCGCGTTGTTTGGTTAAAGGCGAGCCAGGAACATTCACGATTTTTTCCTGGGCATGATACATGAAGACCGTTCCGTCTTTCATGCGCTGTGAAACGATGACACGGGCAACAAGCGAACCATTGGCATTGAAAGCTTCCACCCAGTCATTATCGACAATACCGGCCTTTTGAGCGTCATTTTCCGAAATCCAGACAACCGGTCCGCCTCTGTTCAAAGTCAACATCAACAGATTGTCGGAATAGGTCGAATGGATACCCCATTTCTGGTGCGGGGTTATGAAGTTCAAAATCAGATGCGGCTTGTCACCGGCCTTGGCTTCGATCGCCGTTGTTACCGTTTTGGTGTCGATCGGCGGGCGATAAACGCAGAAACCTTCACCAAAGGCACGCATCCACAAATGATCCTGATAAAGTTGCTGGCGACCGGTGATAGTGCGCCACGGGATCAATTCGTGAACATTGGTATAGCCGGCATTATAGCAGACTTTTTCTGATTCAAGACCAGACCACGTGGGTGACGAAATGATTTTACGCGGCTGGGCAACAATGTCGCGATAACGGATCTTTTCGTCTTCCTTAGGTAATGCGAGATGCGTATGGTCGCGTCCTGTATGTTCACCCAAAGCTTCCCATGCCTTGACGGCAACTTCACCATTGGTTTCAGGTGCAAGGGTCAAAATGACTTCGGTTGCATCAATATCGGTTGCAATGCTCGGCATGCCTTTTGTGGCACCCTCATCTTCAACAACGCCATTGATACGGCCGACGAGATCGACTTCCTCTTCGGTTTTCCAGTTGATACCTTTGCCACCATTACCGACCTTTTTCATCAAAGGCCCAAGGGCGGTAAAACGCTTGTAGATATTCGGATAGTCGCGTTCAACCACTGCAATGGCCGGCATTGTTTTGCCGGGAACGGGTTCGATTTCGCCCTTTTTCCAATCCTTGACATCGAATGGCTGACCAAGCTCGCCCGCAGTATCGTGCTGGCTCGGAGACAAAACGACATCTTTTTCAACACCCAGCACTTCTTTCGATACTTCGGAGAATTTCTCGGCAAGGCCTTTGAAAATATCCCAGTCGCATCTTGCTTCCCAAGCCGGATCAACCGCGCTTGAAAGCGGGTGGATGAAGGGGTGCATGTCCGACGTGTTAAGGTCATTCTTTTCGTACCATGTTGCAGTCGGCAACACGATATCGGAATAGACACAGGTTGTAGACATACGGAAATCGAGTGTGACGAGAAGATCGAGTTTGCCTTCCGGCGCTTCGTCGTGCCAGACGGCTTCTTTGGTCTCGACCCGTCCCTGATCTCCCAGATCCTTGCCCAACACTCCATTGGCCGTGCCGAGGAAGTGTTTGAGGAAATATTCGTGCCCTTTACCTGATGAACCGAGAATGTTCGAGCGCCAGACAAACATGTTGCGTGGCCAGTTTAACGGATCATCCGGATCTTCGCACGACATTTGAAGGCTGCCCGATTTCAGACCGTCGACGATATAATCCTTCGTTTCTTTACCGGCAGCTTCCGCTTCTTTAACAAGGTTGATCGGATTTGCTTTCAATTGTGGTGCCGACGGCAGCCATCCCATGCGCTCGGCACGGATATTATAGTCGATCAATGCACCATCCCACGACCCTTCGGGAGCAGTTGGCGACAACAATTCGCTGACTTTCACAGTTTCATAGCGCCATTGATCGGTATGGGCATAGAAAAACGACGTACCGTTCATCTGGCGTGGCGGGCGCGACCAGTCAAGACCGAAAGCAAGCGGAGCCCAACCGGTTTGCGGGCGCAATTTTTCCTGTCCCACATAGTGGCTCCAGCCACCTCCGGATTGGCCGATACAACCGCACATAACAAGCATATTGATAATGCCGCGATAGTTCATATCCATATGGTACCAGTGATTGATACCGGCACCGAGAATAACCATCGAGCGACCTTTGGTCTTTTCGGCATTGCGGGCAAATTCCCGCGCAACGGTTATGATTTTGTCGCGCGAAACGCCCGTAATCTTTTCTGCCCATGCGGGAGTATAAGGGATGTTGTCATCATAGGAGGTTGCACAGTTTTTGTCTTTGAAGCCACGTTCCAAGCCGTAATTGGCAACGAACAGGTCAAAAACGGTGGCGACAACAACCTCGCCTTCCGGCAATTTCAATTTGCGGGCAGGTACTTTGCGTGTGAGAATGCTCTCATGATCTGTGCCGTCATCGAAACTGTGTTCGCGACTTGCAAAATAGGGGAAATCGACATCGGCAACGGTGTCATGCTCGCCTTCAAGCATGAAACTCATTTCCAATGTGACATCACGGCCCTTGCCATCTTTTGATTCAAGGTTCCATTTGCCTTTTTCGCCCCAACGGAAACCGGATGAGCCAAGTGGCGCAACATAATCACCGCTTTTCATATCAACGGCAACAGTTTTCCATTCGGGATTATTGGTTTCACCGAGCTTGTCGGCAAAGTCGGAGGCACGCAGCAACCGGTCAGGAATGAAGTGGCCATTTTTGCTAACCAGTCTGACGAGCATCGGCATATCTGTGTAGCGCTGGCAATAATCTTCAAAATATTCAGCCTGACGCTCCAGATGGAATTCGCGCAAAATAACGTGGCCGAGCGCCATGGCAAGTGCTGCGTCGGTTCCTTGCTTGGGATGAAGCCAGAGATCGGCGAATTTGCTTGCTTCCGAATAATCGGGTGAAACCACCACCGATTTTGTGCCTTTATAGCGGGCTTCCGAATAAAAATGCGCGTCCGGTGTGCGGGTTTGCGGCACGTTAGAGCCCCAAAGCATAAGGAAACCGGCATTATACCAGTCGGCAGATTCAGGCACATCTGTCTGTTCACCCCATGTCATAGGTGAAGCAGGCGGCAAATCGCAATACCAGTCATAGAAAGACATGCATACACCGCCCAGAAGTGACAGGTAACGCGAACCGGAAGCATAGGAGACCATGGACATTGCCGGAATCGGCGAAAAGCCGATAATCCGGTCGGGACCATATTTCTTGATTGTGTAAGAATTGGCAGCAGCGATAATCTCGTTGACTTCGTCCCATGTAGAACGAACAAAGCCACCAAGCCCGCGTACCTTCTGGTATTCAGCCCGCTTTTCAGGATTTTCCTGAATTGCAGCCCATGCACCGACCGGTGTTTTTACCACGCGTTCCTTGCGCCACAATTTGATGAGACGCGAGCGGATCAGCGGATATTTTACACGGTTTGCCGAATACATATACCAGCTATAGCTTGCGCCCCGTGGACAGCCACGTGGTTCATGGTTGGGGAGATCGGGGCGGGTACGCGGATAATCGGTCTGCTGGGTTTCCCAAGTGACAATACCACCCTTGACGTAGATTTTCCACGAGCACGAGCCGGTGCAATTGACACCATGCGTGGAGCGCACGATTTTGTCATATTGCCAGCGTTTGCGATAAGCGTCTTCCCATGAGCGGTTTTCATCGGTTGTTACACCATGTCCATGAGAAAACGGTTGTTTTTTTCGTGCCAGAAAATTCAGGCGATCGAGTAGTAGACTCATCAATGGTCTCCTTAACTTACAGCGTTATTTTTGTGTCCGACGACCTTCGACATGGAGGATTGCACCGTTACGGATGTAACAGAACCATGTGATGGCGAGGCAAATAACGTAAAAAATCATAAATCCCCAAAGTGCGGCTTGCGGGCCACCCGTTGCATCTTTGGATAGTGCAAAACTTACGGGTATAAGAAAGAAGGCATAGGCAGCAATGGCGGCAGTAAAGCCGGTGATTGCAGCCGATTCACGGTCGCTTTGATGGCGTTTTTGTTCTTCCGTGGCGTTCGGCATGGTCTTGTCGATAACACGGCTCATAATAACCGGTATCATCTGGAAGGTTGAAGCATTGCCAACACCGGTTGCAAAGAACAAAACCATGAATGCAGCAAAGAAACCGGGGAAAGCAATGGCGCTGCCGGGATTAGCCACAAAATAGAGTGCGGCACCCAGAGCAAGCATCATCAGGATGAATGCCCAGAAGGTTACACGTCCACCGCCGATTTTGTCGCTTACGCCACCAAATCCCGCACGTGCGAGTGCCGAAATCAGTGGTCCCAAGAATACGTAGTGCAACACGTTCACATCCGGAAAGGTCAACCGCATCAAAAGTGGGAATGCAGCAGAAAAACCGATGAACGAGCCAAAAGTTCCCATATAAAGAACGCACATCAACCAGTTGTCTTTGCGTTTGAAAATAATAGCCTGATCGGCAAATGAAGCCTTGGCATCGGCAATGTCGTTCATTCCGAACCAGCAGCATATGGCTGATAAAGCAATGAAGGGTACGAAAACAAAAGCGCCGTTCTGTAGCCAGAGTTCGGAAGTGGAACCGTCGGCTTGCGTCACAGTGAGCGGGTGGCCGCCCAACCAGCCGAAGGCATTGGTAGCAATAACGAGCGGTACAACAAATTGCACAACCGACACACCGAGATTGCCCAAACCGGCATTAAGGCCGCTCGCTTTACCTTTTTCGGCTTTCGGGTAGAAAAACGAGATGTTCGACATGGAGGAAGAAAAGTTTCCGCCACCGAAGCCGCACAACAGTGCAAGAAGCGCCATGATCCAATAAGGGGTGTTGACGTCCTGCACAGCAAAACCGATTCCGAGTGCCGGTATCAACAAAGAAGCGGTTGTGAGCGCCGTCCAGCGACGGCCACCGAATATCGGCACCATGAAGGAATAGAAAATACGCAGTGTTGCACCTGAAAGCCCAGGTAAAGCGGTAAGCCAGAACAATTGTGTCGAACTGAATTTGAAACCGGCACGCGGCAATTCGGCCACAACCACCGACCAAACCTGCCACACGGCAAAAGCCAGAAGCAGAGCCGGAATAGACAACCAGAGATTCTTGTTGGCAATTTTGCGCCCGTAATTGTTCCAGAAGCTGTTATCTTCGGGATTCCATTCGGTTAATACATAACCTTTATTAATTTGATTGGACATGCGAATTACTCCTGAAATTCAGGCGTTTTTTGCCCGAGCTCTACCAATTTGCGGTGGTCCATCAGAAGGATTGAAACATGCATCCAGATGAGTGCCGCGAGTGAAATGACAAATAAAATCATGAAGCAGGTTGAATAGACGCCGGTGATGTCGAGGACTTCACCGAAGAGAATTGGCAGGATAAAACCGCCAAGTCCGCCCATCATACCGACGAGGCCACCAACGGCACCGACGCTTTTCGGGTAATAAACCGGAATATGCTTATAAACAGCCGCTTTCCCTAGAGCCATGAAGAAGCCGAGTATGGCAACGATCAGGGCAAAACCGACAAGGCTGATGGCAAATGTAAAGGTGAATGGACCTTTGGCCGTTTCAACCGTGTATTGTGTCGGTGGGTAGGAGAGGATGAAACATGTAATTGTACACATTGTCAGTGTCCAATACATGACACGGCGTGCACCGAATTTATCAGAAAGATAACCGCCATAGGCACGGAAGAGTGACGCGGGTATCGAATAGAGTGCTGCGATAACACCGGCAAGCCACAGATCAATCGAATAAACATCCTGCAAATAGTGCGGCAACCATGTTGCCAAAGCGATATATCCACCGAATACGAAGAAGTAATAGAAGGAAAAACGCCATACTTGCAGTTTCTTTAAAGGTGCCAGTTCAAGCAAAGCGCTTTGCGGTTTTGTGCCTGAACGGCGTTGTTCGACAAGCACAGGATCATCGGACGTAAAGAGCCAGAAGATCACCGCCGTGATAACGAGCACCAGTGCCCAGATATAGGCCACACCTTCCCAGCTACCCCACCAGCTCATCACCCATGGAGCGCCAAGTTTTGTGACGGCTGCACCAACATTGCCTGCACCGAAAATGCCCAGTGCGAGACCCTGTCTTTTGGCGCTGAACCAGCGCGAAACATAGGCAACGCCGACAGAAAATGTGCCACCGGCAATGCCAATTCCAAGAGCTGCCACCAACATCCACGTGTAGGTGTGGGCAAATGTGAGAAGAAACGTCGATAAAGCGGAGGCCAGCATTGATAATACAAAAATAATGCGTCCACCGATCTGTTCGGTCCAGATGCCAAGTGGAATACGCACGAGTGAGCCGGTGAGAACCGGCGTGGCTATCAGAAGTCCGAGTTCAGACTGGCTCAAGCCCAATTTTTTCTGTATCGCAATGCCGATAATCGAAAAAATTGTCCATACCGCAAAACAAACGGTAAAGGCTAAAGAGCTCAGCCAAAGTGCCTCTGAAGAGCCTTTGATTGGAGTATCAGTTTGTTCCATTTTTTAGCACCAGATAAATTCTTTCTTTTTGTTGAGGGCGTATGTAGTAATGAGTGAAATAGCGCACCTTGATCAAAATCAAATGAGTTTTATTTAAAATAAAAGAAAAGCTTAATTTAAAATAATGATGATTGTGGCTTGAAATATTTCTCTGCTGCACTTGATATTTGTTAAGGCAAAAACAAAAAATGCTAATTAGAGGAACAATATGAGATCAGAAGATCGATTAAAAATTCAAAATCTTGATATTTTTTCACAGGCAAGCGAAAAAACCTTCCACTCCTTAACGGGTCCGGGTTTTTTTCAACGTTTTCCGCCAGGAGTGGTTCTGGTGAGCGAAAACAACATGCAGGATTTTCTCTATATATTGGTCGATGGTCAGGTCGAAATGTATGCGACCAGCCATGGGCGGGTAACAATTCTTGATATTCTCCAACCGGTCAGTCTCTTCATTCTCGCAGCTATTTTGAATGATGATGTGTGTTTGCAATCTGCCAGAACATTGACCGAAGCCGAGGTGCTGATGATTCCGGCTGCGCGGTTCAGAGAAGCCATTGATAATGATACCGCATTTATGCATGCGGTGGTGCGCGAATTGTCGCGTCGGTACCGCACGACCATCAAGGAGTTGAAGAACCAGAAATTGAGAAATGGCAGTGAAAGATTGGCAAACTGGATTTTGGCTGAAGCCGATTATCATGTGGATGCCAATTATATTGAAATTCCGTTCGAGAAGAAGCTGCTTGCTTTCAAACTCGGTATGACGCCGGAAAATCTTTCACGTGCATTCGCAACTGTTGCAAAACACGGTGTCAATGTTGATGGTTCACGCATTGTCTTCACAGACAGGCAAAAGCTTATCAATTTTGCCCATCCGGATAAACTCATCGACAAACGCGAGCCTCTTTGATTATTAATAAACGAACGATACAGAACCGGTTTCAGAATGGCTGCCCGAATTTCAAGCGCCAAACGTGAATGCGTTCGAGCTTGAAGTCATTCGAGCTTGAAATTATTCAGAACTGAAATCATTATTGATAAGGAATTGTTCTTGTGCGGTTTATTCGTCGGATCTTTCGTTTCGTTTCGTTTTTATTTCTTGTTATCATGATTATTGTGCTTGTCATTGATGCAGCCCATTCGGTCGGAGCTTCAACGATCACATTTACTTCAATCGCGTCGACAGCCTCGTTCATTCTATCGCTAGGCACGTCGACCGCGGAGAATCCGGTTTTGAATTTTTTTCCCCTTTATCTTTCGCCAGCCGTTGAATTTGTAAGTCGCTGTCCGACATGGATCGTTTTTGGTATTTTAGCGTTGGTATCTTATATGATCGGTTATGATGGTGAAGCCTTACCGGATGCCGGAAACTTTGGGGATGAAAATGTTTGATATTTTGTCATTTTCGGAAAAACTCGATATGCCGAAAAAAGAAGATGCACTTGTCGGCAGGAGTGAACCGATTGCAACCGCAAAAACACACTATGTCAATGGTCACAATCTGAAAGGTCCATATCCTGAAAATATGCATCATATTATTGTGGCGATGGGCTGTTTCTGGGGTGTCGAGCGACTGTTCTGGAAAATGACGGGCGTTTACGTGACAGCCGCAGGTTATACAGGCGGCTTTACACCAAACCCGACTTATGAAGAAGTTTGCACAGGTAAAACCGGACATACAGAGGCAGTACTTGTCGTCTATGACCCGAAGATCCTTCATCTCGACGAGATATTGAAAACCTTTTGGGAACAACATGATCCCACGCAAGGAATGCGGCAGGGAAATGATATAGGCAATAATTATCGTTCCGGCCTCTATCTGGCAAATGACGAAGATCTCAAAATTGCCCAAAAAAGCAAAGCACAATTTGAAAAGGCACTGCAATCGCAGGGATTGGGGCCAATCACAACGGAAATCGCGCTGGAAGGGCCGTTCTATTTTGCTGAAGATTATCATCAGCAATATCTTGCCAAAAACCCGAATGGCTATTGTGGATTGAAGGGAACCGGCGTGACCTGTCCTATTTCATGAAGGTGACCGCCGGTAGTTAAAAGCAAGTTTCAAAGTTTTATTAAAAATCTGCCGTCCATTACAATTTTGGACGGCATTATTATTGCAATTTGTTTCTTACTTTCAAAAAGCCCTTATGACGTCTTGGCATTTTGCAGAGAATAACTTTATGACTATCTTTGATAGTGCGGAAAATATCAGCGGAGAGAATTTCAAAGCGGAATGTGCCTTCCGATTGGTCGAAGTTGACCAAATAATGCGTGTCATTTTTCTAAGCAAAATTTTCTAAAAATTCGTGGTTCAACCATGCCAATCACAGGGAAAATAGCGTCGATTTCAGATGGGATTCAGCCGCAAACAAAAAATTGAAGTCAAAAGATTCAATAATTTTTGCATATATTATTTGCGCTTTTTATAGGCTGACAGTTATTGAATTTTGACGGACTAAAAATGCGGAATACAGTTGACGGTATATTATTTCTTATCTGGAACTCGTTCACATTCCTGCTCGGGACGCATGTCGTAGAAGCGTTGTGGCACGATAACGTCATACTCGCGCTTGTCGGCCTAATCTTTTTCCCCGGAGGTGTCTGTCGCGGATTTATGCTTTGGGTTGGCTGGCTTTCGGCAATATTTTAAGATGTTTGAAAAATATTTTCCACGTGCACCGATTGGTCATCAGCAAATAAGGCTAAACAAAATTTTCAACCCCGTTATTGCCGATGAAAAAGATGGAGAGGGTCATTATTCCTAATAAATGTTGATTATCAATATTGTCTAACAGAGTTTCGGCTTCAACACCTTTGGAACAAGGCTTAACCCATGTTTCACCAATGCGGTGGTCGGGTAACAGGAATGTCGGGCTGGCTTTGTTCTTCAAGCTCCAGAAAGCGTTTGGTCAGAGCTTTCAATTTTTTATCCATAAGGTCGATTGTTTTCCATTGTTCGGCAAGAACAGTAGAAAGCTCCTCGACGAGCCGCTCCTGTTCGGCAAGTTTTATTTCCACTTCGGTAAGACGATCTGTTTCAATCACAATGTGTGATCCTTATTTCTGATATAGCGTTCGCCGGGTTGTAAAAGAACCTTATTGTTGAAGGCAAGACCCAGCTCGAGACTGTGGGCAATCTGGGTTGCTTTTTTCATGAACAATTCGGCATCTTCCTTCACGCAAAGTTCTTCAACAGTTTTTTTGAAAATGTCGAGCCACTGGTCGAAATGTGCAGCATCAATCGGTAAAACGACATGCTTTGGCATTGGGCGTCCGTTATAGCGGTTGGTATGCAGCATGACCGATGACCAGAAGGCGAACATATTTTGTAAATGGGGTTCCCAATCTCGAATATGTTCTTCAAAGATGGGACCAAGTAAATGATCCTTTCTCACCCGCCCATAAAATGTACGAACCACAGATTCGATAACTGCTTCATCTACTGCAATCGGTTCTTGTGCCATAAATCTCAATCCGCTGCTTTTATTTTCATCCCGTAAATATCAATTCCATGGCCTTCGCCTAAAAGATCAGTCGTCAAATAAAGCTTGGCCGCACTCGTTCCTTCAGCCGGTATTGTGACCTCGAACAGAAGGTCGGTTCTATTCAAGGGAACTTCAAAACGGCGTCTGCCGCAATCCGCATTACTTCCGAGATCGCAGGTAATGCTCATCTGGCTAGGCGTTGAACTATCACTCTTTGCATTGATGTCGAGCATGGTTTTTTTGCCGCGTAAGCCGGACAGTACTCCCGCACCGATTTCTATAACGACGACATCTTGCTCGCTATTAGCGGAAATATGTGTATAAGGCACACCGTCATCATCCTTTATGGACACAGATGTGCTTCCATATGTTGTGATTGCTGTTGCATCACCGGGGTTGAAAAATTTTATCCAACCGTCATCCTTGCTTGCTTCCTGACGAAAAGGAACAACTGTTTTTACCTGTTGGCTTTGCGTCAGAGCTTGCGCGCGATGTTCGATAATTGCGCGTCCGGAAAGACTATTGAAAAACGACCAGGCGGTGAAGCAGATTATCATAACAATCGCAAGAATTGACGGTGCAACAATCAATAGAATTTTTGAACGTCGGCGCGCCAATGCGCGGTGTTGTGTGGTGTTTATAAGATTGGTTGCACCATTGACTTCTATTTCTATCTGTTCTTCGGGACCTTCGGCTGCAAGTTTATGATTCTCCTCAGCGGGATCGTCCGGATTGGAAGTCGTATAGCCGTTTTCAATATGTTGGATAAGTTGCATCAACGCATCCCGACGATTGGTCCGGCTTTCATCATTCAGCCTGTGATTAGCCAATAGAGCACGTTCATGTGCATTCCAGGCTGATTCATACACACGCCGTCTTTGGGCAACATTGCTCGCATCAATTTTTAATAATGCGTTGCGGATGGCTTGCTCGGCATTGGCCAAAGAACAATTCTCCTTATAATCGAAAATCCGTTCGATAGAATAAGCAAGAGCGGAAAGATTGGCAAACCAAATCGCAAATCAAATTTATGGTCAAGTTTTCAAAGAAACCGTTTTTTTGATATAGTAATATCGAGAACCAACGAAAAACACTGAAAGACCGAATTGCCCGCTTGCTTTCGTTTGATCTTTTAGTTATCACCCGATACCGGTTCTTTTGTAGTTAAAAGAATCTGTGCCGCATTAGCTCAGTTGGTAGAGCACGTCATTCGTAATGATGGGGTCGCTGGTTCGATTCCGGCATGCGGCACCAATAAAATCTTCATAAGTATCTGTTTTTATTGAATTTTTTTATTTTCAATTTTTAAGATATTGATATTTTAGCCAAAAATGTAAAACAAAATGTAACACATTTACAAAATACAACGGTAAAAATATAATAAAAACAATATTATATAAAAAATTATGCCGCCGGCATGCTGCACCAAAAATCACAAATAAAACAACATATTAATTCTTATCCTGAATGGAGCGCGTCATAATAGAGCGCACTACGATTTTCCAGACGGATTTACACGTTTTTTAACACGGAAAAAGCGAACGAAAAATTCCTGCAGATCAAAAAGAAAATTCTTCGGTAAATAAAAATCGGCACAAATAAAAAAGCCCGGAAATCATTCAGGGAAGCTCACTTTTACGGGGTGTCCGAGGATTGGCAAATATCCCCACAGCCACAGCAAAAAAGCCACCGACCATAATGTTGCAGCCACAGCATAATGGGAGTTAATGAACGCGAATGCACTGCTTGTTTCAGGAAGAACCCGCGACGCCGCCGCAAATATAATAAATGCGATTGCCGCTTTTGATTGCCATGGTACGGCTATCAATTTTCGTCCTGAATGACGTAAACCGGCGATCGTGAATACACCCAGAACACCAAGTCCGAGTGTTACGATAGTCAATATATGTAATCCTGCATAAATTGATATGCTTTCGTTGAAACCGGAAAGACCGATAAGAAAAAAGCCCACACCCGCGCTGGTGTTTGCAAGCGCGAGACATAACACTTCAGCCTTGAAAGCAGCCTTACCGATAAACCATTCCGCTGTTCTGTCCATAAAACCAGCACTGGCAGCGAAAGCCAGATAATATTGCATTTGTGAAGATGGCAGGAAAAGCATTGAAAGAGCATATAAGACTGTCAAAAATGGCGACAGATTGCGTCTGCCCGGATGCGGGCGATAAGGGCTTGTTTCGCCCGAAGGATCCAATGAGAGATTTGTAACGACGGTGTTGATGCGCGAAATTGCCAAAGAGAACAAAACAACAAAAACAGAAATGATCGCCCATAAAAGACGAGACGAGAGTTCTGTTTCTTCCTGCCACCATGAAATTTTCAAAGTTGTTTCGAGTATGAAAAGGATGAGGAGCCATAACAGGAACGAAATGCTTTTCCATTTTTTTCCCAAAATAATTGGCAAGCCGACATAAGCGATCAACAAGGCCAAAAAGGCGCAATCAAATAGACTGCCCGTTATCATCAGGTAATCCGAACCGAAAAAACCGACAATGCGTCCGGGAAGCCATAATAAAAATAACCGGAAAAGTCTCATGCCATTTAACGGCTTGGTTTCTGTCCATTCGGCAACGGCCGAACACAGAAAGCCTGCAAGGGCAGCAGAGTAAAAGCCGAAAATCATTTCATGCGCATGCCATTGCTGGGGGAAGATATATCGTGTACCGGGATAGTCGAGTTGATAGACAATCACCCAGATAAACGGCATCAATACGGCGTAACAGGCCGATACCGGAAAGAAAAGGAAAACGCCCTCTATAAAAAAGGGACTATGAGCAATCACTGCTCTGATCTTTTTGCCAAGCCCCATCGCGCTAATCCTTGTTCCTATAAAGAAGGTCGTAAAAATCACGATCTTGGGCAAATTCTTCGCTCATATCGAATATTTCGCGTTCGCTCCTCTTTCCTGGTTCACCTTCAACATGTCTTTCAGCGACAATTGTTGCCGGATCGCCACCAACCAGTAACAGACGGTGAGCAATGCGCAATGCTTCGTGAAGATCATGGGTAACAAATAATGACGAAAAACCTTGGCCTTTTGCCTCTTCAATAACAATATCCTGAAGATTGCGCCGTAAGCCAATGTCGACTGCCGAAAACGGTTCGTCAAAAAAGATAATATCGGGATTGACAGCAAGAGCACGCGCGACTGCTGCGCGCTGGCGCATACCACCGGATAATGCGGCCGGATATTTTTCAAGATCTGTTATTTTTAAACCGACTTTTCTTGCGCAGTCCGACACGAGGTCATTTGTTTCGTCTCTCCGGCGTGAATGATTCAAACCATAGGCAATATTTTCATAGGTCGTTTTCCAGGGTAACAATCTCGGTTCCTGAAAAACGATTGCCTGTTGCCGGAAACTTTTCTTGATCTCTCCTTTGTTAGGTGTCAACAGGCCTGCCGCTATCTGCAATATTGTCGTTTTTCCGGCTCCGGAGGCACCCAGAACAACCAATGTTTCATGGTCGTCGACGTGAATATTGACGTTTTCAAGAATACGTCTTCCGAGATAAGAAAACGCAATATCCTGCATTTCGATTCTCATCTTTTAACGCCCCAAGGGTCGGATGCATGCCGCCAGCTTTCAAAAAATTCCCGTATCGGATGAATAATGCCGAATTCGGTTACCAAAGCAAAACACACAATAATCAAAATGATAGCAGTAACTTCGGGTACATCGAAGGTACTACGTGCCTCGAAAAGTAAGCCTCCCAAGCCCCCCGAATAACTTAAAAGTTCGGCCATGACCGCAACTTTCCATGCACTTCCTGCCGAAAGCGACAAGGCGGGAAATATGAAAGACACCATTTGCGGAAATGTGATTGTACGAAATCGTTTCAATATGCCGATGTTGAAAGCACGAGCCATATCGTCGAGCGAACGGTCACGCGTGGCAATTGCTTCTACGCTATTGATAAAAATAAGCGGAAAGGACGCAACTGCAATCGTCATGACAACAGACCCGCCGCCGTTTTCAAACCATATGAGTGCAAGGACAATCCAGCCTATCGGTGGAACCCCTAATAGAATGATAATGATCGGACGCATTAGCCGGATCGCAGCAAATGAATAACCGCATAATACTCCGCTTAGAATTCCGATTGAACCGGCTATCGCAAAGCCCATGAAGGAACGCTCGGCCGTTATTTTTGCCATCGCTATGAATTTGTCCGTTTGGACAAGCAAGATCATTGCTTGCAAAGTTTGTTGCGGAGAGGGGAGCACATAACTGCCATAAAGCTCATGTGCTAACTGCCAGACAGCGAAAAAACAGAAGCAACCGGCAAGCCCTGCAAAACCTCCCCAGAAATAGTTTCCAAGCGAAACAAGATGAGAAATGAGTCTGGTAGAGCGCATCAGGCATAAAATCCGTCGTCAGGTAGTTTTCCGCCTAGAATTGCGGAATTTTGTTCGATGAGAACATTAAAAAATGTTTCAAGCGATGGTTTGACTTCTCTGGCATTATGGACAACAAGATGACTGAAAGCGACGGATGCGGCAATCAATCGCGGAGGGAAATCAAGCAAATCGCCAACCTGTTCGGCGGCTTTTTCGGGATCGGCCTTAATTCGTTCGAGCGCACTTGCCAAACATGCATTGAGTGCTGCTATTTTTTTTGTTCCTGCGTCGCCTTCAAATCCTTTGCCGGTGACAAGACCGGCTTGCGGAATGGCACCCGTCTTTGAAACTTTTTCCCAAAGTTTTTGAATATCAAGCGCACGAACAATTTTTTTAGGCGATGCAGCGCTCATAGAAATCACTGTGGACGCTGCAGGTTCGACAATGACTGCAGCATCAACACGCCCGATCATAAGAAGCGGCATGGCTTCGGGGAGGCTTCCCGTATATTGCATGTCGATTGCATCCGGCTTGATGTCATATGCTTTTAAAATTGCTTGCATAATGTAGTCGGGCATATCGTTTTTGAACGGTACAGCAAGTTTTTTCCCGACAAGATCCTGAAGTGTTTTGATATTGGATGCTTCCGGTGCGACGATGTAAAGAAGCCCGTCTGTCAGAATATTTGCCAATCTCACGTCAAGACCCTTATTATATAAATTCGCGCCGTTATAGCTTGGCAAAATAGCCATATTGACAGAACCGGAGCTTAAGCCTGCTCTGATCTGATCGGGATTGTTCCAAACCTTGAATTGGCATCCGGGTAGCAAATCTTCCAACATGCCGGTTTTTACTGCATAAGCCGCGACGATAGAAGGACCCGCCGGAGGCCCCCATATTACCGGTTTTTTGTCTTCGGCAGCGGCAATAGCAGGAAATGCACAAATAGCGGGGAGAAGTGAAGCACCAATTAAAAAATGACGGCGTGTTTGAGTAAGCATCATCTACCTCTGGTAAAAATCATTCATTAACAATGGTCATATGAATTGGTCATGGGTGTTTGATTATGGCATAGAATTTAAGATGAGTTTATTCCTCAATTTTAAAAAATCAAAATGCTGCTTTCATTTCAGGCGAAAAAATATTTCCTGACAAGGCGAAATGTCGCTTTACTATAGCGCACTTCCTGAAATGATTATTGTTAAAATGCTTTGTTTTTATAGTATTATCATGTAATGTTAAATTATATATTCGTTGTTTTGATAATATATTGAATTGGAAAAATATTTTTAAAACAATATATGAACCTTACGATCTTTTCGTCGGATTTTATATTTTGCTTCCATGTTGATTCTGGTTTTATAGATTGAGAATCTGTGAAAATTCGTCATTTATAGATAAAATACGACACATTGCGGTTGACAGTAAGTATTGCGGGAAAATTCATAACAAGTATATTCAAAACGTTGTATCGGTTATCTTAGGTGCTAAATGATGCCGTTAAGGAATTTTTATATAACGGTTTCAATATCGAGCAAGTGGTGTGATAGAGGAACTTCTGTTTCAGTTTTCCTCTATTGTAGGCAAAAACAATATCCATTCCGCCAACTTTCTTTCGTGCAGGAATAAATTGATATGATCGAATTTGAGATCAATAATAATCAGAAGATCATTAACAACATTGTTGAAAATATAAGTCTATAACTTCGCAAGTTATTCTCTCGGAAGTATCGGTCTATTTATTTCGATCGTTGGAATATCCCTCGAACGGTTTTAAAACCGATATGAATTCTCATCAGCTTGTGGAACACCCATAACGTTTATTTTTGTGGCCTGATTTGCGGGCGAAATTGGTGTGGTAGATTGAACAATCAAGTAATATTATTTGTTAAAATATTTAAAAACAAACTTATATTAATTTAAATTTTTAAAAATTAATTAGAAATAACAACATTGAAATATTTTAATATAACTTCACCGTCGGATAATACGATTTTTATAATATAATCAATTATGATAATAAAAATGTTATCCGACGGTGAAAATTAAGATCTTAAATTGCTAATGGAATGGTTATGTCATTTGAGTTTATCATGGGCAGTTTCACGCATATTTAAAATTACCGCTGCAGAAACGATAGAAATCGGAATGACATAGAGGCTTGGCGATTGTGGTGAACCTGTAAATTTTATTAGCAGTGTAACTATAAAAGGGGCGAAACCTCCAAAAATAGCATTCGACACGCTATAGCCAAGTGACATCCACAAAGTTCTGGATTCAGTGCTGAACATTTCAGCCATCGCTGCAGGCGCCGGGCCATTGTAGAAAGCCGCGAGAACTGAAAATATGATCTGGCATGTCACAACGACTGTAAATGTCGGGTAGGCTATCATCAATGAAAACAATGGGTAGGTAAGAAAGATGAAGAATACACAAGCAATAAGGAGAAGTTTCCTTCTTCCGAAAATATCGGAAGCCAATCCACATAACGGGATAGCAATCACAATGACAAGCAACCCGACCGTATTTGACCAAAGGGCTTCAGCTTTTGATAGTTTGAGTATAGTTTGGGTGAATGTCGGCATATAACTCAGCAATACATAGAATGAACCGGTCCAAACAATTGATATACCGAATGCCTTGCATGCAATGAGAAACGACCTCGATTTGGCTTCGCTTTGCTGGGGTGTTGTTTCTTTCTTGGCTTTTTCAAATGCCGGCGCTTCTCCCACCTGACTGCGCATATAAACGCCAACGATAAGAATTAAAACACCCAACAAGAACGGTATACGCCATCCCCAAGCAACCAACGCCTGCTCGCTCATGACAGATGTAACGATAGCAGCCACACCCGAACCCAAAAGCATTCCCGCACAAAGAGAGGCCATAACAAATGAACCGTAAAAGCCCCTACGGTTCTCTGGCGCCCATTCAACAATAAAAGCGGTCGCACCACCAAATTCACCACCGGCTGCGAGGCCTTGAACAATGCGAAAAACCATTAATAAAATAGGTGCAAATATCCCTATTGTTTCATAAGACGGCAACAGACCGATGCCAATCGTGGAAAGAGCCATAAAATATATTGTTATAATCAAGGCGACTTTGCGTCCTTTGGAGTCGGCAATTTTTCCGATGATGATGCTCCCTATCGGGCGTGCGAGGAAGCCGCCACCAAAAACCGCAAAAGTTGCCAATATGGAGACTGTATGATCTTCGGAAGGGAAAAATTTTGCGGCAATAATCGTTGCAAAAAACGCGTATACTGCGAAGTCGAACCATTCCAATATATTTCCGAGTACAGCCGAAGAAACTGCTTTTATACGGTCAGCTTGGCTAGCGCCCATTTTTATTATTTCGATTCCGTCTTCTATTTCCGATTGTGTAGACATACTTTTCCTCCCGAATGCAATTTTAAGTGTTTTTGCAAGATCACTTACAGTTTATCAGTGTATTCATCAAATTTTCTAAAAATGTTACGATTTTTATATATAAAAAAATTATTTTTAATATTGGTAATAATTGATATGATATATTTTTATTGTAAATATAATAGAATATAAATATTTATATAATATATTATTAAAATTGTTACAAATGGAAATATATATAAAAATAGTTTTTAAAATTTTTAAATTTAAATATTATTAAATTTTAATTTATAAATTTCTAATAAATTGATATCTTTCAATAAGAACAACGAAATTGGATACCCGGTTTTTATTGATGAAATATAAGTTAAATCGCACCGTTAACATTAAGTATGCAGGGGTCCGGTGCGATTTTGATTAATCAAGCTCGCTTTGCTCCGATTTTCTATAGTTTACCTGAGGAACTACTTTTTGTATGCGGTGAATCCGGCCTGTAACTGACCGCTTTCGTGACAGACCATCCACCATCCACGACGAGAGCAGTTCCTGTTACAAATTCCGAAAATGGAGACGCTAAAAATAAAAATGCATTGATAATATCATCAACATTTCCTTTTTGCGCGCCCAGTGGAACGGTAGAATCAAGATCATCAAGAAATTTTTTATCTTGATAATAAGCTTCTGTTAGTGGTGTGCGGATAGTACCGGGAGCAACTGCATTAACGCGTATTCCATGGGCTGCGAGATCGGTTGCGAGATTTTTTGTCAAGCCGATAATTGCGTGTTTGGAGGCTGTATAAGCCGGACGATTGGGCATTGCTAGAACACCACAAATCGAGGCAACGGATATAATATTGCCTGACTTGTTTTTGGCCATACGCAATGCAGCCTCGCGCGCGCAATAGAATGTGCCGTTAACATTAACCGAAATAACGCGAGCAAACTCGGCCGGTTCGATTTCCAGAATCGTTTTTATTTCGCGAACGCCGGCATTATTGATTAATATATCAATATGGTCGTATTTTTCGTCGATTTTGTGAAATGCATCGGATACACTTACGGGGTCGGATACATCCACTTCAATCAAAAGATCTATATTGTGCGAATGTCTTTCTTTGAGAGGACCTTTCTCCAAGCCAATTACATTTGCACCTAGAGCTTTGAACGTCTCTGTAGCTTTTGATCCAAATCCTCCCAATGCACCGGTTATGACGACATTTTTACCCGTGAAATCAAATTTATAATCGTTCACTTTTTTCCCTCCCGAAAGCGAATTTATGTTTGGTCAAAGATTGAAATTATAAGATTTTTCAATTCTCTGCCTTCATCAAATTGGCAACAAATGACGTATTGAAGACACCAGAAACAAATTGTTTGTTCTGCAACAACGTTCTGTGAAACGACGCAGTTGTTGTGATTTCACCGAGATCAAGCTCGTCCAAGGCAGAGAGCATCCGTGCAATTGCTTCGTCTCTCGTTTGCCCCCAGCATATCAATTTGCCTACCATTGAATCATAAAATGGTGGAATTGCATATCCGGCTTCGATATGTGTATCCATCCGGATGCCAAGGCCGCCGGGCATATGAAACCTGTTCACAACGCCGGGGCAAGGCATAAAATTGTTCATAGGATCTTCCGCATTGATACGGCATTCTATAGCATGTCCGTTAACGCATATGTCTTCTTGTTTAATTGCGAGAGGAATTCCACTTGCAATCCCTATTTGCATTTTTATCAAGTCGAAACCGGTAATCATTTCTGAAACGGGGTGTTCGACTTGTATGCGGGTGTTCATTTCTATGAAATAGAATTTTCTTTCGTCGAGATCGAACACAAATTCGACAGTGCCGGCATTTTTATATTTGACTTCGCGACACAAAGAAATAGCCGCTTCTGCCAATTGAGAACGCAGTTCTTTATCCAATACGGGAGATGGCCCTTCTTCGATAAGTTTCTGATTACGGCGCTGCGTTGTACAATCGCGTTCTCCCAAATGTAAAAAAGTTTTTCCGTCGCAAATCACCTGAATTTCAATGTGGCGGATATTGGTGAGATAACGTTCGATATAAACCGATGCGTCACCGAATGCCGTTTCTGCTTCCGACATAACTTCAGAAAGATCACGTTCAAGGGTGGCCATTTCGCGAACAATACGCATTCCACGGCCACCGCCGCCGGCAGCAGCTTTAATCAGCAAAGGAAAACCGACATTTTTTGCAACATCAAGGGCTTCGGCAAAATCTTTGATTGCCCCATCAGAACCGGGAACCGTAGGTACACCGGCTTTTTTGGCAATTTTTTTTGCTTCTATTTTATCTCCCATCTGATGAATAACCGAGCTTTCCGGCCCGATAAATATCACCCCTTCTTTTTCGCACTCCGCTGCAAAGGCTGCATTTTCGGCCATAAAACCATATCCGGGGTGGATAGCCTGAGCATCAAACGTCTTGGCTGCACTGAGTATTGCCTGTGTATTCCGATAACTTAAATTGGATTGAGAAGGGCCGATACAAACAGCCTTATCAGCCAATCTGACAGGAAGAGACTTTGCATCGGCTTCGGAGTGGACAAGAACTGTTCTAATACCCAGTTCCCTGCATGCACGGATAATGCGCAACGCGATTTCACCACGGTTGGCAATCAAAACAGTTTTTATAAGAGATGACATCTAGTTAATCCGATTTCGTTTGTGTAAGCTTAAAACAGCCTATTTAGTCTTGATGACAATCAGCGGCTGACCATATTCAACAGGTTGTTCGTTTTCGACAAGTATCTTGCTTACAACGCCTTCTACTTTTGCTTCGATATTGTTCATCAACTTCATGACTTCAACGATACAAAGCACCGTATCAGGTTTTACTTTATCACCGGGCTTTACAAAGGCGGGCGCACCCGGCTTCGGCGACGCATAAAAAGTTCCAACCATTGGTGCCTTGATGAATATTTCATTTTCACCAAGCTGATAGGCATTATTTGTAGCCGGTTCCTGCGTTGGTACTGGAGCAACAGCCGGTGCACTCGGTGTTGGTTCTGCTTTTACGGCAGGCGTCGACAAATTCGATGGAGTATGAGGCGCAGCTACCTGCTGGCCCGATGAAAAAAGAATCGAATTATTATTGCGGGAAAGCGATATTTCTATATCACCTGTCTTAAGGTGGAAATCTTTGACATCTTCAGAAAGATTGACCCATTTCAGAATAGCGTTAAGTTCTTTAATCGCTTCATTATCCATTGACATCAGCTTTCTCCACTCCAATTGTCAGTTCTATATTCGGTGTTGTTATTGAAATTGTGCCTTGCTTGTTACGCTCATAGACACTCTTGATTAGTTTAAGCAGGGGGCTATTGTCTTCTCCGCCAGTGCCCTCTTTTTTTGCTTTTAACATTTCATCTACTTGGGTTCCTGCAAACATCGCTCGCAACAAAACTATATCGACGCTGTCTTCGGGATAAGCCTTTTCCAGATCCGCCAACATAGGTGGTAATGGCGAAGGTTCCATAGCGATGTCGGATGCACCATTTTTGATGATCTTTTCACGCAATTCGGGATCTATCGGCGCAAGTAGTTTTCCGTAATAACCCAAAACATATTTTTTAATTTCATTGGGAACAATTTTATAACGTTCGCCGGTAATGACATTTAACACCGCTTGAGTGCCAACAAATTGGGCAAACGGAGTAATCATGATGGGATATGCCAATTCTGAACGGACGCGTGCGATTTCGTTCAGAAGCTCGTCATAACGATCCGACAGACCAGCCGTTTCAAGTTGCGATTTAAAATTTGATAACATGCCACCGGGAATTTGATGCATGTAATGTAAGCTGTTATAAGCTACAGGTGCGCCGAGCGGTTTATCTTCCTGTTCGGCTATTTCGCGAATTTTGTCGCTCACCTTGGCGATGCGGTCCTCGTCAAGGTTTACTTTATATCCAAGCAACTTTAATGCGCGAACAACGTCTTGTACCGCTGGCTGGGCATTGGCATTGGCAAGTGGCGCAATCGAAAGATGGAGCGCATCAGCCCCATGTTCTACAGCTTCGAGACACACCAGTGGCCCCAGTCCTGTCAAGCAGTGCGTATGAACTTCAAGCGGTTTATCGCCAATCAATTTTTTGATTGCCGGAACAAGTGTCCGTATTCGTTCAGGTGTAAGAAGCCCGCCCGCATCTTTGAGCATAAATGCGTCAACATCTGTCTTTTCGAGATATTCTTTGGTCTTGGCTATATAAAGCTCGTCTGTGTGAACAGGGCTTTCACAATACGACAGAGCACCAAATGTGTAAGCTCCCAGTTCTTTGGCGCGTTTCAATCCGGGGACGATATTGTCAATATCATTCAGCCCGTCAAATGAACCGATAACGCGAAAACCGTTTGCATAAAGTTGCTCGACCCAGGCTAGAATTATGTCGTCAGGTAAAAAATCGAATGAAGCCAAATTTTTTGACCGAACCAGACCGCGGAAACGGACATTTGGCGCTCTTTCGCTCAATAAACGCGCACGTTCCCAAGGATCTTCCTTGAGATAACGTACCGAAACGTCAAATTGTATCGGAGCAGCCAGATCAATCTGGTCAAAACCGACCTGGGAAATGTCGTCCAACATGGACAGCATATGTTCGGTACGCATTCTCGTGGCCCAAAGGCTCTGATGTGCGTCACGAAAAGTCGTATCAATAATTTTTATTTCACGTAAACTATTAGCTGGACGTCCGCCAGCAGCCATAATTTGAGATATATTAAGATTCTGGTTTTGAGTCATTGCGACATCCCAACTACGTATGTTTTCCTCAAAGAATTTGTGTCCTTTGAGACAAAATAAATTTTAAATTTGTAAAGAAGGGCGATATTTTACTGAAAATAAAAACATAAAATGTCTTTGAAAGTCCTCCCACAAACCTCCCTCATACTATGATGAGCAAGAACAAGTTATGTTTTGTAATATGATGTCGTCAATGATAAAAAGTCGATATATGATTTTTGTTCGTTAATCGAACAAAAAAGAAATCACGAAGAAATATAACTGAATTGATTTTGAATACGTCTCAAAGCAGGCAAGTATTGTTCAACAGCTTCTTGCATAGGTAAAAATGAAGCCGGAACGCCGGTGTTTAACGCAGCGATAACTTTTCCATGCCCGTTTTTTAATGGCACAGCAATAGAACGTAATCCTATTTCGACTTCCTGGTCTATTTGTGCATAACCATGGTTACGAACATTATCCAGTTCATCCATGATGTCCGTGACTGTAGTCAATGTGAATTGGGTGCGTTTTTTCAAGCATGAATTCTCCAGAATAGCGCGCGCTTGTTCGGCGGGTAATGCGGCTAACAGAACGCGCCCCATGGAAGTGCAATAGGCGGGTAAACGGGATCCGGGCATCAGTGTTACAGACATAACGCGTGTTTGTGACGCGCGTGCTATATAAACAATTTCATTTTCATCGAGAATCGAAACCGATGTGCTTTGTTTGATATTTTCGGAAAGTTGATCGAGAATTGGTTGCATGATTTTTGGTAGCGGCATAGCAGCGAGACAACCTGTCCCTAACCGTAAAATGCGGGGGGTGACTGTGAAAAATTTTCCATCATAAGCACAATAACCATACTCTGCGAGTGTCAAAAGACAACGTCGCGTTGTCGCGCGATCCAATCCGACTATATCGGCAGCCTGTGCGATACATAATCGGGGTGTTTCGGCGGTGAATGCTTCTATTACTTGCAAACCTTTGGCTAACCCACCCATCAAATCACGCTTGTTCAAGTTCATATTTTCCGCTTTCATATTAATTTGTCTATTTATTATGTAGAATATTAAATTATGACAAAGTTGTTATATTATTAAAATTATGTTGCGAAAATATATTTTATAACAACCTTATATGGGAGATATATAAATCATGTTCTACAACGGAAACATAGTTTTCCTTTCAATTCCGGCATGATTTAAAAATATATTATTTTGCGATAGCACCGTAATTCATTGGTTTTTAGATCATTTGAAATTGTGAAAGAGACTGAATTCGGAACTTTTCGCAATGCACTTGAAGAAAAATGCCGTAAGCAGGCGGCAACTATAATTAAAGCTGGAATTTCAAAACCAATTGGCTGGAATATAGCGGTTTTTGTGGTTTAAAAATACAAAGCTGTACTTTTTTGCGATCTCCGCGTGACTTGGAATTTTAATCAAGTCCAGAATTTATTGGCTAGCAAAATCAGCTTTAGCCAATTCAAACCCGAAAAGGACATTTGTTTGGTTGAGACATAATTTGATGTTTGTTACTTTTCATGACCGTTGAAAAAGGCGTTTTGAATCGGCAAAAAATTCGTGAGTTTGAAGTCTGATAACCCTGTGTGTGCATTAACATAATTATGCGGGAGACAACCTTCATAAGCCGTCGTTAAAGAGCTTCAAGGCGGGGTATTTTTTTAACGCTATCGCTTGATATGGAAAACGCTTTCGTCCGTCTATTTGCCGTTTCAATGCGACCTTTTTCCAAAAGGCTTGAACATGGCAAAACCGCGTTTCAAGTTTGAACTTCTCGGGCTGTTCATAATCTATAACAAAACCGACATTATTATCGGATCCAATCACTTCAATTCAAGGACTTTCAAATCTGGTCGATATGAGTGGAATGGTTTACACATAAAACAGCATGCAATGACGAGTTTCAGCTATTTTTGTTGTTTTCCAATTTTTTGTTGTTTTTTAATATAGATCACAACGGTCGGAAGTGTTTTTCGTGCATTGGACGGATTGTCTTAAAGTAACCGCTTCCTTTTTTTATCATAATCGCCATACGCCACCTCAACCGGTAAAAACCGTGTATAACTCGCATCGGTGATAAAGTAATACTATCTCGATAAAGGCTTCAAAATTGAAGGCTAGGCATTACTGATAGATCGACTGTTGATCTATGCCCTATCGCGAGAATTTCGCGAACACGGGATTCTCGACCAATAATCTTCACGAATAATCATTCCTAACAGCTTTAAGCCTTGTTTTGATATGACTGATATGAATAATTGGATGCAATATCAATAATAGGATATGGCAATAGTGTAGCGTGTGGTAAACCGGCAATGCCTAAGTGTTCAGGCGTGTTGCGTCACCCGCAAATTCCCGACGTATGAACGTGACTAAAACAATTCTCCTTGGAAAACGATAAGAGCAACCATTCCCCACGGATGTTCGTCTGGAATCTATAACAACGGGTCCAAATCTAGTGTTATCGAAAAGCCTTAAGACAGCTCATCATTTTTATCAGGGTTCAAACCAAGACATGATGGAACTTTTAAATTTTATTAAATTTCACTGATATTTTGAAAAAAAGATAAGAATAACTAAGTATAATCAATAAAGTACGATATGTGAACAAAGTTAACAATGCGATTTTTGGTAATTGACTCGGATTAAATATAAAACATAATACGAAACAGGGAGAATATTTAAGTGGGGAGGAAGATGAATTTACCAAGACATTTTTCTGCGCTGTGACGTTTGCCATTGGATGGTGCGACGACTGGCATGGAAATTCAACACAAATGCGCTGTTCGCTTTGCTATATGCTGTGTTCGCCATGATGTGTTAGAGATGTGTCGGAGTTGTAAAATTAATTTCATCGGGGCGGTTTCCAGCCTTTCATTATTGGAAAATTTGGCAGGATAGACGCGTATTTAAACGCGGTATTTTATCATAAATCAGGGATATAATATTTCTATAAAATGTCATTCAATGATGAATAATAACCAATAAAATATATTAATATTTTTGTAAAAATTAATATATAAATATTTTTTGTTCATTTAATTTTATAGAAAATATTCATTTTAAATTACTAATATAATAAAAAAGAGGAGAAATTATAAAAATATATAATTTAAATTATTTATTTAATTAATTATATTTTTATGAAAAAATAAATTAAATCTATTAATTAATTATAATGTTAAATTTATTTTTAATAGTGAATATCTATTTTAAATATTAAAATAAACTATAATGAATATAAAATATAAGAAATAACGGTGTTTCAGTTGGATTATGTAAAAAAGAACAAATTTTACTGAACAACATAAGAGCTGGTTGAACGGTTATTTAAAACGGTCTTTTGCAAATGCGTTTATAACGGTTTGCTTTCAGGTTTTTCTTTGTCGGCACAGCAAAATATGCGCTTGGCCAAGTGGGAGTGAGGATAAATGAAAATAAATTATAAGCGGAGTATGAAAGCGCTTTTTCCGGCAATTGCTTTGGCAATCAGCATCGGCTCGGTTCAGGCTCAGGAAAAGCAGCCTATAAAAATTGCTTTTCCGGTGTTTTTGTCAACAGCAGCTGCCGGTACTTTTGGCGAACCTGAAAAAAATGCGGCCGAAATTGTTGTGCAAGCGCTTAACGAGGGAACATTTCCTGCTCCTTATAAGGAACATAAGGGCATCAATGGCCGACTAATCGAACCTATATATATAGATGAAGCAACCGATGCCGTGACCGAATATCGCAACGCTGTCGAGCGGGATAAAGTCGAAGCTGTAATCGGTTACACATCATCGGGAAATTGCAAAGCTATTGCGCCGGTAGCCGAAGAAATGAAAACACCGACAGTTTTGGTGGATTGTGGAACCAATCAGATATTTGAAAGCGTTGTCAAGGATCCGAAATATCTTTTTCGTACCGGTCCAATACAAACAACAGATGCAATCGGTGCAGCACGTTATTTTAAGGATGAAGGCATTGATGTCAGCAGAGTTGCGGGTATAAATGCCAATTATGCCTTCGGACAGGATAATTGGAACGATTTTAGTGCAGCTTTGAAGGTAATTTTCCCGTCATCTTCCGTTGCAACGTCACAATTTCCCAAATTAGGTGCCGGGCAATATGGTGCCGAGATATCTGCACTTATGACATCGCGACCGAGCGTTATATTTTCAAGCCTTTGGGGTGGTGATGTCGACGCTTTTGTGCTTCAAGGTCAGCCTCGCGGTATATTTGCACGAACACCGGTTATGTTGACTTGCGGTGAACCATCAGCGATGACTTTGGGGAGCAAGTTTCCTGCGGGTGTAATCATCGGGGCACGTGGGCCTTACAGTTATTTTGCACCGGATAACGAGCTTTCAAGGTGGTTTCGCTCGGCCTATACTGAAAAGTTCGGCAAAGAACCAACCTATGCCGCCTGGAAGATGGTTCAGGCCATTCTCGGCTTAAAGAGCGCTTGGGAGAAAAATGGCCCTGTTAGCGATAAGGAAGCAGCCGTCGCAGCGTTCAAGGGATTAACATTTGAATCTCCGTCGGGCACTGTAGAAATGGCTATTGGCAAAGGCCATCAAGCAATTCAAGGCGTATCTTTTGCGAAAATCGATCATGACAAGGATGGCAAGGTAATTTTGAGCAATCGCCGTGATTATTCTGCATCTTGTGTCAACCCTCCGGAAGGCGTTCCGGTTGACGAATGGATCAAGGCAGGATTTCCGCAAGCCAAATGCGATTGACTTCGATCAGGCATAAAACAGGCAGATATTTTTCTGCCTCCCCGACTAAATAATGGAATTTGTTTTATATGTTACTGTTAACCGCGATTTTTCTTGATGGATTGAATTATTCGGCATGGTTATTCCTTGTCGCTGTCGGTCTGACTTTGATCTTCGGTGTAATGCGAATATTGAACATTGCTCATGGCGCATTCTATACCATCGGCGCCTATTCTTGTGTCACTGCACTCGGCGCTTATTATAGTGCCGGATTGCCACAAGCAGGCGCTTTTTTGGTCATGGCAGTGGTTGCTATTGTCACAGGTTTTATTGTCGGATTGGTGATCGAACGAGGTGTTCTTCGTTGGCTATATGGTCGAGATGAAGTCCTCATGGTTTTGGTTACATATTCACTTTTCCTTATCTTGTCTGACGTTGTAAAACTCATATGGGGGGTACAGGGTTATTTCGTAACCGAGCCTTATGCCTATTTTGGTTATTCCGATATAGCTGGCCTCTTTTATCAGAATTATGATTTCTTGATTATAGCCGTAGCCATTGTGATCGGACTTGGTCTTTATTGGTGGATCAACTTCACCAGGACTGGAAAAATGATGATTTCCGTTGTCGCCGATCGCGAGATCAGTGCGGCTATGGGCATTAATGTGACTCGCATTTTTGCGATAACATTCGCCTTGGGGACCACGCTTGCGGTGATCGGTGGTGTATTGACGGCTCCGAAAATTTCAATCACGCCCGATATTGGGGCCGAAGTTATAATACTTGCTTTTGCAGTGGTCGTTATTGGTGGTCTGGGATCGATCAGCGGTGCGGCTGTCGGTGCACTTCTGGCCGGTTTTGCGCGAGCGACAAGTGTGCATTTGGCACCCGATTTCGAGTTATTCGCCATATACGCCATCATGGCTGTCGTTTTGGCAGTACGTCCACATGGCCTCTTTGCTAAACAAGCAGTTCGGAAAATATAATGTCTATCGATTTCAGAAAAGACGGTTATCGGGTTTTGTTTTTAACAATCTTGTTAGCCTGTGGCTTCTTTTTGCCGGCATGGATGCGTTATCAGTTGCAAACATCTTTGGCCGGAGGGCTTGTCGCTCTTGCCGTCATGATTCAGATGAGAGCCGGTTTGGTTTCTTTCGGGCAAGGCTTTTTCTATTGCCTTGGGGCTTACGTTGCAGGCTTTCTCGCGGTGGTCTCCGGCATCAGGGAAATCACATTGCTTCTCATAGCATCAGTGGTTGTATCTCTGTTTTTTAGTCTGGTATTAGGCTTGTTGCTGTCGCGTTATCGGGAAATATTTTTTGCCATGTTATCAATGGCTATTTCAATGATTTTGTATGGAGTTCTGGTCAAATCATCGAGTCTGGGATCAACAGACGGGTTCAACATCCCTGCTGTGAGCTATTTCGGATTTGTGCCGGATTCCAGCATTCGTGACGTATATGCCTATTGGTTTTCAGTTATTATTGTTGTCCTGATTTGTTTTGTAGTCACACGTTATCTGGCTTCTAATGCCGGTGCTATGTTGGACGCAGTCGAACAAAACGAAGTGCGTCTTAACTATCTTGGGGCTTCTCCGCGGATTGTCACTTTCTGCTGTTATGTAACGGCTGGCGTTATTTCGGGCGTCGGAGGGTGCTTGATTGCCATTTCGACCGGACATATCGAACCCGGACTAACAAATTGGACGACATCGGGCGGCTTTGTCTTTGTTGCATTGCTTGCAGGGCGAGGAAGCGTCATTGCACCTATTTTGGGATATTTTTTGCTTGAAATTGTTCGCACCTATTCAATCGGATATGTACCGCATGCCTGGCAACTTATTCTGGGCGTTGTCATGTTAACAGTTATACTGACGCTTCCAAACGGTTTGTGGTCACTTATTGGGGGAAGACGCAAATGACACAAGAATCCATTCTTGCAGTGAAAGGATTAGAAAAGAATTTCGGAGGTGTTATCGCAGCCCACAATATATCTTTGGAAATAAAACCGCGTGAACAAATCGCTATCATCGGTTCAAATGGTGCAGGAAAAACGACATTTGTTAATATGGTAACGGGATATATCAAACCTTCGGCGGGTGCTATTCTTTTCCGTGGAAAGGATATTACGGGTCTTGATCCAAGGAAAACTGCGCTTCAAGGTATTCGTAGGTCGTTTCAAATTGCCCAGATATTTCCAAAGCTCACTGTGCTCGAAAACATGATTGTCGCCGATGCGGCGGCTGAATCGTCGGTGTCTTTGTGGGCAAGTAGCCTCACGTCACGACGCATAGACGAGGCTCGCCAGATGTTGGAACATTTCGGTTTGTCAGAGATCGAAAAAGAGCTTGCGGGTACATTGCCGCAAGGCGTCAGAAAGAAGCTGGATATTGCAATGGCATCTGTGGGAAAGCCGGAAATCATGCTGCTTGATGAGCCAACGTCGGGCGTAAGTGTTGATGAAAAAATGGAAATGATGGAACAGGTCATTGTTCCGCTCAAAGCGATCAACGCCACAATATTATTTATTGAACATGATGTCTCTATTGTCCGCCATTATGCTCATCGTGTCATTGCTTTTTATGAAGGTACTATCCTGGCAGACGGCGATGTAAACAGCGTGTTGGAGAACGACAAGGTGCAAAACTATGTGATTGGAAAGTCTTATGCTTGAGACAAAATCTGTCGACGTATTTATAGCGGGCACCCATATTTTGAGATCCGTGAGTGTTACCATGGAGCCAAGACGAACAGTTGGCCTTATTGGACGAAATGGTGCCGGAAAAACAACATTTATGCGCACGATTATGGGAATTCTTCCGTTATCCAAAGGGCAAATATGGATTGATGGAAAAGATATGACGAACCAGCCGACCCATATGCGGGCGAGGATTGGCGTGGGCTATATGCCGGAAGATCGCCGTTTGATTCCTGAATTCAGCGTCGAAGAAAATATTCTTTTGCCTCTCGATGCCACTGGACAGAAACGACAGCCTGAACGCTTGAAATGGATATATGAACTCATGCCCGAAATTGCCCGTTTTGCAAACCGTAAGGCGATTACTCTTTCTGGAGGGCAACAAAAACTTGTTGCATTGGGACGTGCATTAATTATCGGGCGTTCATTATTATTGTTGGACGAACCTTTCGAGGGGGTTGCTCCGGCTTTGGCTCAACGATTGATTGAAGTGATTGCAGCCCTACGAACGGAAGGTTTGACAATTTTACTTTCCGAGGCCGATCATGTGCATTCCAAGAGCCTCCTTGATGATGTTTATGTTATCGAGCGTGGAAAAGTTGAAAAAAATATCAAACAGTAAAAACGTTCAATAAAAACGTTGAAACTTAAATGACAAAAATCGCTCATTTTCCCGATTTTCAATCTGTTTTCATTGTATAGTGCGTAAAAAGATAAAAACAATTAGAAATCGTTATATTCAATCATTGTTCATTTGAATGGATATCAAAACGATGAATTTCAATTCAGGTCGGGCGTTGGATTGATATGCATGCACAGAACATCTGTTCTCATCTATTATGCTATCGGTTGTCACGTCGTCCCTTTAAAACCGGTTATAGATTTATCACCGCAGATGAAATAAACGATTGTTCGGCTTTGACCGTGGAAGGTCAACTCGAAAAACGAAATTGCATCAGTCAATCAATTTGTTGCTGTGACTTCTTTGTCAAAACCATAGTCCCGCTCGACTTTCGCAATGCGGATGATGTAACGGGAATAAAATATTTCCTTCCCTAATTTTTGAGCCAATTTGTGATCCACATTTGCTTTCCAGGCCTTCATACTGGCTTCGTCTTTCCAGAACGAGTTGGTAATCCCGAAGCCATCAGCACCGCGAACACTTTCAGCACCAAGACAACCCGGTTGCTGCAAGGCCAGTTTTTCCATGGCTATGGACATTTCCCCATAGCCATTGTCTCCCTCAGTCCTTTGTGACGAAAAGGCTACAATGTAATAGGGGGGTGGGGGTGTTATTGAAAAAGCTTTTGTCATTGCAATAAAGGTTCCGAATATAATTCCAATTCGAGCAGATTAGCTTAATTCACGTTTTATAACAGCGTTTTTAACGTTATCAGACAAATTCTTTTAGCGATCTTGCCATTGCCGAATGATAAAGTAAAAAGAACGTATAAAGACTTGCGCGATTATTTCACAACAATAGCTTTGTTCAATTTTCCATGACAATAGTAAAAATAAAAACTCGTAAATTTTTTACATGTTATTGGAAAATTGAGAATACATAAAATAAAAGTTAAACTTAAACAAACGCGATAAAATCGGACAAAACAAATATATTTCTTTTTTAATATTATTTAATAGGGGTTAAAACTACATTTTTTGTGATATTTTTGCAGAAAAAATAATGAAATATCCGGTTATCTTATGCAACAAGAGTAAGCGAATGCATGCGGTTTTAAATAAGAAAAAACCGATAGGTGCAGATCAAGTTTGAAGGTGTTATGAATACGGTATTATAAATTTTATTATATAATATTAAGAAATATCATTCGTCGTTATAAAAATCAAACAGTATAATTATAAAATAATATTGTTTTAAAATGAATATAATAAAATAAAATGGATGAAATAAAAGTTTTTCACCCATTTTTTAAATGTCTGTTATCATATCGGTGCGTGGTTACGCTAAAGAAGAGCGGATATATTCCATGGACGTATTCAATCGTGAAGCGATGTTTTTATCATTTTGTACGTTCGGGGAAAATATTTCATGTGAAATATCACCTTTATATCCGCGTTTCCGAAGCTCTTTAAGTTGCTGGATGTTGCTCATAATATCTTGAGGGTCGACAACGGTCCGGTCTTCATTGCGAATTGCATCAATAGGCAGGTTTTTATCGTCAACACCCGAAATATGGACAATTGCGGTCATATCGACAAAGTAATCCGGATCCTGTGCCAGAAAATGATGGAATGTGTCGTGAACCAGCCGGAAGACATCATTTCCGCCGACATCCGATATGGCTTGGAGTGCAGTTTTTTTGCGGCGCAGAGATGATTGTGTAAAACCTAGCGGCTCGATATATCCCATCACATTATGATCGTGAAATATTTTTGCCAATGCGTCGAGTGAACGTCGTAAACCGGCCGCTTTTTCTTCGCTACTTCTCTTGTCATCCGGCTCGACCGACGGGCAGCAAACCACGCCTTTAGCCCCCAATTGTTGTGCTGCGGCAGCAATTGTTATCGCTTTATTCTTTAATTCGTCGTTCCAAATATCCATCGGGTATAAGGCGTTGACTGTTAAAACTTTGATGTTTGCGGATTGACAGGTTTTTGCAACCTGACCGATGTCTTTTGTGTTTTGTATTTCGCTACCGGCTATATCATTTCTAAGCTCGATATTGTCGATACCAAGGGTATGACATAATTCAAGATAATGACCGAGCGATAAATGCGGTGCTGTTATCCGGTTCAAGGCAAATTTCGGTAAAGCCGGCTGGTTGCTTTCGGCGAGGGATTGTTTGATGTAAAACGGATTGGCAATGGCCATGAGGCCGATAGATTTCAGGATCTGTCTTCTATTCATTTTAGGTCCCTCCGTCAAAGGTGACTGTTTCGCAAGATTGCATCTTTCCGGCTTTTTACATTTTCATGAAGAGATATTCCGAGCCCCGGTTTTTCAGGAGCATGAATGCTTCCGTTTTCAATCGGCGGCAGTCCGGAAACGAGTTCGGGATACCACGATGCCAGACTTGCTCTGACCACTTCTTGATAAATGGCTGTGGAAGCATGGAGCGCCAGATGAAGACCGGCAACCAGTGTAACCGGACCGGTACAATCATGCGGCGCAAAAGGTTTGCCATAGATTTCGGCAAGATAGGCTATTTTGCGCCCTTCGGTCAGGCCGCCGCACCATGCGAGATCAGCCATCACAATATCGGTGGCATTCGCCGACAGCATTTTTTGGAAACTTGCCGCTCCACCGAGTGTTTCACTACCGCAGACCGGAACGCGCACCCGTTGCCGCAGATCTGCCAGCGCTTTGAAATTGTCCATTTTATTAATCGGGTCTTCAACCCAGAAGATATTGTAATCTTCCAAAGCGCGACAAATCCGCTCGGCTGCATATGAGCTCCACAAACTGTGAAGTTCACACATGACTTCTATGCGATCACCGACCGCTTGCCGAATTTTTCTGAAAGGTTCCAATCCTTGCTTCAGTTCGGGCAAAGTGATGGTATTGCCACCAGTCACAGCAAAAATATCAAAAGGCCAAATTTTCATTGCGCTATAACCTTCCGATAACAAGCTTTCTGCGAGTGCACCGGCATCTTTTGTAAAAGCTATCTGGTCGTCGGATGGACCGGCAGGAATTTCATTGCCACTTACCAAACGTCGGTTTACACCGCGCGAATTGAAGTCATAGCCGGCACAGGTATTATAAACGCGTATTTCGTTCCTGCTTTTTCCGCCTATCGCTTCATAAACCGGTATGCCGTGGCGCTTGCCTGCAATATCCCATAGAGCAATATCGACAGCACTGGCCGCACGGATTTCAGCACCACTGCTGTTAAATCCGAGATAATAGCCCATCAACAAACGTGAAATTTCTTCTATATTTCTGGAATCTTTTCCAAGTATCTGGGGAGCAACGTGTTCATGAATTAGAGCTTCGACACTTTCAGCATTGCGGAAACTTTCTCCAAGACCGACAATGCCTTCATCGGTTGTGATTTCTACCCATATAAGTTTCGGGCGGTCGGCAATCCGGATTGTTTGAATGGACTGAATTTTGGACATAATAACTCTCCCATTGCAGCATGTTGAAACTTATAATCGAAAAAAGTCAATAATTATTTGTAAAAATGTGTTATATTATACAAATAATTTTTAAAAAATAACGTTATTACAATATGTTAAAAACGGGTATTTTACTAATTTATACAAATTAATGTTTGAAGCGGAATCGCTTTGTCCGTTGGTGTGAAAACAGAATTGAAGGAAGATGTAAATGAAAATTGAACTTAATGGTAAGCGGGCTATCGTAACCGGATCGACAAAAGGCATCGGTCTGGCCATCGCCAAAGGATTGGCGCTATCGGGCGCAGATGTCATCATTAATGGACGCAGTCGCGAAAGTGTCGAACATGCATCTGAAGAGTTGAAAAAAGCGACTGGCAAGGCTGTCCAGTCTTTTGTTGGCGATCTCTCTTTGGCACAGGATTGCACAAAATTGACAGAGACTTTTCCGTCTGTCGATATATTGGTGAATAATCTTGGAATATTCGGCGAACGCGATTTTTATGACACAGGAGACGACGTTTGGGAGCAGTTTTTTGAAACCAATATTATGTCGGGTGTTCGCTTATCGCGCAAATTAACCCCGTCCATGATTAAAAAAGGATGGGGCAGGGTCATTTTTATTTCTTCGGAATCGGCCTTCAATATACCTTCGGAAATGATTCATTATGGTGTGACAAAAACGGCGCTTTTGGCTTTATCGCGCGGTTTGGCAAAAAGACTGGCAGGAACCGGCGTGACGGTGAATGCGGTTCTGCCAGGGCCAACATTATCAGATGGTATGATTGAACAGTTGCAGGATGACATCAAGAAGAACGGTAAAACACTGGATCAGGCAGCCCGTGATTACGTTATGCGCATGCGTCCAAGTTCAATTCTTCAACGTCCAACGACAACAGACGAGGTCGCCAATATGGTCGTCTATATCGCTTCACAACAGGCCTCAGGAACGACAGGTGCATCTATACGTGTCGACGGCGGTGTGATTGACTCAATTTGATGTTCTATTATTGGAGCCATAATTAACTGCCAGTGCATGACTCAATGCTGACAGTTTACCGCATTGCCGGAGTTCAATATTTAAAATCGGCAAACGGGGGTAAATCATTGAAATCGCCAAAAGGGGTTAAATCAATGAAACCGGCAAAACGGAGTTGCCGGTTTCAATACAAAAATCAATAGTTTAAAACTCGATATAGTCAGGTGCGGCAGGCTTTGACAAGTCCGGCTGTTTCGCGAGCAAGCAGCCAGGTATCGGCACCAACTGCAACAAAATCGGCACCTTCTGCAAAAAACTCGTGTGCAAGGGGAGCACCATATCCGAGCACACCGGCACCCTTTCCGTTGCTTTTAATGGTTCCCAATGCCTCTTTGATGACGCGTCTTACTTCAGGTGCATTCGCGTTACCCGTATATCCCATTGATGCTGAAAGATCACCGGGGCCAATGAAAATCGCATCAATGCCCTTAACGGCTGCAATTGCCGGAATATTAGCAATAGCCTGAGGTGTTTCAGCCTGCACAATAACGCAGATTTCTTCTTCGAGACGTTCGCGATATTGGCTATCTCTGCCATAGTCGGAAGCGCGGATAACTCCGGAAATGCCGCGTATACCGTGTGGCGGATACCTTGTCCATGAGACAACCGCCTTAGCCTGTTCGGGTGTATCGATCATGGGAAACATAATGGTTTTAACACCTATATCGAGAAGGCGTTTGGCATATGTCTGTGTGCTTTCGGGCGGGCGGACAATGACTGCGGTTGCATGTTCGGCCGCTCTTAGCTGATCGGCAACACCTGCCACCTCATTGGGGGCATGTTCCATGTCGACCAGTACCCAATCGGCTCCCGAACGGGCGCAAATTTCGGCAGATGCGGGTGAACACAGCGAAACCCATAATCCTATGAGCTTCTTTTTGTGCAAATTTGCTTTAAAACTATTTCCCGACTGCGTCATCATTATACCCCCTCGCGTTGCATTTTTCTTCCATCAACTTGCTCGGCTCTTGCATCACAAACTTCCTTGCGGTGGCTTATTTCCGGAACCCCCACATCCCAGAACGAGTCGCCGGGTGTCCATTTGTCAGCAGCAACCGGAACATGAATAAGACAACTTTTATCCTGTTTGCGTGCCCAGTCCAAAGCATCTTCGAGCTCGCTATAACTGTCAACCCGTCTTGTAGCAGCTCCCATAGCGGCAGCATGGGCAGCAAAGTCGACACCAAAGGGTTGCTTTACCTTACTTTCGGCGATCATGTTATTATAAGGAACATTACCTTTTCCCACCTGTAGGCGGCGGATAATTGCAAAACCTTCATTGTCGCAGACGATAACAATAATCTTGTGCCCTGTGAGGACGGAAGAATAGATATCCGAATTGGCCATCAGGTAAGAGCCGTCGCCAAGCATGACATAGACTTCACCTTTATTACGTGCCATCGCTGTTCCCCAACCCGCGCCGATTTCATAGCCCATCGTCGAGGAGCCCATCTCGCTGTCGAAGCCGTAACGTCCCTTGACATGCCAGCCTTTCAGGAGTTCGCCGACAATTCCGCCTGCGGATGAAACGACGGTGTCAAATTCATCCGATTGGGCATTAACAGCACCGACAACTTGTGCGTAAGTGAGGATTTCACCATTGTCAGGTTTTTGAAACTGCTCGACTTTTTCATACCATTTTCGGGTGGCGTCCTGTCCTCGTTTCAACCAGTCTTTATCAGCTTTCCATGAGCCGAGCTTTTCCGAAATATCGGCTAGTGCTTCTTTAGCATCGCCGACAACGCCTTGTGCCTGATGTTTGACGCTGTCAAAGCGCGTTGTATTGATTGAAACAAATTTCGCATCGCGTGGAAAACACGTCCACGAGCCGGTGATGTAGTCTTGCAAACGTGTTCCAATGGCAATAATGCAGTCGGCATTTGCTGCCATCATATTTCCGGCATCGGAACCGGATACGCCGATCATTCCCATCAGATTTTGATGACCATGTATCAATGTTCCTTTACCGGCGATTGTTTCTACAACCGGCAAATTGTATTTTTCGGCGAAGCTTTGCAAGTCCTGTTCGGCTTTTGAATAACGCACACCCCCTCCGGCAATGACAAGCGGACGTTCAGCTTTTTTAAGAGTTTCAACAGCCTGTTCTATGGATTTTTTATCGGCGCGCGGGCGGTCTATGTGATGTATTTTTTTGGCAAAAAATGCTTCCGGATAGTCATAAGCCATTTCCTGAACATCCTGACATAATCCGATAAATGCCGGTCCCGCAGTGGCCGGATCAAGCATGGTTGATACAGCATGAGGTAGTGAAGAAATAATCTGGGATGGATAGGTTATGCGATCCCAATAACGTGTGAACGGTTTAAAACCGTCACTCACAGTTGCGGTTGCATCCTGAAAATTTTCGGTTTGTTGTAAAACCGGATCCGGTCGACGGGTTGCAAAAACATCGCCCGATAACAAAAGAACCGGCAATCTGTTCGAGTAGGCGGCAGCTGCTGCGGTCATCATATTCGACGAGCCGGGTCCAATCGACGAAAGCGCTATCATAATCTGGCGGCGGCGGTGCTCTTTTGCGTAAGCAATGGCGGCCATTGCCATCGACTGTTCATTCTGTCCACGCCAAACCGGAAGTCTGTCGCGATAGGGTTCCAGGGCCTCGCCAAGGCATGTCACATTGCCATGACCGAATATAGCAAAAATACCGGGAAATAGCGGCTTTTCAACGCCATCGTCGTCAATGAACTGATTGATAAGGTAGCGAACCAATGCTTGCGCCATTGTCAGGCGTATCGTTTTTTGAGTCATGTTTTCCTCCCGGTCATGGGTTGATGTTTATTTTTTGAGTATGAGATTTTGAATTGTTCTTCCGCCGTCTGCGTAAAGTGATTGTCCGGTCACGTAACTAGAAGCATCATCGAGCAGAAAAGCGATGGAGCTTGCAATCTCTTCGGGGTTACCGACACGGCCTAATGGCGTTCGGGAAAGGACTGAATCGAGTGCATCGGGACTTTCTTTGACGAGAGCGTCGAGAAGTGCCGTTCGTATTGTTCCGGGAGCCATCGCGTTCACCCGAATGCCATATGGAGCAAGCTCGACTGACATAACACGGGTCATTTGTGCGACTGCTCCCTTTGATGTCGCATAAGCCGTGTGGGTCGCGGTAGCAATGATCGCATTGACAGATGAAAGTAGCACAACAGCATATGTACTATTGTCCTGACGCGGATGTTCTTTCCACAGACGCGCGCAGATCTGGGTAAATCTGAAAGAACCCAATACATTAATATCAAGAATGTTTTTGAATTCGTCGTCACTTAATGAAAAGAAATCATGGTGCCGATCAACGCCTGCGCTGGTTACAAGACCGTCCGGTATTCCGAATTTTTCGACGGCTTGCTCGATGATTGTTTCGATTTGTTTCCGGTTGGTTACATCGCAGGTTTCAAACGTTATGCGATCAAACTCCGCTTCCGATTGTGAAAAAGAGGCTTTTTGCCGATCAATAGCGAGAATTCTTGCACCACGTTTGGCGAGATATTTCGCGGTTGCTAGTCCAATGCCGCCGGCACCACCTGTAATAATATAGAATTTTCCGTCGAATGACATCATAAAGTCCTTAAGGTTTTGAAAAGCCGTAGAGGCGCATTGCGTTTGAATAAAATAACTTTTCTGCCGCTTCCGGTGTGTCGGTAAGCCTCATTGTCAATTCAATGAGGGCCAAATCGTCGGGGGGCGGCTGTAAATTGGGATGCGGCCAATTGGATGCCCAAACCACCCGATCCGGTATATGGGAAACGAGCGTGCGCGCCAGAACCGTTACATCTTCATAATCGGGAGCGCCGTTTTTCGACGTTTCATAAAAGCCGGAAATCTTGACCCATCTGTTTTCGTTTTCGAGAAGGCGCAGAAGTGTTTGGAATTCATCCGAATGAACTTTAACGGGGGGGATAAATTTGCCTACGTGATCGATGACGAGCGGACAGGCAATTTGTGAAATGATGTCCCGATATTGCGGCAGTTTTCTTCCGTCCATTTGCAAATGAAGTTGCCAGCCTATATCCGCCAGACGTTTTGATAACTCTACCAGTTCACTCCATTGCAATAACGGGTCAAACAGCATAAAGGCTCTTAAACCGCGAACGCCTTTCTTATCGAGATCCTGCCATAATTTTTTAGGCGCATCGGCTTTTGTAACCGCAATAGCGCAGGCGCGCTTCAATCCAAGCGCTTCAACGCCGTGAAGCATCACCGAATTATCGGTGCCATAGAGCATTGATTGCACAACAGCTACTTTTTCAATATTCAGTTCCGCCATTTTTTGTTGATAGGAATTAACGTCGGCGACGGGAACTTTAAATGGCGTTGTCGCCGTGTTAGCGACAGTATTATAAAAGTGCATATGTGCATCAAAAAGACGAGGTGGTAAGAATTTGTTATTATCAAGCATCAAAATTACTGGGAGTTGATGCCATTATCGAACATCTGTATTCCCGCTCCCCATTATGGTTTTACTGAAAGTTTCACCTGAACTATATAAAAGCCTATCTATAGTTTTAGTCAATATTAATTTTAAAAAAGAAAGGGCTATTTTTTTAACATAATGATTTTACTTATTAAAAATAGTTGTAAAAAATTAAAAATTACAAATTATTACTAATTTAGGAGATGGTTTTATGACAACGCCGCTCATTGATGGTGCTCTTGATAAATTAAGAACTTTGTTGCGTGATCCTGCTATCAAGGTTGGTGACAGATTGCCGCCGGAGACATATTTGTCGCGCCAGATACAGGTTTCACGCCCTGTTTTGCGTAAGGCGCTCGATATATTGAAGGCCGAAGGCGTACTTGAATCCCGTCGCGGGTCGGGAACGTATCTGCGTGAAAAAGCAACAGAAGAAACGGCCTTTATCGACCCGCCGACGACGATTGCCGATCTCGTTAAATGTTTACAATTCAGAATGATTATCGAGGGGGGAGCCGCCCGACAGGCAGCACTTGTTCGCAGCGACGAGGATGTCGACAAAATACACGCGGCCATGGAGCTTTATGCAAAATCCGGTGTTGACGGTGAAGAACAGATGGATCGCGATATTGAATTTCATCGTCTGATTGTCGCAGCCGCACACAACCATTATCTCGATTTTACATTCAATATGTTGAAGCCGCATATTCTGGTCGCTATGCGTCTGGGACGCCAAATGCGCACCGTTGCTTTCGATTGGAGACATGCTGAAAGAGTGGCAAAAGAACATGCCGGTATATTTACAGCTATCAAAGACAACGCGCCGGATGAGGCGGAAGCGGCTGTATTGAAACATTTGTCGGCAGGCATAGAACGATTGATAGGAAAATAATTAATTAGTAAAAATTAGTAAATAATAATAGTTATCATATTGAAAAATATAAGAAAAATATATTAATATTGTTCAATATTGACATTTATGGAAGCTGAACATATCATTCGTCACTGGGTGGAGATCCTTTGACGCAAATAACTTTCAGATGTTTCTGACCGGCCAAATGAAAAGTGCCGTTTTAGAATGGAGCTGCAAAAAGAGGTCTCTGGTGCTTTACAAATCGGGAGGAAAATATGGAAGCACTGCTTATTGGCCTGGTGCCTGCTCTTGGATGGGGGCTGCAAGTCCTCTCTATGCAAAAAGTCGGTGGTATTACCCAAAATAAATTGATGGGTGTTGTCACTGCTACACTTATATTTGCAATTGTCGTCTGGTTATTCGGGGAGCCGATCATTTGGTCCCCAACATTGATTGCAGCAGCCCTGATTAATGGTATTTGCTGGACAGTCGCGCAATTTTTACAGGTTCGTTCCTTCGAGCTCATAGGCGTATCGAAAGCTTTTCCGATTGTGACAGGGCTGACATTGGCCTGTAATACTCTGCTTGGCGTCCTTTTCTTCAAAGATTGGATTGCTTCCTGGCAGTTTATGTGCGGTGTTCCCGCTCTTCTGCTTCTGGTTGTTGGCGTTTGGCTTACCACGTTCACCGAGAAAAAAGAAGAAGTCCACGGTGACACCAAGCTTGGTATGATATGTGTTGTGCTATCATCTCTGACATATATCGCCTATGCCTCTATCGGAAAGTTTTTTACTGTCGATGGCTGGCAGATGGTCGTTCCACAATCAATTGTGATGTTTGTCGCTACATTAATCTTATGTGTTTTGACCATGGGGAAATCTGTTGGCGACAAGGATACCGGTGTTTTCGGTAAAAAGACATTTGCCAATTTACTTTCCGGCCTTTTCTTCGCAATAGCCAATTTTACACTTTTGATTTCTATCCAGATGAATGGATTGGCTGTCGGTTGGACGCTGTCGCAAATGGCTGTGGTTGTTGCAACATTGGGTGCACTTCTGTTTTTGAAGGAAAAAAAGACACGCAAAGAGCTGATCTATGTTTTGTCCGGCGTCGGCTGTGTTGTCATTGGCGGTTTGATGGTCGGCGCGACCAAAATGTAAGCATTAAATTTTCGTCATCATGGTTGAAGGATTAGAAAAATGAAAGCTCGATTGGCAGCATGCCCTATCGCATGGACAAATGACGATCTTCCCGAATTGGGCGGAGATACTCCGGTTGAACAATGTTTGGAAGAAAGCCGCAAAGCAGGTTACAGCGGAACAGAAATGGGCGGCAAATTCCCGCGCGAAACAAATGTTCTTCGGCAATTATTGGCAAACAATGATCTGGCATTGGCCGCAAGCTGGTATTCCGGCACTTTGCTTGATAACAATTTGGAAGCCGAAAAAAAGCAAGCCTTGCCTTTAATGAAGTTGCTACGTGATCTTGATGTAAAGACAATGGTTTATGGTGAAGTTGCCCGCAGCATACAAGGTCAACGTCATGTTCCGTTAAACAAGCGTCCGCAATTGAACGACGATGAAATTCTTGGCTATGCGCAGAAGATGAACGATTTTGCCGATTGGTGTCTCACAGAAGATATTCAACTTGCCTATCACCACCATCTTGGCGCGGTTATTGAAAGGGAACATGATATTGATCGCTTTCTTGCAGCAACCAAAAAGAGCGTTGGCTTGTTATTTGACACCGGACATCTCGTTATGGCGGGCGTTGATCCGTTATCTATACTGAAAAAATACGGCAAACGCGTCGTCCATGTCCATTGTAAGGATGTTCGTGAAAATATCATGAATGGAATTGATCGGGATCGTTCCTCCTTTCTGGATTGCGTTCTGGAAGGCGTCTTTACCGTGCCCGGTGACGGTATGATCGATTTCCAGAAAATTTGTGATGAACTGGCCGCACAACATTATCAAGGCTGGTTCGTTGTTGAAGCCGAACAGGATCCCGAAAAAGCCCCCCCGCTGCAATATGCTACCATGGGTTATAACTATCTGAAAAAATGCTTGGATAATTCGGGCTACATTATAGAGTAGTTTAGAATAGATCTAAATTATGGGACAAGTTCTATTGACTTAAAAATACGGAAATCGAGAAATACATTGATATTGAAAGCCTAGACTGATGAGACGCCGTGAATTTATTACAATGTTAACGGGATTTATGGTGGCGGGAACATTTGTCCAGAAAGGTTGTGCGACAATTATAAACAGCACAATGCCCTGGAAGGCCGATGCAACGCCTACGTCGTTTTATCCTGTTATTGATGAACATAAACTTGTTTTTTTCACACAATCCGAAGCCGATGTGATGGGTGCAATTGCCGATTGTTTTATTCCGTCGGATGAATTGGGTATTGGCGGGAAAGAAGCCGGTTGTGTAACCTTTATCGACAATCAATTGGCCGGTGCATTCGGCAAGGGAACAAAACAATATCTGGTTGGCCCGTTTTTGAAAGGCACACCTGAACAAGGCCCGCAATATTCATTTTCTCCGGCTGAACGCTATAAAATCGGTTTGGCTGCACTTGATACATATTGCAAAAATACGGATGGCAAGAGCTTTGATAAACTATCGAACGAACGTCAGATAGCCATATTGGAGGCTATGGAAGAAGGAACTTTGCCTTTACCCGACAATGTTCATCCCAAAGCTCTTTTTGAACTCATGCTGCAAAACGTCCGTGAAGGCTATCTTTCGGATCCGATATATGGGGGTAACAAAGGAATGGCAAGCTGGAAGATGCTGGGCTTTCCGGGTGCCCGTTACGATTTCCGTTTTGCAATGGATCGCAAAGGCGAAAATCTCGGCATCGAGCCTATCAGTCTCGTTATGCGTAGCAATCATAAACAAGGAATCTGATTATGACAAATCGTCGTCCTAAAGCCGATGTTGTCATCGTCGGTCTTGGTTGGGCAGGGTCTTTGATTGCCGAAGAACTGACCCGCGCTGGTCTTGATGTTGTTGCAATCGAACGGGGGCCATGGTTGGAAACCTCGACCGACCATCCGCCTGCTGTCGATGCGGATGAATTACGTTGGGATACACGTCGTGACCTGATTTTACCGCCGGCCATAGAAACCATCACGGTGCGTAATGATCGCACACAAACAGCCTTGCCGGTGCGTGACTGGAGCACTTTCGACATGGGCTATAATGTCGGTGGTGCAGGCGCCCATTGGGCAGGAATGGCATGGCGTTTTACGGCCTATGATTTCAAGCCGATGACAACGATTGCCGAGCGTTACGGTAAAGAAAAACTGGTTGATGGCCTTATCGTACAGGATTGGGGTGTCAGCTACGAAGATCTGGAGCCGTTTTACGATCGTTATGAAAAAATTGCCGGTATTTCCGGCAAAGCCGGTAACCTTCAGGGTAAAATTATTGAAGGCGGCAATCCGTTTGAAGAACCGCGTCAAAACGAATATCCGTTGCCACCTTTGAAAACAACACGTTTGACGGATATTTTTACCGAAGCAACGGCAAATATGGGCTATCATCCGTTCATGGTACCGGCAGCCCAGACATCTGCTGCCTATACCAATCCGTTCAACATCCATATGGCACCATGTACCTATTGTGGTTATTGCCTCTATTATGGTTGCGGAAACTGGTCAAAGGGAACGCCGAACAATTGTGTTATTCCAGCCTTGATGCAACGCAAGAATTTTACAGTTATTGCAGATTCAACCGTTCTTAAAGCCAATCTTGCACCCGACGGCAAAACTGCGACCGGTGTGAGCTATATTGATAAACATACCGGTGAAGAATGGGAACAACCTGCCGATATTGTAGTGTTCAGCGCATTCCAGTTGCATAATGTGCGCCTGTTGCTGCTTTCAAAAATTGGCAAGCCTTACGATCCGGTATCCGGAGAAGGTACGGTCGGTCGCGCTTATTGTTTCCAGACAGTTTCCGGCGCAAGCATTTTCTTCAAGAACGAATATCTCAACCAGTTCGCCGGTTCGGGTGCCTTGTCTGCCCAGATTGACGATTTCAATGGCGATTGTTTCGATCATTCAAATCTCGATTTTATTGGTGGCGCGGGCATTCTGGTTGTTACCAGAGGTTCCCGCCCCATCGGAAATACAGACTTTCTCCCGCCCGGTACTCCGCGTTGGGGAAGAGAGTGGAAAAAAGCCTATAAACATGCGTTTCAGAACGCGACTGTCGTTTTCGGGCAGGGTACAAGCTATTCCCACAAGGATTACTACCTTGATCTCGACCCCACTTATAAAGACGGCCATGGACAACCATTGTTGAGAATGACCTTCAATTATAATGAAAATGATCGTCGTTCTGCCCGATTTATTGAGCAAAAAAGTGTCGAAATCGGTTACGCCATGAAAGCCGAACATGTTGTCGGTACAAATTCTGCACGAGCAAATTTCACCGGCTATGACACAGCGAGCGATCACACAATTGGTGGCGCAGTGATGGGTGAAGATCCCAGAACGAGCGTTTTGAACCGCTATCAACAAAGCTGGGATGTGCATAACGTATTCGTATCGGGAGCGTCGTCATTTCCCAATAATGCCGGCTATAATCCTACCGCAACAGTCGGTGCACTGGCACTGTGGACTGCACGCGCAATTATAGAAAAATATATACCGGCTCCCGGTCCGTTGGTACGTGTTTGAGGAGGGGGATGATGAAGAGATTTTTTAAAATTATCCTTGGCCTCGTTGTTCTGGGTGTTATCGTGGCAGTTGGCGGAATTGTAACAATGCCGTCGCGCAATTACGATAGTTCGCAATTTGCTAGTAAAGGCTCTGACCGGAAAGATGATAGCGAGCTGAAGGCAAGTATTTTACGCGGGCAATATGTTGCCTTGACTGCCGATTGTGTTGCCTGTCACCAAACCAAAGATCATAAGGCTGATCTTTCTGGCGGTTTCGGGGTAGAGACGCCCTTCGGTATGCTTTATGCCAGCAATATTACGCCGGATAAAGAAACCGGTATAGGAAATTGGACAGAAGCACAATTTGCCGATGCTGTGCGCAATGGCAAGGGGCCGAATGGCCCGCTTTATCCGGCAATGCCTTATACATCCTATGTCAAGATGAGCGATCAGGATATTCATGATTTGTGGAACTATCTGCAAACTGTAACGCCTGTTCATAATGAGGTTGTCGAAAACCGGTTATCATTTCCCTTCAATATCCGTTTTCTGATGCTTGGTTGGAAACGGCTGTTCTTTGATGCCTCGGATATAAAGGTTGCGAAAGACCAATCACCGGAATGGAACCGCGGTCGTTATCTCGTTCAGGGAGCTGCACATTGTTCCATGTGCCATACGTCACGTAATGCTTTTGGCGCCGAAATCAATTCCCGTCGTTACACCGGAGCGACGTTGCAAAACTGGTATGCACCATCACTAACCGGTTCCAAAGACGAAGGGTTGGGCAATTGGGATGAAGCTTCGTTGGTTCAATATTTGAAAACCGGCAGCAACCATGTAACTGTTGCATCCGGCCCGATGGCAGAGGCCGTCAAGGCATCCTTCCAGTATTTCACCGACGACGATTTGAAAGCCATGGCGATTTATATCAAATCATTGCCGGATCACGGTGCAGTGAAACTGCAAGCTTTATCGGCCGATAACCCGCAAATGGTCAATGGCAAACGCATCTTTAACGACAATTGCACTGCCTGTCATGTATCCAATGGAACAGGTGTCGCCGATATGATTCCGGCTTTCAAAGGCAATAACGGGATTAAAGGTGGAAGTAGTGAAAGCTTGACACGTGTTCTGCTGGTCGGTTCCCAAGGAGCGATCACCCGGTTTAATCCGACGGGTGCGTCAATGCCGGGTTTTGCATGGAAATTTACAAACCAGCAGGCTGCCGATGTGTTGACCTATATCCGTAATGAGTGGGGCAATGCGGCACCTGCGGTTTCGCCTGACGAAGTTGCCAAAATGCGTGAAACGTTGAAAGCAAGAAAACCGTTAGGGGAATGATACTCGACAGGTCGGGCTTTGAGCCAAGGTTGCTCTCGATATCGGTAAAACTTTAAAAAATCCGGGGTATTCTTCGTAATACCCCGGATTGTTCAAACTTATTTCATAGTCGGCATCGAGAATTCGGCGCCGCTGCGAATACCCGAGGGCCAACGCGACGTGACCGTCTTGGTGCGTGTGAAGAAGCGGAACGCATCCGGTCCATGTTGGTTCAAATCACCAAAAATGGAAGCTTTCCAGCCACCGAAAGTATAGTAGGCAACCGGTGTCGGTATCGGCACATTGACGCCGACCATACCAACTTCTACGCGACTGACAAAATCCCGCGCGGCATCACCGTCACGCGTGAAAATAGTCACGCCATTGCCGAATAAATGTGTGGTTGGCAAAGCGAGAGCTTCTTCATAATTCTTGGCACGAATAACGCCAAGAACCGGCCCGAAGATTTCTTCTTTATATATCTGCATTTCATTGGTGACATTATCAAACAGGCAGGGGCCGACATAAAAGCCGTTTTCATAGCCTGGAAGTTTGAAGTTGCGCCCGTCGACGACCAGTTTTGCACCTTCTTTGACACCGATATCGACATAATTGAGGATACGCTGTTGGGCTTCTCTTGTTACAACCGGGCCATAATCGGCTGAAGGATCGAGCGAAGTGCCAACCTTCAAGGCTTTGACACGGGGAATAAGCTTTTCCATTAACCGGTTGGCTGTATCTTCTCCGATGGGGACTGCGACCGAGATCGCCATGCAACGTTCACCGGCAGAACCATAACCGGCTCCGATCAATGCATCTACAACCTGATCGAGATCGGCATCCGGCATAATCAACATGTGATTTTTGGCGCCGCCCAGAGCTTGTACCCGTTTGCCATTTGCGGCCGCCCGTTCGTAAATATATCGGGCTATAGGCGTCGAGCCTACAAAACTAACAGCTTTAATATCGGGATTATCCAGAATTGCGTTAACTGCGTCTTTGTCACCGTTAACAACGTTGAATATTCCGGCAGGGCCACCGGCTTCGATAAACAATTCTGCCAATCTGAGCGGCACACCCGGATCGCGTTCGGACGGTTTGAGAATGAAAGCGTTGCCGCAAGCAATTGCCGGTCCGGCCATCCAAAGCGGAATCATAGCCGGAAAATTGAAAGGGGTAATACCGGCGACGACACCCAAAGGTTGGCGGATCGAATAAGTGTCAATGCCGGGGCCGGCACCTTCAGTAAATTCTCCCTTTGTCAAATGGGGCACACCAAGGCTTAATTCCACAACTTCCAGACCGCGCTGTATATCTCCGGCAGCATCGGAAACTGTTTTGCCATGCTCTTTGGCGAGAAGTTCCGAAAGCGGTTTCATTTCCTCCTCGACAAGTGTTAAAAACTTGCGCAACACACGCGATCGGCGTTGCGGGTTGACAGCCGCCCAGGCAGGTTGTGCCGCTGCTGCAATCTTCACCACTTCGTCGATTTCAGCTTTCGTTGCCAAATCGACTTTGGCTTGAACCGAACCATCCATAGGCAGAAAAACGTCGGACTGGCGCCCGCTTTTACCTTTGACAGATTTACCGTTTATAAAATGACCATATTCTTGCATTACTTCCTCCAATGAAGTTATGACTCCATTGTTACGTGTTATTATACAAAAACAATGGTGGATAATTCTTATCTGTTGTGCAAAATTATGTATTATGAACTGGGATGATCTAAAAATATTTTTGGCGGTCGCACGGAAAGGGCAACTTCTTTCTGCAGCAAAACTTTTGTCTGTTAATCATACAACAGTTGCCCGCAGGCTCACGGCATTGGAAGATGAACTCAAAACGCAATTGGTAGTAAGACGTACCACCGGTTGTGACCTGACGGCTTCCGGCGAAGAATTGCTGGTGCGTGCCGAAAAGATAGAAGCCGAATTGTTACTTGCGCAAGAACAGCTTGGCGGCAAAAATATCAATCTTGCCGGTCATGTACGTATTGCAGCGCCTGATGGTTTCGGGGTTTCTTTTCTTGCTCCCCGTTTAAATGATATTTTATTGCGTTATCCCGATCTTGTTTTGCAATTGGTGCCTATGCCACGATCCTTTTCTTTATCGCAGCGCGAGGCCGACATCGCCATAACAGTTGAAAGACCAAGACACGGGCGGCTTATTGCCCGCAAACTTGTCGATTATCGGCTGGGTCTCTATGCCCATCGTAATTATATCAAGGAATATGGTCTTCCTGAACGCATTGAAGAACTTAAGGCGCACCATCTCATAAGCTATGTTGAAGATTTGGTGGCTTCCCAGGCACTTGCCTATAATGATGAAATCAGTCGTGATTTTACATCCAATTTCCAGATTTCGAGCACATTGGGGCAATTGGAAGCAGCCAGAAGTGGCGCCGGTATTGCGGTGTTACACTCCTATATAGCGCAAAATTATAATGATTTGATACCTGTATTGCCAGACCACAAAATCGAGCGTGCCTATTGGCTATCCTACCACGAGTCCGCACGCAATATTCGTCGGGTGAGCGAGGTTGCATCAATGATTGCGGTCATTGTGCAAAAAAACCGTTCTCTTTTCGAGTAATAACAATTTCATCTTGGTAGTTTCTTCCACAGTTGATGTGCAAAAAACAATATTGAATGTGATCTATTTACCGGCTCAATATAAAATAATAGTAAAAGGGAACATATACAGATGGGCATTCGTAAACTTCTGGTTGCCAATCGTTCAGAGATTGCAATCCGCGTTTTTCGCGCAGCCAACGAGCTGAATATCAAGACGGTTGCTGTTTTTGCCGAACAGGACAAGCTTGCACTGCATCGCTTCAAAGCGGATGAAAGTTATCTGATTGGCAGGGGAGCCCATCTCGACCACGAAATGGGACCGATCGAAAGCTATCTATCAATTGACGAAATCATCCGCGTCGCCAAATTGTCGGGAGCCGATGCAATCCATCCGGGCTACGGGCTTTTGTCGGAAAGTCCCGAATTTGCCGATGCATGTGCTGCAAACGGAATTATTTTTATCGGCCCGACGAGTGAAACGATGCGCCGTCTGGGCAACAAGGTTGCAGCACGCAATCTTGCTGTCGAAATCGGCGTTCCGGTTGTTCCTGCTACCGATCCGCTACCGGATGATCTCGACGAGATAAAGAGTCTCGCCGAAAAAATAGGCTATCCGTTAATGCTGAAAGCTTCCTGGGGCGGGGGCGGTCGCGGCATGCGTACCATTCGCAAAGCCGACGATTTGGCGAAAGAAGTATTGGAAGCAAAACGCGAGGCCAAAGCGGCTTTCGGCAAGGATGAAGTTTATCTTGAAAAATTGGTTGAACATGCCCGTCATGTCGAGGTGCAAATTCTTGGAGATACTCACGGCAATGCAGTGCACTTGTTCGAGCGGGATTGTTCGATCCAACGCCGTAACCAGAAAGTAGTGGAACGCGCACCCGCGCCCTATTTGAATGACGATGAACGCAGCGAACTTGCTTCCTATGGTTTGAAGATTGCAAACGCGACAAAATATATCGGTGCCGGCACTGTCGAATTCTTGATGGATGTCGATAGCGGCAAATTCTACTTTATCGAAGTTAATCCCCGTATTCAGGTTGAACACACGGTCACGGAAGAAATAACCGGTATTGACGTGGTCAAAGCGCAAATCCGTATTGCGGAAGGCGCTGCGATCGGTACACCACAATCGGGTATTCCGAAGCAGGAAGACATTCGCATACGTGGTCATGCGCTTCAGTGCCGCATTACCACCGAAGATCCGGAACAGAATTTTATTCCCGATTATGGTCGGATTACGGCCTATCGTGGTGCAACAGGTTTCGGAATCCGTCTTGATGGTGGCACTGCCTATTCAGGGGCGGTGATTACCCGCTTTTATGACCCGTTGCTTGAAAAGGTTACAGCATGGGCTCCGACAACGGATGAAGTTATTGCCCGTATGCATAGAGCACTTCGCGAATTCCGGATTCGGGGTGTTGCTACCAATCTGACTTTTTTGGAAGCAATCATCAGCCACCCGAAATTTGCTGCCAACGACTATACCACCCGATTTATTGATACCACGCCGGAATTGTTCAATTTTGTAAAACGTCAGGATAGAGCAACAAAGCTGCTGACCTATATTGCCGATGTCACGGTGAATGGTCATCCTGAGGTAAAAGGGCGTTCAAAGCCGTCCGAACATTTGGCTCGTCCTGTCGTACCCGTCACCGATAACCAGAATATCAGGAGCGGCACCAAGAACCGGCTAGACGAGTTGGGAGCGCAGAAATTTGCCGAATGGATACGCAAACAGGATCGTGTACTTGTTACCGATACGACAATGCGGGACGGGCATCAATCATTACTGGCAACGCGTATGCGTACCCATGATATTGTCACGATTGCCGGAACATATGCAAAAGCTCTGCCCGATCTCTTCTCGGTTGAATGCTGGGGTGGGGCCACTTTCGATGTTGCAATGCGCTTTCTGACCGAAGACCCGTGGGAACGTTTGCAAAAAATACGTGAATCCATTCCCAACATTTTGACACAGATGTTGTTACGGGGTGCCAATGGCGTTGGCTATAAGAGCTATCCTGATAATGTCGTCAAATATTTCATCGGTCAGGCTGCCAAAAACGGCATTGATATTTTTCGCGTTTTTGACAGTCTCAATTGGGTGGAAAACATGCGCGTGTCGATGGACAGCGTGCTTGAGGAAGGAAAACTTTGCGAGGCCGCCATTTGTTATACAGGCGATATTCTGGATAGTGCCCGTCCGAAATATGATTTGAAGTATTATTTGAAACTTGCACGTGAAGTGGAAAATGCAGGCGCCCACATCATAGCCATTAAAGATATGGCCGGTTTGATGAAGCCGCGCGCAGCACGTGTTTTGTTTAAAGCATTGCGTGAATCTACCGATCTGCCAATCCACTTTCATACCCATGACACATCCGGCATCGCAGCGGCATCTGTACTGGCTGCTGTGGAAAGCGGTGTCGATATTGTTGATGCTGCGATGGATGCGTTTTCCGGAAATACGTCTCAACCCTGTCTCGGATCAATCGTCGAAGCATTGAAAGGAACCGACCGTGATACCGGATTGGATAGCAAATGGATACGCCGCATTTCGTTCTATTGGGAAGCGGTACGTCAACAATATGCGGCTTTTGAAAGTGATTTGAAAGGCCCTGCCTCTGAAGTATATTTGCACGAAATGCCGGGCGGGCAATTTACCAATCTCAAAGAGCAGGCACGTTCATTGGGATTGGAAAGCCGTTGGCATGAAGTGGCGCAGGCCTATTCCGATGTCAACCGGATGTTCGGCGATATTGTCAAAGTGACCCCTTCTTCCAAGGTTGTTGGCGATATGGCCTTGATGATGGTGAGCCAAAATCTGTCAGTTGCAGATGTCGAAAATCCGGATAAAGACATCGCGTTTCCGGATTCGGTTGTCTCGATGATGAAAGGTGATCTGGGACAACCTGAAGGCGGGTGGCCGGTTGCTTTACAGAAAAAGATACTCAAAGACATAAAACCTTTTACAGTTCGGCCCGGTTCTTTGCTTAAAGCCGCAAATCTTGAACAAGAAAGAAAGATCGCAACCGAAAAAGCAGGACGTGATATTGACGATGCGGAATTTGCGTCTTTTTTGATGTATCCAAAAGTCTTCACGGATTATGTGGTGGCCAAAAATCTCTATGGTCCGGTAAGCTCGCTTCCGACGCCGGTTTATTTTTATGGCCTGCCTTTGGAAAATGAAATACTGGTCGAAATCGAAAACGGCAAATCGTTAATCATCCATTATCTGGGGCGTAGCGAACCGGATGAAAAAGGTATGGTTACATTATTCTTCGAGTTGAACGGCCAACCACGCCGCATCCATGTGCATTATCGTGCTCATGGTTCGTCCAACAATATTCGTCCTAAAGCGGAAGCCGGAAACGCTTTCCAGATCGGTTCTCCGATGCCGGGTATGATCTCTTCTGTTGCGGTTCATGTCGGCGATAAAGTAAAGACAGGCGATGTTTTGGTGTCAATCGAGGCCATGAAGATGGAAACAGTCCTTCATGCCGATAAAAATGCTACGGTAAAAGAAGTTCTGGTCAAACAGGGCGACCAGATTGATGCCAAGGATCTGCTTGTCGTTTTGGAATAAATATTAACTGTTATTTTCTTACCAATCCCGTTCCGGCGCGGCACTATTATTCTCGTTTGCTTGTGCCGGAACCGGTTACAAGTCGGATAAAGTCGTCTCGGCTTTCCGGTTCGGTTCCATTCTTTATCAATGATAAAGACAGTCAAGCGACGAACCGTTTTCCTCACTTTTACAATTGCATCTGTAAAATTTTTAATGCGAGCCTTTGTGCTCGCATATCTATGTTCCGCACAATGTCAACGCATTATACCCTTGCATTCGGGAGAAATGTCCATGCAGAGGAAAAGCTTTAGACACCAGTAAGGGGGAGTGAGCCTGTCGCGAATAGATACACTATATGCATGTCCAATCAGAACCGGTTTTACGGCACTGTATTTGGATACAGGAATATCTTTAACTTTGTATTTTGTTTGGAACAAACAGCACAGTAAAGTTCGGTTGGTGTATAATATTGACCGATCTACGGCACAATTCCGGCAGATTTTATATAAAGAACTCTTCTTCCTATTTTTTCATGGAATATAGCGGAAGGGGTATCCCCTTCGCTATTGAAGGCTGTGTGATGCTGTCCTATGCAGTTTTGCCTCCCAAAAATTCTTTACCGTCCATTATGCTGCTATACCCTTCAAGAATTATCGGGGGATGAGTTGGGGGATGATAAAATACAAAAGTAAATGATATTATTGTTTTATATATATTTTTTTGATTGAAATGGCGGAGGGGGTGGGATTCGAACCCACGGTACAGTCGCCTGCACGCCGGTTTTCAAGACCGGTGCCTTAAACCGCTCGGCCACCCCTCCAAAAAGGATGCGCAAGTCTTTACAAGGTTCTGGCTAAAGGTCAATCACTTATTTGAATTTTTTTGAGCCAAATTTAATTTGCCTTCGTGCCTTTATAAATGTTCACTTTGAGATCGCGCACTTTTTTGCGCAAAGTATTGCGATTAAGCCCCAACAGCTCTGCTGCCTTGATCTGGTTTCCCTTTGTCGCTGTAAGACAGGCAAGAATAAGTGGATACTCGACCTCTTCCAATACGCGGTGGTAAAGTCCGGCAGGGGGGAGCTCATTACCGAAAGAAGCAAAATATTTTTGCATATTCATCTCGACTGCTTCGCCAATCGTTATATTGTCACTCACCGAAACGGGATTGTCTGCGCCGTGAAGACCGGTTTCATTTTTCAACTCGGTCTCGATAACGTCGACCGCAATTTCTTCCTGCGGATAAAGTGCGGCAAGTCTGCGTACAAGATTTTCCAATTCCCTGACATTGCCCGGCCAGGAATAACGGCGCAACAAATCAAGCCCCTCATTGCTGATATGTTTTGAAGGCAATCCGTTGTCGGAGGCCAATTTGAAGAAATGGCGCACAAGGTCGGGAATATCGTCGGCTCTTTCACGCAAAGCGGGAATGCGTAGCGGCACCACATTGAGCCGATAAAACAAATCTTCTCTGAAATGTCCTTGATTGATAAGCTGGTGTAAATCCTTGTTGGTTGCAGCAACGATTCTGACATCTGTTTTGATCGGCGTTCTTCCGCCAACTGTCATATATTCGCCTTGTTGCAAAACGCGTAGCAAACGTGTTTGTGCATCCATCGGCATGTCGCCAATTTCGTCGAGAAACAAGGTTCCGCCGTTGGCCTGCTCGAAGCGCCCGCTCGAACGCATATTGGCACCGGTAAAAGCACCTTTTTCATGCCCGAAAAGTTCCGATTCAATGAGATCCTTCGGAATTGCTGCCATATTGATTGCGACAAAGGGGCCTTTTCTGCGTCTGCCATATTCGTGAAGTGCACGGGCAACCAGTTCTTTTCCTGTTCCGGATTCCCCTGTAATCATCACAGTCAGGTCTGTCTGCATCATGCGGGCAAGAATGCGATAAATTTCCTGCATTGCAGCGGAACGGCCAACAAGCGGCATTGCATCGGCGGTTTCATCGGATTTGGGCTTTTCGTTTTCGGAGCGCGGCTCCACCATGGCTCTTCCGACAATATTGATAAGCTCCGAAAGATCGAACGGCTTGGGCAAATAGTCATATGCGCCTGCTTCCGAGGCTTTGATCGCCGTCATAAATGTATTCTGGGCACTCATGACAATCACAGGAATTTCCGGACGAGCCTTTTTAATGCGAGGCAAAAGGTCAAATGCGTTTTCATCCGGCATAACAACATCGGTAATGACGAGATCGCCATCGCCATTGGCAATCCATCTCCACAGCATTGCAGCATTCGGTGCGACGCGCACTTCATAACCTGCACGCGAGAGTGCCTGATTGAGAACGGTGCGGATTGCTGCATCGTCATCTGCAACAAGTATCATCCCTTTTGTCATTCGGTTTCTCCGCTGTGCTTGTGTTCTGTTTCTTCCGGCCGCCACATAGGTAAAAGAACACGAAATATCGTACGCCCCGGTTGTGAATCGCATTCGACCACCCCGCCATGGTCGTTTACAAGTTTGGCAACCAGTGCAAGTCCAAGGCCGGATCCGTTCGGTTTGCTGGTAATAAACGGATCAAACAGGTTTTCCTGAATGTCTTTGGGAACACCCGCTCCATTGTCTTCCACACAGAATTCCATCGGCAGAGTGACTTTGTCATGCCGCCCTTGAACAGAAAGTTTGATACCGGGCCGATAGGAGGAGGTAAGCGTAATTGTCGGGTTCTTTACACTTTCCAGAGCTTCTGTCGCATTTTTAACGAGATTGAGGAAAATCTGGATAAGCTGGTCACGATTGGCAAAGACCGGTGGCAGCGAGGGATCGTATTTTTCGACAAATTTTATATTCTTTGCAAAACCGTTTTGCGCCAGTCTTTTGACATGATCGAGAACGGTATGAATATTGATCGGAAAACGTTCGATTGGCCGCTCATCGGAAAACACTTCCATACGATCAACCAGAGCAACAATACGATCTGTTTCATCGGTAATCAGACGTGTCAACTGGCGGTCGTCATCGCCAACCACACTTTCAAGCAACTGGGCAGCACCGCGTATTCCCGAAAGCGGATTTTTTATTTCATGGGCAAGCATCGAGGCAAGGCCGGTAACCGAGCGGGCAGCTCCCCGATGGGTCATTTGCCGGTCGAGCTTTTCGGCCATAGATTTTTCTTGAAACAGCACAACAACGCTACCCGGTATCTCCGAGAGCGGCTGGACAAAAATATCGACAAGCTTGTCATAACCCAGTTTTGGTGATGATAAATCGACATGATATTCATTAACCGGTTTTGGTTTTTCCCTCACCTGATTGATAAGCGAGAGCAGGGGGCTGCCAAAGGGCAAGAATGTTTCGAGCTTGTTTCGCGCCAATACAGAAGAACTCGCTTTAAAAAATTGTTCGGCATAGGCATTGGCATAGGCGATGCTATTGTCCTTATCGACGAGAATAACCGGATGGCGAACAGCATCAAGTACGAGACCTGCCAGATTTTGCTCCGGATTTTTGGCTTTTTGTTGCATTGTCAAGCTGCCCTTTTCGGATGAACCGAATCTCTTGAAAATATCGAATTTATTAATGTAAGAACACGTTCCGGACTGCGTGAAGTCATCAGTTCCTGCCGCTCTTCGCTGCTATAAACTCCTTTGGCATGTTTGTTCAAATACCAGTCGATATGTTTTCGGGCGTGACGGAGACCGGTATTTTCACCATAATAATCAAGCATCGCCTGATAATGGTCGCAAACATAATCACCGAGATTTGCTGAAAAAGGATGGCCTGCGATTTCACCGGAGAGCCACGGCGCACCGTAACTTGCCCGCCCGATCATGACAGCATCGGCACCGGAGCGGCGCAGGCATTCTTCAGCCTCTTCAAGATTGCCAATATCGCCATTTGCTACCATGGGAATTGAAATGACATCACGCACTTTTTTCAAAGCATCCCAGTCGGCTTGACCGTTATAAAACTGCATTCTGGTGCGGCCATGCACTGTAATCATGGCAATACCGGCCGCTTCGGCCATTTGTGCGAGTTCCGGCGCATTGATTGTTGTTTCATCCCAACCAAGCCGCATTTTGAGTGAAACAGGTATTCTGGCTACTTTCAAAACGGCCTCTATCAATGACATGGCAAGTTTCAAGTCGCGCATGAGTGCCGCACCCGAATATCCACCAATGACCTTTTTGGCCGGACATCCCATGTTAATATCTATCATATCGGCATGATTATCCTGAACGATTTCAGCCGCTCTTGCCATCCATTCGGGGTCGCGACCGGCAAGCTGTACCACATGCTGGGGAAGGCCTTTGCCATTCACACGCATTTGGCTTTCAACCGCGCCGGAACATAATTCGGCACTCGCCACCATTTCCGAAACCACCATGCCCGCACCGGCGAGCCAACTTCTTTGCCGGAACGGTAGATCACTTACCCCCGACATAGGGGCAAGAAAAACACGGTTTCTGAATTCCAGATTGCCAACTTTAAGAGGAGTGGAAAGAATGGACAATCACGAGTGCCTTTTTGTTGTGCAATTTTAAAAACGCCTAATCTTTTATCATTTTATTCACAAAAGGCAATGCAATGTCTAGGATTATGCATTCAAAATCGGTTCTATGCGCAAAAAATAAAGAGATCGGGATTTGTTCTGTTAAAAATAAATTGAAATGCGCATTTGAATTGAACAATGTAAGATGAAGCGAGACTATTGAAAGAAACGAAAAACTGTATCAATTTCGGGCTATAAAACAGCAATATTTTTGAAGGGATAGAGATTATGAAATTGTATTTTGCCCCCGGTGCCTGTTCACTCTCTCCACATATCGTAGCGCTGGAAGCAGGTATACCAATTACGCTTGAAAAGGTTGATTTGGCAAAAAAGGTCACAGCAAGTGGCAAAGATTACCTGACTGTCACACAAAAAGGCTATGTTCCGGCTCTTGAACTTGATGACGGTCGTGTCATTACCGAGGGGCCGGCTATTGTGCAATATCTTGCTGATCTCAAGCCTGAAAAGAATTTGGCTGAAAAGCCGGGCACTTTCGAGCGGGCAAAAGTGCAGGAATGGTTGAATTACATTGCAACCGAGCTTCATAAAGGTTTCGGGCCGCTTTTCCACCCGACCTCGGAAGAAGAGAAAAAAGCTGCGAAATCGAAACTTATCCAGAGGCTTGTCTACGCAGAAAAAAAGCTTGAAAATTCCGAGTTTGTAGCCGGTGACCATTTCACGGTTGCTGATGCCTATCTTTTCACAATTTTGACATGGTGCAAATTTGTCGGGATCGATCTTCTCGATATGCCTGCCTTGTCTTCTTATATGGAAAAAATCAATGGCCGCGACAGCGTAAAAAAAGCTTTTGCGGATGAAAAAGCTGCTTGAGTATATCAGAATCAATATGCGGAAATCACTGCATATTAGGATTCGGGTTGAGCTAGCCGGTTTCATTTTCAAGGGGAAGAAAGCCTGCTTTTGACGAGAGGTCGAAGCAGGCTTTCTGTTTTTCAATGGGGATTTTTTTATAACCATTGTTTTGCAAATTTTGTGAAGTGCTAAAATGCCCGAAGCTTGATGACGGGAGCGATATAACTTCGAGAAATGGCAATCATCTTGATAATTGAATAAAGTGTCATCGAATTGAATTGATAAGACTTTCACCCTGTCAGCTTATTCAATCGCATCTTCAAATTCTTGCCGGTTCGCGTCATAAAGGTGGAAGCCATCCGAGATCAAACGACTTTTTCTTGTATGAAATGAAGTTTCCTCTTGAACTCGGAGTCTTTCCCGTTATATTGCGCCTCGCTGGAGAGGTGGCCGAGTGGTTGAAGGCGCACGCCTGGAACGCGTGTATACGGGCAACCGTATCAAGGGTTCGAATCCCTTTCTCTCCGCCATTGCAATCAAAAAAACATATATAAAGCAACAATATCAGTTACTTTAATATTTTCCCATCCCCCATTTCATCCCCCGATACAACTTGGAAGGGACGGTATCATGATAGGCCGTAAAGGACAATAACTCATTGATAATATTAAACAAAAAATCTGTATGGCACGGCTTGCGACGTGCTGAAACAATAGCGAAGGGGACTTTTTCTCCGCCATTTTTAAAAGAAACTATTTTGATTCATTAGATTAATCACTTTTATCAGTTTTTCCAAAACTCTTCCTACATAAATTTTTAATGTATATTTTCGATATTTGATACAATCTGTCGCGCGAAAATACCATTATAAATGCAGGCGGGGTGACAGCTATAAAATAGTGGTCAATCACAATCGAATGACATCACTCATTTAAAGAACAGATTTACTTTTTAATTCTTTGCTTAAAGACATTTGTCCTTGGAACGGGTGCTGTAACTGCCTCTCCGATATTTCACGCCAAGTTGGAAAATCGACAATGTGTTTCCAGATCTTTATCTCGATGCTACTAACATTTTAATTAACTGATATTGTCTGGTATCCGAAACGTCTGTGTGGTGATCGTTGGAATGTTGGTCATAAAACGCAATATAGCTCTTCTTTCGGGGCAACCCGCCCAATTCGGCTAACCCGCCAATTCGGCTTAACCACTTCGATGCGCTTTCGATAGCCGATAGTCAGCATTTCTTACTTCTATTTTTGTTTTAAGTGAATGTGAAACAACTTGAAGTGAGCTTGTTAGGTCAATTGAAGTTGCCAGCTTGACAGCTCAGTTAATAACCGGATTACCGGCCAGCAAAAATAAAAATGGCGGCAAGGCCGCCATTTTTTAAACATCTTATCAAACCGGCTTTTTCAAGTAACAATCTGAAATAATATCGCAAACATCACGATATTCGCGATAACAATTGCCCAACCCCCGTAGAGCATATATTTAAGTGATGTCGAACGGGCTAATCCCATTTGTCCGAACATATCGGACGACGGAAAAGGACCAAACCAGTCAACCTGCGAACTGGCCAGTAGAACCGCAGTTAAACCTTCCGGGGTAACACCTTGTGCCAAAAGAATAGGTCCGAAGATTTTTTTGGTAAAGGTCATCTGGGCTACGGCAGCTCCCGGTACGTGGCCGATAATGTTGAACAGGAAAACAAAGAAGCACAACCAGGCGGCCGAGAAGCCTTGTAGATATGGCGTTACATCGTTGAGCAAAGCCTGATAAGCACTAAGTTTGTCAACCAATACCAGTACCGGATTATAAAGCCAATAAAGCAGGAACATCCAGACGAGACGACCACATCCTTTGTACATCGCATCCAGAATGTTTATGGGAGATAAACCACCTGAGAGACCGGTCAAAGTTGCAACCGTCAACATAACAAAAATCGCAAAACTGAAACCGGCTTGTACAATCACTCCTATGAAAGCCATTACAACAATGGTCAAGAAAAATACCAGTGCTGAACGCTTTCCTCTTTTTTCGTCGTCCACGTCGGTCTTATTTTTATCGACGATTTCTTCATCATATTTTATCTTGCCGACAGTCCATTGTTGAATTTTGTTAGACATAAACCAGCCAGCCAATAACGTAACAAGGCTCATTGGTAAGCCGGCGTGAATGAGAAATTGTGGATAGGACAAGCCGCCCAATTCCAGAATTGTGACTGTGCTCGGCGTAAATGGACCAATAAATAGACCGATTGATCCCGCAGTCATCAACAATAGTGCCACAGTCGGGGGTGTCAATCCGACTGCAGCCGCTACGGGGATAATGACCGCAACGATGATCGCGTTCCCGCCTGCCATAGTGCCTAACGAGCCACAAATTACAATGGATGAAATAATAATTCCGAGTTTGACGCGTCTTTGGCTCGAAAGTCCAATTTTATTGACGATAAAATTGACCAGTTGCTTTGCCGCACCTGTGCGGGTTGCTACCTCTCCGACACCAGCTCCCAACATAATAATCAAGCCGACCGTAGCGATAAAAGAACCGGTGGATGCTGCTAAGAGCTTGCCTAATTCCACAGGTGTGGTCGACGTCATTATGACGCCAAGAATGATCGCAACAACCACAGATAAAACGATATCCAATCCGCAAATGGATAGAATTGCCAAGGCAAAAATTGGTGTCAAACCGATGATGCCGATTTCACCGCTAGGCAGCGTTCGCGTATATAGTGCCAATAATAGCGATACGAACATCACAAAACCAAGCACCAAATTGCGATTGCTAAAATGTAATTTCACCGCCATTTATAACCCTCCCAAGTGTTTTATTGTATTTTCCGTGCAATCTACTTTACAATGATCGAATCCGGAGAATGATTTTTTTTCCAGTACCTATAACCAAAGGTTAATGGCGGGAGAGGTAAATGGGACTTAGTCTGAAACATTTGGAAGTTTTCTATGCTGTAATGACGTGCGGAACGCTCAATGGCGCGGCATCAATTTTATGTGTGTCCCAACCTGCGGTTAGTAAATCATTGAAATTGGCAGAATATAAATTGGGTTTTTCCCTTTTTAAACGGGTAAAAGGCAAACTGACGCCCACTCAGGAAGCACATATATTATTTGAACAAATAAAATCGATTTATGTCGATCTAAACAATTTACAAAGTCTTGCAAGAAACTTGGCCAATAATCCTGAAGGCAGAATAACCATTGGCTGCTTGCCCAGTTTGGCTCTTTGTGCAATTCCGCAAGTTACAGCTCGATTTATAAAAGAAAACCCGCGTGTATTTATCACTGTCGGTACGCAACATAGCGATGAATTACAGCAACAATTAAATAATAGACTATTGGATTTGGCCATTACCTTCGGTTTGAAAAACGATAGCGGGTTGATTTCTACGCCGATTGCAGAAATACCATTGGTATATATTGACAGTCTACCGCATCGTAACCCCATAAACATTCATCAGATTGATGAAGATCGCTGGATACATCCTAATGCATATTCTTTTACTACGGCGATCGGTCGATCACGAATATTCAAGAAAACAGTCGTTGATGTTCAAACTTATTACATGGCTGCCGAATTTGTAAAACAGGGCGTTGGTTCGTCAATTATCGACCTGTTCACAGCTTTTTTCATGCTGCCTGACCACATGATATTTCCAATAGAACCAAAACTTTCCGCAACGATTTATCTCATCCAACACCGTGATTTGACAGTTTCAAAACCGACACAAAAATATATTTCCATGTTGCAACACCATTTGGCGACGCAGGTTAAACAACTTAACGAAAGGTTATATATGACAAAATAAAACTCAATTGTTGTTTTCTTCTTTATCCTTTTTACTCATTCTTATTGAAAGAAATGGGCAGGCTTATTGAAAGAAATGGGCGGGCTTATTGAAAGAAAAGGGCGAGCTTATTGAATGAAATGGGCGGGAGAGGAAAAGTGGAAAGACATGTCGTTGTCATTGGCGGTGGCGTTATCGGATTAACGACGGCCTATGCTTTGATTAAACAAGGGCAAAAAGTTACGTTAGTCGAACGAATGGACGATGTGGGATTGGTTACAAGCTTTGCCAATGGCGGGCAGTTAAGCTATCGCTACGTATCGCCTCTTGCTGATGCCGGAGTACCCATGCATGTTTTCAAGTGGATAGGTAAGCCACGGTCGCCACTTAATCTGAAGTTACGTTTTTCATTGGATCAGTGGAAATGGTTGTTTCAATTTCTATTGGCATGCAATGCCAAAACCAATAAAATCAATGGCGCTCATATTCTCAGATTATCCTTATTCAGCCAAAAAATTGTTACGCAATGGCGCGAGAGTGGCGAATTGGGTAATTTTGATTGGGTTAAGACCGGAAAACTTGTGATATATCGTGATTTGAATGATTTTAACAAAGCCAAAGCAGGTATTAATAAAGAATTTCAGAAGGCTTTGACCGCTAAAGAAAGTGTAGAACTTGAACCTTCGCTCGGATTTATAGAAAACAAGTTGGCCGGTTCTATTTTTTCTCCCGGTGACGAAACCGCAGATTGTTATAAATTTTGTTGTGTTTTATTAGAGGCATTAAAAAAACATCCGAATTTTACTCTTAAAACATCAACCCATATAGATCAAATTATCACGCAAAAAGACCGTATTACGGGCGTCGAGACAAATTCCGGTTCTGTCACCGGAGATGATTATGTTATCTGTACGGGTAACAGCAGCAAAGACATTTTGGCGCATATCGGTATTTCTGTGCCGATATATCCGTTAAAAGGCTACAGTCTTACGCTTCCTTATCCCGAAAAACCACACATTGTACCAGCTATAAGTCTTACAGATTATAGCAATAAAATTCTTTACGCAAAACTTGGTGATCGTCTGAGGTTGGCTTGCATGGTCGATATCGGTTACGAAGACGCCGGAATCCGCCAATCACGTATTAATGCCATAAAGGAAATAGCGCGGGAAACTTTCAATGAGTTCACAACAATCGATAAAGCTGAAGAATGGACGGGATTGCGTCCGTCGACGCCAAAGGGCCCACCCATATTGGGCAAGTCGAAATATCAGAATCTCTGGCTGAATGTTGGTCACGGAAGCCTCGGATTTACGCTTTCGGCGGGAAGTGCAACTGTCCTTTCTCATCTCATAACTCATCAATCTTCACCAATCGATTTGAATGGCTTGGAACTGGAATAATATCATGACGATTGATCGTATTGACACAAATAAACGGCTTTCTGCTGCTGTTTCATGCGGCAACTTTGTATTTTTGTCGGGGCAGGTTCCCACGACACTTGACGGTGATTTTGTAACCCAGACAAGAGAGGTATTGCAAAAAATAGATCATCTGCTTGATGAAGCTGGAAGTGATAAAGCTCATATTCTATCGGCGCAGATCTGGATCAAGAATATCGCAAAAGATTTTGACGCGTTTAATGAAGTTTGGGAAGCATGGTTGCCTGAAAATTGTGCGCCGGCGCGTGCCGCCGTGGAAGCAAATATGGCTCGTCCGAATGTTTTGGTGGAAGTGGCGGCAATAGCGGTGAAGCGGTAAAATCAAGCTGCGTTAAAAACTATTTTTACTTCCATGAAAATGTTTTTACGGGTGCATAAAAACCGGGTTGTTACTCTTTGCGATGGATGGACTGTCCGCAGAGCGTATCATCCGGTTTTTGTTTTTTAGCATTTTTCATTATGATGATATACTAAGTTGTAATTTTCATTTTATTATGGAATAATTATTATATAATAAATAATTTAAATCTAAATTTATTAATATAATTTACTTATAAAAGTATTATAATATATTATAGATAGTATATATTTCTATTTTTTATATTAAAAAATAATTTTTACAAATTGATAAGTCCCGAACGTAACTATCATATTAAAAATTCGGGACTTTTTTTAGCAGTGGGTTTCCAATTTTGATGAAAGGGTGATTTTTTATTTTTAATTTTCATGGAAAACATTCAGTCAGAACAGGAAAAACATTCCGACACAGACAAGTGTCATAACCCCCCAAACACCTGTCCAGGATGTTGCGTTTAGTATCCACGGTATAATTGTCGGGGTTGCGAACAATATAAAGAAGGTTGCCGTGTTTGCCATTGCCATTGCGGTTGCAACGCTTTTCGGGCCTGCCATTGTTGCCAATTCGGTCATTCCGACGCCCTGCCAAGATAATATGAAGACACCGGCAACGAGAACCGCAGTCACCAAAGCCCATGATAGATGCGTCGAGGGAGCCTCTCCATAGAAAAAGGTAAGGAGTGTAAGAACAAAAAACGCTATAGCACTTAATATTGTTACCGCTTTTAAAAAGCCTGCGCGATTGTTTTTCTTATCGGTATAATAGCCACCGGAAATACGTGTGAAACCGGCACTTATCTGGATAAAGAACAGTATCGCGCTGATATATTCGATATTGATATGTGCGAAGTCGTGTAAGAAAAGCATTGTAAAAGTCATCAGTGCAAATTGTGGTGCGCACAAAAGGCCTATTGCGACAACAATACGCCATATAGCGAACTGTTTGAAAACATGGGTAGCGGATTCAGTTTTCTTGGCTGTCCCGTTTGTTTCGGTGCTTTTTCCCTGATCTATATCAACAACCCAAAGATAAGTTAAAAAGGCAAAGAGAATGCAAAACAAGGCCGAGATATAAAGTGACCAGACAAAACCCATTTTATATGAAACGAGAGGGAAAAAGACTGCTCCCAAGGCATAGCCGAGCGGAACAGCAGTCTGTCTGACACCCATCGCAAATCCACGTTCGTCTTTGTCGAACCATTGCATAATAGCTCGTCCACTCGAACCATTCAGGCTGCCGCCTGAAAGGCCGATAATGAGTAGCCCGATGAATAATGTTACAGGAGCATAAACAATCGGAACGACATTTATTATGATAGCTGTCAGGATGAGGACAAATGCCGTGGTCGTCAAACCGGTTATAAGAATGGGCCGGTCGCCCAGCCGGTCGGTGAGCATTCCCCAAGGAACTTCACCAAAAGCTATGCCTATTCCGACAATTCCCATAAGCATCCCCAATACCGGTGTGGAAATTTGATAATCATCCCGTAAAAGGAGAGCTGCGGCCGGAACACCACCAATCACAAATGTAAAACATGTATTCGCCAACGCACATGTAAACAGTACCTTCCACTTGTGCCCGCTTGAACGAACCCCGTCGTTGATGAAAATTTTGTCACTCATTATTCAGCTCCGCTTTTTCAGTTGAGAAATGCGTAGCACTGGATTAATTATAAATATAACAGGAATATTTTATAAAATAATTCGGTTTTTCCGAATTTTAAAAGGTGCGTATATGCAAAATCTGGATCCCGATCTTTTAACGACCTTCATTACAATTTTGGAAACCGGAAGTTTTCTGAAAGCATCCGAACGCCTCTACCGTTCCCAGTCGGCATTGACAGAGCAAATGCAAAAGCTTGAACTTGTTTGTGGCTGTCAATTACTCGAAAGAGGAAAAAAAGGAACACGACCGACAATTGATGGCGAAAAGTTGCAAAAACATGCGCTTGCTATTTTGAAACTTAACCGTTTGGCGCTTGCCGACATGCATAATGTCGCAGCAACCGAAAACATCTCGATTTCTATTACAGATTACCTCATGCCTGAAAAAGTGGCAGAGGCTTTGGAGATGTTGACAGCAGATCGTCCGAAAATACAATTGAGCCTTACATTCAAAAGCGGCTCAAATACGCTTATTCATGAAAACAATCTTGACGGTTTCGATATAATAATCCTGACACATCTTATCGGTACGCCGTTACCCTCCTATTCCAATAGGGTTGTTATAAAACGCGAGCGGTTATATTGGGCGGGTGCAGCAAAGAAGAGGTTTTCAACCGGTAGGGTCTTGCCGCTGATTGGTATGAAAAAGGGCTGTGTCATACAAAAGGCAGCCCTTCAACTTCTCTCGGATAGTTCGGTTCCTTTTGGATTGACGCATACAGCCTCGAATGTTGCAAGTTTACAATTGGCGGTCAAAGCCGGTTTGGGCATTGGGTGTCTTAACGAAAATTCGATGGATGACAGTCTAAAAGATTATACGCATTTCTATAATCTCCCGACTTTGCCGGATATTGAATATCTGCTTTTATATAAGCCGGAAAAATCGGATATTGCCGAAGTTTTACGCCGCTCGCTTGATGCGACTTTAAATTAGAAAATGGAACGTGTTATCAAGGTTTTTGAATGAAAACGCCGTCACTTTGCATGAAGCCCTGAGCCTTTTTAATAAGATGGCAATGATGCAAAATCGCATAATGAAGTGCGAGGGGTGCAACATATGTTTTATCATAAATGGCCAATTTTCGTGGCGTTTATTTAAGGCAAAAGCAAATTATATTGTCGAATAAAACAGTGGTTCAGAAATTCGTAAAAAGGAAAGGATGTTTCATTTATCAACATCCTTTCCTTTATTGTAATCTAATTAATGAACTCAATTCAGGGGGCCGGCTTTGTTCAAATTGAGGGGTTTTGTTTCTATCGCTCAAAAATATGAAACGACGAGGCCAAAGAAGTAACAACCGCAGCAGCAGTTGGCGATGGTTCGCGGCTTATACGCAGTTCTATGCTTGGCTTTTTCCTTGCCGATCTTGCCTGTGGAATAGATAGCGAGGAATTACGATATTTATTGAAGATGTGCCATCCCGAATGGTGTCCACCTGAACCGATCAAAACAATTGCCGCAAATATCCGTATGTCATTGGAAGAATTCAATGCGAAAGGCGAAATATAATGTCAGCTTTTCAAGCTCGCTCGACATCATTAAAAATATTCATCAGTGGAATGACGCACTTTGTTTTCTGCTGATGAATAAAGGATAAATTCAATGATATTCGCTTATGTTCAACCAAAATTAGGCTGAATGGCGTTGAACCTGTCCGGTTATGATGGCCGGATATATAAAAGTTCGGGATAATTTTTCCCGCATTGCCAATTTATAGCTCCGCCAGTTGCAATTGCTTGGATGCATATGCATGATATTTGCAATGCGATTGGACTTGTCTTCGCCGATGCATTTCATCGTTTGATAGTGAAATCGCGCTTTAGCCGCTACTATTTCTGACAATTTAAGAAAATTTGTGTGTCTCCAATGTGCGATGATTGATTCATAACTATTTGAACGAAATAGTAAAATATGATGCAGAAGGATCGGAAATGATATTTCAAATATAATTTTTCGATAAAAATTAGCTAGTAACAGATTTGAATTGCAATAATTCTGATGAAATGTAATTGATTACAAATTCGTTTTTTTAAAAATATTTTACGGGAGGATAATATGAGCGAAATAAGATTGTATATGCTGCAATCGGGGAGTCTGAAGTGCAAACTGCATAATATAAAAATGAACGAAGGCGCGAATACGGATTATGAAATTCCGGTTCCTTTTTATCTTATAACACACCCGAAGGGTAATATTGTCATTGATGGTGGAAATGCCATTGAAGTGGCAACAGATCCGAAGGGCTATTGGGAAGAAATTTGTAATGTATACTGGCCGGTACTTGATCCTCACGACGGGTGTGTCGATCAATTGAAACGTTTGGGTATTGCTCCCGAATCCGTTCGTTACGTTGTTCAATCGCATCTTCATCTGGATCATACCGGAGCAATCGGGCGTTTTCCGCAAGCAACCCATATTGTTCAGCGCCGTGAATATGAATATGCCCATACGCCGGATTGGTTTGCCCGTGGTGGTTATATAAATAAAGACTTTGATCGCCCCAATTTGAAATGGCAATTTCTCAACGCAGAAGCCGATGATTATTATGATATTTATGGCGATGGCACGTTGATAAGTGTTTTCACACCCGGTCATTCGCCTGGACACCAGTCTTTTCTGGTTAATTTGCCAAATACCGGATCCGTTATATTAGCTGTGGATGCAGCCTATACAACCGACCATTGGAATGAAAAGTCATTGCCCGGCTTTTTAGCTTCTGCAGTAGACAGTGTGCGATCGGTACAAAAATTACGTATGCTGGCTGATAAAACGGATGCAATGGTTGTAACCGGTCACGATCCTGACGGTTGGAAAACATTCAAAAAAGCACCCGAATATTACGATTAGGAGAATTGTGCTGTAATAGCCAAGGGATAGATGTCGCAAAAATTGCAAATCGAATTTGGTAAAGCGCATTGCGGAAGTTGATAAGCAATGCGCTTTTATATTTTCAATTGTTACGTTTTATGAAACCCGACGTGGAAATTTCAGATTCTCAAATCAACTAAGGAATGATGAAAAGGTTTTTAATTTCATTGTGATATTGATTGGCCAAAAACTGTCGACCTTGGAAATATCAAGTTTGCCACGTTCATTCATGTAAAAGGGAGATTCGCGGTATTTCACTTTACCGGATAAAATAATATGCGCCGATTATATCGCACCGGTTCATATCGATAATCGTTTGCTCATCGGGAAATTTCTGCATTGTGTTTTGTCCGGTTTAAAAACGGAGAGGGGATATAGCTATGCTTGTATCAGGAAGACCGTTCACCGACAAAGGTTTTGGGAAAACGGAGTTGGCAATTTTGTATATTATGAATAGCATGATTAACATAAAAATATATTTTAACAATTTAAAATAAAAATTATATAAAAATATTATATATTATGATTTATAATGTCATAATTAATTTATTAGTAAAAACAATATAAATACATTATTATAATATTTTACTATGTGCTGTTTTTTAAGGCCTATTTTTCACGTCCTCTTGCAGCTATAAATCCGAAAACAGGATGTCAAAACCACTGTTCTGTCCATGGCGATAGATTTTATTTGGAAAACAAATCTATCGCGACCGTGGCGTTGACATTTTCGTTGTTTTTTATCCACCTTTCAGAGGGGCGATACGCCAACCGTCATACCGCCACAGACATAAAGCGTTTGTCCTGTTACAAAACCGCTCTTATCGGAAAGCATGAAAGAAACAGCTTGAGCGACATCCTCAGGCAAACCGATACGTTTGACGGGAATCGAGTTGATAATCGCTTTTGTGCGCGGTGAATCGTCAGGATTTGCCTTCTGGAACAATTCCGTTTTGATGGGGCCGGGGCCGATAGCATTGGACGTAATACCGAATTTGCCCAGTTCCAAGGCCCAAACTCTTGTCATTCCAATAAGTCCCGCTTTTGTTGCGGCATAGGCCGTGCGCAACTCTTTTCCCAATGCGGCGCGAGATGAAATGTTGACAATCCGGCCGAAGCCCGCTTCTTTCATGGAGGGAACTAACGCTTGCATACATTGCATGGCACAACGCAAATTAAGCGACAGGACGAGATTCAAATCGTCCAATGTTTGGGTTTCTGCACTCGCCGGACGGACGATGCCGACATTGTTGACGAGACGTGTGATGGGACCTTGTGCCAGTGCAGTCTTTAAAGCTTTTTCTGTCTCATCAGGATTGGAAAGGTCGGCAATAATGCCGTCGCCGGTTCTGTCAATAATTACCGGTTCATACCCGTCCTGTATCGAGCGTCGCGCGATGGCAGCACCAATCCCGTTAGCACCGCCGGTTATGAGAACACGTTGTTTCGTTGTCATTTGTTTTTCCTGAGGCTTTAATAATCAAATAGCTTGAAGAAGAAGACATTGCTTGGGTTAAAAAGAGGTCGAACCCTGTTACTGAAAACTCTCCTCGGACAGTGGCGTCAGGTGTGAGGAGGGATGCGATTGCACAGGGTAGATCAAGGAGTGGTGCTGTCAAAAGAAAGCGATGCTTTTTATGGTTGCGTAACCGGTAGGCAAGTGGTGCTAAATTCCATAATTTTCCAATGAGGAGACCGATTTTGAAGAGCCAATAAACATGTAATAGCAAAAGTGCAGAGCTATGCTTTCCTTTTCGTGGCACAAACGCTTCTACAGCATCGTTATTTGCCGCAAGTGCCGCAATTTTTGTTTCGCTTAACCATTCCAGAAGCTTTTCATCGCTTCCATCAAGAACAGATGAACTGTTCTCAAGCTTGTCTTTGTCCGGATTGCGCTTCATTTTTAATACAAGATCGGCAAAGCCGGTATGGAGGCACAAGATGTCGCCCTTTGTCACTTCGATCCCGTCTTTATCCAATATTTCCATAATATCGGAATAGGTAACGAGCTTACGGTCATCTTTGAAATATGCACGTAAATCAAGCCGGGCAGCACGTCCCTGAACGGCCTTGCGTGACATTTTTTCAATGCCCAATGCATGTGCCGATGAAGTACTTGCATTGTCGAAACCGGTCGGAATACCGCTATCCTTTATTTGTTCGGGACCGATAATATTTTTTCCGGCCGCAAATCCGCTATAGTAAAACGGTCGTCTGATACCCTCATCTTGCGTATTGAATAGCGAACCGGTATGCGCCAACCCTTCCCCATGGCTAGTATATTGCAGAAAAAATATAACCATATTGTCACTTGGAATGTCGGACTTTACCGGAACAAGCTTATCCATCTCGCAATGATAATTGACGCGGTTTTGACGTAACGATGGCCGCAAAACAGGTGGCTGACGATCAGGATCAAGTTTTTCACCTTCCGGATAGCCGAAGGGGGGATTTTGTGAAAAACTTGAACCCTTTTTAACTTCGGCTATACCTTCTTTCACTTTTTGCGGCAAAAGATAATTAATATAGTCCGGTTGATCGTCAGGACCAAAATCACCCCGATTGGAACCGTCGGGGCGTTTTTTCCACCTCGATATTGGCATATTTATTTCTTTTTTATTTCTCCCGATAACTATAAAACGTTTTGGGTCGAAAGAGACCAACCGGAGTTGCCAGAATTGTTCGTAAAGCTTTTGGTCAGGCGCGTTCAAACGCGACAGCAATTCCTTGCCCGACACCGATACACATAGTCGCCAGTGCATATCTGCCTTGTGTCAGTTTCAATTGCAAAGCAGCAGTGCCGCCAATACGTGCTCCGGACATACCGAGCGGGTGGCCAAGAGCAATAGCTCCACCATTCGGGTTGACATTTTCGGCGTCGTCTTTGAGTCCGAGATCCCGCAATGTTGCAAGCGCCTGACTGGCAAAAGCTTCATTGAGTTCGATAACGTCGAAATCCTGAGGTGTCAGGCCAAGATGACGGCACAGTTTTTTCGTTGCTGCTGCCGGACCAATTCCCATAATACGCGGTTCAACACCGGCGGTAGCACCTGCTACAATACGTGCAATCGGTTCTAGATTATATTTTTTTACAGCCTTTTCGGATGCGATGATGAGGGCTGCTGCGCCATCATTCACTCCCGATGCATTACCGGCTGTGACTGTAGCACCTTCTCTTTTATTAATGACACGCAAACCCGAAAGAGCTTCCATGCTGGTCGAGCGCGGATGTTCGTCTTTATCGACAATAATCGGGTCACCTTTACGCTGTTTTATTGTAACGGGAATGATTTCCTTGGCGAGGCGGCCGTTCTGTTGGGCTGCGGCAGTCTTCTGCTGGCTGCGCAGTGCGAATTTGTCCTGATCTTCACGTGAAATATTGAAATCAACTGCGACATTGTCGCCTGTTTCCGGCATTGAATCGACGCCATATTGCGCTTTCATCAACGGGTTGACAAAACGCCATCCGATTGTTGTGTCATAAATTTCCGCAGTGCGCGAAAATGCTTTATCGGCTTTCGGCAAGACAAAAGGCGCCCGCGACATGCTTTCTACGCCACCAGCAATTATGAGTTCGGCTTCTCCCGTTTTGATCGCACGGGCAGCAGTCTGGATTGCATCAAGCCCGGAACCGCACAGCCGGTTGATTGTCGCTCCGGATATTGAATAGGGCAGTCCGGCCAGAAGCAATGCCATTCTTGCCACATTGCGGTTATCTTCACCGGCCTGATTGGCGCAGCCCATCAAAACATCATCAACAGCTTCCCAATCAATGGTCTTGTTGCGCTCGACAATTGCTTTGAGAGGCAAAGCTGCCAGATCGTCGGCGCGAACAGAAGCGAGCGCGCCACCAAAACGGCCGATAGGTGTTCTTACATAGTCACAGATAAAAGCTTCGGTCATTTTTCCTCCTCGATAGCTGGTACAACCAGATCTGTTATGGGGCCATCAATATGAAGTTTGGCGCCGGTTATTGCTTGTAAATCATCAAAACTGAGCGAAGCCAATTTTTCGCGTAACACAAAATGCCGGTCGACAATGTCGATGACTGCATGGCTCGTATAGACCCGTGTCACGCAATTGAGACCTGTTAGCGGAAAAGTGCATTTTTCAACGAGTTTCGGATCACCCTTTTTGGTTATGTGTTCTGTGACAACGCAGACCTTCTTGGCGCCATGAACGAGGTCCATTGCACCGCCCACAGCAGGAACGCCTTTCGAGCCGACACGCCAATTGGCGAGATCTCCGTTTTCGGCAACCTGATAAGCACCAAGAATTGCCACATCAAGATGACCGCCCCGCACCATGGCAAAACTGTCGGCATGATGAAAATAACAACCGCCCGGCTTCAAAGTTACAGCTTTTTTGCCCGCATTAATCAAATCCCAGTCTTCTTGACCGGGAAGTGGCGGTTCGCCAAAACCCAGAATTCCGTTTTCAGTATGAAATATGGCTTCATGACCTTCAGGTTGGAAACGGGCAACCATTTCCGGGAAACCGATACCGAGATTGACATAGGCTCCATCTGCAATATCTTGTGCTGCACGCCACGCAATCTGTGCATTGGATAGCTTGATCTTCTCATACATATCCGTGTTCATTTGTAGACAACTCCCGCGTGAATAAGAACTTCTTCCTGAGCCGGATTTGTTACTTCGACAATATCGTCAACAAAAATTCCCGGTGTAATAATATTTTCAGGATCAATATCTCCCGCTTCGACCAATTTTGACACCTGCACAATCGTGTGTTCGGCTGCCATGCACATAAGCGGTCCGAAATTGCGCGCAGCCTTGTGATAGGTCAAATTACCATAACGATCGCCGATATAGGCTTTAACCAGAGCAAAATCGGCCTTCAACCAACGTTCCTGTACGTAAAAACGACCGTCAAATTCTGCGACCGGTTTGCCAACCGCAAGTTCAGTGCCGTAGGATGTAGGCGTGTAAAAAGCGGCGATCCCGGCTCCACCGGCGCGTATACGCTCGGCCAGAGTGCCTTGCGGAACGAGTTCCAATTCAATTTTATGGGCAAGGTACTTTTCAGTGAATGCACGAGGATCACTCGAACGGGGAAAAGAACACACCATCTTCTTCACCATCCCCGCATCAATCATTGCGGCGATGCCGACATAGCCATTACCTGCATTGTTATTGATAACAGTAAGGCCGGTTACTTTTCTGTCGATCAGTGCATGAATAAGTTCGATAGGTGTACCCGCGCCGCCAAAGCCACCGATCATTAAGGTTGCTCCGTCTTTGATCGGTGCTACCGCTTCTTCGACGCTTGGAATAGATTTGTCCATCTTTAGCCTCCCGAAAGATGACATCAGTATGCTGACTTAAAAAATTTATGGTAGAGAGGGAACAAAACGGGACAAAACACAGAGTAACTGCCGACAAACAAATAGATTTAACTTCCGGCAAACAAGATAAATCCCGTTTGCCATTAAACTTCCTGAAAATGCCGATGTCCGAATTCTAGACTCCCACACTACCTCCCATGACTCAAGTTAGGTCTTTTTTATTCCTTGCGTCAATATAAAATGTTCAATAATAGATACTTGTTCATATAGTGTACAAAAGGAAAGCAAATGCATACGCCTGTTAAAACAGATTTTGTTGGCGGATTTGCCAAAGGGTTGAAAGTGATAGAAGCCTTCAATTCGGCTAAGGCACGCCTTTCCATTACCGATGTCGCAACGATTACAGGTTTCGATCGCGCCACAAGCCGTCGTTGCCTTCTCACGCTTTGTACACTCGGTTTTGCAAGACATGATGGAAAATATTTTTCACTCACAGCCAAAATATTACGACTCGGCTATAGTTATCTGTCATCGGCATCTTTGCCGGTTATCATCCAGCCATTTCTCGACAAGCTTTCAGCAAAAATCGGTCACAGCTCGTCTTCATCAATTCTTGATATGACAGAAATTGTCTATATTGCGCGTGCTTCGCAAGTAAAAATCATGTCGGTGAATTTGACTGCCGGAAGCCGTCTACCAGCCTGGTGTTCATCTATGGGGCGGGTATTGCTTGCGGGCTTGCCGAAAGACGAGCGCAAAAGAATATTGGACGCAAGCCATATCGAACCGCGAACAGTAAAAACCTGCACCGACCGAAAAACACTTGAGAAAAAAATAGAAACTGTAGCCGAAAACGGTTTTTGCCTGATAGATCAGGAACTTGAATTAGGATTGTGTTCTATCGCTGTGCCTATAAAAATCGCTTCCGGCAAAGTCGTTGCTGCTTTGAATATCGGTGCGCCTGCTGTTGAAAATTGCTTGCATGAGATGACAACACATTATCTGCCCGAATTGCAAAAAGCAGCTCATGATATTTCCGCACTTATTCCGTTTCGCTGAATAGTTCGGCGCCGGTTTAGATCATATACAGATCATATATTGCATATCTTACGAAGAAATCTTTGTCCCCAAACCGCCCGAAGTTGCACTCTTTTGAACAAAAACCGTAAGCTTATTATTGATCGAATGCCGGTTTTACCAGAAAAGAAACGGCAAAAGGCGCAGCGGATAGGTGGCAAGGCCTGCCTTTTCCGAAAGCTATAAATGCGATAATCACGAAATAAATATCGGTCAAAAATAGCAATCGGGAAAGACATTTTAAAACGAGCAGTTTTCAAAACCCATATTTTTATGAAAACTATTCCCAAGCATCAGCCAGACGTTCGATTTCATAAGAAACGCGACTGATATTGCCTTTATGATCGGCAAGTTCGACACGCCAATGATGCGAAAACTGGTTGACCGATTTTTTCATTGGTATTGTACCGCTCATCAATAATGTTCCGGGGCGCGCAAGACCTGCTTCTTCAAGCTTTTTCAGCCATTCGGAAGGGGAGATAAGAAGACCGGCATTGCCGTCCTGAATGAGCTGTTCTTCCTGGTTGTCTTTGACCCAAGCTTTCAAAGTAAAGTCGGAAAACGAATTTTTGACCTCGCTATAACGCCAGGCAAGATCGCCGATAAAATCCGGTGCGGATTGTTTTGACCAGGCTACACCATGAGCTTCCAATGCGCGATCGGTATGATCGCATGCGGCCATTAACAGATGCTCGTTTTCATTGTTACCGATATAGAGTGCCCATTCGGCTTCACCCGAAGTTTTATCATGCGGAGCCTGATAAAGATGTTCTTGGGAAACGACGTGAGAGCCTAAAGGATAAAGTGTCGGAAATGTTTTCGGGGCAGGGACACCGAGTGCTGCTAGCTCCTCAATATGGTGACGGACTTCTTCGCTATTACATCCGGCATAACCGGCGTTGAATACCCATTTCACGTCAACAGCTCTCAAGCCACTGCCAACGACATATACAACCAGACTTCTCATTCCGTCCTCCGTAAAAAAATAGTAGACTTACTATATATCAATGATGCATATTTATGGTATACCAAATTCATGCAATAACAAGGGGAACTATTAATGAAAAATTTTTCAAAAGAGACGGAACCACCAATAGAGCGCAAAAGTCTTGTTAAAGCATTTGCTGCAAGCCTGAGTGGTACTTCTTTGGAATGGTATGACTTCGCAGTTTACGGAGCCTGCGCGGCTTTGGTGTTCGGCCATTTGTTTTTCCCGAACGGCGATTCACTTGCCGGCACTCTAAAAGCCTTCGGTACTTATGCTGTAGGATATATTTCCCGTCCATTGGGTGGCATATTTTTCGGGCGTCTTGGCGATATTGTCGGGCGCAAAAAAGTATTGGTATGGACGTTATTGTTAATCGGCATCGCCACCTTCATCATCGGACTTTTGCCGACATTCGCCTCTGTCGGTTACCTTGCTCCGATTCTTCTTGTTTTGTTGCGTTTTGCTCAAGGCGTCGGTGTTGGCGGTGAATGGGGAGGTGCTGTTCTTCTCTCCAGCGAATTCAGCAAACCTGAACAAAGAGGTTTTTGGGCATCTGCGGCGCAAGTAGGCCCCCCTTTAGGTAATCTGATGGCAAACGGCGTTCTTGCTATTTTGGCTTTTTTCCTCACCACCGCCCAATTCAACGATTGGGGCTGGAGAATAGCTTTTCTGCTTTCTGCTCTTCTGGTCGTATTCGGTCTATGGGTTCGTTTTTCACTTGAAGAGACCCCTGTCTTCAAAAAACTTGAAGAAAAGAATGAACGCTCGAATGCGCCGGTGTCGGAAGTATTCAAATATGAGAGCAGAGCCCTTTTTGGCGGCATTCTTGCGCGCATCGGGCCTGATGTTCTTTATGCCTGCTTTACGGTTTTTGTACTCGCTTATGCCACACAATATCTGGGAATGCCGCGCTCTGATGCCATCGCATCTGTCACAATTGCTTCGGGTATTCAGGTGTTGTTCATCCCCTTTAGTGGCTGGCTATCGGATAGAATAGAACGACGTGTCATTTATGCTGTCGGTGCGGTTCTTGCGACGATCTGGACATTTGTGTTTTTCTATATGATGGAAGAACCGACCTTTGTTCGCCTCTTCATCGGCGTGACAGGTGCTCTCATTTGCCATTCTTTAATGTATGGCCCGCAGGCTGCATTGATTGCAGAGCAATTTTCTGCACGTCTTCGCTATACGGGGAGTTCACTTGCCTATACATTTGCAGGGATTGTCGGTGGTGCCATCGCGCCTTTATTGCTCGCATGGTTTATATCATTCGATAAAAGCGGTTTTGCCATCTGCCTTTATATAGGCATTGCATGCGTATTGACCTTGATCGGGCTAGCTATGACAAGAAAATCGCACGAATCCTGACAAATAGGTTGAAACAGCACCGGAAGCCAAAACGGCACTGGTCGTTTCAGCCTATTCACCTTTTCGATAAATATGATGGGCGTTATCAGGCAAAAAACGATAAAGCTCTATCAAACGAGATATTGGCGTGTCTGCTCAAGATGTTCGAGAATGGCTTTCTTGGCTTTCCGGACATCTTTGGCGACAAGTGCATCAACGATGCGTTGATGTTCTTTCAGGACTTCAGTTCTTCTTTTCGCAGTTTTGCGGATGGCTCTTACACCAAAGGTTACATAGCGGGCACGTAGCAACTCGTACATCTGGTTTAACACAATGTTACCGGTTGCTTCAATCAAAGCACAATGAAAGGCACGATCATGTTCGATAAAGTCGATATAAGGGTCATCAAGCGCCATATGTTTTTGAAATTCCAATTCCTTCATCATGGCAGGCGTCGGGTCGATATTTTGCGAGATACAATATTCTGCACTCCAGCATTCGACAACGCCACGCACCTGAAACAGGTCATTGACTTGCTGCATATTCGGTGGTGCGACAAACGCACCGCGATTGGGCTTCAGATCAATCAGATCTTCACTGGCAAGCATCATGAAAGCTTCCCGTACAGGCGTGCGGGAAATACCCAAACTATCGGCAATTTCTCTTTCATTCAGGAAAGTACCAACGAAAGACGGATTGGTCAAAATAGTATTGCGTATGTGTGAATAGGCGCGTTCGCGACCTGAAGATTTCTTGTTCATAATGCTACATTATTTATTTTTACCAAACGAATATATGAAATCACAATATTGATAAGTATAGGGAGAATTCAAATGGGTGAAAACATAAAAATTGGATTGGCACAAATAAGAAGTGGTACTGACAAACAAAAAAATAACGCCGAAATTATTAGAATGATCGAACAGGCGGCCACTCGAAAAGTCGACATACTGGTTTTCCCGGAAGCAGCCCAGGTTTCCTTTGAAGCGGATTTGAAGGATGAGGCAGAACCGCTTGAGGGGCCTTTTGCAACATTGATCCGCTCTTATGCTGCTAAATTTGATATGATGATTGTTGCAGGCATGTTTGAACCGGCAAATGACGGACGCATTCGCAATAAGTTGATTATTACCGGAAAAAACACTGAAGCCACTTATCAGAAAGTCCATTTATATGACGCATTCGGCTCACGTGAATCGGACCTCGTTGAAGCGGGAAGTGATTACCTTGTTCTCGATACAGTATTCGGCAAGATCGGTTTTGCGATTTGTTATGATTTGCGGTTTGCCGACCAGTTTACCGCAATGGGGAAGAAAGGTGCAAAATTGATTATCGTTCCGGCCTCCTGGGGAGATGGTCCTGGAAAAGCAGGGCAGTGGGATTTGTTGGTTCGCGCCCGCGCTGCCGATTCTGAAGCCTGGCTTGTAGCCTGCGATCAGGCTTGGCAACCGCCAAAAGGAACAGCACCGCTGGGTATCGGACTAAGTTCTATTGTCGACCCGACAGGAAATGTGCGGGCACGTCTGGCGAGCGAAGCCGAGCTTTTGGTCTTCGACATCGATTTGGGAAATGTGGAAGCTATTCGCGCCCGTATTCCGATATTATGATAACCCGATATTCGGGTAACAAAAAATTATTCTGAAAAGATATTAAAGTGTTGCGCCGCTTCTCCGGAAGAGGTTCCGTAAAACACAAAATCGGGCAATGGTGAACTCCCGTCATGCCCGATTTTTCATTGGATTTTCATTTCAATTCGGTCGCAAAGCTGTCAAGCGGATATTCTTTTTTGACAATGCCTTTTTTATAAAGATAGGCGCCGTAAGAAATATATTTTTCTTTGTCGAGGTGGAGCGGATTTTCGCTGAATAAGGGAACTGTTTCCATCCATATCTTTTTATTGAGATCGGTATCGAGTTCCTTATATTTTTTTGCAAAATTGTCCCATGTTTCCTGTGGGTGAGCCTTCAAATATTGCTGGCCTTCATGAACAGCTTCAAGGAATTTTTTATAAGTGTCGTGTTTTTTGAGATCATTTTTGGCAACAAAAATCAGTTCGTCATAAGGGGGAATGCCGTAGTCCTCAACCTTCATAATAACAGGCTCTATTCCCTGTTCACGTAGTTCATTGCCTTCCACATTACGATAACCGCCAATGACAGCATCAACCTGTTTTGACATCAGCCCGCTTACAAGGTTGAAATTGACGTTTACAAGCTCGACATCCTTTATCGTGAGCCCCTGATTTTCCAACATGGTTCCCAAGATCACCGGTTCAATACTGCTCACAGAAAAACCGACTTTTTTGCCTTTGAGATCGGCCGGTGTTTTGATTCCGCTATCGGGAAGCGCCAAAACAGTATTGAGCGGCGTTTCAATGAGTGTTCCTATACGTGTCAGAGGCAATTCTTCATCTTGAAAAATGTAGAGTTGCTGTTGGTAGGATAAAGCAATATCGGCTTTGTCGGATGCAACCAGACGCGGTCCGATATTGGGGTCGGAGGGGGTGACGATTTCGACATCAAGTCCGCGTTTTTCAAAACTGCCAATCTGTTCGGCAACAATTAAAGGCGCATGATCGGGATTAAGATACCAATCAAGAACAACTGTAAGTTTATCATTTGCTTTTGAGCCGAAAACGCCGAGAAAAATGATGATGATGGAGAATAATATTTTTTTTAACACGTTTCCTCCGGAAATATAAAGAAAAGAAAAATCAATTTTGTTGTGATTTTTTATCCCAGTAGATAACATATTTCAATATGATGTCGGTGATATACCATAAAATCATTGCGATAATGGAAAGTATAAATATTGCGGCAAAGCATGTCGGCGTCTGCATGCGGGCATTGGCGTTCAACATAATATAGCCGAGCCCGCCGGATGACCCCACCCATTCACCGATAATCGCACCAATCGGAGCAATGGCGGCGGCGACACGCACACCGGAACCAAGCGCGGGCAGTGCTGCCACAAGCCTGATATGGACAAGTTGCGACAAGGGAGATGCTCCCATGGTTCTTGCAAGATCAAGGTAACCCGCATTTGTGCGCCGCAAACCGTCAAAAAAGGCTGTTGTAACAGGAAAAAATATAACCAGTATTGCGGCGATAATTTTCGAGAGGATTCCGTAGCCGAACCATAGAACCAGAATGGGGGCGAGGGCGAAAACCGGTATTGACTGGCTTACAATCAGAACCGGCATCAACCATTTTTGCAATGTTTTGGAAAACATTAAAAGAAGTGCCAGAGCAGCACCGGACAAAATTCCCAATACAAAGCCGATGACAATTTCGACAATTGTAATCAAAGAATTTTCCAGAAGATATTGGCGTCCGTTCCAAAGTGATTGTGCGACAACAAGGGGGGAAGGCAATATGTATTTTTTGAGGTCAAAAATAATGGCAATTGCCCACCATAATGCGAGAATGCCGAAGAAAACCACAAGACCATGAAGGAAAAATGCAATTTTTTTATTGAAGCGGTTCGGCAAATCATATCCCCTTTAAAAAATGCATCAATTCGGTTTCACTTTTTATGCGGTTTTTGTCATCATAATTTCGCGGTGCTTCACCTTCAACAATGATAGCGGGCAGGAAAATTGCCGGCTGACCTTTCAGAACCAGTATACGCCGACATAATCGTGCGGCTTCCGATGGATCATGGGTAACAAGCAATACAGTTTTAGTTTTAAGAAGATCGAATGCAAGTTCCTGTATGGTGGCGCGAGTAACCGCGTCAAGTGCCGAAAAAGGTTCGTCCATTAATACAACGGGCTTGTCTTCATACAATGTACGGGCAATAGCCACCCTTTGGCGCATACCACCCGATAAAGTTTCGGGAAGCTGCTCTTTGACCGACAAAAGACCGACCTTTTCCAGTAATTCTTCGGCTTTTTTGTAATCTTTCTTCTCATGGCGCAATCTTGCTCCAAGGCAGACATTCTCTATCACCTTGAGCCAGGGAAATAATAAATCCTGTTGCGCCATATAGGTTATACGACCATGAAGACTGTTACCGTCGGAACCTGAGATTTGTCCGCTATCGGGGGTAACCAGCCCCGCAATGATTTTCAGAAGCGTGGTTTTGCCAATTCCACTTTGTCCCAAAAGCCCGACAAATTCACCGGCAGGAATATCAAAATCGAGCGATTGAAAAACCGGTTTTCCTTCATAATTTAGAGAAATGTTTCGACCTTTGATACCCAATAAGGGAGAAGAACTTGTCATTGATGAATGATCCTGAAATGAAGCTGTTCCGGCATTATCGAAATTCGAGTAAAAAGCAATTCTTTGCTATTACCGGCAAAGCAGTTTGAAGCAAAAAGACGGTTTCTTCTCCGTGAAATGAGGTGGTTACAGGGCGGCAAAGAACATGACCTGTTAAGTTACGCTAATCAAGCTATTTTTTTACCACAAATCAATAAGAAATCACCCTTAAAAACAATTTCAGGTTGTCTCGAACTGCAAGAAAATGAACGGTTGACGACAAAATGAAATGAGGCTCGTCAAATAAAATAGGTCATTATCTCCAGTTTGGAAAAATTATTCGGGGTCATGCCGCTTCAAGGCTTCAATGAATAACTGGAAAGCAACCGGATGATGACGACGATTGGGATAATAGAGATAATACCCCGGAAACGGTAAACAATATTTTTCAAGAACGCGGATGAGCCTTCCCTGTCTCATAAATTCCTCGACTTCCCGTTCAGGAATATAAGCAAGTCCGGAACCGTCAAGAACAGCTTCCACAATGTGCGGATAGGTGTTGAAAATGAGCTGTCCTTTCGGGCGTATATTCACTGCTCCGTTTTCGTCATCAAGCTCCCACGGATAAAGTCCGCCGGATGTCGGAACCCGCAAATTGATGCAATTCTGCTCCATCAGATCATGCAAGTTTTCCGGTTTTTTATGTGTTTCAAAATAACTCGGCGCCCCGACAATTGCCATACGCATAGGCGCACCGATCGGAATGGCAATCATGTCTTTGGCGAGATGTTCGCCTATACGGATACCTGCATCAAAACGTTCTTCGATAATATCGGTAAGACCATAATTGATATTGATCTCCACTTCAATTTTCGGATATTTCCGTAAAAAAGGCTGCAATTTCGGTCGCAAAATATAGGAAGCGGGATAATCGACCGTAGTGATGCGGATTTTTCCTTTCGGCTCTTCGGCGGCATTGGTGATGAGATCAAGCTTTTCATCCATTGTCTCGATGAGTGGCGAAAGCTCTTCTATCAGCCGCTCGCCAGCAGTCGTTGTGGAAACATTGCGTGTTGTCCGCGTGAGAAGACGAATTCCCAAACGCTCTTCAAGACCACGCATGGCATGGCTTAACGCCGATTGCGAGACACCCAGTTTGCTTGCTGCACGGGTAAAACTTTTTTCTCGTGCAACCACGAAAAAAGACATGAGATCATGGATGTTTTCTCTTAGCATTTTTTGAGCAAAATCCGTTATTGGTAATTACCTTCATTATATCATGTTTATTCATGAATTGAATTCATAGAGACATGCAGAAATTTTCTCTTAATTTATGCGCATCATGGCTTTTAAATAGCAGAATGAAATGAGGCGGCAGTTCGTCCGGTAAGCTTTGAACGATTGTCATTGAGAGTGTCATTCGGGCATCATTCAAGCCGGTTATTCGGGTTTCGTTAAAAATGCCGGAGGTGTTTTAAGGGTTCGTTGCGGTGAACCGGCAAGAACCGGATTGACGGGGTGATAAATCCATTATGCCGGTTGGGGAGATTTGAAAATGTGTGAAGCGTGTGGAAATTCTAATCACAAAATCCAAGAGACATTGCCGCGACGCAAATTTTTGAAAGAAAGCGGCGCGTCTGTTCTTGCAGCCGGTGCAATGATGGGGACAAGTGCGGCCGCAAAGGCAGCTCCTTCAGAAGGCAAGATGGTTATTGGCAAGGAGCCTTTTGAAACCCGTGCCTATGCAGCGAAAAGTGCGACGTCCGGTTTTTCGCCCATCACCATCACACGACGGGCATTAAGGCCGGATGATGTTCTTCTCGATATTCTTTATGTCGGAATTTGCCATTCCGATATTCATGCTGTTCATTCGGACTGGAGCGCCGCTCATTATCCTATCGTGCCCGGACATGAAATCGTCGGCCGCGTTCTTGCGGTTGGTTCAAAAGTCACGAAATTCAAAGTCGGCGATATTGGCGGGGTGGGTTGCATGGTGGATTCGTGCGGCACATGCGAAAATTGCCTTGATGACCGCGAACAGAACTGCCTGAACGGGACGACTTTTACCTATGATTCAACGGACAAGATAAGCGGTGGTTATACCTTTGGCGGCTATAGCGACCGCATGGTTGTAAACGAGCGTTTTGTCATTCATATTCCAGCCCAAGTGCATCTTGCCGCTTACGCGCCTTTGCTTTGTGCCGGTGTGACCACCTTTTCCCCAATGCGTCATTGGAAATTGCAAAAAGACCAAAAAATAGCAATTGTTGGACTTGGTGGTCTTGGACATATGGCCTTGAAACTTGCCCATTCCATGCGTGCCGATGTCACTGTATTCACGACAACAGAAGGAAAGATTGCCGATGCCAAACGTTTGGGCGCAAGTGCTGCATTTTTGTGGAGTGACAAAAATGCTTTCGAGCGCCTTACCAATCATTTCGATTTGATGATTTCGACAGTACCGGTTTCATATCCGATGCAGCCTTTCATGAATATGCTCAGACTTGACGCGACACTCGTCAATGTGGGGGCGCTTGGAGAATTGACAGGCGGTTTGAGTGGTATGGCCAATGGTTTTGGCCGAAAAAGCCTTGCGGGTTCGATGATTGGTGGCATTGCCGAAACTCAGGAAGTGATTGATTATTGTGCGGCACGCCATATTGAGGCTGATATAGAACTTATCAAACCCGATGAAATTGATCGCGCTTATGAACGGGTAATAGCCAAGGATGTGCGCTACCGGTTTGTTATCGACTTTGCATCAGGTAAATCCGCATGAAATCGGCGCTCAAACTTCATCGACGACGATTTCTAAAGGCGACTTTAATTTCCGCCGGTACGTTAACTTATTTTTCACAAAACGTTTTTGCAAAATTACAGGAAAAAACAATGTTGACACTTGAACAAAAAAGACTTGTTCCCGTTGCTGCTTTTGCAGCCGAAGGAAATATTGATGGATTGAGAAATGCTTTGGCGCAAGCACTTGATGACAAGGTTGCGATCAACGCAATCAAGGAAGTTCTGGTTCAGACTTATGCATATGCGGGGTTTCCAAGAAGTCTCAATGCACTTTCCGCATTGATGGATGTAGTCAATAAAAGACGTGAAGCGGGTAAAAAAGATGAACAGGGTAAAGATGCCACGCCCGTTCACACAGATAAAACGATGGTGGAGGTCGGTACAGAAATCCAGACAAAACTGGTTGGGCAACCGGTGACAGGCCCGCTTTTTGAATTTGCTCCCGCAATTGACCAATTTTTGAAAAGTCACCTTTTTGGCGATATTTTTGTGCGTGACAATCTTGATTATGAAACAAGAGAAGTTGCGACAATTGCTATGCTTGCGGCACTTCAAGGCGCGCAGTCGCAATTGAAATCACATTATCAGATGGGTACAAATACCGGTCTTGAAAAACAGGATTTGAAGGAAATTGTTACCATTCTCGAAACGAAGGTCGGTCCGGAAGTTGGAAAACGCGCAAGCGAAGTGCTTGATAGCTTTCTGAATGGTTGAACTTTTTGGTGATCGTGTTTTTCAAGAGGCTGAATGATGAGTGAATGGACAAAGAGCGAGCTTGCGGTGATTGATGCAGCCGATGATCTCAAAATGGCTCCCTATCATGAGGATTTTAAGACAACGGGCACGCCTGTGTGGATATGGGAAGTGGTTGTTGATGGCGGCCTTTATGTGCGTGCCTATAGCGGCACGTCTTCGCGCTGGTATCAGGCTGCAATCAAACAAAAAAGCGGAAAAATTATCGTGTCCGGAAAGATGGAATCTGTTCATTATGAAGCCGTCAAAGATCCGGCGCTTCTTGATAGAATTGATGAGGCTTATCACAAAAAATATGATCCAAGTCCCTATGTCGGACCGATGGTGGGCGAGAGAGCGAAAGCAGCAACAATCAAAATCATAAAAGCCTGATGGCTCATTGTTGGTTATCGTTTTTCAAAACAGCAACATGAAAGTTTTACATAAAAGGCCGACAGTTCGGGAGCTGTCGGCCTTCTCATAAAGATACTGTTTTAAAAAGCACGCACTGACTTGATTTGAAAATATCAAAGCCGGTTGCGCTTTTTCACTTTTTCACTTTTTTACTTTTTTACGGGCAAGTGACTCAGAATTCGAGTTTGTCACCTTCAAGCGGAATAATAACCGATTGTCCGATACCTGCTTTATCGACATAAGAGCGAAGTTCTTTCCGGCTTAAAACAGCGTGGTTGCAGGCTTCCATATGGATAGCAACAAGCTTTGATTGCGGGGCGATTTTATGGGCGTGAACGACATCCTCCTTGCCCATAATAATTGAACCGAAGCCTTGAAGCTGTGCGTCACCTGCATGAAGAACAACAACTTCCGGCTTATATTGTTTTAAATTGTTCTCGACAGCATCAATCCATATTGTATCGCCTGCAAAATAAAGCGTTGGTTCATTCGGTGCTTGAAAAATAAAGCCGGTGGCATGGCCTAAGACTTCACCAACCTCTCGGTTTTTGAAAGCTTCATTGCTTCCGTGCTGGCATAAAGTTTTGGTTACATGAATGCCGTTTTCATAATCAAGTTTTTGCGGCAAAACGGCAAGATTTTTGAAACCCTGACTCCCAAGAAATTCTTTATCCTTTTCATTCTGGACGAATATTTTCTGTTCTTTGTCTATAAGTCCTGTCGCAACCTCGTCCCAATGGTCAGGATGGGTGTGACTTAAAAAAACGGCGTCAACATTTTTGATAATGTCTTTGGCATCAAAAGGCAGTTCAACGCGCGGAAACCGCCGCTCGCTATGAACTGTACCGGGAAGTCCGGGATAACGATCTTTTTCTGCCAGCATCGGATCAATGAGAATGTGTTTTCCGGCGTAATCAAGAATAACCGTTGCGTTACGAATGAATGTGAATTTCATGGTTCAAACCTCTTCAATTTCTTGAAGTTTATGTAAGCACGCTTTTTCTGAATAGAAACTGGCCTGATGGTCAAAAACCATTCATATCGGGCCAAATGTTAGAGAAGTTTTTGGCCGGAATAAAAACGACCGGTTAAATTGAAAACGTCTGGCGCCATTTTGTTGGAGTGACTTTGAACGCGTCAATAAAGCTGCGGCGGAATGATTGGGTAGAGGGAAACCCGGCAAGTTGTGCAATTTCCTCAATAGAAAGTTTTGTTGTTTCCAATGCGTGTCTCGAAAAATGCAGCCTTTCATGGTTAAGCCATTCCATTGGTGAACGGCCGGTTGCCTGATGAAAGCGGCGGGTAAATGTGCGTCGGCTCATACCGACATTCTTGGCCATAGCATCAAGAGAATAGGAAGAAGCGAGGTTTTTTCTGATTGTTTCAAGCAGTGAATTTATGCGCTGGTCACTTGTCGATATTGGAACAGGGGTGGCAAGATATTGAGCTTGACCGCCCTCGCGATGCGGTGGCGTCACAATCATACGCGCAGCATGATTGGCAACAGCGCCACCGTAATTTTTGCGAATAAGGTGAAGACAACAATCAATACCCGCAGCAGTACCGGCGGATGTGATGATGTTACCATCTTCGACATAAAGGGCATTAAAATCGACTTCCGTATCAGGAAACTGTTCGGCAAACTGTTTTTCATAGGCCCAGTGCGTTGCAGCTTTTTTCCCCTTCAAAAGCCCGCTAAAGGCCAGAACATAAGTGCCGAGACAAAGCCCCATAATGATTTTATTTTTTCGCACTTCATTGTTTAGACTTGTCTTCAGGTCAGAAGAGATCGGTTGTTCAGTATCCGGCCAATAGGGAATGACGATTATATCGGCGTCATCAAGGCTTTTTAGATCGTGTTCGACTTTTATCGAGAAAGCATCCTGACCTTCGACAATTCCGGTTTTTTCTGAAAACAGAATGGGCTTATAATAGGTTCTGTCCGGCATGGCTGCACCGAAGGCCATGACCGGAACAGAAATGTGAAACGGGCTGAAATTTGCCATGACATATATGGCTACAGTTTTCGGTGTCCGGTTCAAAGTTGCATTTTGACCGGCATCCATGTTGTGCAAGCCTTGTGATAACCGGTCCATTTTTTCAAACAGACCTTGCAATGGTTGTTACAATCTTGTCGAACGTCTCGTCATCAAGCCACGGACTATTCGATATGGTCAACATTCTCGCCGCAAAATCGCGGGCATTAGGGGTTGAAAAACGCATATTGAAATGCGGTTCAAGATAGGAATAATCCGCTAAAGCATGAACAAACAGGCGTGTCACGCCATAGGGTGAAGGCCACAACGTTTGAAGTGCTTTGTCCCGTGCTTCTCCGGTTTTAAAAAGCACCATAATAAATGGCCAAATAGCCCCTTCATCATCAATGCCTTTGACAACCTTGATTGAGGGAATTTTTGCAAGCTTGTTGATGCGAAGTTGCGCCTGTTTTTTTATGTCAACCAAAAAGGGTTTGAGCCTTGAAGCTGCGTTGGCACCTCTCTTCATTCTGAAACGGCTCACAAGATGAACGGGAATATCGTCATCAAAAACATCACCGACCGCTTCCTCTATATTGCCGGCTGCAAGCTCCTTGCGCCTCGGCATGCCATAAGCGAGTGATAAAAGCCGTGGACGATAGGCGATAGAATATCCCAACAATTCGCTTATGCGTTTAAGTTCAAAGAAAATGCGGGGTTTTACTATTTTTTGGTGGGTTTCCTTTAATGACTGCCGGATTTCATCATTGGACGATGTCAAAAGGCCGCCCTCATAAAGGGTAAGCCCCTTTCCGACGGCAAGGCTGAAAAAAGCAATATCACCCGATTTTCCGGCTGCCGAACCGAGCGCCTGTGCCCCGTCTTCAATGACATAAGCGCCTTTTTTATGAGCCATTTGAATGCATTGTTCAACATCTGCCAATTGGCCGCCAATATGGGTCGGAATAACAGCCAGTGTTTTTTCGTCGATCAGCTTGTCGAGGCAATCAAAATCGAAATCGAAACTGTTTTTTGCTGTATCGCAGAGTTTTATTGTCAAATTGCAATGGGCAATGGCAAGCACAACGAGAGGGCAATTATAAGCCGGTATGATAACGTCTCTACGCCCTTCGTTCTTGGGCATATTTGCCAGAGTTTGAAGGGCAACAATAAGCGAAGCCGTGCCTGAACATTCCAGAATGAGCGGCGGCAAATCGAATAAGTCGCTTAAATTGGGGCAGAGTTCTTTTTTTGTTGGCAACCAATCATGCCAAACCATAGGGAGACCGGCGGTTGGTGGAATTTCGCCTTGTCTCTTCATTGTTATGATTTCTCGTTTTCTTTTTTGATGACATCACGTTCGGCAAATGCAAGGCAGACAATACCCGCAACAATAAACAGCGCACCGGCAAAATGTGCCAATGAAATTGTTTCGCCGAATATCAGTACGGAAGCAATCATGACGGTGACTACTTCGAGATGCGACGCCGCAAATGCCGGACCGACAGGCGCGCGTCTTAAAAGAGTCATCCATGTGAAGAATGCCCCGACATAACCGAGGATAGCAAAATAAACAAAAGGATGGGAAAAAATACGGTATAACCATCCGATACTTGCTTCCAATGGCAGGGCGGCTGTTGCCGAAAGCTTGAAGCTGATCTGTCCGAGCGTGTCGAACATCATCAAAAAGAAAAAGCCCAGAATATAGAAGCGACGCATTAAAAAGCTCCCACAATAGCAACACCTATGGCAACAAAGCTGATGCCGAGAACCCGCATAGAGGTGAGTTTTTCATCAAAAAACAGCCGCCCCAATACCATGATAACAATGATATTGATTGATCCGAGCAATATACCTTCCGAAAGCGGAACCAATGTCAAAAATGCCATCCATAGCAAAAATTCGGCGACATAGGCTATAATACCAAGCCATAATAAGGGTTGGCGGAAAAGCGCTAGCCAATATTGAAAAAGCGATTGCGGTTTGTTTTCCTCGTCCGGTTCTGTGGCTGCACCTTTGAAGGCAAGCTGGCCGACAGTGTCACAAACAATATTTCCAAACCACACCAGAAAAATCAGCCAACTCATTGTCAGGCAATCTCGCGAATAAACGGGTTTACAGCAGGGGGTACCAATTGATCTTTAGTGCATAAGGCACCAAAGAAGTTGGCACTTTCCTGAATGACTTTTTTACGGTCGCGGTCAATTGTTATCATATGGTAGCTGTTCTCCAACGGTATCATCTTGACAGGGCCTGAAACCGAACGGGCAACAAGTCCCGAATTTGTTTCCATATTGGCAATGTCATCGTGGTTTGAATGCATGATAAGGCAGGGAGCTTTTATATCATGCAATTGCGCCCCGGTTTGTTTTGCAAGTTCTTGCATCTCGGCAAGCGAACCGAGCGGATTTCCCGCAAGTCCACCTTTGGCACTGTCGCCCGAAAGCATACTTTCGGAAACGGTTTTGCGTATACGCTCGTCTTTCAAACCATAAGGCGGCCGTTCGATAAACACACTTTTCTGGAAAATGCCGAGCGCTTTGAACCATTTCAACAAAAAGACAGACCGCTGGATATAACGCGGGATCGACCAGCCGTCATAAACAAATGTCGGACCATATACGCCGACACCTTTTACATTTTCGGGATGATCGGCGGTGTATTTGAGTGCCAGAACCGCGCCCATAGAAAGCCCGCCGACAAACATTGTATCAACATGTTCCAAAAGCCGATCTGCCGCACGTATGACGCTATCATACCAATCATGCCAGCTTGTTGCGAGCAGATCATTTTCATCACCGCAGTGGCCTGCAAGCTGCATCCCGTAGACAGTAAAACCGTGCTTATGCAAACCTTTGCCCAGAATTTGCATTTCGGCCGGTGTGCCTGTCAAACCATGAATGAGAAGAACGCCAGCCCGACCACCTTTATAGAAAAAGCTGACATCGGTAATCATGAAGCCACCCTTTCGCGGGCTTTTTCCGGCCGTTGCAATTTGTGCCAGATTTGCATAATTTCGGCGAAGTTATCGACCTTGATGTGGTCAATGCTGTTTGCCGCACAATAATCGGCAAGTTTTCCTTTGGCGAGTACAAGATCGGCTTTTCCGGCCGCGCAAAAATCCGACGTACCATCGCCGATATAAAGGGTAAATCCGTTACCCGCATTGGCAAAATGGCGGCATTTGCAATTGCCAGCCGGGCAAGCAACATTTTTGTAGGGAAATTGTAACTGCCAATTGTCATTACCGGCATAAAGAAGACGGTTTGCGAAAACCTTGACGTTTTCGAGACCATAACGTTTCAAAATAGTGCGGATGCTATAATCAAGCCCGTCGCTTAAAATGGCAATATCGACACCTTGTTCGTCAAGCAAGCGGACAAAATCCGGAAAAGCGGGATCGATTTTCATTTCATCAAGACATTTTTTAAGCTCGGCAGGCGAGGCCTTGATAAGTGCAATCTGCCTCATCATGCATTCACGTGCACCGATTTTGCCCGAAAGCCAATCCTGTTCAATTGATTCCCAGTTCGGAGATGCAAATCTTTCCAGAAGAACATCTGTCACGTCATTATCGGCAATCGTGCCGTCGAAATCGACAAAGACACGGGAAAATATGGAACCCTGTGAGAATACGGGAGCGCTCAAAGCTTGAAAAGCATTCGGGAACGTTCTTGTCATATTCGTCTTAATCTCCAATAGAAGCCATAAACCGGAATTAGGTCAGCTTGATACATAGCGACCTTTTACCTATAAACAATAGAGACGAATATGCGTTCTTTGTTGCATTTCTGTAACCGAAAAGAAAAACCTGCATGAACAAAAAAATTCTTATAATAGAAGATGATACAAGACTTGCCGAACTCGTTGCCAATTATTTGAAGCGACAGAACTATGATGTCGAGGTGCATCCTCGCGGCGATACAGCCGAAGAGGCCATCAAGCAATTGCTGCCTGATCTCGTTATTCTTGATGTCATGCTGCCCGGAAAATCCGGTTTCGATGTTTGCCGTGATGTGCGTCCTTTCTATAAAGGCCCGATATTGATTATGACGGCAAGCGAGGACGATATTGACGAAATTATCGGGTTGGAACTCGGTGCTGACGATTATATGTCAAAGCCGGTCGAACCACGCCGTTTGCTTGCCCATATAAGGGCACTTCTAAGGCGCAAAGAAAGCGAAACTGTCGACGAAAACCATCCTGAAAGCGAAGCATCACCTTCGTCGCGCACCAAACTTGTTTTCGGCAATCTTGTCATCGACAAGGAAAACCGCGCGGTGCTGATTGATAATAAACCGGTTGATTTAACTACAGCCGAATTTGATCTTTTATGGCTTCTTGCAAGCCATGCCGGACAGATATTATCACGCGACGATATATTGAATGCTTTACGTGGTATCGAGTTTGACGGGCTTGATCGGTCGATTGATGCACGTATTTCAAGGCTTCGCCGCCGACTGGGTGATGACCTTGAAAACCCGCGTTTTATCAAAACAGTGCGCGCCAAAGGGTATCTTTTTTTGCAATGGGAAGGCGAATGAGAAAATAGGCTGAAGCCGTAATCAAAACCGGGGAGCCAAGCCTTACAAGAAAGATAGCAGGAAGAAGCAAACAAAAAGGCATAAAATCTGCCAATGATTTAACCTAAAATCTGCCAGTGATTTAAAAAGCGGATAATCGGGCTATATTTTTCGAGAAAGCTAAGCAGAAATGCGTGAAAAATGCGAATGACGGCAATAATGGGTGAAATGCTATGACGAACGAAGAACACGATGGATTGCAGAAAAGTCGTCGTCGAATGGTTATCATCCGCTCGATCAGTGTGCTTGTCATTTTGTTCTTTTTGCAAGGTGGCGTCGCCTATGGCACGTTACAATTGTTCCTTGCTTTGCCTGCCAACTGGACCGGCATTATTGACGACGCGGATATAGAACGCGATGCCCATCAGGGCACTGTCTATATGATTGATCGTGCGATCGCGAGCGAGCCGTTAAAAAAGCCGTCGGATGTGCTTCAAGAATTGCAGCCGCATTTTCACTTTCGACTCACTTACATCGAAAAACCTGACCATTTTTCCGACGAGGTTCAGGAACAATTCAAATCTTATGACCTCGCTTATGATGATGAAGACGACCATATCTATGCAAAACTGCAATCGGGTGGCTATTTGAAACTCGGTCCGCTGATTACAACAGATATTAACGATGCCAATGCCAGCGCAATTTTTGTTCTTCTGGCACTGCTTACAATTGTCAACGCAGTGCTGTTTTTTGCCATTTTATATTTTGCTTTTTCCACATTGTGGCGCGAGGCGCGAGCCATCAGATTGACAGCCAATGCGTTAGGCGAAGGAAACCTGACTGCACGGGTTCCGAAAATTCGCAGCGAACCGTTAAAAATGATCGGCCATGTTATCAATGATATGGCAACCCGTCTTGAACTTCTCGTCGGTCATAGCCGTACCATGATGCATGCGATGGCGCATGAATTCCGTACACCTCTTGCCCGATTGCGCTTCGGCTTGAGCATGTTGGAAGATTCCGATCCGGAAGAAAAAAAGAAGCTTTACGCAGGAATTGACAAGGATATAGACGAGCTTGAACAATTGATTAAAATATCGCTCGATTATTTCCGCATGAACAACAAAAATATGCCGACAAAGCTTGAAAATGTCCATATCAAGCGTTGGGCAGAAAATATCATTGATGATCTGTCATTGTTGAAGCCTAAAGGATTTGAAGTCAGTTATAATATTGCCAATGTGGATAGTTCCATTGATCCGAAATTGGCTGCAATGGCGTTTCGCAATATCATTCTGAACGCTTTCAAATATGCCCGTTCAAAGGTTTATATCCATGTTTATAAACAGGATGATGCGCTGATTTTTGAATTTGATGATGATGGCCCGGGCGTGGCAGAAAGCGCCAGAGAGGAAATATTTTCGCCTTTTTTCCGGCTTGATAATGATAAATCCGGCTCACATGAGGGATATGGTGTCGGCCTTTCTTTCGTGCGTGCTATTGCAGAACTCCACCATGGTTCGGCTTTTGTCCTTTCAAGCCGCCTGGGGGGCGCACGTTTTGTCATGCGCTTCGGGCTTTAGCGCGGGCGCCTGAAAAATATGCGTTTTAAAGATAAGCGGAAAGCGTTTCGATGAGCTTGCTATTCAACTCATGCTGTTCTTTTTGCCACTTTGTAACGAGTTCGTCGGAAACGGTTGTTTGACCGTCAAGTTTACTCAAAAGACTTTTCCAGAAACTGTGATAAGTGTAATTGGAAACTTCTCCGGTAATATCACAGGCTTCAAGTCGGGAACCGATATTGGTGATAAGGTCGGTCAAATGCCGCGGTTCCATCTCGCCCTGATCCCAATTGGTATGAATAAATTGCGGCGAAAGCGCATCCTTGTCGATTGACAGATAGACGGGAAGATTTTCCTTATAAATGCTGCTGATAAAGGCCGACATCATGTCATCGACATTAGCAAATGTCTGGAAAGCATTTTTCAAGCCCAGAATATTTGCCCAGCTCACATCCACTTTTGTCGACCAATAGGTCAATTTGCCGGACATAAGCGGCTTCAAGCGGTTTTCGACGGCATGTTTGACACCAATATCGCCGGAGGTAATGCCGACGACGTGAACATGGTCGACAAATGGCAAAGAAGCAGCATGACTGATCCATGAACCGCAATGGATACCGAAAGGATAACGCATATTGTCGGGATGGTTATCAATCACAATGAGCGTTAAAGGTTCTTGTTTGATATGTTTGTGACAATGTTTTATCAACAATTGGCTGACATGGTGATAATCGCCACTTCCAAGAAAAACCGGTCCATAAGTTTCCGGCATCTGTTTTTCAAGTTCCATTTCGAGCTTACGAAAATTGGAAAAAGTCGTAGCGTAACGGATACGGTCTTGCCACCCGCTTAAATCGATATTGATCGAATTGTCGAATGTTCCCACACTATTGTCAAAATCGAGGATAACCGGATTTTTCATCAGTTTTGGTCTCCTTGAAGTTCAAGATGGGCGTCACTCTCGAAATGATGCCGGAAGTGTTTCAATATCGCTCGCAACAAAGGATTGCGAATATAGACGGCATGGCGTGTATAAACGAATTTTGCGCCAAGATAGGCTTTGATTTCAGGATCGGTCCAACCGGCAACATAATATTTGAAGCCATTGAGGCGGGCATATTCAAGATTGAAAAACCAGCTTATGAAATAGAGATTATTGTCGGTTGCAAGCGGGTAATCGAAGCCGATATATTTATCGACAAGCATGTTTTTATAGGCAAAACAAATATTGTAACCGATGAGCTTGCCACTTTTTTTATAGACAACAACCCGCAGGCTTTCGTCGCCCGTATGTAACAAATCGTAGAAAAACTCTTCGCTCAAAAGATCGAAATGGATTTCGCTCTGTTGAAAGACCTGTAAATAAAGCTGGTAGAAGTGTTTTATCACCTCGTCACTTTGAAGATAAGGCGAGTTGGCGGTTAAAACATCAATTTCCAGATTTTCCATGGCACGGAGTTTCCGGCGAAAATCCTTGCGGCGATTTTTAGAAAAACGGGAAAGAAAATCATCCTGTGAAGAATAATCGACCGGTACATAGGCAAGCGCTTGACCGGAAACAGAAATAAAGCCCGCCTGTTCCAATTGTTGGAGAAAATCCGCAGTTTTTCTCGCGTCTTCATCGGATATAAGAGGCGAAGGGGAGGGCAAGTCTTTGACAATGACAAGCGGGTAATTTTTGCCTTCTTTTTCTTTCAAGAAAAGCGCCGCTTGAGTTGCATCAAAAGGCGTGGGCAAAGGCGAAAATTCCGAGACAGTTGTGCCGACAAATAGTGTTTTATACTTCAACAACCGTGACCAGAATTTATAGAGCGGTATTTTTTTCAAACGCTTTTGATCTTCATTATCCATTGTTGTTGTGAGATCAAAAAGAGCTGAAAAAACCGGAAGTCCGACCTCGGAAATATCAGCCTTGAAATCAACAGGCGGGTGGCGCAAAAAATCGCTTAAAAGATAATCCGGTTCAAGCTTGTTTGACCAGGCTTTAATGGCGTTGTCTATCTCTTTTCGATTTCCCATATTTCACCGGTTTGTCTGTCAAATTTCTTGAAAGAATCGGATTGAAATTCGCTTGTGCATCTAAAATTCCCAATGAGCCAATTATCGGCACGCCGGATAAAAAGCCTGGAATTTCAAAAAATGCGAAGAATAAACTTCAACACTTAATGTGAAGGGAAACGCGTCTCCCCTCACGCCCATTGTTTGCCGGATCGGCTTAAACGCCGATCCGACAATGTTTTATTGTTCTTTCTTTGCACGTGTAATCAATTGGTCAAGCAGCGAAATTGCTTTGTCAATTTCTTCTGTCGTGATGAGCAATGACGGTGCAAGTGTGATGACGTTTTTATAATAGCCACCGACATCGAGAACGAGACCGGTTTTTTTGCCCTGCCAGTCAAGGTCGCCCGAAAGGCCGATGTCGACCATGCGGTCAAGAAGGGCTTTATTCGGTGTGAAACCGTCTTCGGTGCAAATCTCGGCACGCAAGGCCAAGCCCAAACCGTCAACATCACCAATTTCCGGATGACGTTTCTGAAGATCTTGCAATCCTTCGAGAAAATGTTTGCCCTTTTCCATAACCATGGTTTCATAATCGGTTTCACCAAGCATATGGAAAACTTCAACACCGAGTGCAGTTCCAAGCGGGTTCGAGGCGAATGTTGAATGGGTCGACCCCGGAGGGAATATTTTCGGATTAATCAATTCTTCACGTGCCCAAAGGCCACCCAAAGGATTAAGACCATTGGTGAGCGATTTGGCGAAAACAAGAACATCAGGGGTTACGCCGAAATGTTCAATCGACCATAATTTGCCCGTGCGATAAAATCCCATCTGGATTTCGTCGACGACAAGAAGAATGCCATGCTCGTCCAGAACTTTCTTGATGCCTTTAAAGAAGTTTCTCGGCGGAATAACGTAACCGCCAGTCCCCTGAAGAGGTTCGATATAGAAGGCTGCGTATTCGGTTTCGTTTGCTCTCGGATCCCATACGCCATTATATTCTGTTTCGAACAGGCGGGCGAATTCGTTGACACAATGTTCGCCATATTCTTCAACAGTCATCCCTTTAGGACGGCGGAACGGATAAGGGAAGGGCAGGAACATGGCGCGTTCGCCAAAATGCCCGTAACGACGGCGATAGCGATAGCTTGATGTGATAGAAGAAGCGCCCAATGTGCGGCCGTGATAGCCACCCTCAAAGGCAAACATCAGGCTCTTTCCGGCCTTGGCATTACGAACGACTTTCAGTGAATCTTCGATACATTGCGAGCCGCCGACATTGAAATGGATACGTCCGTCTAGGCCGAATTTCTTCTTCATATCTTCGGCGATAATCTTTGCCAATTCGATTTTTGTCGGATGCAAATATTGGCTGGCAACCTGTGGTAAAGTGTCGATCTGCTTTTTCAGAACATTATCAAGGCGGGGATTTGCGTAGCCAAAGTTACAGGCGGAATACCACATTTGCAGATCAAGGTAAGGAACACCTTCGAGATCATACATATAGGAGCCTTCGCAGCCAGCAAATACTTTTGGCGGGTTTACATAGTGGACAGTGTCGCCGAAGGAGCAATATTTTGCTTCATCGGCAAGTAGCCGAGACTCGAAAGCCTTGGCATCAGCGTTTGTCATTTTTTCTGGTTTTGCCATATTTGCACTCCAAACTAAAAGATAGTCAGAATTTTAGAGCTAGAAAGCGTTAGGGCTGTTGTGTTTGTGTTTTGCTTTAGTAACAAAACTTGTCTTTCAATCCGGCCACGTGGAAAATTATGGTTACAAAGTCGGATGAATCGGCCGAAAATGTCATAAAGATAGGTAATGTTTGTCGTTTTCAGCAGATTGACGCGATCAACCGACTTTGAAATATCCGTGGTCATGAACCATAGCCAATAAAACAATTGGCAGATCCATTGAATCTGCCAATCGAATTTTCAAAAAAATCTCGTATAAGTTTGTAACCTTATATAAGTTTGCCTCTAAGCTTCATCTCTCTCATTAGGGATTTTTGCATATACAATAAGAGCAACAGCGCAAATCAAAGTAATGATGACCTGTGCAATAGCAAAACCCATAGCAGACAGGATGGTTCCCGTTTCATTGAGCAAATATTGTGCAATCATCGGCGTCGAACCGGCAAATATCATTGAACAAACCTGATAAGTTACCGAAATTGCCGTATAACGAACCTGGGTAGGAAATGCTTTTACGAGAATACCCGCAAGAGCTGCATAATAGAGCGAGTGCGGGACGGTTGCCAAAGCCATACCGATCATTGCTAACGGCATGGATTTTGTCTCGATGAGTGAAAACATCAGTGGCAACATGAAAATTTCAGGAATAAGCATCCATGTAACGGTTTTCCGTAAATCGAATTTTGAAGCCAGAATAGCACCGAAAGGCTGCACCAGAAGTTGGACAAAGATAGCAACACTGACAATGGATAAAAATTCGGTTCTTGTAAAAAGCTTTTCATGAACCGCCCAGGCAAGCGCAAAAGTTGTTTTGAAATAGGTCGCCGTGACTGTTATGATCGTCGCACCAATTCCCAGCAAAACGATTGCCTTATATTTTTTTAATACGTCTGCAATCGGAAGGCGGGCAACCGCTTTTTCTTTCTGTATTTTTTCCATTTCGGGTGACTCATCCACACTGATGCGGATGATAAGACCGATGATAACCAGAATGGCGGAGAACATGAAAGGCAAGCGCCATCCCCAACTGAGGAACTGTTCATCAGGCAATGTCGAGAAAAATAGAAAAACCAGGGTTGCAAGCAGATTTCCGGCAGGTGAGCCTTGTTGAGCGAATGCCGCATAAAAAATCGATTTTCCTTTTGGCGCATGTTCGGCGGAAAGAACCACGGCGCCACCCCATTCACCTCCCATTGCCAAACCTTGGATCAATCGCAAAACAACGAGTAGAATAGGCGCAACAATACCGACATTTTGATATACCGGTAAAAATCCTATCAAAGTTGTACAACACCCCATTAACAGGAGCGTTGCTACCAATGTTTTTTTGCGGCCGATACGGTCACCCAAATGGCCGAAGACAATTCCGCCAACAGGTCTTGCAAAAAAGCCCACCCAAAACGTTGCGAATGCAGCCAGAGTTGCTGTTCCCGGATCTGTTGTCGGAAAAAACAATTTTCCCAAAACCAATGCAGCGGCCGTGCTATATGCATAAAAATCATACCATTCGATTGTCGTTCCGATGAAAGAGGCAATACCAGCTTTACGTGCGCGACGTGTTCGTTCCTTTATATTTTCTTCCATAGTTTGTTTTGTCCAAGATAAAATATGAATATTGTTAAACGGGGACGTTCAAACTTGGGATGTATTTGAAGTTCCTCCCCCTGAAATCGGACCACCTTTTAAAAAGCCTCCTGGCGGTCATTACGCAAAACGACAGAACACCTTTTGTCGCAAGCTTTGGTAAAGCTTCCGGCTGAAAGTTAAAAATAGGCTGTCGTTGATCCTCCCAATAGATTCCATAAATGGAATACTCTCTAAATAATGAAGGTTTTTATTTGAATATCAAGGGAAAAATGCGTTGGCTAAACGATATATCGCATAATCCAATCAGTTTTTTTTGAACGAAATAGTAAGTTACGGTATGGCTTCGGGAAAATGCATTGATAAATCGGGAAGCCTTAAAAAAATCGTTAAGCTAAAAGCATTCCGCGTTGAAATTTGAATGGTGAAATTTGAAACGGGATATTTTGCAAATACGCATCTGGAATGTTCAGATGATGTCTCTTGATAAAACTGCTTGGCATGAACGGCCTTTCATGCTTTCAATAACGCTTTCTGGAGTTCAGGTTTTTTGCATTCATTCACTTTGCGCGTGAGATTTTGCGGAGAAGAAAATGAAAACAGCACTTGTGTTGCAACATCTCGAATTTGAAAATGCCGGTTTGATCGGGAATATTCTTGGCAAACGGGGATATGAGCTAAAAAAACTTGACGCGACGAGAGATGACATTTCTTCGTTTCGGCTAACTGAAGCGGATGTTGTCGTTATTCTGGGTGGTCCTATCGGCGTTTATGATGGCGCACGCTATCCCTTTATCAATCAGGAATTGACGCTCATAGAAAATTCCTTAAAAATCAAAAAACCGATGATCGGTGTATGTCTGGGAGCGCAATTGATTGCAACCGTTCTCGGTGCAAAAGTAAAACCGATGGGTAAAAAAGAAATCGGCTTTTCGAGCTTGCAATTAACCGATGAGGGGCAGAAAAGTCCGCTTGAGCTGATCGGTACGACACCGGTTCTTCATTGGCACGGTGACCAGTTCGAGATTCCGGATGGTGCGAAGCGTCTGGCAGAAACCGGCATTTGTCCCAATCAGGCTTTTTCTTACGAAAATGTTTTGGCATTACAATTTCATCTTGAAGCGGATCTTGATTATTTTGAACATTGGTTGGTAGGCCATGCCGCCGAGCTTTCGCAAGCCGGAATTGATCCGGTTAACCTTCGCAATGATGCAAAAAAATACCAAGGCGATTTGAGAATAAAAGCTGAAAAAATTTTCAATCTCTGGAGCGAGGAATTTTTGAAAAATATCTGATTGTTGCAACATTCCTTCCGCCAATAAGACAATTTCTTTAATGAAAATCTTGTTTTGTGAAGGTGAATTGAAAACGGCTGTACCGCTTCATGCATTGATAATTCTTTTTTTTTGAAGATTGTGCTTCGTAACATTTTACACGAAATTCACTCTGGCCTTTGCGTAAGGTAAGGCGCGCTCTTTATAAAATCGGTTGCAAAACTTTTGCCCCCCGACATCGCCTAACTTCGTTTGATTTTTGCCGTGATTTAAAATGAAAAATAAGGAAATAACTGTTCCGTTGTTTTTATTAATCGTAAAACAGAAGCGAAGTTATTCTGCCTGTTGTTATCAAGGCAGAATAACCGGATGAGGCACTGTCTCTGGTTTTACCAGCCCAAAGACCCAATGTTTTCCAAAACTGTTCAGAGCTATTCGGAAAACAAAATCACATATTCGGGTAAACGGGTCCTTCGCCACCTTGTGGACATGTCCAGGTAATATTCTGGTTCGGATCCTTGATGTCGCACGTTTTACAATGGACACAGTTTTGCGCGTTAATGACATAGGTTTCCCTGCCATCCTTTTCGATCCATTCGTAAACGCCAGCGGGGCAATAACGTGTCGAAGGTCCGGCATAAACGGTTAGCTCCGATTTTTCCTGAACATCGAGTGAGGTGACTTTCAAATGGCAAGGCTCGTTTTCCTCATGATTGGTATTTGAAAGAAAGACACTCGAGAGGCGGTCAAAACTGACAACACCATCAGGTTTCGGATATTCTATAGGTTTATGTTTTTCTGCCGGTTCAAGATATAGATAATCCGGTAGACCATGCGACATTGTACCAAATAATGAAAAGTGGAAGAGCGTTTGGCACCACATGTCAAAGCCGCCCAGACGGACACCTTTTTTCGTGCCATATTTTGATAGCAACGGTTTGACATTACGTACCGGATAAAGATCTTTTCCGATTGCACTGTCACGCCAGCCATTTTCTATTTCTGTAATTTCATCATGACTGCGGCCGGATTTTAACGCATCGGCAATGGCATTGGCAGCATAAATGCCGGATAACACCGCATTATGCGATCCCTTAATGCGGGGAACATTCATAAAACCGGCCGAACATCCGATCAAAGCGCCACCCGGAAAAGTCAATTTCGGTACGGATTGCCACCCGCCTTCGGTCAGAGAACGGGCACCATAGGCAATACGTTTGCCACCTTCAAATATCGGGCGAATAGCCGGATGTGTTTTGAAGCGCTGAAATTCTTCAAACGGAGAAAGGTAAGGATTTTTATAGTTGAGGTGGACAACAAATCCGACAGCAATCTGGTTGTTTTCCATGTGATAGAGGAAAGAGCCGCCACCTGTCGCATCATCAAGCGGCCAGCCCAATGTATGCTGGACAAGCCCCGCATGATGCTTTTCCGGATTGATCTCCCACAACTCTTTTATGCCTATGCCATATTTCTGGGGTGAGCGCCCTTTATCAAGCTCGAACTTGTTGATGAGCGTTTTTGCGAGTGACCCGCGTGCGCCTTCTCCAATCAGCACATATTTGCCGAGAAGTTCCATACCCCGCATATAATTGGGGCCTTGGCTACCATCTTTTTCAACGCCCATATCACCTGTTGCAATGCCTGTAACAGCCCCGTCTTCATTATAAAGAACTTCAGTGGCAGCAAAACCGGGATAGATTTCGACGCCGAGGGCTTCCGCTTTTGTCGCAAGCCACCGGCAAACATTTCCCAAAGAGACGATGTATTTTCCATGATTGGAGAGAAGTTTCGGCATAATCCGGTTGGAAATCTGCTTGGCTCTCGTCTCGTCCAACATGAAAATATGGTCTTCTTTTACCTCCGTTGTGAAAGGATGATTTTGTTCATTGCGCCAGTCAGGCAAAAGAGTGTCAATCCCGATCGGATCGACAACAGCACCGGATAGAATATGGGCGCCGACTTCAACACCTTTTTCAACGATAACAACCGAAAGATCGGGATTGATCTGTTTCAGTCTTATAGCTGCCGAAAGGCCGGCCGGACCGGCACCAACGATAACAACATCAAATTCCATGCTCTCGCGCGGAGGTAATTCATTCATTTCAAAGTGCCTTTTCAAGCTCCGGAATAACGTCGAAAAGATCACCAACCAATGCATAATCGGCAATATGCATCATGGGTGCATCTTCATCCTTGTTGATTGCGACAATGACGCGTGAATCTTTCATGCCTGCAAGGTGCTGGATAGCACCGGAAATGGCAACTGCGATATAAAGATCCGGTGCAACAACTTTTCCGGTCTGTCCGACTTGCCAATCATTGGGGGCGTAACCGGCGTCAACGGCTGCACGGCTTGCACCCACTGCAGCACCGAGCTTGTCGGCAAGCGGAAGCAGAATAGACATGAAATTTTCTTCCGAGCCGAGGCCACGTCCACCCGATACAATGATTTTTGCCGAAGTGAGTTCGGGCCGGTCACTCTTTTTAACCTCTTCGCCGATATAGCGTGACAAAGACGGGTCTGCTGCCGGTGTAATTTTTTCAATTGTTGCTGTACCGTTTCCGGCTTTTGCCTTGAATGAAGCGGTACGCACTGTAATAACCTTTTTGTCGTCCGTTGACTGGATCGTTTCAATAGCATTGCCCGCATAAATCGGACGTTTGAATGTGTCGGGCGAGACAACCTCGACAATGTCCGAAATCTGCATGACATCAAGCGATGCCGCAACCCGTGGCATGATATTTTTGCCATTGCTGGTCGATGCCGCCATGATGACATCATAATCTTTGCTTTGCGCAACAATTGTTGCAGCTACCGGTTCGGCCAATTGCTGTTCGAGATAGTCGGCTTCTGCCAGAAGTACTTTATGGACATTGTCGAGTTTTGCGGCCTGTTCGGCAACCGTCTGTGCATTTTTTCCACAAACGAGGATATCGACATCGCCACCGATTGCATGGGCTGCGGTTAAAGCTTTTGCTGTCTGTTCCGACAATTCCGCATTGTTATGTTCGGCCAATAAAAGAATGGTCATATTGAAATCCTTCCCTTGATGCTCAGAGGACGCCCGCGTCATTTTTCAATTTTTCGACAAGTTCGGCAACATTTTTAACCTTTACGCCTGCCTTGCGGGCCTGTGGTTCTTCCACTTTCAGGATTTTTAGTCGCGGCTGGCTGGAAATATTGAACTCGGAAAGTGTTTTTTGCTCGATCGGCTTTTTGCGTGCTTTCATAATATTGGGAAGCGAGGCATAGCGCGGTTCATTCAAGCGAAGATCAACGGTAAGAACAGCCGGAAGTTTGACTGCAATGGTCTGTAAACCACCATCGACTTCCCGCGTTACAATAGCCTCGCCATCCTTCAGCTCAAGCTTGGAGGCAAAAGTGGCCTGTCCCCAACCGAGAAGAGCTGCAAGCATTTGGCCTGTCTGGTTGGAATCGTCATCAATAGCCTGTTTGCCGAGGAAAACCATATCCGGTTTTTCGCTGTCAACCACCGCCTTCAGAACTTTTGCAACCGAAAGCGGCTCGATTTCATCATCTGTTGTAACCAGAATTGCACGATCAGCGCCAACGGCAAGAGCGGTCCGCAATGTTTCCTGTGCAGCCTGCGGCCCGACACTTACAGCAACGACTTCACTTGCGCGACCGGCTTCTTTTTCGCGAACAGCTTGTTCAAGCGCTATTTCGTCAAACGGATTCATCGACATTTTGACATTAGCAAGTTCGACGCCTGTTCCGTCACTTTTTACGCGCGGCTTGACGTTGTAATCTATCACACGTTTTACAGCTACCAATATTTTCATAGGCCTATCCCTTTGCTAGAACCGCTGATCGTTTCCATTGTGCATTCGATGTTATTCGGTTGGCAAGATAATGTATAGAAGCAACATTACCTTAATCCAACCATTTTTATTGACTTTCGGGTTTGAAACCTTCCGTCAATCAAGCAACGAGTTTGCCATAATGAATGACATTCTCGATATGCACATCGCTTGAACCAAAAAGCATTTCAATCATTGTTAAACGACGGAAATAATGCGCGCCGATATATTCCATTGTCATGCCGATACCGCCGTGAAGTTGTACCGACATTTGCCCTACAAAACGGGCAGATTTATTGATTTGCGCTTTGGCTGCAGAGAGAGTGGCAAGACGTTCCTGTCGATCCTGCGCATTCAGCATCATCATCGCATAATAGCTCATGGAGCGGGCTTGCTCGGATGCAATCATCATATCAACGGCTTTGTGTTGGAGTGCCTGAAAACCGGAAATAGCGACACCGAATTGCACACGCTGTTTCAAGTAATCGACAGTAAGATGCAGCAGCTCGTCCATAATGCCGGCAGCTTCTGCCATCATCGCAACCATGCCTTCTTGCAAGGCACGTTCGATAACGGGAAAAGCTTCGTTTTCCTTGCCAAGGCGGTTTTCTTCGTCAATCAAAACATTTTTGAATGTAATGTTGGACGCACGCCCGCCGTCGGCGCTCTTGTAATGAGCGGCTTCAACGCCTTTTGTGTCTGCTGGCACGATAAACAAACCAAGGCTTTCCTCAGGTGCTTTGTGTTCGCCGGTTCTGGCACTGACAATATAATAATCGGCACCTTCTGCATAAGGGACGACCACTTTCGTACCATTCAGCGTATATTGATTTCCACTTTTTTTAGCAGACAATTCGATATTGAAAGGATCATTGAAAGTCTTTGCCTCATTATGGGCAAATGCAAAACGTTTCTGACCTTCAATCATAATAGAAAGCAGCTTGCTCTTCTGGCTGTCATTTGCAGCTTTCGACAATATGACTCCGGGAATAACAATATTGTTGAGATAGGGAGCGGCCACCAAACCCCTTCCCAAGGCCGACATGACAATGCCGGTTTCTTCGATACCATAGCCAAGCCCGCCATCAGCTTCCGAAAAAGGCATCATTGTGAGGCCCATTTCCACCAGTTGTTGCCAATCGGCATCGCTAAAACCGCGAGTATTTTTCCGGGCGTTGTCAATAGCTTCCAGTGTCGAGAATTTTTCGCGAACAAAACGGCCAATGCTGTTTTCCAACATGGATTGTTCTTCATTAAGTTGAAAGTCCATTTTAGCCTCACATTCCCAAAATTGCTTTTGCAATTACATTATGCTGAATTTCGTTTGAACCACCATAGATCGAAACCTTGCGTGTGTTCATATAAAGTCCGGGAACACCGCGAGCCCAATCCACACCGTCAGGCAGAGCTGCTGCATCACTTCCCGCCAATGATAACGGGCCGGCAAGTTCAAGTAATAATTCGGTTGATGCCTGCTGAAGCTCGGAACCCTTGATTTTCAAAATAGATGATGCCGGATCAGGTGCTTTATCGCCTGCGACTTGCTTTGATAAAACGCGCATTTGCGTTATTTCCAATGCCTTCAATTCGATTTCAAGCCAGGATAGCCGTTCCCTGAAACCGGTATTTTCCCACATGGTTTTCTGATGATAAGGAACAGTTTTGGCAATTCGTTTGATCCGCGATACACGTTCTTTGGTAAGCCCCAACCGTGCAATTCCGGAACGTTCATTCGCCAAAAGGAATTTGGCATATGACCAGCCTTTATTTTCTTCACCGACAAGATTTTCAGCCGGAACTTTTACGTCGGAAAAGAAAATTTCATTAACTTCATGTCGCCCGTCAATGGTAATAATGGGGCGGATAGTGATGCCGGGGGTTTTCATATCAATAAGGATGAATGATATACCGGCCTGCTTTTTTACATTGGGATCTGTTCTGACGAGGCAGAATATCCAGTCCGCATATTGACCGAGTGTTGTCCATGTTTTTTGTCCATTGACAATGTAATAGTCGCCTTCACGAACAGCTCTTGTTGTCAATGATGCGAGATCGGAACCCGCGCCCGGTTCGGAAAATCCCTGACACCACCAGTCGTCAAGATTGGCGGCACGTTTCAGAAAACGTTCTTTTTGCTTTTGGTTTCCGAATGTAGCAATCACCGGACCAACCATAAAGCAGTTGAACTGGAGCGGAAGGGGAACTGCATTGTAGAGGACTTCCTCGGTAAAGATATAGCGCTGGATAGGCGTCCAGTCTTTCCCCCCCCATTCAATCGGCCAATGCGGTACAGCAAGCCCTGCAGCGTTGAGAATACGTTGCGAGGTCACCATTTCTTCTTTGCTCAAACTCTCGCCGGCACTTACCTTTTCCCGAATTTTTTCGGGAATTTCGGTCTGGAAAAAATGCCGCAACTTATCGCGGAATTTCAGCTCTTCATCAGTAAAACGCAAATCCATAATGACACCTCAATTAATTTCAAAAAGTCCGGCACATCCCATGCCGCCGGCTACACACATTGTAACAACCGCATAACGTACACCGCGTCGTTTGCCTTCTATCAAAGCGTGGCCGACCAATCGTGCACCGCTCATTCCAAAGGGATGCCCGATGGCGATCGCCCCCCCGTTGACATTGACAATTTCCGGATCAATTCCCAATGTGTCGCGGCAATAGACAGACTGCGATGCAAACGCTTCATTGAGTTCCCACAATCCTATGTCGGAGATCTTCAAATGATGGCGTTGCAGTAATCGGGGAACCGCAAAAACGGGACCGATGCCCATCTCTTCAGGCGAGCAGCCGACCGACACAAAGCCACGAAAAATACCGAGTGGTTCGAGATTTTGTTTGCTTGCCTGTGTTTTGGACATCAGCACACAAACCGAAGCACCGTCGGATAGCTGGCTTGCATTACCGGCTGTCACAAAACGTTCGTCTTTAACCGGATTAAGTTTTGACAATGCTTCAAGCGTTGTGCCGGGGCGGTTGCCTTCATCCTTTGAAAGGGTAACGGTTTCTTGTGTAACCTCGCCGGTCTCTTTGTTGGTTTTCGAGCAAATCGTTGTAATGGGCACGATTTCATCATCGAAAAGGCCTTCTTTTTGTGCTTTGGCGACCCGCCTTTGACTTTCTACAGCAAATTCATCCTGCGCATGTCTTGATATATTGTAGCGTTCTGCAACAAGATCGGCCGTGTCGATCATTGACATATAAATTTCCGGAATATGTTCTTTAAGCCAGGGATTGACGACAAGGTCACGCCGTACATTCGGCTGGACAAGGGAAATGGATTCTACCCCGCCAGCAACCATAGTCGGTACTTTGTCACACATGATGCGATGGGCAGCATCGGCAATTGCCTGTAAACCGGACGCGCAAAAGCGTGAAACAGTAACACCCGAAGATTTTACCGGTAATCCCGCAATAAGCGATGCGTGGCGGGCGACATTGCCTCCCGTTGCTGCTTCCGGAAAGCCGCAACCAAGAACGACATCTTCAACATCGGCCGGGTCAATACCTATTTTATTTATGGCCGCTTTGATACAATGGGCAGCGAGATCCGCACCATGTGTCAGGTTGAGACTTCCGCGAAATGCTTTGCCAATCGGCGTTCTGGCAGTCGAAACAATAACAGCTTCATCCATTTTCTCACTCCCGAATTAAACGATTTACACGGTGTTATGCCGGTCTTCCTCTCTTATGACCGGCAATTGTAAAATCGTATGGACTGGTCTTTGACCGATTGGTTTTAATCCCGTTCAGTCTTTCCTCTGTTCAGTCTTCAAAATGCTTGTTCGATTTGACCAATTGTTCAAGCAATGGCGCAGGTTTAAGACTTTCGTCACCGAACTCTTCGGCATAATGCTCAAGCCTTCCGGCAATGAGCTTCAGTCCTTTATGGTCGGCATAATAGATGGGGCCGCCGCGCCAGACCGGCCAGCCATAACCGTTGCACCAGATGACATCAATGTCACCGGGGCGTGCAACAATACCTTCTTCAATAATGCGGGCGCCTTCATTAATCATGGGATAAATCAGGCGTTCGATAATTTCATCGTCCGATATGGGGCGACGTTTTATGCCAAGCTTTTTCGATACATCTTCAATAAGCTTTTCAATTTCAGGATCGCGTTCGCCTGTCCTTGAGCCATTTTTATAAATATAATAGCCACGTCCGGTTTTTTGACCGAAATATCCCAATTCGCAGATAGCATCAGCGATCGGAAAGACTTGTCCGATTGCTTTGCGGTTACGCCAGCCAATATCAAGTCCGGCGAGGTCGGAAACGGCATAAGGCCCCATTTTGAACCCGAAATCGGTCATTGCCATATCAATCTGCCATGGCAGAGCACCATCTTGTAACAATTTTTCGGAAGCTTCCGTTCTTCTTGCCAGCATCCGATTGCCGACAAAGCCATGACAAACGCCAACAACAACCGGAATTTTACCTATTTTTCTGGCAAAATTTACCGAACCGGCCAAAACCGGTAACGAAGTTTTTTTGGCTCTAACGACTTCAACAAGGCGCATAATATTGGCGGGTGAGAAAAAATGAAGTCCGAGTACATTTTCGGCGCGGGCTGTAACGCCTGCAATCTCGTTCACATCAAGGTAGGATGTGTTGGTTGCAAGAACAGCGGAAGGCTTTGCAATTTTATCAAGTGCGGTGAATATGTCTTTTTTCACCTTCATATCTTCAAAGGCGGCCTCGATAACCAGATCGGCATGAGCTGCATGGTCAAGGCCGATTTTACCTTTAATAGATTCAACGCATTTTTGGCCGGCTTCTTTGGTCATCCGGCCACGTTCAACGAGGCTCTGATATGTATCGGCAATTTTTTTCAATCCACGCTCTAATGCTTCGGGATTTGTTTCAATAAGCGTAACAGGAAAACCCTTGCTCGCCGCGGCCATGGCAATGCCCGAACCCATTGTTCCGGCGCCTATGACTGCCAGCGAGTTTATCGTAACAGGGGTTGTATTGCCGGTGTCGATTTTTGCGGCAGCGCGTTCGGCAAAAAAAGCATATCGCATAGCTTTTGAACGTTCATCATTTTGCAAACAGGAAAAATGCTTTCGTGTACGCTTGAGATTATCTGCAAAATTTTCGTGAAACCCTGCCTGCATCGTGTCGATAAGAGCTTCAATTCCGGGATTTTCCGACTTGTGCTTGAGTTCTTTTTGAACCAGTGCATCAAAGGCCGGTTTATTATCGCGGCTAACAAAAGCTGCATCGTCCACACGGTTTTCATAATGTTCGGCTACAAGCGTGTTTGCCAGTTTTATTGCTTCTCCAACAAGATCGCCATCGGCAATAACCGAGATGATTCCATTCGACAGGGCGGCCTTTGCAGAAAGCGGTTTTCCGCTTTTTGCCAATTCAAAGGTTTTGTCAGCCCCTATGATGGGAGGCAAAAGTTGTAACGCTCCCGCACCGGGAATGAGTCCTAAATTGATTTCAGGCAGGCCGATTTGAGCTTTTGGCCCTGCTATACGTTTCGAGCAGCTAAGAGCAATTTCTGCACCGCCGCCAAAGGCTACACCGTTGATCGCAGCAACCACCGGTTTTTTGAAATGACGAATTTTTTCGATAAGATCGACAAGAACCGGAGACTTTGCCGGTTTGCCGAACTCGGTAATATCAGCACCTGCAACGAAGACATTCAGTTTTGAAGCAATGACTGCCGAACCAATGGCTTTATCGGCAGCGATTTTGTCCAAAGCTATGTCGATTTGCGACCGAAGCGCTTGGGACAAAGCATTCACCGGCGCATTATTAAGCCATATAATTCCTGTACCATCTCGTACTTCAAATGAAACAATGTCCGTCATTATTTACCTCCCAGCAATGAAAACGCCCCACAGCCAATGTCGAAAGCTGACCATTTCAACCAATTGATAGATGCAGAATGATTTTCGACACGTTCAGGAATACGGTTTGTAGAACCTACTCCCCCCTATGGAAACTCCAACCATTATTCTGCATAATGGAAAATAAAATGCAATGTCAAAGATCGAGTTTTGTTCACAATTATGTTTGCTGTGGTTTTTCAATCTACGAATTATCGGAATAAAGGAGATTTTTTTAGCAAAATAACATTTTCACTCGCACCGTTTTGAAAAAGGTATGTCGCGTCAAAGTTGATTTTTACAAAAATATTCCGGTGGTTTGAACGTTGAGCCTGTAAAAAAATTGCCCGTTTGCTTTGATAAAAAGGGGTGCAGGCAAAGATTGAAAATAGCTATTTTTCGTCTCTTATTCCGCCATGCAGAAAAATATTGACGGGTTCAGGTGAATTGGTTATCGTTGCCGGACAAGGGGTTGTCTGGGAGGAACTTTGCAACCTTTTTCACAAAACAAATACATAGAAGAATAGTGTAATCATACTATACTAAAATATAGTATAACCACTAATTTTAAATATAAAATAATATTATTCAAACAGATATAACGGGAGGATGCTATATGGTTTGGAATAAAATTATATCCTTATTTATTGCAGCAATAGGTATATTTATTTTTTCGGGTGTTTCATTTGCCGAAGAATATGTTGTTGGTGCTCACCTGCCATTAACGGGGGCTTTTGCACGAGCCGGACAGGCTTATCGCGAAGGTATGTTGGTTGCCGAACATCTTCATAACCTCAATAGCGAAACGAAGGTAAAATTCGATATTGTGGATGATGAAAGTACTGCAACCAAAGCGGTGACTGCTGTCGAAAAATTTGCAAGTAGCGGCGATGCGGCGATTATCGGCGGTTATGCTTCAAGCATTATCGGGCCTGCCTCGGAAGTTTCCAATCGTTATGGCGTTACTTATATGACGGCGGGTGCTGTATCGGAAGAACTGACAAGGCGGGGCTTGAAAACCTTTTTCCGCGTCAATAACAATGGCGGTTATGCAGTTGCAGTCAATGGAATGCTTGACGAGCTAAAACCGACAAAAGTTGCAATTTTTGTCAACACGCGTAGCGATGCTCCCAGTCTGCTTGCCAAAACGGTAGGAGCCCATCTCAAACAGCAAAACATAGAATTTGTCGAATATCCTTTCGACGCTTCAACCACCAATTTCCAACCGTTGGTCAACCGGATGCGTTTGCGCGACAAACCGGATGTCATTCTGATGATTGTCTATGAGAATGATTACATCGGAATTTTGCGTGCGGCTAAACTTATCAAGCCCGATGTCAAGGCTATGGTTGGAACATGGAGTGTCGCGACAGTCAAAATGCAGGAAGATTTTCCCGATCTTATGGAAAAAGTGATCGGTGCTGCTTTGATCTCCTTTCCGGCGGCTTTCAACGACGAGGAAGGCAAAACCTTTCAAGCAGCCTATAAAGAACTTTACGGCAAGGATGTCGATTATCAGGCAGTTTATGGTTATGTTCAGGCGAAACTGCTTTTCGATGCAATTGATCGCCTGGCCAAAAAGGGTTCATTCGACCGGACAAAACTTTCTGACGAATTACGTGCCGAAGAAGTTGACAGCCTGATTGGTAAAATCAAGTTCGATGATACCGGTGAGAACATCCATTTTTCGCTGCGTATGGCCCAGCATCAAGGCAAAGAACTGCCAATTGTTGCACCATTAGACCAAGCTACAAAACCGCTTCTGTTACCGGCTCGTCCCTGGTGAAGGGTGCTAAACCGCGTTGTTTCGTATGAAATACGGAATGATTTCTTTTCCCTAAAATCAAGAGTTCTATGATGGATTTATTGCTACCGGCAATTTTTACAGCACTGACAATAGGGGCGGTTTATGCATTGATTGCTTTAGGCCTTGCTCTTGTTTTCGGTGCGATGAAGATTATCAATCTTGCCCATGGCGAACTGGTACTATTGGCAGCCTATATCGGCTACATGTTTGAAAGCCAGTGGGGGTATAACCCTTATCTTGCAATTCCGGTAGCGTTTTTGGTGGTCGGACTCATTGCATGTCTCATTTTTATCTTGCTCAACCGGATAACCAGACAACGCGAACTGAATTCGCTGATATTCACCTATTCGTTCGGTATTATTATTACCAATGCAATTCTTATCATAGCGCGAAACGAGCCACGCATGAGCGCCGATATGCAGGAAACGGTCGAACCGCTTCTCGCAATTGATATTTTTGCCACTTACAGTCAGCTTATTGCGCTTGTTCTGGCAATTCTTCTCATGTTGGCTTTGTGGCTTTGGCTCAAAAACAGTTGGTACGGGCGGGCGGTGCGCGCTGTCACTTCAAATCGTAATGCAGCCAAGCTGATGGGCATCAACCCCGTTCGCACCGAACTTATTTCATTTGTTATCGGTGCTTTGCTTGCGACTGTCGCCGGAATAGCACTTTATACTTTTCAGCCGATCACTCCCGGTCTTGGACATATGCTGACGATCAAAGCCTTTATTATCACGGTGCTTGCCGGTATCGGTTCGATTCCGGGTGTGTTGATAGGTGCGATTTTGCTGGCTCTGGCCCAGACTATGACCGAAAGTTATTTCAATGCGTCATTTGCCAATATGGTTTCGATGCTGCTTTTCCTCGGTGTACTGATTTTCCTTCCGAATGGTCTTTTCGGCAAAACACAGCGGAGAGGTTAGAAAAATGGCAAAGCTTCAATCTTCTATTTTGTTTGTCTTGCTCATTATCATTGCAGGCGTGTTGCCATTCTTCCTGAATGATTATTATCTGATGACGATTATCTCGTCATTGGTCATTGCGGGGCTTGCCTTGTCATGGGCGATGCTTTCCAATCTTGGTGGCATGACGAGTTTCGGCCATGCAGCGTTTTTTGGAATAGCATCTTATGCGAGCGCAATTGTTACCATGCGCTGTGGAGTTCCGGTTTTGCTTGCTGTTCCATTTGCGGCAATTATCGCGGCTCTTTCAGCCGTTTTGATGTTGCCGATTATAAGATTGTCAGGGTCCTATTTTGCTCTGGCTATTCTTGGTTATGCGCAAATTTTCTATGGTCTGGCTGTCGAAATGCCGCAATGGACAAATGGTTCTGCTGGCATAAGCTCCATCCCGCCGCTTCCGGAAGTTTTGGGAATCGATTTTTCACAACGTCTTGGTGCTTATTTTCTGATGCTTGCCATCATTCTGGTTATCGCATTTATCTATGGTTCCATTCTGCGTTCCAGAACCGGTTTGGCATTGAAAGCTATAGCCGAAAGCGAGGATGCAAGTCTGGTTGTCGGTGTCAATGCTGTCAGGCTCAAATTTCTCATTCTCTTGTTATCGGCTTTCATTGCAGGACTTATCGGCGCTTTTAATACGCATCTCATCGGCTCCCTCAATCCGGATGATGCATTTTCTGCCAATTGGAGCCTTTTGCCGATCATTGCCGCTATTTTCGGTGGCTCCCGAACATTGTGGGGGCCGGTTATCGGCGCTGTCGTGATCTATCTGTTCGACCAGATTGTTGCAAAAGAATTTTTTGCGGCTGTTTTCCATACTTCGGTCGGCCACCAGATCATTCTGGGGATTATTCTGGCAATACTTATTCTCGTTGCTCCGGATGGACTTTTATCGCTCTTTTTCAAGAACAGGAAAGCTCATGCTTGAGATAAAAAATATTACAGTCCGGTTTGGCGGCCTTGTTGCAGTAAACAATGTGTCGTTCAGCGTTGGCAGCCATGAAATTCTGGGGCTTATCGGTCCCAACGGTGCCGGTAAAACAACGCTCTTCAATGCAGTTTCGGGGCTTGTTCGCCCGACACTCGGCCATGTCATTATGGACAAAAGCGATATAACGCGATTGGCACTTTATAAACGTGCCCGTCTGGGATTGGGGCGCACCTTCCAGATTCCGAAGCCCATGCACCATCTCACAGTACGGGAAAATCTGATTGTTGCCCAAACTTTCGGCGCTCGCGAGAATAATCCGGAAAGGATAGATGAAATTCTGGAATTATTGGAGATAGCCCATAAAGCCGATAGCGATGCGGCGAGCGAGCTTGCCATGCAGGAACTCAAACGGTTGGAAATTGCCAAAGCGCTAGCAACCAGACCGAAATTGTTACTGCTTGACGAGGTGCTGGCCGGCCTTGAAAGTCAGGCAAAACGTATGTTTATGGAAAAATTGAAGCAGATCAATTCAACGCTTGGCATCGGAATTATTATTGTCGAACATGACATAGAGACAATTTCCAAGCTTTGTTCGCGGGTTATCGCATTGAATTTCGGCCAATTGATAGCCGACGGGACACCACGCGAAGTCTTCACCAACCCGAAAGTCATAGAAAGTTACACAGGTGCAAGTCATGTTGAAGATTGAAGATTTGCATACCGGTTATGGCGCGATCACGATATTGCGCGGTGTATCGCTCGAGTTTCCCGAAAAGCAATTGACAACCATTGTCGGTCCGAATGGCGCAGGCAAAACCACTTTGTTACGGGCAATTACCGGACTGTTACCATATCAGGGAACTGTCGAAATAAACGGCAAAAACGTTGCGGGAAAAAAGACTTGGGACTTTGTCGGTGTCAAACTCGCAATGGTACCGGAAGGCCGTATGATTTTTCCGGATATGACAGTTGAAGAAAATCTCGCTTTGGGAGCTTTTGATAAACGCTGCCGTGCAACTTTTTCTTCCAAAGCGGAAGAAATGTATGTTTTGTTTCCCAAATTGAAAGAACGTCGTCTCCAATTGGCGGGGTCACTGTCAGGCGGCGAAGCGCAAATGCTTGCAATGGCTCGTGCATTGATGTCGGATCCCGAAATTCTTCTGATCGATGAACCTTCATTGGGGCTTTCACCGGTCATGGTGAAAGAGGTCTTCAATATTATCGGCCGCATGAAAGAGCATGGCGTAACAATCGTTCTCGTCGAACAGAATACCCGTATGGCCGTCAACATTGCCGATTTGGTCTATCTCATGCGCGATGGCAAGATTTTGCTAAAGCAACCGGCCGCCGATGTCGATCTTCATGCGTTACACGAACTTTATCTGGCACAGGAGTAGACAATGTCACTTCAGGAAATTATCGAACATCTCGCACTTCCGGCAATTGCTTCGCCGCTTTTTATCGTTTCCAATCCGCAATTGGTTATCGCTGAATGCTGCAATGGAATTATCGGTTCCATTCCTTCCCTCAATGCACGTCAAAAGGAAGATTTTCCCCTCATGCTTTCAGCAATTGAAGAGGGCATCCAAAAAGCTGTCTCGACAGGAAAATGTGCAAAACCGGCTCCCTATGCGGTCAATCTGATTGTCCATGCGTCCAATGACCGGCTTGACCATGATCTTGGCGTTTGTGTCGAACATAAAGTTCCGGTGGTTATCACCTCCCTTCATGCGCCGGGAAAAGTGGTTGAAGCCGTTCATAATTACGGCGGAGTGGTGCTCCATGATGTCATCAGTATAAGGCACGCAAAAAAAGCATTGAACGAGGGAGTTGACGGTCTTATCGCCGTTTGTGCGGGGGCAGGCGGGCATGGTGGCTCGCTCAGTCCTTTTGCTTTGGTTGGCGAAATACGCCGATTTTACGACGGTGTGATTGTTCTTTCGGGCGCAATATCACGGGGTGATGATATTCTAGCGGCGCAGGCAATGGGTGCCAATGCGGCTTATATCGGCACCCGTTTTATCGCAACTCCCGAAGCAAATGCGGTTGATGAATATAAAGAAATGATTATCCAATCGGATGCGAGCGGGATTGTTTACACGCCCTTTTTCACCGGTGTTAATGGCAATTACCTGAGGGAGAGTATTGTTCGTTCCGGCCTCGATCCGGATGATTTGAAAAATGGTCTGGCAGCAAATTTCGGTTCGACGCGGGTCAAACCGTGGAAAAATATTTGGGGTGCAGGACAGGGTGTCGGTAATATCGACGAAATATTGCCAGCATCCGAAGTTATTGCCAAATTGAAAAGGGAATATCGGACCGCTTTTCACCGTCTGCAAAATAAGGGGGCAATCTATGTCCGGTAAAATACTGGTGGAAATGCCAATCCCTGAAGTCTGTCATATTATTATGAACAGACCCGAAAAACATAATGCACTCGATCGGGAAGCGTACCGGTTGTTGACTGATGCGCTCCAGAATGCCGACGAGAATGAAAATATCAGGGTTATTGTGCTTTCGGGCGCGGGTAAATGTTTTACCGCGGGCAATGACCTTCATGATTTTAGCGGAGAGAGTTTGCTTGATGGGAAAGGCCAGTCTCCGGGGTTGAAATTGCTGCTCACACTTCATGGCATGAACAAACCGGTCATTGCGGCTGTGGAAGGTTATGCGGTCGGAATAGGGGCGACAATGCTTAACCATTGCGACCTTGCCTATTGCGGAACGAGTGCCCGTTTCAGATTCCCGTTTGCAACTTTGGGGCTATCTCCGGAAGGTGGATCGACATTCTATCTCCCGCTTGCGGCAGGCTACAAAAAGGCAGCCGAATTGTTGTTTTTCGGAGATTTCTTCAGTGCGGAGGATGCCTTACAATTCCATCTTTTGAACGCTATTGTTGAAGATAATAATGCCGTTTCTTATGCACTTCAAAAAGCGGAAAAACTTGCAAAAATGCCGTTTCAATCCATATTGGCAACCAAAAAAATGCTGAAAAAACGGAATAAGGATAAATTAGTGTCAGTCCTTGAAGACGAAGCAAAAACATTTCACAACTTGCGAATGAGTGAAGAAACTCAAAAAATTATCAAAGGATTTTTCAATAAATAACAGGAATCATAATGGCGCGTAAAAGAACACCTATTCCATCCAATGATATTCCGTTGACCGACAGCAACAAGGTCGACAGGAATACCGAACGCCATTTTGTGACCGCCCTCGGGCGCGGGCTGAAAGTGCTTGCCTGTTTTCGCCACGGGGACATTCTGCTTTCTAACAACGATATTTCCGAACGCTGCAATCTGCCACGTTCCACCGTTTCAAGACTAACCTACACGCTGATGCGTCTGGGCTATCTTTATTATGTTGAAAGCAAGGGAAAATACCGGTTGGGAGCGGCTGTCATCACGCTTGGTACGACAATGCTTTCAAGCCTTACTATAAGGTCCATTGCCAAACCTTACATGCAGGAATTGTCCGATATGAGCAAAGCTTCGGTCGGGCTTGGTATAGCCGATCACCGAAGTGCACTTTACCTTGAATATTGTACACCGGCGGATGGTTCGGTTTTGCCTACGCGTTTGGGAACGCGTATTTCCATTATCAATAGTGCAATGGGGCGTGCTCTACTTGCAGCCAGCAGCGAACGTGACCGCGAAGCGATTTTTTATGACATTCGCCGACGCGACGAAATCGAGTGGCCCGAAATATATGACGGAATCAAAAAAGCAATCCATGAACATGAAACCACGGGTTGCTGCACCTCTTTTCAAGACTGGCAACAGGATGTCAATGCAATAGCGGCAGGTTTTAATCCGGGTGAGGGATTGCCTGTTATGTCTATTAATGTGGCGGGACCTGCTAAAATGGTGGGGAGAGAACTACTGCTCGGAGAGGTGAAAAAGAAATTATTGGGAATCGTTCAGTTGTTGAAAAACAGCCAGACGATAGAAGGAGGAAATTATGACAGGAAAGTTAGACACTAGGAACGAGGTTCAGCACGACAGCAATGCAGCACCGGAAAACAGAAAAGCGATACCTGGTGAACCATTGGCGGGAGTGAAAGTGGTTGATGCTTCACGCGTTCTTGCCGGTCCTTTGTCTGCGCAATGTCTGGGAGATATGGGAGCTGATGTTATCAAGATAGAACATCCCGAACGTGGCGATGATACACGCGATTGGGGGGTGCGCATCGGCGAACGCGATACAACCTATTTTTATTCGATGAATCGCAATAAACGTTCTATCGGTCTTGATTATACCGATAAAAAAGATCTCGATATTGTATTGAAGCTCGTCAAAAATGCCGACGTGTTCATTCAAAATTTCAAATATGGCGGAGCGGAAAAACTCGGTATCGGTTACGAACAATTGTCGAAGATAAACCCGCGGCTTATTTATTGTTCGATTTCCGGCTATGACCGCCATAGTTCGGAAAAAGAACGTCTGGGATATGACATCGTTTTACAAGGCGAAACGGGGCTCATGGGTATGAACGGCGATCTCGGCCAACCACCTTTAAAATTCGGTGTTGCGGTGGTCGATTTGTTTACCGGATTATATAGCGCACAAGCAATCCTTGCCGCATTATATGAGCGGGAGCGGACGGGGCGCGGCAGCCATGTCGAAATATCGCTTTACAATACAGCCGTCCAGCTCACCGCCTATTATGGGCTGGAAGCCTTGGCCAATGGCAAAGATCCGCTAAAATGGGGTAACAATCACCCCTCGATTATGCCTTATGGTGTTTATGAAGCGGCAGATGGTCCGGTTGTTATAGCTGTCGGTAACTTCAGGCAATTTACGGCTTTCTGCACCAAAGTCATTGACCGGCCGGATATTATGGAAGACCCGCGTTTCAAGACCAATCTGGACAGAATAAAAAACAGGAATATTATTGGCCCGATTTTCAAGGAGGAAGTAAAAAAGTTTCCGCGCGCCGAGTTGATCCGTCGCATGAACGAGGTCGATATTCCCTGTGGCGAAGTGGACGGGCTTTATGCGGCGATGACTTCAAAACGCGCACAAGAAAATCAAATGGTGTGCGAGGTTGACCATCCGATTGCAGGAAAGGCCAAAGTCCTTAACCCGCCTTACCGTTTTCATGGTCAGCGTTCGCCTCTGCAACGTCGCCCGCCAATGCTTGGCGAACACAATATCGAAATTCTTAAAGATGTGCTCGGTTTCGCCGATGAAGAGGTCAATGAATTCATGCACCGGCATCATTTGAATTGAATTTTGAAAAATTGGTTCATGGTTTGACAATCAAAAGCACAGCATCCGATATAGGGTACTGTGCTTTTTTGTGATTATTCATATAAAAATCATAAAATTAAGCGATAGCAGGCAGAAAACCATAAAAATCAATCAACGGGCGACCAAATGCTTTGTAGGATTTGACAAAGTGTTCCTCCTGCTATCGACAATGTTAGCCTCCCGCTATCGACAAAGAGTGCCTCCCGCAATCCGCAAAGTGTAAATCCTGCAATTTATGGGGGCTATTAACGAAATTCGCCTCTAAAAACCGGAGATTGTGGCCGGAGATTATGGCCAGAGATTGTGGACGGAGATTGTAGATTGTCGTGAATGGCCGGTTAGCATCCCGAAAACCGGACTTGTTCGGTTCATTCTATGATTTTGAATATTCAATTCTTTTTGTCGCTTTACCATGCATAAGCTTCGGGCGCTTCGCCTTTAGGGCCCGGCCAAATTTTGTCGAGCCTATCCAGTGTTTCCTTTGACAAAGAAATATCAACAGCTCGCAAATTTGCTTCCAATTGGGCTTTTGTTCTCGGCCCGATAATCGGAGCGCTGACAACGGGATTATTGAGGCACCAGGCAAGCGCAACATCTGCCGGTTTTTCATTCAATTCTTTGCATAACGCTTCATAGGCAACGAGTTGATCGTGGTGTTCAGCAACAACATTTTCAAGATCGGCGCGACGGCCACTCTCGAATTTGTCAAGTGCTCCTGCAAGTAATCCGCCGTCAAGCGGACTCCACAAAATCAATCCCAGACCATGATAGCGGCAGGCAGGAATGACTTCGGTTTCAATAGCGCGATTTCTCAGATTATAGATGTCCTGTTCGCTGACAAGGCCGAGCATATGCCGTTCGACAGCTTTGCCTTGGGCTGTTGCAATGTGCCAGCCGGCGAAATTCGACGAACCGACATAGGAAATCTTTCCTTGTGTGATGAGAACCTCCATTGCTTCCCAAATTTCATCCCACGGTGTCCCGCGGTCGATATGGTGCATTTGATAAAGGTCGATATGATCGGTTTTAAGCCGTTTGAGACTTGCTTCACAAGCACGCCTTATATGGTAGGCGGAAAGATGTCTGTCATTTACACCATAATCCATAGGCTGATAAAGCTTGGTCGCAAGAACAATCCGGTCACGTTTACCGCTGTTTTTGATCCAGTTGCCGATAAATTCTTCCGAAATTCCGCTGCCCTTCGGTATTTCAGGATATTGGCGCGTTCCATAAATATCGGCTGTGTCAAAGAGATTAATTCCATTATCAACGGCAGCATCCATAATATGACATGCTTCTTTTTCATCCGTCAGATAGCCGAAATTCATCGCCCCCAATGCCAAACGGCTGACTTTCAGACCTGTGCGACCAAGATGGGTATATTTCATTTTGTTTTCCTCATTTGAACAAATGCTGCGAAACTTCATCGCGATTTTTCAAGCCGGTCATTTTAACAAGCCGGTCATTTTAGCAAGACGTTCATTTTCCGGAATATTTCTTATCAATCCGGTTTATGCGTGAACGCCGTTTTCCGAACATTTGTTCTTGACTGTTTTCATATTCGGCAAATCATCCCGTTGGCTGAACCCGCTTTGTCTTTCGTCAAAATGTTCCGTTAAATTTAACGCCGCACAATTTGCCAAGCCGGTAGATACAAAACAATGTAACCACACCTTGCCAACGAAATCTCATTGCTATCGATAAACAACATAACATAACCGGTTCTGCTGTTTAGACAGGAAAACTCGCATGTTATCATGAATGTCATTCATATATTTGATGATAAGGCGGGCAACAAAGAACTAGGCGGCAAAGAGGAAATGTCGGGATGTGAATTTCAAAACTCTTTGTTGCAATAGAAACAAAAACATTAAAAATCTTCCGGCTCGTCCATCACCATAAAACAGCACAGAGCGGAAAGACAAGCTGACAGCGACCGGTTTACCCGAAGCTTCAAAATTGCATCTTGCTTAAGATATTTTCTTTGTTGGTACGCTCTTGTTATCGGGGGTGAATTCTACAAAGCTTGATTGCGCGACGCCATTTTCATTGCCCACCCAAAGTTCGGCTTTGCCGGAGCCGACGATTTGACCGGCCGTTATAAATTTTTCCGGACAAAAAATTGGTCTTCGGCTACGGAAGGAAAAACTTGATATTCCTGCATCCGGATTTGCATTTTTGAAAGCCTGAAGTGCTAGAGTGGCAAGTAACTGGCCTTGTACCAGCAAAGCAGGATAGCCTTCTTTACCGGTCACGTAAGGATAATCATAATGGATGCGATGGCCATTGAAAGTCACTGCCGAATAGCGGAACAAAGTGACACTATCGGCTTCATGCGTTTCTGACCATTGTCCGCTAGGACAAGGATCCGATTTTATATTCACGAATTTTGTCGGTTCGCGATAGACAATATCCTGTTCTTCCAGAAGCGCTGTTTCATCATTTTGAATATGTTTATGTTCGACAGTGACAAAGAGCAACTTTCCGCTTCTACCTTGCTTTTCGTTAATCTGCCGAATGGTCGATATGCGTTTTGCCGGTTCTCCGATGATAAGGGGGCGGAAAAATTTCAGCCTCCCGCCGGCCCACATCCGGTTGAAGTTTTCGGCAGGCGGCAGGAACTCGCCGCGCGAGGGATGCCCGTCTTCACCTAATGAATGAAAGGAAAGCGTTGGTTGAAAATACATCCAGTGCCATAAAAGTGGTAGAGGATCTGTTCTTTCAGGAAGCTTTGTTCCCAGTGTAGCGGCCATACGTGCCACCAGAACATAGTCGAGAACATCTTCAATCGTTTCCGTTTTTCCGACCCAATCGGTAAAATCTTTCAAATTTTTCTCCTCCCGATGTTTTTTCCGGATTGTTATCTTGTTTTTCAAACGACCAATCCGGATATATCGTTACATAATGCCTTGATATTAGCGGTTTTCGAGCGCTTTTTTGACAAAACAATTATCGAAAGTTTGCGACACTATTTCAGCACCGGTTTGATATTCCTCGATTGGTTCGGGCATTCATCGTTCCATAATCTTGCTATAACGGGTTGAATTTGCAATTTGCTTCAAGTTTCGTTTGCCACATTGGCTATCACGATAAAAGAAGAAATTATGTAAACGTGTTTTTCAAGTGAAATATAAAATTTTCCCTTCTTTGTGCGAAATAAAATTGCGTGTCGCTCACTTGTTGATAAAGCATCCGCGGTGCATTCAAAGCGGAAAACAAACCGTTGATCGCCGAAATCATGATTGCAATTTCAGTTAAGGCTAAATTTACCAAACTTGAGCTATGAATAACAAGGGTTTAAGGGATCAAGCGCTTAAAGCCCGAGATGTTTTAGTCTATCGCGTTTTGAGTAAAAGGCCGTGCAATGAATATGAATCGTTTATCGCTTATTTCCAATGAAGCGGGTGAAAAGCAATTTGCGCGACATCAACCACAAGAAATACAGCGCCAACAGATCACACTTTCGGATATTGCCGCACGGTTGCGGTCGGTTCACGAACAAATGAAAACGAAAGCGCCGGTCAAGTTGGAAAATGTTATGCCTTTTCCGAAAAAAAATAACGATGATGTAAAGGCTTATCTCGACGATATAGCACGCGCTTTGCTTAAAGAATATGAGGCAAGAAAAACCGGACAGTATGAACTCGTTCGCCATCTTGCCAGAATCGAGCAATTGCTTGAGGCAAACAAACGGGAACTTGAACAGACCGCAGAGAAAGACAAACAGGCATTGTTGAACGACATTGCCGGTGAAGTGCACTCGCGGTTAAAACAGGAACTGGCCGGGCAAACAAAAAGTTTGGCAGAAGAGAGCCGGAAAACCAATCAGGAAATATCGCGCCAATTGCGCGAAGCCGTTGCTGCGTCACGGTTTTCTGTTCAACTAGTTTCACTCCAGCGGCAAATTACAAACCTTCAGGCAACACTTGACGCCCATGACAAGTCACCAACAAATTGTTCGCACGAAGACAAGAGGAAGCATTTAGACGACGAGCTTCTGTCGAATATAAGCCCGCAACCATTGCCCGCAACGGATCGCGGACAAAATCATCATGATGTGAAGAAATCTTTCGACAAGCCGGTTATTCGCTTATTGGCTGAAAAAAAAACGCCAGAACAAATTCCGGAGCTGAATAAAACATCTGTAGAGCTTGATAAGTGCGAGCGTGAAGATGAAGTCGGAATAAAAAAATGCGAAATTGGTGATAGCACGCCGAAAAAAGACCTTCAAAAATGCGATGCAGAAACGACCGGATGCGGGCGGATAGTCAACACCGGACGGAAAAAAGATAAAGCAACGCGCGCAGGGAATGGAGATAACAAAACAAAAAGGACAATCACACGTGTGAGTGCGCTTTTGTTGATGGCGGCATTGGCTTATGGTTTGAACGGCCATTTCGATATGATCGACAATGCGTCGATTATTTCATGGCTACATTGATTGGCTTTAAAAACAGTTTTACGACATGAATTGTCGAATTTTTGATATATCTAATAAGCTGGCGGAAGTAACAATCGGTGTTCAAGTTATAAGATATATATTTTAACACTTATTGCGGCTTTTCTGGTATCAACCTTGAGAGACAAAACAAACAGCAGAATTTGGCAAAACAAAGGACCGTTTTCCCGTTAGGTGAGAGATGTGAGTATTTATTTACCGATAGCAGAAATGTCGCTCAATATGTTGATCCTCATCGGCATGGGAGGGGTTGTCGGTTTTCTTTCGGGAATGTTCGGTGTCGGCGGCGGGTTTCTGATTACGCCACTCCTTATTTTTTATAATGTGCCACCGGCAATAGCTGTAGGTACGGGGGCAAATCAGGTAATTGCTTCATCTGTTACCGGTGCGCTTACACATTTCAAGCGCGGGACACTCGACATTAAACTCGGCATTTTTCTTGTAGTCGGTGGCATATTGGGATCCTGCCTCGGTGTCGAATTATTTACTTTTCTGCGTAAACTTGGTCAGCTCGATCTTATCATTTCATTGCTTTACGTGGTTCTTTTGGGCGGCGTTGGCAGCCTTATGGCCATTGAAAGCTGGCGGGCAATCGTCAATGCAAGGAAGGGAAAGGTGGTTGTTGTTCACCGCCCCGGCCACCATAGTTTGGCACAGCGTTTGCCTTTGAAAATGCGGTTTCGCGCATCGAAAATCTATGTCAGCATTATTCCGGTTCTCGGCATCGGACTTGTTATCGGCCTACTTTCTTCGGTCATGGGGGTTGGCGGCGGCTTTATTATGGTTCCCGCACTCATTTACATGTTGCGCGTTCCGACCAATGTCGTTGTCGGCACATCGCTTTTCCAGATTACTTTTGTGACAGCGTTCACAACAATTCTACAAAGTATAACCAACCAATCGGTTGATATTGTGCTGGCATTTCTATTGATGGTTGGCGGCGTTATCGGTGCAACTTATGGAACAAGGATAGGTAGAAAGCTCAAAGCCGAACAGTTGCGCATGCTGCTTGCCATTCTGGTCTTACTGGTTTGCGCCCGTCTTGCATTCGAGCTTTTTGTTCGTCCCGACGATCTCTTTTCGCTAAGCTTTATCGGCGGGTAAAATGAAAACAGTTTTAACCGCAATAATGGTTTATCTGGCAGTCTTTCTGACATGTGAAACCGCCTATGGGGATACAGCTACAACATCTGCCGCACCGAAAGAAAATATACAGATCATTGTGACAACCAATGAAATTACACTGGATACCAATTTTGCCGGTCGCAACGTCTATATTGCGGGTGTTCTCGAAAACGCCGATCCTCAACTGAGACGTCAGGGGCGTTATGATATTATCGTTGTTATGGAAGGTCCGATACGGCCGATGGTGATGCGCGAGAAAAAGCGTAAGCTGGGTGTATGGGTGAATACGGATGCACTGACATTTGTAGCGGTTCCACAATCCTATGAAATGGCAACCACACGTGAAATCAGGGATATTACCAGCCCGATCAATTATAAAAGACTGGGGTTGGGGCTTGAATATGTTCCGCTGCGCGCAGAAACCGACGACGCGGATAAACTCAAATTATTCCGCGAGGAACTTATCAAAATCAAACGCGATCAACATCTCTACAGTGAAAATATCGGGGCCGTTACGTTCGGCTCGGCTTCGCTTTTTTCAGCGAATTTCAAATTGCCAGCCAATATCCCTGTCGGTCATCATACAATTCACGCTTATCTTTTCCGTGATGGCGAATTCGTAGAAACAGTGTCAACAGAGCTTGAAATTGTCAAAGCCCACACAGCCTATGCAATTTACCGTTTTGCTCAGGATAACAGCATTTATTACGGTTTTGTCGCCGTCTTTGTAGCAATGTTTACCGGCATTCTCGGGCGGTTGATTTTCCGCAAAGATTGATTGTTCGGTCAAGATGGTGTCGCAATTTTTTGATGAAACAGTGTGCCCCTGCCGTTTTATTTATGACTGTAACGATTATTTCATAGCGAAAAAACGATCGTTTAGCTTCTATCAATGAGAATACACAAGAAGGAATTATTGCGAAAAGAAAGATCGTTTTTGAATGGGATAAATGGTGTTCTTGCCTAAGAGACAGGCAATCAACGCCGATTTATCAAAAATATTGTAAAAAGCCTTGTGTGACAGATCAAGCCCGCCGGCATAGGCACCGAATGCCGGTAAAATCATCCGGTTCCCGTCGCTTGCAAAACAAAATCGTCTAACCGACATTCCCCGGCGGGAAATGCGAAGAGCGGGGTGAAGGTGACCGGCGATTTCCCCTTTCTGTGTTCCGGCAAGCGGTTCATGACGGAACAATAACGAGCCTATCCGGATTTCATGTGTCCATTGACCGGTAAATTCCGTTTTTTCATCATCGTGATTTCCGGCAATCCAGATCATCTCATGATGAGTAATGATGTCTTCAAGCAATTGCCGGTTTGTTTCAGAAAGTTGTAGAGACGCCTGATTATCATGGAAGCTGTCGCCCAAGGCGATAATTGTTTGTGGTTGATATTTTTCGACCACGGTTTTCAAACGTTTGAGGGTGCGTTCGCTGTCATAGGGTGGCAATAATTGGCCATGACGGGCAAAACATGATGATTTTTCAAGGTGAAGATCGGCAACGACCAACAGTTTTTCGGCGTGCCAATAGGCTGCGCCACTACAATCACAAGTAATTCGGGCATCATTGACTTTGACTGTAAAACGATCAAGTCCGGTTGTCATATTCACCAACAAGCCTGTTTCAGTTTTCAAGAACAGTATGGATGAGTTCTTCTGCTGCTTCCATTAAAATATTGTCTTCCGCGCTTCCCGGAATCATTTCTTTTCCTATTTCAAGCATAACCGGTAGCGCAAGTGGCGACATCCTGTCGATTGGCCGATGGATAATGTGATTTTTTATCCGTTTCAACATATCGCCAAGCCTTTTGATGTCTAAAAGTCCACGCGCCGCTTCCTGACGTGTCGCCTGAAGCAGGATATGATTTGGTTCATGCGTTCTTAAAACGTCAAAAATAAGGTCGGTGGAGACAGTCACTTGCCGTCCCGTCTTTTCCTGCCCCGGATGACGCCGGTTAATCAAACCGGCAATCATTGCGCAATTACGGAAAGACCGTTTGAGCAGATAGCTTTCATCGAGCCATGCTTCCAGATCATCGCCCAACATGTCTTCGGAAAAGAGTTCTTTTAATGAAAGGTTTCCGGCTTTTATCGCCTCGCCAATGTCGTCAAGTGTCCAAAGGCCGATCGAATAATCGGTAGCGACAAACCCTACAGGCTTCAAACCGGCGCGTTCGAGCCTGCGTGTCAACAACATTCCGAGTGTCTGATGGGCAAGCCGCCCCTCGAATGGATAGGCAACCAGAAAAGACCGGTTTTTCTCATTGAATGTTTCAATCAATAATTGATTGGTATCGGGCAGAATGGACGAGATTTTTTGTTGGCTTAACCATTTTTGAACCTGTTCAGGCAAAACATGCCATTCTTTCGGGTTTGCCAGCATTTTTCGCAATCTGTCCGCAAGATAAGTCGAAAGTGGAAAACGCCCCCCCATATAGCTTGGAACGCGTGCTTCCGGTTTTTTCGACAAGCTTACGTAACATTCATTTTCGCGAATAGCTTCAAAACAAAGAACGTGACCGGCAAAAATGAATGTATCGCCTTTCGTCAGACTTTCGAGAAAACTTTCCTCGATGCGTCCCAGCATTCTGCCACCGCGCATTGCAGTACTATTGCCCGCTTTGACAAGCCTGACATTGAGTTCGGCTGCTTCGACAATGGTTCCCATATTGAGCCGGTATTGCCGGGCAATTCCGGGATTGGAAACGCGCCAGCGGCCGTCTTTTGTAAGTCTTATTTTTGCATATTGCTCGTAAGCTTTAAGAGCATATCCACCTGTTGCAACGAAATTCAATGTTTCATCAAATGTTTTTCTTTTGAGCGATGAATAGGGTTCTGCGGTTTTGACTTCCTGATAAAGCTCGTCGGCATTGAAAGGTCCGGCGCAAGCCATACCGAGAATATGTTGGGCAAGAACGTCGATTGCCCCTTCACTTAAATGCGGGCTATCCTGTGCGCCGATATAATTTGCGTCAAGTGCAGCCTGACATTCGAGAACTTCAAAACAGTTTGCCGGAACAAGCACCGCTTTACTCGGCTCGTCCATGCGGTGGTTGGCGCGACCGATACGCTGGGCAAGTCTGCTTGCGCCTTTTGGTGCGCCGACATGAATGACCAGATCAATGTCACCCCAATCTATGCCGAGATCAAGTGTCGAAGTGGCAACGACCGCGCGAAGCTTGTTCAAAGCCATTGCTTCTTCCACCTTGCGGCGTTGCCCGACATCGAGCGAACCATGATGAAGTGCAATAGGCAAACTGTCTTCATTCATGCGCCACAATTCCTGAAACAACATTTCGGCTTGCGAACGTGTATTAACGAAAATCAATGTCGTATGCGCCGCTTTGATGAGGTCGAGGATGTCTTTGACCGCATAACGGGCAGAATGTCCCGCCCAGGGAATATGTTCTTCGGTTTGTAAAATTCTGATTTCAGGTTTTGCGCCGCCTTCAACGGTAACAAGACCGGCCATTGCCGATTTTTGTTTCTGGCTCACCAGCCAACGCCGTAAAGAATCAGGATCGGAAACGGTGGCCGAAAGGCCGATTGTTTTCAAATCCGGTCGCAATGTTCTTAAACGGGCAAGTGCAAGAGAAAGCAATTGTCCACGCTTGGACGTGACAAGCGAATGAAGTTCGTCAAAAATGACAGTATCAAGAGAGCCGAAAAATTTTTCGGCCTCGTGCGACGATAAAAGCAGCGACACTTGCTCAGGTGTTGTCAACAATATATCAGGTGGAATATATTTCTGTCTTTGTCTTTTATGTTGGGGCGTATCACCGGTACGGGTTTCGATCGCAATATCAAGCCCCATTTCCTGAACGGGTATTTTTAAATTGCGTTCAATATCCTGAGCCAAAGCTTTGAGGGGTGAAATATATAGTGTATGAAGATGACGGGTATGAAGATGATGGTGTTCAACATTTGAAAGATCAACCATGGAAGGTAAAAAACCGGCAAGAGTTTTACCAGCACCTGTCGGAGCAATAAGCAGAGTTGATTGTCCACTTTTCGAGCGTTTTAAAAGTTCGGCCTGATGGGGGCGCAGATTCCATCCTTTTTTCTGAAACCAGTTGTTAAAACGGTCAGGTAAAAGAGAATTTTCATCTTGCAGAAGTGAATTGCATTGATCGTGATACATAAAATCTATTTAATATGCGCGATTAAATTCGCCAAGTTACCGGTTAAGAATCATTATGAAGCTATATGTGATCAATCTTGATCGTTCACCAGACCGATTGGACCGCCTTGATAAAATTTTTAGGAAGTTGAATCTTGATTTTTCACGTATTCCGGCAATAGACGGGCTTCATCTTGATGAAAAATTCGTTGCCAATGTCAGGCAACACCAGCTATGGCCGGATCCGTTTACACGTGGGGAAATTGCCTGCTTTTTAAGTCATAAATTGGCAATCGAAAAAGTGGCAGCAGGAGAAGACGATTTTGCAGCCATTTTTGAAGATGATGTTATTTTGTCGGAAGACGCCGCCGAGTTTTTGAAGAATGACGATTGGATTCCCGAAACTGCAGATGTTGTCAAGATTGAAACTCATGGTAAAAAGGTCTGGCTGGGAAAGTCGATAGCCGTGAAAAACGGTTATAGCGTTGCGCCATTGAAAAGTCGGCATATCATGGCTGCGGGCTATATAATTTCAAAACCGGCAGCAAAACGACTAGACGCAATGATGGTACAAATAACATTTCCGTTCGACCATTTTCTTTTCAACCCGAAATGTCACGTATTTGAAAAATTTGAAATGTGGCAACTTGATCCGGCAATTGTGCGGCAAGCCGGTTTGGAAAGTACTCTTTCCGTTGATCGTACACAAATTGCCATAGTCAACAAACAAAGCCGACGCGCATCAAAAACTTTCAGGCGCGAGCTAAAACGGTTTTTTTCGCGCGCAAAAACCGGCCTTTGGGGCATGTCTATCAACCTTTTTACGCGAGAAAAATGGAAACGGGTCAAATTCAAACCTTGAGTTTTTCGCCCATCAGACAGGATTGAACGGTAAAATTGCTATTTTTGAATTGTTGCGAAGTTCAATTTCGCATTGCCTGAGGGGACATGTAAAAGCTTATGCATTCACGCAATCGGAAAAGCATGAAAAGCAATGATGCATTATCCCGATCGGGCTATATCGACTGTTGATTTTTCTGTCTCGACACCGATTTCAACGTTTGAATTCCATTGCCCAATAAATATAATTGGGGCGCTTCGGTGATGTGGCCTTTGCCAGACCATAATAATGAAAAGACGGATAAAGCATATTGCTTCTGTGGCCGGGGGAATTCATCCACACATTATAGGCAGCCGAAACCGTTGAACGTCCGGCACACAGATTTTCTCCTGCTGCCCCATGAATGCCGAATTTACGCAAACGTGTGACAAAATCATTACCCGAACTGATTGTGTGGGCAACCTTTTGAGCATAAGCCATAAGATTGGCCTGATCCTGAGCCATTTTTTCCAATTGGCTATCAGGTGCGAGAGGGCCACGATCGTTTTGGGCTCGCAAAGCGTTGATGAGACTTGTCGGATCTTCACCGTCGGCAAAAGCCGGAATTCCTCCTGCTGTGCCAATCATGAAAGCACCGGAAAGAACAAAAAAATTTCTACGTGTCAGCACAATATCACCTGATTATTAAATAGGCTCATCAACAACGGGGGTTTTAAAGTCCGATGCCGTGAAAAACAATAGGTCGCAAACGCCCTGCCATTCCAATGCACCGAAAATTATGAGCCGGCTGAATTTATTAACAGATGTTTATGAATATTCTTTGGCAACGTCAAAATTTTTTAAGGCTTTTGTTTTTCAAGTGTATTTATTATCGACCACCATTCCGGAAAAACAGCGTTTCACCGTGTTTGCCACGACATTTCGCCCAACAATAGCGTGCTTGCATTTTTCAATGGAAAAGGGAAAGCAAAACCTATTTGATCCAACTTAAAATACGCATGATAATAAATATCGGAACAACAATTGCAGCGCCGACGATCAGAACATTAAAGAGCTTTTCAAATGCTTCAAAACCCATTGACCATAACGAGGTGAAGAAATGGCTGATTTTCCAGACAACATCCATTGGTGTCCAGCCGAGAAGCGTCATCACAATGCCGACCAGAATTGAAAAGACGAGTAGTTTGATAACGACGCGTCCAGGTGTATCTCCAAGAAATGAATTGAGCGGCTTTGACATTGACTATCCCTCAAAGGTGCAGAATAAAACCTTAAATAGGTCTCGACGGTTTAAAGTTCAATCTCCATCATTTTCAGCCTCCAAACAATAACAGCCAGTGTCGAATTAGCAAATTTTCCAAATCCGGCTCTCGTCAATATCTCTTTCTTCCAAATTGGATGAGACGATCGCCTTAAATAGTCTTTCAAGGCCATTCCATAACTTGATGGAAAGATCGGGGCGTATGCTTTATTCAGCAAAACTGCTTTCTCGGCTGAAAAAAAGCAGGATGAAGCGCAAAGCAGCAGAATGGGCTTTAACAAGAACGCCAGTCGCGAATACGAACATAGAAGCAATGATACTTTCCGTACCATTGCTGTTTTTGTCTGACAAACACGATGCGGCCTCTTTACAGAAGTTTTTTAACGCTTGTTGTTTTTTGTCGATTTTTCTTTTTTCACCTGCTTTTCAAGCTTTCCGCCTTTCAAAGGTGGTGTCACTTCCTTTGCAACGTCACTTGCCCGTTCATGATCTACAGGTAATTTTCCCATTTTTTACTCCCGAAGCTGATTTGAATGAAACGAAATAGACACATAATTGTTCCGGTTAAATCGTATGGTGGCGGTTTTTAAACAGCTTGAAGTCGGCGGCATTTATGTCTAGTGGATTAACCGCAACAATTGATATAATGTGGGCATATGAGTGATTTTTTCTCTGAAAACAGTGCTGCAACCAATGCGGTAGAATATACGGTTTCCGAAATATCGGGCGCGTTGAAGCGTACGGTAGAGGATCAATTCGGCCATGTTCGGGTTCGCGGTGAAATTTCGGGATATAGAGGGCCGCACGCATCCGGTCACGCTTATTTTGCTTTGAAAGATGATAAAGCGCGCCTTGAAGCTGTTATCTGGCGTGGCGTAATGGGCAAACTCAAATTCCTTCCCGAAGAAGGAATGGAAGTGATTGCTACCGGTAAACTCACGACCTATCCCGGATCGTCCAAATATCAGATTGTCATTGATAGCCTTGAACCGGCGGGTGTCGGCGCATTGATGGCGCTTCTGGAAGCAAGAAAAAAGAAACTTGCCGCCGAAGGACTATTCGACGAAGCCAATAAACAATTATTGCCCTTTATGCCCAAGGTAATAGGTGTTGTCACTTCGCCGACAGGTGCTGTTATTCGCGATATTATCCATCGCATTTCCGACCGCTTTCCCCTTCATATTGTTGTTTGGCCGGTGCGTGTTCAGGGAGAGACGTGTGGGGCCGAGGTTGCAGCCGCAGTTTCAGGCTTTAATGCTTTGGAAGAAGGCGGGCCAATCCCGAAGCCCGATCTTATCATTGTTGCGCGCGGTGGTGGCAGTCTTGAAGACTTATGGGGCTTTAATGATGAAATCGTTGTAAGGGCTGTTGCCTCTTCACTCATTCCGGTAATTTCCGCTGTCGGCCACGAGACTGATTGGACATTGGTGGATTATGCGGCAGATGTGCGTGCACCAACGCCGACCGGTGCCGCGGAAATGGCAGTTCCCGTCAAAGCGGAATTGGAGGCAAGCGTTGCTTCTCTTTATGCGAGATTATTGGGGGGAATTTCCCGCCAATTCGATTTTCGCAAGCAAAAACTTTATAGCGCAGTGCGTGCACTTCCTTCTGTCGACCAGTTGCTCGCACTGCCGCGCCGCCGTTTTGATGAGGCTGCAAGCAGGCTGGAACGGTCTCTGACAGTAAATTCCGAAAAGAAAAGACAGGATTTCAACCTGTTGGCGCGCGGGCTTTCACCGCATCTGGTTACCAATCTTATCAATCAGAATCGCCAAAAGATAAGCCATATGGCCTTGCGACTTGAACAGGCATTTATTGCATTAACAATAGGAAAAAGACAAAAGCTCCTATCGGTGACGAGGAGTTTCAACCCGCGACTTGCCGAAACCATTATGGATAAAGCCAAAGAAGCCGGTTTGTTTTATTTCATGCGCCTTCAAAATGCTTATATTCTCATTGTTGAAAAACAACGCCAGAAAGTTGACATGGCGTCGCGGCTATTAAACTCGGTTTCTTATGAAAAGACACTTGAACGCGGTTTTGCGCTGGTTCTCGATACAGAAGGAAAGCTTGTCAAAAACGCGCGAGAAGTTCCTGAAAACGGGTTTTTGAAAATCAGATTTTCTGACGACACGATTGACGCAACAACGGTTCACAAAACTCACCAGCCGGCAAAAAAACAAAAACGCCATCCGATTGACGATGACAATCAGGGGGATCTCTTTTGAAAGCTCTGGCAGAAGGGCTAATGCTTGGTGCTGACGGGAAAATCCGTTGCGCATGGGCGGGCAAGGACGCGCTTTATTTAGCCTATCACGATCATGAATGGGGCAAGCCTGTTTACGATGACAATCATTTGTTCGAGAAAATTTGTCTGGAAGGATTTCAGGCCGGTTTGTCATGGTTGACAATATTGAGAAAACGGGAAAATTTTCGCAATTCATTCGATGGGTTCGATTTTAACAAAATCGCTTTTTATGACGAAGAGAAAATAGATGAACTAGCGAAAAATCCGGGTATTATCCGCCATATCGGAAAAATCCGGTCGGTAGTGAACAATGCCAAATGCGCTCGTAAACTTGTTGAAGAAAAGGGAAATCTCGCCGATTATTTCTGGTCTTTTCAGCCGCCCGAATCCGAACGGTTCAAACATGTCGATTATGCAACGCTTAAATTAAATCCGATAACGCCGGCTTCAATCCGCCTTTCAAAAGATTTGAAAAAACGCGGGTGGAGCTTTGTTGGCCCCACAACCTGTTATGCTTTCATGCAATCAATCGGCATTGTCAACGACCATATCGAAGGTTGTTTTTGTCGCTGAAAGCCGCTTTTCTCGGCTGTTTGGAAACACCAAATTTTCTTGGTAAAGCGGACTTATTTTTTCTCCCCATTTTCCTGTGGTGCTGAAGTCAGACTTTTTTCGACTTCAAAACGGGTGAATTTTATTTTTTTGGCAAGATCTGCAAAATGACTATTCAAGTAATCCTGAAAACGGGCAGATGTCAGGCTTCCTTCTGCCGTTCCTGTGTTGGAGCCGAACAGAAAACTGTGGCTGGATTGATGTCTTATGTCGAGAATACCGGCATCAACAAGTTCGTTTTTGTCGATATGGATAAAATTTGCACCGGCCACAGGTAACTTCTCACGGGAGAATAAATCGCTGAAAAAGGTATCGTGCCCGTTTTCGCCCATCGAGACACGAGCATTTGCGTCGATATTACATTCAAGGCCGGTCAATATATAATCGCCTGGAGCAATTGGAGAAAATGCTGTCGCAATTGTTTTATTGGTGAGCTTTTCCGAAATCGTCTCAAAGGTTACTTTACCGAGGAACCATTTATCCGATTTGCCAAGAATCCATTTGGTTTGCGAAATCGCTTTGTCGGATAAACCGGCAATTGTATAATTATCTCTACCGGAATAAACATTTGTATAATTTTTCTGGTCAAGCCTGTCACCAACGATTTGCCGCAAGCGTATTGTTGTGCTTTGGCAAAACCGGCCTTCATAAACGACTCTGACAGCAATGGCCGCACCTTTTTGGGAAATCGTATTCTGGAAGAAATTAACAGCTTCATCGCTATTAATGTCATTTTTTTTGGAGTTCGTGCAATCGGCACAAAAAATACACAAAAAAACCAATAACAAAGTCCGATAATGCGGCATTTTCTCTACCCGAAGCTTTCCGTTTAACCGGATACACTGGGTAACAGTATATCGTTGGAAATAAAATGGGTTACCGCGATCAAGCCGGATTATAGCTGAAGAAGATGTGGATAAAGCGTGGTCATTAGCCACTTAAACGCGAATGGACATAACAGATTGGGAATGACGGAAGGGCAAAAGCGGATATTCAATTGTGATTTTACCAATAAACTTTAGCGGGCATGGAATGCATGCCTTGCCGCTTGGTTCACGATGAGTTACAAACCAACACCCTTTCAATTGCAGAACAGTTTTATTGGCAGGAATAAAATGGCAGACAGACAGGTAAAAACGATAGCACGCGTTCCTCGCGGGTTTGTTGATCGCACGAGCGCGGAACTCGACGCAGCAGAAAAGATGATGTCGGTTATTCGTAGCGTCTATGAACTTTACGGGTTTGAAGCGGTTGAAACACCGATTTTTGAATATACTGATGCGCTGGGAAAATTCCTGCCCGATCAGGATCGTCCGAATGCCGGTGTTTTTTCTATTCAGGATGATGACGAACAATGGATGTCATTGCGATACGATCTGACGGCGCCACTTGCACGTTATTTTGCCGAAAATTTTGAAAGTCTGCCAAAGCCTTATCGCAGTTATCGTGTTGGCTGGGTCTTCCGTAACGAGAAGCCGGGGCCGGGACGTTTCCGCCAATTCATGCAATTTGATGCGGATACTGTAGGAACGCCGACTGTTGCGGCTGATGCCGAAATTTGCATGATGGCTGCCGATACGATGGAACGGCTTGGTATAGAGCGCGGCGATTATGTCGTTCGGGTGAATAACCGCAAAATCCTTGATGGAGTGTTGGAGCTGATCGGCCTTCAAGGCGAAAACAATGCGGAAAAAAGACTGACTGTTCTTCGTGCCATCGACAAGCTGGACAAGTTCGGCTCTGAGGGCGTGAAGCTGCTCCTCGGTAAAGGCCGTCTGGATGAGAGTGGCGATTTCACCAAGGGAGCCGAGCTTTCGGATGAAGCGATTGCCAAGGTTCTTTCTTTTATCAATGCCGGTGCTGACAATGGTGAGGCAACCCTTGCCAATCTTGCAAAGGTGGTTGAAGGAAGCAGCCGCGGCAAAGAAGGCGTTGATGAACTACAGGATATGCTGGCACTTTTTACGGCAGCGGGCTATGAAAAACGGATCAAAATTGACCCGTCTGTTGTTCGCGGGCTTGAATATTATACAGGACCGGTTTTCGAGGTCGAATTGTTATTCGATGTTGTCAATGAAGACGGACAAAAAGTTGTTTTCGGTTCGGTCGGCGGTGGCGGGCGATATGACGGGTTGGTATCGCGTTTTCGCAGCGAACCGGTTCCGGCAACCGGTTTTTCAATCGGTGTTTCGAGATTGATGACAGCCTTGAAAAACCTTGGCAAACTTGATCTTGATGAAAAAACAGGACCGGTTGTTGTTTTGGTGATGGATAAAGACCGGACATCGCTTGAACGCTATCAGAATATGGTTGCCCGGCTTCGTAATGCCGGTATTCGTTCCGAACTTTATGTTGGTGGTTCGGGCATGAAAGCGCAAATGAAATATGCCGATCGCCGTCATGCCCCTTGTGTTATTATTCAAGGTTCGCAAGAACGGGCTGAAAATCAGGTGCAGATCAAGGATCTTGTTGAAGGTGCAAGATTGTCGGCTGAAATTGAAGATAATAAAACGTGGCGTGAAAGCCGTCCCGCACAAATTACAGTAGACGAAAATAAAATGGTCGACGCGGTTAAAGAAATTCTCGCCGCGCAAGATCGGAAATAGATAGTGTCAAGCGGGAAAGATATGACCGAACCCGAAATAAAAACGAAAACAATTGAAGAGTTTTTTGCAAATAATAATTTGCAGACGGTATCAATTCCTATTTTACAACCGTCCGAACCTTTTCTGGATATGGCGGGAGAGGATTTACGCCGCCGCATTTTTATGACGGAAAATGAAAATGGCGACAGTTTGTGCTTGCGTCCGGAATTTACGATTCCGGTTTGTATAAAACATATTAAAACAGGTGCGACAACGCCGCGCCGTTATGCCTATATTGGCGAAGTATTCAGACAAAGCCGTTCCGGCGAAAACAGTTTTTATCAGGCAGGCATAGAAGATTTGGGCGATGTTGATGAAGCAACAGCCGATTCACGCTGTCTCTATGATGCCTTGTCTCTATTGAAACATATATCCGGAAATCCCGCATATACAGTCTTGTTGGGCGACCAGAATGTTTTTGCCTCGGTTCTTCAGGAACTCGGTATTGTTCCGACATGGCAAAAAAGGCTGCTGCGCAGTTTCGGAAACGCCAGACAATTGCGTGATCTTTTGCATATTCTGGCCGAGCCGAAAAGCGAACAAAGCTTGCCTGCTGATCTTATGAAGCTTGTCGAGGCTCAGGATGAGGCAGCTTTGACCAATTATATTGAAGGGGAAATGCTTGACGCGGGCATTTCGCCATCTGCCGGACGCAGCCCGACAGAAATTGCCAGACGCCTTTTGGAAAAACAGCTTTTATCGTCGGTGAAGCTGACCAAACCGGTATTGGAAGCTTTGGAAGAATTTCTGTCTATCCGCTTGGCTCTTGATGAAGCCGAAGAGGCTCTTTTCGAGTTCGGGAAAAAACACGAACTGGTAAGCGACCATTTTCTGATGCCGTTCAAAGCACGAAATCGCGCTTTTTCAAACAGGGGGATTGCTCTTGAAAGCTTGCAATATGATGCAGCTTTTGGCCGTCCGCTTGACTATTACACCGGATTTGTTTTTGAAATCCGCCGTGACAGTGATGTCATGATCGGTGGCGGTCGCTACAACCGGTTAATGACAATGTTGGGAGCCGACAGACCCATACCGGCGGTCGGTTTTTCGGTCTGGCTCGACAGACTTGCGAATGGCGAAGCCAACGGAATTGGAGTTGAAAGCAGGGAAGGGAAATCATTATGACAGTTACACTCGCGCTTCCCTCCAAAGGCCGTCTTAAAGATAAAACACTGGAAACTTTGAAAGACGCCGGTTATCAGATCGCGCTTGCCGATAACGAACGTAATTATCGGGCAACAGTCGCCAACGATAAAAATATCGATATTCTTTTTTTATCGGCTTCCGAGATTGCTCGTGAACTTGGCTACGGGAATGTTGATCTTGGCGTCACGGGACAGGATTTGATAAACGAAACGCTTGCTCATCCCGAAACAAAAGTCAAAGTTGAGGTTCCGCTCCGTTTCGGTTTTGCCGATGTGGTGGTGGCTGTTCCTGCTGTTTGGCATGATGTTGTAACTATGGCCGATCTTGATGATGTTGCTGCGGAATTTCGCCAACGGCACGGAAGGCGACTTCGTATTGCGACAAAATTCTGGCGTTTGACACAACAATTCTTTTCGCAAAAACATGGAATACAAGTCTATCGCATTGTCGAAAGCCTGGGTGCGACCGAAGGTGCTCCGGCGGCCGGTTCAGCTGACATGATTGTCGATATAACATCGACCGGTGAAACGTTAAGAGCAAACAGGCTCAAAATATTGGATGACGGTGTCATTCTCAAATCACAAGCGTCACTTGTTTCGGCATTAAGAAGCCGTGAAAAAAAGGAAGTTCAGGCAATTATTGAAAAATTGCGCCATGTTGTAGATAAAAAAATCTAAAAGCCGAAAAAGAGAATAAAGCCATTTTCAGTTTTTAAAATCAAACAATAACGTTCAATCAGACAATAGCGTTCAATCAAATAATAACGTTCAATCAGACAATAGCGTTAAGAGCCTCAATTCCCGTGAGGTCAAAAAACGCAAATGTCATAATAATAAGCAGTATCACAAGAATGATTGCTGCAATCAGCAAGATAAAAAAACGCGATCTTATACGGCGTTTTTCAGAACAAGCAGGATCTGACCGATCAGCCATTAATTTTAGTCATCATTGCTGGAATTCAAACGGTCGGGACTTGTGCCTGCACCCGGTTCTCTTCCCAAATATCCCAAGTCTTGAAGCGATTTTTTAAGAAAAAGCTCTACTGCTTCTGCCTCACTTTTTATTTTATGATTGTCACGCAAGAAGTTTTGTAGTGCCGACAATGTCTGTGCATCAAGATTGAACGAAATACCCATATAGACCTCTTTAATATATCAAAAATATATAAAAAGCTCCTGCGCAGAAACGCAGGAGCTTTGATTGAAATTATTTCTCGCCTTTGAGAACTTTCAAAATGTTCTGCGGAGAGGATTCACCATAAGGATCGGTTTCGCAATTATCTGAAAAGCCTTTTTCCTCGAACCATTTTTCGACAACGCCATCATTGACAACAGCCGCATAACGCCAAGAACGCATGCCGAAACCCAAATTGGATTTGTTGACAAGCATACCCATTTTACGGGTGAATTCGCCATTGCCATCAGGAATGAGCTTGATGTGTTGCAATTTATTATGTCTGCCCCAGGCGTTCATGACAAAAGCGTCATTGACGGCAAGGCAATAGACTTCATCAATGCCCAGTTTTTTAAATTCCGGATAAAGTTTTTCAAAATCCGGCAACTGGTAAGTCGAGCATGTAGGGGTGAATGCGCCCGGCAAGGAGAACAATACAACGCGCTTGCCCTTGAAATATTCGTCAGTGTTGACATCCTGCCAACGGAAAGGGTTTGAACCCCCGATCGATTCATCACGAACACGCGTATGAAATGTCACATTTGGAACTTTTTGTCCGATCATTAATTTGCTCCTGTATTTTTATATCCTTCAGTCTGCCCGAAAAGACAGACAGTGTGAGCCGGAATTCACATAAGAAAGGTAAGAGATCAGTCGTTAACTTGCAAGCGCACCTCCGGAAGATTGATAATTTTACACTCGATATTTTCGATTAATCGCTTTAAATTGATCGCATCAAAGAACATATGGTGATGGATATGGCGATTCAGACAATTTCTACGACTGCCTTTGACGATCAAAATCCCGGAACTTCAGGATTGCGGAAGAAGGTAAAAGTTTTCCAAAAGCCGAATTACGTGGAAAACTTCATCCAGTCTATTTTCAATAGCGTTGGTGATGTTTCCGGAAAACTCTTTATTCTCGGAGGCGACGGGCGATTTTTTAATAAAGAAGTCATCCAGAAAATTCTAAAAATGGCTGCGGCCAATAAAGTTGGCCATATCAAAGTCGGATTGAACGGTATTTTGTCGACGCCGGCCGCTTCCCATCTTATCCGAAAATATAAGGCATTCGGCGGCATTATTTTGTCGGCAAGCCATAATCCGGGCGGGCCATCCGGTGATTTCGGTATCAAATACAATATTTCCAATGGCGGTCCTGCACCGGAAAAAGTAACAAAAGCCATTTTTGAATCATCGAAAAATATCACCTCGTATAAAATAGAAGATTGTGGCGATATCGATATTGCGAAGTTGGGAAAAACGCAAATCGGCTCGATGGTTGTCGAAGTTATTGATCCGGTTGTCGATTACGCAAATCTGATGGAAGAATTGTTCGATTTCGACCTCATCCGCAAAGCCATTGCCGGTGGTTTGACATTCCGCTTCGATGCATTGAATGCTGTGACCGGTCCATATGCCCATGAAATCTTCGAGAAACGTCTCGGCATGAAAAAGGGAACAGTTGTGAACGGTACACCGCTTCCCGATTTCGGCGGGCGCCACCCTGACCCCAATCTCGTCCATGCCCATGATCTTTATGAATTGATGATGTCGGAAGACGGGCCTGATCTTGGCGCTGCATCCGATGGCGATGGCGACCGCAATATGATTGTGGGGTGGAAACGGTTTGTCACTCCTTCCGATTCTCTTGCCATTCTCGCGGCCAATGCAAAGCTCGTTAAGGGCTATCGCAATGGTATTGCCGGTATTGCACGCTCTATGCCGACAAGTGCCGCAGCCGATTATGTGGCCAAAAAACTTGGTCTCAATATTTACGAAACACCGACAGGCTGGAAATTTTTCGGCAATTTGCTGGATGCCGGAAAAGTAACATTTTGCGGCGAGGAAAGCTTCGGTACCGGTTCCAATCATGTGCGTGAAAAAGACGGTTTGTGGGCAATATTGTTCTGGCTCAATCTGCTTGCGGCAACCGGTAAAAGTGTAAGCGAAATTGTCGAGCAACATTGGCAACTATTCGGTCGCTCCTATTACACCCGTCATGATTATGAGGAAGTCGACCAGACAGCCGCAAAAGCTCTTATAGAGGATTTGCGCTCACGTCTTGGGAAGCTTGCCGGAACCGATGTTGCAGGGTTGACGATTGCCAAGGCTGACGATTTTTCATACCACGATCCGATTGATGGCTCGGTCAGCGAGCATCAGGGCATTCGCATTTTCTTTGAAGGTGGCGGTCGTATTGTCTATCGCTTGTCAGGGACCGGAACAGCCGGTGCGACTGTCCGCGTTTATATGGAACATTATGTTGCCGATCCTTTGAAACAGGATGACGACCCGCAAGAAGCACTTGCGGCATTGATTGTTGCAGCCGACGAGCTTGTCGATTTGAAGAAAAAGCTCGGTCGTGATGCACCAAGCGTTATTACCTGAAAGTAACAGGCAAAGTGCAAAGGAAAAGCCTTTCCTGCCGCTTATTGCTTTTTGAGATGTTTTTTAATTGCCATCTGCAATTTTATTGAACGCATATCAACTCCGAAAAAAAGCCCTGTAGATTTTACAGGGCTTTTTGAATGCTATTCAAGAAAACCGGACGAAGCTATCAACTTCGTCATGTTTCATGTCATTTCGGATGAATCATGTCTTCCGGCTTAACCAGACGATTATAATCTTCCTCGGACACACCGGCCTTTAAAGCTTCTTCGCGCAGTGTCGTGCCATTCTTATGGGCAGTTTTGGCAATCTTTGCGGCCTTGTCATAACCGATTGCCGGTGCAAGTGCAGTGACCAGCATCAAGGATTTCTCAAGAAGATCATGAATGCGTGCTTCATTGGCTTTGATACCTTTTACACAGTGATCTGCGAAAGAAACCATGCATTCCGACAAAATTTTGATTGATTGCAAAACATTGAATGCGATAACCGGTTTATAGACATTGAGCTCGAAATGTCCCTGACTTGCGGCAACGGTAATCGTTGTTTCATTGCCAAATACCTGACAGGCAACCATTGTCATCGCTTCGCATTGTGTCGGGTTGACTTTGCCTGGCATAATCGAAGAACCGGGCTCGTTTTCCGGCAAGCTCAATTCACCAAGCCCGCAGCGTGGGCCGGAGCCCAAAAGACGAATATCGTTGGCAATCTTGAAAAGATCGGTTGCCAAAGCATTGAGACTGCCGTGGAAATTGGTAATTGCACCATGGCTTGCCAGAGCTTCGAATTTGTTATCGGCGGTTTCGAATGCAGCACCTGTAATGTCGGTGACTGCTTCGACGAAATCCTTGTCAAAACCGATCGGCGCATTCAAACCTGTACCAACAGCCGTACCACCCTGAGCAAGTTTCAAAACGTCCTGCAAGGAGGCTTCGATACGTTTACGGTTATGTTCGAGTGCTGCACGATAGCCGGAAAATTCCTGCCCCAGCGTAATCGGGGTGGCATCCTGTGTGTGGGTGCGACCGATTTTGATAATTTTGGAAAATTCTTTTTCCTTATCTTTCAACGCAATCGTTAGATGGTCGATCGCCGGAAACAGCTTATTGATGGTCTCCAAAGCCGCCGAAATATGGATAGCTGTCGGGAACGAGTCGTTTGATGATTGGCTCATATTGACGTGGTCATTGGGGTGAACAGGCTTTTTGGAACCCATTTCTCCACCGAGCATCTCGATAGCGCGGTTGGCTATGACCTCGTTGACATTCATATTGGTTTGCGTACCCGATCCGGTTTGCCAAACGACGAGTGGAAAATTGTCATCAAGCTTGCCGTCAATGACTTCATCGGCTGCGGCAATAATTGCTTTCCCAAGTTCCGGCGAAAGCTTTTTGGCTTTCATATTAGCCATTGCGGCCGCTTTTTTAATAATTCCCAAGGCGTGAATGAGCGGCAGTGGCTGCTTTTCGCCGCCGATTTTGAAATTATGTAAAGAACGCTCTGTTTGCGCCCCCCAATAATGGTCAGCAGGAACCTCGATCGGACCGAATGTATCCGTTTCTGTACGGGTTTTTACCATGATAAAACTCCTCTTTGGTTGAGGAGACGATAGACCAAGAAAAGCCTTGAGAAAAGCCTTAAACAGTTCAAGATCTATTTGTTGAACGGCTTTTTATACATATTTTGGTGAGGAAAAATCGGCCACAACAATAGCTCGTCAAAGAACAAAGCGGATATATGAAATTCTGTTCGTCGTTTTCATATGAAATGCGCTTTTAAACATGTGAACCGCAAGAAAGAGCAGGCGTTCCGGTCCTGAAACCGGAGTTTGGCGATAAAAGCCGGTTGCCGTTTTGAAACAAGGAAAAGAGTTCAAATATCGAAGGCCGGTTGCAATTCCGGATAAACAGAAAAAGATTTATAAAACATCTTCGGCTTTTAGCTATTTTCCCCTTGATGAAAGTTAAAAGGGGTGAATGTTTGGCCTCACTTTTAAAAGTTATATTCGCCCGTGAACTGGCAAGACATTTCTCTGCAAAACAACCTGATCGCCACAAAAAAACGGGCCCGAAGGCCCGTTCATGAATGTAGTCGAGGACGACTTTATCAGAAGTCCATACCACCCATGCCGCCGCCCGGCATTGCAGGCATTGGAGCCTCTTTCTTCGGCAGTTCGGCAATCATAGCTTCGGTTGTAATCAACAATCCGGCAACGGAAGCAGCGTTTTGCAGAGCAGAACGAACAACCTTTACAGGGTCGACAATGCCCAGAGCAATCAAATCGCCATATTGGCCATTGGCTGTGTTGTAGCCGAATGTATCGCTCTTGTTTTCAAGAATTTTACCAACAACGATAGAAGCTTCATCGCCAGCGTTGGTCGCAATTTGACGGGCAGGAGCCTGCAAAGCACGACGAACGATATTGATACCGGCTTCCTGATCGGAATTTGCACCTTTTACCTTGATGTCGGCTGCTGCGCGCAGGAGTGCAGTACCACCACCGGCAACAATGCCTTCTTCAACAGCGGCGCGTGTTGCATTCAAAGCATCGTCAACGCGGTCTTTTTTCTCTTTAACTTCAACTTCTGTTGCACCGCCAACGCGGATAACAGCAACACCGCCTGCCAATTTTGCGAGACGTTCCTGAAGTTTTTCACGGTCATAATCGGATGTTGTTTCTTCGATCTGAGCCTTGATCTGGTTGACACGTGCATTGATTTCAGGCTTCTTGCCAGCACCGTCGACGATTGTCGTGTTTTCTTTGGAAACGGTAACTTTCTTGGCGCGGCCGAGCATGTCGAGTGTGACATTTTCAAGCTTGATGCCGAGGTCATCGGAAATAACCTGACCGGATGTCAGAATGGCAATATCTTCCAACATTGCTTTACGACGGTCACCGAAGCCAGGAGCCTTGACAGCAGCAATCTTCAAGCCGCCACGCAATTTGTTGACAACCAGAGTTGCCAAAGCTTCACCTTCAACATCCTCGGCAATGATAAGCAAAGGCTTGCTTGACTGGACAACAGCTTCAAGAACGGGAAGCAGTGCCTGCAAGTTTGAAAGTTTCTTTTCGTGGATAAGGATGTAAGGATCATCCAGATCGGCAACCATCTTTTCTGTATTGGTTACGAAGTAAGGCGAAAGGTAACCGCGGTCGAACTGCATACCCTCAACAACTTCCAATTCGGTGTCGGCGGTTTTCGCTTCTTCAACGGTGATAACACCTTCATTGCCGACTTTCTGCATGGCTTCGGAAATCATTTTACCGATTTCAGTCTCGCCATTGGCAGAAATAGTGCCAACCTGTGCAACTTCGGCTGAAGTTTTGATCTTCTTTGCTTTTTTCAGAAGATTTTCGACAACTTCATTAACAGCAGCATCGATACCGCGCTTCAAATCCATCGGGTTCATGCCGGCAGCAACAGCTTTTGCGCCTTCCTGAACGATTGCCTGACCCAGAACAGTTGCTGTTGTGGTACCGTCACCGGCAATATCGTTGGTCTTGGAAGCAACTTCGCGCAACATCTGTGCGCCCATATTTTCAAACTTGTCTTCAAGTTCGATTTCTTTCGCAACCGAAACACCATCCTTGGTAATTCGCGGTGCACCGAAAGATTTGTCGATCACAACATTACGGCCTTTAGGACCAAGTGTTACCTTCACGGCATTGGCGAGAATATCGACGCCACGCAACATACGTTCGCGCGCATCGCGGCCAAATTTGACTTCTTTTGCAGCCATTTCATATCTCCTTGGGAATTATCCCGGAATTGTTTTTTAAAATTTATGGGGAAATGGCTATCAGCCGAGAATACCCATAATGTCGGACTCTTTCATAATCAGAACGTCTTCGCCATCAAGCTTGACTTCGGTTCCTGACCATTTGCCAAAGAGAACGCGGTCGCCTGCTTTAACGTCAAGAGCAACGAGCTTGCCGCTTTCATCACGTGCACCCGGACCAACAGCGAGAACTTCGCCTTCCTGTGGCTTTTCCTTGGCTGTATCAGGGATGATGATCCCACCTGCGGTTTTTTCTTCTGATTCAACCCGACGAACGACTACGCGATCGTGTAATGGGCGGAATTTGGTTTTTGCCATGTCTTGAACCCTTAAATTGTTTAACTTTAATTAAACTCGAATTGTTTGAGGTCTTGCCTCGATTAGCACTCTCGATGTCAGAGTGCTAACTCATGAGAACAGATAAAAATTGCCCTTTATAATGTCAAGAAGGCGGTTTCATTTTTTTAGTGAATTGCTTGAGCCTTCCCGAATTTCGGTGAAGATATGAACTGTTTCCACCGGATAGGGCGGTTAAATCATGCTTGAAACACAGCTTTGCTTTCCTGTTCGGGCAAAGTGCCGGAACTCCGGCAGGAGGTCATGATCTATGAGAATTTATACATGGTCACCAACAGGTTAGATCGTATTCCGGATAGAAGAACCGAATGTCTTTGAATATCTTTATCCAAAGTCCCGACCGTATGTTTTGCAATTAACATAAAGACCGTTTCAAGAACACGCTTACATAAAGCCTGCCGAAAACAGTCTTGCACATTTTTTTGATAAACTGTGCAAGAGAGAATTTTTTACAAAGAAATTTACTTTATTTTGCGAAAATTTATTTTATTTCGCGAAAGTCAGCTTTGTCAGGAAGGATATTCCTCGACTCCCAGAACTTCGGGAACAAAGTGGCGTAGAAGATTTTCGATACCGTGCTTGAGTGTTGCAGTCGATGCAGGGCAACCGGAGCAGGCTCCACGCATGTTCAGATAAACAACACCGCGTTCAAACCCGCGAAACGTAATATCACCGCCATCATTGGCAACAGCAGGGCGAACCCGCGTTTCAATAAGTTCCTTGATCGTGTCGACAAGGTCTTTATCTTCGTCGGAGAAAAATTCTTCACCAACTGGCACATCGGGCACATCATTGACATGTGCTGCCATGATCGGGCTATTGGACATGAAATGTTCCATAATAGTCCCTAATATAGCCGGTTTCAGATGCTGCCACTCGCTATTGTCTTTTGTAACAGTAATGAAATCATAGCCGAAGAAAACGCCTGTTACACCGGGAATTGTGAAAAGCTTGGAAGCCAGCGGCGAACGCTCGGCAGCATCTTCCTTGTCACGAAACTCTGCCACACCTTCTTCCAGCACAACCCGACCGGGCAGGAATTTCAGTGTTGCGGGATTGGGTGTCGTTTCTGTCTGAATGAACATTTAATTTCCTTTTCATGGTCAAGGCATGCAAGGTGCATTATTCGATTACCTTCTATATGCTGCTTTAGGGAACAAAAATTCAAGAGGCAAGTCATTCTCGTAAATGACGTTGCAGTGATTGTTAGCTTTTTTTAATGTTGTTTTTATTCTTGCCGCCCGAACAAAGCCGGTCAGGCGACCGAATCTATATCTTCTGCTGTCAAACCATCTGGAATAATTGTAACAGGAATGGGAAAAGCACTTCCCTTTGCAGCAATTGACTGGACGAGGGGGCCGGGGCCTTCGGCACCGGAACCGGCCGCAAGCACAAGAACCGCAATGTCCTGATCGCTCTCGATAAGCTTGACTATTTCAGCAGCCTTTTGCCCCTCGCAAATTTTTGTTTCCGTCTCTATTCCCAGATTTTCCCTAACCTCTGCAGAAATTGCGGATAAGGTCTGGTGCGCCTGCTCATGGGATTCAGCACGCATAATATCACCAACCCCAAGGAAGTGCTGGAACTCCGAACTGTCGATCACATAAAGCAGGATGAGCGAGCCACCTGTATTTTTAGCCCGCCTTGATGCATAGGCAACGGCGCGTCGACATTCAGGTGTTTCGTCGATAATTGCCAGAAATTTTCGCTTATGACCGTATTGGCGGCTTAGTCGTTTCGATAACATTTGTCATTCACCGGATGATGAGCCATCAGGAGCCAATTCAATGTGGCATATGAGGCCGCTTGCAGCATAATCAATTTTTACATTGTTATGCGGATTGTAGCTTAAACTGCGTTCAATTAATGTTGAACCGAAGCCCTTTTTATGACGGGAGGCCACTTCAGGTCCGTTACTTTCAACCCATTGGAGATGAATAATTCCGTCTTTTGCAAGCGACCAGATAACCGAAACCTTTCCGGATGAAACAGAAAGAGCACCATATTTGATGGCATTGGTCATGAGTTCGTGGAGCGTTAGCGCAAGTGCCAAAGCCGCTTTTTCGGAAACACTGACTTTCGGCCCCTTCACTTTGATATTGCCGTAGGTTTCTATGGCAACCGACATGGTATTTTCAACAAGTATCTTAAGGTCGCTCTTCTTGCCGCTATCCTCTTTCAAAGTGCTTTGCGCTTCCGCAATTGCCCTTAAGCGTGCACCGACTTTTTCGCGTGCACTCTCTATATCTGTGCTGCTATTCAAAGTTTGAGCCACCACGGCGTTGACCATGGCCAGAATATTTTTCACGCGGTGGGCCGATTCTCCGGCAAGGATATGTAACTGGTTTTCAAAATTGATACGTTCGGTTATATCAATGCCCTGAACATAAATTCCGACAACATCACCATCGCTATTCTTGATCGGTTGATGGATAAAATCGACATAGTGCAATACCGGTTCTTCGTCACCCGGTCGCTCGATCAGAAGTGGTACGCTCGCCCCGCGAAACGGTTCTTTTGTTTCCCAAACCTGATCGAGAAGAGCAATAAACCCCTGTCTGGGTATTTCGGGCATCGCTTCGGCTACAGTGTGGCCGATCAATTCCCGCGTGCCGACAAGCTCCATAAAGGCATTATTGACAAGATAAAAGCGGTGATCGCGATTGAGCAATACAATAACAAAGCCCGGCGCCTGCTGCACAAGGTCACGTAAAAAATCAATCTCGGCAATGAAACGTGAACGCTCGCCGTCATCATTCTTCGTTGATTGTGACTTCGTTCCGTCAGATTTGCCCGCTTTGTCAATTTCCGTCTTTAAAGAAAACGTCACACAATATTCCAATCCAAAATTTGAACCGGTTTTTAAATTAGTGCAATTCAGCTATTGTGCAAATTATTTTTGTTAAACTGATTTTATATACAGGTGCTTTTATTCAAAGCACCTGTATCATTATCTGTTTGAACTTCATCCCTGAAGAAAGCCCACAATATCACGCACATGTTTCATCGTGTCTTCAGCGAGAACGCTTGCGCGTTCGGCACCGTTTCTTAAAACATCATCAATATAGGAAGGTTCATTGTTGAGGCGACGCAATTCTTCTGTGACGGGCGATAATTTGCTGACAGCCAAATCGGCAAGTGCCGGTTTGAATACGGAAAACTGCTTACCCGCAAATTCTTCGATAACAGTTTTTTTATCTGTGCCGGAAAGGGCAGCGTAAATTCCTACAAGATTATCGGCTTCCGGACGGCCACTCAGGCCGTCAACGGTGTCAGGCAAGGGTTCTGAATCGGTTTTTGCCTTTTTGATTTTTTTGGAAATGTCATCGGCTGTATCAATGAGATTGATACGCGATAAATCGGAAGGATCGGATTTCGACATTTTTTTTGTTCCGTCACGCAATGACATAACGCGTGTGGCCGTGCCGCCGATCAACCCTTCAGTGAGCGGGAAAAAGCCGTTAACAGTTTCATCGCCAACCTGCATTTCCACGCCGACACCGAGTTCGGCGATGCGGGCCGAATAGTCATTGTTGAATTTCTGCGCAATGTCGCGTGTCAATTCGATGTGCTGTTTCTGGTCTTCGCCGACGGGTACTTTTGTGGCGCGGTAAACCAGAATATCGGCAGCCATCAAACTTGGATAGGCAAAGAGGCCGAGAGACGCATTTTCGCGATCTTTTCCGGCTTTATCTTTGAACTGTGTCATTCTGTTCATCCAGCCGATACGGGCAACACAATTGAAGATCCATGCAAGCTCAGCATGTTGGTGTACCCGTGACTGGTTGAACACAATGTGGCGTTTCGGGTCTATTCCGGCTGCCAGAAATGCCGCGGTTACTTCACGTGTCGACCGCATCAGATCATGCGGATCAGGATTGACAGTGAGCGCATGCATATCAACCACGCAATAGATACATTCATAGTCTTTTTGCAATTCAACCCAACGCTTGATCGCACCGAGATAATTTCCCAGATGAAGATTTCCGGTAGCTTGAACTCCAGAAAAAACACGTTGTTTGAATGTGCTCATAGTAAATAATCCGATCTTTCAAAAATATAATTGTTTGTGTCAAAGCTTTCTTTTGAAAGCAATCAAACGCTTTATCGCTTACGCAGCAATCCTCTTTTAAGCAACGATATATTTGTTGCGCCAAGAAGAAACGCAGAACCGAAATAGACTATTATGGCTCCAAATACCAGAGAAAGGACGCCGACAGCCCGATAAGATAGAGGTGCGTTTGCCGAAAGCGGGTAAGAAAGATAGCCGATCGCATAATGGAGGGCGATAGCCATTATAATTGTCGAGAGTAAAATTCGCGGAATACGTTTCAAAAGAATTCTATCCCGTCCCCATTGGCGTCTTCTGACAAGCGTAATGAACAACAGAATTGCATTGACCCAACCCGCCGAGATTTCGGCAATTGCGATTCCGCGTGCCGATAAAATCGGGAAAAGTGTAAGCGCAAGCGATATATTGACGGCGACCGAAATTCCGGCAAAAATCATGGGCGTTTTGGTGTCTTCGCGGGCAAAGAACCCCGGTATGAATGCTTTTATCAACACAAATGCAGGAAGACCCAAGCCGTAAATTCCCAAAATTCCGGCGACAATTGTTGTCGACTGGGCAGAAAAATGCCCGCGCTCGAATAACAGGCGCACAATCGGTTCCGACATAACCAGAAACGCGGCAGCGGCCGGCAAAGTCAAAAGCAGAGTAAATTCGACAGACCGGTTTTGCAAGTTATCGGCTTCTTTCAGATTGCCGCTTCTGAGTGCACGGGAAAGTTCGGGCAAAAGCACGGTGGCAACTGCAATTCCGACGACACCCAATGGCAGTTGATAAAGCCGGTCGGCATAGACGAGCGAAGAGACAGCACCTGATTGTGCGGAAGCAATATTGGTATTGATGAGGAGGTTTATCTGTGTAATGCCGCCGGTTATAGCAGCAGGTAGTGCAAGCCAGAGAAGCCTGCGAACATTATCGGTAAAGCGGGGAAAGCGAAAACCTATTTTCATACCGGCATTGGCTACAGCAATCCAAACGATAACAAGTTGCACAACACCGGAAGCCATAACCCCCCATGAAAGACCAATGCCGACATGCCAGGGATCCAGTTTATAAATCCAGGCATAGAAGAGAACGCCGATAAGAATAATATTGAGAAAAACCGGAGCGATTGCTGCAGCAAAATAACGATGAAGCGAATTGAGCATCCCGCCCATCATTGCCGCCAGTGACATGCAGGCAAGATAGGGGAACATAATCACGGCAAAGCGAACGGTTGCGGAAAATTTTGTTGCATCATCGGTAAAGCCCGGTGCAATGACATAACGCACCAGAAACGGCATGGTCAGTTCCATAATGATGGTTAAAATCAACAGAATTGAAAACAACACACCGAACACTTCTTCGGAAAACCGCCGTGCACTGTCTAACCCGTCCTCTTCTATCTGTTTGGCAAATAGTGGGACAAAAGCCGAATTGAAAGCGCCTTCGGCAAATAGCCGGCGGAATGTATTGGGAAAACGGAATGCGGCATTGAAAGCATCGGCCACCGGACCGGTGCCGACAGCCGCTGCCATAAGCATTTCGCGGATAAAACCGAACAGGCGACTCATCAACGTGCCGGATGCAACGGTCGCGAATTGTTTGATGAGGCTCATGTTCTCTTCATATTTTCCTTCGGCTCAGCCGCTATAAGTGCCAGAAGTTTGCGTCGTATGGCAGCTTGTTTTTGCGGGTTGATAATCTTGTGACGGAAAAGATCATTAACATAAAAATTGTCAATAACTTTTTCTCCGAAGGTCGTAATATGTGCCGAGGCAATGTCAAGAGAAAGATCGGAAAGAGTTTTCGTGATTTCAAAAAGCAGCCCCGGCCTGTCAAGTCCTTCAATTTCGATAACACTGAATTTGTCGGAGAGGGTGTTGTTGATCTCGACATTCGGCGCAACGTCAAAAGCTTTGGCAGCGCGCCGCGGTTTGGCACGTTGTGCAATCACTTCCGGTAAACGGATTGTGCCCTTCAAGGCATCTTCAATCATTTTTCCAACTCGATTTGCCCGCCTTGTTTCATCATCATCAAGTTCAAATTCGCGGCTGATAAGAATGATGTCGAGAGCACGGCCATCTGTTGTGGTAAATATTTGAGCGTCGACAATATTGCCGCCGGCGGCTGCGCAGGCACCCGTGACAATGGAAAGAACGCGCGGATGATCGGGGGCAAGAATGGTGAGTTCCGTTACCCCGTCAAAACGGTGGAGTTCCGACATTGTGGCGAGCGGGGTTTTGCGTTTATCCGCATCACGGATAAAATTGGCTTGCCTCACCTGGTCTTCGGGCGAAACAGTCAACCAATAGTTCGGATATTGTAAGCCGATATAATGTTGTTTTTCAGCTTCGTCCCAATTTTCAAGTGCATCATGCAGGCGTTCTTTCGACGCGTTGATACGGTCTGTGCGCGGAACCTGCGAAAAACCGCCGGTCAGAACAAGTTCGGTTTCATGATAAAGAGTTCGCAACAATTGTCCCTTCCAACCGTTCCACACGCCCGGTCCCACGCCTTTGATGTCGCAAATTGTGAGAACCAAAAGCAGTTTCAGCCGGTCGGTTGTCTGGACAACATTGGCAAAATCTTCAATTGTTTTGCGGTCGTTGAGGTCACGTGACTGGGCAACCATGCTCATGGTCAGATGTTCTTTGATGAGCCAGGCGACAAGTTCGGTATCCGCCCGCGAAAGCCCGAAACGCGGGCAAAGTTTACGGGCAATTTTTGCACCTGCAATCGAATGGTCTTCCGGCCTGCCTTTGGCAATGTCGTGTAAAAATAAAGCGACAAAAAGAATCGTACGCTCTTTTTTGAACGTTGGCACAATAGATGAAGCAAGCGGATGATCCTGATAAACTTCGCCATGGTCGATTTGGCTAAGGCAGGCAATGCAGCGCAAAAGATGTTCGTCGACAGTGTAATGGTGGTACATATTGAACTGCATCATCGCGACGATCTTGCCAAAATCGGGAATGAATTTACCCAATACGCCCGATTCATTCATCCGCCGCAAAATCAGCGACGGGTTGCGCGGAGATGTTAAAATGGCAATAAAAAGCCGATTTGCTTCTTTGTCTTCCCGAACTTTCGGTGTGATGAGTTTCAGCGAACGGGAGGCTTCTTGCACGGCATGCGGGTGGCATTCAAGACCATGGGTGTCGGAGAGATAAAAAAGGCGGATAAGATTGACCGGATCACGGACAAAAACGTCATCATCGTCAATATTGATACGTTTGGTATCAATGACAAAACCCGGATAATCGACAATTTTCTTTTTACGGCGGGAAAAAGTCAAAAATACCCGATTTAATCCGGGAACGGGTTTTGCATATTCTTCTTCCAAAGCCGCTGAAACAATTCGCGTCAAATCGCCAACCTGTTTGGCAACAAGAAAATAGTGTTTCATAAAACGTTCGACATCTTCCATACCGGGGTGGGCGGTGTAGCCGAGCCGGTGGGCAATATCGCGCTGTATGTCGAAGGACAAACGCTCTTGTGCTTTCCCTGTTAAAAAATGCATATGGCAGCGTACCGCCCATAAAAAATCATCGGCTTTTTTGAAAATTCTCAATTCCGCTTTGGATAAAACACCCAATGTAACGAGTTTGTCGGTCGAGGTGATGCGATAGTGATATTTGGCAATCCACAACAGGGTTTGTAAATCGCGTTGACCGCCTTTGCTTTCCTTTACATTGGGTTCGACGAGGTAACGTGTTTCACCGGCTTTTTTATGGCGCTGGTCACGCTCCAGAAGTTTTGCTCGGATAAAAGCAGGTGACGTACCTTTGACAACTTCATCTTCAAAACGGCGCATCAATTCGTCAAAAATTCCACGATTGCCAATCAGAAAACGCGCTTCGAGAAGGGCAGTTCTCACTGTCATATCTTCTTGCGCCATGCGGATCGAGTCTTCGATATTTCTCGTTGCATGCCCGACTTTAAGTCCCACATCCCAAAGCATGTAGAGAATATATTCCATAACCTGTTCGCCCCAGGGTGTCTGTTTCCATGGCAGCAAAAAATGCAAATCAATATCGGAGTGGGGAGCCAGTGTCCCGCGTCCATAACCACCGACAGCTATGAGAGCAATACGTTCACCGCTTGACGGGTTGGGCAGGGGGTAAATTCTTTCAACAACAAAATTATAAAGTGTTGTAATGACAGTATCAACGAGCAAACTCAAACGGCGTGCGCATTGACGCCCTTTGCCATTTTGCTGAAGAATAAGTTCAGCCTGTTTTTGCCCTTCGGAAATAGTATTTTTTAAAAGTGCAACGATTTTCGGTCGGATTTTTAAACCGATATCAGCTCCATTTTCGTTTTTAATAAGCTCTTCCATCATCTGGCGAAGTTTTGTTTCTTCAATCAGAACAAGATTTTTTTGTGAAGCACCCATTATTACCCGATCCGCTGCTCACCCATTTTGTAAATTGAAATAAATCTAGACTATATTTCAAATTCTTGGAATAGCCTATATTCGCGACAATCGAGAAAGAAGATGACATCATCTTTCTGTTGCGTTAGGTGTCTTGGAAAAACGTTCTGACAAGCTATAAATTCCGGCAAGCCGCGAGTTTCTAACAAGGTATGGTAACAAGATGGAAGAACCCGAAAGCTTACAAGCAATTATCGACCGCTATGACGCTGTTCTTTGCGATGTCTGGGGTGTCATTCACAATGGTATTCACGCTTTCGACAAAGCTGTTTCGGCTTTAAGGAAAGTCAGGCAATCGGGAAAATCGGTTATATTGCTCACCAATTCGCCCCGTCCCCACCAAGGTGTGGCCAGCCAGTTGGCTTCATTGAAGATCGGCACTGACGTTTACGATGACATTGTCACTTCCGGCGATGCTACACGTTATCTCATCATGGAAGCGCCAAAAAAAGTTTTTCATATTGGTCCCGAACGCGATCTCGCCTTGTTTGACGGATTGGATGTCGAGCTTGTCGAAGAATTTGAAGCAACATCGATTGTCTGTACGGGACTTTTCGACGACGAGCATGAAACGCCGGAAGATTATGACGAACTTTTGCTCAAACTAAGGTCGAAAAATCTACCCTTTATATGTGCCAATCCCGACATCATCGTTCACCATGGCAATAAGGAATTGTGGTGCGCTGGTGCACTTGCCCGCAATTACGAACAACTCGGTGGGCGCACATTGATTGCGGGTAAACCCCACCGCCCGATTTATGATCTGGCAATGAAGAAACTTGACAAAAAAAACGGCCTTGTTGCCAAAGATCGCATTCTTGCTATTGGCGACGGAATTCTGACGGATATGAAAGGCGGACAACAATTCGGTCTTGATACGCTTTTTATCTCCGGTGGAATTCATCAGAATGAATATGCGAAAAATGGTCATGTCGATCGTGCCTTGTTGATCGAATTTCTGAATAAATATGGCAGCCATCCGATTGCCACCATGTGGGCGTTGAAATGAAAAATGAATTTTTGCGGTTGGAAAACCTTTCTGCATTTCCTGAAAGCTATAAAAATGCAGTTGTAGCAATCGGCAATTTTGACGGTATCCATAGAGGCCATCAGGTGGTTTTGCAAAGAGCGCTCGATGTGGCGCGCCAGACACAACGACCGGCAATCGTCTATACATTCGAGCCTCACCCTAAAACTTTCTTCAGGCCGCAATCGCCGGTAGACCGGCTGACACCTGCGCCGGAAAAAGCAAAAATATTGCGATTGCTCGGATTTAATGGTGTTGTCGAACAGAAATTTGACGCAGACTTTGCAAAACTTGGCGCCGAAGAATTCGTCAGACATATTCTTTGCGAGAAGTTTCAGGCTTCGGCCATTGTAACCGGAAGTGACTTCCATTTTGGCAGCAAACGCTCCGGTACACCCGAATATTTGGAAGATTGCGGAAAGAGATTCGGCTTCGCCGTTATTAAAGTTCCACCATTTTGTGATGAAAATGGCGGAATTATATCTTCAAGCCGCATACGCAAACTTTTGACTGAAGGGAAAGTCGAAGAAAGTGCTGATCTTTTAGGTTATCATTATACCGTTTGTTCAAAAGTTATTCACGGCGCAAAGCTTGGGCGAACATTGGGATTTCCGACTGCCAATATGGCACTTCCCGTAGAAACCGGCCTTGCTTTCGGAATCTATGCCGTGCGCTTCCGGCGAAATGACGGGACACTTTATGACGGGGTTGCAAGTTTCGGCAAACGACCGACAGTCGAAGGGGATGGCGTGCCACTTCTCGAAACGTTTCTCTTTTCATTTGATGGTGATTTGTATGATGAGGCCGCATCTGTCAGCTTTTATTCCTATTTACGTGGAGAAAAGAAATTTGACGGGTTGCAACCGTTGATTGAGCAGATGAAAAAGGATAAAGAAAGTGCACAAACGGCACTTGAAAAAGCCCGCCCATTATCGGCATTGGATAAAAACTTCACGTTTACCAATAGGTAAGGATAGGCTCACAAGATTTTTGAGGTGCCGGGGTTTTAATAGATTTTTAAAAACTTGATTGAATAGTTAAAGCAGCCAGTCTGCAAAGAGTTGGTGCGTAACGGCTTGAAATCAGGTCGTTTTGTCAACGTGTCTGGAGTATATACGTGTCGAATATTGGTGTGAAAATAGTTTTTGCCAGCATAACGGGCTTGATGACGATTTCGTGTTTTCAGGGAAAAGCCGAACAGCTTTACGACTATCAGACAGGCAAAGTCACCAATGTCTCCAGCCGACAAAGTTATGCGGACGACAGAAATTACCGGTCGACAGCACCGAAAAAACAACATTTTTATAGTGGAAACTGGTCGTTGACGCTGGGTGCATCGGTTTACGAAGCACCGAAATTCGAGGGCGACGATACATATGATATTGCAGTCGATCCGATTTTTTCTATCGGGAAAACCGGTAGTGATAGCCGCTTTTCGTCACGCAATGATAATATGTCTTTTGCACTTTTGGAAAAAAGTTTCATTCGACTCGGTGTCGTTGGCAAAGTCCTCAAGGATCGTGACAGCGATACATCGGGCGACCTCAAGGGGCTAAGCCGGGTAAAATGGGGTGGCGAAGTTGGCGGTTTTGCCGAGATTTACCCGCTCGATTGGCTGCGGGCGAGGGCGGAACTGCGTAAAGGTATACGCAGTCATGATGCTGTAACGTCCGATATTGCAGTTGATGCTTATAAAAATTTGACACCATCTGTTCAGGTTTCCGGCGGGCCGCGTGCTTTCTACGCCACAAAAGACTATTTCAAGACCTATTACGGAGTTGACCATGAAGAATCGCTCCGCTCCGGTTTGAAAGAATTCCATCCCGATAGCGGTTGGGGGGCATTCGGCGCCGGTGGTGCAATCACCTGGAAGGCCACCGACAAAATTACCACCAGCGTATTCAGCGAATACAAGCGGCTGACAGGGGACGCGGGTGATTCATCTTTGGTTAGTCAGCGTGGCGACAAAAACCAGTTTACAATGGGTATTTCCGCATCCTATCGTTTTGATTTTACGCTACGGTGAAATGGATAATCCGCGCCTCATAATACGGAAAATCGCGATTTCTTATATCCAATATAACCTGCCGGTCCAATAGCGTTAGCCGGAATTGCTCTTATATGTCGGGCGAGTGTTTTTATTGATTATCAAATGTCGGGCTGATGATCGGGCTATTGGCGGTTGTTTCCACCAGATTTGCAAATTCGTCGATAAAAATAACCGATATGGTGACAATAGCTGCAAGCGTAACCACTATAACAAGCAGATATTCAAACACGCCATAAACAAAGTGCGATCTTCTCGTGTAAGTCGATAGCTGTAATGCATCCGAACTATGTTTCAGCACCTTGTCTCCACCTTTCAATTGCGGGATCGCAATGGCATTCATTGTGCCCTAAATGAAAGCTGTACAGAAATGAAAATTACCATTTCAAGCGGGTTTCTAATGGTGTGGTAAACAAACAATAAATTTTATTGTCAATAAATCAGCGACAGTGTGTCGAACGATCTCCATTTTGAAAGTTGATAAAAAAGTCCTATTTTAATATTGAAAATAGCATGAGAAATCAAAGAGGAAAAAATGACCAAACAATTCAAAGTCGCCATATTGATCGGCAGCCTGCGTAAAGAATCCTATAGCCGGAAATTGGGAAAGGCATTTATCAAACTTGCACCGGATAATCTCTCGCTTGATTTTATCGAAATAGGGGATTTGCCGCTCTATAATGAAGATCTTGAAACGGCTAACCCGCCTCTTGCGTGGCAGAATTTCAGAAATGAGCTGAAAAAGGTTGATGCTGTCCTCTTTATCACGCCCGAATATAATCGTTCGATACCGGCTGTATTGAAAAACGCTATTGATGTCGCATCACGCCCATATGGCAAAGGGGTATGGAATGGAAAGCCGGGTGCAGTTGTTTCCATTTCACAAGGTGCACTGGGCGGCTTTGGTGCCAACCATCAGTTAAGACAAGCTCTGGTGTTTAATGATGTTCCAACCATGCAGCAACCGGAAGCCTATATCGGCAATATTCAGCAATTGGTGACCGAGGATGGAAAAGCTGCAAATGAAAGTGCCGAAAAATTCTTTTCAACTATATTGAATTCTTTCGGAAAATGGGTTGAACAACTTTTAAAATAATAAATTCTATTATTAATATAATAAATTCGATCCTGAAATGGTTGTTAATATAATAATCATTTCAGGATTTTTTATATTATAATTTATTGTCACATAAAAATATAATAATCCTGATATAATACACGTTTTTATAAAACGTGAACACTAAATTTTGAAATGCCTTTATATCGTCCAACTGAATCCCCATATAATATTTAGACATTGGGGAGTGAAAAATGGAAAATATTAATAGTTTAATTGAATGGCAGCCCTATCAACTCGTTAATGCCGGTCTACTGGTTATTATCGTCAATCTTGCTTTAGGTTTTTCGTTATGGAAATCATTATCCGACAGCGAATGGGCGCGGTTTTTCGATATTGCATCCATATTGACCGGCGTGGGAGCTGTGTCACTTGCAATAACAATGAGCAGGGTTGTGGTCGTTGATTTTCTTGTCAACTTTTCATCGCTATTGTTAGCAAGCGGTATTTTGATGACCATTTTTGGCGCGATTTGCGATATTGCACATCGTCTCAGCCTTTACCGCGATAGCCATCATAATAAAGAAGCATAGATTACAAAATTGTTTTCAACACCGGTCGGGTATGTAGCGAGAGATGAAGAGGCCTCAATCGGGATTTGAAGGGGGCGTACCCCGACTTTATGTCGGCATCTTCTATTTTGAGTGTCTTCTATTTTGAGTGAGTGAATTTCACATAAAAACCAACTTTACAAGCGTTGCATCAGTTTTTTGCCAAATGATAGAGTGTTTCAGCTCTATGACCGGATTTACAATAAGCAAGAACCGGATATTCGCATTTATTCAAAACCCGTTTCATCTCGTCCACGTTATGACTTGTGATGTGGGGTGGGGTAACCGGAATATAATAGCTATCGAGGCCATGAGCTTTGGCAGCTTTTTCGATTGTTGAAAAACCTGGTTGGTTTTCTTCTTCATTGTCGGGGCGATTGCAAATGATTGTCTTGAAACCCGCCTTGGCAAGTTCGTCAACAAAATCTTCTGTAATCTGTCCGCAGGTGAAAACGCCATCGTCAATTTCAGTCAGGTTCATGAGAATTTAGTCCTTGGAATATGTCGATTTTACCTGTTCGGGAAAATATTCTGTTGCGTAAACCTTGGCAAGCGTATCTCTTGCTTATAAAACATGAAACTTGAACGCGAGCCGAATGACAAACGCTTGTAAGCGTGATGCTTGACGATGTTTGATTATCTTGAAGCATGAATGCCTCACGCATTTCAATGCCTTGATTTCGGTTTTGTAACAAGAGAATGAATGGTTAAATGACGATCTTGAAAAAGGCGTTTCCTATTGGAAAAAATGGCGTTTCAACTATGGATGACACGGTTCTGGTAGATGTCGATATAGTTTCTTCAGCCGATAAAAAGAGAAGCCAAATCTCGAAAAGAGTTGCCGAAGAGGTGCCGATTGCTCTTTCTTATGATGGAACAACGCAGGCTGTATTGATGGCGTCGCCTGACGATCTTGAAGATTTTGCATATGGTTTCAGCCGAACGGAAGAATTTATACATGACCCGAACGAGATAGAAAACGTTGATATTGTTACGCTGCCGCGCGGAATAGATGTCCAGATAGCGTTACAATATGACCGGCGGGATGCTTTTAGAAAGCGGCGGCGTTCTATGGCAGGACCAGTAGGCTGCGGGCTATGCGGGATCGAATCTATTGAAGCGGCCATGCGCGATATAGCTCCGGTAAAACGGACAGATATTTTATTTGATGCGGGAGAAATTTTCGCATCGGCGCGTGAATTATGTGAAAAACAGGTTTTAAACAATGCGACAAGAGCCGTGCATGCCGCAGCTTTTTACGATAAAAATAAAGGTATAGTTGCGGTTCGGGAAGATGTCGGCAGGCATAATGCGCTTGACAAATTATGTGGTCATCTGTTTCGCAACCGCATGGATGTAAATTGCGGTTTTATCGTTGTGACCAGCCGTCTTTCAGTGGAAATGGTGCAAAAAGCTGCCGTTCTCGGCGTTTCTACACTTGTTGCTGTATCGGCAGCAACCGCTGAAGCCATTCGCATAGGCCAGAAATGTAATATGACATTGGTCGGCCGTACACGGGAAAATAGTTTTGAAATATATTGCGGTGAAAAGTGGATTATCTGATCCACCCCGCAACCTCGATCCCTCAGGCATCAGCTTGGAAGGCTGAGTGCCGGAACCTGAGCGCACATGCTATCCATGTACGCTGTCATCTTCAAGCTTAGTTCAATCCCATAACAGCAAAGGCGATTGCAACATTCGTGCTTACAATCATCATGGAATAGAACACTGCAATTTTCATCATATCAGTCATGATCTCACCTCGAATATCTCTATCTATCACAATATATTACAACACGTAATATAACAATGTGTTATAATTCGGGCAATCATATAAAGTTCCATAAATTTTTTAAAAAACCCGAAATCCGGTTCTTTTTGGAAGTTCGGGACAAGCTTTTATCGCTTGATTCAGGGCTTCAGTCCGGTGATTGCCTTTATTGAATATCATTTTTAGGACACGTTGGTTACTATTTTGTAAAATTTCGTGAGCATGTTGTGGAAACTTCATGAACGTGCACAATGTTTCCACCGCTTTCGTTTCCACCACCTTCGCGCAAGCTTCGTTTTCTATTTTGTAACAGGACTTAAAGGTCATGACGATTGTGATCGCATTGTCGTGCCTTTTCTTGTTAAGGAGAACAACGTGCAGCAAAGTGCCGTAAACTCGATAAGCAAAAGCAGTAAGTTTTCCGGTAGTGATATTGGTTTCGCTGCCGGTATTGTCATTATATTGACAGTTTTGTTTTTGCCTGTTCCATCTTTTGTACTGGATATGGGGCTTTCGTTTTCGATAGCTTTTTCGGTTTTGATTTTGATGGTGGCATTGTGGATTCAGCGCCCGCTCGATTTTTCGGCTTTTCCGACGGTGTTGCTTATCGCAACCATGCTGCGTCTATCGCTCAATATTGCGACAACGCGTGTTATCCTCACTCATGGTGACGAAGGTTATACCGCAGCCGGACATGTGATTCACGGGTTTTCACAATTCGTGATGGGTGGCGACTTTGTCATCGGTCTCGTGGTTTTTGCAATTCTTATTATCGTAAACTTTTTGGTTATTACCAAAGGTGCTACCCGTATTGCTGAAGTCGGTGCACGTTTTACTTTGGATGCCATTCCTGGCAAACAGATGGCGATTGACGCCGACTTGTCATCCGGTTTGATTGATGAAAAACAGGCACAGGTTCGCCGTCGTGAACTGGAAGAGGAAAGCTCCTTTTTCGGCTCGATGGATGGTGCTTCAAAATTCGTTCGTGGTGATGCGGTTGCCGGTCTCATTATTACAGCGGTCAACATATTTGGTGGCATTGTCATCGGCGTTACCCGTCATGGCATGGATGTGTCGCAGGCCGCAGATGTTTTCACAAAGCTGTCGGTCGGTGATGGTCTGGTCACACAGATACCGGCTTTGATTGTTTCTCTTGCCGCCGGCCTTCTGGTTTCCAAAGGCGGAACACGCGGCTCAACAGAAAAAGCTGTTTTCGGACAATTGGGTGGTTACCCGAAAGCCTTGTTTGTTGCTTCGGTTCTGCTTGCTGTTTTGGGGTTGATGCCGGGATTGCCAGCCTTCCCGTTTTTGACCATTGCAGCACTTCTTGCCGGTATCGGCTTTTCAATTCCGCGTCGTTTGCAACGTCAGGCGGCAGAAGAACAGGCTATGAAAGCACAGGCTGATGCAATTGCTGAAAAAGAAGAAAGCCAATCGGTCAAGGCTTCGCTGGAAAAACCGGCTATCGAACTTGTATTGGGCAAACAATTGGCAACGCGTCTGTTGCCGCATCAAACAGAGCTTGCCAACCGCGTTGCAAAAATGCGCCGCAAATTTGCGACCGATTTCGGTTTTGTTATTCCTGAAATCGAAGTCTCCGATGATTATAAAACACCGCCGAAATCCTATCAGATCAAATTACATGGAACGGTTGTTGCGAGTTACGAAGTCCGTATCGGAGATGTTCTGGTTATGCTGGGAGAAAAACCGGCACCGAACCTTCCCGGCGAAGAAGTCCGTGAACCGGCATTCGGAATGCGTGCATTTGCAACATCCGAGACATTCCGTTCGGAACTTGCACGTGAAGGCTATATGGCTGTTGACAACATGTCGGTGTTGCTCACCCATTTAAGCGAAGTCTTGCGCAATAATTTGGCACAATTGCTCTCCTATAAAGATATGCGGATTCTTCTGGAACGTCTGGGACCGGAATATCGCAAACTTCTGGAAGAAATTTGTCCGGCTCATCTTTCCTATTCGGGTTTACAATCGGTCTTGAGATTGTTGCTGGCCGAACGTGTTTCCATTTGCAATCTTGACCAGATACTCGAAGCAATCGCGGAAATTGCACCCCATGTCCGCCGTGCCGAGCTTATTGTCGAACATGTTCGCATGCGCTTGTCACAACAAATTTGCGGCGACCTCTCGGATAATGGTGTATTGAATGTCTTGCGCCTTGGCAGCCATTGGGATCTGGTTTTCCATCAGGCATTGAAACGTGACGGCAAAGGCGAGATTGTCGAATTCGATATTGATCCGAGAGAACTTGAAAAATTTGGTACAGAGGCTACAAATGCTATCCGTAAACATATGGAAAAAGGCGAAAGATTTGTTCTTATTACTTCGCCGGAAGCACGTCCTTATGTTCGCATGATTATTGAACGCTTGTTTGCGACCTTACCGGTTCTGTCACACGCAGAAATTGCCCGCGGTGTTGAAGTCAAAACCTTGGGGACGATCGCCGACTAAAAGGAACAGGATATGTCCTTTGCACTTTTGCCCATAGATCAGCTGGTGATTGTCGCCATGCTGATCTTTGCGCGTGTAGGATCCTGCCTGATGTTGATGCCGGGCATATCGAGTGCCCGCATTCCAATGTCCTTCAGACTTTTTTTGGCAATCGCCTTTTCATTGATTATGGTGCCGCTTTCAGGTTCCCAATTTACCGAGATCGCCAAAAATCCCACATTAGCTACATTGGTCGTGGGTATAGCAAGTGAATCGCTTGTTGGTGCGACATTCGGTATTATCGCGCAAGCCTATATGTGGGCATTGCAATTTATGGCCAATATTATCGGTATGTCGATCGGATATTCCGGTCAGCCGGGAACCAGCGTTATCGAATCCATGCCCGAAACCCAGGTGGCCAACATGATAACCATCGGTGCGCTGATGCTATTTTTTGCGGCCGACCTTCATATGGTTGTCATTCGCGGGCTTATGACCTCCTATCAGGTTGTTCCGGTTTCATTAACACCGGCTCCCCAATCGGCTTTGACCGATTTTCAGGATGCGCTTTCGCAAACATTTTTGACAACTTTGCGTATTGCATCGCCTTTTATCATCTATTCGATTTTGGTGAATATAGCTGTCGGACTGATAAATAAATTGACGCCGACGATACCGGTCTATTTCATATCCATGCCATTTGTTATGTTTGGCGGGCTTTTGCTCATTTATTATCTATTGCCGGAAATATTGACATTTTTGGGTGCCGAATATGCTTCTTGGTTGAATAGGGGGCCATAATGCCAACACAGAGCCAACGTTATGCGAGGCTTTTAAAAGCCCAAAAATTGGTGAAAGCGCGTGATGAAGCCGAGCTTGAGGGCACGCAAAGCCAGCGCTCGGCTTTGGAAGATGAAGACAAGTTTTTGTTTTCATTAATGGAAAATGGCTCACAGTCGGATTTGTTCGACCCGATGATGATTTCGCGACGCCTTGAAAAAAATGCCCGTAACGAAGCTGTTCTTGATAATCTGATTGTAAAGCAAAGGAAAACGCTGTTGCAATCAACACGGCGCTGCGACGTTATTGACGAGAAGCGCAAGGCCGCCGAGGATCTCGAAGAAAGAAAAGAACTGGCAAAAATGCTTGAAGAATATGTTGCGGCAAAAATCGTCAAAGACACCAGTTTGGGATAAGCTTTATCACTTATAGTCAAAAAAGCGGGAAAACCGTGTTGTTCGTGTTTACGGCATTCGGGTGTGAACCGCATAGATGAGATTCCGGTATTTTACCGGATAAGAGCTTATAAGAGGACGAATAATGGCCATTCAACCACCTTCTGACTTGGTACTTGACGTGTCAAGAGCGGCGGATCCTCTCGAATACAGAGCTTCGGTCGAAAAATTGCGCAATGCACAAAGTGCAGTGCGCGCTGCAAATCTTGAAATGTCGGGTGAAGGCTTTTCACAATTGGCAAAAGCCGGTGGTGATACGTCAGTATCATCTGTTACCGGACAATATGCCAATCAGGTTAAAATAAAAGAGAAATCACCGAACAGCGACCATACCGAGGCCTATAAGAAATTTGAAGCTTTCATGTTGCAATCATTTATCCAGAATATGTTTACCACTGATACGCCGTCAGTTTTCGGTAAAGGTCAGGCCGGTGAATATTGGAAATCCATGATGGCAGAGTCAATGGCCAAGGAAGTGGCCGATCGCGGCGGAATTGGCGTCGCGAAAATGCTGGCGCGCGATGAAGAACTCAAACAGGGCAAAGTTCCCGACGGTGGAATACAAGGGATGGGTTCAGCCTTTGGCGATCTTGCACGTACAAACCAGAATACTCAGGCAACTGTTGATAATATTGTCCATAGCCACGATATAAACTTCGTGCGCAAACAGATGACTGAAAATACTTGAACGTTTTATTATGATTTATGGTAACATGCTCAATCAAAGGAGTTTCAAATGTCTTTAGCTGAGCAATCAGGCGAACAGAATATGGCTTCGGCTCCGGTCGTAAAGGCGCACATTAATGATCCCGCAGCGAGGGATGTTGCCTTGGCGAGGTTTGCAGCGGTTGTCAACGCTCTTGAAGAAGTTGTCGATTATGAAACAAGTGCGCTCGAACAACATCAAAACCCCGATTATAACGATATTAATGCTCGTAAAGCCCGTGGTTTGCGCGATTTGAATCAATCTATGACCGAAGTTGCCCGTTATTTTGATGATAGCGTGGAAAACAAAGTTGAAACATTGCTGAACGGGTTGAAAAAGAAACTTGAACGCAATAGCCAATTATTGAAAATTCATCTGGAAGCTGTTACCGAACTCTCGCAAATGATGCAAAATGCAGCTCGCGAACAGGAGACAGATGGAACCTATGATCCATTTACTGTCAATAGTGGCCAGCAAAAATGATAAAAACTGTTGTCATCGGACTTTGGGTTTGCATTATTGCCTTAGGGTCATTGATGTTGGCTATCAAAATGGGGTCCGAGCCCAAGTCCGCTGCCGCAACAGAAGAGTCTTCGTCGTCGATTGATTTCGACCGGACAGATGTGATGAGTGTGCCAATTTTAGCCGATGGAAAAGTCGACGGTTATATTATTGCGCAGCTTGTCTATACAGTTGACTCAAACGTCAAAAATAAATTGCATGTCCCACTGGGACTCATTGTTAATGATGCTGTTTTTAACGTTTTTTACGGCTCCTATACCGATACAAAACGGATCGAACATGTGAAGTTCGAGGACGTAAAGCAAAAAATTATTGACGGCGTCAATCAACGTTTTCCTGAACCGGTGATTAAAGACCTGATGGTGGAGCAATTCAATTTTATTCCGGCCGATCAGGTCAGAGATATGAACAAGGTGAAGTAAATTCGGTTCATAGAGTGAAATCTGTCAAATTATCTGAAACTCTCAGGAAAATTTTAATCTGTGTTCAAGACTTGATCGCAATTCTTTGCTAACCGGTAAGGGACGTTGTGCCGGTCGTCGTGAAGGCGGCCAACGCTGTTTTTCTCATTCCGGATTGGTAACGTCACCAATTCAACAATGCTTGATTTCTTTTCCCGATAATGGAAACGACGGATTTCGGTTTATGACAACCGGTTTTTCTATTTCCGCGTGTTGAATAATCATTTGCCAGAATTGATTGTCATTCCGGTTATTGTTCCTTGCTAGCGCCGCGGAAAATACCGGTTTGAGGCGTTCAATTCCGCCTTTTGTTAACCGACCGTTTACAAAAAATCGAATAGCCGTACGGAATAAGTTCAACGGCTAAAAAGTGTGTTGTTTTCGGAAGAAGACTGTTTTCGGCTCCACCGCAGACTAAAATCAATCGGTTATTTTCAAAAATCGGGCAAGCAGGCGTATTCATGAAGTGCTGCCCGTTTGGTCCCGTCGTGGACATCGGTAAACAGTTCCATATCGAAAATTGAAGCGTTTGAGCGATAGGCTTCAAAATATTCTGAAAATCCGGTCATGCGGCATGAAAAAGAATAGAAATTCGGGCAAGACATATTCATGGGTAATGCCTGATTTCAGCGGGAATATCGATTGTTCAATTCGAGACGAATATCAATGAATGAAATGTCTTATCGGCAGTCAATCTCTTCTCGTCGACAAAATATATTGGCGCCTATACATATATTGGAGCCTATGCCAAAGATCGAAAAACAGTTGGCAAAGGCGATTGATTTCAATTTGTCTATTCAACGTGTGAATATTGATATTCAACTCTATTTGCCTGACGTTTTTTTAAGCCGCGCATTGTTCAATGCGTCGATCAATTGACGTGTATCGGTTTCATCATCCTGAGGATTTTCAAAAACGACATTATCAAGCTCGACGCCAAAACCTTCAGGCGACATAATGAGCTGGAAATAGGCAGTTACGCCGTCATTCGAGAATTCCATATCGAGAGTAATCGTCGGCGGTGTATCCCAGTCCAGTTCAAAGCTTCCCCCATTTGCAAAACGCACGGTGTGGGGATAAAAATGCAGTTCGGTCGCCGCGTCGATAATATCACTGATATTGGCGAAATGCTCATCGTGTAGATAAGCAATGAAATCGGCCGGATCGACAAGTTTCAATTCCGGAATAATTCGCGCGACCTGTTTTGCAATCATCATCTCGCGCATTTCATGGACATCATCTTTTTTCATTTTATTTCATAACAGTTTTAGTAGAAGATTAGGGGTTAAGTATTTTTGTCAGTGTATTTTAGTTTTGTCAGTGTAATTTTTGACTGTTAATATAGCGGATCAATTCCGCTACAGCTTGATAGAATTCTTGGGGTATAACCTGGTCGACTTCTACCTGTTTATAAAGTGCACGTGCAAGCGGTATATTTTCTATAACAGGAACGTCGCTCTCGACAGCAATTTCTCTGATGCGAAGAGCCAGAATATCCTGCCCTTTGGCGACAACCACAGGAGCATAATCGGTAGGCGGTTTATAACGCAACGCAACAGAAAAGTGGGTAGGGTTGGCAACAACGACCGTGGCTTTCGGAACGTTGGCCATCATCTGGCGACGGATACGGTCACGGGCAAGTGATCGCATACGCGCTTTGACCATCGGATTACCTTCGATTTCCTTTTGTTCGTCCTTGAGTTCCTGTTTTGTCATGCGTAACTGCCGACGCCAACTGAAACGTGACCACGCAAAGTCAAAAGCGGCAATTGCGACAACGGCAACCGAAAATGAAATGAGAAGCTGGGCAACTTCCGAACGGATATATTCCGGCAATGCCGATGCAACCGTTCCCAATGCGTCGGTAAAAACTGTATTGCCTTTGAAAAAGGAAAGATAAACAATAAGACTGACGCCAATCAGCTTGGCTAGCGATTTTAAAAATTCAACGAAGCCGCTTTTACCGAAAATGCGGCTGAAACCGGCAGCCGGTGAAATGCGGGAAAATTGCGGACGTATTCTTTCCCCTACAACACGCGGAACATTTTGAATCATAGAGGCGGCAATGCCGATGAGTGGAATAATAACCAGAATAGGAAGCAAAGCCAGCCCCACATGACCACCGACCAGCAGCAAAAGATGTTTCACATCCTCTGCTCCATTCAATCGCCAGCTTTCGGGTCGCTCGATCCATTGCACAAGGAAATTGGAAAGCTTCGACATTGCAGGAAAAGCGATGAATATAGCAATCATGCTATAACCGACAAGACCTGCAAAGGTTGGCAATTCCCGCGAAAACGGAAGGTTACCTTTTTCTTCCGCTTTGCTTATTTTGTGTTCGGTCGGCTCTTCGGTCTGGCTATCCTTATCCGGTTTGTCTTCAGCCATTTGTTATCATTCTTTAGGTTTTTCTGCTTCTTTGGTGTCGCCTTCAGGTGCTTTTTGGTCACCATCGGGTGCGCCACCTGCGGCTCCATTTGCAGTTTCGTCTGCTGCCAGACTTATTTTTCCTTCACTCGAAAGTTTGATCGCCTGTTGTGCGATTGTTCTGCGCGCATTGGTAATATCGGCTTGCGTTATCATGTCATTCGGCGATTTCAACTCGGCTTCAACCATGCGGCGACTGCGTTGTGACAAGGAACCGAGAATAGTTTCGGTTGTCTCTTTGTCAGCGTTCCGCAAAGCAGTGATAATGACATCTGCAGGTATATCGTCGAAAAGCAACAGACGGGCTCTTGCCGACAAACGCGGAATGTCCTCGAAAACAAAAAGCTTCGATTTGATTTTTTCAAGATCTTCAGGATCAAGGCCGTCAAGGCTTGCAAGCATTTCATCAATTTCGCTTTTATCGAGCTGGTTGAGAATGTTTGCAATTTCACCATAATGCGATTGGTCGGCGGTTTCGTTCTTTTGCATCAGTTCGGGACGTAAAGCCTTATCCAACAATTCGTCAACAATCGGCATGACCGAGCGTAAATGCAGTGTGCGGAAGATAATATCGCCGCGTTCGGCCATTGTCTGGAGGAGGAGCAGCTTTGCCGCGAGATCGGAAGGAAGTTTTGATACGATATAAGCAATAACTTGCGGATGTTCCTGTGAGAGATGATCCTGCAATTCTTCAGCCGACATTTTGCCCATGATTTCCCATAGGCTTTCCTCCGGAATAGCCGGTGTTGCATTCGGATCAAGTATTTTTGCCGCTTCATCTTCCGGCAAAGTTTCCTGAACAAGATTATCAAAACGTTCACCGGCTTGCGAAAAAGATACGCCTTCTGCGAAAGCATCCTCGAACTGGTGTACCAGAATGTCAAAATCGGCAAGGCTGATATTGGGTAATGTATGGGCTTGACCACTCAACCGGCGTAAATCATCAGGTGAAAAATGCTTGAGTATTTTTGCAGCCGCCGGTTTTCCCATAGCAACAAGCAACGCGGCAACTTTTTGTTGCCCCGTCAGGCTGTCAATCACAGAGGATGAAGTTTTTCGCGGGCCGGTTGCAGAAACAACAGGCTCTTCATTTCCGGATATTTTTTCCTGTTCTGTTGACGCCATAGCTGTCTTTCAAAGCATTCAAATAGATTATTTGCCGATAATTTCCGTCAAGCTCACCCCGAAACGGGATGAATCATCTTCCATCACGATAACTTCACCACGAGCAATGACACGACCGTTGACAACGATGTCAACCGGATCACCAATTTGTTTATCAAGTGTAATAACCGCGCCGCGTCCGAGATTCATCAAAGTTGCAACAGGCATTGTTGTGCCACCGAGGACGACTTGTACCTCGACAGGAATGCTCATAATCAGATCGGCATTGCCTGCCGGCTCGCTCTGCTGTGCCTGGGTATTGTGCTGCGTGGTCCCCGACGCTCCGAAACCGCCGCCCGCACCAAAATTCGAGCCGGCAGGTTTTTGCGGGTTCGCGCCAAAGCCGCCGGCGGTTCCTGTATGTGCCCCTGCAAATGGAGCTGCCCCGCCAGTCGGGGCATTGGGTTTGAAGCCTCCCCCCGGCATAGCTGTTCCTGCCGGACGTGGCGGCATTGTCGGCTTGGCACCCATTGGCGGTGGAGTCGTTGTCGGTTTTGTATCGTCTGCCATAGTCTCACCGTTTCATTACAGCTATTGCCGGTTCTGATTAAAATTGTACTCTGTTGCCAAGATCTGCTTTATGTACCCTGCGCTGAACAAAAACCGGTAATCCGTTATTCTGCATTGTCTGCGGCGTTGCAGAACGGGTAGGGGCGGAATTTGCTGTCGGGCCATGCGCCTGTGCCGTCAATATACCGCGCAGACGATTAAAATCTCCTTGCAACTGGTTGCGTATGGTTTCCATATGGGCAACAGAACGGTCAACTTCCCTGCGAATGCGTGACGATTCGGTAATGCGCGCGTCAAGCTTTTTATTTTCATCGCGAAAATCCTGATGTTCTTCACGCAATGCTTTGACTGCGCGATCGAGACTTGATGTTGCAGCATGAACCTGTTCGGCCAATTGCCGTCCCAGACGGATTGTACTGGCCAGTTTGCGCGCGGTAATGACAAACACACCAACGGATGTCATCGCAAGAACGGCGCCAATAATATTAACTATGAACCAGTTCATCATACATTTCCTCTTCTTCATCAATCGGGTCGGTAACCCGTACAGAAAAATTTGACCCCACTTTGCCCAGCGAACATTTGTAAAGGGGTTTGTCTCCGCTGCGCATTCTTACCTGCTTGACTGCATTGGCAGGAAGCGGAAGGACTTGCCCGACTTCTATATGCATCAATTCATTCAACGTCATAGACCCTTGAATGATGTAAGCTTCAATGCCGACATGGGCGCGGCTGACTTCCTGACGCAAGCGTTTCGCCCATAACGGGTCTGTCCGCGTCGAAGGCGCCCTCAATACTCTGGTGACTGCTTCCTGTATCGGACGATGGCAGCTTCTGGGCATAAGCAGATTGAGTGTTGTTTCAACTTCACCCGATTTCACCGATAACAGGCACGAGAACATCCGCAATTGTTCAAAGTCTTCAATATCGAACTCTTGTGCATTGGTTGTCTCTTTAAAATTGAAGAGTGTACCATCACCATTTCCGAAAACATCATCCATTGCTGCGGATAAGGCTTGCGCCAATGTTTCGCCTGTTTTGGTCTCGACAGGACTGAAAGGCCGTCCATTGCGGTTAAGAATCGCCGGTTCGGGTGCTCCGAAGAAAGCATCCGTTACAACGCTTACCAGATTTGCATCCAGAACAAACAACACGTCACCACCCCAACGGTCGGCTTCGAACCTGACAACCAGCGTATCTCCGGTTATAATTTTCGGGAGTGCGTCGGCTTTCAAAGTGTCGAGCGATTTAACTTCTATAGTGAAAGTAGCAGACGTATATTGCGCCAACCTTGCGCATAAATTTGTTGCCGCATCTCCGAACACATGCTGGAAAGACTGGAGATCGTCACCGGATATTCCGGCGGCACGCAAAATATGCTCGGCCAGAACATCTTTCTTTTTTTCTTCTACCGATTCTGATGGCGCAGCGCTATTTTCTGCCTCAGGCGCGGCCTGGCTTTTTGCTCCGGCAGTTTGCGTTGTTTTATCAGTGGTTGCTTCCGACATATTTTATGCAGCCTCTTTTGTTGCCGGTTGACCGGAGATTGCTTCTTGTTCAACCACATCTATTGTCGGACGATCTTTTGCCGAAATTGTTTTTCGTCCGTATTCCAAAGCAATTTGTGGCATTGCACCATTCATATAAGCCAGCAAAGTCTGCTTGATTACCGTGTAAATTCGGGTTTTCTTGCCGCGGACAAGTTTGATTTTAGAGGCTATCGGAGCAAATACGGCATAAGCAAAGAAAATACCACCGAATGTACCGACCAAAGCCGCCCCGATATAATGGCCTAAAACTTCCGGAGATTCGTTAAGGTGTCCCATTGCTTTGACCACACCGAGAACGGCGGCAACAATACCTAGTGCAGGCAGCGCATCGGCAACTGTTTGCAAAGACGAAGCCGACTTTAATGCATCTTGTGAAATCGTGTGGATTTCCTCGTCCATCAGTGCTTCGATTTCAAAAGGCCGTGCATTGCCGACAAGAATAAGGCGGCAATAATCGCAAATAAAATTGGTGATCGAGTCATCTTTCAATATTGTCGGATATTGCTGGAATATCGACGATTCCTTGGGATTGTCGAAGTGGCCTTCAACTTCCGAACGTGACTTGGAACGCATTTCGCGCATCAATGCATAGAGAAGGCCGAGTAATGAAAGATAGTCCTTTTGTTTCGGGACAGCTTCTTTCATTGCTTCCAATGTGGCTTTGATCGTATCTTTGATGACCGAGAATGGATTGGCAATGATAAACGTGCCAAATGCGGCGCCCAAGATAATGACAAATTCCCAAGGCTGCATAAGAACAGATACATGCCCCCCCATTGCCATGAAGCTTCCGAGGATACAGCCAAGTGCAATTGCTAGTCCTAGAATAACACCCAACGCAAACGCTCCTATCTTTTAAGTCAACGAATGTATAGAATAGCTGCCTTGTGTGAAGCTTGCCATAATAAAATCTATCATTCAGCCCCGATATTATCGCATGATTCTTGCCAGAACGCTAAAAAACAGCCATTTCTAATATTATATTATAATAATAAAGACTGTTATGGTATAATCATTAACAGAGATAGTAGTGATAACAAACTGTCAGTTTTGTTTGTAACGGCGAGTTCAGCTTCGGGCAAGTTTCATCCGTTACACAAGAAATTACTGAGGAAAGGTAATCCTATGATTGGCACTTACGTCAGCTATAGAAGTACGATAGATAATATGTCAAAGACGCTTGACAGGGTTATGAATGAACCTGCGGTCAAACGGGAAACAGACTATTATACTCAGAACATCAAAAGTGTGAACGATGTTGATGATTTCTTTCGCGATCAACGGCTGTACAACTATGCGATGAAGGCTTACGGCCTTGAAGATATGATCTATGCCAAGGGCATGATGCGCAAGGTTTTAACCGATCCCGATTATGCGACTAGGCTTACAGACAAGCGCTATCAACAATTCGCTGCTGCGTTCAACTTCAACAAATACGGTGATAAGGCTACTTCCCAGGACAGTGCAACAAAAGCTACAGTCAATAAATACATGCAGCAGACGTTGGAAGTCGAATTAGGTAACCAGAATGAAGGTGCGCGTCTTGCACTTTATTTTACGCGTACGATTGGCAGCATGGCAAAAAATGGCAGCTTGTCAGAAGATGGATGGGCTTATCAGATCATTGCGGATAAAGCACTTGCAGAGGTTGTTTACACAGCTCTTGATATTCCCGACAGCGTAAGGGGTTCCGATGTCGAAGCGCAGAAACGTCTTCTTGAACAGAAGATGAACTTTGATGATCTGGCTGACGGGACAAAATTGGAAAAATTCATCGGCCGGTTTTCTGCCATGTATGATGCCAAGAACCAGCCGCAGGTCAGTCCTGCATTAACACTTCTGCAAAGCACAGGATCAGGTGGCTCATTCGGATTTTCGAATGCGTCGATGATTGCAATGCAGTCGCTCAAACCGGGCGGCAATTGATCTTATAGCTTTTGCTTTGATCTTTTGTCCGCTCAATTGGAAGCCAGACGGCTTGAAACTGTCTGGGCAAGAAAGGACAAAGATTGATGCAAAATCCGGTCTATGTCGGTGTTTCCGGGCAAATCAGTTTAGAAAAGCGCATGGAAACCATTGCGCGGAATATGGCTAATGTGAACACACCGGGGTTTCGCTCGGAAGAGATGAAGTTTGAATCTCTTGTTTCTCTCGTTGCCCGTGACAATAATCAGAATGTCAATTTCAGTAGCGCCGGCAAATCCTATATTTCAACCAATCGTGGTCCGGTTACACAGACGGGTAACCCTCTGGATGTTGCCGTTAACGGAGATTCCTATTTTTCGCTACAAACGCCTAACGGTCAGGTTTATACGCGCGACGGGCGTATGATTATGACACCGGAAGGCGGGCTTGTTTCGGTTCAAGGTTATCCTTTTCTGGATAATGGCGGTGCACCGATTCAGATTGATCCTGCTAACGGCGCTCCGCGAATTTCGGCCGATGGTGCAATTTACCAAAACAACCTGCAGGTCGCGGCAATCGGCCTTTATCAATTCCAGCCTGATAGCAAGTTGAGTTACGGCCCGAATGCTTCGGTCGTGCCTGATAAAGCCCCCATACCCATGCAGGGAGACGCTGCAAACGGCGTCGTACAAGGCTTTCTGGAAAATTCCAATGTGAATGGCGTTGTTGAAATGACGCGTCTTATCGAAGTTTCGAGAGCTTTTGAACGGGTCGAAGCAATGATGCGTCAACAAGAAGAAAGAGGCACGCAGGCTATCCAGACTCTCGGCGGTAAAAGTCAGTAACGGATCAATCATCCGCAATCATATAAGATCGGGTTGAAAATTTTATGGAAAACACTGGACAAAAAAGTGGGCAGTTAAGCATTTCCCCAAGCAATGCACTGTCTTTGCTTGTCGCATTTGCCGAACAGGAAAAACGTCAACGCTCGCCTCTGGTAAGTAAAGGTGGAATTGTGAGCGATGTATCACGTGTCGCCGTTGCCGCACGTGGCCTTTCCGATGATGTGTCACTTGGAGATAATGTCCTGATTGATTGCGGGCGTGATATGGCTCGCGGTGAAATCATTCGTGTCAATGAAGACCATGTGCTGATTAAACCTTTTGATGAAACTATTGTTCCGGCACTTAATGCCTCGGTATTTCCGAATGGCCCTCTCACTGTTTCACCTGATAAATCGTGGCGCGGACGTGTTGTTAATGCCTTGGGAGAAGCAATCGACGATCTGGGACCAATTGTAACCGGCGAAAAGAAGATGCCGGTTGAAACCCACGCAGTGCCTGCATTGAAGAGAGCACGTGTCGGTAAAGGATTGCGCACGGGCGTCAAGGTGATCGATATTTTCACGCCCCTCTGTTTTGGCCAGCGTATCGGCATTTTTGCCGGTTCTGGTGTCGGTAAATCGACTTTATTGGCAATGATGACGCAGACAGATGATTTCGATACTGTTGTATTGGCCTTGACCGGCGAGCGTGGTCGTGAAGTGCGCGATATGCTTGATGATACAATGAAGGGAAAATTATCCAAAGTTGTTACCGTCGTTGCAACGGGTGATGAAAGCCCGATGATGCGTCGTCTTGCTCCGGCAATGGCGACAACAATTGCAGAATATTTCTGTTCCTTGGGTGACAATGTATTGTTGATGGTTGACTCTATTACGCGTTACGCTTTGGCTGCTCGCGAGGTTGCGATTGCAGCGGGCGAACCGCCGGTTTCTCGCGGATTTCCGCCAAGTGTGTTTAGTGATTTGCCACGTTTGTTGGAGCGTGCAGGACCGGGTCCCGAAGGAAAAGGGTCGATTACCGGAGTTTATGCGGTTCTGGTTGATGGCGATGACCATAACGACCCGATTGCCGATGCCATTCGTGGTATTCTGGATGGTCACATTGTGCTTGACAGAGCTATCGCTGCACAAGGCCGTTATCCGGCCATTGATATTCCCGGTTCGATTTCACGTCTTGCTCCCCATAGCTGGACGGCCGAACAGAAAAAGCTCGTAAGAAGTTTGAAAGAAATGATCTCGCGTTATGAAGAGACGCGGGATCTGCGCGCCATGGGGGCTTATCATCCCGGATCGGATCCGGTTCTCGATCAGGCTGTGGTTATGGTGCCGCGAATTTATGCGGCAATGAACCAGTCTCCCGATACGCCGGTTTCCCGTGACCCTTACGATGATCTTGCTAAAGCATTGAGAGCTCAAGCTGCCTAGGATAAGTGCAGGAGAATTCCAGTTATGACAGATATAACAAATTTTGGTTCATCTTTCCCGAACTTTGGCAGCAATGAACGCCAAAGCTTCGGCGGTTTCAGGATGAAAGGCCTTGCAAGCAAAAAACGCGGTGATGATACCGAAAGAGAATTGGCAAAACTTTTGCAGGATCTTGAACACATTGATACCGGCACCGCCAGTTCGGGCAATTCGCGCCAGAGTAAAAATCAACATTGGTTATTTTGGCGAAATCCTGATGAAGATGGAGAGACAGACCTTAACCGTAATTCCGGTATTGTCGAGAAACAAAACACCAATTTGTTCAAGAAAGCTGTAGCAGGAATTTCAGCAGCATTTGCGGGAATTCAATCCATCAGCATTGTAAATTCGGTTGCCGGTTCTTCAAGCGGTACGTTTTTCGGAATATTCAATTCGGTCGATTCACTATTGCGTGCTTTCGGCGTGGCCATGGCAATCGGCTGCGGGAGTTTGCCGTTTGTAGTCTATGCCTTCCAGATTGGCGGGCAGGGTGGAGCCAATACGTCTGACAGCAAGCCGGCAGTGTCAAGCACTTTCAGACCGCATGACGGGTGGTACAAACGCTCGCGTTTTGAAACAGTCGACAGGGTAGATCCCTATGCTACACGCGATTATGATTCACAAAAAGCAATCATGTCCAACGGTCGTGGCTTGCCCAAGGCTGCCAATCCCGACGAGACGGACGGGAGTTTGAAACCCACCGCACCCGAAGCACAACCTTATGTCGTCAAAGATGTCGTGAACGGAATGGCGATGATCGAATATGGTCAGGGGTATTGGTTTGCAAGACCGGGTAGCAAATTACCTGACGGAAGTTATTATGTAAGAGTTATGAAAGACAGCCAAAGTGGAAAAGTGGCGTTGAAAACGTCGAGAGGGATTGTTCCGGTTGGTCACTAATCGGAATGCTACCGGTGCACTATTTTCAGGCTTGACGGGAGAGGTCATAAAGCTATCAGACAAAAGTGGAGCGACCGAACGTTCGTAGAGCGATCGACCGTTCCGGAATTTGAAGACAGAAGTTTCGGATAAAGAACATAGAATGCCGGAGACGTTGGCTTTTTCGGGTTCAACCGGCGTTTCTTGTGTTACGGGTTATTTCGCCGGATTTTACAGTACCGGACATTTGTCGGATTTATATATAATCGGCAAATGGGCGCCGGTTTTTTAATAAAAAAATTGAAAATGAACCAGTTTTTCAACGCCGAAGCCAACAAGAATTGTGATTTTTATTTGTTAACTTATTGATTCAATTTATTTATTTATTGACTTTAAAAAACATTTTCTGACGCAAGTCTCGCGCAAGTTTACGCGCCTATTGTTTATTCTGTTCAATAGAGTATACGACAATGGGTCCGGTAAATCTTTTTGATATAGCAAATAAACAAGCTGACTGGTTGGCAACACGCCAAAAGGTCGTAGCGAGCAATGTTGCGAACGTCAACACACCCGGATACAAATCGCGTGACGTTAAAGACTTCGCTGCAATTCTCAACAATGATACCATGGCGATGACTGTGACAAACAGCAAACACATGGATGTCACGGATAATGGCATGGAAGCCCATGCAATGCGGCCTGAAGATACGATTGAAACTACCCACTCCGGCAATAATGTCAATCTCGAAGAAGAGATGCGCAAAGGTGGCGAAATCGGCCAGCAAATGTCACTCAACACCGTTATCGTAAAAGCCTTTCATCGAATGATGATGGCTACAGTTAAAGGAGGATCGTGATTATGTCTGATCCACTTATTGCAGCAGGACGTGTCGCAACAAGCGGGCTTGCCGCCCAATCCACACGCCTTCGTATTATTGCTGAAAATATGGCCAACGCCAACTCGACCGGCGAAACTGCCGCAGCAAATCCCTATCAACGCAAGACGGTCAGTTTTGAAGCCGCTCTCAATCCCTATGCGGATGCGCAAGGCGTCGAGGTCGCACGGATTTCGACTGATAAATCGCCTTATATCGTTAAATATGAGCCCGGTCATCCGGCGGCCGATGCCAATGGTTATGTGAAATATCCGAATGTGAATGCAATTGTTGAAATGGCCGATATGCGTGAAGCAAACCGGTCTTATGAAGCAAATTTACAAGTTATTCGTCAGGCCAGGGATCTTGTATCCCAGACAATTGACCTGTTGAGAGGTTAATAAGTTGAAAACCATAATTATAAATAAAGATGAAAATCTTTCTAAGCTTGAAGAACAATTGGGTAATAATGAGATCAATATTAAAGGCCAGATTATAAAGATTAGCGATGAAAGTAATTATAAAGCCAATCTCGAAGTTATCTGCCGGTCTGCACATTTGCTTGCGGGCGCGCTTAAAATGACGGGGATGTAATAATGATACAGTCGTTAACATCAGCAACAACACGTGCCGCTCTTGAAAGGTTGGGGCAATCACAAGGCGCTAATGCCAGCCAGACAACTTCATTAGACACGCAAGCTACAGGTCAGGCTCAGGGTGTAAAAAGTCCTAGTTTCGATCAGGTACTGGCTGAAGTTAGCGGTGCTGTCGGCAACAATCTTGAAAAGGCCGAAAGCCTTTCAATGCAGAAAATGGAAGGTGGCGACGTGTCGGTGCGTGAAGTTGTCAATTCGGTGATGGATGCCGAACGTTCATTGAATACCGCAATCGCCATTCGGGATAAAATTGTTCAAGCTTATCTCGAAATCAGTCGTATGCAGATTTAACCGGTTGGTCCGGATAACAAATTTGAACCAACCAGAGCAATAAAGGGAAAAGTCCAATGGTTATGAGATCTTTATCAATTGCGGCCACCGGTATGAACGCCCAGCAGACCAATCTTGATGTTATCGCAAACAACATTGCTAACATCAATACAACAGGTTACAAACGTTCCCGTGCCGAATTCAGCGATCTTATGTACACGACCGATCGCGCCGTTGGCGTTCCGAACATGATGAACGAAGCGACAATTCCTGAAGGTGCCATTGTCGGTCTTGGTGTTCGCACGGCTGCCGTTCGCAAAAACAATATGCAAGGTTCGTTTGTCCAGACATCCAACTCGCTAGATTTGGCAATCCGTGGCCGTGGTTATTTTGAAATTCAGGATCCGAATGGCAATACGTTTTATACCCGTTCGGGTGCATTCAATCTGAATGAAAACGGGCAAGTTGTTACTCTGGATGGTAATCTTGTCCAGCCGGTCATTACCGTTCCGAACGAAATCGGTAAAAACGGCATTATTACCGTGAGCGCCGATGGACGGGTGACCTACCAGCCGGATGCCGATGCTGCGCCTGTTGAAGCAGGTCGTCTCAATATGATCAATTTCACCAATGAAGCAGGTCTTGAAGCGGTCGGTGATAACCTGTTTCGTGAAACACAGGCATCGGGCGCACCGATTGCCGGTAACCCCGGTGAAGAAAATTACGGGTCAATCATGCAAGGCTATCTCGAAGCTTCCAACGTTGATCCGGTGAAAGAAATTACCGAATTGATAGCTGCCCAACGCGCTTATGAAATGAATTCCAAAGTCATACAGGCGGCAGATGAAATGTCGGCAGTCGTCTCGAAGAATTTAAGGTAATTTAAAATGAAAAAGCTTTCTCTCCTTATTGCTGGTTTATTGTTGTCGACCGCGTCGATAACGCAAGCTTATGCGGATAGGATAGGCTTTCTCGTTCCGACCACAACGGTTTATGCAGGACAACCGGTAAGCAATGTCGGTCTCAGCGAAAGAATGTTTTACATCAAAGTCGATGCCGCACCGTTATATGTAACAGATGTCAAGCAGGCTTTGAACAAAGTGGCCAAACGGACATTGCCGGCAGGCCGGCCGATTTCCTTGTCAGCTCTGGGCGATCCGGTATTGGTCGAACGTGGTCAAAATACAAAACTGGTTTTCAATGCCGGTGACCTCGTCATTACTGCATCGGGCGTTTCTATGGAGCCAGGTAGTGCAGGCGATTTTATCAAGGTTCGCAATGTCGATTCCGGTCGTATTGTGAGCGGTACGGTCTTATCTGACGGTAGTGTCAGGGTAGGTGGGCAATGATTGGTCGTTCGTTTGGGATTGGTCGTTCGTTAAAGATTGGTCGTTCGTTAGGACTTGTCGCGGCTTTATTGATGGGGGTTATGCCCGCATTTGCCGATGAAGGTGGCCGCAATGTACGCCATTTCAATTCCGAAGCGGCCTCTGATGCATCATGGCTCGGGTCGGGTGGTGATCCGGCAAAGATGCGCTATTCCGATCTTTCACGCCCCGGTGTTGTTGCCAGATTGAAAGATATTGCAGAAATTCAGGGTGTTCGTGAAAACCAGCTCGTCGGTTACGGTCTCGTTATCGGTCTTAACGGTACAGGCGACTCGCTACGTAATTCACCTTTCACCGAACAATCTTTGCGTGCCATGTTGGACAATCTGGGCATTAGCCCGCCAGCCGGTGCTTCGCGTGCAAACAATATTGCCGCTGTTATCGTTACGGCCGATATTCCACCATTTGCAACGCCCGGTTCAAGAATTGACGTAAGCGTTTCCTCGCTTGGTGATGCCAAGTCCTTACAAGGCGGTACACTGGTTATGACACCGCTTCTCGGTGCCGATGGCGAAACTTATGCTGTTGCACAAGGTAATATGATTATTTCCGGTTTTGCTGCACAAGGAGCTGCCGAGAGCGTAACACAGGGTGTTCCGACTTCAGGTCGTATTCCGAATGGCGCGCTGGTCGAACGCAAAGTCGAAGGAAACTTCAACCGCGATGCCGATATTGTTCTGGAATTGCATAATCCGGATTTTTCAACCGCTATTCGTGTTGCCGATCTTGTCAATGTTTTTGCCAATAAACGCTATCATCAAAGTGTTGCCAAAGAACGCGATGCAAAAACGGTCGTTTTGAAAAAACCCGCCAGCATTTCGGCTGCCCGTTTCATTGCAGAAATCGAGGGGCTTCCCATTCCGACAGACGAAGTTGCCCGCGTTGTCGTTGATGAACGCACCGGCACAGTTGTCATCGGCGAAAAGGTTCGTGTCTCGCGCGTTGCAATTTCTCACGGCAGTTTGACAGTTCGTGTTACCGAAACGCCTTATGCTTCACAACCTGAACCCTTCAGTGAAAACGGTGAAACAGTTGTAGTGCCACAAACGGCAGTCGACGCAAATGAGCAAACCTCCAATATCGGTATTCTTGGTGGAACCGATCTTGATAATCTCGTCAAAGGGTTAAACCAGATTGGCGTTAAGCCCACCGGTATCATTGCTATCCTTCAGGCGATAAAAACATCTGGTGCACTTCATGCGGAGCTTGTGGTTCAATGATGAGATCGCGGCGTAAAGTTCTGGCAGTTCTGGGTTTGGTTCCGTTTTTCGGGCTTGTTAACACTGCTCTTGCACAGAAGGCAGGCAATACAGCCACTCAAAATAAATCTGCAACAGTTCCTTCAGCCCCGTCGGCACAGCGCACACTTCCCTCTGCCAATGCCTCGCAGGATGAAATTGAAAAATTCTGCGGTAACATTGATAGTCAGGCGGCGGATGCCCGTTTTGAATTGCAAAGCCAGCAATTGCAACAATTACGCACGCAAATTGATGATCGTATAAAAGTTCTGGAAGAAAAACGTCAGGAATATGAGAACTGGCTGAATAAACGGAACGAGTTTTTGGCCAAAGCACAGGATTCGCTGGTCAATATTATTTCCAAAATGCGTCCGGATGCGGCAGCCGCCCAATTGGCGCTGGTTGATGATTTTGCTGCTGCTGCCATTATGCTGAAACTGACGCCGCGTGTTTCGAGCGCCATCATGAATGAATTGCCACCGGAAAAGTCGGCAAATTTGACCAAGGTTCTGGTCAGTGCACAAAAATTACCGCCGGAAAACAAACCGGCACCCAAGGCTGTAAAAGCAGGCCAATGATGAAAGTTGAACAAATGAAAAAACTTTTAGACACCCGTAAATCAAGAGTCGCGCTTATCAGTGTCGTTCTGGCAACGGTTGCGCTTTCTGGCTGTTCTTACAATACAAAGGATTTCAACTCGGTGCCTGATTTTTCGCCGGTTCGGGCAGATCTCGGTTATGCACCGTCAATGAATCCGGATATTTACCCGACCAAGCCGAAAGAAAGCAAATATTCGCTTTACCGCTCTTCGTCGAACAGCTTTTATCGTGACCCTCGCGCCATGAAACCCGGTGATGTGCTCACTGTGCTGATTTTGATTAATGACCGCGCAAACATGAACAACAAAAGCGATCTGAAACGTGATGCCAATGGCAAATATACGTTGGGGGCAACCTATCCGCTTATCGGCAAGAATAGCGGTAGTGTGAACGGTGATTCCACCGCCCACTCGAAGGGTGATGCAAAAGTTGAACGTAAGGAAGACATCAAACTATCAGTCGCTGCGGTTGTCACAGATGTCTTGCCAAATGGTAATCTCGTTATCAACGGTTCACAGGAAGTCCGTGTCAACTACGAATTGCGTGTTCTCAATGTTGCCGGTGTGGTTCGTCCGCGTGATATTACCGGTAACAATACGATCGAATATGATAAAATTGCCGAAGCCCGTATTTCCTACGGTGGGCGCGGTCGTATGAGTGAAATTCAACAGCCGCCTTATGGACAACAGATTTTGAACCAGATCTCTCCGTTCTGATAGGATTGACCGGATATTCGGGCAGGGAGTTCGGTTTTCAACCGGCTTCCTGCCTTTATTATCCGCGATAAAGTCTTGAAAGCATGGTGCTTTAAGGTTTATTCATGTATTTCCGGTTAGGATAATAAACTATAGTTAAAGTGCAAATGCCTTTTAATTTTTAACCCAAGAGGTTTTTATGGCTGGCGAACCTGCAAAAGGCGACGGAAAAGAGAAGAAAGACAGCGGTGTCAAAACGCTGCTTGTTGCCGGTGTTATTTTGACTTTGGTCGCAGCAGGCGGCGGCTGGTTTTTGGGAACACAGATCGGCAAAGAAATTGCTCCCCCTCCCGTCGAACAAAAAAATGAAGCGGAAAAAACGGCAGATACAATCGCTTCAAATAGCAGTGTTACAGTTTTAAATCCTATTCTTACCAATATGGCAGCACCGAACAATGCATGGATTCGTGTGGAATGTTCGCTTGTATCCCAGCCGGGCGAAGTGTTGTCGCCATCCGTCGCGGCGGAAATTTCCAACGATTTTCTGGCATTTCTGAGAAACAGTACGATTGCCCAGATCAAGGGTGCTTCGGGGCTTATGAATCTGCGTGAAGATCTTGTTGAAAGAGCGCGTACGCGTTCAAAAGGCAAAGTCACCAATGTGCTGATTTCCAGTTTGGTGGTCGAGCAATGAAACGCCTTTTTCTGTTCAGTCTTGTTATAGTTATGATCGGCATTGGTTCGGCCTTTGCCCAGGAAGCAAGCACTGCGGCTTCACAAGGGGCGGCCGCCAATTCTCTTTCAAACCTGTTGCCTCAGGCGGGTACGTCGATGAGCGGACGCATTGTCCAACTGTTCGGATTGTTGACGGTTTTATCTGTTGCACCGGGCTTGCTCATAATGGTTACGAGCTTTACCCGCTTTGCCATTGCTTTTTCACTCTTGCGTTCCGGCCTCGGTTTGCAAACAGCGCCTTCCAATCTGGTCATGATCTCGCTTGCTTTGTTCATGACATTTTATGTTATGGCACCAACCTTCAATCAGGCTTGGACCAGTGGTGTGCAACCGCTCATGAATAACCAGATCAATGAGCAGCAAGCGGCAGAACGCATTGGACAACCGTTTCGGGAGTTCATGCTTAGTCAGGTGCGGGAAAAGGACCTTGATCTTTTTGTCGACCTCGCAGACCCTTCATTTCAGGTGGGGTCGGGAGAACAGGTCGATTACCGTGTTCTGGTGCCCGCTTTTATGATTTCCGAATTGCGGCGTGGTTTCGAGATCGGTTTTCTCATTGTCTTGCCATTTCTGGTTATCGACCTCGTCGTTGCGACTTTGACAATGTCTATGGGTATGATGATGTTGCCGCCAACCGTCATATCATTGCCTTTTAAAATTCTTTTTTTCGTTTTGATTGACGGTTGGAATTTGCTTGTAGGAAGCCTTATCCGCTCTTTTAGCTGAATGAAATTGCCTCGAAAGGCGATTTTTAAAAAAAATTTCCAAAAAGGTCTTTATTTTTATTGCTAAGCCGACTAAATACAAGGTGTGACAGGTTAGTGAGGTATTTGAAAGAATACCGGTAAAGCTAATAGGCATGAAGCCGCTCTGTCACCCGCTGGTTGGCCAGCATGTCCCTATTAAAATCTAATCCGAAGGGACAATTATTATGGGTACAAGTCTACTTACCAACCAATCCGCTATGAATGCTTTGCAAACACTGCGTTCCATTGGTGATAGTATGGACATAACGCAGCGCCGTGTTTCGACGGGCTTGCGTATTAACGAAGCATCCGACAACACCGCTTATTGGTCAATTTCATCCATGATGAAATCCGACCGTAATGCGTTAAGTTCTGTTTCCGATGCGATGGCTTTGGGTAAAAGCCAGATTGATGTTGCTAACGCAACCATTGATAAATCGAAAGATTATCTTGATAACATCCAGAAATCCTTGACCACTGCCTATGAAAAAGGTTCAGGCGATGTTGCAAAGATTCAGGCTGATATCAAAGCCAATATGAATGATATTCAGTCCGCTGTTTATTCGGCATCTTTGGCTGAAAAGAACATTCTTGGTAATGGTGGCGAGTCAGTCCGTATCGCCGGTTCTTATCGTCGTGAAGGATCGAATGTCTATGTCGATATGATCGACGTTGGTGGTGCCGACCTTAACTTTGCAACTAAAAACGCCGATGGTACATTCGATTTGACCAAAGGCGTCTTGAAAGACGTTTTCGGGAAAGCAGAAACTGCACCGGATTTTGCGAAATTGGACGATGATCTTCAAAAAGCTCAGGCTGATCTTGCAGCAAAAGGTGATACTGCCACTGACGATGATAGGAAAAATGTAACAGCGGCTCAAGACGCCATTACTAAGGCTGCCAAGGATATGACCGTTCAGGATTTTGTTGATGCCGATTTCAGTAAAGTTTCGTCGGCAACGATGGAACAGGTTCTGAAAACTGTTCAGAGCAAAGTCACGAATGCAACGTCTAATGTTGTTACTGCCGGTGCAGCTCTTGGTGCTGCGAAAGCTCAGGTTACAGGCCAGATCGACTATGTCAGCAAGTTGATGGATGCCGTTGATAAAGGTGTCGGTTCACTGGTTGATGCCGATATGAATGCAGAATCTGCCCGCCTCGCTTCTTTGCAGGTTCAACAGCAATTGGGCATTCAGGCTTTGTCGATTGCCAACCAGAACAGCCAGAACATCTTGTCGCTGTTCCGTCAATAATAGCAATCATGCTCTTCCGGTTGCAAATGCGACCGGAATTGCTTCATCAATTTAAAAAGGCCGCGTTTCCGACGCGGCCTTTTTTTATGTGAAATTCTGATTGTTATTGCAGCGTATAGAGCCAATCAAAAACATAAGCCGACTAACTATAGTTTTATATAAAGTTTAAAAAATATCAATAAAAACATAGAGATAAGCGTATGTTGCAAATAAAAATAAGGTTTATATTATTTTTATAAAAATATATTTACAATTAATTAAATATAACGTATATATAAGTTGTGACAGGTTAGTAAGGTATTGAAAAGAATACCGGTAAAACTGGCAGGCATGAAGCCGCTCTGTCACCCGCTGGTTGGCCAGCATGTCCCTATTAAAATCTAATCCGAAGGGACAATTATTATGGGTACAAGTCTACTTACCAACCAATCCGCCATGAATGCTTTGCAAACGCTGCGTTCAATTGGCGATAATATGGACACAACGCAGCGCCGTGTTTCAACGGGCTTGCGTATTAACGAAGCATCCGACAACACCGCTTATTGGTCAATTTCATCCATGATGAAATCCGACCGTAGTGCATTAAGTTCTGTTTCCGATGCGATGGCTTTGGGTAAAAGCCAGATTGATGTTGCTAATGCAACCATTGATAAATCGAAAGAATATCTTGATAAAATCCAGAAATCTTTGACCACGGCTTATCAAAAAGGGTCAGGCGACATTAAAAAGATTCAGGCTGATATCAAAGCCAATATGAATGATATCGAGTCCGCTGTTTATTCGGCATCTTTGGCTGAAAAGAACATTCTTGGTAACAATGGTGAGTCAGTCCGTATTGCCGGTTCCTATCGTCGTGAAGGCACGGCTGTTTATGTTGATATGATCGACGTTGGCGGTGCCGACCTTAACTTTGCCAAAAAGACCACTGATGGTAAATTCGATTTGACCAAAGGTGTTTTGGAAACTGTTTTTGCAAAAGACATAAACACAGACGAGAATAAAAAGATTAGTGCTATACTCGGGAAGATTAATAAAGAAGGAGCAACTGCAGACGATATATCTAATGCAGAAACAGAGTTGAGAACCGCTGCCGGAGATATGACTGTTAAAGATTTTGTGGAAGCCGATTTAAGCAAGGTTTCCGCGCCAACAATGGAAGTACTTTTGAAAGCTGTTCAGGGCAAAGTCACGACTGCAACATCTAATGTTACTACTGCCGGTGCAACACTCGGTGCTGCAAAAGCTCAGGTTACAGGCCAGATCGACTATGTCAGCAAGTTGATGGATGCCGTTGATAAAGGTGTCGGTTCACTGGTTGATGCCGATATGAATGCAGAATCTGCCCGCCTTGCTTCTTTACAGGTTCAACAGCAATTGGGCATTCAGGCTTTGTCGATTGCCAACCAGAACAGCCAGAACATCTTGTCGCTGTTCCGTCAATAATAGCAATCATGCTTTTCCGGTTGCAAATGCGACCGGAATTGCTTCATTGATTAAAAAGGCCACGTTTTCGACGCGGCCTTTTTCTTTTGCCTCATATGTTTTTACGTCTATTTTCGAATAACCAGATATTCTTGAAAAGAATATAACAATATCTATTGTAAAAATGTTAATAAAAACAATAATGTAATGGTTATACAACTGATTTTGAGTGCGGTATTGTTATTTAATAATAAAATAGTATTTACAACTAATAATATATATATTACATAGAGGTTGTGACAGGTTAGGGGGGTAAAGAAAAACCTGAAAGTCTAATAGGCATGATGCCGCTCTGTCACCCGCTGGTTGGCCAGCATGTCCCGTTAAACTTGTGATCCGAAGGAACAATTATTATGGGTACAAGTCTACTTACCAACCAATCCGCCATGAATGCTTTGCAAACTCTGCGTTCCATTGGTGATAATATGGACACAACGCAGCGCCGTGTTTCAACGGGCTTGCGTATTAACGAAGCATCCGACAACACCGCTTATTGGTCAATTTCATCCATGATGAAATCCGACCGTAGTGCATTAAGTTCTGTTTCCGATGCGATGGCTTTGGGTAAAAGCCAGATTGATGTTGCTAATGCAACGATTGATAAATCGAAAGAATATCTTGATAACATCCAGAAATCTTTAACTTCGGCTTATCAAAAAGGGCCGGGCGACATCAAAAAGATTCAGGCTGATATCAAAGCCAATATGAATGATATCGAGTCCGCAGTTTATTCGGCATCTTTGGCTGAAAAGAACATTCTTGGTAATAATGGCGAGGCAGTCCGTATTGCCGGTTCTTATCGTCGTGAAGGCACGGCTGTTTATGTTGATATGATCGACGTTGGCGGTGCCGACCTTAACTTTGCCAAAAAGACCACTGATGGTAAATTCGATTTGACCGGCGGCGTCTTGAAACTTGTTTTTGCACAAGACATAAATACAGATCAGAAGATTAGTGATTTAGTCTCTAATGTTAATAATGCGACAGATGACGCAACACGAAATACAGCAGAAGGTAAACTGGCTGCCGCTGCCACGTATATGACTGTTAAAGATTTTGTTGAAGCCGATTTAAGCAAGGTTTCCGCGAAAACAATGGAAGCACTTTTGAAAGGTGTTCAGGGTAACGTTACAAAAGCAACGTCTAATGTTACTACTGCCGGTGCGACACTCGGTGCTGCAAAAGCTCAGGTTACAGGCCAGATCGACTATGTCAGCAAGTTGATGGATGCCGTTGATAAAGGTGTCGGTTCACTGGTTGATGCCGATATGAATGCAGAATCTGCCCGCCTTGCTTCTTTACAGGTTCAACAGCAATTGGGCATTCAGGCTTTGTCGATTGCCAACCAGAACAGCCAGAACATCTTGTCGCTGTTCCGTCAATAATAGCAATCATGCTCTTCCGGGTGCAAATGCAACCGGAATTGCTCCATTTGATAAAAAGGCCGCGTTTCCGACGCGGCCTTTTCTTTTGCCCTATATTTTTCTTCTCTTTTGTTGAATAAATAGTTATTCTTGAAAAGAATATAACAATATCTATTGTAAAAACGTTAATAAAAACAATAATGTAATGGTTATACAATTGATTTTTGAGTGAGGTATTGTTTTTAATAATAAAATAGTATTTACAACTAATAATATATATATTATATATAGGTTGTGACAGGTTAGGGGGTAAAGAAAAACCTGAAAGTCTAATAGGCATGATGCCGCTCTGTCACCCGCTGGTTGGCCAGCATGTTCCCGTTAAACTTGTGATCCGAAAGGACAATTATTATGGGTACAAGTCTACTTACCAACCAATCCGCCATGAATGCTTTGCAAACTCTGCGTTCCATTGGTGATAATATGGACACAACGCAGCGCCGTGTTTCAACGGGCTTGCGCATTAACGAAGCATCCGACAACACCGCTTATTGGTCAATTTCATCCATGATGAAATCCGACCGTAGTGCATTAAGTTCTGTTTCCGATGCGATGGCTTTGGGTAAAAGCCAGATTGATGTTGCTAATGCAACCATTGATAAATCGAAAGAATATCTTGATAACATCCAGAAATCTTTAACTTCGGCTTATCAAAAAGGACCAGGCGACATCCAAAAGATTCAGGCTGATATCAAAGCCAATATGAATGATATCGAGTCCGCTGTTTATTCGGCATCTTTGGCTGAAAAGAATATTCTCGGTAATAATGGTGAGTCAGTCCGTATTGCCGGTTCCTATCGTCGTGAAGGCACGGCTGTTTATGTTGATATGATCGACGTTGGCGGTAAAGAACTCAACTTTGCAACCAAGGGCGCTAACGGCACATTCGATTTGAGCCAAGGCCAACTGAAGGACATTTTCGGAAAAACCACCCCGGCTGATGGCACTGACCCCAACGGCAAACCCAAAGGTCCTATTGATGTAAAAACCCTCAACGAAAATATTGCAACACTGAATTCGTCGAGTGCTACAGCCGATCAAAAAAAAGAAGCCGAAGGTAAAATTAACGGAATCATTAGCAAAATAACAGTTAGCGACTTCGTAAACACAGATCTTTCGTCTGTGGATGCAAATACGATGGAGCGCATCCTGAAGGCCGTTCAGGGCAAAGTCACAAGTGCCACGTCTAATGTTACTACTGCCGGTGCAACACTCGGTGCTGCGAAAGCTCAGGTTACAGGCCAGATCGACTATGTCAGCAAGTTGATGGATGCCGTTGATAAAGGTGTCGGTTCACTGGTTGATGCCGATATGAATGCAGAATCTGCCCGCCTTGCTTCTTTGCAGGTTCAACAGCAATTGGGCATTCAGGCTTTGTCGATTGCCAACCAGAACAGCCAGAACATCTTGTCGCTGTTCCGTCAATAATAGCAATCATGCTTTTCCGGTTGCAAATGCGACCGGAATTGCTTCATTGATTAGAAAGGCCACGTTTTCGACGCGGCCTTTTTTAATTTTGCCTTATATTTTTCTGCCCTTTTGTTGAATAAATAGTTATTATTGAAAAGGATATAACAATATCTATTGTAAAAAACGTTAATAAAAAAATAACGTAATGGTTAAATAATTGATCTTGATGGGCGGTATTTTTTATTAATAATAAAATATTATTTATAACTAATAATATAGATATTACATATAAGTTGTGATAGGTTAGGGGTAAAAAAACTGAAAGTCTAATAGGCATGATGCCGCTCTTCCACCCGCTGGTTGGCCAGCATGTTCCCGTTAAACTTGTGATCCGAAGGAACAATTATTATGGGTACAAGTCTACTTACCAACCAATCCGCCATGAATGCTTTGCAAACACTGCGTTCCATTGGTGATAGTATGGACAAAACGCAGCGCCGTGTTTCAACGGGCTTGCGTATTAATGAAGCATCCGACAACACCGCTTATTGGTCAATTTCATCCATGATGAAATCCGACCGTAGTGCATTAAGTTCTGTTTCCGATGCGATGGCTTTGGGTAAAAGCCAGATTGATGTTGCTAACGCAACCATTGATAAATCGAAAGAATATCTTGATAACATCCAGAAATCTTTAACTTCGGCTTATCAAAAAGGACCAGGCGACATCAAGAAGATTCAGGCTGATATAAAAGCCAATATGAATGATATCGAGTCCGCTGTTTATTCGGCATCTTTGGCTGAAAAAAACATTCTTGGTAACAATGGCGAGGCAGTCCGTATTGCCGGTTCTTACCGTCGTGAAGGTTCGGCTGTTTATGTTGATATGATCGACGTTGGCGGTGCCGACCTTAACTTTGCCAAAAAGACCACTGATGGTAAATTCGATTTGACCGGCGGCGTCTTGAAACTTGTTTTTGCAAAAGACATAGACAAAGTGTATACGATTAGTGGTTTAGTCAATGCGGTTAATTATGCGGCAAATGAAACAACAAAAGCTAATGCAGAACGTGGCTTGGCTGCCGCTGCCACGTATATGACTGTTAAAGATTTTGTTGAAGCCGATTTAAGCAAGGTTTCCGCGAAAACAATGGAAGCACTTTTGAAAGGTGTTCAGGGTAACGTTACAAAAGTAACGTCCGATGTTGTTACCGCCGGTGCAACACTTGGTGCTGCGAAAGCTCAGGTTACAGGCCAGATTGATTATGTCAGCAAGTTGATGGATGCTGTTGATAAAGGTGTCGGTTCACTGGTTGATGCCGATATGAATGCAGAATCTGCCCGCCTTGCTTCTTTGCAGGTTCAACAGCAATTGGGCATTCAGGCTTTGTCGATTGCCAACCAGAACAGCCAGAACATCTTGTCGCTGTTCCGTCAATAATAGCAATCATGCTCTTCCGGTTGCAAATGCAACCGGAATTGCTTCATTGATTAGAAAGGCCGCGTTTTCGACGCGGCCTTTTTTATGTGAAATTCTGATTGTTATTGCAGCGTATAGAGCCAATCAAAAACATAAGCCGACTAACTATAGTTTTAGATAAAGTTTAAAAAATATCAATAAAAACAAAACAATGAATTTAATAACGGGGTGGTCATAGACGAGATATTGAAATATTTTAAAAATATATTTACAATTAATTAAATATAACTTATATATAAGTCGTGACAGGTTAGTGAGGTATTTGAAAGAATACCGGTAAAGCTAATAGGCATGAAGCCGCTCTGTCACCCGCTGGTTGGCCAGCATGTCCCTGTTAAATTCTAATCCGAAGGGACAATTATTATGGGTACAAGTCTACTTACCAACCAATCCGCCATGAATGCTTTGCAAACTCTGCGTTCCATTGGCGATAATATGGACACAACGCAGCGCCGTGTTTCAACGGGCTTGCGTATTAACGAAGCATCCGACAACACCGCTTATTGGTCAATTTCATCCATGATGAAATCCGACCGTAGTGCATTAAGTTCTGTTTCCGATGCGATGGCTTTGGGTAAAAGCCAGATTGATGTTGCTAACGCAACCATTGATAAATCGAAAGAATATCTTGACAACATCCAGAAATCTTTAACCTCGGCTTATCAAAAAGGGTCAGGCGACATTAAAAAGATTCAGGCTGATATCAAAGCCAATATGAATGATATCGAGTCCGCTGTTTATTCGGCATCTTTGGCTGAAAAGAACATTCTTGGTAATAATGGTGAGTCAGTCCGTATTGCCGGTTCCTATCGTCGTGAAGGCACGGCTGTTTATGTTGATATGATCGACGTTGGCGGTAAAGAACTCAACTTTGCAACCAAGGGTGCTAACGGCACATTCGATTTGAGCCAAGGTCAACTGAAGGACATTTTTGGAAAAACCAATAATGGCACAGACGATACTACTCATCAGCCCAAACCTGCTATTGATGTGGGAGCTCTCAAGACAGCAATTGGAGATTATAAAGCAGAGGTAGAAAAAGCAAAGACTGGTAACACTGCGGATCCTGCGAGCAAATTAGCAGAGGTTACGAAGATCACTGAAAAAATAACGGTTAGTGACTTCGTAAACACAGATCTTTCGTCTGCGGATGCGGAAACGATGGAGTACATCCTGAAAGCTGTTCAGGGCAAAGTCACGACTGCAACGTCTAATGTTACTACTGCCGGTGCAACACTTGGTGCTGCAAAGGCACAGGTTACAGGTCAGATCGACTATGTCAGCAAGTTGATGGATGCCGTTGATAAAGGTGTCGGTTCACTGGTTGATGCCGATATGAATGCAGAATCTGCCCGCCTTGCTTCTTTGCAGGTTCAACAGCAATTGGGCATTCAGGCTTTGTCGATTGCCAACCAGAACAGCCAGAACATCTTGTCGCTGTTCCGTCAATAATAGCAATCATGCTCTTCCGGTTGCATTTGCAACCGGAGTTGCTTCATCAATTAAAAAGGCCGCGTGAAGAACGCGGCTTTTTTTTATGGCAAAACATATTCTATCAGCGGTACGCAATTTCACGTAACTATTTTTTTCCGTTAAATAACAACATAAATTGCGCGACCCGATAATCTATCTTCTGTGCAATTTACGTTAATTTGCCGTTATAATTTTCGCCAATTTGCCGGTACAAAAAGAGGCACAACTGGTAATAGCGACAGGCAAGGTTGACGACATTTATCGGGCAACGTTTATTTGTGTAATCATTGCATCGACGTTTTTAAAGGAATAGGGCATAGGAACAGTTTTTTCCAAAGGCGTGGGATAGCGGACATTCGTCTTGGGATCGACATAGTGGGTCAATTTCATGGCGATTGAACAGCGCATAAAATCACCGCTTGGTCCTATAGTACGAGGGTCTGTTAAAGTAATTTTTGCCTTTTGCCCGTCATAATATCCATCCACCCCAATTTGGTAGTTCATCCCGATGACCAATTTGTCATGAAGGGCATCCAATATGTCTTTTGAACTACAGGTCTTTTTTGATCCGCCGCAAGCAATAAGTGGCAGACACAAAGCGGCTGTAAAAAATAAGCGGTACATTGATTATCCTTTTAATTTACAACAATTAGCCATCCCCCGTTGAGACAACATTAAAAATTATGTTGCGGCCTTGTTTACACTTTTATTGATAACTGCTTTACACAGGACAATAAAGTTTATTGATAGCTGTTTTACACAGGACAATAAAATTGCCACGTTGCGGGGATCACGTCAATCCGACCGCAACAATAATATTAACCATAAAGTCGCTTTAGACAAAGTGTGGTTCCGGCGTTTTCCTGTTGTTCATCCTCGCGCAAGCTTCAGCCTCTAAGGTGCAAAGTAAAGTTAGGGATATATCAGCTTTTAAAGTTTATATCCTTGATGAAAACCAACGGGTTTTTACCCAACTTATACGGTAGAGATACATGGATAGAATACTGGCTCTGTTTTCTTCAATTGGCTCGGCCCTCGGCAAATTGGGCGCTAAACGTCTGATAGCTCTGGGGCTGGTCGGAGTTGCACTATTCGGTACGATTCTGTTCTCAAGCTTTTATCTGACCCGTCCGACATACGAGACACTCTATGTCGGGCTTACTCGTGATGACGTGAACCGTATGGGTATGGCATTAGGTGAAGCAGGCATTGCTTTTGATGTTTCTTCCGACGGAACATCTGTTCAAGTGCCCGTAGGGCAAGCAGAAAAAGCACGTATGTTTTTGGCTGAAAAAGGTTTGCCGACATCGAACAATGCCGGCTATGAACTTTTTGATAATATGGGCTCTCTGGGGCTGACTTCTTTTATGCAGGAAATCACCCGTCAACGCGCATTGGAAGGCGAGATTGCACGCACAATCCAAGCTGTGCAGGGTGTCAAAGCGGCGAGAGTTCATATTGTTCTGCCGGATAAAGGTTCTTTCCGTCGTGCCAATCAAAAACCTTCGGCTTCGGTTGTTATTCGCACAGACGGTAATTTTGCCGCTGAATCTGCCCAGTCAATTCGCCAATTGGTGGCTGCTGCCATTCCTTCGCTGGAGGCAAGTTCGGTTACCGTGCTTGATACAAGCGGTAAGCTTTTAGCTTCCGGAACCGACGCGATGAATGGCGCACCGGTCATGATGGCATCTCTCGAACGGCAAGTTGCCGCACAGATTGACGAGAATATCCGTAAACAACTGGCACCTTATCTTGGTATGGATCATTTCCAGACCAGTGTTCAGGTTGCATTGGATACCGATCGTCGCCAGACCAACGAAACGATTTATAATCCCGATTCGCAGGTTGCACGTTCCGTTCGTAGTGTTCGCGATCAGGGGGACAGTCAAAACAACCGGAATAACGGTTCTGTCGGGGTTGAACAGAATATCCCGCAAGAAGAAATTGCCGGTGGTTCGGGTGAAAATTCTTCCGACAAAAAAGACCGTCGTGAAGAGACAACCAATTACGAGATCAACTCGAAAACAATTTCTACTGTAAGCGACGGGTTCAACGTCAAGAAACTGGCTGTTGCCGTTGTCATTGACCGGTCCAGATTGAAACCCAGCGACAAGGACGCACCGGCACCTGCCAACTATGTTGACGATCAGGTCAACCGCATTCGTCAAATGGTTGCGACAGCTTCGGGGCTCGATCCTGATCGTGGTGACATTATTAACGTAACGGCGGTCGATTTCGTCGCGAATGATGACGCAAACATGCAGCCGGTTGCAACACCGATCTGGCAATCATTGTCGAAATATACATCCGGTCTTGTAAACGGTGCAGCTCTTGTCATTGCAGTTTTGCTTATCATGTTTCTTGGTGTACGCCCGCTTATGCGTGAAATGCACGGCAACCAGCTTGCACTTGCCGACAATAATGAAAGTGCTTTGGCAGGACCGGAGAATATGCCTGCTTTGCCGAATGAAGCTAGCAAAAACGAGGGGTTTGATGGTAATATGATACCGGACGAGGACGGGCTACAGGATTTACGTAGCCGTATGCGTGTTCCACCGCAGAACCGGCTTGACCAGATGATTTCAATGGATGAAGACCGTTTTGCAAATGTCTTACGCGAGTGGGTTCAGGAAGATAGCGATAAAGGGACACCTGCTCAGGCAGCTTGACCACAAACAAAACCTCAGGTGAAAGATGACAAGCGCAATGAACAATAGCAATACAGAAATGGATAACAAGAAGGCGGCCTCGCTTTCCCATTTTTTGAGTGATTTTGCTCCGCGCCAGATTCCGGATACCGAAGTAGAGGTTCTGCCGATGGATGCGGAAGTTCCGGTTCATGATCCCGAACCGGCAGAAGAAGCCGGTCAGATGGTGGATTTCAACCATGCTGAAAGTGAACCGGCAGATCATTTTGATGAAGCTTCTCTTGTAACCGAGACAAAAGTCAATGCTGAAGAGCTGAGAAAACAAGCGGTTGACGAAGCGGTAGAAAAAACAAAAGCCGAACTGGAAGCAAAATTTGCAGAAGAAAAAGCTTCTCTTATTGCCAGTCATGAAAAAGAATTGGATGAACTCAAAGTTAAAACCATTGCCGAAGTTGCGGCTAATCTGGATAATGACTTGAAACAAGGCTTTGACAACATACTTGAAGATATAAGCAAAGATGTTGCAAAAGTTCTTGGGGGCTTTATTAGCGAACAAATGCATGATGAAGCGTTAAACGATTTTGCCAAGCGCATTGCCAAAGAAGCAATATCGGCAAAACAGCCGCTTGTGCTTCAAGGCAATAAGGATTTGTTGAAAGCGTTGGAAGCACGCCCCGATTTTGACAAAACAAAGTTTGTTTTGCGCCCCACCGATGCCGGCGACATTCGCCTCGAACTTGGCGATCAGGTAATTGCCACACGCCTTGAACCCGTGATGAAAGAATTGAAAGGGCTGGTACAATGAGTACAGATACGCCCGAATCCCATAATGAAATCATTATCGTTCGTCGTGGAGGACAAGGCGAAGGCGAACATCATGGTGGAGCATGGGAAGTCGCATATGCCGACTTTATGACATCGATGATGGCCTTCTTCCTTGTTATGTGGCTTATCAACGCTGCAAACGAAGAAACCAAAGCTGCTGTCGCCAGTTATTTCAACCCTATCAAACTGGTTGATCGCCGTACAAATCCGAAGGGTATTCAGGATAATGATGCTGTCGGGGATAACGATAAAAAGTCGGGTAACGAAGCTCATGGTGAACCTGTTGGAAAAGAAAAAAGCGAAAACCAGAGCAGTGCCGAACAGCAAAAAATGATGAACGAGCCTTATGAAGAGCTCGATAAAATTGCCGAACATGATGCGGCAACCGAACCTCCTGAAAAAGGGACGGGTGGTAACGCTGAAGGTGGGTCACAAAAAGGGGCAAGCGAAGGCACAGCCTATCGCGATCCCTTTTCACCGGATTATTGGACCAAAAATGCTTCCCATGAAATAGCCGAAGCTGATGGCGGTCCGAGCCAGAATTCCGGCGGGCGTGACCCCAATTTACCGAGTCAGCCGGGTGTCACTTTGCCCCCTAAGACAGGTGAACCGACGGTGGCAGGTAATGAAGGTAAACCGATGCAGGCTGCACAAGAGACTTTACCACCGCAAAATACAGATACGGCTAACCAGAATAAACCGCAAAACGGGGTAAATGGGGAAGCGCAGACGGCTGGCCAGTCGACTGCCGATAAGGGCAAGTCCGGAAATGCAACTGAAAAAGTAGAAAATCCTGCGCAGTCTCCGGAACAGGCTGTTGAGCTCAGTAAGGCTGAAACGCCCCAGGAAGCGGCAAAAGATAAATCTCTGCCACAAGTTGTACGTGAAATTTCTGGCGAGCTTAGCAAGCTTATCACGGATACAAAAAGTACCCAACAACCTATGGTTCGAGTTGTCACGGTCAAGGATGGCGTTGCAATAGAACTGATGGATCAGGCTCATTACGGAATGTTTGCCATCGGTTCGGCCAAACCGGATAAAAAAGTGGTTGATCTTCTGGCCGGTGTTGCAAAAATTTTGCAAAATAAAAAGGGCGAGGTTGTGATTGCAGGACATACGGATTCACGTCCCTATAGAAATGCGACTTATGACAATTGGCAATTATCAAGCTCGCGTGCACAAATGGCTTATTATATGTTGGTACGCGGCGGGCTCGATGAAAAACGCGTTTTGCGTGTCGAGGGTTATGCCGACCGCGAACTCAAGAATAAGGCCGACCCATATGCCGCAGAAAATCGCCGTATAGAAATATTCATGCGCTTGCCACAAGGAGAGACGGAAGAAAAAAACAACAATACCGACAGTGAAAAGGCCAATGGCACAAATAATGTGGAGAAAAAACAATGATGAAGCGTTTTTTCAAAATAATGTGCTGTGCCGGAATTGCTGTTCCTTTGACTGTTGTATCTCCGCTTGAAGCGCAAATGAGCGAGTCTTCCGCACTTGGTCCGGTTCAACTCGTTCGTTCATTGGAAAGTCTGCAAGATGATATTGCAAGTGGTCAACCGGGAGCGCTGCAAATGCAACCGCGTGTGCTTGCCGATATTGGCCAGAAAATGCTGAGCGAGGATCCTTCCATATGGGAAAACCCGCAAAATCTCTTTGCCGCCTTGACCTATCTTTTTAATGGCGGAAATCCCAATGTTGTCGAAACAATTCTCAAGAATGCTCCTGATGGAGTTATTCCTAAAAATTATGTTGTTGGTGCGCTCGCCTATGCCCATCACAGGAAAGACAGGTTTCTGAAAGCTTTCGACGAATTACCTGAAAATGATGACGAAGCTCCGGCGGCACTCTTACTTTCTATTACTTTGAGCACCGTCACGGATATTGCAGACGCAGATCCGGAAAAAGCATCCGAGCGGTTGAACTGGGTAAGACTGGTTGCTCCGGGGTCATTGTTCGAGGAAGCCGCAATACGTCGGCAGTTAAAAGTTGCAACAATGATTGGCGATATAAAACTGTTTCAGCTACTTACGAGAAATTACGTAACACGGTTTTCAAAATCGCCTTATGCCAACGAATTCTGGCGGGAATTTGCAACGTCGCTACCGGCGATGGACAATCGTCTGGACGATCAGCAATTGAGTGATTTTGTAGGCTATGCACCGGCCGCAATCCAGTTGGTTATTTATTTGAAAGTCAGTCGTACGGCATTGATCGAAGCGCGCATGCCGCGTGCCCATTTCGGTGCAGAAAAAGCTCTTGATCTTGCGCATAATCTCAATGTCGATGATTCTTCCGCACGCCTTTATTATGCAGCAAGTTCTGCCGGCACGACCGCAGCCGAAGACGCGGCCGAAATGTTAAAAATGATTTCTGTCAACAGTCTTCCGGAAAAAGATAGGCCATTATTAATGGCAGCAAAAGCTGTTGCAAAAGGTGTTGTGCTTGACACCAATATTTTACCCAAACAGCAAGACGAAGATGAAGATACTGACGATCAATCAACTTTGAAAGAAGCGGTTGGTGTCCCCGTCGATCAAGTGGGGAAAAAACCGGCAGAATCATTGCCAATGCCAACGACCAGTTCTTCGGGACAAGCAGACGAGAAAAAGACAGCCACTGAAATTGATCAATTCATGCAGCAGACTCAAAAGAAAATTGACGATGTAGACAAACTATTGGAGAAAAAATGATGGTGATTTCGGGGGATTTTACGAACATTATTGCAGCCAACACCCAACCGAAAGCCGACAATAAAAAATCGGCTCAATCCGATCAATCATCGCAAGCAAGTTTTGATGAGATCTTGCATAAAAATGAGGGTGACCGGTCTGCAACTTTGAAAGATACCGACAGGCAATCGGCAAAGGTTGCGTCTGATAAATCCTTATCGGACAAAGCATATCCGGATAAATCCTATGCCGATAAAGTTAATAACGATAAAGTCTCGACTGACAAGGCTGCCAATGACGAACTTGCAACTGACAAGAATGCCAACAATGATAAGGGGCGTTTAAACGAGGTTGCCAAACAAAACGCTTCACAAGCAAAAAACAGTGTGTCCGATAAACCGCAAAAACAGCAAGAAAATGCGAAGACATCTGTTCAGCATGAAGCGGATGATCGGGAAGACCATTCGACTTCGGCTATTCACGATATTCTTCAACAGATGGATGAACAAAAAGCCGCTTCATCAGTAGAAAAAAACGCCGCCGGTTTGAATTTGAAAAACGATGAAGAGCGCGACCAATCCGGTTTAAATGGAATTATTTCCAAAGACAAAGTGCATTCGTCCAAGGGCAAAAATGAAAAATCGGACGATGTTGACGGCAACAGCCAAGAAAACACCGGAAATTCTCATGGCTCTGACATTGGCCAATTGGCAACGGTTGACCACATAGTTGTCAATCAGGACAACCACACGAACGACACCAATTCACTTGGCGCAGATAAAACGACAGGTGATATAGATCAAGCGCAAACAACTGACAAAACCGTAGTTTCGTCAAACAATGCGGTAAATCCTTCAGACAATACTGCGGATCCGGCAGTGAAAAATGGAACGGATTTTCGTCTTACAGCCGTAGAACAGAATGGTAACAAAAACGAAGTCCATGCTGATGCAACTCAAATTTCAGGGTTGGAAGGAAGGGCAACAGAAGCATTTGGTAAATTCAAGGGCGATGAAAAACTGGCGGGTAAGGCCGACCTTTCAACCGGCAATGATGATGATCGTGGACAATCGGAATTTACGCTTGAAAATGACGGTAAAACTCGAAACCGGCGGGATGACGCTGTTCCGGAAGTGGCAGATAGCCGTGCTGACCGTTCCGTATCCGGACGCAAACTGAACGGCGAGAGACGTACACAGAACAATATCAACCAGACGTCGGTCAATGGTTCACAGCAGGTAAATTTTGAAGATATGGCCGAAAAATCCCAGGCTGGTTCGACATTGAATATCGGCGACAGAGTAGCCACGACCAATCCGAAGGGGGTAGATCAAACACAATTGGGGCGCATTACCGGCGTCGAGGTAACTGAAAATAGGCAAGTCGGTGATTTACGTGTTCTCCGTATCAAACTTAATCCGGAAAATCTTGGCATGGTCGAGGCACGATTGCGCAAAACAAGTGATGGGCTGCATATCGAAATCCATGCTGAACGACAAGAAACAGCACGCCTTCTTGCCGCAGATCACCATGCTTTGCATAAAGCACTGGAAAAATCCGGTTTTAATGATGACGGGCGTCTGACAATTATGGTCGTCGACAGAAGTTCACAAACAGTCCAACAGGGACAATCGACCAATTCGGGTCAATCAATGTCGCAGCAGGATAATGGCGGTCAGAATTTTAACGGACAGCAGCGGCAATTCTCCGGACAGCAGGGACAAGGTGGGCACAATGGGTCAAGGCAGACATTTACCGAGTTTCCGGTTACCGGCACTCCCTTGCAGGAAGAAGGCGGCCATGAAGAACGTACTGTTCGCAATCCTCGCCGTCTGGTTGTTTAATTCGCCGATTGTGGCTACAGCCTTTGCCGGTAATGCTTGTGAAGGTGAAATGATTGAAGCTTCAAAACGGTATGATATTCCGTTAGGAATTCTTTATGCCGTGGGGCTTACCGAAACCGGTAACAAAGACTCACTTCAACCCTATGCGCTTAATATTGATGGAAAAGCGGTTTTTGCACAAAATGAGTCGCAAGCATTGCGTATCTTTTATGAGGCAAAACGTCGCGGAGCAAAACTGATTGATGTCGGTTGTATGCAGATCAACCACTATTATCATGGAGAGCGCTTTCCCTCGGTAGCAGCCATGTTCCAGCCCCATCTCAATGTCGATTATGCCGCGCGATTCCTTAAGGAATTAAGGCAACGTGAGGGAAGTTGGACCATGGCAGTTGCCCGTTACCATGCCGGCCCGAATAATAATCCCGCACAGAAGCGTTATGTCTGTCAGGTCATGGCAAACATGATTGCTTCCGGTTTCGGAAAATGGACGCAAGCCTCGCGCCAGTTTTGTCGTGGAGAACTGTAAACGACGTTTTAATAAGCATGGTTAAATTTTATGGTTAACGTGCTTGACTATAACTAAGTATATGAAAATAAACGATTTTTATATAAAAAATAATTGTCGGAAACGGCAAATTGTTAAAAAGGAAGTCTAATTTTGGGAAAATATGGCAGATTCTCGGCAAGAAAAGTTAAAAACGACTTGTAATTTTCGTGGTGAAAGATATTTTAAAGAAAAGTCCTTGTTAAGAATAAGTTCTGGAATTTCAGAATTTGGTAAGGACGTTTATTAGGAATAGGGACATGATAATAGTTGTAGACGAACGTAAGCTGGTGACGGATGGTTATTCTGCCTTGTTCGCACGGGAGGGCATCTCGGCAACAGGTTTATCATCTGCCGATTTTGATGATTGGGTAGAAACTGCCCCCAAATCGGAAATGTCAGCAGTCGAAGCGATTCTTCTTGGCGATTGTAAAGATCGTATCGAATTGCCAAAGAAAATTCGTGCTCACTGCGACGCGCCCGTACTGGCTGTTACCGAAAACAATTCCCTTGAACAGACCTTGGCTTTGTTTCAGGCCGGAATTGACGACGTACTTCGTAAACCCATTCATGTCCGTGAAATTCTGGCTCGTGTTGCGGCAATTCGCCGTCGCATGGGGGGCGAGATCCGTAAATCGGATGCTGCAGTTGTTCTTGGGCCAATCAGTGTATTCAATGACGGACGCGATCCCAAGATCAATGGTGTAGACTTTGTCCTTCCCCGTCGCGAACGTCGCATTCTTGAATATCTGGTTGCCAATCACGGTCGGCGTGTAAACAAAACACAGATTTTCAATGCAATTTATGGTGTCTTTGACACAGATGTTGAAGAAAACGTTGTCGAGAGCCACATCAGTAAATTGCGTAAAAAATTGAAAGCAAAACTTGGAACCGATGTTATCGATTCAAAGCGCTTTCTTGGTTATAGTTTGAATATTGATTAATTTATCGCAACTCCACGCGATTTAAGCCTGCGTTTTCGCAGGCTTTTTTTTGGGCTTTATAAGGACAAATTTGTAAACCTTTTTCTTGAGACCGGTGCTTTGAAATTCTGCTCGTTCGTATCATTTTATTTTACTGTTCAGTCGGTTGATAAAGTTAAAAACACATGAGCCGATCAGCGTTCTATTCTTGGTTTCGAGTTGCCAGTTTGATTTGAACCGGAAAACGGGTTCAGTGCAGCATTTTGATGGGCAGGTTTGACACCAACAATCAGCTAACTTGCTTCAAAACTGTAATAACGCCAGCTTCGCGCAAGGAAACACTTCTATGTTGCAACTATGGTTCTCAACTCAAGGAGATAACAATGGGTATTTACGGTATGATGCGTACCGGCGTTGCAGGAATGAACGCACAGGCAAACAGACTGACAGGTGTTGCAGATAACGTCGCTAACGTTAGTACGGCTGGCTACAAACGGACGGATACCCAGTTTTCCGATCTGGTTATGCCATCAACACGTAATGCTTATCAGTCCGGTGGTGTCACGACAACTGTTCGCCATGATATTTCTATGCAGGGTGCGGGGCGCGGTACAGGAAAACCGGGCGATATCATGCTTGAAGGTAACGGTTTTTTCCGTGTTCAAGATGAATCCGGAACCGAGTATCTAACCCGTGCCGGTTCTTTCCAAAGAAATGGTCAAGGCTATTTGCAAAATGCAGCAGGATTTTATCTGCTGGATGAAACCGGCAAACGTGTCATGATTAAAGGTGGCGCGGGTGAATTGATGCAAGGTAAAGTGACCGAGAATATCAACCTGACCGCCAACTTACAGGCGGATAAAAAAGCAATCAAAAGAACAGGCGAGAATAAAGTAGATTTTGATCCCAAAAAGGAAGACACTTATAATTTTAAAAAATCTAAAACAATTTACGATGAACAAGGCACAGCTGTAGACGTTGATTTTTATTTTACAAAAACAGATGATAATACATGGGAAATAAAAACCTATGTTGGAGATACGAGTATAGCCTTGGCAACTAAAGATCAAAAAGGGAAAACCATTTTAGGACCTGACGGAAAACCGCAAACTGTAATAACTGGCCTTAAATTTGATAAAGACGGAAATCTGGCAGGCCTTGTTGACTCCAAAGGTAATACCATTGTTAAGCCCAATCTCGACACAAAAATTGGTCTTGACGTGCCTAATGTTAATAAAGAGGCAGGTACTAATAATGTAACAACTTTTTCTACAATGGTTAATCTTTATAATCCGGATAAAGATGGGAGAACAAGTTTGACACAGATTGGTGCCAACTTCACATTCGATGCCGAAGCAGATGGTTACGCCCCCGGTACTTATAAAGGCTTCAGTTTTGGAACAAACGGCGAAATACAGGTCAGCTATAGTAATAGTCAGATAAGAACAATCGGCACCGTTGGCCTTTCCACAGTGACAGCGCCTGACTCACTTATTCCTCTTACCGGAACAGTATTCCAGGCAGTACCGGAAGCTGGCGGGCAGACATTTGGTCATCCGGGTGAAGGTACATTCGGCGTTTTGAGAAGTGGTATGTTGGAAGAGTCAAACGCCGATATCGGTGATGAATTGACAGACATGATCGAAGCCCAGCGCAATTATACTGCGAACTCGAAAGTGTTCCAGACGGGGTCGGAAGTAATGGATGTTATTGTCAATTTGAAGCGTTAGGACTAACCTTACTTGAAACCGGCTAAATGGCCGATTACATGAGATAAAAGAAGGCTAAAATGACACTAGGTACAGCACTTTCTACAGCAAGAAATTCACTCAAGACATCGTCTGGACAGATGAGTGTTGTATCCCAGAATATTGGTAGTGCGCGTGACACGAACTATACCCGTCGCACTACCCATGTCCTATCTGGTGCTAATGGCATGGTGAGTTCCAAGCTTATTCGGGATGATAATCCCGAACTTCTTGGAAACTACCTTCTCAAGTCGAGTCAATCGGCCGCGGCTGCGGCTATAAATGACGGGGCAACACAGCTCTCGAACATCTACGGTACAAACGACTTTGAAAATTCTCCGTCGCGTTTGCTTGATGATTTCAAAAAAGCTTTGCAGTTCTACGCCAATAATCCAAGCCAAAGAACAGCCGGTGACGCTGCTATTGACAAGGCAAAAGATCTTGCCAACAGTTTGAATGCCGGTTCCAAAGCAATTGATAAAATACGCACCGACACAGATAGCGAGATCAAGGATTCTGTTGATCATATCAATGATCTTTTAAAGCAATTCCAGCAAGTTGAAAAAGAAATTGCCAATGAAAAAGGGTCGGGGCGCGACGGCTATGCCTATATGGATCAACGTGATGCAATTCTGAAAGAATTGTCTCAGGAAATAGGTATAACAACTGTTACCCATCCTGATGGCTCAATGTCGATCTACGGCATGGATGACAGCACACTTTATGACAAGGTACCACGTCAGGTTTCATATTCTCCAAGCGGACCATTAGTGGCAGGAAAAGCGGGTAGCCCTGTCCTTGTTGATGGCGTTCCTCTTTCGCATGATGCTTTTAATTCTCCTAACGGTTCTGGCAAGCTTGGCGGTTTGCTGAAAGTTCGTGATGAAATTGCGCCGCAATATCAAAAACAACTTGATGAAATAGCAAATGCGCTGACCGATATTTTTAAAGGGCCTCCCGCTCTATTCGAGGGAGGTGACGAAACTAACGTTACCGGAACGGCGGGTAGAATTAGCGTTAATCCGGAATTTGATAGCAATACGGTTGACGGTGGTCCGGAAAAGCTCGGTAACGATATTCAGAAACTGATCGACAATTTGGATAAACCCCGTAATTTCGGTAAAGATACAGGGCTTGATAATACTCAAAGCATCACGTCTTACAGTAAGCAATCTTTGTCATGGATGGAAGGCGTACGCCAGTCCGCAACTTCGGATAACGAATATAAAAGCACAATGTTCAGCCGTGCGGGCGAAGCTTTGTCTAATGAAACGGGCGTAAATACCGATGATGAAATGGCTCTGATGCTTCAATTAGAGCAGACTTATTCAGCAACTGCGCGTATCATAACGACGGTCGGCAAAATGTTGGATGACTTGATGAGTGCGGTAAGATAGGTGTGAAATGAAAATTAACTCGATTTCTACTTATGTATTGAATAATTCGCAACGTTCGATTGTCTCGCAAGCGCAGTCAGAGCTTGATGAAGCAAGTTATGAGGCCGCAACACAACGGATCAGGGATCCCGGCTTGAAACTTGGTCGTCAGACGGGCCGTTTTGTTGAAAATGAAAATCAGATTTCAACATTGCAAGGATTGAAAGATAGCAACAATTTGGCAGCGCAGCGTATGGCTTCGGCACAAACGGCTCTGCAAAGTCTGGTAGAAGCAAGCAGCAAGGATAAACCCGGTGGTAGCCTTATCCAGTTTAATAAAGCGCTGATGGGCGACAGTGTTTCTGCAACTCCGGCAACCATGCAATCTGCTGCACAAACGGCGCTCGACTCTTTCGTCTCGGCGATGAATACGAGCTATAATGGTGAATATGTCTTTGGCGGCACCAATACCAGTCAGCCACCGTTCGATTATTATAAGGCGGGGAGCAATACCGGCACGAGCAAAATTGTGCAAGATACGTTCAGAGATTATTTCGGCTTTAACGTGGATGATCCTCAGGTGGCCAATATTTCTGCCGATGACATGAAATCTTTCATCGATGGACCATTCAGTAAGCTTTTTGATGATCCGAGTTGGAATACAAATTTTTCACGTGCCAAAGATGGCGAAGTGATGAGACGCATTTCACCCAGCGGTGAAAATGCCGATATTTCGGCAAGCGCCAATGATGCGGGCTTCCGTCAGGCTATGAAAAATATGATTCTTGTGGCCGAGTTCGGTAATATCGGATTATCTTCGGCAGCTCAGGGGACAATTTCCGATCGCGCACGGGCTTCTTCGAATAACCAATCGACGGGTAGTGCTGTTAACGAGATTATTACGTCGGCGTCCAATCTCGGTAATTCGCAAAGTCGCGTCACCAATGCCACTAATCATATTAATGCACAGCTCAGTATTTTGAACCAGACACGCAATGACATGATTGGTGCTGATCCGAGCGAAGCAAGTGCGAAGATGATCCAGCTTCAGAACGTATTACAAATTTCATACACTATGACAGCCCGGATCGCTAAAATGACTTTGGCTGATTATATTTAATTTAATCCTTTAGGGGTAAGTTGAATAATACGGATGTAAAATCTGGGGAATTTTGATGTATCAGATGCGGTACGAAGATGTAATGGAAGACGATCAGATGGGAGCGCGTGAGCGCGAAAGCATTCTGTTCGATCGTTGTATAAAAATGCTACGTGCTGCCCAAAAAGCCGGGCCGGGAACTCGTGAAACTTATGAAGCAGTAGCTTTTACACGTAAGTTATGGATTATTTTGATTGAAGACTTGGGGCTGGCGGAAAATGCACTACCGACAGAGCTTAAGGCGTCTCTGATTTCTATTGGTTTCTTTATTTTGAAGGAAATTCAGAGATTGGAAAATGGGGAAACAGCAGACTTCGATGCTTTGGTGGAAATCTCTGAATCCATCAGGGACGGTCTTGCTACAAATCCGGAGAAGAGTGAAAATGACTGATAAAACGATGCATATTACGTTGCGGCCGAATGAAAAGATTTACTTGAACGGTGCTGTTTTACGCCCTGATCGTAAGGTTACACTGGAACTTTTGAATGATGCAACCTTCCTTCTTGAAGCTCACGTCATGCAGGCGGAAGATACAAATACACCGTTAAAGCAGCTTTATTTTACTGCACAGGTGATGCTGATCGATCCCGATACAGCCGACAAGACAGTGATGATTTTCATTGAAATGCTTGGCAAAATGCTACGCACTTACAATGATCCGATCATTCTGGAAGGCCTGCGCAAATGCATTGATTTGACCGAACAAGACAAGATTTTTGACGTTTTGAAAGTTATCCGCGGATTGTTCGACAGAGAAGCAACCATAATGGGCAAAAAGCCTGCGGTTGAAAAGGAACAAAAAACCGCCTGATGTTAGGAGAAAGTTCATGACCATAAGTGCTGTAGACAATAATACATCAAGCCTTATGAAATATACTCCGGCAACCAATTCGGCTGCCGGAAAGTCCGCCGCAGCCACATCCAACTTTGCTTCAGAAACGCAAGCTGCATCCGACATGGATAATACGTCGAAGACAAATACATATGCTTCGACAAATACAAATACTTCGACAACATCAACAACGTCTTCAACTTCTGGTACGAGTAGTACAACTTCTTCCGAGAATACCACTGGAAGCAGCAGTACAACTACCAAGACGCCGAATGCAGATTATAATACTTTCATCAAGTTGCTTATTGCCCAGATGAAAAATCAGGATCCGACCAAACCAATGGATTCGACGGAATTTGTTTCACAATTGGCAAGTTTTTCGGCTGTCGAGCAGCAACAGCAGACAAATACCAAGCTTGATACAATGGCACAATCGCTCAAGAACATTATGGTTGATGGGCCAATTTCCCGTGCGGAAGGTTATGTTGGAAAATATCTTTCATATACTGATGAAAAAGGCGTTGTAACTTCCGGTACTGTCCAGTCGGTTACAATTTATAGCGACGGTTTGATCGCCAAACTTGATAATGGAAAAGACTTGCTTATCGGGCCCGGCGTTACGGTCATGAATAGTCAACCGAAACAAGCTTGAATTTTGTTGCGGGAGCTTGAGAATGAATGAAGCCGATGCCGTCGATATGGTAACAGCCGCAGTATGGACCGTTTTGGTAGCAAGCGGTCCAGCCGTTGGTGCGGCTATGGCAATCGGCATTGTTATCGCTCTATTTCAGGCTTTGACGCAAATTCAGGAAATGACGTTAACTTTTATTCCTAAAATCGTTGTGATTTTTGTGGTTCTTGCTTTGACCGCTTCATTTGTAGGCGGCCAAATCTATTCATTTACCCAACTTGTTTATGGACGTATTGAAACCAGTTTCTAATTCCGATTGGTTGAAACTTGAACTATTGCAATGGCTTCAATGGTTTCAATTTTTTGGGTAGAACCGGAAATGGTTGCTATTCGGGCAATCCGGTCGGTAATATTGGCGCGACAAACAAACGGAAAACATTGATTGAGTTGGATCCGCTTTCAGCTTTCTTTATGCTGTCGGCCGTTTTGATGTCGTTCTGTAAGTTGGATAACTTCTCTCTTGGCAACGCCCGTCTCGATGTAGATTTTCTAACCAATTTCCGTGGATGGTCTTGAACGGCAACCGGTCTTCAATGAGCGAGAAAACCGGAATGGGTGAGAAAACCGGAGTGGAAATGATTACTATTACTGTCAAGATGTTGTAATGGTTACACGTATTTTCTACCGGTATAATGGTAACTGACTATCCGGTCTCTATTCCATAATGAGGTGTTATCAATATTATCGAGCGATTTTATCTATATAAATTTGATAATTCGGAATGAAATAAACCGAAGGAGAATCCCTCTTTAGCTAATTTATAGTTTTCACCAATATAAATATTGTAATCCGCTATCTATGCTGACGTTTGAGCAATGCGGTTTTGATAAAAATCGACACACAATTTGAATTTATTTATATCCGATATAGTCAGAAATAAGAATAATTTTTAAAAAAAATTTAAAAACACTATTCAAATATTTCAAATAAAAAGACAATCATAAATAAAAAATTGTTCAAAAAATCATTTTTTTAACTGAAGACAATAACAGAATGCAATTTTTCTCTAAAGTTTTATAAGCGGGCGTAACCCATCTTGATTATTATATTTGTTAGAGGGATGAGATTTCAAGCAGTATTCGAGGGAACGATTTCAGGAAAATTTAGTAAACGTGCAGCTAAATAGGATTAGGCAAAAAATTAAAAATGGAAATAACGCCTATAGCAATTATTTCCATATTTATCAGGCTCATTCAGTCGTTATTTTTAAGGAAATTAAATATTTTCCTTCAATGTGTCGTTCTTGACGACATTGTTATCAATTTCAGGCTGATAGTCAGAATTTCCCGAACCGGCTTCCACATTTCCGGCGTTATCCGGCAAATTTTGTAAAGCATCATGAGATGCGCTATCAGTTCCTACACTGCTATTCTTTTTATCGGCAGCTTTTACATCCGAAGGCAAATGCGGCAAACGTCCGTTGTTTTTCGACGTCGTCTTTGTATCATTTATTTTGCCACTATTATCTGCATGAACGCCCTTGGCAAGACGATCGTCTGTTGTTCCATCCGTATTTGTAACATCACCCGTATTATCGAATGACATTACTTTATTGTCTTCATTATCAGGAACCTTGATTGTTTGACCATCAATCCCTTTAACTTTCTTGCCATCGGCTTTCGACAAGCTGTCAGTTGCTTCGTTACTATTTACAGCATCATCGGATTGCCTTTGGACAGCCTCGAAAAGCTTCTCCATTTCGGCCCGTGCTTCTTCAAGATTTTTCTGATGCAGGGCTTCTTGAGACGCCGTTTGCTGTTCTTTTATCAGCTCGGTAATATGAGCCATGATTTCAGCGACACTCGCAGAGATCGGATAATGCGGCCGCGGTTCGACCATAGGAATTTGCTCCACAACCGAGTCGGTCCGAGCCGTCTTAGTTGATGGCACCGCTACTTGCACTGTCGTCAACGAACGGGTGCCTGATGTAGCATCAACCGGTTGCATAATTACTCTCCAAAAACTATCAACAAGCTCCAATCTTCATGATTTTTCTTGTTCCGTTTCGAGCTTCTCATAAGCCTATTTGGCATCATATTCTATTTTACGGAAAAAAGCAAGAATTCTTAGTAATTCCCGTTTTTATGAAGAAATAAAAGAATCAAATGCGGTCGGTCAGCAATAAGCCAATCCCCTGTTGCTAAATGACAATACAAACCGTTAAAAATTGTATTCATTTAATCAGGATATTATATCGTGCTTTATCTTGCTATTCAAAACAATTTTTCCCGATCTATTATAGGCGAATATCTTAACGCTATTGTTCGTATATTTAGATTTGCCCGTATAATGATTATTTTAGTCGCCCCGAATGTGTTTTGAAAATTGATGTCGAGACGGCAGTAAACCGGTTTGCGACCATTATCACCCCATACGTTCGGAAGCATAACTTCCAGGAGTGGCCGGAAATACGACGGTGCGATTGTCGTTGATGAAAACACGATGATGGATATGTGCGTGAATTGCCCGTGCTAAAACTTGAGCTTCGACATCTCTACCAAGTGCAACATAATCGTCGGCATTCTGTGCATGTGTGACACGAACAATATCCTGCTCGATTATCGGTCCTTCATCAAGATCGGCTGTTACGTAATGTGCGGTTGCACCGATTATCTTTACACCGCGTTGAAAGGCTTGCTTATAGGGATTAGCGCCCTTGAAACTCGGTAAAAAAGAATGGTGAATGTTAATAATCTGTCCGGACATTTCTTTGCATAAGCGATCTGACAGGATTTGCATGTAACGGGCAAGCACCACCAATTCGGTATGTGTTTCGGTGATGATTTCAAACAGGCGATCTTCGGATTCCTGTTTGCGGTCTTTGTGGACAGGAATATGGTAAAAAGGCAGGTCATTATTGACAACCAATTTCTGATAATCAAGATGGTTGGAAATGACCCCGACGATGTCAATCGGCAGCGCACCTATTCTCCAGCGGTAAAGCAAGTCGTTCAGACAATGTCCGAACTTGGAAACCATGATGAGCACTTTCATGCGTTCGCTCGAATCGAAGAAATGGGCGTCCATCGAAAATTCCCGCGCAATAGGCTGGAAGCTTTGTTCAAGGTCATGAATATTTTTTCCGCCTTCGCTATCAAAACCGATGCGACAGAAAAATTTTCCCGAAATCGGGTCGTCAAACTGGGAACTATTGACAATATTACACGTGTTTTTTGCCAAAAATGTAGAAATAGCGGCGACTATACCCCGCTTTGCAGGACAAACTACAGTTAACACAAAGCTCGACATTGTCATTTAATCAAGGTTTCCTATCAGCCGGTTTTGAATATTTCAACGATTTGGAAGTTGGTTACTCTCGTCTTTAAGTAGAGATTATGAATATAAGGTTATTTTTGTTTTTTCCATGAATGACAGAACCCTCTCTTTTTTCATTATCTTTTTTCGAGCGTTTGTTGAAATAACATGGAAATTGTCGCCTTAACGATATAAAATATCGGAAATTCCCTCGCATGATGGAACGGGAAATTTTAAGTCTTTCAGGCGTATCCAATTTGTCTTCAAGTAAAAATACAGGGTGGTTTGTGGCGGTTGTCGGACCGAGTGGTGCGGGAAAAGACACAATCATCAATGCTGTCCGTAAGATTGTGAAAGATCAACCCGATTTTTTGTTTGTACGTCGAACAATTACACGAAAAGCGGGAATATCCGGCGAAGCTCTACAAGCCGGAACCAAGATAAACATAGGCAATGAAGACAATATAGCCGTTTCGGAAGACGAATTTTTGAAGCTATCAAAAAACCATGCATTTTCCATGGAATGGTTTGCTCATGGAATTCATTACGGTTTGCCGAAGAATATTGCCGATAATATTAAACGGGGCAAAATTGTCATAGCAAATATTTCCCGTGAATATCTGGAAGCGGCAAAACAGATGTTCGGACGTATTTTTGTTGTGGAAGTCAATGCGGACATTTCAATTTTAAGAAAACGACTCATCATGCGAAACAGAGAGCAAGCGGAGGATATAAAAGAAAGATTGGGGCGTGCGAATGTGGCAATCCATTTGCCTGTAGGGGCGGGGTATTGCTATATTGATAACTCCGACAATTTGCAGCACGCGGTTGATAAATTGCTATCGGTTCTTGAAACTTTGGCAGCCGGAAAAATACCCGATATTTCCGATAAGGCGAGGTCAAGCAAAAATAGATAAAATAACCTTTTTGTTTTTCTCGTATAGTTTCTGATGCAAGCCTTTTATTGTCAAAAACTCTTTTGAAAGAAAATGCCGTTTTGCCATAAGTTATTGAAATGGCAATGACCGGTATTTTTCGCAACTTTTTCCCGCCGCAAACCGATGTCACTATCACGCGTCAGGTTGAATCATCGGGATAAGCGGGTTCTCGCCCTGATGTCGATTAATATCCTGAAAATTGCAGAAAAATTATTTCCGGAAAAATCCCCGCGGGGAATTGGAGGCGTTAGACAGGCCTCCGCCCCGATGCCGGAAGTTTAATGCCCGACAAATCGAACCGGTTATTCCGGCTCGCCTTTATCCGGTTCACTGGTAAACAGATTTTCACCGACGACATCTCTGTCCTCGTCACTCAAGGGATTTTCTATATCTTCCTGCCTTTTGTTGCGTGGGCGGAATTCACCATTATCTTCGCCGGTCACGTCATCAAAAATATCAACCGTATCGACCGGACCATTTTTTTCGTCATCCTGTTCGTCGATTTTTTCAACGTCTACTACTTTTACATGTTTGTGCTTATCGTCATTGGTCATTGTAAAATTTCCTGTATTCTTTCGTCCGTTTAGATGTGTGGTCAAAGTGGGTAGACTGCAAGATTAGCCCATTTTTTTATTAGATAAGTAAATGGAGCAAATTTCAACTGCGGCAATTTACCGTTCATTTTGGAAAAGCGCATCAATAAATGAGAATAGTGGTTGTTCCAGAGCCTCTTCAAATACCATTTACGAAATTGGCGTCTCGCTCGAAAAAATGGTTGAAGACTTCAAAATTCAAGGGTGAAAATTCGACAATTCCGACAAGTGATGCATAAGCCGCAGATAATGCATAAACCGCAGATTATTGTTCTGAAAACTGTCTAACCACTTCCGCAAAATGTTGAACCGTAAAGCTGTGGAACGCTCGAAAAGTCAAGTTTTAAAAGGAAATATTGGCTGGGGAACCTGGATTCGAACCAGGACTGACGGAGTCAGAGTCCGCAGTTCTACCGTTAAACTATTCCCCAGCATTTCTGCTTCAAGCGAGAACAGCATGGCTTTTAACATATCCAGTTCAAGATACAAGCCTAAACTTGAGAAAATAATTTTGCGGGTCAACAATCTCTCGATCGGCGAAAACTTGCCATCAACAACAAGCGGGATGCATTGCCGGAAAATCCGGTATCTTTTTTCAAACACATCATCAATCGACAATCTTGCAATTTTTAAAAAAATGAAGAAGGGCGTCTCCGGCTATTGGTAAAAACGACTAACGCTGTTACATTATAGGTAACGATAGCTCATGAAGTGTCCATTGCGAGAAAATGTCTCCTTGGCACTTTGAAGGAAAGATAAAGATGACTCCGTTGATCGACAACCCGAAAGGGTCGGAACGGGGAAAGCCTGGCGGAGATGGTGCGAAAGGTTTGCACGACCGCTTGGAAAGGCACGAAGATGGTGGCACGGTGCCGCCTTTAGCAGGGTCTTTTGCTGTTCCCTCATCCAAGAAGAAGCGCGCGAAACGGCGCCAAAAAGGTAGATTACGCGAGCATGGCGAAAGCTCATATGAAGGTGGAGCTGAAAAAGTCCATCATAGTAAAAAACGTTCGCGCAAAACGCCAATATTGACCAAACCACAAGGTGATGATGCCCGGTCGAAACGTGAGACAAAAAGCGTTCTCGCAAATGATGTCAATATACATAGTCATCCGTCGCGCGCTCGCGCGCAGAAAGTTCCGCTTTATGCGGCACTTGATCTTGGTACCAATAATTGTCGTTTACTAATAGCTGCTCCAACGAAACCCGGCCATTTTCATGTCATTGACGCATTTTCGCGTATTGTGCGTTTGGGGGAAGGTTTGGCACGGACAGGTCGCCTTAATGAAAACGCGATGGAACGGGCTATCGAAGCACTCAAAGTTTGTCGTTTGAAACTCGATCAACGAAAAATAAGGCGGTGTCGTCTCATTGCTACAGAAGCATGCCGATCGGCAGAAAACGGAAAAGTTTTTATCGAACGGGTTGCACGGGAAACAGGAATCAATCTTGAGATTATTGATCGCGAAACAGAAGCGCGATTGGCCGTTGCGGGTTGCGGCACGCTAGTCGAAGAAGATACCGATGCAATTGTCGTTTTTGACATAGGCGGAGGTTCATCCGAAATTGTTTTGATCGACCGGTCGAAGAAACGGTCGCCGCGACTGGCTGAACATATTATTGCATGGACATCGTTACCTGTTGGCGTCATTACTTTGGCCGAACGTTTTGGCGGGGAAAATGTCTCTGTCGATGATTTTGAAAAAATGAAAGATTATGTTCGCTCTTTGCTAAAAGGTTTTAAAGGACGCGATAAATTGGGTGCTTTGGCGAAAAGCCCCCATTTTCATTTACTCGGAACTTCCGGCACAGTGACAACGCTTGCCGGAATCCATCTGGAACTTGCAAAATATGACCGTCGTCTGATCGACGGTATTTGGCTTAAAAATGATGATGTCGAACGTATGACCAAACGGTTGCTTTCGTGGAATTTGGCCGAACGCGTCGCAAACCCGTGTATTGGCCATGACAGGGCCGATCTGGTGCTTGCCGGTTGCGCTATCCTTGACGTTATCAGGGAAGAATGGCCAGCCGAACGTTTGCGGGTGGCTGATCGTGGTTTGCGTGAAGGGATATTGACCGAATTGATGTCACGCGATGGAGCCTGGCGCAAACGCCGTCATCTGAACGAGCGGTTTTATCTGCGGAAAAATCATGGAAGTGAACGTTTATGACAACAAAAAGGACAGGTGCACATGCAGGCGGGCGGGGTGGAGCCGGTACGCATGAACTCCACACAAGAGTGAAAAAGAAAGCCGGAACGATAAAAGCTTCCTCACGGCGGTGGCTTGAACGTCACCTGAACGACCCTTATGTGCATCAATCGAAAATTGACGGTTATCGTTCACGGGCAGCGTATAAACTTATCGAAATCAATGAACGGTATCATCTTTTGAAAAAAGGCCAGAAGATTATTGATCTTGGTGCAGCTCCGGGTGGGTGGTGTCAGGTGGCAGCCAATATTGTCGGCTCCACCAACGATCATCCTTCTGTCGTCGGTATTGATTATCTCCATGTAGACCCGTTACCGGGTGTTACAATGCTGGAAATGGATTTTCTCGATGATACTGCGCCCCAAAAGCTTATGGATGCGTTAGGTGCGAAACCTGATCTTGTCATATCCGATATGGCAGCACCAACGATCGGCCACAAGCAAACCGATCATATCAGGACAATTCACCTTTGCGAGGTTGCCGCAGATTTTGCTATATCGGTTTTGAAGCCGGGCGGGCATTTTCTTGCCAAAACCTTCCAAGGCGGGGCAGAAAATGAATTGCTGACAACGCTTAAACAGAATTTTAAAAAAGTCTATCATGTCAAACCGCCGGCAAGCAGGGCTGAATCAGTGGAACTTTATTTGTTGGCCTATGAGTTTAAAGGTAAACCGGCCTGAGCCGGTTTATCCGACTGTTGCGTGAAGCATTTGTTGTTCCGGAAAAGCGCTATAAAATCGGTTTTTTGAAAAACGGTTGGTATGAAACTTTTTTCTTCAATCCAATCGGAAAAAGGTCGGCAAACCAAAAAGTATAAACAATAATGCTGAAATCATCGGGTTTATCTTCTTTTTTTGAATGCCTGTCCAATTGGTAGCGGATATTGAAATTAGGCGAATTTTTCATCCCGCTTTAAAAAGCAGGGCAAATCCGGCATTTATGACGATTGGCAAGATTACTAAAACTTATAAAACCGGTAGCAGCAAAAAGGTGTCTCATAATCCGCTTCTCTTCGCCGAAATCACTGATTGTGCTGACTTTTTGCCTGTAATTGACAAAACGGGCAAGTCAAATATTTCCCCATCTATCAATTATGTTGTCTCTATGGCGTTGTTTGAAACTTTGCGCTATGAGAAGAGCCAAGACCAACGAAGAGTATGAATAATGAAATTTCTCGATCAGGCGAAAGTTTATATCCGTTCCGGAGATGGCGGAGCAGGTGCAGTTTCTTTCCGGCACGAGAAGTTTCTCGAATTTGGCGGGCCGGATGGTGGCGACGGTGGTCGTGGCGGCGATGTCTTTGCGGTTGCAGTCGAGGGGCTCAATACATTGATAGATTATCGCTATCAGCAGCATTTCAAGGCTAAAACCGGTATGCATGGCATGGGGCGCAACATGACAGGCGCCAAAGGCGCCGATGTTATATTGAAAGTACCGGTCGGCACGCAAATTTTTGAAGAAGATAATCAAACGCTGATTTGCGATTTGACAAAGGTCGGGCAAAAATTCTGTCTGGCGAAGGGGGGGAATGGCGGTTTTGGCAATCTTCATTTTACCACTTCAACCAATCGGGCGCCCCGTCGTGCCAATCCCGGACTTGAAGGTGTCGAACGTACTCTATGGTTACGTTTGAAATTGATTGCCGATTGCGGACTTGTCGGCCTTCCGAATGCCGGAAAGTCGACTTTTCTTGCCTCTGTTACCGCTGCAAAACCCAAAATTGCCGATTATCCGTTTACGACATTGCATCCCCATCTTGGAGTGGTGCGTATTGACGGGCGTGAATTTGTTCTTGCGGATATTCCCGGTCTTATAGAAGGCGCCCATGAAGGTATCGGCATTGGTGACCGGTTTTTGGGGCATGTCGAACGTTGTCGGGTTTTGCTCCATCTTGTTTCTGCTCAGGAAGAGGATGTCGTCAAGGCGTATGAGATTATCCGCGAGGAACTTGCAGCCTATGGTCACGGGCTTTCGGAAAAACCGGAAGTTGTTGCTTTGAGCCAAATTGATATTCTTGATGAAGAAACAAAACAGACAAAACAAAAACAACTTGAACAAAAATCAGGGAAAAAAGTCCACCTGTTATCTGCAGTCACACATGAGGGAACCGAAACTGTGTTGCGTTCCATTGCGCGGATTATCGAAGAAAGTCGCAAAGAGGATTCAGAAAGAGCAGCCGGGGAATAGAGATTTATGGTGCAGGAACTAAAAAAGCTCGATCAATATAAGCGGATTGTTGTCAAAATCGGATCAGCTCTTCTTGTCGATCGCAAGCACGGTCTGAAAGTCGAATGGCTTGAAAGTCTGATTAATGATGTAGCCGGATTGGAAAAAAAAGGGGTCGAGATTCTTTTGGTATCCTCTGGCGCTATTGCCTTGGGGCGCACATTGTTGAAATTGCCTTCAGGTTCGCTTAAACTCGAACAAAGTCAGGCTTGCGCGGCAATCGGTCAGATCGAGCTTGCCAAAGCCTATGGCGCGGCACTTTTACACCATGGCTTGATGACCGGGCAGATTCTTCTCACCCTCGTTGATACGGAAGAGCGCCGCCATTATCTCAATGCAAGGGCGACAATCAATACATTGCTGAATTTGGGTGCTGTTCCTGTTGTTAACGAGAACGATACGGTTGCAACCGGTGAAATCCGTTATGGCGATAATGATCGTCTGGCAGCACGCGTTGCCACAATGATGGGAGCCGATCTCCTTATTCTTTTGTCCGATATTGACGGCCTTTATTCTGCACCGCCGCATCTTGACGACCATTCGCAGTTCATTCCCTATATCAGGGCGATTAATCCCGCCATTGAAAAAATGGCAGGGCAGGCTGCGTCCGAATTATCGCGGGGGGGGATGAAAACAAAACTTGAAGCAGGAAAAATTGCCAATCAATCCGGAACGGCCATGATTATTACATCGGGCAAACGCCTCAATCCCCTGGCTGCTATTGATCGTGGCGAGAGAGCGAGTTTTTTTGCAGCGAGCGAAAAGCCCGTCAGTGCATGGAAAACATGGATTTCCGGTCAGCTTGATCCATCGGGTACATTGACGATTGACGAGGGAGCTGTCCGTGCCTTGAAAAGAGGAAAATCGCTTCTTGCCGCAGGCGTTATTGCCCTTGAAGGTAATTTCCATCATGGCGATACGGTGGCGATCGTCGACAAGGACAATCAGGAAATAGCACGAGGCCTTGTAAGTTATGATCGGGAAGAGGCCAATCGTATTATCGGACTGAAAAATTCCGAAATAGAAACGGTTCTGGGTTACGAACCAAGATCGGCGATGGTTCATCGCAATGACATGGTTTTGCGGAATTAGCCTGAATGACTTTAACGGTCATGTTTTATACGTTAAGCGGGTTATATTTTTAAACCGGCTCAAGAATAATTGTGCTTATATTTATATTGAGTTATCGGCTTTGATGTGTCTAACTACCGGATGACATGTGTTTAATTAAGGGAAGCGTTTCATGACAAGTTTGCATGACAGTCTGTTGAAGATGGGGAAAGATGCCCGTTCGGCTGCCCGAACGCTGGCGCTTACCCCCTCGCACCAGAAGACGCAAGCGCTTGAAGCTATCGCAAAAAATATCCGCGATTTTAAAGATAATATATTGTCGGCCAATGCCAAAGATATAGAAAACGCACGAAAAAATGGCATGAGTGCGGCTCTTGTCGACAGGCTGTTGTTGGATGAAAAACGTGTTTTGTCGATCGCTGATGCTGTTCATACAATTGCCAATCTTCCTGATCCTGTTGGCGAAATTATGAGCGAATGGAAGCGCCCGAACGGGTTACAAATCCAGCGCGTTCGCACACCGCTTGGCGTGATAGGCGTTATTTATGAGAGCCGGCCCAATGTGACTGCCGATGCAGGTGCTTTATGTCTGAAAGCGGGAAATGCTGTTATTCTGCGCGGTGGTTCCGACAGTTTCCTGTCATCCAAAGCCATTCATGAAGCAATGGTTGCAGGTTTGAAGTTTGCAAATCTTCCTGAAAAATCAATCCAGTTTGTCGACACAGTCGATCGTGATGCGGTGGGTGAATTGCTTACCGGACTTGATGGCAATATCGACGTTATTGTTCCCAGAGGCGGCAAAAGTCTTGTTGCACGTGTGCAACGGGAAGCACGCGTTCCTGTGTTTTCGCACCTTGAAGGTTTGTGCCATATCTATATTGATAAATCTGCCGATCTGGATATGGCAAAGAAGATCGTCATTAATGCAAAATTACGCCGCACAGGGATATGTGGTGCCGTTGAAACCATTCTTGTTGACAGGAAAATTGCCGACAAGATTGTGCCGGTTATTATTGCACTGCAACAGGCAGGCTGCGAAATACGTGCAAGCGAAGATCTCGTTGATAAAATTCCCGGTGCCAGATTGGCGACAGAAGCAGACTGGTCAACCGAATATCTTGACGCCATTGTATCAATCAAGACAGTAGAGGGTGTTGAGGGTGCTATAGAGCACATCAACCGTTATTCATCCCACCATACGGAATCGATTATTGCCGAAGATAAAAGGGCGGTTGAACTGTTTTTCAAAAGTCTTGATTCAGCTATACTTATGCACAATGCATCGACACAGTTTGCCGATGGTGGCGAGTTCGGTTTCGGTGGAGAAATCGGTATTGCAACGGGCAAAATGCATGCACGTGGTCCGATCGGTGTCGAACAATTGACGACATTTCAATATCATGTCAACGGTAACGGACAGATACGCCCTTGAATGACGTTTTCCGATATGAAAACAAAATGCCGCATTGTGAAAGCGGCAACCGGATAGGCCTGTTTGGCGGGTCATTCAATCCGCCACATGAAGGGCATTTGCTGGTTGCCAAAATTGCGCTTCGCCGGTTGAAACTTGATGAATTATGGTGGATGGTGACGCCCGGAAACCTTCTGAAAGACAGAAGCGGGCTTTTGCCACTTCATGAAAGAATGCGGTTAAGTGCCGAACTTGTCGACAACCCGCGGATAAAAATTACCGGCTTTGAACAGTCGATCAAATCCTACACCTCTGTTACAACGCTTTCCTACATACTTGCCCGCCATCGCAATATCCGCTTTGTCTGGGTCATGGGTGCCGACAGTCTTGCGACATTTCACCAATGGCAGGAATGGAAGAAAATCGTCAATACCATTCCGATCGCTATTATCGACCGCCCTTCAGCTTCGATGTCGGCGCTTTTTTCACCTATGGCGGAAACATTCCGGAAATTCCGTGTTAAAGAATATGATGTAGCCGCATTGCCGTATAAAAAACCTCCCGCATGGGGATATATCCATGGCCGACGCTCTTTTGCGTCTTCAACCGACCTGCGGCAAAAACAGTCATCCAAGGGCTGAGAGACAACGTCGAAACGCTTCGGAAAATGCCGATTTTCCTTGAAAAAAAACATTAAGTCTGTAACCATTATAAACGAAAAACAAGAATTCATATTCGGGTTCAAAAGGTGAATAATCTGAAAAAATCTCTAAAAACTTCAAAGATACAGCAATCAGGAAAAGGCATTGGGGCGCAAGACAATGCAGGCAATGCCGGTTCGGATTTGATTGTCGAGAACAATTTAAAGCGGGTCTTGACCAGTCTTGATGATACAAAGGCCGAAAATATTGTTACGATTGATCTGCGTGGCCGTTCTCCATTAGCCGATTACATGGTGATTGCTTCGGGCGGCTCACAACGTCACGTTTCGGCATTGGCCGACCATCTCCTTTATGCGGTCAAAGATTTCAATAATGGTCCAACCAAAGTAGAAGGCCTTAGCGAGTGTGATTGGGTGCTGATTGATCTTGGTGACATTATTGTTCACCTGTTTCGCCCCGAAACACGGGAATTCTACAATCTCGAAAAGATGTGGGGACAACCGGAAAATGATGACGCTGTCGCTTTGAGAATTGGAGAAAATTGACGTGCAAATTTCGGTATTTGCCGTTGGTCGTATGAAAAAAGGACCGGAAAGCGAACTCGTCAGCCGTTATTTCGACAGGTTTTCCAAATTGGCTCCATCTTTGGGGTTAAATTTTCACACTGTCCATGAGATTGTCGAAAGCCGATTACAAAATGCGAGCCAGAGAATGGAAGAAGAGGGTGAGAAACTCCTCGGCTCCTTGCAGGAAGGGGGACGGCTTATCGTTCTTGACGAACGCGGAAAATCGATGACATCGGTTCATTTTGCGAAAATACTGGAAGATTTTCGTGACAGCGGAAGCAAACATTTGACCATTGCTTTAGGCGGTCCCGACGGACATTGCGAAAAAGTGCGGCAGCGCGCGGATTTGCTATTATCCTTCGGTGCCATGACATGGCCGCATCAGATTGCCCGCATTTTGCTTAGCGAACAACTTTACCGCGCCGCAACAATTTTGAGCGGTCATCCTTATCATCGTATCTGAATATATAAAGCGCAATCAAAAATCCGGTTTGTGTTAACATGATCTTAGGGTAAACAGTCTAGTTTTGTTGTTTTGGATTTGAGTGAACTTCAATAGGAAAAATGTCACGTTTTGTCATCGGAGATGGTACGAAAATTATCCCGCATCTATTGGCGGGGGCCATGGTTTTTTGTGCCTTGTTTTATCCGGCTTTCAAAGCTTTTGCAGATCAGGATGCAAATAAGGAAGCCGCCGGTAAAGCTTTGGATGACATACGTCAGACAATGACGATTTCGCGACAAAAAATGGCGGAACTCGCAAGTCAGGTTGACAATCTGAAAAAAGATCAACGAACATTGACGGGCGAAATCGTCAAAGCGGCAAAGAATGAACGGGAGAGTTCACAAAAAATAGCCGATAGCGAAGTCAAGCTGAAAGAATTGCTTGATGAAAAGTCGAAGGTCAACCAGAACCTTGAAAGTCGACGGGCTGAATTTTCCGAAGTTCTGGCAGCCCTCGAACGGATGGGGCTTAATCCGCCTCCGGCTATTCTGGTCGAGCCTGATGACGCACTCAAGTCGGTGCGCAGTGCCGCACTTTTGGGAACACTCGTGCCGGAAATGCGAGAGAAAACGCTGGCACTTTCGGCAAGCCTGAAAGATTTGACCAAAGTGCAAAACGCCATACAGGCTGAACATGAGAAGATGAAGAGTGAGGTGCAATTGCAGGTCGAACAACAAAGGCGATTGGCCTTGTTGCTTGAAGAAAAAGCAAAATTGCAAAAGACTTCCGAAAGCGAATTGACGACACAAAGAAAAACTGTTCAGGAACTTTCCGAAAAAGCAAAATCTCTTGAAGATTTGATAGCCGAACTTGACCGGCAATCGCGCCAGGCGACAACGGGTAGCGATACAACAGTTGAAAATGCCGGTTTGTTGCAAAATCTGGATTTCGAGGCAAAAAAGGGGAGCCTTATGTTGCCGGCTGCCGGTAAGCTCGTCCAGAAGTTCGGTGCTAATAACGGGGCAGCTCTCGGTGATACAGTTGAAACCCAACCCGGAGCAATCGTAACTGCACCGGCCGACGGAGTGGTTGCCTATGCAGGGCCTTTCCGTTCATATGGCGAGTTGGTTATTCTTGATACCGGACAAAATTATCATATATTGCTAGCTGGAATGGACAAGATTTATGTTGCCCAGGGGCAATTTTTGTTGTCAGGTGAGCCGGTAGGCACAATGGGGAGTCAACAAATTGCTAGTGCGGCTTCTTTGGATATAGGCAAAAGCACTCCGATGCTTTACATTGAATTCAGAAAACAAGGTAAACCTGTAAGTCCGGCACCGTGGTGGGTAGCTGGTAAGTCGGGAAGGAACCAGAATGATTCGTAAATTGACCGTTTTAGCCGCCGGTGCACTGCTTGGCGCAAGTTCAATGATTATGATGCAATCTTTTGCAGCTAATAGTGATGGCGACACCTACAAGCAGCTTGCTATTTTTGGCGATGTGTTCGAGCGTGTGCGGGCACAATATGTAACAGTGCCGGACGATAAAAAGCTCATTGAAAATGCAATCAACGGGATGTTGACCTCGCTTGATCCCCATTCATCCTATATGAATGCCGAAGAGGCAAAGGATATGCGGGTTTCCACCAAAGGTGAATTTGGTGGCTTGGGCATTGAAGTCACAATGGAAAATGATCTTATCAAGGTTGTTTCTCCAATGGATGATACGCCTGCCTCGAAAGCAGGGGTTTTGGCCGGAGACCTGATTTCAAAGATTGATGATGAACAGGTGCGCGGGCAGACTTTGAACGATGCCGTCAGCAAAATGCGCGGCGAAGTCGGCAAGCCGATCAAGTTGACTATCATTCGCAATGGCGTGGATAAACCTTTGGAAATCACTGTTATTCGCGATATTATCAAGGTCAAGGCCGTCAAATATCGTGTCGAGGGTGACATCGGTTATTTGCGTCTTATCCAGTTTACCGAACAAACTTACGATGACCTTCAAGCAGCCATTAAAGACATCCAGTCAAAAATTCCTGCCGACAAGCTCAAAGGATATGTTCTGGATCTGCGTTTGAATCCGGGGGGCTTGCTCGATCAGGCTGTGAGTGTGTCGGATGCGTTCCTTGACAAAGGGGAAATCGTTTCAACGCGCGGTCGCGATCAGGCGGAAGTTATGCGCTTTGATGCCAAACCCGGCGATATTTCCAACGGCAAACCTTTGATTGTGCTCATTAATGGTGGTTCGGCCAGTGCTTCCGAAATTGTTGCCGGTGCTTTGCAGGATCATCGCCGTGCGACAATTCTTGGCACACAATCTTTTGGCAAAGGTTCGGTGCAAACAATTATTCCGCTTGGCGATAACGGCGCTCTACGTTTGACCACAGCTCTTTACTATACGCCTTCAGGTTCCTCGATTCAGGGGAAGGGGATCACACCGGATATCAAGGTGGATCAACCATTGCCCGATGAATATAAAGGCTATGATGTAAACTTGGGTGAGTCCGAGTTGAAAGGACATATCAAGGGTAATCAGGAGGATGATAAGGGATCAGGCTCTGCCGCCTTTGTTCCAAAGGATCCGAAAGACGATATCCAGCTCAATGAAGCCTATAAATTGCTTCGTGGCGAGATGGCAAATGCCGCCTTTCCTCCGAACCCGCAAAAAGGCGTTCCCAATTGAACGGAATAAAAGCGCGTCCAACGCGCTTTTTATTTGCGCAAATGTGCCGTTAATATTACGCTTTGAATATTATCAATATTAGACGGGCAGAGGTAATTTCAAAAATATAAATTGATGTTGTTGGTTTTTTTGAAACCGTTATAGAGTTTATATAGAATTTCGGACGAACAATGCGGTTGGTAGGATATTGGTAGGATATTGGTAAGATAATGACAAAAAGTGATAGTGAGAAACAAAAAAAACCGATGGATTTGCCTTATCGTAAATGCGTCGGTATAGCCTTGTTCAACAAAAACGGCCAAGTCTGGGCGGGACGGCGTATTACAAACAGGTTAAGCGAGCTTAAAGGTGCTTCCAAAATCTGGCAAATGCCACAAGGAGGTATCGACAAGGGCGAAGAGCCGATTGATGCGGCCAAACGCGAACTTTACGAGGAAACCGGTGTTCACTCTATAGAGTTGATCGAGGAAACAGAGGGCTGGGTCACTTATGATTTGCCTGAAGAGCTTGTCGGTATTGCTTTAAAAGGGAAATATCGTGGACAGACGCAAAAATGGTTTGCTTTCCGCTTTTTGGGTGATGACAAGGAAATAGCAATCAATCCGCCGCCGGAAAACAATGCAGCAGAATTCGACCAATGGAAGTGGGTGGATCTCGAAGCTCTTCCGATGATGGTCGTGCCTTTTAAACAAGCTGTATATGAAAAAGTTGTTGCCCAGTTCAGGCATATTGTTTGTTAATATAGTAAGCTGGAAGAAAAATTGTCTGGTTTGAAAGACTGACATCCTTTATACGGGTAAACAGAATTTTAAATATTGGGTATAAATAATTCGGAAGAGAATATTCAAATGAAGGGTTTACTCTACTCCTTTTTTGCTGTCGGTCTGCTATTTTCCAGTTTTTCGGCTCAGGCCGCCAATGATAAGGAGGTCAAACCGGGTTCTGCTACATTGCCGAATGGTGCGTCGTCGCTTACTGAAACCTATGGTTTGTGGACTGTCAATTGCGCTGTGCAAAATGGTGAAAAAGCGTGTGCTCTTCTTCGTCAGGAAGTCAATAATCAGAACCAGCCGGTTATCAGCATGAATGTGTCGACCAATAATAACGGCGATGTATCCGGCGTTCTGGTTGTGCCTTTCGGTATTCTGGTTTCCAAACCGGTGAAGCTTCAGGTTGACGACACCAAGGTTGTGATTGAAACAAATGTTCGCACATGTATGCCGGTTGGCTGTATCGTACCTGTTGCCTTTGACAAAACATCAATTGCCGGCTTGCGCAGTGGCAAACAACTGAACGTCAAAGCAACATCTGCCGGTAATGGAGAACAGGTTCTGGACAATCTCTTTGTTCAGCTTGACGGTTTCGGATCGGCACTTGATCGTTTGGGAGCACTTAAGAAATAAGCAGCAGACATTCGGCTGTTTAATCATTAACGCTTGAAAACGTATGAAAAATGGCTCTTGCGAGCCATTTTATTTTTTTGAATTACAACTTATTTTTTGAATAACAAAAGCCGTAATGCGTTGAGTGTGACGAGAACCGTTGCGCCTGTATCTGCCATAACCGCAAGCCAAAGTCCTGTAATGCCGAAGATCGTTGTCAGCAGGAAGATCAACTTCAAGCCGAGCGCTATGGCAACATTTTCTTTAATATTCAACATTGTCGTGCGGGCTAGCGAAATCAGTGTGGGAATATCGCTCACACGGTTGCGCAATATTGCTGCATCGGCAGTTTCCAATGCCACATCGGTTCCCGATCCCATAGCAATGCCGACATTTGCGGCTGCAAGTGCTGGTGCATCATTGATACCATCGCCCACCATAGCAACGATATGATTTTTTCCAAGTTCGTTGATCGCTGCCACTTTCATTCCGGGCATCAACTCGGCTTTGACAGAAATTCCGAGTTTTTTTGCAATGGCTTCACCGGTCAATCTGTTATCTCCGGTAAGCATGACTGTTTCGATTTTTAAACGATGCAGTTGATCCAAAGCATTCATGGCGTCGTCTCTTGGTTCGTCACGCATTGCAATAACGCCGATTGCCTTGCCATCATGATGGACAACAATGACTGTTTTTCCCTCATTCTCGAATTTGTCGGCACTTGTTTGCAATGCTTCACCGATAATGCCGTAGTCGTGAGAAAATCTCGGCGCGCCAATGAAAACCGGTTTGCCGTTCCATTCGGCAGTAATGCCTTTACCGGCAACAGCTTTTACATCTTTTACCGGAACGGCTTCTATTTTACGCTTTCCGCTTTCTGTTATGATAGCAACAGCTAACGGGTGGCTCGATTCCCGTTCGAGGGCGACAGCAAGTTGCAATACTTCGTTTTCCGAATATTCGGTTGCGACAACATCAGTCACAATCGGCATGCCTTTTGTCAAAGTACCGGTTTTATCGAATGTGATGCAATCGACTTTCGATAAGGCCTCGACAACATTGCCTCCCTTTACCAGAAGCCCTTGGCGGGTTCCGGCCGAAAGCCCCGATGCAATGGCTGCCGGCACAGAAATAACCAGCGCACAAGGACAACCGATCAGCAACAAAGCCAATGCGCGATATGTCCATTCCTTCCATTGCCCGTCAAAGAGCGGGGGAATAACGGCGACAAGGATCGCAATACCGACGATAATCGGCATATAGATTTTTGCAAAAGCGTCGATAAAGCGTTGTGTGGGGGCTTTTGCATCCTGCGCTTCTTCAACCAGAGAAATGATACGCGCGATCGTATTATCGGCGGGTCTGGTTTCGACGCGAATGCGCAAAGCGGATTCATTATTGATGGAACCGGCGAAAACTTTGCTATTGACCGTCTTTGTCACAGGATTGGATTCACCGGTAATCGGCGATTCATCGACACCCGATGTCCCATCGACAACAACACCATCCGCCGGTATACGGTCACCGGGGCGAGCAAGGACAGTGTCGGCAATTTGAAGACTGTCAGCAGGGACTTCTTCAAGCTTCCCGTGAACTTCCTTCCATGCTGTCTTGGGGGTAAGTTTGCTTAATGACTTTATACCAGCGCGGGCATGGCCTGTTGCAACACCTTCAAGCACTTCGCCAACGCAAAACAGGAAAACAACGACAGCCGCTTCCTGTGTCGCATTGATAAAAATTGCACCGATTGCTGCAATTGTCATCAACATTTCGATGGTAAAAGGGCTACCGTTTTTCAATGCGGCAAATGCCCTTTTTGCGACAGGCAGAAGCGAGACGAGCGCAGCAATTGTGAAGAACCAGAATGTTAAATCGGGTAAAAAAGTCGAGGCAATATAGGCCAATGCCAATAAGACACCGGAAAAAATAGCCACTTTACCTTTCTGTGTCTTATACCACGATTTTTCTTCATTGTGTTGGTGTGGCTGGTCACTATCAATTTTATAAAGACGATAGCCAAGCGAGCTTACTGTTTTTTCGATGTCTTCGGGGCTGACGCGGCTTTTATCCGCTTTCAAAGACAGTCTTTCTCTGGTGAGTGAAACATGGACATTCTCGACCCCGGACATGCGTTCCAAGGCGGTGGTAATTGTTCTGGCACAGGCCGCGCAATCCATGCCCTCGACGCGCCATAAAGAGTCATTTCCCGCCTCTAGCCGCGGATCATCTTCGACGATTTTTTCATCCTCGTCATCATGGTCATGAGAATGGGAATGATTGTGGTGTTCATGGGAATGCTCGTGACAATGATCGCCACAACATTGATCGTCACTATGCTTATGGGAATCGTCATGACTGTGACCGGCGCGGGAGTGATGTTCATGATGGTGTTCGTCTTCCCCCACGGTCAACGACTTCTTTCCGGTGCGATGATGGTCGTTGCCGGCTGCGAGGGAGAGAATTTCATGATGCTCTTTATCGTCGCTCACGGGGTTATCTCTGTCGTGCCGTTGAGCGTGATTATGTGGAGCGGTTTTCTTTTCGACTTCAGCCATAGGTCGTTTCTCCTCTTAAGGCTTTCCCGTCATGTATCAAAAATCCCAACACTGGAAATCGGAGAGCGATGGAGATAAAATTTTGAAATCCGGCTCTCGACATCCACGAACTGAAATTCCTTGAAAGGGCATTTCTGACTGTGGAAATCATTGTCGAATAATTATATAATTCCTGTAGTAACTACAGGTTCAAGAGGAAAAATGCAGAAAATTTATTTTTCAATTGGCGAATTATCAAAACATACCGGCTGCAATGTCGAAACCATCCGTTATTATGGGAAAATTGGCCTCCTTGACGAGCCGGAGCGCACAGAAGGCAATCAACGCCGTTATGTCGAGGCGGATTACAAGCGCCTGTTGTTCATTTTGCGAGCAAGAAATCTCGGATTTTCTATCGAAGCCATACGCCAGCTTATTGCATTATCCAAACATCCGGATGATCCATGTGGCGAAGCCGATACAATTGCGCACAAGCAACTTGCAGAAACACGTATGAAAATTGCACGATTGAAAATTCTCGAAAACGAACTGGAAAGAATAACAAAGCCGTGCAGCGGTCATAAAATACACGAATGCAAGGTTATCGAAAGCCTTGCAGATACAAGCTCTCTTCAAGCTTGACCGCTTGAAGAGAGAAAAAAAGCCCTTTTACAAAGCCTGAGGGGTATAGCCTTCTTCTTTTATAATCTCGGAGAGGCTCGCTTTATCCGTAACACCGCCAACCTTGACGAGGTGTTTGTCGAGTTCGATATTGACATCGGCAGACGGATATTTTTCTTTTATCGCATTGGTGATTGTTTTTACACAATGCCCGCATGTCATATCCTCTACCTTGAACAAGCTTGTGTTTTTCTCAGACATTTTTATATTCCTTTACCTATTGACTATTTACTATAATATGAGGGCTTCCTATAGGGTAAGGTCAAGGGTGGAGAATTGTTTATTTTGATAAAGCCCATAAAACAGGAAAAAGATGAAGTCTGCACGTAATTTGAATGGTGATGACATACGCACTTTGGGGCTGGCCTCTTTGGGGGGAGCGCTTGAATTTTATGACTTCATCATATTTGTATTTTTCACCGCCGAGATTTCGCGTACGGTTTTGCCTGCGGAAATGTCGCCTTGGCTTGCCACAACATGGACTTACGGCATATTTGCTGCGGGTTATCTCATGCGCCCCATTGGCGGAATTGTCATGGCGCACCTTGGCGACAAGCTTGGACGAAAACGGATTTTTACGTTTTCAGTGCTTTTGATGTCACTTGCAACTCTGGGAATGGCTTTTGTGCCGACCTACAGCCATTTCGGGCTTGCGTCGCCACTCATTCTGTTATGCTGCCGGATGATGCAGGGGCTTGCTGTCGGGGGCGAAGTGCCCGGTGCATGGACGTTTGTTGCAGAGCATGTTCCCGAACGTCATGTCGGTTTGGCAACAGGTGTTCTGACTTCGGGTTTGTCACTCGGCATTTTGATCGGCTCGTTCATTGCATTTGCGATCAACTATATTGTTCATAACAATGTGTTGCCATGGCCTGAAAATGTAACAGATTTCTGGGGCTGGCGGGTTGCCTTTGTTATTGGCGGAATCTTCGGGCTTATCGCTGTCTGGCTCCGGCGTTTTTTGGAAGAAACGCCGATTTTCAAAGAGTTGAAAAGGAAGAAAGCCCTATCAAAAGACATTCCCTTGAAAGTGGTTTTGACACACTATTTGGGAAGCGTCAGCGTCGCTATATTGCTGACTTGGACATTATCGGCAACGGTCATGATTAGTACCTTGCTCACGCCGAACTATATGAAAGCAGCGCCTTATCATTATTCTGGCGATATTACACTTGCCGCCAATTCGATAACAAGTTTTTTCCTTATTCTTGGAACGCCGGTTGCCGGATTTCTTTGCGACCGTTTCGGGAGCGGCAAGTTCTTTACTTTTTCGGGAATTGCTTTTGCTATCGTTGCCTATATTTTTTATCACTGTGCAGGCTATTCGACGGGATTGTTTTTTGTGCTTTCCGCCTTTCTGGGCTTTTTCGCCGGTTATGTCGGTTCGGTCGCTTATGTGATTGTGCGCGGTTTTCCGGCAACTGTCAGGTTTTCGGGGTTATCTTTTTCTTATAATATTGCTTATGCAATATTTGGCGGCTTGACACCGTGGGTCATCAATTTGATGCAACCGATCTTTCCGATGTTCCACATGTGGTATCTGATTGTTATTTCCCTGCTTGCAAGCCTTGTCGGGCTTTACCTCATTTTTTACGGAGAGAAAAAGCAAATGCCGATAGGGATTGAAGAACTGGAAACAGAGAATTTGTGATTATTGTTGACTGAAACGGAATTTGACCGGAATGGAATTGAGCCGGCAACTTTTAGCACTTCCGGCAGTTCTTAGGAAAAGCGTTAAAAGCCTGATAAAAAAGGCTTGCCCATTCTATGTCGGAATGGCAATTTCACTATCGACCGACGTTCAAAGGATTAGAGAATGATTTTTGCTTTACTATCTGTGATAGACCTTGTCTTTAGCGTTTATATCTTCATTCTCATTGCTGGTGCGGTATTTTCCTGGCTTTATGCATTCAATATTGTCAATCCGCACAATCCGCTGATTGCCGCAATCGGCAATTTCCTTTATCGTGCAACAGAACCTGTGCTTGCACCAATACGGCGCGTTTTGCCGAATCTCGGCTCAATTGACATATCGCCAATCGTTGTTTTCCTGATTATCTATTTCATCCGCATTTTTATGTGGCGCGCCTATTTCGGAGTCTTTTTCTGATATTTCGATATTATCTGTCGATTGACGAAACCAGCTAAAGAAAATTGGCAGTGGATGCGATCGACATCCCTCGCTTGCGAAATTGTTTAGCTGCTTTTAGTGAACTTTTTTGTTCCGGCTTAAAAAGACTGCCCCCAAACACAGAATATTGGTGAAGATCAGATAGTAAGCCGGTGAGGCGGGATTTCCAGTCAGTTTCAAAATCCACGTCACAACAATTTGCGCCGTTCCACCAAATAGAGAAATTCCCAACGCGTAGGAGATGGAAAAACCGGTTGCCCGCAATCTTTTCGGGAAACATTCACATAAAAATATGACAATTCCGGCACCACTAATATTTTGCAATGCCGTGAAAACGGTAATGACACCGAAAAAGACCCAAATATTATTATGCTGGTTGACGAGATAGAGGCCAGGCCAAAGGATAACAAGCAAAATAATACGCGGAATAACGATTGTTTCCCGCCGCCCGAACCTGTCGGCACAATAGCCGCCGATCAATGCAAAAATAACAACACCCACCCCCACAACAAAAGTGGCAAGCATGGCAAAATTCTCGCCATAATGCAGCTCCGTCAAGGCATAGGTTGTTGTATAATTCAAGAAATATTGCGTGACGGTACTTCCGGAAAGAACGAATATTCCGATAAAAATCAAAGCACTGTGATGCTCGAATATTTCTTTCAGCAGTCCCTTTGTCGAGTTATTTTCGGATTTGTCTTCAAGTTGCAACGTTTCACCCAAATGGCGACGCATTAAAATTGCAATGGGTAGAATGCAAAGCCCAAGACCGAATGCAATCCGCCAGCCCCAATCGGTTTGTTGCTGGTGGCTTAAATAAAGGCTTAAAATATAACCGACCAAACCGGCAACTATGGCCGCGCTTCCTTGTGCTACAATCTGCCAACTTGCATAAAAAGCGCGTTTTCCCTGTGGGGCTGCTTCCATGATAAACGTTGTGGCAGGTCCTGCTTCGCCGCCCCATGCCAGTCCTTGCGCCAATCGCGCTACAACCAGCAATATCGGCGCAGCAATTCCGATTGTCTCGTAGCCGGGCAGAAGAATAAGTCCGGCAGTGCCGATTGCCATCAACAACATTGTCAGGATCATTGCAGGTTTGCGTCCGACCTTGTCGGCATAGGTGCCGATGAGGATTGCACCCAAGGGGCGGGCTATAAAACCTATGCCGAACGTAGAAACCGACAAAATCAGGCTTGAAAACGCATTATCAGACGGGAAAAAAGTTTTCCCGATCATGACTGCAAATGTTGTATAGACGATAAAATCATAGAATTCGACAGCATTGCCGACGGCAACCGCGGCAACATCACCTTTGGTGATGTGATGTTGTTTTTTAACTGTGTTTATACGGCCATCCATGCATTAAAACCCTGTTGCGTCATTCTCGTCAGAATACAGGTTCGGCATTTACCTGCATGTCTTGTTGAAGCTTCTACTTAAAAAAACGACCGGCAGCGACATGCTGTCGGAAGAATTTTTTGAAATATTTCCAATCACGAACCAGAAATATCAACCTGTTCAATCAGGATAATGTTCTCGCCCGATTATTCCGAAATTGGCAAGAATTTAGGCATTGGACTTTTCTAAAGACAAATCAAATTGTCGTAAAAACACGTTTTCGTCTTGAATTTCTTTTTTCAAAACAACGGAAAAAATAAATACCGCAATTTAAAAAAGACTTTGATAAGTCGCAAAAAAATACGCCCGTCAAATTTGACGGGCGTTTTATGAAATAAGGCTTGAACTCAGAAAATTGACAGATGGCCTATCAATTATTTTTTAGCGCGCTTGATCGCTTTATTGATAAGTTCGCGGGCAAAATCCTCGTCTTCCCAACCACCGATCTTGACCCATTTTCCGGGTTCGAGATCTTTATAATGCTGGAAGAAATGTTCAACCTGTTTCAAAGTGATCTCGGGCATATCGGCATAATCGTGAACATCAACATAGCGTTGGGTCATTTTCGGAGTCGGAACAGCAATGATCTTTTCATCCTTGCCGCCGTCATCTTCCATAATCAAAGCACCGATTGGACGGCAATTGATTACACAGCCCGGAACAAGCGGACGGGTGTTAAGAACGAGAACATCAATCGGGTCGCCATCTTCGGATAATGTGTGCGGAACAAAACCGTAATTCCCCGGATAGGTCATAGGTGTATAGAGGAAGCGGTCAACAAACAATGCACCGGATTTTTTATCCATTTCATATTTGATTGGCTGTCCGCCGACAGGAACTTCAATGATAACATTTACGTCTTCCGGCGGATTTTTGCCGATGGGGATCAAATCAATATTCATAGAGACATCCTTTCCAGAATAAAAAGAGCCGGATACCTTTTCGATATCCGGCGTAAATGGTCAAAAATCAGGCAGCGCTATCGGATGGACGCGGCTTACCGTTTCTTTTACGATCAATCGGGTCGAGGTATAGCTTGCGCAAACGAATATTCTTTGGCGTAACCTCGACAAGCTCATCATCCTGAATCCACGATAAAGCACGTTCCAACGTCATTTTGATCGGAGGTGTCAGTTTCACCGCCTCATCCTTGCCTGCCGCACGGACATTGGTGAGTTTTTTACCCTTCAAGACATTCACATCCAAATCATTATCGCGTGAATGTATGCCGATAATCATTCCTTGATAGACCTTGACACCCGCATCAATAATCATCGGCCCACGATCTTCAAGATTGAACAGGGCATAGGCTACCGATTCACCATTATCATTGGAAATCATGACACCGTTTGTGCGCCCTGCAATATCGCCCTTATAAGGTTCATAATCATGGAACAGACGGTTCATGACAGCCGTGCCACGTGTATCCGTCAACAATTCCGACTGGTAGCCGATAAGGCCGCGCGTCGGCGCATAAAAGACCATGCGGACACGGTTTCCACCCGAAGGCCGAAGCTCGATCATTTCGCCTTTACGTTCAGACATCTTCTGGACAACAATGCCCGAATATTCTTCATCGACGTCGATGACGACTTCTTCTACCGGTTCAAGCTTGTTGCCGTTCTCGTCTGTATGCATGACAACACGCGGGCGCGAAACCGAAAGCTCGAAGCCTTCACGGCGCATATTTTCGATGAGTACAGCAAGCTGTAATTCGCCACGGCCGGAAACATAGAAGGAATCCTTGTCTTTTGACTCCTCGATTTTCAAGGCAACATTGCCTTCAGCCTCTTTGAGCAGACGGTCACGAATAACACGGCTTGTAACCTTATCACCTTCTGTGCCGGCAAGCGGACTGTCGTTAACAAGGAAACTCATTGTCACCGTTGGCGGGTCAATAGGCTGGGCTTTTAACGGCTCGGTCACAGACGGGTCACAGAATGTGTCGGCAACTGTTCCTTTTTGCAAACCGGCAATTGCCACAATGTCACCGGCGTCACCTTCTTCGATCGGTTGGCGTTCAAGGCCACGAAAAGCAAGAATTTTTGAAATTCTGCCCGTTTCAACAAGATTGCCCTGTTGATCGAGAACTTTCACAGCCTGATTGGGTTTAACTTTTCCGGAGTGGATACGGCCGGTAATAATACGTCCCAGAAATGGATCGGCTTCAAGAATGGTTCCGATCATTGTGAATGGGCCGGGAGCAACTGTCGGAGCCGGAACATGGCGTACCACCATATCAAACAAAGGTGCCAAGCCCTGATCTTTCGGGCCTTCGGGGCTTTCAGCCATCCAGCCATCGCGCCCCGAACCATAAAGAATCGGAAAATCGAGCTGTTCGTCTGTTGCATCAAGTGCAGCAAACAGATCGAAAACTTCGTTGATAACTTCTTCAGGACGTGCATCAGGACGGTCGATTTTGTTAATCGCAACAATCGGACGCAGTCCGACTTTCAAGGCTTTGCCGACAACAAATTTTGTTTGTGGCATCGGGCCTTCTGCTGCATCGACGAGAACAATCGCACCATCCACCATATTGAGGATACGTTCAACCTCGCCGCCGAAATCGGCGTGTCCGGGAGTATCAACAATATTGATACGCGTATCTTTCCATACAACAGAGGTAACTTTGGCAAGGATGGTAATTCCACGTTCTTTTTCAATATCGTTGGAATCCATCATACGCTCGCCGGTGCGTTGATTTTGGCGGAAATTTCCTGATTGCTTTAATAGCCCGTCGACAAGCGTTGTTTTACCGTGGTCAACGTGGGCAATGATAGCAATATTGCGCAATTGCATGTAGATCTTCTTTTCGTTCACTGAAATTTCAAAATACGGTAACAAACAGAGCTACCGCATGGGGTTGCATGCCTCTTACAAGTTTTTTACAGTTTTTGGAAGAGGGGAAACTGTTTTTGACTAAGATAAACTCGTTCTCATCACTGCGAAACTTCGAGAGCATCGCCCTATTTATATGAGAATAGCCATCGGACCAATCAATAACCATGGCCGGATATATTCTTCTTTTTGGCAAATAATGGCGATTAATGACAATATGAATCAATAGTTTGCGTATTATCCTCTCAAGCCCGGATATGCTGTTATTCTGCGATACTATGATTTCAGGCTGTTATCGGATTAAGTGGAACAGCAGCCTGAAAAATTTATTGGATTATGCGATTTTTATAGAAGTGTGCCACTCAGGATGAGTGCTGCAACGGAAAAATAGATCACAATACCCGTTACATCGACCAGTGTTGCCACAAAAGGCGCGGAAGCACTTGCCGGGTCAAATCCGAGACGGTTCAAGAGAAACGGAAGCATAGAACCGGTCAAACAACCGAACATAACAATGCCGATAAGGGCAGCACCTACAGTTATTGCAACCAGTACCCAATGCTCGCCATAATCATATATGCCGGTTTTCTGCCACACTATAATGCGTATGACACCAATCAATCCGAGCATTGCGCCCAAAGACACGCCTGCGGGTATTTCTCTTAAAGCGACTTTCCACCAATCTTTGAGGTCAAGCTCTCTTAATGCGAGTGCACGAATGATAAGCGATGTTGCCTGTGAACCGGAATTACCGCCGGAACTCATGATAAGCGGAATAAAAAGAGTAAGAACAATGGCTTTTTCAAGTTCGACTTCAAAATGCTGCATGGCGCTCGCGGTCAACATTTCACCCAGAAACAGAACGGCAAGCCAGCCGCCGCGTTTTTTCATCATATCGAAAAAACCGATATCCATATAGGGTTTGTCGAGCGCTTCCATACCACCGAATTTGTAAGCATCTTCACTCATTTCTTCAGTCATGGCATCGAGCACGTCATCAACTGTCACAATGCCGATGACGTGGTCTGTTTCGTCAACAACCGGAACCGAGAGCAAATCGTGACGCCGGAACAGGCGTGCAACTTCTTCCTGATCGGTCAAAGGACCGATTTTGATCGGTTCGCCATTGGTGGCAGCATTAAGAATAGTATCATCAGGATTTGCCAGAATAAGATTTCTGAGCGAAACCGCTTTGATAAGAACACTGGTTTCCGGATCAATGACATAACTTGCGTAAACCGTCTCGCGCGTACGTTCGACATCACGGATATGGTCAAGTGTTTGACGAACCGTCCAGGTGGAGGGAACCGCAATAAATTCTGTTGTCATTAACGCGCCGGCGCTGCCATCAGGATAACTCGACAGCTTTTTCATCTCGGCACGGGTGAGCGGCTTCAGGAGCGGGTAAAGTTTGGCGCGGGTTGCCTCTTCCATTTCCTGAAATACGTCCGCAGCCTGGTCGGCAGACATTCCGTCAAGAATTGTGACAGAACGTTCTGTGGGGAGCATTTCGAGAATCTGTCCGGGTTCGTCAAGCTCCGGTTTGTCAAACAGTTCTATCGCATATTCGATCGGCAAAAATTTGAACACATTGACACGTTCGACAATGTCGAGATCATTGATGACATCGACAGCGTCGGCAAAATGCAGACGGCTCAAGCGCTCGGCAAGCGCCTCAGCAGACAGCGTTTTGACATCGAATGCTGAAGTCTGGTTTTCAGTCATGATGGAGCTCCTTCAGAACAGTTCATTACGGACATTCAACCTGTCGGGTAATCTATAGGGCAGGTTTGACATCCCGACAGATCATATGTGGGGGGAGCATTTCCCTACGCAGATGTTTCAATTGTTATGTTTTAAACGAAAGTCAAGCACTGTTTGTCTATCAGTCACTTTTATTCTTTAAACAGCAAAAAACAGTGGAAACTTCGGGCGATATTTCGCCGCCTTTTGCTTCGTTTTGTCACAATTATAATCATTTGTTTTCGTTAAAGAACAAAAAATCGGACGGGCGTGAAAAACCGAAAATTTATAATTCGAATTTATTTGTTACTTTTATAGAGCAATAAAAAAACCGGATAATTGACGAAGCAGAAAAATTGAAAAAAATGATTGCTTTATCTCGTTCTGATAATAATCTTTCGTCATGGTATTGGATGGCAAATGCGCTATGTCAAATCATAAGAGCGAGCTGTCGCGGGCATGTGGCAGAACTGCTATGAGGTATTGAAAACACGGCGTATTGAACGAGATCGAGACAATAGTGAAACAGTTGACCGATTTTTCTGAAACAGACGGAAAGCGCAATTTATTGCTAAAGGCGATTATCGGCGCGGTATCGTTCTGTTTTTTTTGCATCTGTTCAATTGTTTTGGTCTGTTTCCCGACAATGGCTTCCGAACTCAAAATTGCATTGCCGGATGACCCTGATAGTCTTGATCCGGTTTTATCGGGCACTTTTTCCGGACGTGTTGTCTACATGTCCATGTGCGACAAGCTTATCGACATTTCCCGCGAGGCCGATTTTATTCCCGAACTTGCAGAGGATTGGAATTTTTCCGACGATGGCAAGATTTTGAAATTGGACTTGCGAAAGGATGTCGTCTTTCATGATGGAACGCCATTCAACGCCGATGCCGCCGTCTATTCCTTGAAACGGGCTATGAGTTTTTCCCGATCTGTGCGGGATAACGAACTTGCTTCCGTTGCAAAAATCGAGGCAACAGGACCGTTTGAACTGACAATCAAATTGAAATATCCGGATGCTACGCTTTTATCGCATCTGGCCGACCGCGCCGGTGTCATGGTTTCACCCAAAGCTGCCCGTGAAATGGGAAGCGACTTTGGTCTTAAACCTGTTTGTGCAGGGCCTTTCCGCTTTGTCGAACATGTTCCCCGTGACAGAATTGTTCTGGAAAAATTCGATCGTTACTGGAATAGCAGGGAAATCAAACTTGACCGGTTGACCTTTCTAACAATTGAAGATCCTGCGGTTCGTTTTGCCAATTTGCGTGCGGGAATTGTCGATATGGTTGACAGGTTGTCGCCAAATGATTTTGACAAAGCAAAAAAAACATCGAGATTGCAAACCGATAGTGTTGCAAGCGAGGGCTATATTGCTCTCGTCATTAATATAGCAAATAGTAACAAGGCCGGAACACCTCTCGGTCAACAAAAATTGTTAAGGCAGGCCTTTTCGCTGGCTATTGATCGTGCATCTCTTAACGAACACGTCTATGGCGGGGCTATGGTTGTCGGCAATCAGCCCTGGGCGCCGGATACTGTCTGGTTCAATCCGGGTTTTCCTGTTTCCCCGCGTAATCTTGAAAAAGCGCGTCAATTGATCGAACAAGCAGGTTTTGCAAATCAGAAAATCGAAGTCCGGATTTCCCACAGCAATGACCCGACAGTTGTGCAAGCAATCGAGGCAATCCGGACAATGGTCAATGAAGCAGGCTTTCAGGTGAGCCTTCACCCGCAAGAAGACACAAAACTTGCGATTGACAATAGCGATGGTAATTTCGAGGTATCTGCACAAAAATGGAGCGGGCGTATTGATCCGGATGGAAACGTTTACTGGTTCGTTACATGCGGCGGCGGAGACAATATCGGTAAATATTGCAACCCCGAACTGGATAAGAAATTGTCGCTCGCCCGTCAAACACTCGATCCGGCAGAACGGGTCGATCTTTATCATTATGCAGCTTCTGTTCTTCAGGAAGATATGCCCGTCATTTATCTGGGACACCCTGACAATATCTATGCCTACACCAGAAAACTTCATGGCTTTCAGCCTTATCCCGACGGGCTGATACGGTTATCCAACGTTTATAAGGATTGAAGTGTTGGCAAATTGCGCAAACCGTTCCGGACAAGCCTTGTTTTACCGTTATTTTCCGGTTTTGCCGAAGACGTGAAAAAATCCCGAAAACGGGAATGTTTTGAAAGGGGCGTACCCCTAAATCACCACGTTTGCCTCGCGCGTCAAACGGAAGAGAATTTATCCAAAATAGCCAAGGGAGTTTCATATCCCGCTTATTTCATATCCCGCTTATTTCATATCACAGGCTTTTTATGCATGAATCATTTTATGCCAGAATTATTTTATAGTCGTCCGCTTCGGCTTTTGCGGAAGGAAAGGGCGGTTTTCATGACGGCACAACAATTTCTTTGTTTAAAAGCTTTCCTGATAAGCTGGTATTCCCGCTTTTAATGATTACATGAATAGCGTATTGCCCGATGCAAATGAATTGCAATAAATTATTGGAGAAAAAATATGTCAAAAACGGCTTTGCTGGAGTGGTCCGGTTTTGAAGGTCTGCCTGATTTTTCAAAAATCCATGATGAAGATTTCAAGCCTGCTTTTGAAGAAGCATTAAAAGATGCCGAAGCCGAAATTGAACAGATTGCCGCCTCGCCGGAACCTGCCACAATAGATGGATTTTTGCAGGCGTTTGAACTTGCCGGTCAGCCACTTGACCACGTATGTTCTGTTTTCTTTCTCCGTTCGGGTGCTTATAGCAATGAGCTGATCCAGCAATTGGAACAGGATTTTGTGCCCAAACTGTCTCGCTATTCCTCAAAATTGATGATGGATCCGCGGCTTTTTGCAAAAATTGACGCCCTCCATGAGGAAGCAAAAAAAGCAAAATTCGATGCTGAAACAACCCGTGTGATCGAACTCACATGGAAGGGTTTTGTGCGTAACGGTGCGCTTCTTGATGAAAAAGATAAAAAAAGACTGGCAGAGATAAACGAGAGATTGGCTCTGCTTGGCGCGCAATTCGGCCAGCATGTGTTGAATGATGAAGCCGAGTGGGTGCTTTATCTTGAAAAAAACGACCTCGCCGGACTTCCCGACGATCTTGTTGCAACCATGAAAGAGACGGCAAAGGAAAGGGGAAAACCGGATTCCTATGCACTGACACTTGCCCGTTCGATTGTCGAACCGTTTTTGACTTTTTCCGACCGGCGGGACTTGCGCCAGATTGCCTTTGAAGCATGGGCAAAACGTGGTGAAAACGGCAATAAAAATGACAATCGTGAAGTCATCAAAGAAATTATCGCGTTGCGTGATGAAAAGGCAAAGCTTCTTGGTTTCAAATCTTTTGCTGCATTCAAACTTGATAACACAATGGCCAAAACGCCCGATAACGTCATGAATCTTTTAATGCCAGTCTGGAAGCGGGCAGTCGCCAAGGCTGAAAAAGAAGCCGACGCGTTGCAAAAACTGGCAGCACAAACGGGAAGCAATGACGAATTGGCAGCATGGGATTGGCGCTATTATGCCGAAAAGCTTCGCAGCAAATTATTCTCCTTCGACGAAGCTTCGGTCAAAGTCTATTTTGAACTCGATAAAATGATCGAGGCAGCCTTTGCCACCGCAAAGAAGCTATTCGATGTCTCTTTTGAAGAAAAGCATGGAGTACCCTTGTGGCATGAAGATGCGCGGCTTTTCGAGGTAAAAAATCCGGATGGCAGCTTACGCGGACTTTTTATTGGTGATTATTTTGCCCGCCCCAGCAAACGTTCGGGCGCCTGGATGAGCGAATTACAAACCGAACACCATTTGGGAAAAGGGCGCAAACCGATCATTTATAATATTTGTAATTTTGCCAAACCGCCCAAGGGAAAACCGGCACTTTTGTCACTGGATGATGCGCGAACCCTGTTCCATGAATTCGGACATGCACTCCACGGCTTGCTATCGGAAGTAAAATGGCCATCTGTTTCGGGAACATCTGTGGCAAGAGATTTTGTCGAACTTCCTTCGCAATTGTTCGAGCATTGGGTCACTGTTCCGGAAACTTTGAAAACTTATGCAAGGAACGTCAAAACCGGTGAACCCATGCCGCAGGAATTGCTCGACAAGGTTCTGGCTGCACGCACGTTCAATGGTGGTTTCGATGCCGTTGAATTTACGGCCTCGGCACTTGTCGACATGGCTTTTCATGAAGGTGGCAAAGTTGATGACCCGACCGAATTTGAAAAGAAAGAATTGAAAAAATTGGGTATGCCGAAGGCAATCATTATGCGTCACCGTCCGCCGCATTTTACCCATGTTTTTACCGGTGACGGTTATTCGGCGGGATATTATTCCTATATGTGGGCGGAAGTCCTCGATTCAGATGCGTTCGAGGCATTTGAAGAAACCGGCAATGCTTTTGATCCGGCCACGGCTGAAAAACTGAAAAAATATATTTATTCGGCTGGCGGCAGCCGCGATCCCGAAGAGCTATACAAGGCTTTCAGAGGACGGCTTCCTTCGCCTGATGCATTGATGAGAAAACGCGGCATATGAAGCGATAGGCGTCCAACGCTATTTTCTTCACCCAAGTGGAAGGAAAACTCTTTCCACTTGCGGTTTTGGATTTCTCCAGATACCGGTTTTCGCTTTAATGCATGACGATAGATCGGGTTTTCGGGAATTTGTCTGTGGTGAAGCGAAAAATATGGTGCTGTCATTGAGCCGGATAGTCTTCAGGCGATCAAGGAAATATAATAAAGCCTTCTATCTTGGTTTTGACAGCTCCTTCATGCAGTAGTAAGAACTATTGGAAAAACTCTAAAATTCGGATTTTGAAAAATGGAAAAGTTCACAACACTGACGGGTGTTGCAGCGCCAATGCCGGTTGTTAATATCGATACCGATATGATTATTCCGAAAAATTATTTGAAAACGATCAAGCGTACCGGTCTTGGTAAAGGGCTGTTTGCGGATATGCGCTATCTTGATGACGGGTCGGAAAATCCTGATTTCGTTTTGAATAAACCGGCTTACCGTCATGCCAAAATCATTGTCGCCGGAGATAATTTCGGTTGTGGTTCTTCGCGTGAACATGCGCCCTGGGCATTGGCCGATTTCGGCATACGTTGTGTTATTTCAACTTCATTTGCCGATATTTTTTATAACAATTGCTTCAAAAACGGTATTCTGCCAATTATTGTCAGTCCCGAAGATTTACAAAAACTGATGGAAGATGCAGAACGTGGTGCCAATGCAACCATGACCATCGACCTTGAAAAAAAGGAAATCCATGGGCCCGATGGTGGTACATTGAAATTCGATCTTGATGAATTTCGTCGCCATTGTCTGTTAAACGGGCTCGATGACATTGGTCTTACCATGCGCAAAGTCTCGGAAATAGATTCGTTTGAAAAAAAGAATGCAAAGGAACATCCTTGGGCTTGAATAAAGCGGATTTTGCTGAATAACATCAATTTGAAATTTGAATTGGCCGCTAACTTGCGTGTTTTATGTACCGCGTTTTAAAATAGCAGCAACGGAGCATGTAATTTATATGGCTAGACCAGACCGTAGTCATAATTGGGCTTCCCGCCTGTCTCCAAGTCTCAACGAACTCGACTCGATTGCTCGCAATTCTTTTGCGAATTTGCCGTCGAAGTTTCGGGTTCTTTGCGATGATCTTATTATATCGGTGACAGATTTTCCCGATGATCAAATGATGGATGACATGGGACTTGAATCCCCCTTCGAGCTTTTGGGATTGTTTGAAGGGCAGGGAATTAGTGAACGTTTTTCGCTCAATACAGGTAACGAGACGAACCGGATGACATTGTTTCGGCGGCCTATTCTTGATTATTGGTCGGAAAATGATGAAGCGTTGGGTGACATTGTTACCCACGTCCTCATTCAGGAAATCGGCCGCAACTTCGGCCTATCCGATGATACGCTTGACGAGATAGAAGAGGCGGTCGAATAAGCGGAAGCAATCTTGTTGCGGTTGCTATCATCCGGTTTTCGGCTTGTTTAAAACTCTTCACTCCGACTTCACCCTGTTCGATGTCGGGTTTTAGAAAAGCCTGTTAACCTTTGATTTTCCGAACACAAAAATCGGGTTTACGCCCCCCAAAAAAAACGCAATTTTACTGGACTGAAGAAAAGTTGTCGGCGCGTCCGGCCTCTTTGCCATTTTTGGGCTTCCAATGGTCTTCGGCTTTGTCGGGTTTCGGTGTTTCTGTGTCTCCTAACAAACCATTGTTCTGGCCCGCCATATCATAAAAGCCGATGGGTGCAACGCGGTCGACATCACGGGGTAATATGGAAATAACAGGCCCGTTCGGATCAACCTTGACTTTGTCACCTTCATTGTCTCCGTTGAGACTAATGAGATTTTCCAATGGTTTTTCGAGATAGAAGGCAAGCTTCTTCTTGCCTGCACTGGTAAAATTAATTCCATCATTGGCGCGAAGGCGTACCGTTTTCCCGTTAACGTCATAGCCGGAAAGTGCAAACTTTCCCTGTTCGTCTATAAAACCTTCCCAAACGTCAACGAAATGGCCACCGGCCGCTTCCATCTGTTGTTTGTAAAGTCTGTTGAGTGAAGAAATGGTCTGACTGAGCTGCTGGTCTTTGAACGACGGGTTCCCCAACCATAAAAATGGCTTCCCTGTCCCTTTCAGCGCGCCCGAAAGTGAAACTATTCTCTGACGGTAATTATCGCTCCATTCCTTATCCTCGACATTAATGGTTTTTTCGCCCGTTTTGATAGGCTGATTATCATTGGCTCCAAGTGCCATGACAATAATGTCGGGTTTTTCCTTCGTTACCAGTTTCCCGATATTGTCCAGCCAATTATAATGGCTTTCATTGACAAGTCCCGAAGACAGGTTTGTCGAAGCAAGAATAACAACTTTTGGATTTTCCGCATAAAGCTGGTTCAATCCGTCTGCCACGGCATTGCCGACAAAGTCTCCCAGCACAAGAATGCGTTTTGCATCCGGTGCTTTCTGATTTGTTTTCTGCGGGGCAGGTGCTTTGATAATGCGTTTTTTCTTCACCGGCGGCGGTGGCGGAGGATAATCGGGCTGCGTCTGTTGCTTGCGGCCGAAAATGATATCAAAAAGATTGCGTGCATCTGCGTTTGAAGGTGCGAATGCCAGAATGCTTACAGGCAAAATCAGTATGGCGATCCTCAAGATATTTTTCATCGAAAAATTTCCGGATTAGCGGCTACGCAAAATGGTCAACAGTTCCCGACTTGGATTTCCATCCGTTGGCAAGCCGTTACGGCTTTGGAACGCCTGAATGGCTTTTTTGGTTATTTCACCGTTTTTGCCATCAATATTGCCGTGATAATAACCCAATTTCGTTAATCGGGTTTGCAATTCCTGACGTTCCTGAATGGTAAGCGGAGTAAATGGACGGTTCCAATCTTTTACCAATCCGGGACGCCCTGCGATCCTGTCGGACAGCAATCCAACCGCCAATGCGTAACGATCGGCACTGTTATACCGTTTGATAACAAAGAAATTTTTTGTCACCAGAAATACCGGACCCTTGCGACCGTCCGGAAGTTTCAAAGTGGCTTTATCGGAAGGATAAGCAAACGGCTTTCCGTCGGCTCGCTTGACACCCATTTTTGCCCATTCGGCAAGAGTAAGCGAACCGGGCGGGAACTTGCCATTTTCAGGCAGAATGACTTCATATCCCCAGCCGCGGCCTTCCTGCCAGCCATTTTTCTTCAAAAGGTTGGCGGCAGTGGCGAGAGCGTCGGGAACCGATGTCCATATATCTCGCTTGCCATCGCCATCCATATCGACAGCATAAATAAGGTAACTCGTGGGAATGAATTGCGTATGCCCCAAAGCACCGGCCCAGGAACCTTGCAAATGAGCCCTGTCAATATCGCCGGATTGTAAAATCTTCAGTGCCGCGATCAGTTGTGTTTGTGCATATTTTGCCCGGCGCTTGTCACCATAGCCGAGAGTGGCAAGCGAGCGTATCGCGTCGCGCATTGCCGTGTCACGATCCATGGCCTCGCCAAAATCGGATTCAATCGACCAGATAGCCAAAAGAATGTTGGGATCGACACCGAAACGCTTTTCAATTGCGTTGAGCCATTTTGCCCATTTTTTCCCATGCGCACGACCGAGTGCAATGGCATTGTCCTGCACACGATTGTCAAAATAATTCCACGTCGGATCCGTAAATTCGGGTTGATAGGCAGCTTTCTTCAACACCTCCGGATCAGGAGAATCAACCCCCTTGAAAGCCAGATTGAAAGTTGCCGATGTAATGCCGGCATTCAATGCAGTCTTTTTGAAATCGGCAATCCAGCGGCGGAACGCAATGTCCGAACCGAGCGCCATTGCAGGTACAGAACAGGTGAGGCCAACGAAACACATTCCGCCGAAAATTGCCAATCGTCTGGTTATCCGGTTTCCGGATTTCTCTTCGATATTATTGCTGTTCATTTTCATATGTGCTCCGCGCGTTAGAAATGTCAGCCTTTTGCAAAAATGCACCCTTCACAATAGTAATCCGTTTTTTATTTTTATGAACGGTTTATCGTAGGCTTCATGAGGAAAATAAATCGGGAAAATGACATTTTCATAGTGGCATTGATAATTTATTTAGCCTTTGGCTATTATAATGTCATCACTTAAGATTGCATCTTGCGAAAAAAGATGATGGCTGTGAACATGCTTTTTCCATCATCCACGTTATAGAATGCAACCGAGTCAATTTGTAAAGTCGATTATATCGGGAGAGCAGTTTGAAAAAAATCCGTAAAGCAGTCTTCCCCGTGGCGGGACTTGGAACACGTTTCTTACCGGCAACCAAAACAGTTCCTAAGGAAATGCTCACCGTCGTCGATAAGCCTGTTATTCAATATGTGGTTGACGAAGCACGTGAAGCCGGCATCGAACACCTGATTTTTGTGACCGGTCGCAACAAAGCGGTTATCGAAGATTATTTCGATGCACAGGTCGAACTTTATACGACGCTTGCCGAACGTGGAAAAAAGGAAGAGTTGGCCCACCTTAAAGATTTACAACCGCAACCCGGCACAACGTCTTTTACCCGTCAACAACAGCCTTTGGGATTGGGGCACGCAGTTTGGTGTGCTCGCGAACTTGTTGGAAACGAACCTTTTGCTCTTCTCTTGCCTGATATGGTCATGCAAGCCGAAAAAGGGTGCCTTTCGGAAATGGTTCGCCTTTATGAAGCAACCGGCGGCAATATTGTTGCTGTTCAGGAATGTGATCCGGAAGAGGCACATAAATATGGTATTGTTGGTAAAGGTAAAGCGGTCGCCCACGGGTTTGAAATAACCCAGATGGTGGAAAAACCGGCAAAGGGCACAGCTCCTTCCAACCTCTATATTAACGGGCGATATATTTTGCAGCCGGAAATTTTCGATATTCTGTCACGACAGGAAAAAGGTGCCGGCAACGAAATCCAGTTGACTGATGGTATGCGCTCACTTGCACAAGACCAGAATTTTTACGGATATCGCTTTGAAGGGGCAACATTTGATTGCGGCTCCAAGACAGGATTTATCGAGGCGAACGTTGCTTTTGCGCTTTCGCGCTCTGACATGCGTGAAAAGGTTTTGGCACCTTTGACAGCATTGCTGAACACTACAAAAAAATAAAACTATAGTAGACGTCTGACCCGATTTGCTTTATCAAATCGGGTCATGATGACCGATAAAGACCTTCAATTTTCCGCTTCTGACGCAGTTCAATCTGCCAATCACACAATTTCTGTTGAAATGGCCGGACTTGCGGCTATTAAAAAGGCACTCGACGATGGTCTTTCCAAACCTTTCGCCGAAGCTGTTAAAAAAATTCTCCAGTCCAGAGGACGCGTTATTGTAACGGGTCTTGGAAAAAGCGGGCATATTGGTACAAAAATTGCCGCAACTCTCGCCTCCACCGGTACTCCAGCATTTTTTGTCCATGCTGCGGAAGCTAACCACGGTGATCTGGGAATGATCGAAGTGGGGGATGTCATCCTTGCAATATCGTGGTCGGGTGAAACGGTCGAACTCGGCGGAATTTTGAATCATGCCGCGCGTTTTCGTATTCCCCTCATTGCTTTGACATCCGGTGCACATTCTGCTTTGGGGCAAGCGGCAGATATTTTATTACTCCTGCCAAAAGTGGAAGAAGCTTGCCCGCATGGCCTTGCTCCGACAACGTCTACCACGATGCAGCTTGCAATGGGTGACGCACTGGCGGTTGCACTTCTCGAAATGCGCGGATTTACTGCCAGTGACTTCAAGATTTTTCATCCCGGTGGTTCACTTGGAGCAAATCTCAAATTCATTCGTGACATCATGCACCGTGGCGATCGTATCCCGATTGTCAAAAGTGGTACACCGATGAAAGATGCCATGCAGGTGCTTACAGAAAAACATTTTGGTTGTGTTGCTGTTGTCGATAATGAAGGCAACCTCGAAGGCATTGTTACCGATGGTGATCTTGCCCGTAATATCAATCGCGACCTTTCAAAACTCTCGGTCAATGATGTGATGACAAAAGACCCCAAAACGGTAACACCGGATATGATGGTCGGCGCGGCAACAGCCTTGATTAACGATCATAAAATTGGTGCTCTTCTGGTGGTGGAAAATAAAAAACCGGTTGGCCTTGTTCATTTCCATGATCTTCTAAGAATTGGCGCAATTTGACCGCCTCCGGTTACTTTCCATTATATTTAGCCGGTTAATTAAGTGGATTTTATTATTGAATGGAATGCGGGTTTAATATTTCGCTATAATTATTCTAAATAAAATAAACCGTGTTTTGATTTTTGTTTCTTTTTAATAGCTATTTTCAGGAAAAATATTTCTCAAAATTGCATAATCTACGGATTTAGACTATTCTGTAATGCCTGTGTCAGAGTTTGACATAGGCATAAGAAGTTAGAAATACGTGGAGGATTTTATGACACCTGAATTTAACTTTATTGACGGCAAGCTCGTCGATTGCAAAGGATGCAAGACGATCGCTGTTACCAATCCTTCAACTGACGAAGTGATCGGAGAAATCTACGACACTCCAAAGGCAGAAGTTGACAGGGCTGTTGCCGCAGCCAAAAAAGCACAGCCGGCATGGGAGAAATTACCGGCGATAGAACGCGCAAAATTTTTAAAGCAGATTGCCCGGAAGGTGCGCGAACATGCGGACGAGGTCGCAAACATTCTGGTCAGGGAACAAGGCAAAACCCAGGCACTTGCAAAGGTGGAAGCAAATTTTACGGCCGACTATATGGATTATATGGCCGGATGGGCACGTCGCATTGAAGGGGAAATTATACCTTCCGATCGCCCCGGAGAAACAATTTTGTTGATGCGGCAGGCGATTGGTGTTGTGGGCGGTATTTTGCCGTGGAATTTTCCTTTCTTTCTGATTGCCCGTAAAATGGCACCGGCACTTCTTGTCGGCAATACGATTGTCATCAAGCCAAGTGTCGAAACGCCGCTCAATGCTTCAATTTTCGCCAAGATCGTTGCCAATACGGATTTGCCAAAGGGCGTATTCAATATGGTTTTCGGGCGTGGTTCAACCACCGGCCAGAATATTTGCGAAAATCCGGATGTCGGGCTTGTAAGCTTTACCGGTTCTGTCGATACCGGCGTTCGTATTATGTCTGCTGCTGCAAAGAACATTACCAAGGTCAATTTGGAACTCGGCGGTAAAGCACCGGCAATTGTTGCCAAGGATGCCGATCTTGATCTCGCTGTGCGGGCAATTCTTGCTTCGCGCGTTATCAATACCGGTCAAGTCTGCAATTGTGCAGAACGTGTCTATGTCGACAAATCCATCGAGGCAGATTTTCTTGAAAGAATGAGCAAAGCCATGAAGGCTGTCCGCTATGGCAATCCGGAAAAAATGGCCGATGCCGATATGGGGCCGTTGATTAACAAGTCGGCTTTGTCTTCGGTTTCCGGCTTTGTCGAAAGGGCACTTAAAGAAGGTGCTGAATGCCTTGTTGGCGGTCAGCCTGCCGATATGAAACATGGTAATTTCTATGAGCCGACATTGCTTGCCCATTGCAAACAGAAAATGGAAATTGTGCAGAATGAAGTGTTCGGACCGGTTCTCCCGGTTGTTTCATTTGATACAATTGATGAAGCGATAGAAATGGCCAATGACACGATCTATGGTTTGACATCGTCCATTTATACCAAAGATCTTTCGACCGCCATGCGTGCATCAAATGAACTCCGTTTCGGAGAAACCTACATCAACCGCGAGAATTTCGAGGCTATGCAAGGTTTCCACGCAGGTGTTAAAAAATCGGGTATCGGTGGTGCCGACGGCAAGCATGGAATTCTCGAATATACGCATACCCATGTTGTCTATATCCAGAATTGATTTGCAATTTAGAACATAATAGCATAGCTTTTCAGAGAGCACCTGACGAGGGTGCTTTCTGAATTTTTTTAGAATAGATAAAATATATTATATAATATATTTTATATTGTTTATTATTCTTTAAATTTTGATTATATTTTAATAGTATAAATAAATAAACATTGCAAAAATACTATTTCACTTTCACTTTAATTCCAGTATAATCAACTTCGTTGAAACGCTCTAGGATAAAAGCTGAAAGGGAGTGCTTTATGGCCAAAATGAAAGCAGCAGTATTTGTAGAAAAAAACCGGATTGTGCTGGAAGATAAGCCCGTTCCCGATATCGGGCCGATGGATGCATTGATCCGCATTACTACAACCACAATCTGTGGAACTGATATTCATATTCTCAAAGGCGAATATCCGGTAAAAAAAGGTTTGACAATTGGTCATGAACCGGTCGGAATTATCGAAAAACTCGGTTCCGAAGTCAAAGGTTTCCGTGAGGGGCAACGTGTGATTGCCGGTGCGATTACACCAAGCGGCATCTCCAATGCATGTATGTGTGGTTGTGGTTCGCAAGATGGCCCGCATACGAAACATGGTTTCGAGGCTATGGGCGGCTGGAAATTCGGCAATACGATTGACGGTGCCCAAGCCGAATTTTTGCGTGTCAATGACGCCGCAGCAAATCTATGTGCCATTCCTGACAATCTTACCGATGAACAGGTGTTGATGTGTCCAGATATTATGTCGACCGGTTTTTCCGGTGCCGAACGTGGCGGAGTAAAAATCGGTGATATTGTTGTTGTCTGGGCATTGGGGCCGATCGGCTTGTGTGCTGTTGCCGGTGCAAAATTATGCGGCGCAACAACGATTATCGGTGTTGATACAGTGCCGGCTCGTATGGAAATGGCCAAAAAACTGGGTGCAACCCATGTGGTTGATTTCAAAGCCTGCAATGCTGTTGAAGAAATCATGCGCTTGACAGACGGGCGTGGCGTTGACGTTGCTATCGAGGCTTTGGGTACGCAGCCGACTTTCGAGTCTTGTCTTAATGTTCTTCGCCCCGGTGGTACATTGTCCAGTCTCGGAGTTTATTCCAATGACCTGAAAATACCGCTGGCAGGTTATCGCGCAGGTCTTGGAGATATTGATATTGTGAGTGGTCTTTGCCCCGGTGGTAAAGAACGTATGCGCCGTTTGATGAATGTTGTTGAAAATGGCAGCGTTGATTTACGTTCGCTTGTTACACATACTTATAAACTGGATGATATAGAAAAGGCTTATGATCTGTTTGCGCACCAACGCGACGGGGTCATGAAGATCGCTATCAAAACCGGCGCCTGAACAAGTTCAGAATAAGTTATAAAAAAGCGGGCTGAAAAGCCCGCTTTTTCAATGCATGGAAATTATTTGCTTTCTTTTTTAAGTTTTATGGCAGCCCGTACGCCTGCGGCATAATCCGGATGGACTTTTTCAAAGTGTCCAAGCTGACGTTCGATAATAAAATCGGGAACACCTTCCATTGCATCGGCAATGTTGGAGAACAACCGGTTTTTCTGGTCTTGATCGAACAGATTGAAAAGTGCTGTTACCTGACTGTAATCGTCATTGCCAGCCCGATGATCGTAACGATAAGCGTCGCCGGAAATTTTTAACGGCGGTTCCTGTGCCGATTTGTCTTCTACAGGGCCGTTGAACGAATTCGGTTCATAATAGGCGTCAACATTATTGGTCGAATGTCCGCCATATGTATTCATTTGCCCGTCACGATGGTAATTATGAACAGGGCAAAGGGGTTTGTTGACCGGAATTTGTTCATAATGCGTGCCCAAACGATAACGGTGCGCATCGGCATAAGAGAAGATACGTGCCTGCAACATCTTGTCGGGCGAATAACCGATGCCCGGAACGATATTGGAAGGCGAGAAAGCAGCCTCTTCGATTTCTGCAAAATAATCGTCCGGATTGCGGTTTAATTCCATAATACCGATATCCATTGGCGGATAATCTTTATGAGGCCAAACTTTTGTCAGATCGAACGGGTTATAAGGTGTCTTGTCAGCGTCTGCTTCGGGCATAATCTGAACCTGAACTTTCCAACGCGGAAAATTGCCACTTTCGATCGCATTGTAAAGTGCTTCCTGTGAACTTTCGCGCGTCGTGCCTACAAGTTCTTTAGCTTCTGCATTGGTGTAGAATTTATGTCCCTGCATTGTTTTGAAATGGAATTTAACCCAGAAACGTTCACCTTTTTCATTCCACAGTGAATAAGTGTGGGAGCCATAACCATTCATATGCATTGTATCGATCGGTAATCCGCGATCCGACATCAGAATTGTTACCTGATGCAGACTTTCAGGCGAAAGCGACCAGAAATCCCATTGAGCGGTGTTCGAGCGCAAATTGGTTCGCGGATGGCGCTTTTGCGTATGGATGAAATCGGGAAACTTATATGCATCACGAACAAAAAAGACCGGCGTATTGTTGCCAACCAGATCCCAGTTGCCCTCGGACGTGTAGAACTTCAATGCAAAACCGCGAACATCGCGTTCGGCATCGGCCGCTCCTCTTTCACCGGCAACAGTGGAAAAACGACCAAGCATCGGCGTTTCGGTTCCCGGTTTGAACACTGCAGCTTTCGTATAACGGGTAATATCACCGGTAATCTTCAGCACACCATGAGCGCCGACACCTTTTGCGTGAACTGTCCGCTCCGGTATGCGTTCACGATTTTGATGCGCCAATTTTTCCAATAATTGATAATCTTGTATCAACACAGGACCACGTGGACCTGCAGTAATGGAGTTCTGATTATCAGGTACGGCAGCTCCCGCCGTTGTTGTCAATGTAATCCGCTCGCTCATGAGAGCCTCCAAATCTATTGTTTTCAAAACGTCACACCTAAAGAAGATAGAGCAAGTTTAAATTAATTCTAATTTTAAATTATTTAATTTCTCATTAGATAAGGTTATGGTGTGAGGATAAAATCCGGTTAAAGGCTTTCATCCGGCTCGGCACACGCCGCGGGTTCAATACCATATCGGCATGTGTCGCATATATTCCGATTGCAACGGTTGTAAGCGGGTTTGAGATTTTCACTTTAAGAACGAAGCAGTTTGCCGTCATATGGGTGGTTGTCCTTTTTATTCCCGCATCGTCAAAGCCGATTGAACGAACACTGGAATATGTCAGGATTTGATAACCAATCGCTCTATTTTAAAAATTGTTTCTGTTGGAAAATATTTTCCTGTTTTTCGGGTGATCCCGTTTAAAAAAATATATTGAAGCGTTCAAATGTGAAATTAGAACTATTATAGATATATATTCGAGTAAAGAATTATGTTTAGATTTGTTTTAAAAAAAGTTTAACAACATTTTATATAAAAATTTTCAAAGTTATTGAATGTAATTATTGTATAATGTATTGTTTTTATAGAAAATAACAAACCAAATTAATAGTTTAATTTTAAATCGCTAATGATGACGGCAAGACAGGGAATTACATGGAAGAACCAATACTTGCGCTCGTTGATTCCTCTTTATATTGGAAATCGGTTTGTGATCTCGCCATTTGGGCTTCAAAAGAGTTGAACGCACCAATCAGACTATTGAATGTTCTTGATAAAATGTCCGAGGATGCTGCGATTCCGGCAGATATTGCAAAAGATATTGATAAACGCTTCTATACGGATTTTCTGGGCGGGATCCATGATGATAATGCTTCTTATGCACGACTGATGCAGGAATTGGGGCAGACAGTATTGGATAACGCGAAAGCCTATATCGAGAAGCATACAAAAAATGCAGTTGATACCAAGTTGCGTTATGACAGTCTGGACGAGGCTATAAGATTTTATGGTAAAAAGTCGTCATTGATTGTTATAGGCAAGCAGGGGCAAAAGACTGTCAATAAAACCCAACAATCGGAAGTTGGCGGTAATTTCGAGACTATTATACGCGCTTCCCCGAAACCGGTATTGGCTGCAACTATCAATGCAGGTCCGATTGATAAGGCACTTCTTATTTATGATGACGACTTTGAACTTGATCTGGCAATTCGCTATATACGGCAATATCCGCTTTTTACCAATAAAACCATATATATAGCGTTTTCAAAATATGCATTTAAAACGGTATCCGAAGATGTCGACCGAATTATAAAACAGTTGGATGAAGAGGGAGTTCAGGCTTCCGCCTTGCTTCTGGAGGATGATCGCGACGGAGAAGGCATTAACAGGATTGTTGATGAAAATGAAGTCGATATGATTATTCTGAGTGCCTTCAACAAAGCAAAAATTAAAAAACTTATATTCGGTTCGTTTCATAAGACATTGATACAGAAAATAAAAGTTCCGGCACTTATTATAGGAAATCCAACGGATTAAAGGGAAAGCCTAACGCAAGAGAGAACTTTGTTTGCCTTGTTTCGGAAAAACCAAGGCAAAAAAACACATGTTCTGATTTGTATGATGGTTTCTTTGTATCAAAAAAATATCAAGGAAAGGAGGCCGAAACATAGGGGGAATGTCCCGACCTCCTTACGGTCACCTGTTTTTTAACGATGACCTAACATTGAAGCGTTGACTGAAGAATATCTGTTACGGCCACAGATTGAGCGCTCGCCACATTCCAACCCGAAATTTTCCAAGTCGAAAAATAAATAGCAAGCTCTCAATCTCTGTAATAGGTAGAAAACCCTCCGGCAAGGTACTACCCCGTTCTTCTTCAGAACGGCTTGATAATATTCAATTAGGAAATAAAATCCAATTGATTTTTGTTTTAAATTATATAAGAAAAACTTATTATGTTCACTGTAAGACAGCTTCGCTATTTTCAAATTCTCGCCAATACCGGTCATTTCGGGGAGGCGTCCGAAAAGTTGGGTATATCGCAACCGGCGCTTTCCGTGCAAATTGCCGAAATGGAAAAGATAGCCGGTGCAGCGCTATTCGAGAGAACTTCCAAACGGATTATATTGACGCCGTTAGGGTGTAATTTTCTGCCGATAATCAATGATATTCTGGCTCGCCTATCTGTCCTGAGCGATATTGTTGCTGCCCATGAATCACCTTTGAGCTATCCGGTTAAACTGGGTATTATACCAACAGTTGCACCTTATATATTGCCGTCGGTGTTGCCGAAGGTGCGCCATTTATATCCATCTCTTTCGCTCCAGATACAAGAGGCGAAAACCGATCGTCTTGTCGAATTGTTACGCAACGGCGAGATTGATGCAGTTTTGGCTGCCACTCCGCTGGAGGATGGCGAATTTGTTTCGGAATTTCTATTTGACGATGAGTTTTATTATGCGTTGCCGCGTGACGACCCGCAGTCGATTTATAAAAACGTTCGTCAAGGGGATGTCGACACCGGTAAATTGTTGTTGTTGGAGGAAGGACATTGCCTGCGCGACCAAACGCTTGAAGCCTGCCAAACAAAAAAATATCGCCACGACATTACCGCGTCTTCGCTGACAACCTTGATGCAGCTTGTAGCGAACGGCATTGGAATAACAATCATTCCGCAAATTGCTGTTTCGACAGAAGCACGGCTTGATAATATCAGCATCGTCGCTTTTGAAGGAGAAACACCTAAGCGCCATATTTGTCTGTTCTGGAGAAGACGTTCCCGCCGCTCGAAAGATTTCAAACTTCTGGCCGATTTGGTGAAGTCACTCGCTCTTCCCATTCTCGAACAGGCAAGAAACTTCATTGTTTGATTGGCAACTTCATCGGACAGAACAGTAGCAGCCGGATTGATACATATTTCAACCAATCCGGACGTGACAGTTATTCAGTTGTTATTCTGTCGAAAGGCTTTCAGCGCATTTTGCAAATCGTTTTGCGGCAGATAAGATTTCCGGTTTTTCCTTGTCTATTTTGCGCCGTGTTGCGAGGATGTGATGGAAAGTACTGGTGCAAAAGGTGAATTCTGTCAGCACAGGCCGAATAGAATTGGGTATAAGCTGGAACGACTCCAGCGCGGCCTTCTTAAGGCTGTCAACAAAATTTCAAATTTTTGCGCGGGAATGTGCTTTCCAGCCATTTGAAATGCCAGTGAAAAAACGTTTGAAGCTTTTCACTGCATAAGGAATGGATTTTCTTGTTCGGCACAAAAAAGCCCTTGCCGCCATTTCCGGTCGACAAGGGCTATCCGGTTTACAAGATTGCACTTTACAAAACTGCACTTGGATAATTCGGGCTTTCTCTCGTGATCGACACATTGTGTGTGTGACTTTCGTTGAGACCCGCATTGGTGATGCGAACAAATGTTGCCTTGTTACGGAATTCCTCAAGGTTTGGCGCACCAAGATAGCCCATTGAAGCCCGCAAGCCACCTGCAAGTTGGTGCAGAACAGAGGCTGCCGGCCCCTTATATGCAACCTGACCTTCGATGCCTTCGGGAACAAGCTTCAATTCGTCATGGACATCTGCCTGAAAATAGCGGTCGGCAGAACCTCTCGCCATTGCGCCAACCGATCCCATGCCACGATAGGCTTTGAACGAACGACCTTTATAAAGATAAACTTCACCGGGGCTTTCTTCCGTTCCGGCAAGCAGTGAACCGATCATGACAGCTCGTGCGCCAGCAGCCAGAGCTTTGGCAAGGTCGCCTGAATATTTGATACCGCCGTCGGCAATAATCGGAATACCGGCTTTATCGGCAACTTCGACAGCTCCCATAATTGCAGAAAGCTGCGGCACACCGACACCTGCAACGATGCGTGTCGTACAAATGGAGCCGGGGCCAATCCCGACTTTTACAGCATCTGCACCACAATCAATGAGTGCTTGTGTTGCTTCAGGTGTTGCTACATTTCCTGCCATAACGGCAGTCGAACCTGCAATCTTTTTGATTTCCTTGACTGCATCCAGCACACGTTGCGAATGGCCATGAGCGGTATCAATGACCAGAATATCAACACCGGCATCAATAAGCCGTTCGGCGCGTTCCATGCCATCCTTACCAACGGTGCTTGCCGCCCCCACACGCAAACGCCCGTGTGCGTCTTTTGCAGCATTCGGATTGAGACGGGACTTTTCTATATCTTTTACGGTTATCAACCCGACGCAACGCCCTTCATTATCGACAACCAGCAGCTTTTCGATGCGATTTTGGTGAAGCAGTTTCTTTGCTTCGTCATGTTGGACATTTTCACGAACGGTGACAAGGTTCTCGCGTGTCATCAATTCGTAGATTTTCTGTTTGGGATCAGAAGCAAAACGGACATCGCGGTTCGTCAGAATACCGACAAGACGCCCCGGACCTTTTTCGCCGTTTTCGACAACAGGAATACCGGAAATTCCATGTGCAGCCATGAGTGCCTTGGCTTCTTCCAATGTTGCTTCCGGTCCGATTGTAACCGGATTGACAACCATGCCGGACTCGAACTTCTTGACTTGGCGGACTTCCTCCGCCTGTTCGGATGGTGTCATATTGCGATGGATGACACCCATTCCGCCCGATTGTGCCATGGCAATCGCCAATCTGGATTCGGTTACTGTATCCATTGCCGCCGACAAGAGCGGTATGTTCAAAACGATGTCGGTTGCAACAGTCGTTTTAAGATCGACCTGTCCCGGCATAACTTCAGAATGGGCAGGCTGTAAAAGCACATCGTCAAATGTCAGTGCTTCTCTACCTGTTGCTGTTTCGATGATTTTTGCCATGTCCAATATTCCTTTAAAAACGAATGAACCGCTGGAACAAAGTACCGCGGCATATTCGTATTGCTTCTTATGGATTGGCGCTGGTTTGTAACACGCCGGAATAAAATTGGAAAGAGTAATTGTATTATTTTTTTAACGTATATTTATAAATTTCGAGAATTATATCGGCATCACCGGTAATTGTGAGTCACAAAATAAAGTTGTGATCTATCGGGATTTCCTTTCATTTTCAGTGCATCACTGGAATTAGCACGGAAATTGCGATTTCAGCAAAAATAACAAATGAGGAAAAATAACACATGAAGTTGCAAACTATATCATTCACGATTTTTCCCGATAAAAGCTATACATGCATTTTACAGAAGTTGGTCTATCAATAAATTGAAATGGATATTTTCAAGATATTTATAAGAAGATCCGTCTTTTTTTCGACATAGATTTTAATAGACAAACAAAGCACTTTTAAATTTCTTTTTGTTTTGCTTTTTATGAAGAAAACGCTTGCCCGCTCTTCATAGATGGAACAAGTCCTGATGCAGCATATTCTTGAATAGTCGGATTTCAAGCAAGATGAACGTGCCGTTTTCAAGCCGAGTTTGATAATCAAGAAATTTGGCGCACCGGTTATTTTCTTACAATTGGGACTGGATAGGCAACCAACTTATCAATTTTGCAAAAGCCCGCCGCCATATACGACTTTCCGGTTCACGTTTCGCAATACATGGCTTTTCATCTTCAACATATTTCCAATAAATGCGGCTTTTATGGTCGAGATGAAGATGATAGCTCATCTCTTTTGTTGTTTCTTCGGCAAAAAGCTTGTTCAGCCTGTCGGAGATCTGCGGGCATTCAAACAAAATACCCATTTCTGTGTTCAGTGAAGCCGATCGCGGGTCAAAATTGAAAGAACCGATAAAAGCTGTTTTGCCGTCAATCAGAAATGCTTTGGTATGAAGGCTTGCACGGCCGGAACCGAACAGGCGCAACCGGTGTGGCCCGCCATCGGGTTTTAGCTCGTAAAGTTTGGCTCCACCTTTAAGAAGCGGTTTTCGATAAGGGGCATAACCACCGTGAACAGCCGCAACATCGGTGGCTGCCAGCGAATTGGTGAGTATACGCACATCGGTACCATTTTTTGCAAGTGTACAAAGCCGTTCGGTTCCCGCTTTCCCTGGAACAAAATAGGGCGATGTAATTTGAAGTTCTGTTTTTGCACTGTCAATTAACGGCGAAAATACGGTCATCAGCCAGTTTTCCGGTCTGTGTCCCAGCGCTTTTTCGGGAGGGTCCGAAACGACATCCACCGCGACAACGGGAAAAAGCTTATGCTGCGGTTTGATAAAGTGCTCGAAGTTCATATGAGCCTGCACATAATCGAGATAAGGCTTGGCATTTCCGGAATCGTGGAATTGTGTCAGCTTGTTTTTCCAATAATTGATGTCGCGGGCTTTTTTGGGAACCGCAAGAGCATGGATTGGCAAAGCAACCGCACTATTCCAGAATGAATCGAAAATTGTTTCAACCTTTTTGACAGATGGCCCGACAAGCATCAAATCAAGGTCACGAAAATTGGACGCTTTGCCTGCACCAAAATAAGCATCGGCAATATTGCGCCCACCTACAAACGCTATGCGCCCGTCAACGATGAACGCTTTGTTGTGCATTCTGCGGGTGACTGTTAGTGCACGTAACATCATCTCAAGGCCACGCCTCAAGCCACCATTCCTTGCTCTTCCGGGGTTGAACATGCGTATTTCTATATTCGGGTGTTTATCCAGAGCCACATAGGCAGGGTCGCGCCCTTGCGCATTAATGTCATCAAGCAACATGCGCACACGTACACCGCGTTCGGCAGCGTCCATTACTTCTTTTAACAAAAGACGCCCTGTGAGATCATCATCCCATATATAATACATCAAATCGAGACTGCGGCCGGAAAGTTCCGTTGCAACCGCACGTCCGGCAAAGGCGTCGAGATTATTGATAAAGAGTGACAGCCCATCTTTTTCAATGCCGAGACCGTTTTCGCGTTTTGCCAAATCTTCTATCTTGCGGTCGAGCTCAGTCCGGCTTTCGTCAACTTTAAGAGCGTAAGAATTTTCACCACGTGCACTTTTTGCAAAGCGTCCATATGCATATACGGCCAGCATTGAAGCCAGCACAAACACCAAAATCAACAGGATGACAATTTGCAAAATAGTCAAAGAAAATGCTCTCGAAGTTTAGAAAACGACGTAATTTAATATAATCGTATCGTGCCGTCTATTCATTAACTTCATTTGCCTTTTTAAAAACCGTTTCATAATTTTCAAATTTATCACTTATCGGTTTATCAGGCATAAAATACGAGACGTTCATTTCATAAATGAAATCCGAAAGCGCGTTTTTCCCTTTTGTTTTTTCGAGAAGCTAAACTTTGTCAGTGGCTCGAAAGCGGGATGAAACATATTTTTCTGCCTGTGGAGGCCAATGAATGCTAGTAAATGCGTGTGAATACCCGTGAATGCCTGTAAAAGCCGGCTGGCTGTTTTCTATTTCAAGAAACAATAAAATGTCCGGTTGATACGCATGGCATTTTCATCGTGGGATAGGAACGATCGTAAACCCGATTGAAGAGCAGAAAAAAGTCGGGATCAGACACTTTATTTTGAACAGCCCCTGATGAAATTCAACAGACAGGCCTGTAGCAAAACAGATATATTGCAGCGATGGAAGAGGTAGGGCAAAAGGAAATGGTCGGGCAAACTGAAGAAGTGTCACCTTATTGGCGACGAAATCTCGTTATATCGGCTTTCGGTGCTTTTACGACGATCGTCGGAATGACTGTGCTTCTTCCCTTTTTGCCACTTTTTGTTAAAGAAGTCGGAATTGATAATCCAAAAGCAATTTCACAATGGTCGGGCATTGCCTATGCCGCAACATTTTTTTCGGCGGCTCTTGTAGCACCGCTATGGGGGCGTCTTGGTGACCGGTACGGACGTAAGCTCATGCTTGTACGAGCAAGTTTGGGGATGGCTATAGCAATCGGATTGATGGGCTTTGTTACAAGCATTACCCAATTGGTTTTATTGCGATTATTAACGGGGCTTGCGGGTGGCTATGCTTCCGGTGCGGCTATTCTGGCAGCCACCCAAACGCCGAAAGACAAGACCGGATGGGCGTTGGGCATTATTTCTTCCGGCGTTATGAGCGGCAATTTTATCGGCCCGTTGATTGGCGGTATCTTGCCCGATTATATTGGTCTTAGAACCTGCTTTGTTGCAGTTGGTATTTTAATATTTATCACTTTTATCGTTACGACATTCGCAATCCATGAAAATCATAATGTTTTTGTCGAACGTCGTCGTGATAAAGCCGAACAAAGGCGGGTGCGCGGTCTTTTCAACCAAAGTGTTATTGTCATGTTGGCAACCGGAGCACTTTTGACTTTTGCCAATCTTTCAATAGAACCCATTATAACAATTTATGTCGAGACGCTCCAAAAAGGTGGGGCAAGCGTCACTTTCTGGGCGGGGCTGGTCATGTCCATGACCGCCTTGGGAAGTGCCCTTTCTGCAACCGAACTCGGTAGACTTGCCGACCATATCGGACATTGGAAAGTGCTGTTAGGTGCGATGGTTGTGGCGGTCATTCTGTTGCTGCCGCAAGCATTGGTAACCTCTGCCTGGGCACTTGTTGTTTTAAGGTTTTTGTTGGGACTGGCGCTTGGCGGGTTAATTCCCTGTGTCACCGCTATTTTGCGCCATCTCGTTCCCGATTATGCAGTGGGAACAATATTGGGACTTTTTGTTTCTTCACAATATGTGGGGCAGGTATTGGGGCCGGTTTGCGGTGGTTTTATCGGCGGATGGTTCGGCGTTCGTCCGGTCTTTTTTGTGACTGCATTGATCCTTCTGATAGCCGTTGGCCTTAACCTTGAACTTTACCGGAAAACCAAGCGAGAAGGTTGACGGGGTTTGTAAAACTCACCTCATCATCATTAATCGGAAACGCCGTTAATCCGGTGACAAAAAAGAACAACCAACCAAAATGATAAAAAGGCAGTCTTTGACCGCCTTTTTTAAAAAATTATATCCTATGTCCTGACATATCGGCTTTGAACTCTATAGCTACCGACCGGTTTAATGGTCGGATGCTACAGAGGCTCCAATACCGGTTTCGGAGCGGATTTGTTGGGCAGCAAAACCGGCACGGTCTTGTTGTGCACGGCTGCTGTTATCCGTTATCGAAAACAGCCATACGCCGCCAAAACCCAATATCATCGAAAAAAGAGCAGGCGAGGTATATGGAAACAAAACCGTATCCGGTGAAAAACCGAATGTTGAAACCCATACGGCAGGCGACACGATTGTGAGACCAACCGAAGAAATCAATCCGAGAAAGCCGCCAATGACTGCACCCCTTGTCGTACATTTTTTCCAAAAAATGGAAAGCAGAAGAACAGGGAAATTTGCCGATGCAGCAATAGCAAAAGCAAGCGCCACCATGAAGGCAACATTCTGTTGTTCAAAAACAATGCCGAGCAGGATTGCAATAATGCCGATAAGTGTCGTGGCAATACGCGATATACGCAATTCGACATCGCTGGTCGCTGTTCCTTTTTTAATGACCATATTGAAAATGTCATGGGAAATTGCGGTTGCACCTGAAAGCGTAAGCCCTGCAACGACGGCCAGAATGGTCGCAAATGCAACGGCCGATATGAAACCATAAAAGATATTACCGCCGACAGCTTTTCCCACCATAACAGCCGCCATATTGGCAGCACCTGCACCACTCGAAAGCGGGGCTGAAAGTTGTGGGTCGGAAAGAACCAATGCAATCGCGCCAAATCCGATGATGAAGATAACGATGTAGAAATATCCATTCCAGACAGTTGCCCATAAAACGGATTTTCTCGCCTCTTTTGCATTTGGCACAGTGAAAAATCGCATCAGAATATGTGGTAATCCGGCGGTTCCGAACATGAGGGCCATACCGAAAGAAATAGCCGAAACAGGATCCTTAATGAAGCCACCGGGCGCCATAATGGATTGTCCTGCCGCGATTGCTTCAGGTGAAGTCGGGTCAACCGAATTTTTTTGGGCAAACAGGCTTGCTTTGACATTGACTGCAGCCTGAAAGAAATTTTCAAAGCTGAAATTGAACTTGAGCAATATCATGAACGCCATGAAAGTTACGCCGATAAGTAGCAAAACCGCTTTGATAATTTGTACCCATGTTGTTGCTGTCATGCCGCCGAACAGCACATAAATCATCATCAATACGCCAACCAGAATAACGGCATAAAGATAATCCAGTCCGAACAGGAGTTTGATAAGCTGGCCGGCACCGACCATCTGCGCGATAAGATAAAACGCCACAACGGCCAGCGTACCACAGGCGGCGAATATACGTACCGGTGCGGTGGCAAAACGGAAACCTGCGACATCGGCAAAATTGAACCGCCCCAAATTTCTCAGGCGTTCGGCAACGAGAAACATGACAATAGGCCATCCGACGAGAAAGCCGACAGCATAGATGAGGCCATCATAACCGACGCTCATCACCATGGCCGATATTCCCAGAAACGAAGCGGCCGACATAAAGTCACCGGCAATCGCCAAGCCGTTCTGGAAACCTGTTATACCGCCACCGGCTGTATAGAAATCAGCGCGTGATTTGGTCCGGTTGGCAGCCCATTTGGTAATCCACAAAGTCAAAGCAACAAATACGAAAAACATGATTATTGCTGACCAATTGGTGGCCTGTTTCGGAAGTTCGCCGCCAATAGCATCAGCTTTCGCGTTGATACTGGCGAGTAGTGCAAGGGCGGTTCCGAAAATAACGGGTTTTTTAAAAAAATAAAGGAGGCTCATTGTTTGACCTCCTTCTTGATTTCATCAATATAATTGTCGTAACTGCTATTGGCGATCAAAATGTAGATTGCAGTCAGCAGAACCATCAACACAATCACACCAATCCCGATCGGGATGGCTATCGTTGTAACGCCGGTTCCAATGCGTAAACTCAGAAATTGTTTGTCAAAGGCAATCAGTGCAATCCAACCGTAATAGACAACGAGTGCTATAAGTGTGAGAACGCCGCCCAGTCTGTTACGTTTTTTCCTTAACGTGATATAGGCCGGGTTCGCCTCAATTCGGGAAATGGTTTCTTTATCCATAACGGCTCCTCTTCCGTAACAGGAATATTTTTCAATTTCAGGAGAATATTGTTACTTGTAATATGCTCTACAGAAGAACTTGCGCTTTACTTGTTAAAATACGAGTTTTCTCTGTTACAATTTGCGTTTCAGGCAAATTATATTCGTCTCGCATTTCCGGGAGACAGCATAATTCCAATAAAATTATTAGTTTTAGAAGTAACAAAAACTCCTGTTTTCACCTATAAAGTGAAATGAACTCAAGGCCTCCTCTTGCTCCTTTTCGTTCGATTAAAAGGATTATTCAAATTGACTGTTATGTCAATATCGACAGGAAGAAGTTTAAGCGTTTTATTAGTTATGGTCATTCAACTTTTCGTATATATACTATTAAATGATTGTTTTTATTAATTTATTATAAATAAAACAGCTTATAGTCCGGCAATGGGGTTTTTCACGACATGAAAAACTATATCATAATAAATATATCAAGGTTTTTGCTGATAGGAATGAATAAAAATCTGGTGCGAATTGTGTGCGGCATTGTCTTTGAAAAATCGTAGCAAAAAATAATATGGATTTTATCATATTCGGTTGTTGATGAATTTCATGATAAGCTATTTCGAGCTAACGGATTTATCGCAAATTTGGATGAAAGCATTATGAAGGTAACGATAAAAAGGGTTTATGAACCATATTCGGAAGAAGACGGTTGGCGGGTATTGATTGACCGTCTCTGGCCAAGAGGGCTTTCACGCGAGAAAGCCCATCTCGACGATTGGCAAAAGGAATTCGCTCCGAGCAATGATTTACGTCACTGGTTCAACCACGATGTGAGCAAATGGGAAGAATTCAAAAGCCGTTATATTACCGAGCTTGATGGTCAATCCCAAGCAATCGGGCAATATCTTTCTTCCCTCGAAAAACACCCCCGTGTAACTTTGCTATATGCGGCTCATGATGAAAAGCACAACAATGCGGTGGTATTTCTCAATTATCTGGAAAACCGTATTTTCCGGGATTGAGAATATTGTCGGGGTCAAGTGCCTGTTTGATGGTCCACATAAAATCTACGGCTTTTCCCAATTCTATGCGCAAATATTTGGTTTTGCGCTGTCCAATGCCGTGCTCGCCGGTGCAAGTGCCGCCCATTGAAATTGCACGCTCCGACAGTCTTTGAGTAAATTCATAGATGCGTTTTTCTTCCGCTTCGTTATCTTTCGGGTAACCGACAAAAACATGGAAGTTGCCATCTCCGACGTGACCAATGATGGGGCCAATCAAATTGTGTTCCTTCAAGTCTTTTTGCGTTTCGGTAACGCAATCGGCAAGACGTGAAATAGGCACACAGGCATCTGTAGAAAAGACGTCGCATTCGGGTAAGCTCGCCTCGGCAGCCCATAATGCGCTATGACGGGCTTTCCAAAGTTGGGCACGTTTTTCCGGGTCGGTCGATTGCTGGAAATTGGTCGAACCATGGGCAGCAGCAATTTCACTGAAAGTGGCAGCCTGGCTTGCAACGCTTGCTTCGTCACCGTGAAATTCAACACAAAGCGTCGGCCGTGGCTCCAAAGTCAAACCGGAATAGGCGTTACACGCTTTGACCATAAATTCATCCATCAGTTCCACACGTGCAAACGGTATAGCGCATTGGATAGATTCAATAACCGTATTACATGCGTCTCCAATACTGGCAAAAGTACAAATACCGCTTGATACGACTTCCGGTATGGGGTGCAGACGTATTGTCAATTCTGTAAAAAGACCGAGAGTGCCTTCCGAGCCGACGAGAAGACGGGTCAAATCATAACCCGCAGCAGATTTTTTTGCGCGACTTGCTGTGTGTATAAGGCTGCCATCAGCCATAACGGCCTCGGCGCTCAGAACGGCTTCCCTCATTGTCCCGTAACGCACTGCACTTGTACCTGATGCGCGTGTGGCCGCCATTCCTCCGATAGATGCATTCGCACCGGGGTCGATCGGGAAGAACAACCCGCTGTCGCGCAACCAGCTATTCAATGTTTCGCGCGTAATTCCCGGCTGTACAGTAATCGTCATATCTTCAGGCGAAAAAGACACAACTTGATCCATTTTTGAAAAATCGATGCTGATACCACCTACCGGAGCATTCAATTGCCCTTCAAGCGAGCTTCCCACACCAAAACCGATAATCGGCATTTTATGACGGGCGCAAATTTTCACCGTCTTGACAACATCATCTTTTGACAATGCATAAACAACGCCATCAGGCACTTCGTGCCGCAATTTTGTTTCATTGTGCGAGTGGGTATCACGAACTGAAAGATTGTTGCTGAAACGATTGCCAAAGGCCGTTTCCAATTCTTTACATACTTGATCTACGGTCTTTTGATCTAATCTAGCCATTCTCTACACTCCTCACCCCGTATTGGATAGCCATCCAGTAAGTTGATACGATTTTGCACTATTTTTCAATGAAAATCTTTTTGAAATAAAATTATTCCTAAAAATAATAGGTAAAACAGTGTGATTATATTTGTTTTTAAAAAGTCTTTGCGGATATGGCGATGTAGATATGACTTTGAAAAACAATCAATATCAATAAATTCGGAATGGCTTTTAATGGTCTTCTTGAAAGTTATGAAACCCTGAACAAGTCGCTCGAATCTCAACAGGCTGTTATGAAATGAACTATTATGGAATGAAACAGGGAAGTGACGAACAAACGCGTCAGACAGCAAAGTTCGGTTCCATTGGTGGAAATAGCACTTTCAAAGCGGGCGCATGAACAGGCCGGTTGCATTCACAGGCCAAGCGCATGAATGAAGAAAACGGGGATATTTGTTCATTCATTTTATTTTTAGCCGCAGATATATCGACTTTTCGTAATCGTAATCATAGGCGTTGAAAAGCCATGAAAAAAACGGAAATCCGAACAGTTTTTGACTGTCGGGATTTCCGGTTAAAGCAGATTGTTCAAAAAAGAAGAACGAAACCGGCTTTCATAGATAAATTGGCCTCGTCACCAATATTTTAATTTTAAACCGGCCGTTCACTCTATTTTATCAATTTTGTCGATCTCAATAATCTTCAAAGCCGTATTTACCGGGATTGAGTATATTATCCGGATCAAGAGCTTTCTTTATTGCCCACATGTAATCGACAGCGTTGCCAAGTTCGAGCCTGAGATATTTGGCTTTTCTCTGCCCGATACCATGTTCGCCGGTGCAGGTCCCGTCCATAGAAATTGCCCTTTCGGACAATCTTTCGGAAAATTCATAAACCTTCTTTTCTTCCTCTTTGTTGCCTTTATGGTATCCCAGCAGGACGTGGAAGTTACCGTCGCCCACATGCCCGACCATGGGGCCGATCAGATGATGCTCTTGCAAATCTTTCTGTGTTTCACCAACACAATCGGCAAGTCGTGAAATCGGCACACATGCATCGGTCGAAAAAACATCGCAATCAGGAAGGCTTGCTTGCGCTGCCCAGAATGCTTCATGGCGCGCCTTCCACAATTCGGTACGTTTATCGGGGTCAGTGGAATGTTTGAAATCTTTCGAGCCGTGAGAGGCTGCAATTTCACCGAAAAGAGCAACTTGCGCAGCCACACTTGTTTTATCACCGTGAAACTCGACACAAAGGGTGGGAAGCGGATCAAGTGTCAATCCCGAATAGGCATTGCAGGCTTTGGTCATAAATTCGTCAAGAAGTTCGACACGTGCAAACGGAATAGCGCATTGGATTGATTCAATCACCGCATTACATGCATCTGTTACCGTCGGAAAGGTGCATGCTCCACACGACACGACTTCCGGTATCGGATGAAGACGCACTGTAATTTCGGTAAAAATGCCGAGTGTTCCTTCAGAGCCAACGAGAAGACGTGTCAGGTCATAACCGGCAGCAGATTTCTTGGCACGGCTTGCCGTATGGATAATAGATCCGTCTGCCATAACAGCCTCGGCGCTCAAAACGGCCTCTCTCATTGTACCGTAGCGCACCGCATTTGTACCGGATGCGCGCGTGGAGGCCATGCCGCCGATCGAAGCATCTGCACCGGGGTCGATAGGGAAGAACAGCCCGCTATCGCGCAACCAGCTATTCAGCGTTTCGCGGGTAATGCCGGGCTGAACGGTTATTGTCATATCTTCCGGCGAGAAAGATACGACCTGATCCATTTTTGAAAAATCAATACTGATGCCACCTTTGGGGGCATTGAGCTGCCCTTCAATAGAACTGCCCGCACCAAAGGCGATAATCGGCATTTTATAATGCGCGCAAATCTTTACAATTTTTGCAACATCATCCTTGGATGTGGCATAAACAACGCCATCAGGACATTGTTGATAAAGAGCTGTTATGTTATGGGAATGCGCCTGACGAACAGAAAGATTGCTGCTGAACCGTTCTCCGAAAGCTGTTTTCAATTCTTCACAAACACGATCTCTTGTCGCTTCATCACAGTTTTTTGCCATTATTTTTACTCTCTCTATAGACGGGCAATTTTTCTTAGCCACTTTCGCGCCAGGCGTAAGAAATTGCAATGATATTTCCAAAAATCATATTGTCGATCGCCGAGAGGCGGCAATTTTTCCGATGGGCTAGATATTTGTTCTACCGGAAGGTTCAAATTCTTTTCGGGAACAAGCGGCGTTAACGGCTGAAAACATATGTCTTCGTAAAATCAAAGTTGACGTTCTTTGTCTTGACTTTTCGTTATGGGCAATTTGAGCATCGTGAACGTAACTTTCCCGATATTTTGCATTCACAGTCAATGCGGTCGCAAAGCACCGGTAGACGAACTGGCTGAGCCTTCACCGTTATGAGTGTCTCCGGCATTTTAACATTGCGCAATAAAATTGACCGGAAACAAAAGGCGATTGCTGGCCCGAAAATTACAATACCGGTTTGAAACCTCTCAAACGCAGCGCATTGGAAAGCACAAAGACACTTGATATTGCCATCGCCGCGGCTGACAGCATTGGCGATAATTGGACGCCCCAGACAGGATAAAAAATTCCGGCAGCAACAGGGATGAGCAGAACATTATAGCCAAACGCCCAGAACAAATTCTGCTTGATGTTGCGGATTGTCGCTTTTGAAATAGCAATTGCATTGACAACGCCCGTCGGATCTCCCGACATTAATACAACATCGGCACTTTCAATAGCAACATCGGCACCTGTACCGATGGCAACGCCGGTATCGGCAGCGGCAAGGGCAGGGGCATCATTAATGCCGTCACCGACAAAGGCAACACGGCGTTCGCCCCCACTTATTTTTTTTACAGCATCGACTTTTCCTGCCGGAAGCACTTCGGCAACGATTTCTGAAATACCGAGTTTTGAACCGATCGTCTTTGCCGTATTACGGTTATCTCCGGTGACAAGCGCTGTTGCAATTCCCATTTTTTCAAGTTCTGCAATGGTTTTTCCCGAATTCTGTTTAATGGGGTCTTCGACCGCGAAAATTGCAGCCGCCTTATTGTCTATTGCGGCATAAAAAGGTGTCATGCCTTGATCGCCGAAATGCCGCGCATCGTCGGCAAAAGGGGTAATATCAACTTTTATTTCCTTCATATAACGGTCGGCACCGATAACGACTTCATGCCCGTTAACCTTGCCTGAAATACCGAATCCGGGTTTCGAGTTGAAATCTTCGACCGTCGAAAGAGTTATGTCGGCCTTTTTTGCAGCTTCATTCAAAGCTTCGCCAATCGGGTGTTCGGAACGTAATTCTACAGCCGCAACATCCGCCAATGTTTGTCTTTCATCAAATCCGTTTGCAGTGATGATTTTGTTCAACACCGGTTTACCTACCGTCAGTGTACCGGTTTTATCGAAAGCGACGATGTCTGTATCACGCAAAGTTTGCAACGCGTCACCACGACGGAAGAGAATGCCGAGAGTGGCTGCGCGGCCTGTGCCCACCATAATGGATGTCGGGGTTGCAAGACCCATTGCGCATGGGCAGGCGATAATCAGTACCGATACACCGGCAATAAGGGCATGTGGAAATTGCGGAGCAGGGCCGACAAAAAACCAGATAAAAAACGTAACAATTGCGGCTGCAAAAACTGCGGGAACGAACCAGCCTGTTACTTTATCAACCAAAGCCTGAATGGGTAGTTTTGCAGTTTGTGCATCTTCAACCATTTTCTGGATTTGTGCAATGAGTGTATCGCCCCCGATCTTCTCTGCACGAAATGTCAAGGATCCATTGCCATTGACGGTTCCACCGTAAACCTTGTCACCTTCCTTCTTGGCAACAGGTAAAGGTTCACCTGTCATCATCGACTCGTCAACATTCGAGTTGCCGTTGATAACCGAGCCATCAACGGGAAATTTTTCTCCCGGTCGCATAACTATAATGTCCCCGACGGCAACATCATCAAGCGCAACATCTATTTCTTCATTGTTTCTTAAAACGCGTGCTGTTTTCGGTTTTAAACCGGCAAGCATACGTATGGCTTCACCGGTGCGACCACGCGCTCCCGCTTCAAGATAACGGCCAAGCAGAATCAAGGTAACAATAACGGCTGCCGCCTCGAAATAGACATTGTTGGTACCTTCCGGCATATAAGCACCGGCAAAAGTGGCAACAGTGGAATAGGACCATGCCGCAAAGGAACCGACAGCCACAAGCGAATTCATATCCGGCGCGGCACGAAAAAGGTTTGGAATACCGGCCTTGAAAAACCGCCAACCGGGTCCGAACAGAACCAGCGTTGTCAAAATGAATTCGACGAGACGGGAAGGGAACATGCCAATCGTTGCCATCACAAAATGATGGAACCATGGGATAATATGCCCGCCCATTTCGAGAACAAAAACCGGAATAGTCAGAATAAGAGCTATAACCAGAGAGCGGCCAAGTTTATGCGCCTCGACAGCTTGTCTGTCGACTTGGTTATGATTATTGACCGGCTTTGCACCATAACCGGCTTTTTCGACCGCTTTTTCCAATGCATCGACTGTTGTCACATTTTTGAGCATTTCCACATGGGCGCGATTCGTTGCCAGATTGACAACAGCCGTCTTGACCCCGTCGACGGATTGCAAGGCTTTTTCGACGCGCCGCACACAAGAGGCACAACTCATTCCCTCAATATCAAGATCAACAGGCTGATAACCTACTTCGTAGCCGGCTTTTTCGACCGCGTTTACAAGTTCGCTGGTGGAAAGTTTCTTGCTGGCGGTAATATTGGCTTTTTCAGTTGCCAAATTGACGACCGCATTGTCTACGCCTTCAACTTTTTTCAGAGCCTTTTCAACGTGTCTTACGCAGGATGCACAGGTCATCCCTTCAATATCAAGCTCGATACGAAAATCGTCTTTTGCCGGTATTCGGTTATTTTCGTCTATATGTGAAATTGTTGTCATGACACGTGCCTTTCACACCAAGAGATAATGGTTCCCCTTATGGGAAGGTCAATAGAAAAAGCAAAAGAAAAAGCCTTATCGGAAATTAGTTCCGATAAGGCTCTCACTAGCAAAATTTGAACTATTATTGCTGCGAAACAATCAATAGGTATCGTTGATACGCGCAACTGCATGGAAATCAATCGCGCGGCCTCTCAATTCAGCAACTCTCGATACTTCCTGTTTTTTCTCAAGACCGGAAACAAAGACCACATTGGGAACTTTGCGCAATTCTTCGTCGGGAGCAACAGTATTATTATCATCTTTGACGGCAATCGGTGCTCTGTTTTCAGCGATAATATCCTTCAAGTCGTCCTTGTCAGGCCGATCAACTTTCGGAGCTGTTTTAGGTGTCTCGGCAGCTTTTTCGGTTTTCAACTCTGCAACGGTTGTCTTGTCGGGAGATTGGGCTTCATCCGCATCGGCATAGTCGGCATCTTCTTCGTAGTCGTCATCAGGAACAGCTATGATCTCGTTTGCTTCGATAAGGGCTGTCAGATCATCACCTGGAACGTTATCGGTTGATTTGCCTGATCCTGCGCCATTGTTGGCAATGGCAAGCGCAACCTTGTCGGCTTCATCCTGACGCAAAGGCCTTGCTTCCGGTAAAGGAATATTTGCAACCTTGACTGCGCCTTCTTCCTCGTCGTCACCATCGTCAGGCTTGAATGTCGGAACCGGCACATTGGCATAGGCCATAACAGGTGCACTGCTCGTATTTTCTTCTTCGTCGGGAGCCGGTTTTGAACCATTGGCGCGCAATGGCGAAGATTCAGGAAGTGGAGCATCTTTCTTCGGTAAAGATACAACTGTCGTCTGTGGTTCCTCAACTACAGCCGGAGCCTTTGGTTGTACCCGTGACGGTTGAGAAGGAACCTGCTCATCAGAATTCTTGCGACCGAACAACGAGCTGAAGAAGCCGCGCTTTTGTGTCGAGGTTGTTGCACTGGCATAGACAACCGGTGCACCACGGCGAGCAAGCCATTCGGCTTTTGCCTGATCGTAACCGGCAAGCGGCTTGCCGTCACTCGGAATATACATGGTTTTGCCATCGGGGAACAAAGCCATCAATTCGCTGCGGCTCATACGTGGCCAATGGCGGACATTGCCAACATCCATATGCACAAAAGGTGATCCCGAACGCGGATAATAGCCGACACCGCCAACCTGTTGTTTCAGCCCGATAGCCCGCAATTTGGCAAGATTGACATCCGGCAGATAGAAATCCATCGCGTGGCCAAGTGTGTGCTGGCTGTTTTTGGCAACGCCACTATCCGGCGAACGTGAACGTAACATGTTGTTGGTTGCAGGCGAGCGGTAGGCCGATACAACATTGATATATTCGCGCGAACCGCTGTTGCGATAAACCGACCAGATAAGATCGAACAGTCTTGGATCCATATTGGTTGGCTCGTTGCGTCTCCAGTCACGCAAGAATACGTTAAGCCTCTTCAAACCGGCTTGATCGTATTTGCCATCGCGTTTGAAAACAATTTCGGCCTTCTCGCCTGTGTGGACATAATAGAGTTTCAAAGACCTTGTTTCAGCCTTTGCTGCCAAAGGCGTCAACAGAAAGGACAAAGTTGTAGCCATTGCCAAAAGGGCCAATGACAAACTACGAAATCTCCAAAATGATTTTCTCAAACCGTCAACCACCATTCGTAAAACCTGTCCTGTTACCCGCGGATGAGACGTTATAACCAAACACCCACGGTCCGGTTTAATCGCCTTCCGACCATCTGAAATCGGCTTTATAGTTAGTAAAGCGTAACCCAGAATGGTTAACAGCAGCTTTATAAGAACCGCAACTTTACGTTGCTTGTCAATTACGACTATACCATGGCAAAAATGCCACATAAGAGAACAAATATTAAAATCTCAGTAACAATTTGTTACAATGGTTAATTTTATCTTTTTGTTGACACATTCCCGCGCAGCATCCTTGCGCCTCTTCTTTCAATATTGGGATGAAAAGGCTTCAAAACAAGGTGGTAATATCGGGAGACGGATTTTCAACACAGCTTGTGTTGAAAACTTTTACCTTGAGCGGGAAGACTGTCAGTTTGAGTGAGAACATAGCCGATTTGAGCGGGAAGAGCCGGAAGACTGGCAAATCGCGTGCGAACACCGGAAATTCGAGCAAGAACGCCGTTTTGTTAAAATTATCCAATCCTGTTTTCGTGACAAAGCAGGTCTGTTGCAGAAAACAAATGAATTTTCAAAAATTCGGATTTTTCCGTGAAAAGAAATTTCCGACCATTTTTTTTAAAATTAAACGATAAACAGGGAATAAAATCGTAAAATTGTTCATCCGGCAAACTTGCGGACATCAATTGCACAGACCGGATTTCTTCATCGGCGCGCAACGTCCGGCGTGAAATGATTTGCATTGCAAGCGTTTTCAGAGACTAAAACGGATTTGGCATTTTGGCAGGGCTTTCCGCAAAAAGCGACAGGCTCTCCGATAAACGGTTTCCGGCCATGTTGAAGTTTTATTCGTCGGGATCAATTGCAGATAAAAGCCTGATATGCATGTAAGCCGGATATAGGCTCTAATAGAGTATATAGGATACATAAAAATAAGGTGGCAAACTTGAAATAGTCTGCCACCATTTTTGAAAAATCGGAGGGAAAAGGCTTCAAGAACCCTTTGTAACTGGCCTGTCTCAGCATTTCCGATTCTTAACTTGCTTGTCTCAGCATTTCCGATTCTTTCCGGTTTTCGGCATGATACTCGTCAAGCTTTCTATAAAGTGTTGAACGGCCAATACCAAGGCGGCGTGCTGCTTCGCTCATCCGCCCGCGATAATGGTTTACCGTGCGTTCGATGATTTCACGTTCGAGTTCGTTATAGGTTCTCACCTGACCATTTTCGTCGATCAGATGAACGATATAACGGTCGTTTCTCTCTGGCGTATCAACAGGCACATTGCTTCTGAAATCGGCAACCTGATTTCCCGTCAGTTGTGGAAAATCGCGGATTGTCAGCAGTGGCCCCTGACTGAGCAAGACAGCGCGGAAGAGCACATTTTCCAATTCGCCGACATTCCCCGGCCAATCATGTTGTAACAAAAGCGACAATGCCGAGCCTGCCACACCATGTACATGCGGTTGACCGCTTTCAACGACAATATGTTCGATAGCGCGCTGGGCAATATCGGCAAAATCATCACGCCGTTCGCGAAGCGGGGGAATAATTACGTGACATTCTCTCAACAGATCATAGAATTCCTTCAGAAACAGACCGTCTTCGACAAGCCCCTGAAGCCGCGAAGTTGAAATAGTCGTCAAACGGAACTTCGGTTCTCCGCCTTTTTCAGCTTCCTTGCGTTTCTTCAGAAAATCAACCCAGCGTTTCTGCTGATTGATTTCAAGACGATCAATCTCGCAAAGACAAATTGTTCCATGGTCAATCGAGTTGATATGCGGCAGAATCTTTGTTTCCCACTTTTTACCATCCTGTATAGGGTCGGATATGGGAATACACTGGATACGGACAAATTTACCTGTTGCGTAAGGACTCTCGTAGTGGATAACACGGGCAAGTGTCTCTCTGCCGGTTCCCTTTTCACCTTCGATGAGAAGATTTTTAGTCGATAACGCAGCTTGTTTTGCCCGTTCAAAAGGCTCTTTCATTGCTTCGCTATTTGCGTAAAGATCCGAAAACCGCAAGTGGTTTTCCTGCTGGCGACGAATATAATGAACCTCGCGCTCATAGGTATTATTGATAGAAAGATTGCCCAGTGTCACACTCAGTCTAAGCGAAGTAATCGGATAGACGAGATAATCGACAGCACCTGCTTTCAGGCTTTTCTGAAGCAGTTCCTCATTTTCTACATCCGACATGACAACAAGCGGTGCGGCAAATCCGGTAACCCTGATTGTTGAAACGAGATCGGTTCCACCAAGGTCACTCATTGTCAGATCGACCAATGCAAATGAGATATTGCGGCGCCTGCGCAAAAGATCGAGTGTGCGCAGTCCGTTTTCAGCTTCAATTACACGATAACCGAGGGCACGAAGTATGGAAGAAGTGTTGGCTCGTTTACCATAGTCTTCGGCTGCTACTAGTATAGGACCCATCATTGCTTTCATCATCTCCTTTGTGATGAAGAAAACGCGTTGACAGGAGTTTGGTTGCAAAACATAGGTTTACCTCGTTTGCCCCGCAAGCGTCAGACTACTATCAATCTGGTGATTACATGCAACAGAAAAGAGAATTTTTTCCAAAAAAAAAGCTTTTAGGTTGATTTCCGTCAAAAGCGACATATTGATAGAACCCTAACATGTGAACACAGTTATAGCTATTATCAGCTATTGTATTGTCGCTTGATATCGGTTTTTTGGAGCAAACCAGATGAAACGTATTGCGCCCACTCTTTGTCTGACTGCAATGGCCTTTACCCTTGCAGCTTGTAATCTTTCCCAGAATTATGGCCAGCGCCCTTCGGTGCAAAACATTCCGACAGGAATAGATGGCCAATGGGTTGATAAAAACGGTATTGTCTCATCGTTCAGAAACGGTATCTTCGAGACGCGTTCCTCCGATACAAGGGAAAAGCTTTCAGAAGGAAATTATCGCTTCAGCAATCCGCAACTCGTTGAAATCGAAATGCGTTCTATTGTTCGCGGAACAGTTTCACGCGTCAATTGCGCAATATCGAACAATTCGATGCAGCTCTTGTGCACATCGAGCAATGGTTCACAATTTTCTTTGAGCAGAAAAATTTAGACCTGAAATAGAAAATCCACAGATTGAGATTTAATGGAAAATAAAAAAAGTAAAATCGGCGTTCTCCTGATTAATCTGGGAACGCCGGAAGGTACCGATTCAAAAAATGTTCGCAAATATTTACGCGAATTTTTGTCTGATCGACGGGTAATAGAATGGCCGCGCATTTTATGGTACCCGATTCTTTACGGAATTGTTCTCAACGTACGCCCGAAAAAATCCGGTGCACTTTATAAGCGTATCTGGAATTATGAATTGAATGAGTCGCCATTGCGCACCTATACGCGCGCGCAGGCTGAAAAGCTTGGCCCGCTCCTTGATGAGCCGGATGTCGATGTCTATTGGGCCATGCGCTATGGCAAGCCTTCGATTGACGAGGTGCTTGGCTCTATGATCGAGAAGGGCTGCGAAAAAGTTCTGTTTTTCCCCCTTTACCCTCAATATTCTGCAACAACAACGGCGACAGTACTCGACGCAGTATTCGCAAGCCTTGAAAAACGCCGTTATCAACCGGCTATACGCTCTGTTCCACCTTATAGCGATGATCCGGTTTATATTGATGCGCTTGCCCATTCTGTCGAAACACACTTGAAGGCACTTGATTTTGTTCCGGAAAAAATCATTGCGTCCTATCACGGTATCCCTCAATCTTACGCAAAAAGGGGTGATCCTTATCCGGAAGAGTGTGTGCGCACAACGGAAGCTTTGCGCAAACGGCTTGGAATGGATGAGGACAAACTCATTATGGCCTTCCAATCACGCTTTGGCCCTGAAGAATGGTTGCAGCCTTATACAGCCGCGACCGTTGAAAAACTTGCGAAAGAAGGTGTCAAGTCTATTGCAGTCTTCAATCCGGGTTTTGTCGTTGATTGTCTGGAAACTGTCGATGAAATGGGCCATGAAGCGCAAAAGACATTCAAAGAAAATGGCGGAGTGAATTTTTATCATATTCCTTGCCTGAATGACAGTGAAGACGGAATGAAGGTCATTGCCCATCTTGTAAAAAAAGAGCTTCAAGGCTGGATTTGAAGTGTTTCCCGCGATCAATAGCGATTCCGGTGTAGTTCCGGCATAATAAAGCGTGGGAAACTATGCTATCAGGCGTTTTGCTGCTTTTCGCGGGCAAATAAAACTGTAACCATACATGCACTGATCTCGATATTTTCAAGGGAGAAGAATGTGTTCGGTTTTAATATCGCCTTATTGCTGTTGGTTGTGCTGGTTGTTGCAACATTGTTTGCGGGGATCAAGCAGGTTCCGCAGGGCTATCAATATACAGTTGAACGTTTTGGCCGCTATACCAAAACCTTGATGCCGGGACTTAATCTGATTGTTCCATATTTTGACCGCATAGGCGCGCGCGTCAATATGAAGGAGCAGGTGCTTGATATTCCCACGCAAGAAGTCATTACCCGCGATAACGCAACTGTTTCGGTCGACGCAGTGGCTTTTTTCCAAGTGCTGAATGCAGCCCAATCTGCCTATCAGGTATCGGATTTGAATTATGCGGTGTTAAACCTCAATATGACGAATATCCGGACGGTTGTCGGTTCGATGGATCTTGACGAGCTTTTATCCAACCGCAATACGATCAATGAAAAGCTTTTGCATGTGGTCGATGAAGCAGCCCATCCTTGGGGCTTGAAGATGACCCGAATTGAAATAAAAGACATCCAGCCGCCACGTGATCTGGTTGATGCTATGGCACGGCAGATGAAAGCCGAACGAGACAAGCGCGCGCAAGTTCTGGAAGCCGAAGGTGACCGGAACGCCAATATTTTGCGGGCTGAAGGTTTCAAACAGGCACAAATTCTTGAAGCAGAGGGAAAGCGCGAGGCCGCTTATCGGCAGGCAGAAGCGCGTGAACGGCTGGCGGAAGCCGAGGCAAAAGCAACATTGGTTTTGTCCGAAGCCATTGCCAAGGGAAATGTACAGGCAATCAATTATTTTGTTGCGCAAAAATATACCGATGCTCTTGCCTCTATCGGTACAGCCAACAACCAGAAAGTTGTGCTGATGCCAATGGAAGCTTCATCGCTTATCGGTTCGCTCGGTGGCATCGGTGCTATTGCAAAAGAAGTTTTCGGCTCGCCTTCGCAAAAGAAATAAAGTTTCATGCGAGAGCGGAAATTGCATTTCTATCATGGTTGATGAATACAGCTTAAAACAGGTGGTTTTGACCCGTCGGCATATGGTAAATCCTTATGGAGCTTCACCGCTTGTAAAAGATTGAATTTTTAAACAAGCTGCCAAGCTTCATATCGTGCGCATGACTTCATAGAGTAAGCGTTGAAACTTGCTGTTCAGAAGGAACAAGGATGTTTGATTTATTGATGACCTTGGGAGCATGGAACTGGGTGGTTTTAGGATTTGTCCTGCTCCTTCTCGAACTCATATTTCCGGGCGTATTTTTTGTCTGGTTCGGTCTCGGTGCTCTGTTAACGGCACTTGTTTCTTTGCTTTTTTATCACTTGCCATGGGTTGCATCCTGGGAAGTGGAAGTCATTTTTTTCCTGATATTTTCTATCATTATGGTATTGATCGGTCGCAATTTTTTTCGCCGCGACCGCGAAACCGACGAACCTTTATTGAACAGGCGAACCGACCAGATCATTGGCAAAAGAGTTGTTCTTGAAGAACCCGTTCGCGATGGCAAAGGGCGCATTCGCGTTGACGATACGATATGGCGTATCAAAGGGCCTGATCTTCCTGAAGGTACGGAAGTCAAAGTGATTGCTTTCGATAATGGCGTTTTCACAATTGAAAAGGCCTGAATTCAAGGCCACACCATGATCGCGCAATTCTTCAATGAGTTTTGTTGGTAAAACCTTGTCAATGCCGGATATTTTTGATGTGCTTCATTTTCGACTGGTCAAGCTCGTTTATTTTCCGATTCCACAAAGCTTCCGGATTTCGTTTTTCCAAACTTTGATAAATAAAGGTGTTAACGTGATCTTTTTTTTCATGAACGGTTTTCCTTTTTTATAAATTCGTTTATTCCCTGTGCTGGAATATTAAGCAGGAATTGAAAAAACTATGCGACTGGGTGGGCGCCTTCAGGCGGCAATTGAAGTATTGCAGGATATCAAATCGCGTCGGCGTCCGGCTGCGGAAGCGCTTAAAGATTGGGGGCTTTCGCATAGATTTGCTGGCGCGGGTGACAGGGCTGCAATCGGCAATATTGTTTATGACGCCTTGCGGGAACGTTATTTGCTTGAATGGCGTATGGATAGTGATGACCCGCATGATGCTGCTTTTGGTGCATTGTTGGAAGATGGCGGGCTTTCGCTCGATGAACTTGCGCGTAGTCTCGATGGTGACCGTTTTGCACCGGAACCATTGAGTGAACACAGCCGCAATATGTGGCTCACAAAAAATATTGACGAAGCGCCCGATTATATTCGGGGAAATCTGCCGCAATGGTGTGTACCTCTATTTCAGGATATTTTCGGCTCCCATTGGCTTGATGAAGCTGTCGCATTGGCAAAACGCCCACCACTTGATTTACGTGTGAACCGCTTGAAGGCAAAACCCGAAAAGATTGTGCGTGAACTTGCCGGAACAGGTGCAAAACCCGTCTCATGGTTCGACAGCGCTTTACGCATTCCACCGATCGAGAAATTGAAACGGCACCCCAATGTGCAGGCAGAGCCGGCCTTCCAAAAAGGCTATTTTGAAGTGCAGGATCTCGGATCGCAAATTGTGGCAAGACTTGCCGGAGCAAAAGCCGGTATGCAAGTGCTTGATTATTGTGCCGGCGCTGGTGGAAAAACATTGGCTATGGCGGCAGATATGGAAAACCGTGGTCAAATTCACTGTTATGACGCGGAAAAAGCCCGTCTTGCTCCAATTTTTGAACGTCTGCGCCGCTCCGGTGTGCGCAATGTTCAACCGCACGTCAATATAAGTGAACTTGACGCATTAAAAGAGCAAATGGATATTGTCCTGCTTGATGCACCTTGTACAGGTACGGGAACATGGCGCCGCCGTCCGGATGCCAAATGGCGCTTGACAGACGGCCAGCTTGAACGCCGTATTGCTGAACAGAAAACCGTTTTGAATGCAACTTTACCTTATCTCAAAACTGGCGGTCATCTCGTTTATATTACATGCTCGCTACTTTCTTCCGAAAATGACAAACAGATAGCGACTTTTCTCAAGGAAAATTCGCAATTCAAAGAAATCGACATGAAAAATTTGTGGCAGCAACATTTCGGGAAAGATGCGCCAAGGCCGGTGTTTCCTGAACATGGGCTGGTTTTATCTCCGGCAAGTACAGATACAGACGGCTTTTTTATATCGGTTCTTGAAAAACGTTCAACATAATGACGAGGTCAAGCATGTGGGGTGAAAAATCGGTTCTTTTTCTGATGGCAACCGAACTGGAATATGGCGAGCACCTCAAAAAGCTCATTAAACCGCACATTATCGGCGTGGGGCCGATCGAGGCCGCCATCAATACGACAAAAATTTTAAGTGCTATGAAAAACGAGAACCGCTTGCCCGACCTTGTTGTCTCGCTCGGTTCGAGTGGCTCGCAAAAGCTCAAACAAACAGAAGTTTATCAGGTGTCATCTGTGAGCTGGCGCGATATGGATGCGACGGTACTTGGGGTTGAAAAGGGGGTAACGCCTTTTGTTGATCTGCCCGCGACTGTGGAGATGCCGACATTGATACCCGATTTCCCGTCTGCAAGCCTATCAACCGGCGGCAATGTTGTTTCCGGTGATGGCTATAAAAATATAAAAACCGATATGGTTGATATGGAAACTTATGCAGTGTTGCGAAGCTGCCAGACATTCAATGTTCCTTTGTTCGGACTGCGGGGTATATCCGATGGTCAAAAGGAGCTGGAACGGGCAATGGATTGGCGCCAATATTTGCATATTGTTGATGAAAAACTGGCAAATGCGCTGAAGCTTCTTGATAAGGTGCTGGAACAACCGGAAAAATGAAATTCCGGAAAGATGGAATTAAAGCCGGTAGTAAATAATCAGCCAATTATTTTTAGGTGGTTTATCGTTTAAAAACTGTTTTCTCATGTATCACCCGATTGCATTTATCCAAAAGACTCTTTAAAGGCTTTCTATGAGCACGATACATCCTGACACAATTCTGATTATAGATTTCGGTTCGCAAGTAACCCAGCTTATCGCACGCCGCGTGCGTGAAGCCGGTGTCTATTCCGAAATCGTACCCTTCCAGTCTGCCGCAGAAGCTTTCAAGCGTATCAAGCCGAAAGCAGTTATTCTCTCCGGTTCTCCCCATTCAACCGTTGATATAGGCTCGCCCAGAGCTCCCCAAGAAATATTCGATGCAGGGATTCCTGTCCTTGGTATCTGTTATGGCGAACAGACAATGTGTGCGCAACTTGGCGGCAAAGTTGAAGCAGGGCATGAACGCGAGTTCGGGCGCGCAGATCTCACAGTTGAAGAAGATAGCGCTCTCTTTCAAGGCGTATGGAAAAAAGGAACCCATCATCAGGTCTGGATGAGCCATGGTGACAGGGTCACCGCTTTGCCGGAAGGCTTCAAAGTTATCGGCACGTCTAAAGGTGCGCCTTTTGCTGCAATTTCGGATGAAAAACGCCACTTTTATGCCGTGCAATTCCATCCGGAAGTTGTTCATACTTTGGATGGCGCCCGTCTTTTGCAGAATTTCGTCCACAATATCGCCGGTATCAAAGGCGACTGGTCTATGAAAACCTATCGCGAACAGGCCATTTCTGCCATCCGCCGGCAGGTGGGGAAGGGACGCGTTATTTGTGGCCTTTCAGGCGGGGTTGATTCGTCCGTTGCGGCGGTGCTTATTCATGAAGCCATTGGCAATCAGTTGACATGCATTTTTGTCGATCATGGATTGATGCGCAAAAATGAAGCAGAAGAGGTCGTCTCGATGTTTCGCGAGACCTATAATATTCCGCTTGTTCATGTTGACGCATCCGATCTTTTTATCAATGCGCTTGAAGGGGTGAGCGACCCCGAAAAGAAGCGCAAGATTATCGGCCGCCTGTTTATCGAAGTTTTTGAAAAAGAAGCCAAAAAGCTTGGTGGTGCGGAATTTTTAGCACAAGGTACACTTTATCCGGATGTGATCGAGAGTGTGTCATTCTCAGGCGGTCCTTCGGTTACGATCAAAAGCCATCACAATGTTGGCGGTTTGCCGGAACGCATGAATATGAAACTGGTCGAACCGTTACGCGAACTTTTCAAAGATGAAGTTCGCGCTTTGGGGCGTGAGCTTGGCTTGCCGGAAAAGTTTATCGGCCGTCATCCTTTCCCCGGTCCCGGCCTTGCTATTCGTTGCCCCGGCGGAGTGACGAGAGAGAAACTCGATATTTTGCGTGAGGCGGATGCGGTTTATCTTGATGAAATTCGCAAAGCCGGCCTTTATGATAAAATCTGGCAAGCTTTTGCCGTTCTCCTTCCGGTACAAACGGTGGGTGTCATGGGTGACGGGCGAACATATGAATATGTTTGCGCGTTAAGAGCTGTGACCTCGGTCGACGGAATGACAGCCGACTTTTATCGTTACGATATGGATTTTCTGGCACAAGCTGCAAACCGCATTATTAACGAGGTGCGCGGCATCAATCGCGTCGTCTATGATATTACGTCGAAACCACCCGGAACCATCGAGTGGGAATAAAATAAACCGAATATTCGAGAATATAATATTGTAAATGCCATTGAGGAACAGTTTTCTCGATGGCATTTTCTTTGATTTTTATCTTTGAAATGACTTTATTGAGCGGTTTCGGTGCTGAATGATGGATTCAGGAAAGCTTTTGATCGGTAGGCTTCAAACATACCGCATCAATAAAGCATAATTCAATTGAACATCGTCAGGGATGGGAATGTAGACAATATGTCCGTCACCGGGGGCTACAGTAATGTCTTCGTTCTTTTTGTTTTTCAGCGATTTTATTGTAAAATTGATATTGCCATCCGGCGTCATCATTTCCACTTTGTCATTCAATTCAAAGCGGTTTTTAACAGCGACTTCCGCAAGCCCGTTCACGCGTTTTCCGGTAAATTCGCCAACAAATTGCTGGCGACCGGGAAGCGAGGAGCCGGTTGCATAATTCTGGTATTCTTTATGTTTATGGCGTTGCAAAAAGCCTTCGGTATAACCGCGGTGGGCAAGGGATTCCAGAACCACCATCAAATTGTCGTCAAAGGGGCGGCCGGCCAGAGCATCATCTATTGCCTTGCGGTAAACCTGTGCAGTGCGGGCGACATAATAATGCGATTTCGTGCGCCCCTCGATTTTTAAAGAATTGACACCGATGTTGATAAGTTTTTCGACATATTGGACAGCGCGAAGGTCTTTTGAATTCATGATATATGTACCATGTTCGTCTTCAAACGCGGTCATTTCGGCTTCAGGCCGATTTGCTTCATGAAGCACAAATACCTTGTCGGTGGTTGGCCCTTCACCAAGGTCGGGCTGAATTTCCCCGCTTACTGTCTCTTCAACTTTGACAATTTCGCCCAGTTCATTCTCGACGCCTTCCTCGACACCATATTTCCAGCGGCAGGCATTCGTACATGTTCCCTGATTGGCATCGCGGTGGTTGATATAGCCAGAAAGAAGGCAACGCCCTGAATAGGCCATGCATAATGCACCATGAACAAAGACTTCCAGCTCGATGTCGGGAACATTTTCACGGATTTCTTCAATTTCCTTCAGCGACAATTCCCTTGAGAGAATGACGCGCGTCAATCCCATGCTTTTCCAGAACTTGACCGTTGCCCAATTGACTGCATTCGATTGTACCGAAAGGTGAATATCCACATCGGGAAAATTTTCCCGCACCATCATAATCAATCCCGGATCAGACATGATGAGAGCATCGGGTTTCATGTCGATAACAGGTTTTAATTCGCTCACAAAACTTTTAAGCTTGCTGTTGTGGGGGGCAATGTTGACGACAACATAGAATTTTTTGCCCTCGGAATGGGCTTCGTCAATGCCTATCTTCAAATTTTCTTCATGATTGAATTCATTATTGCGCACCCGCAAGCTGTAGCGGGGCTGGCCTGCATAAACCGCATCCGCACCATAGGCAAAAGCGTAACGCATAGATTTCAATGTGCCCGCAGGACTTAACAATTCGGTTTTATGAAGTTTTGACATTGATTGAAAGAGCCTTGAAAATTGAGCTGTTGTTTAGCAGAACTGGCCTATCCGTTCAACCTTTCAGGAAACACAATTTCAGAAGATCAATCTTCATTGCCACATCCGGTTTTACCGGAATTGAAGGTTGAAGCGGGAATAAACAGCGGGCAGAATTTTAAAAATGTAATTTAAAATAGGCGGTTAAAATTCATGGGTGAAACGGCGCGGTTAAAAAGCATGGGTAAAAATGCATGGGTAAAAATGCATGGGTAAAAATGCAGCGGTGAAACTGCGAAGGAAAAAATGCGCAAGCAAAGAAAATATGCACTATAACGATCGAACTTTTTATTCATGCAAAAATTATCAATCTATGCCATAGACGATCAAAGCGTAGGTGGCCAAGTTGGCGGCCACGGCTTAGTTGGCCAAGTTGGCGGCCACGGCTTAGTTGGCCAAGTTGGCGGCCACGGCTTAGTTGGCCAAGTTGGTGACCACGGCTTAGGTGGCCAAGTTGGTGGCCATGGGTTAGACGGCCTATTTGATCGAAGCGGGATGAAAGTAAACCTCAATCACAAAAATAGGCCCATTGCAAAAGTGCCTGACGCTGGCGCGGGCGACAGAAAAAATCACCGGGGTCACAATTTTTCCTAAGCTGCGCGAGATGGCGGCGCATCTGTTTCCAACGTTTGATCTGCCGCTCGTCTTCACCCTCGATACGGCGGCCCGAATAATAACGGCAATACCACTGGAACCAGCCGCGCGGGTCATCTTTATAAATCCAGCCTTTAGCCTTCCAATAGACAAGCGGTTTTCCGGCCAATACACCATAATAATTCAAGTCAGCCCGTTTGCCTTCCGGTGACAATTTTGCGTTTTGAAACCAGTTTGAAGGAAACTCGTTTTTGCAATCGGTCATATATTTTCCGCCGAAAACCCCCATTTCCAACATTTGCTTGGGGGTTAATTGCGGTTCAAAATCGGCTGAGAAGTTTTTCCCCTCTTCACACACGCGTTCATAGCGATAGCCATGTTGCATTTTGTCGTTAACGTTTACCCATAAAGACACGGAATATTGCCCCATTGTTTGAACGAATAAACGAATAGTTATGTCGGAAGATAAAAAGTCCAGTGTTGGGATAAGAAAAGAATGAACGCGGTCATTGCATTCAGGCTAATTGAGGTTTTAGGTTTTTCAACCGGAACGGGCTTGAGGGATTATTCCCCATCACATGGATGAAGAACAATCCCTCCTCAAACTCAGAATTTAATTCTCAAACCTGCTGTGCCGCCAAAGCTGTAATTATCGCTGATATTTTTGAAAGCACCGCGTATATTTGCTTCACCATAGAGTGACCAATTATCGTTATTCCAATTATAACTGCCACCCAATCCAAGTCCGGCTTGAAAATCTTCATTTTCATTCCGGAAAGAAGTGCCGGAAACATTCACTTTCGTTCCATCAAGAAACTCGTAGTAAAGATTGCCTATGCCATATAGGAGTGTGCGACGCCGGTCTCCGCTATCGGATATCCACGCATTATCTCTGCTAAAAGCGAGGCCGACACGACCTTCCAGACTGTCACCGTCTCTCAGAGATACTTTTGTATTCAAGCCATCGCGAAAACTGTCAAAATCTATCGACGAATAAGAAAGTTGGATTTGCGGCGTTATATCCCATGTTTCTGTCAATTTTAACCGATGACCGGCCTCTGCCGAAAGAGCGTAGCCGAAGCCTTTTTCGTTTTTGGTATCCGAACGGGTATAATTCTTGGAATTGAAATCGGTTTCATACCAGGTGGCTTGTGATTGTAAATCGACATAGCTGCCATTGAAGCCATACCATGTAGCAGCACCCCCTATGCCATATCCGGTCGCCTCGACTTTGCCGTGCCCGTCATCGGAACGGACAGACGCTTCCGCACGACCGAAATGACCGCTCAAAGATCCAATCAGGATTCCGTTGGCATTTTCGACGAGTGCACCATCAATCCCGCTTTGCATGCGCCAGAGATCAAGACCGTAATTTTCATCGGTCAGCGAGCGTGAGGGGGTTACTTTGCTTCTGCTTCCTTCCATGCGGCCCCAAAAGCCGCTGTGTTCAATAAGCGTCGAGGCTTGATCGGCGAGATGAACAGCATTTTCCGAATTATCGGTTCCATCCGTCCAAAAGCGGTTACCAATTCGTTGCTGCAACGTAGACAAACGATTGAGACTCGATAGCACTTGTGGATATGCTTCATAAAGCGGGACTGACGGGCCGTAATAAGGTTTCGCCGGTGTGGGTGGATGTTCCGGTCGGTCTGTACCGCCTTGATTGTTTTCCCCGCCATGCGAGCTGTCACCGGAATTATTGTTTCCGCCGTCGCCGTTACCATTGTTGTCGCCGGTATCGTTGTGATCGTCGTCGGAATTATTTGAATTATCTTGTCCGCTTCTAAGATACCAATCGTATGCGTATTCGGCGTCGTTATAGGCGTCGCGATCGCGCGCTTTCTTTAGCGGACCACGGGCTAGTATATAGGCATAGGCAGTATCGGATCCGGCAACAGCCATCACACCGTCGTTGCGCCGGTAGCCACGTCCCCAGCCACTACCAATAACAAAGCTGTCTTCCGCAGTTGTTGCGCCATTTATTGCATCAACGACTTTTATTCCTTCATATTTTGTGATTTCACTTTTCGTGTTATCGAAGAAGAGATCGTCGATCAAAAGGGTCGTCGTTCCGGAAACAGTCCCTCCATCAATAATAACCATATCGGATGGAGCTCCATCATCTCCAAGACTGCTATTGAGCCGGATAGAGCCATTATCACTATGGTAATTGCCTTTGATGACCAGTTTGTCGGTGATGTTGTCGCCGGTTTTGTTCCCCATATCAATGAGACCGTTATTTGTCAGTGTCAAAGTTCCGGCTTTTCGAGTGTCATCTGCCTCGCTATAGAGTGTTGGCGCTCCGCCCGTACCGCGATACTTGGTGTGGTCAACAATCAATGTACTTTGCTTGCCGATTTCAAAATCAAGATCGCCATTTGTAAAAACATTATCTGTCAAAGTTAAGCGGGCGCCGTCGGTAAGAGAAATTTTATTCCAATCCGTGCCAAAATTTACGCCTTTGGTTAAGTCATCCTGATTGAATGAACCACCGGCTATGGTTGTGTTTTGGAGTGTCAGTTGCTTGTTATTGCCTTGACCGGCCAATGCATGGCCGAACTTGCTTGTGTCGACAAGGCCGGAAATCGTTGCATTATCATTGTCTCCTTCTCCCATATCGAAGCCGCCTTCCCAACGTCCACCCGACCAGGTGAGGCTATCCGAACCTTTGCCGGCTTTAAGAAGTCCGCGTATGTTTGAAGTGCTGTTTGTAAAAATGAAGGTGTCGCCAAGGTCACTTCCCCGTACGGCAACAGAAGTGGCTGATTGGGCAGTCAATTGCCCCGTATTGATGAATGTTGTTCCGGAAGAAACGTCGGTCGGCCTATTTGCGAGGTCTACCAAAAGACCTTTGTCACTCTTCGAGTCAAGGATGCCGTCATTTTGGACTTTGGAAGCTGTACCGGCAAGCCAGGCAGTGCCGGTAGCTCCTTCTTTTAACCAAACAGTTGACTGGTTGATGACTTCGCCGCTGGTATTGGTACGCAAACCAATCGCCTGATCCGATACATTTATTGTATAAGCCGGTCCGATTATGGCGTTCGACTGAAGAACCGGATCGGATAAACTTGCATTTCTTAAATCATAGCCGACACCATCGGCACCAACATTGATTGTGACGTTAGACTTTTGCAACACATTATTCTCATCCAAATAATGTGTAACAAGACCGACGGCTGTACGAATACCGGAACCGCTGCCCTCGACATTGATTATTGCTTGTTTAAAAGCGATTTCGGCAGCGAACTCTGGGTCATTTGAAACGATGTTATTTTCTACACCATTACCCTTTCCGCCAGCCGCAACAGTTATTTCATCAACGCCGAGAACAATTCCTTTTGCATCCGAATTCAGCAAAACGCCATGGGCGCTACCCGAAACTCTAATCTTGCCCTGACTTCCGGTCGCATTTAAAAAAGCATTCTTTTCCAGATAAATGCCGGCTTTTCCGTCATTTACTGTTATAGTGCTGGCATTTGCGACATTTGCGCGCGTATCGGTGCCTATGAGGCCCTCTATATGCAGTCCGACACCGTTCGAGACAGTAATATCACCATGATTTTCCAAACGCCCACCCTCAATGACATGGATGCCGGTGGCATTGTTAGTGTTTGTCATGGTGATAACGCCGTGATTGACAAGAAGACCACTATTGCGCGCAATGAATCCTGTTACATTTTGTGAATCGGTGATGATTTTGGCGTAATTAACCAACTTGGTGTTCAGGTCTACTTCTTCGGTATAGGTCGTATCAATCCGGTGATAACGACCATCAACAATACCACCGATTGCACCATCTCCCGTGAGATAAATCTGGCGTTCTTTATTATCCTCATCGCTAATTTCTCCGTAAGCTCCGCCATTGATTAATACAGCAGCCGCACCTTTTCCGCTAACTGTGAGCTTTGCGTCCTTGGTAATTATTCGACTTGCAGTTCCGGAAGCGCTTCCTGCCCCCTCCAGAATGACGCTATTGTCACCGGAAGCTGTTAACTCTTCCCCTTGACCCAAAAAGCTTGCGCCCCCGTCAATACGGAAAAGATTTGAAGCGACCGTCGTCACATTCATCTTTTTTGTGCTGTTTACAATTTGACTTTGCGCACCGTAAACATAAAACCCGATCTGCTGTTTGCCGTTTACAAATTTCGGATTGGCTTTGCTCGTGACTTTTGCATAGCCACCATCCTTGACATAAACGCCGACCGCGCCGTCGCCTTCCAGTTCTATCGTTCCATCAATTATGGCACGAGCATAATGTGTGTCGTCGGGGCGGCCCTCCACCCAGACGCCGTAATTTCGTATCAATGGACCGTCCTGTTTCGGGCTGGAAATTTTGATGACGCTGTTTTCGGTAAGCTTGACCAGAGCATCATTGGTATCAGTATCGGATTTTGCCAGAACATAGACGCCAACACCGTTATATCCATTAAGTTCGATAGTGCCGTTATTGCTAACTTCGTTATATATGCCATTATTAATCGCTCTAATACCGAAGTTACGGGCGCTATTTAAATTTGAATCGTTCTTTACAGCACCATTGATGATGATGCTTCCGTTATTTATCAGCTTGAAATTGGTAGATTTATCGGTAGAAGCAATTGGAACATCGGCCGCCATAGCTACAGCATTTTGCATTTTTGAACCGATGATGATCGAACCATTATTTATAGCTTCAGCATTGCCGGATGCCATGATGCCGTAAAATTGGGCATTATTACTATTGCTTGTATCAGCCGTCTCTTCCGGCTTTTCTGTATTATATTGTGCAGCCCGTCCGATATAAATAACGCCGGCTTCGCCATTTGTAAATTTTGAAAGATAGCCCTCGATGGCGACACCGACATAGCGACCGTTCAAGGGATTATTGTTGACGCCGATGTTTATAATGCCATCGTTTGTTCCAGTGCCGACGCCATGCAGATAAAACCCGTTGCTATAAGCAAAGGTGGTTTCTGCTACGCGATTGCCTGCTACATTAATGATACCTTTATTCTCGATAGTTCCACCATAAAACGCTTCGACAGCCGTTCCGAAAGTATATTCCTGACTGTCTTTTGTGGTGTCATGTATACGGGATTCTCTGAACCCCGAATTGACCACACCGTTATTGGTACCAACAGTGTGGCCGTCATCTCCGTCTTGACCGAGGATAATTGTGGAATTTCGTCGTGACGAGACAATGGCACCGGACTCGACCTCGACAATGCCCCCGCGTTCTGCGACGAGTGTACCTGCCATTTTTCCTTGGTCGAACTCGGTATCAATCTGGCCGCCCGATTTGACAACTATCTTACCACCATTGCTGGCATACATTGCGCGCGTATCACCCGTAGGCGTAAATATTTCATCATCTTTAGGATAATCGCTTCCCGGACCTTTTATGTTTTTTGCGATATATTTCGGTATCGCCTTGCTAAAAGCATCAGTATAAGCCTGTTGGGTTTTAAAATCGGGATAATCCTTGTTTTGAAGTGCATCTATCAGTTCGTTGTTGTAAGCTTTCAGATCATCAATAGAATTAATGGTTCGCGCGTCACCCTTGTAATCGGTAAAATTGTGCGGAAATTCAGGGACATTGATCCTGTTGATAACGTCATTGTCCTCGAGGTAATAAGCTCGTGATTCAAACGAGTTTTTTGAATGCCATTCTACGACACTGCCTTTACCGTCTGCCCATGTCAAATTCGAGTTTTTCAAAGAAAGATATACAGTTCGGGAGTCACCGTACGGGTTGTTTCCCTTGAAATCATCAAATTTTACATCAATGTGACCGCCGTTTTCAGCTTTTCCAAATCCTGAATTTACATATTGCTGGTCGTTGACCGCTTCCGATACCAGAACTTTTTCTTTTCCCCAATCAGAAACTTTGAAAGAATCATTGTCATATACATTGACTGTAGAAGATTGACCGGCGCTATCGGTCACACGAACAGCTTTCGTTTCACCTAAATCGAATTTGGTCAGCCCGTTAGCGTCCGGATCGTATTTTCCCAGCTCTTCGAGATTACTAATACCGGATTTTCCGATATTGATATCCGAAAGATCACCATTGATTGTTAGTGTTTCACCTGCTCCGGAAGCAAGAGCTGCTCCCCGATAATCGTCGCTATATTCCGGATTGAAGTTTTCTTTCGATACCGTACAGCTATTGTTTGTTGCAATCGTACCTGAAGACGAGCTGCCTTGCGTATTACAATAATTTTCAGCATAGACATTGCTTATCAAACTTCCTGCGAAGATGGCAGAAGAAGCAGCGAGCGTGGATAGTTTGCGTCTTAATCCCGATTTTGTGGAAAGAAAAATTCGACATCCTAGACCTTGATCGCAAAATTTTTTGTACGGCCTGGTAAACTTCGACATTATCGTCGGCTCCCTCAAATCTTGTGATTTTGCGTTCAAAATCATGGAATTATGGATTGGTCTTTGCGGTAAAACAAAAACCATCTCCTTTTTATTCTATTTTTACTCGATGATTATGACATAAAACAGTAATACCTGCTATATATAAATTTTCCTGTTGGACAACCTGTGGTTTAAAATAGAAACAAAGCGCGAATTGATTTAAAACCTATGACATATTACTTAAAAAACATCAATAGGCATACAAATTGGCGCGTAACGTCACTTTACTACCCAGTAGAACCGGTTGGTCAAATTGGTTTGTTGTTGTACAAAATTCTACAATTATAAGTTTAAATTTCGATTTTACAGAGTTGAAAATATGGAATTGAAAACGCGCCGCTCCTTTGAACTTGAAAGATGAAATTGTCTGGTGACAATTTTATTGAGATTGAACCGGGCACCGCGTTTATAAGACTTTTCAGACAAAAGAAAAATCGACACGTTATAAGATACCGGCTTCAGTTTTCCGAACCTGCAAAGGGCGACAAGAAGGGGAATGTAAGAAAAGGGTTAAGGAGGATAAGACGGGGGTCAGGAGAATAAGAGGGGGAAACGAAAACCTATTGATAAGAATTACGAGAAAAATCAGGATATATTACGAAAGAAATTGCTGAAAGAATTATTCATACATCGTATGATTTTTTCACAGGAACGAATAAGAATAGAACACTTTACAGCGGCGTATTCCAACGGCTCTCAATTTGAAATAATCTCTTGGCTGTCATTTTTCGATTTTATCTTCGGGGAAAGCTTCCCGCCAGATATTGTTAGGCGGCAGCGGGAATTATAGCTATCAGTCACAGCTTGATTGTCACTTCAAAGCCTTGGGAGCTTCCCGAACGGGGAGATGAATAGTTGATTTCTATGGGCATCGTTTTTGTCAAAGCCTCGACTATGGATAGTCCCAGTCCTGATCCTTCCCTATGGTTGTCTCCGCGATAAAAACGTTGGCTCAGAAATTTTATTTTTGACGGGGGAACTACCGGGCAATCATTGGCTATAATGATTTTGTCCTGATTGATCGAAATATCCACCATTGAACCTTCCAAACTATAGTTCAGTGCATTTTCTACGAGGTTGCGTATGATGACGCCGAATGCGTCACCATTAAGATGTTTTTCGAGAGCTGTTACATAATAGGTGGTAACAATACGGCCTTTTGTCATATTGGTGCGATTGAAATCCTCGATAACAGCCTCGATAAACGGAATAAGATCAACAGGTTTTTCACTTGTACCGAGTTGGGCATCCGCGCGGGCAAGTTGCAGAAGTTTTTCACTCAATCGGCGTAGACGCTGCAAAGCATTTTCAACTTCTTTGGCCCGCGGGTGATAACGTTGGGGGGTTTCTTCAATAAAAACCTGCGTGTGTGCCAATGCCGCGGCAATAGGCGTTCTTATTTCATGCGCACTATTGGACGTGAAAGATCGCTCCGCTTCCAGTGCGGCCTTGAGCTTTGCCAGCAGGCTGTTGACGGAACCGATGATCGGCTGGAATTCGTCGGGCATAGATTGCGATTGAATGGCTTGCATATTGCCGGTGTCTTTCTTGGCAATTGTTTCGCTCAATTTTTTAATAGGGCGCAATTGGTTACGAACAATAAAACCGATCGCAAGCATACTGAGCGGAATAATAAGCACTGCGGGAATGAGCATTGCCGTCATAGCCTCGCGTGCGGCTTCACGTCGCTCTGAAAGCCTGTCGGCAACTTGTATGAGATAATCGCCATCCTGACTGACAAGCGAGTAAACTCGCCATTTTCTGGTTTTGAAAAAACCTGTTTTCAATGGAACGCCATACGGGTTGGAAGGCGCATCTTCCGAGCGCATGACCATTTTCCCGTTACGGTCCAGAACCTGATAGGTTGTATATTCTGCCGGTGTAGAGTGGTTATCCGTTCTAACAAGAAGATCGGAATCATTGTCATTGTCGCGAACATCTTCGAGAGCAAGCGGCAGCAGCCGTTCAGCAGTGACCTGTAACGTACCATCGAAGGATTCACCATATTCCTCATACATGACGAATGCAGCCATGAGACAGGCGATAACCCAAAAAACCAGATTGGCACAAGTAGCCGAAACAATAACACGACGTGTGAGGCTATTTCCCTGATGCCTGAAGCTCAACATAAGCTATACCCGCGACCATGATGGGTTTTGATGCGATCTTTACCTATTTTTTTACGTAAACGGCTAATATAAACTTCAACGGTATTGCTTTCAACTTCCGAACCGAATGCATAGATTGTATCTTCAATCTGCGATTTGGTAATCAGCATATTGGGATGGGATGCCATATGTTCGATAATGGCCCATTCACGCGAACTCAATTCAACTTCTTTATCATCAATGAACAGCCGTTTATTTTCCATGTCCAAAGTCATGGAACCGATTTTTATTTCCGATTTTGCAAGACCGTTTGTCCTTCGTGCGACGGCAGCTATTCTGGCCGTTAATTCATAAAGGTCGAAAGGTTTGACGATATAATCGTCAGCACCGCTATTCAAACCTTCAATTCTTTCACTAATCTGGTCATGGGCCGTGAGTATCACGACCGGTGAAGGCAAATTTTTTGAACGGATATTTTTAAGAAAATCCAGACCACTTCCGTCAGGAAGCCGCAAATCCAGCAAAATAAAGTCATAGTGGGTGGTTGAAACGGCGGCATAAGCATCTTCGAGGGTTTCAGCCCAATCAACAGCGTTATTCTGGTTAATCAGATGGTCGCGCACAGCACGACCAAGCGATTTATCGTCTTCAATCAGCAATACACGCATTGTTTATTTTTCCATGGCTATCTGACTGGCTTGACAAGATTTAAAAATATCAAGTCGATCATCCTTAAGAGTTGTTTTTACATTCATCATGGTCAGGACGGAAGGGAAAAGATTGTCGTGCGACATCTGTTTTGCTTCTGCGTCTTTCTTTACACAATCGAGATCAAGTTTCATCGAGCGGGCAAAGCTTGCCGATACCCATAAAACAAAGGGAATATGCGTCTGTTCTTCAGGCGCTACGGAATAGGGCATTCCATGGAGGTAAAGGCCATTCTCGCCTAAAGACTCTCCGTGATCGGACATATACACCATGGCGGAATCGAATTTTCCTTTCCGCCCGTCAAGTGCGTCGATAATCGAACTCAGGAAATAGTCCGTGTAGAGTATGGTATTGTCATAAGCATTGCGAATTTCTTCGGGCTTGCATTCGCTGAAAACAGTATTCCGGCAATCGGGACGAAAACGCCTGAATGTTTCCGGATAACGCTCGAAATAGGCGGGGCCATGGCTGCCGAGCTGATGAATGAACAACACGCTGTCATGGTCGATATGATCGAGCCATTCTGTTAATTGTTCAAGCATGATGCCGTCCTGACATTCACCATCTATACAATATGCAGGGTCTTTCCTTCCATAGAAGGAAACGGTTTTCACGCGATCTGCTACACCTTTGCTACCCGTGTTATTATCCCACCACTCGACATTCACTCCGGCATTTTGCAAAATATCGGGAAGACTATTTGTTGATATTGCGCGTGCAACCGTGAATTCTTTTCGTGGAAAGGGCGAAAACATACAAGGAAGCGACTGGGCTGTGGCTGTTCCGCATGAGGTTGTGTTTGGAAAATAGATAATATCCCGTTTTTTCAATTCGGGGTTTGTTTCTTTATCATAACCTTGCAGCGAAAAATTATCCGCGCGTGCTGTTTCACCGGCAACAACAACCATCACGCGCGGACGATGGTTTTGTGGCTCGTACGGCACAACCTTGGCATCAAGCCCCACTTGTTTGAAAATACGAGTTTTTGCATGTTCTCTGCGAACCACATATTTGACAGCATTACCTATCGGAAGAACCGGGTTGACAATGCGCACAATTTCATTGTGTTCGCGTAATGTCGAGATGAGTTGGCGCGACGTAATCAAGGTACAGAATACCGCAATCAGCAAGCAGGGAACAATAACAGAAAGATTAAGCAGCACTTTCTTTATAATGGGAAAATGTTTTACCTTAACCCATAATATCAACAAGCATGGAAATATGCCGGTCAAAAACAGGTGGAAGAAAAACAAAGGTGAAAGAAGGTCGGAAGCTTCTGCCGTGGTTGTCTCTACAGCATTGGCGATCATATCGCGGTCGATAATTGTTCCGAATTGATCGGTAAACCAGCTTGCGATACTGCCTGAAAGAATGAAAATGATAAAAACCGGTTTTATGAAATATTTGGCTGAAAATGTAACGGTCAATGCGATGAAGAGACAGGCAACACCAACAGCAATCGCGATAATGGGCGCATAATCATAATTGAATGCTTGCACCACATGTTGCCAAAAAGTGCGGTTAAATGCGACCAGCATATAAAGCGCAACGATGATTGACAGTGTCACACTACCGATAGCGGGGCGATATTTCAAAACAGCGCGAACCATAAATCACCTCACAACATTGGAGCGAAATTCTTGCGATAAAGACATTTCGATGGAAAACGGTTTGACATATTCGGCCGGAAATTTTTCGCATTGCCTGTTTGTTTCAGGCAGTTTTTCCAGCTTTTCCATTTCGCGTCTTGCAGCCGACAGATCATTTTGAAAAGCCGGAAGCTTTTTCAGCCGGTCAACAAGTTTTTCCGAATAATCCTCGTCGACTTCAACGGCACTTACGCTATGAACACCACAAATAACGCGGCTTTCAGCTATGCTGCGGGCATGAGCAAAAATTGCAGCGCGATGTTCGGGGAAAAACTCGACCAGTAATCGTGCTGCTGTCCATCCTTCCATGGCGTGACCGGACGGATAATCATATCCTGAAGGCTTTGTACAAGAAACACCACCATAGGCGACATAAGGACGGGTAACCTCGAATAGCTTTTTGGATTTTCTTACGAGCTTTTCGGAGTCTTCACTCATTTTTGCAAAAAGCTTGAAAAAATCCGGCATGTTTTCAGAAGTTAGCCGGCGAGCGGTTGCACAACTGAACCCCTGGACAAGCTCGGCCGGTGTTGCTCGTGCGTCACTTATCGCCTGTTTCCAGCGGGCACTATCTTTATAGGAACGGGTGTGCAAAAAAACTTTTTCATCGCGTTTCTGTTCGACACTTCCGGCAGGGGGAGGGGTAATGTCGAGCAACATACGTTGTTCGCCATAACGGTTGAGATAACCGCCTCCGCTCATATAGTAGCCGCTGCAAAACAATATTGAACAGCCAATAACCGTTAAAGTGAGTTTTCCAGTTTTGCGCATTCACAGAGTCCTTTTCGATTTCCTCTCTAAGTGCGAAAACTGACAGTATCCTGAACAAGAAAAATAAACTTCGGGTTGATCTAAAAAATCGGATGTCCGATATTCAAAAAAAATCTCTATTACCGGTTTTTCGGGCGAGGACGGCTTGCCAAATATCTAATTTATCCGGAACGCGTGAGGGGCAATTCAGTCTCTCGAACTCGTAAATCCGGCCATGTAACTCAAGTATTTCTATCGTAACTTCCGGAAAAATAGTGATTTCGGATGAGAAAAAACATTAAAAAGAGAAGCCGAAGTTTTTCTGTCAAAACACGAGAGCGGCACAGCCGAATAATAGGGTTCGCATGTTATCAAAATAGAACACTATCATTATTCTGTTATAATCGGATAATCGGTTTCTTTATTTCTTGAATAATCATTGTCTTTTGCCTAACACATTGGAGTTGTTGCGGCGCAGAGGTTAAAAAATGCAGAACAGCTCGTTAAAACAGGGCCTGAACAAGCGGCATGTTTTTTTTATAGCCCTCGGTTCAGCTATTGGAACGGGATTATTTTATGGGTCGGCCGGAGCTATCAAAGTTGCCGGTCCCAGTGTTTTACTGGCTTATTGCATTTCGGGCGTCATGGCATTCATGGTTATGCGCGCGCTCGGAGAAATGGTTCTCCATAATCCGCTTCCCGGTTCGTTTGGCCGCTATGCCTCGAATTATATGAGCCCGTTTTCCGGTTTTTTGACCGGTTGGACTTATGTTTTTGAAATGGTGCTGGTTTGTCTTGCCGATATTACCGCTTTTGCAACTTATATGGGGTTCTGGTTTCCCGAAGTTTCCCCCTGGTTGTGGACGCTTGGAATTACGCTTGTCATAACGGGTCTGAATTTGACGGCTGTAAAAATCTATGGCGAAATGGAATTCTGGCTTTCGGTCGTAAAAATTGCCGCCATTATAGCAATGATTATTGCCGGCTTCGGTATTATGTTGTTCGGCTTTGGAACTGCCACCCATCACGCTACCGGCATTCACAATCTCTGGAGCAATGGCGGCTTTATGCCGAATGGGTGGGAAGGTTTTATCGCTTCTTTCAGTGTTGTGGTTTTTGCGTTTGGCGGCATTGAAATTATCGGCCTTATGGCTGTTGAAGTCAAAGATGCAGACCGCAATATCCCGAAAGCGATCAATGCTATTCCGTTCCGTATTTTGTTTTTCTATGTCGCAACTCTTGCTATTTTGATGTCACTTTATCCATGGAATAAAATCGGTCTTGAAGGTAGCCCGTTCGTAACAATCTTTGAAAGCCTCGGCATTAAATATGCGGCCAACATTCTCAACATTGTTGTCATTACCGCTGCAATCTCGGCAATCAACAGTGATTTATATGGTGCAGGCCGTATGTTGCACGGCCTTGCAGAAGATGGACACGCCCCCAAAAAATTGAATTTTGTTTCCAAAAAGGGAATTCCGGTTTTGTCGGTTCTGGCGATGTTCTGTGTGCTGGTCGTGGGAGTGGTGCTCAATTATTTTATCCATGACAAACTGTTTTTCCTGATCGCTGCCATGGCAACATTTGCAACCGTTTTTGTCTGGCTGATGATTTTGCTCTCGCAGGTTTGTATGCGGTTGCGACTTCCGAAAGCCGAACAAAAAAGCTTACGTTATCAAATTCCGTTCTGGCCGGTCGGTTCGATTGTTGCAATCCTTTTTATGGTTTTCATCATCGTATTGTTGGGTTTCTTCGAGGATACGGCAGCCGCTTTGATTGTTGGTATTATCTGGGTTGTGCTGATGTCTGTCATCTATTTTTTCATGAAGAAGACAGGTAAAAATACCGGAATAAAGGCTCATTAATCAGGATAAAAATTGCCGATAGAGATGATGCAGATAGCAGTAAAAGATCTATATCTGCATCGGCTATAGCCTATAGCCATGTGTTTTCAATCCTTGACTTTGTCTAATCCTCGATTTTTGCCGGATATTCCGGCTTTGCGATTGTCTTGGCGGTGTGGGCAAGTTTGTCTATAAAAGAACTCCGGTTGGTTCGCCTCTTGGAGGGACAATGCGGGCCTTGAGGTTTCTTTCAAAAAATGTCTGCGGGAACCGGTCAGGAACACAGCTCCTGTTCGGCAACGGGTTCCTGTCTTACCGGCAGAACAGCAGGAGTGGAACGCTGCTTCATCGTTGCCATTCATCTCATCTTTACAGAATTAGGCAAACCGGTTTTCCAATGTAATCTCTGATTTGATCCGGATTTGGGGTGAAACCGGCCTTTGTGCGCCGACCGAGGTGGGGAATATTCCCGTTTTCAACAGGTTTGTTCTTTGAACATGCGCTTCGGGGGTCGGTTCTATCAGTCATAATGCATTGAAGCCTTGAGGCCTTACGGAGCAGGCAAAATCTTTGGAAAAAGTTTCACAGTAGAACAATTGTGAGAGATATATTTTTATATGTTTGCGTTAGAGGCGAAAAATACAAAAACAAGTGATTAGATATTCAAAGTGATAATAATATAATGAATATTTATATAACTTTGTAAGGAGGAAGACACCAACATCAAGGCGATATATTTTTAATTTTATTTCCGATAACCAATGTCAGGGAGGATAAAATGGCATTGATTAACTATTTGACAAGAATACAGTTCGGTTATGGTTCACTTGAAACTTTGAACGAGGAAATGGCACTTGCCGGAATAAAAAATCCTTTGCTTGTGACGGATAAGGGAGTGAGGCAACTTGGTATCATCGACAAGATAGAAAAGATTATCGGCAAAAAATTTGCTGCTATTTATGACGAAACACCGGGCAATCCGACTGAAGCGGCAGTCCGCGACGCCGAGCAACTGTTTAAAAAAATCAATGCCGACGGGATAATTGCTGTTGGTGGTGGATCTGCGATAGATTTGGCCAAAGGTGTTGCAATTCTTGCATCCCATTCACGTCCTCTGAAGGATTTTTCACCGCTTCGTGGTGGCAGTGCAACGATTACATCCAAGAATTACCCGCTCATTGCCATTCCTACAACAGCTGGGACCGGAAGCGAGGTGGGGCGCGGCGCGGTTATCATTCTTGATGATGGCAGCAAAACTGCCTTGGTATCTCCCTTTATCATTCCAAAAGCGGCTATTTGTGATCCCGAACTGACGTTAAGTCTGCCAGCCCGCCTTACCGCAGCGACAGGGATGGATGCGATTTCACATTGCATAGAAACATTTCTGGCCTCGGCGTTTAACCCTCCCGCAGACGGAATTGCTTTGGAAGGATTAAGAAGAGCATGGAAGAATATCAGGATTGCAACCAGAGAACCGGAAAACAGAGAGGCAAGACTCAATATGTTGATTGCTTCGACTATGGGGGCAATGACGTTTCAAAAAGGCCTGGGTTGTGTCCATAGTTTGAGTCATTCCCTGGGTGGGCTTAATCCCAAACTACATCATGGAACACTCAATGCGATTTTCCTTCCAGCGGTTCTCACCTTCAACCGGTCTGCGGAAAGTGTCAAAGAGGAAAACAAGTTCGATCGTCTGGCCGAGGCTATGGGAATTTCTTCAGGTGAAATGGTTGAAGATGCAATCGTCGAGTTGCGCGAAGACCTCGGTTTGCCGGACAATCTTTCCAGTCTGGGTGTCGAACGCAGTCTTTTTCCCGCTGTTATCAAAGGCGCGTTGAAAGATTCCTGTCATCCAACCAATCCGAAAACGGCAACGGCGGAAGACTATAACAACATGCTGGAAAGTTCATACTGACCAATTTTGAACAAATGTTCCAACCCGTTCAGCGAGTGATTTACGAACGGGTTGGGGGCACGAGTTCGACAATCGCCCCTTTCAATTCCGGTTGGTTGATCCCGCCACATGGCAGGACAAATACGTTTTTTATTATTTTTCGATGAAACGGAAAGAAAACGAAAAGAGTGGTTTCAATCAACGTTCTTAAGGTTGCAAATATTATAATGCGATATTGTTTGCTTCTGCGTATTTTATGAGCCATGGACGCAACGTCGATGTTGTGGTCTTGTCAAGCTCGGCAAGGAGCGCATTTTGTAAGTCGCCAATATCAAGTCTCAGCAACATGGCTTTGATAGGTCCTATTGCCGATGGTGTCATTGAAATGCGGCTGAAACCAAGTCCCAAAAGTGCCAAAGCAAGCAATGGCTTACCAGCCATTTCGCCGCATAATGTTACCGGTGTGTTGTTGCGTTCTCCCGCTTCGATTATCTTGCGTAAAGCACGCAGGAACGGGGCAGAAAGCTGGTCGAAACGGTGGGCAATTTCTGAATTTCCGCGGTCGATTGCCATCATGAATTGGAAGAGATCATTGGAGCCGACCGATACAAAGTCGACAACATGCATGAGTTCGTCAAGCTGGAAGAGGAGAGCCGGAACTTCCACCATTGCGCCCAGTTTCAACTTTGTCGGCATTTTATGACCAAAACGGGTAAGATATTTCACTTCGCGGTCGATCAATTTTCGTGTGTGATAGATTTCACCGACCTCGGTTACCATGGGCAACATCACACGTAATTCCCGCCCGCCGGAAGCTTTGAGCAAAGCGCGCAATTGTGTTCTCATCAGTGCCGGTTTGTCGAGTGTCAAGCGGATTGCACGCCAACCGAGCGCCGGATTTTCTTCTTTCCCTTTACTGCGGAAATAGGGCAAAACCTTATCGCCCCCAATATCCAGAGTCCGGAAGGTGACAGGCTTTTCACCAATTTCTTGATAGACCTTGCGGTACAGTTTTTCCTGTTCATGCGCACGGGGAAATGTGGAAGCAATCATGAATTGCAATTCGGTGCGGAATAAACCGATGCCTTCAGCGCCCGATTCATCAAGCTGTGGCAAATCGACAAGCAAACCGGCATTGATTAAAAGAGTAATATGCCGGCCATCTTTGGTATCGGCCGGTACATCGCGCAAATTACGATAGATTTTTTGTTTACGTGCACGAAAACGGGCTTTTTCGACAAAAGCGCTTTCAACATCGGCCACAGGGCGCAGGTAAACTTTGCCATCATCGCCGTCGATTATGACAGGGTCGCCATTTTCCGATAGAGACACGACCCCTTTAACCTGTCCAACAACCGGTATCGACATGGCACGTGCAACAATAGCAACATGGCTTGTTGTCGCGCCATCTTCCAAAACCAGACCACGAATGCGCTCGCGTGGATAATCAAGCAATTCGGCCGCCCCCATCGAACGGGCAACAATAATTGAATCCGTCGGTAAATCGGCATTGATTGTTTCGCGGGTTCGCCCCATCAATTGGTAGAGCAGGCGGTTTGCCAGATCATCGAAATCCGATAGCCGTTCACGCAAATAGGGATCAGTCAGGTGTGCCATGCGTGCACGCGTGTCACTCTGGACTTTTTCAACGGCCGCTTCGGCAGTCAAGCCGTTTTTGATCGCTTCTTCAAGGCGCCTTATCCAGCCACGATCATTGGCAAACATACGATAAGTTTCAAGGATTTCACGATGTTCGCCTTCGCTGGCGACATCACTTCTCGAAAGCATATCATCAATTGAAAGCCGCAACGAATTGATTGCTTTGGTGAGCTTTTCTGTTTCGGCACTGCTATTTTCGTTGAATAGATTGGTAACGACCAGACGCGGTTCGTGAAGAACAATATGCCCAAGGCCGATACCTTCATTGAGCGGCTGGCCGACAAGTGTGAACGCACGGCGCATATCCACATCGACATTGGGGCGGGTGAGCCGCGGCAAGTCGCCCGCAGCAATCATTTCTGCGAGCACCATAGCAACAGTTTCCAGTGCTTCCACTTCTTCATCGCTATAGCCGCGTTTGTTGCGATTTTGCACAACAAGAACACCTAATGTGCGACCTGCGCGCAGAATAGGAACACCGAGAAATGATGAATAGATTTCTTCGCCCGTTTCAGGAAGATAGGCGAAAGCCGGATGTTTTCTTGCATCTGTCAGATTGAGCGGACGGGCAGTGGCTGCAATGGTTCCCACCAAACCTTGCCCCAAACGCAATTCCGAAAGGTGAACAGCGCCAGGATTAAGACCTTCTGTGGCATAGAGTTCCAACATATTGTCGGAACGCAAAACATAGAACGAACAAACCTCGGCGTCCATATTGCGAGCGATTTCGCGGACGATGAGGTCAAGTCGTTCTTGTGAGTCCATGGCGCGTGCCATGAACTCGCGTAGTCGCTTCAGGATAACTTTGGGGCCTACATGGGTCTCCCGCATGATTTATCATATCTCCCATTATGATAGTTAAGTCTTATGCTCATGCTTTCAAAGGTCAACCCGCATTATTTCTTTAGAAGGATAAAGTCCAGGACTTAACCTTCAACCTTTATCCAATCCATAAACAGTATGTAATGTTCTTACTGCCAGTTCGGTATAGGCATTATCAATCAATATCGAAATTTTGATTTCGGAAGTCGTAATTGCACGAATATTGATGCCTTTTTCGGCCAATGCTTTGAAAGCGGTAGCCGCTACACCGGCATGGCTGCGCATTCCGATACCGATAATCGAAACCTTTGCCAAATCTGTTTCAGACTGGATAACATCAAAGCCGATTTCTTTTTTGTTGGCCTCAAGAGTTGCTACGGCTTTATCAATATCGGTTGCCGGTACAGTAAAGGTCATATCGGTTTTGGAGCCATCTTCCGATATATTTTGTACAATCATGTCGACATTGACATGTTCCTCTGCCAAAGGCCCGAATATAGCTGCGGAAATTCCGGGGCGATCAGCCAAACGGCGTAGCGAAATTTGTGCCTCTTCTTTGGCAAATGCAATGCCTGTGACAACCTGTTGTTCCACGATTTCATCCTCGTCGCAAATAAGTGTTCCGGGTGGATTGATAGGGTCACCCATGCCCGGAGCATCAGGATCCTCGAAACTTGAACGCACGAATGTGCGCACTTTGTGAACCATTGCAAGTTCGACCGAGCGCACTTGCAAAACTTTAGCACCAAGAGAGGCCATCTCCAGCATTTCTTCAAATGCTACTTTTGGCAGACGGCGCGCCTTCGGGTCAATGCGCGGATCGGTGGTATAGACACCATCAACATCGGTGTAGATATCGCAGCGGTCGGCTTTGACGGCTGCCGCAACGGCAACAGCACTTGTATCGGATCCGCCACGGCCGAGCGTTGTAATGCGTTTATCCGGTCCAATTCCCTGAAAACCGGCGATAACAGCAACTTGCCCTTCTTTGAAACGCTGGATCAATTGTGAACCGTCAATTTTTGTAATGCGCGCAGCACCGTGGGCATTATCGGTCTCGATAGGAATTTGCCAGCCGAGCCATGAACGCGCATTGATTCCCATGGATTGCAAAACGATTGCCAGAAGACCCGCTGTTACCTGTTCTCCGGATGCGACAACCACATCATATTCGCGCGCGTCGTGCATGGGAGAAGCTTCACGTGTCCAGCCGACAAGCTCGTTGGTTTTACCGGCCATTGCAGAAACCACAACGGCAACCTCGTTTCCGGCATCGACCTCGCGTTTGACATGGCGCGCAACATTTTTGATGCGCTCGATATTGGCGACAGAAGTCCCACCGAATTTCATTACTATGCGCGCCATTTAAACAACTCTTGCCTCTAATATTTAAAATTGTTCCAAAGCCGGGCCTTGAAGGCATCGTGGCTATGCTGACATAGCCAATATTGAGAATTTAAGCAAGACTGACATATTTACTTGTTTGTCTCTTGACTTTGCCCCATTTAAGACAGAACTCATAAACGTAATATTTTAGGAGAGCCCCATGGCAGAAGCCCCGCGTACCACGATAGATCAGGCCGAAGTAGACCATTTTTCGCGCATTGCCGCAGAATGGTGGAACCCGCAAGGAAAATTTCGCCCTCTCCACAAATTCAATCCTGCACGACTTTCCTATATCAAGGAAAAAGTATGCGAGGCTTTTGACCGCGATCCGAAGGATGCCCAACCTTTCAAAGGAATAAGGTTTCTTGACATCGGTTGCGGTGGTGGACTTCTTTGCGAGCCGATGGCGCGTCTTGGTGCTGAAGTGGTGGGGGCCGATGCATCAACAACCAATATCGAAGTGGCGAAAATTCACGCGACTCAATCCGGATTGAATATTGATTACCGCGCAACAACGGCCGAAGATTTGGCAAAAGCTGGCGAAAAATTCGACGTTGTCCTGAACATGGAAGTGGTCGAACATGTTTCGGATGTCGATCTCTTCATGTCCGAAAGTGCCAGAATGGTAAAACCCCAGGGATTGATGTTTGTTGCCACACTGAACCGTACTTTGAAGTGTTGGGGTTTGGCAATTATTGGTGCGGAATATATTTTGCGGTGGTTACCGAAAGGAACGCACGATTATAACAAGTTTTTAACGCCTGAAGAAATAACCGAAAAGCTCAATGGCGCAGGCCTCACAGTGATAGACAAATTGGGAATCACCTATAATCCTTTCAAAGATAGCTGGAACCGGTCAAAGGATATGGATGTCAATTATATGTTGCTTGCCCGCCGCTTGAAATAACGAGCCGAATTTTGTCCAAAAAGTCGGAATTGTTATGCCGGAAGGTCAGTTTTCATCTTCCGGCAAGGTTGCAAGCGGCATAACAGGAATCCCGTCCTCGACAAGTGAAGAAACATCTTCCCCTGTCGCCTCGCCATAAATGGGGCGTTGTTTGACTTCTTTGAAATGAATCCGCCTTGCTTCTTCGGCAAAACGGTCGCCCACATATTCGGCATTTTTGCGCACCTGTCTTGTAAGTTTGCGCATTTCTTCAATCATTCTTTTTTGCTCCGGGTCTAATCCCATTCCCACCTGTTCGTGCTTTTTCGATGTGGAAATGGCCGGAGCCATCAATGTTTTTTCAATATTTGTTGAATCGCAAACAGGACAGCGGATAAGTCCGGAATTTTTCTGATTTGAAAAATCATCATTATTGCGGAACCAACCGTCAAATTCATGCGCCTTATCACAATGAAGCGAAAAACGGATCATTATTTTTTGCCAAAAAGAAGTGTATCAAGCTTGCCTTTTTCATCAAGCTCGTAAAGATCATCACAGCCGCCGATATGTTTGTCACCGATAAATATTTGCGGAAATGTATTGCGTCCGTTTGCACGTTTTACCATTTCCGGCCGCTTTTGTCCGGAGGCGTCGATTTCTTCAAACGGAACGCCTTTGGAATTCAACAATTCCATAGCATTTTCGCAATAAGGGCAACCCGGACGTGTATAAATTGTTACATGCGGCATTTTTCTCTCCATTCCCGCTATATAAGTGCCTTTCCTTTTTTCCTCAAGAGGCGAGATCTTCGTACAAATCGGGTATGACCCGCGAAAAGGTGAGCACATCGACACTTTCCGCTCCGCCTCGCAACAAAGCTTTGGTTGCCGAGCGGAGGGTCGCACCCGTCGTAAAGACATCATCGATAAGCAGAATATGCTTGTCTCTTATTTTTTCCTTTTGTTTTTCGGGAACACGAAATGCACCGATCATGTTGCGTTGACGGGCTTTTTTAACGAGGCCAACCTGTTGACGGGTGTTTTTTCTGCGCATAAGAACCAGAGGTTCCAAAGGTTTTCCGGTTCTGTTGGCGATGTGTCGGGAAAGCTCGGTTGCCTGATTATATTTCCGTTTTAAAAATCGCCGGTAATGGAGCGGAACCGGTACAATCATATCGGCACTGTCAATAAGTTCTTTTCCTGCCGTCACCATCCATTCGGCCATGGATGGGGCAAGATCGGTGCGGTCGCCATATTTGAGCAGTGCTACCAGAGTGCGGGCAAGGCCGAAATGGGCAACAACCGAACGCGCCCGCCCGAATGGGGGTGGTGATTGGATAGCCTCTCCACTGAAAAAACCGTCACCAGGGTCATAAGTAAATGGAGTTCCCATAATCGGGCAATAAGGTTTGGTTATAAAATGCAGCTTTTGCCAGCACTGAGGGCATATCGTGCCATTCTTGTCGACAAAACACCCGCAACAGGGACACGTTGGCGGAAACAGCAGATTCATGGCCGGTTCGCCAATTCTCTCCTTAAATTCCTTTCCAAGACAACGTATGATTGACAAAATTTTGACCCTTTTCGATCGCTGTCTGCATCCGGAATATGATTGCGTTCGACAAGAAAATTTCGGGATATTGTGTAACTATAGGCTTTCGGTCTATTCTATCGGCGACCGGAGATATTCCAACCGGTCAGATCTATTCCAACAATGAGTTGAGATTAACCGATTGTAGCTAAAATACAATATATTGAATGATGACAGACCCACGGATTTTTGACCAGAAGAGAATTGAGCAGTTTCGCAATCGCGCTTTCATCCGCTACGGCAATAAGGGCGATTTTTTGCTCAACCATATCGTAGAGGAATTGCTGGATAGATTGCAAACAGTCGATCGTAAATTCGCTCGCGCTGTCGATCTTTTTGGACATACAGGCGCCGGTGCCGAGGCACTCGTCAAATCGGGAAAAGTCGCTGTCGTCGACATTGTTGAAAGCGATAAGCGATATACGAGCGGTTCACACAAATTCTTGCAGCGTGGGAGGGAATTTCTCGATTTGCCCGCCCACTCTTATGATCTGGCTATTTCACTTTTGTCGTTAAGCATGACCAATGATGTTCCGGGAGTGCTTAGCCAAATTCGCAGAATTTTAAAACCCGACGGTCTTTTTCTTGGTGTGATGGCTGGAACAGGAACTCTTGGTGAATTGCGTGAAAGCTTGTTGGAGGCGGAAACCGAACTTTATGGAGGAGTGAGTCCGAGGGTCTATCCTTTCGCCGATATTCGTGACGCTGGCGGTTTGTTGCAAAGAGCCGGTTTCGCTATGCCCGTCAGTGATGTCGAAAATCTTACAGTTCGTTACGATACAGCTTTCCACCTTATTGACGACTTGCGTGCTATGGGGATGCAAAATGCATTGATTGGACGGTCGCGCCGTCCTGTTGGTAGGAAATTCTTCCAACGTGTTGCAGAAATCTATGCCGAACGTTTCAGCGATCGGGACGGGCGTATCAGGGCGAGCTTCTCGTTTATCTGGCTTTCAGGCTGGGCACCGGACGAAAGCCAGCAAAAGCCTGCCCGTCCGGGAAGCGCAACAATTTCGCTTGTCGATGTTCTGGGCGATAAATCGGCTCATTGATAGCACATAATAGTTCGATAAACTTTCATTTATCTTTGAAAGCCGGATTAAGCGGTTTTCGGCTTTTTCGCAGGCAATAAAGAGAAATTCGGGCGCAACCGTTTTATGACGGGTGGATTTTCCTTCAAGTATTGCTGAGTTCCTTGTCATTGTCCGATTCAAAAACCGCTTTATCGGTTTCATGTAAAATTTGGCTGGTGATTGTTGCCGCTGTCATTGATCCGTTCACATTCAAGGCCGTACGTCCCATGTCGATCAATGGTTCAATCGAGATCAGCAATGCAACCAATGTTACCGGCAATCCCATGGTTGGCAGAACAATCAGTGCTGCAAATGTTGCACCGCCTCCGACACCTGCCACGCCGATCGAGCTTAATGTGACGATGCCAACGAGTGTTGCAATCCATACAGGGTCAAGCGGATTGATGCCAACGGTCGGGGCTACCATTGTGGCAAGCATTGCCGGATAAAGACCGGCGCAACCATTTTGACCGATTGTGGCGCCGAAGGAGGCAGCAAAACTTGCAATTGATTGGGGAACACCGATGCGTTCGGTCAGGGCTTCGATATTTAAAGGAATGCTCGCGGCACTCGACCGGCTGGTGAAAGCGAATGTGAGAACCGGCATCACTTTTGAAAAGAAACGCAAGGGATTGATTCCGGAAAGTCCGAGCAAAAGTCCGTGGACGCAAAACATGATTGCAAGTCCCAGATAGGATGCAACGATAAAGGCCAATAATTTCAGAATATCTTCTGCATTGGACGTTGCTGAAACCTTGGTCATAAGGGCAAAAACACCATAAGGGGTGAGTAAAATGACAAGGCGAACCAGTTTCATGACCCAGGCTTGCAATGTGTCTATTGCCGAAATCACGCCTTTGCCTTTTTCCGGATTATCTTTCATTAAACGTATCGCGGCAGCACCCAGAAAAGCAGCGAAAATAACCACGCTGATAATAGAGGTCGGATTGGCGCCTGTAAGATCGGCAAACGGATTTTTCGGGATGAACGAAAGGATAAGTTGCGGCACACTCATATCGGCAACTTTTGACATGTAATTGGTTTGAATAGCACTCAGTCGGGCAGTTTCTGCGGTTCCTTGAACCAGTCCTTCAGCCGAAAGGCCAAAAAGATTGACCATCATGACGCCGACAAAAGCCGCAATCAACGTAGTGAACAACAAAATACCAATCGTGATCGTGCTGATTTTACCGAGCGACGACGCCGAATGAAGACGTGCAACGGCCGAAAGAATCGACGCGAATACCAGTGGCATGACAATCATTTGCAAAAGCAGAACATAACCATTGCCAACGATATTGAACCATTCGATCGACTTTTTCAGCCCGGCATTACCAAGTCCGTAGACGAATTGTAAAACAATCCCGAAAATGACACCGATAACAAGTCCGATCAGAACACGGCGGGAGAGGCTCCATCCGGTTCTGGACATCCTTGCGATAGCGATGAGTAGAAGAATGAATATGACGAGATTGGCGATAAAACCGATTATCATGAAAATCTGTCCCTTATGCCGACATAACAGCACGTTTATATAAAATTATTTCCTAACACAGGATATAGGAGGCAGTTTCGTCGATCTCAAAGAAAGATATTTCAATAAATAAAGATAGTGAGCAAATTTATGCTATTAAAAATGTGGTTATTGAGAATCTTTTACCGTGGTGACTTGCGGGATCGGAGATTGTTTCACAGCACCGGTCATTGTTGTATAATCGACTTTATTCTGGAAAATCGATTGCGTGAATTCTGCATCCTTGCGATCACCCAACATCGGAACGAGAATGAGACCGAGTGCGACGGCAACGGATCCAAAAAGTAATACTATTCGCAAAACACCAGTTCCTGCCGATTGGGTTATGTCGTTACGGTTTGTTTTTGAAAACTCTTGGTGATGCATGATAATTCTCCAGAGTAATTATGAACTATGGTAAAAGTCACCTGTTAATAACCGCTTAACACAAAGCCGGCGTGACAAATTCACGTAAAACAAAGTAAACGATCAGTTAATATAGAATATCTTTCAGAATAGGTATTAACGGTTTATCGGCCGGTGGCATTGGATAGTGATCGAGATCTGCGGCCGAAATCCATTTGATATTTTGCCCTTCGGCTCCCTTTGCTATTCCTTGATAACGTCTGCATATATAGAGTGGCATAAGGAGATGGAATTTTTCATAAGAATAACTGGCAAAAGTGAGCGGCGAAAGGCATTCTTCTTTTACAGTAATTGCCAATTCTTCATAAAGCTCCCGAATAAGAGCCTCTTCAGGTGTTTCCCCGGCTTCCAATTTTCCTCCGGGAAATTCCCATAATCCCGCCAATGATTTTCCTTGTGGGCGTTGAGCCAGCAGTACCCGATTATCTGTGTCGATCAATGCACAGGCAACAACTATGAGAATTGGTTTTGAGATTGTCAAACGCCCGGTCTCCAATATTGATAATGGTAGATTGTTTTGAAACCGGCCGCGGTATAGAGCCGCCATGCTGCACTGTTCAAAGTTTCAACCTGTAACCAGAGCCGTTCGATCGGTACGTCCACGGATTTACGCCTGATTGTACTCATCAGGCTTTGCAGAGCAAGACCACCCAATCCACGGCCACGCAGATCCGGCACGATTGCAAAATCGATAAGGCCTACCTGCCCGAAATCGTTCACAGTAATGATATTGCCGATCACACGGTCATCCCGTTGCAGCTCGTAAAATGTCGGTTTTCCCTTGATGCGTTTTAAAAGCTTGAAATAGATCTCGGCATATCGGTTTTCATGCGTGTGGTTACGCACGGTGAGTTTACAATAGTCTTCAATTCCGATGGCTGTGAGTTTTACATCCGACCCTGAAATATGGGGGAGCGGCTCCAGAGCCATCACCGCTACATCTTTGAAATTTGCCCAACCGTTTTGCTTCAGCTCGTCGAATAGTTCGATCGGAGCAAGCGGTGTCAAACGCAATGGTCGCCTGTAAACGCCATTTTCAAAACAGAGGCGCTTGACCCGTTCTTCGAGATTTTTATTATCATCAGGATCAAGCGGGGTTACCGAATTCACACGTGCCGAGGGAAAATCCGGCGTAGAGCGACAAGCCCAAACGCCATCATAAAATTCTTTTTCCGTAGGCCAGGCACGTGTGGAAAGTGCTTCGAGCCTGCGTATTTCGGCCAGAGTTGTACTCCGGCGTTCTCTATTATCAACTTCTGTAGTCACCATTAATCTCGACATATTCTTTGGTCAAATCGCATGACCATATCGTTGCAGAGCCATTGCCCAAGCCGATATCGGCTTTAATGACGATGTGGGAGCCTTTCATGTAGTTCGAGGCTTCCTCTTCACTATAATGGGGATCACGTTCACCATCAACCGCAAGACGGTGAGGCCCGAACCAGATCGACAACCGGTCACGATCAGCCTCCACACCGGCTTTGCCAACGGCCATAACCACACGCCCCCAATTGGCATCTTCACCAGCCACTGCGGTTTTTACCAATGGCGAATTGGCTATTGAACGTGCAATAATTTTTGCAGCTTCATTTGTTGTTGCACCTTCAACCCTGACTTCAATCAGATGGTGTGCGCCTTCACCGTCGGTGACAACCTGCAAAGAAAGCTCGTGTAAAATTTCATAAACCGCATCGGCAAGAATCGTGTAACGCGGGTCATTTTTTTGGGTAAGCGGTTTGATTTTTTCGTCGGCTGTACCAGTCGCAAATAAAAGCAGCGTATCCGATGTTGATGTATCACTGTCGACCGTAATGGCGTTGAAAGTATCACGAACCTTATCTGATAATATTTCCTGCAGAACGAGCGAATCGACTGGCGCATCGGTTACGATAAACGAGAGCATTGTTCCCATATCAGGGGCGATCATGCCGGCACCTTTGGCAATGCCATTGATGATGACAGGATGACCATCAAAATCGACAGTGCGTGTTGCAAGTTTGGGAAACGTGTCGGTTGTCATAATGGCTTTGACAGCCTCAAGCCATTTGTCTTCTTCCGCACTTTTTGCCATTTCGGGCAAGAGGCCGGTAAAGCGTGATGCGTCCATCGGTTCACCGATGACGCCGGTGGATGCAAGATAGATTTCTTCCGGAGTTGCGCCCAAAGCTTCGGCGGCCGCTTTTGCGGTAGCATTTGTTGTTGCAATGCCTTTTTTGCCCGTAAATGCATTGGCATTGCCTGAATTGATGACAACGCCGCGCGCAATTTTATGAGAGAGGATTTTTCTGCAATGGTCAACAGGAGCAGACGGGCATTTTGAACGTGTGAACACGCCGGCAACGCTTGCTTTTTTATCAAAGACAATGAGAAGAAGGTCGGTGCGGCCTTTATATTTTATGTGTGCTTCTCGTGTGTCAAGACGGACACCTTTGATAATCGGCATTCGGGGATAAGTCTTTGGTGCAAGCGGAGAAATTTTACCAGCCATAGCAACCTCATTTAAAAAAGCGGAAATCGAGAAAAACAATAATGCCGGACAAAGCTTTTGAAAAGGCAATTGTCCGGCATTTCAAAAATAAAGCCAAGTTTTATTGATCTTCTTCGTCGGATTGTTCACCGGGAAGGTCACCCGTATCGCTATCCGGTTGCTGCATCAATTTGGCAACGTTTTCGTCAGGATATTTGACATCCATTTTACCACGCAATTCGCCTATCAATTTGACGTAGCGTTCCCGTGCTATCATATTGCGAATACCGTCTTTGACATCGGCAAATGCAGGTGGCTGTTTCTCGCGACGGTCTTCAACCTTGATAACGTGCCAGCCGAACGGGCTTTCAACCGGTGTCTTTGTGTATTCACCAACTTTCAAAGCAAAAGCGGCATCTTCAAACGGCTTGACCATTTGTCCGCGGCTGAAGTAACCGACATCGCCGCCTGTTGTAGCAGCCGATTTTTCGCTCGACTTGGCCTTGGCAAGGTCATCGAATTTTGCGCCTTTATTCAGGCTTTTGATAATGTCTTCAGCTTCTTTTTTCGTCTTTACCAGAATATGGCGGGCGCGCACTTCCTGTTCTTTGGGAAGACCGGCGATTTCTTTTTCGTAACGCGCTTTGACATCATCATCGGTAATTTTATCGACAATGGAATTTTTGAAATAAAGCTGCTGAAGAACGTTATCACGCATAATAGCCATGCGTTTTTCGTATTCGGGTGTTTTGTCGAGACCATCCTTCAATGCTGAATCGGATAAAGTCTTCATATCGACGTAAATTTTTAGAACGGTAATCCGGCGTTGCTGGTCGGGCAAACGGGCAAGTCCCGGATCAATGTCATTGGCCATAGCGTCGAGGTCGCCTGCGGTTACGTCTTTCCCGTCGACAACAGCCATTACATGCGAAGGATCAACAGGCTTTTCGGCTTGTGCAGCAGGCGCAGATAACGGATCCGGCAATTTCGGTTGGGCAGCAGGAGCCGCAGCATTCGGCGTATCCGGTTGAGGCGTGTTCTGTGCTAGCGAACTCAAGCTTGTGCCAAGCAATAGAGCTGACGATAGCAACAGGGTAGTTGGAATGAATTTCATAAACGGTCTCCTTGTGAACGGACAAGCGTTCTGGACTGAAATTTTGGTTAAATTCGGGACAGTCATATCATGTTGTTCAGAAAGTTGATAAAAATGTTATGGGTTTTTAAGGAAAATTCACATCTTTTCTGTGGCTATTGTGTAAACGGGGTGTTGTTGCAATTTCCAAAATATGTGCAAAGTCTGTAGAAAGGGGTGCGAAGTCTGGAAAACAGGCGGGTTTTTACCCATATTTTCTATAGGCATAAACTTTGGTCTCAATGTTGACAGAAAAAGACTCCACACCTATCTGTGTCGTGAATATTGGGTAAACTTTAAGTTTTAAGATTTTATCGGCATTGGTGCACTCACAAGCGGTTGCACGCACTGCCGTTGAAGGTTAAAGCGTGTACGTCACTCAACAGGCGTTATAAAACGCCAGCAACTAACATCGGAAAGGACCAGAAATGGTCAGTTTAGGCGGCCTTGCGCGCAAATTATTCGGTTCAGCTTTTGAACGTCGCGTTAAATCTCTTCGACCAAAGGTTGCGGAGATCAACGCACTTGAAGAAAAATTCAAGAATTTGAGCGATAGCGAATTGCGGCAGAAGACCGATGAATATCGTAAAAGATTGCAGGAAGGGGAAACGCTTGATTCTCTCTTGCCGGAAGCTTTTGCAACAGCAAGAGAGGCTTCCAAACGCGTTTTCGGTTTGCGACCCTTCGATGTCCAGCTTATTGGCGGCATTGTTTTGAACAATCGCGGCATTGCGGAAATGCGTACCGGTGAAGGTAAAACCCTGATGGCGACATTGCCGGTCTACCTCAATGCTCTGGAAGGCAAAGGGGTGCATGTCGTCACCGTCAATGACTATCTGGCAAAACGTGATGCCGAGACAATGGGCAAGCTCTATGGCTTTCTTGGCCTGACCACAGGCGTTATCGTTCATGATCTTGATAATGACCAGCGTCGCGCTGCCTATGCCTGCGATATTACTTACGGCACAAATAATGAGCTCGGTTTCGACTATTTGCGTGACAATATGACATTCGACCGTAGCCAGATGGTGCAACGTGGCCATCATTACGCGATTGTCGACGAAGTTGATTCTATCCTTATTGACGAAGCAAGAACACCGCTTATCATTTCCGGACCGCTGGAAGATCGTACCGATTTTTATAAGCAGATCGATACGTTTATTCCGCCGCTCAAGCCGGAAGATTATGAAATTGACGAAAAGCAGAAGACGGCAACTTTCACCGAAGTCGGTACGGAAAAAGTTGAAAAAATGCTTGCCGAGGCAGGCCTGTTGAAAGGCCATGGCCTTTATGACATCGAAAATGTCAAGATAGTGCATCACATCAACAATGCATTGAAAGCCCATAAACTGTTTACGCGCGATAAAGACTATATTGTGCGTAATGGCGAGGTCATGATTATTGACGAATTTACCGGCCGTATGATGCCGGGGCGTCGCTATTCGGAAGGGCTTCATCAGGCTTTGGAAGCCAAGGAACATGTTGCTATCCAGCCGGAAAACCAGACGCTTGCCTCGATCACCTTCCAGAATTATTTCCGTATGTATGATAAATTGGCCGGTATGACAGGTACTGCGGCAACCGAAGCGGAAGAATTCGGAAATATTTATGGCCTTGAGGTGATCGAGATCCCGACCAATTTGCCGGTCAAACGTATCGACGAGAATGACGAGGTCTATCGGACTGTCGAAGAAAAATATCAGGCAATTGTTCGCGATATTCGTGCCTCGCATGAACGCGGGCAGCCGATTCTGGTCGGTACAACGTCAATCGAGAAATCGGAACATCTGGCTGATCGCCTGCGGAAAGATGGTATTACCGGTTTTAACGTATTGAATGCCCGTTATCACGAACAGGAAGCCTATATTGTCGCACAAGCAGGTGTGCCGGGGGCAATTACAATTGCTACCAATATGGCCGGACGTGGTACCGACATCCAGCTTGGTGGCAATGTCGAAATGCGCGTTGAACAGGAATTGAAAGATGTTCCCGAAGGTCCCGAACGCGATGCGAAAATTGCAGCAATCAAAGAAGATGTTGCAAAATTGAAAGAAAAGGCGCTCGCTGCCGGTGGCCTTTACGTTCTGGCAACAGAACGCCACGAAAGCCGGCGTATTGATAACCAGTTACGTGGTCGTTCCGGTCGTCAAGGCGATCCCGGACGGTCGAAATTCTATCTATCATTGCAAGATGATCTGATGCGCATTTTCGGTTCCAATCGTATGGATGGAATGTTGCAGAAACTCGGCCTGAAAGAGGGCGAGGCGATTACTCATCCGTGGATTAACAAAGCACTCGAAAAAGCACAGAAAAAGGTCGAAGCACGAAACTACGAAATCCGTAAAAATCTCTTGAAATACGACGATGTCATGAATGACCAACGCAAGGTTATTTTTGAACAGAGAATGGAGGTTATGGATTCCAAAGACCTGACCGATATGATCGCGGAAATGCGCGATGAAGTTATAGAGGATCTCGTTGAAAAATACGTGCCACACGGCACTTATTCGGAACAATGGGATGCTATCGGACTTCGCGACAAATTGCGCGAATTGTTCAATCTTGATTTGCCCGTCGAGGATTGGGCAAAGGAAGAAGGGATCGCCGAAGAGCAAATATTGGAACGCGTCAAGAACGCCATGGAAGAACGGGCAAAAGAACGTGCAGAACGCTTCGGTCCGGAAGTTATGGCCTATTTCCGCAAAGCCATGTTGCTTGAGAGCATTGATACATTGTGGCGCGAACACTTGGTCAATCTTGACCATTTGCGTTCGGTCGTCGGGTTCCGCGGTTATGGCCAGCGCGACCCGCTTAATGAATACAAGACCGAATCTTTCGAGCTGTTTCAGGCGATGCTTTCCAATCTGCGGCGCGATGTGGTTTCCAAACTCATGCGATTTGAAATCGTCGAGCAGCCGAGCGAACCGGCACCACTTCCTGAAATGCATGCCGATCATCCTGAATTTAACGGTCAGGATGAAGCGGAAGGCCTGATTTCGGTAGCTACTGAAAATGATACCGTTGTTGCTCCTTCAAAACGGGATCCGAAAGATCCGACAACATGGGGAAAGGTCGGACGGAACGAACTTTGCCCTTGTGGGTCGGGCAAAAAATACAAACATTGCCACGGTTCGTTTGTTTGAACCGGAAATGATAGTGCCCTTCCGGTCAGGTGTTGATAGGCAGCAAAAATTCCGGTGTTGAAAACCGGAATTTTGCTTATCTGAAAGTCCGGAATTTTGAATTGATGCGCAAAGTGCGCTCGTTTATGTCAGGCATGTTTGTTGTGGTTGAAAAATATGATAAATATTTATAAGTCGAATTTGTAAGATAAGATTTTTCTTTAAAATACAGTATAAGCTTGTCCGATCTGTTTTTTTAAAGATAATGTGCGGGGTAGAAGTTTGAACAAGAGTCCCGTTTCCTTTTACATGTAATGAAATTAACGGTTCTGAAGCTATCATGGAAGATAAACCCGATTATGAAAAAGAATTACGCAAAAGTGGCCTTAGGATAACAAGGCAACGACGTATTATTCTTGATCTTCTTAATAATAATCTGGATCACCCGAACGCGTTCGAGCTGTTCAAGCGGGCTAGCGAAAAGGATCCGACAATTTCATTGTCGACCGTTTATCGTACGATGAAAGCTCTGGAGGAAGTCGGGGCAATTGAACGGCACGAATTTGAAGGCGGACCATCGCGTTTTGAACAGAAAAACCGCGAGCATCACGACCATCTGATTGATATTGATACCGGCGATGTTATCGAATTTCGCTCCGATCTTATTGAGAAACTGCAAGAGGAAATTGCCCATTCGCTGGGCTATGACATTATCCATCACCGGTTCGAGCTTTATGGGAAAAAACGCAAACGTTAATGCCGCGTTTTGCGAGGAACACATGTTCTCGTGTTGACATGAATAATTCCAAATCATGACTTGCCGGCATATTCCTGTTTTAGAAATGTCGTTTTGGCATTGGCAATCAGCATTTGCTGCATTATCACAGATTTGACCGGTCACAGCATATGACCATAAAAATAATGACCCATATCAACAAACAGGCCTTTTAAACATGGTTTCACTACCGCAAGAGCGCATGAATCAACTCGAAAAACATTTCGAGATGATTGAAAGCGAAATGGCTAATAATCCGGATGCCGAGACCTATGTAAAACTTGCTTCGGAATATTCCGAATTGCAACCTGTTGTGGGGTTGATAAGGGAACTCAATAAAGCGCAGCATGAAGCCGATGATCTTGAGGCGATGCTGAAGGATCATTCAACCGATCCGGAAATGCGCAGCCTTGCGGAGGAAGAACTCCCAAGCATCAGGGATAAAATTGGCAAACTGGAACATGATGTCCAGATCGAGCTGTTACCGAAAGATGCGGCCGACGAAAAAAGTGCAATTCTGGAAATAAGAGCCGGCACGGGCGGCTCGGAAGCAGCACTTTTTGCTGGCGATCTTTTCCGCATGTATGAACGTTATGCGAGTTTGCACGGATGGAAAGTTGAAGTTGTTTCGGCAAGCGAAGGTGATGTTGGCGGATATAAGGAAATTATCGCTTCTGTCACAGGCAAGGGCGTGTTTTCGCGGCTGAAATTCGAGTCCGGTGTCCATCGTGTGCAACGCGTTCCGGAAACAGAAGCGGGCGGGCGCATCCATACTTCGGCAGCAACCGTTGCGGTTTTACCGGAAGCCGAAGAGATTGATGTTGAAATCAGGCCGGAAGATATAAGGATTGATACAATGCGTGCTTCCGGCGCTGGCGGTCAGCACGTCAACACAACAGATTCGGCTGTGCGCATCACCCATCTTCCAACAGGCATAATGGTTGTGCAGGCCGAAAAATCCCAACATCAGAACCGTGCGCGTGCCATGCAGATTTTGCGTGCCCGACTTTATGACATGGAACGGCAAAAAGCCGATACAGAACGGTCGGCTTCGCGTAAAAGTCAGGTTGGTTCCGGTGACCGCTCGGAGCGCATAAGAACCTATAACTTTCCGCAAGGTCGTGTGACCGACCACCGTATCAATCTTACACTCTATAAACTTGATAGGGTCATGGAAGGCGAACTTGACGAGCTGATTGACGCACTGATTGCCGATCATCAGGCATCACTTCTTGCAGAACTTGGCAATAATGGCTGATAATGGCAAGCCTATCCGACGTTTTAAAAAAAACACGAAAACTGTTTCGCGACAAAAAGCTGGACAATGCCGATCTTGATGCACGTCTTCTGGTCGAGTTTATTACATCGACAACGCGAAAGGATGAAATTCTCAATCCCGATCTTCCCGTTTCGGGGAAAGCTTTGCAACGACTTGATGAAGCAATTATCGAAAGGCTGAAGGGAAAACCTGTCTATCGCATTATGGGAAAACGGGAATTTTATGGAATAGAGTTTCATTTATCTGTCGATACGCTGGAGCCGAGAGACGATACCGAGGCTCTCGTCGATCTGGTGTTGCCGGAAATTCGCGCAATCGTTTTGCGAAGGGGACAAGCCGAAATTGTCGATATGGGGACAGGAACAGGCGCTATTGCAATTGCTCTTCTTGCTAATGTCGACGGGTTGAAGGCAACTGCCGTCGATATAGCCGATGATGCTTTAACAACGGCAACGTTGAATGCTGAAAATGCAGGTGTATCGGATCGTTTCACATGTTTGAAAAGCGATTGGTTTTTAAGCCTTTCAGGCCGTTTCGATATGATTATATCGAACCCGCCTTATATTCCGGAAAGCCAAATTTCTTCACTTGCGATCGAAGTGAAGGAATATGATCCGTTACGAGCCTTGGCGGGAGGTCAAGACGGCCTTGATTTTTATCGGAAGCTCGCAGAAGGAAGCCGGCCATTTTTGCATCCTGATGGAAAAGTTGCGGTCGAGATCGGAAGAGATCAGGAAAAAGATGTGATCGCAATTTTTCGGCAAAATGGCTTTGAATTTATCAAAGCGCGCAAAGATTTGAACGGTATTTTGCGCGCCTTGTTGTTTTCGGTTTGTTAAAACCTTGCTTTAAGCCTTCCGGACATTGATTATCCGGCGACAGCAACTTCTATTCTGTTTCACGCCGCCTCAAGAGATAGCAGAATACAAATTCGAGGATGACGAGCGAGCCGGTGAAAGCGATAACCATGTTCCAGCCGCCGTGGAACCAGAACCAGCCGCCAAATGCACCGATAAAGCTCGAACCGAGATAATAGAACAAAAGGTATAGCGCTGTTGCATGTCCTTTTGCTCCTATAGCTATGCGTCCCACCCAACTGCTCGCTACTGCATGGGCAGAGAAAAAGCCTATGGTGATACAGATAATACCGGCAACAAACCAGAAGAGGCTATTGGTCAGGGTTAGAAGCAATCCGACCGCGAGGATGATAACCGAGATGAACAGTAGCGAACTCCGCCGGTATTTATTGGTCAGGTTTCCGGCAATCGGTGAAACAATAATACCTGAAATATAGCTCAGGAAGATGAAGCCGATCTCGGTCGGACTAAGAAAGAACGGTGCTCCGCTCATGCGAAAGCCCGTATAGTTCAAAATCGCAACAAAATCACCGAATACCAGAGCAATAAACAAATAGATGTAAAGCAACCGTACCGAACCGATATGGCCAATCCAGGCTCTCACATGGTGATGGATATTGATGCCGTGTACGGGAACAAAATATTTCGACGGTGGCAATAAAAAATAGAAAGCGATAGCTGCGACAAGGTCGATAATACCGATAATGGCCAATGCCCATTGCCAATTGAACCATTCGATCAGGCTTCCCATGCCAACCCGCCCCATCATGCCGCCGAACGCCGTACCTCCGACATAAAGCCCCATAATTTTTCCAAATCCTCGCGGTGCGATTTCTTCGGCAAGATAGGCCATAGCAACCGCCGGTACACCTCCTAACAGAATGCCTTCCAAAGCACGAGCAACAAGCAGCCAATGCCAATTGGTTGCAAAGGCCGCGACAATGTTCAGAATAGAAGCACCGATCATTGATACGGTCATCAAACCGCGGCGGCCAAGCGCTTCTGAAAAGGCACTTGAAAGGAGAATGGAAAAAGCCAGAAAGCCGGTTGATATTGAAAGAGCCAGCGAACTGTTCGCTGGCGTTATGTGATAGTGGTTTGCCAAGGATGGCAGCAACGGTTGGACACAATAAAGAAGAGAGAAGGTGGCAAAACCGGCAAAAAACATTGCCACACTTATACGTTTATATTGAGCGGTTCCGCTTTGCACACCAGGTTCAGCCCCGTTGGCTGTTGAGGTAGTCATTTTAAACTCCGAATATCTACCTCCCCCCGATTTTTCCGCTATTATGGTGGAAAGCAATAATGCAAAATCGTTGAAAGTTAAATTCAATTCCAAGGACTGAAGCGTCAAAAATAAGTGACTGTCTAAAACGCAATTCTGCCTGATTTTTCTGCAAAAATCCAGACGGTCGAAATCAAAAAATTGCGCGTTATTTTTAAAATATATTGACGCAAATTTTATGTCGGATACTATATCTAGTGTTCGAGGTTCTCCTTGATTCGAGTTTGAATGAAGGAGCTAAGAGGGAATTCGGTCATTTTTCAAAAAGCCGAAGCTGCCCCCGCAACTGTAAATGGTGTGTCGAAACCGTATGCCACTGGGGTTTTACCTTGGGAAGGTGGTTTTGACGTTGCAAGCCATAAGCCAGGAGACCTGCCTTGGATTGAATGTCAACAGACGGGGTGTTCTGGTAATGGCCTTTCCGGACAAAATTTTCCGGTATTTTGGCTTAGCCATATGCCCCCTATTACTTCGGGAAGGAAGTTTTATGTCCAAGATTCGTAAACATTTTTCTTGATCCGGTAAAGTCTGCCTTATCCGCGCAATTAATCAACATGCCCTTTGTGCTGCTTTTTGTCCACAGAAAGCAGGCGGGGTTCTATGACCAAAATCAAGAAAGAAAATCATGAAAATTACAATCTATAGCAAACCGTCTTGCGTGCAATGCAAAGCAACTTACAAAGCTTTGGATAACAAACATATTTCCTACGATATTGTCGATCTTTCCAAAGATGCGGAAGCTTTATCCTATATTGAGAGTCTGGGATATAAAATGTTGCCGGTGGTTATTGCCGGAAACAACCATTGGGCAGGTTTCCAACCCGATAAAATAAACGGGCTCGAATGATATGGCACTCCTTGTTTATTATTCGAGTGCGACCGGCAATACCGATTATTTTGTGCAACAAATCGGTGAGCCATCTTTAAGACTTTTCAAAAAAACTGCAATTCCGAAAGTGCTTGAACCCTATGTTCTTGTAGTACCGACTTACGCCGGTGCCAAAGGCGACGGGGCAGTGCCCAAAACGGTCATCAATTTTCTCAATGACAGTGAAAACCGGCAATTTCTTAAAGGCGTTATTGCCGGTGGAAATCGTAATTTCGGCTGGGCTTATGCACTTGCCGGAAAAGTCATTTCTCAAAAGTGTCGTGTGCCCTGGCTTTATAGTTTCGAGCTTAGGGGGACAACAGAAGATGTGAACCTTGTCAGACAAGGATTAGGAAAATTATGGAAACAGATAGCGCAGAAAAAACAGACACTTTAGATAGTGACAAAAATTATCATTCCCAAAATTATCATTCCCAAGATTATCATTCATTGAATGCAATGCTCAATCTTTTTGACGATAACGGCCTCATCCAGTTCGATAAGGACCGTGAAGCCGTACGGCAATATTTTTTGCAGCACGTCAATCAGAATACGGTGTTTTTTCATGATCTTGAAGAAAAGATCGATTATCTCGTGCGTGAAGGATATTATGAGAAAACCGTTCTCGACCGTTATGACTTTGCTTTTATCAAAAAAGCTTTCAAACGTGCTTATGCGTTCAAATTCCGTTTCCCGACATTTCTTGGCGCCTTCAAATATTATACGAGCTACACGCTCAAGACTTTCGACGGGAAAAGATATCTCGAACGTTACGAAGATCGTGTCGTTATGGTGGCGTTGACACTTGCTACAGGCGACAAAAAGTTCTGCGAAAGGCTTGTCGACGAAATGATGACCGGTCGCTTTCAACCGGCAACGCCGACATTTCTCAATGCCGGTAAAAAACAACGCGGCGAACTTGTTTCCTGCTTTCTTCTGCGTGTTGAAGACAATATGGAATCGATCGGTCGGGCAATCAATTCTTCTTTGCAACTTTCAAAGCGCGGCGGTGGGGTTGCTTTGTGTCTCACCAATATCAGGGAACAAGGCGCACCGATCAAGCAAATACAAAATCAGTCGTCCGGCATTGTGCCGGTCATGAAACTTCTTGAAGATGCATTTTCTTACGCCAATCAATTGGGTGCAAGGCAGGGAGCAGGGGCAGTTTATTTAAGTGCCCATCACCCCGATATTATGCGTTTTCTGGATACCAAGCGGGAAAATGCCGACGAAAAAATCCGCATCAAAACACTCTCGCTTGGTGTGGTCATACCCGATATTACTTTCGAGCTTGCACGCAATAACGAGGATATGTACCTTTTTTCACCTTATGATGTAGAGAGAGTCACGGGTAAAGCCTTATCCGACATATGTTTGAGCGAATACTATCGCAAATTTGTTGACGACCCGCGCATAACCAAGAAAAAAATCAATGCCCGCGATTTTTTCCAAACTCTGGCCGAAATCCAGTTTGAATCGGGTTATCCCTATATTGTGTTTGAAGATGCGGTCAATCGTGCCAACCCCATTGCCGGACGCATCAATATGAGCAATCTTTGCTCCGAAATTCTTCAGGTCAATGAGCCGAGCACATTGAATGCCGATTTGAGCTATCGTCACATTGGTAACGATATTTCATGCAATCTGGGTTCGCTTAATATCGCCAAAGCCTTCCAGTCCGACGATTTCGGCAAAACAGTTGAAACAGCAGTTCGTGCTTTAACAGCGGTTTCCGAAATGAGCGATATTGTTTGTGTGCCATCAATCGAAAAAGGCAATCGCGAGGCACACGCTGTCGGCCTCGGTCAAATGAACTTGCATGGTTTTCTTGCCAAAGAGCATATTTATTATGGCTCACCGGAAGCACTCGATTTTACCAATCTCTATTTTTATACAGTTGCTTTCCATGCATTGAGAAGCTCGAACCTTATTGCCAAAGAAAAGGGCAAAACATTTCAAGGTTTTGAACAATCGGCCTATGCCGATGGGCGTGCGTTTAAAAAATATCTTACTCAAAAGTTCGAGCCGGAAACGCAACGCATCAAACAGCTTTTTGCCGATCGCCATTTCACGATTCCCACTGTGAAAGACTGGCAGGAGCTTGAGCAATCGGTAAAAAAATGGGGGCTTTACAACCGTTATTTACAGGCGGTTCCGCCCACCGGCTCGATTTCCTATATCAATAATGCCACAGCATCCATTCACCCGATTGTTGCAAAAATAGAAATACGCAAAGAAGGCAAGATCGGTCGTGTCTATTATCCGGCACCTTATATGACCAATGATAATCTTGAATATTATCAGGATGCTTATGAAATAGGACCGGAAAAGATCATTGATACCTATGCAGCAGCCGGTCAGCATGTCGATCAAGGCTTGTCATTAACACTGTTTTTCCCAGATACAGCCACGACGCGCGACATTAATAAAGCGCAAATCTACGCCTGGAAGAAAAAACTCAAAACCATCTATTATGTGCGGCTACGCCAAAAGGCATTGAGCGGAACCGAAGTTGAAACCTGTGTTTCCTGTAGCCTTTAAGGATAAAGTTCTGATGCTAACAAACCATTTAAAAACCATTCCAGCGATCAACTGGAATAAAATCGAAGACGAAAAAGATCTCGAAGTCTGGAACAGATTGACAGGAAATTTCTGGCTTCCGGAAAAAGTCCCACTTTCCAATGATGTTTCCTCATGGGCAAGTTTGACACCGGCAGAACAACAATTGACCATCCGTGTATTCACCGGCCTTACGTTACTTGACACCATGCAGAATTTTGTTGGCGCCATTTCGCTTTTGCCGGATGCGATCACTCCCCATGAGGAAGCGGTGCTTACCAATATTGCTTTTATGGAAGCAGTCCACGCCCGCTCCTATTCGTCGATTTTTTCGACATTGTGTCTGACGAAAGATGTCGACGAAGCCTATCGCTGGTCGGAAGAAAATGCTTTTCTCCAGAAAAAGGCGGCGCTCGTTCTTGATTATTATAACGGTAATGATGCTCTGAAGCGAAAAATTGCCTCGGTTTTTCTGGAAAGTTTTTTGTTCTATTCCGGCTTTTATCTGCCGATGTATTGGTCAAGTCGGGCAAAACTTACCAATACTGCCGATCTTATCAGGCTTATCATTCGTGACGAAGCAGTGCACGGTTACTATATCGGTTACAAGTTTCAAATCGGCTTCGACAAGCTTTCTCAAAGCGGGCAGAATGAAATGAAAGATTTTGCCTACGGGCTTTTGATGGAGCTTTACGACATAGAAACAAAATATACCGAACAGCTCTATGACGGGGTGGGATTAAGCGAAGAAGTGAAGGTGTTTTTGCATTATAACGCGAATAAAGCATTGATGAATTTGGGCTTCGAGCCTTTGTTTCCTCCCGATATTTGCAAGGTCAATCCGGCTATTCTTTCAGCTCTCTCACCAAATGCAGATGAAAACCATGATTTCTTTTCAGGCTCCGGATCATCTTATGTGATCGGTAAAGCGGTAGCGACAGAAGACGCTGATTGGGACTTCTGATAAAATATTTCATAAAAGAGGAGAGAATGCTTCTCTCCTCTTTTTCAACAGCGGTAAAACAAAAACGATTATCAAATAAAATAAAAAATAAAAATTCGTATTGGCGAAATGTAACGCGTTTGAATGTCAACTATGTTAACAGTCCCGTTGAATAAAAGCTATGCTGATAGCGAATGCAAACGGCAAGCTAAAATAACCAATTGCTATGAGAGAACAATCACGGAATTATTCTCTCATAATGGCAGGATTGCCGTTCATGCAAACAGCTATGTTCAACTTCACGAACGGGCTATTGGAAAACGCGATAGGGTGATGACGCACGATTCGATGACTTCCTGCTTGTACCGGTAAAGTTGGGCAGGTCTGCCGCCGGTTTGTGTCTCGCGCTCACCGACTTCTTCGATAATGCCCTGATGTTCCGTCAAGCGCCGGAAATTAGGTTTATGAAGGCGTATGCCGATGATGGCTTCGACCGTTTTTTGCAACTGTAACAGAGTAAATTTTTCCGGAAGCAGCTCAAAAATAACAGCTCTATATTTGATTTTGCGTCTTAATCTTGCGATAGCGGTTGCAAGAATACGTCGGTCATCGGCAAACATCGGCGTGCCGGCATATAACGTTCCGCCCGCTTCGGCGATCAAACCGGCTTCGTAAAGAAGCTCATATCTTTGCAGGATGAAATCTTCGTTCCACGAAAAACCTTCACATCCGAAAAGAAAAGAAATTCTGCGCTTCTTGAATTCACAATTTGTCTTGTCTTTATCGGCCCATTGATAGAGTGCGGCAATAATTTCATCAACGCATGGATGTTTTCCGTTACGGCAATCCTCCCAGGGAAAGTGTTCATACCAATTATGCCATTCGACTTTCGGTAAAACTTTTTCGTGTTCACGAACCAATCCCAGATAACTTACAGACAATGTATCGGGGTGCTCATCCGACGATGCGCGGTTGCGATTGGTAAATGTATAAAGTTGTTCAAGAAAATCGACCGGATAATCTGTCCGGTTTTTGACCCAATCGCGAATAGTCGATTGTAAACTTTTGTGATCGGATTCGAGTGGTCCAGAGGGAAGTTTCTGTTCCGGTCCTACAGTAATGACTTTGGGCTGTCCATCAGTAACGGCAACAATAACGGCGATAAGCTCAATCTTGGAGAGAGCGGTGTGTTTATTTTGGATTGTCATTTTTCAAAAATTTTGCTGTGGTTTAAAGTTTAAGGAAATATAAGTCGAGGGAATTCGCCGATTTTACATTTCTTCATGGAAAAACTCCCTTCTAGTGTAAGAAGGGAATTTTTTTCGCATATAGAGCGCCGATTTGACTCGCCAAGACTACTCTAGAACAAAAAACAATTTATTGCTGAATTTGACCGAAAAAATGCAATATATGTTAGAAAATTGAAGTTTTATAGAATTTTGTATTTTGTTTTTTGGATTTTACGGAAAAATTTTATTCGTGTAAAAGCATCCGCAAGCAATTCTAATCCGATTGATAACCAAAAATAGGAAGAAACCGGACATTGCTTGTCTGAAAATTATAATAGAGGTTTTCAACATCATTAACTGACAAGTAAATGCGGAATTAATTTTTTCTCGCGAAACCCGAAATGGTGAAAAGTTACAGACTATTTAAAAGTCTGGACGCTGTTGACACAGTGTAAAACGATCAGGAAAAAGTGAAACCGTTTGCAAGAGAGTGGAACCGTTTGATAGTGTGTGAATTGTGCAAGCAGTTGTTTTAAAACTTAATCAGTCATTTATAACAAAACCGGCTCGAAAGCCGGTTTTTGCAGTCACAGATTCCATTTTTTCGTTTAACGATGATTTACAGGTGAACCATCGCCGAAATGCGCCTCTGTTGCCGAAACGCCATGGGCGGCCTCGCCGGATTTCGGTGCGTGGCCAATTACATAACTGTCTTCAAGCGAACCGTCGCCAAAACCGTTGGCGCGGGTATAGGCACGCGAATTGCCGGTATAACCATGGTTGACACCAGATTGGGCTGATGCCCCGATAACATATGTATTGACTGGCGAACCATCGTCAAAAGCATAACCACTGGCATAGGCGCTGCTAACACCACATAAACTTGCAAGCGCAATAAACATCAATTTTTTCATTTTATTCACCGTCTTTTTGAGCCCTTAGCTGCGGCTAACGGCTTTCATTAAATTCTATAGAGCTGGACTTATTTTCCATGCTTTCTAATGCCTATATCTTCATTGCGAGGAACAATCTCAAATCACTTTAAAATGTCGCGATCACGTAAACGTGATAATTAAAAAGGGGTTATAAAACAGTGTGTTAATATGTCCGGATTATCAACCTTGCGAAATATTAGCCGAATTATATCACAAGCTTTGTGAAGTAGCTTCAAGCGGCTTTTATCCGGTCGTGATCGAGGCCCGCCAAAAGTTCATTTTTGCGGTTTATTTTTTGAGTTCATTTTTTGGAAGCGTGTTTTTCAGGGCTGTTTTTTGTCTCACAAGCCGCAAGCTTTGTTCAAATTTTTCTATTTCCTGTTTCCTCGACTGTTCGGAAGTAATCCGCAGTAAATACGAGGGGTGAACAGTTGCAAGAACGGGTATGTTTTCTTCAGTGGAAATGAGTCTGCCTGCATATCGGGTTATAGGTGCGATTAATCCCGTTAGTGAAAACAGGGCTGTGCTCCCCATTGCAACAATGAGCTTCGGTTTGACGATTTCGATTTCTTTCATCAGCCACCAACGACAATGTTCGATTTCGGTGCGATGGGCTTTTTTATGAAGGCGTTTGCGCCCTTTAAGTTCATATTTGAAGTGTTTGACAGCGTTGGTCATGTAAACCTCATCCCGTTTTAGCCCCACCTTGCGGGCAGCCTGGTCAAATACTTGCCCTGCCGGCCCCACAAACGGTCGGCCAACAAGATCTTCACGGTCGCCCGGTTGCTCTCCGACAATCATAAGAGAAGCATTTTCAGGGCCTTCACCACAGACAGCCTGCGTCGCCGAACAATGTAAGGGGCAGCGCCTACATTGTCTGATGCTTTCATCGAGAATATCCAATGTTTCCGGTGTTGTTTCAGGTTGAAAATTCGTTTGAAAGCTATTTTGCCCAAACTTTCCGCTCAAGCGGGAATGGAAGCGAGGCGGCGGTAGAATTGGTTGTTGCTCCATTCCCCTGATACGCGTTTCGGCATTGCCGACGAGACTATCAATCATTTGCGCTTCCGGAAGATTGCCCCAATATTTTTTAGGCATATGGCTTTGCATAGTTTTCATTTTCAGCCTTGCCGGATTGAAAATGCTGGCAAAATAGGTTTTCCAGAGGTCTTCGAGTTCATCTTTGCTTTCCGGTTTTTTAAGAACCGGTTCGCCAATCAAAAATGTGCCATTACAATAATATGCACTGCCTTTCGGCGTTAGAATTTGCCAATCCATGTCGCCAAAACGTTTACAAAAGAAAGGGGTAGCTTCTGAAACAATGAAATGTTGTGGTTCATACCATGCCGTGAAACATCGCCTGAAGCTATCGGGATTGATGTTTCCAATTTCATTGAAGCGTAAAAACGCATGCATATGGTGAATATCGTGGCAAACAGCTTTTTGCCGCGATAAAGCGGTTGCAATATCACTCTCGTAAATTTTTTCGAGAACTGTCTTGTCCTGCTGCAAGCGATAGAGAAGGCGATATAACAATGCCGCCGAATCTTCGCTTTCATGGCAGATGACATTTTTTGCAAGATTAAGGAATTGTTTCGGTACAAAAAACTTTTGCGTTTTTTGGCGTGTGTCGGGATTTTTTGCCGAAGGCGAAAAGTTATCTGTTTCGTCGAATAAAGCCGGTTTTGACTTATAGCGCCAAAAAATATTTTCCGGACATACTTGTTCCTGCAATAGAAGGCGCGCCTGTTTTCGCCATTCGTCAAAATTTCCCTGATTTTCGAGAACAACAGTTTTCATGTCGAAAAAAGATCAAGTTGGGTGGCGCGCGCACGAAAGCGCTCGACAAGGCGGGAACTGTCGAGAAGGTGTTTCGGTGTCCAGCGTTCGGCAATGACAAAAGGTTTTATTTTTTCAAGGCTGATATGGAATGTTTTCAAATCTGAAAAATCAAGCCGCTTGAATCGTCGTGCCGCCAATATCCTTTTGACATTACGTACCCCAAGACCGGGCACTCGCAACAGCATTTCCTTGTCTGCCTTGTTGATGTCGACCGGAAACCGGTGGCGGTTTTGTAACGCCCAGGCGAGTTTGGGGTCGAATTCGAGTTCGAGCATGCCGCCATTTGCTTTCGTGGTTAGCTCTTCCATTGAAAAACCGTAAAAACGATAGAGCCAATCAGCTTGATAAAGCCTGTGTTCTCTTAAAAGCGGCGGGCGTTTGATGGGAAGCAGGTTTGAAGCATCCGGAATAGGGCTGAATGCCGAATAATAAACACGTTTTAGCCGGTATCCCGAATAAAGCTCGGCGCTTGATTTCAGGATTGTGGCATCATTGGCATCGTCGGCACCGATAATCATTTGCGTGGACTGTCCCGCAGGCGCAAAACGTTGCGTTTTTTTAGTCTGCAAAGTCGCATCCTTCGAGGCTTCTATACCAATTCTCACATGAGCCATGGCTTGTTTGATTGTCAGAATCTTTTTTTGCGGTGCAAAGCGGTTGATGCTTTTTTCTGTTGGCAGTTCGACATTGATTGACAGGCGATCTGCATAACGCCCCGCTTCCTTGATGAGCGCATCCGAAGCATCCGGAATCGTTTTCAAATGGATATAGCCGCCAAAATGGTGAATGGTGCGCAAATCACGCGCAACTTTAACCAGTTCTTCCATAGTCTGGTCTGCCGATCGAATAATGCCGGACGACAGAAACAAACCTTCGATATAATTTCTACGATAAAATTCGAGTGTCAAAAACACCACTTCGTCGGTGGTAAATCGCGCCCGCTCGACATTGCTTGACGACCGGTTGACACAATAGGCACAATCAAAAATGCAAAAATTGGTGAGCAGAATTTTTAACAGCGAAACACAACGGCCGTCAGGAGTAAAGGAATGACAAATTCCTGCATTCGCGGTTGACCCCAAACTGTTTTTTTGGGGAGACGGGCGCGTGGAACCGCTAGACGCACAAGAAGCATCATATTTGGCAGCATCAGCCAGAATTGCCAATTTCTGTTTAAGCGTTTTGACCATTTTTGTTCACTATTTGTTCTTTTTAACCAATATAGATGTGAAAAGCGGGAAGTAAATGAAAAACGGCAAGTCGCGACGAGCTGACATCAATAATTCGCATTAATATCAGCGTCAGGTCGGATAAAGCCGGTTCAATCCGCCAAATTGTTCGCCATTCTGTTCCAGTTTGTAACGTTACCGCTGCGAATGATTTGAGCGAACGTTAATAATAAGCCCTGAATGAACAATCTATCGAATAAAAATGCTGTCGCCTGAACTTCCATAAAACAAATAGTCTTGCGATAATTCGGGTGAGGAGATTTCATAAGGTTTTGCGTGGTTTATGTGTTGCGCGCCATTTTTGCGATAAGCCGTAAGCCAGTCCGAAAAACGCCGACACCAGAGACCCGCCAAGGATTGCGAGTTTCGCCGCTTCCAATTGTTCCGGATTGGAAAATGCCAGAGTTGCGGTAAAAATGGACATGGTAAAGCCAATTCCTCCCAATAATCCTACGAGAGCCATTCCATGCCAATTTATTCCTGCCGGAAGGCGGCAAAGGCCAAAACGCACGGCAATGAAACTGAAAAGTACAATGCCGAGTGGTTTACCTATAACGAGACCAAGCCCTATACCAATCATAATGATAAAGGAAAAATGATTTTCAAAATCGACATCGGAAATATTGATGCCCGCATTGGCAAGCGCGAAGAGGGGCATAATGAGAAATGAAACCCAAGGATTGAACGCGTGAACAAGCCTTGATACCGGCGCATCAATTGCTGCCAAACTCTTGCCTATTTCAAGAAGAGCAAAACGGCGCTTTAAAGCGCTGTCTTGGGGGTTTTCATTTTTCAATATCTCCAAAGCGTAAGACATTCGGTTGACAGGCGCAATCAGCGAACGGGGGGCAAGCGCCGGTGTCAATAATCCCGCTATGACACCTGACAGGGAAGGGTGGATTCCGCATATCATAAGTCCGAGCCAGAGGAGACCGACGGGAAGAACATAAATCAGTGCCGAATTTATTCCTATCCATTGCAAAAAAACAATGATGATAATTGCCAGACATGCAAATGGCAGACCTGCGAGATCAAAACTGCCGGAATAAAAAATAGCGATAATCAAAATCGCGATAATGTCATCTATCGTGGCAAGCGCAAGCAAAACGATTCTTAAATTGGTTGGAACCGATTTTCCCAAAAGTGCCAGAATGCCGATTGCAAAGGCTATGTCGGTTGCAGTGGGCACAGCCCAACCATGGCTCGTTGGTGGCATAGGATTGGTAGAAAAATAAATGATCGCCGGTATTATAACGCCGCCAATAGCTGCAACGATGGGCAATAAAGCCAGACGAAATTCGCTCAAGGCCCCTTCATGAATTTCCCGCCTTATTTCCATGCCTGCAACAAGGAAAAAAAGCGTCATGAAACCGTCATTCACCAGAAAGTGCAGGTCTTTGGAAAAGGAAAATCCGAAAGCTTCTATCGAAATTTTTTGTTGCCAGAATTCCTGATACGCGGCCGCATAAGTTGAATTGGCAAGCAAAAGAGCGACAAATGTTGCTATAACGAGAACAACGCCCGCCATCGCATCAATATGAAAAAAATTGCGGAAGGCTGAAAATATTTTTTCGGCAATAACAGAGGCACGGTTAGGCAGGCGGCGGGATATATTATTCATGGCAAGTTCCTATGTGCTGGCGGCCCGACCAGCTTGAAACCTGCCCGAAACAATTTATCGGACACCCGTTGGCAACTATATAAAAATGACAGAAAACTACAATAACAATTTTCTATTTTTTCTTGTCCGACATTTGTCAGAACAGAATAAAATTCCGGTTATCACTCTTTGAACGATTTATTTAAGTATATTATAAATAAATATTTTATATAAATAAATTTTATAAAATTTAAAAAATAAACAAAAATATAATAGTATAATATATCATTCAATATAGAATAATATTATTGAATGAAATTATTATAAAGGGGATATGGTCCCCTTTATAAAACGGAACTTAGGTCTTTCAGTTTTCGTTTTTTACCGTAAGGTTTACTTTGTTGAGCGCAGTTGCAAGATCGTTTTGCAAGGCTGTTTCAAGATCGGTAGCCGTTAGCCCCTTATTATCCTTGGCTTCAAGCGATATTTTGAGCGTTCCGGGTTTTTTAGCGAAAGCACCGAAAGCAGATGAAATCTTTTGTGCTTCATCATGATCTTTCAAAAGCATTGCCGGACTCTTGGTCATTACGACATAAAAGTCTTCATAAAGTTCCTGCTTGAGATCGTGCTTATTGTCGTTCAAGTTCTGGGCAAGATAGGTAAACAATTTGTCGATGAAGCCGAAATCGGAATAGCGCATATCAGCTTTGGTGATGCCAATCCGGTTTGCGGCGTCAAGGGATGCATCCTTATCGCCGGAAAACAATGCGGGTTCGGCATTGATGATTGTTGCCGACATCTGCCCCGAACCGATGCCGTTAGCAGTGAAAGAAAGATCGTTCAAAGCAAGCGTTTTGCCTCTGGAATTGTAAGAAAAATCAATTTTTCCAGAAAGATCCAGTGTTTTGAAGCCCATATTTCTCAAAATTTCAAAATCTTTTTGCGGCATTTCGGATGTGTTGAGCGAAAGGCCGTTGAGCGACACAAGCAGACTTTCGGGAACCGGCTGATTCCATTCGCGTGGTAGAAGTTGAAACGAATTGAGGCTTGCTTTGATTTTCGGCAAATCAATATCAGCTTTTTCAACTTCAGCATCAATGGCAGTTATTGCCGAAACAAGTGTTACAAGCAGCGCGTTTCTTGCCGCCTTTTCATTTTTTTCATCCCCGCTCTTCTTGGCTTCAAGATAGGTTCGTGCCAGAGTTTCCGGTACGTCCTGCATCGGGTGCATCTTCAAGCCGTTGGTTTTAAACTTGTCGAGTGAAAAATGCGCATTGCGGTTTGTACCTTCATACACATCAATTGCAATATCGCCTAATTCGACAGGACCGAAGACCGTCCGCCCCACTTTGTCGGGTTTGATCTTTCCGGCGAGGATCGAATAGGCGTAACCGACATCAATGTCATCGGCCCGCATGGCATTGCTTTTGCCGATAAGGCGAAGACCGTCGGCGCTATTTGTATCGGAATTTTTCAAACCGACATTGGTGCTCATGCCGTCAATGCCGACAGAGCCGATATTGCCTGCCTTCAAATTTGAAAGCCAGAAGCCCTTAATGTCCAGTTTTTCTGTCTCGCCGTTGGGATTGGCAAGAGATACTTCTATGTTCGGCGCATTAACGGATGATACATCAACCCTCTTCAGGGCTTGTAAAACATGGGATTCGATTGATGTATCCTTGTCTTTAAGGGTTATGCCACTGAGAGTCACTTCCGGAATTTCGACGTGAATATTCTCTCGTTTCAAGTCGATATTGTAGATCGTGAATGAACCGGGGACAAAGCCAACCGGCGGACGACCGGAAATGGCACCGATTTTAAGCGTAACGCCTTCGGGCACTGGAAGTGTCACATTTTTGAGGTTGACATTACCGGCAACTGTCACTTCCGATTGATCGGCCTTGACACCATGTTTTACCATCTCGTCTTTGACAAAGCTGTTGAGGTAAGGAGCTGCCATATAAAAAGCGCCGACAGCCAATATGGCCAGAATGACCACGCCTCCGATAATATAAATTAACCAGCGTTTGAGTGTTGCTATCAACCAGCCACCGAAATTGGCCATTCTTTTCTTCCAGTCTTAATGTTGTACGTCTGCGCTCAAGTCGATCTTGTCGAACAGGCTCAACGGCGCAATTCGAGCCGCTAAAAAGTCTGCCAATCCGACACCTTGTCCGGATTTTGCTTTAGCATGGATATTCAAAGTTCCACCGCTTTCTAAAAAGTTTTGCACTGCTTCGCCAAATTTTTGTGAATTTTCCGCACCGAGGAAAATTGCAACAGCCAACCTGGTTTTGACAGCCGCCTCCTTGCGTTTGTCAGCAAATTTTTCGCCGGTATTCGCATCATAAAATTTTGCAAAACGATCAAGAAAATTATCAGCGTTTACGGTCAAGTCCATGCTCTTTGCATGTATGACAAGACCTGCCGCGGCAATAGTCATAACATTATCCGAGAAAAATGCCGGATCGACATTGACGAACGAGCCTTTAAGAGACCAACGTCCTATGTCGGGATAATCCATAGTCAACTCCTTAATATCAAGAGTTTCATTGTCGGCGTTCCATGAACCATCAAAAATAAAATCCTCTGATATTGTCTTATAGCCGAGCTGACTGAGCAATCCACTGTTTGTTGTTTTAGAAAAGCCTAACTCGGTTAAAATGGGGAATTTCTTTTCCCAATCTGCCGCAGAGCCTTGCAACCCTTTCCAGTCTATTTTCAATGATGTCGGAATGGCTCCCAAGTTGAAATTCGCTTTCACGTCCAGAGAATTGAATGTGACAGGCGAGTTGTCAGAGCCGTTTTCCGAAGGCGGAGGCAATAACGAAAAACCGGACAGGTGAATAGTGTCGAATTGCGGCATCAAAGGAAGGTTCTCACTTTGAAGAAAAGCTTTGAAAACACGGCTGATACTATCAAAATCGCCTTTGTCCAATTTGTCCAATTTGGTCAGCATGTCATTAATATGAGGAAAACGCAGTTGCGAGATTGAAAAATCGTCAAGCGTTGCTGTCTCGTTGTCTTTGTCGATGGTTTTGATGCCTTTCAACGCGATGTCGAATTTGCCATTATTGTAAGTAAAAGAGCTATCTTGAACATTTGCGCTGCTATCAGGGTGTTTTATAGCGAGTCCGGTCAAATGTATATCGGCAAAGCCGATAGACGGGATGATGGCAAGTTTCTCGGTGAGCAATCTTGCCTCATCAGATTTGCCGATGCTGCTATTGCTATCGGCATTGTCAAGCTGTTTGACCATTTCCGAAAGGGAAAATGGCAGTCTACGCACCGAAATTTTTGTTCCGGAAATTTTTTCGATCGTTGTATTGCCGACGTTCTCGTTATCTATAACGTCGTCAATTGACAAAGTTTGAACTGACCAGTTGCCAGTTATATCTTTAAACGGGTTTTCTGTTTCGCCAGCAGAAGACGGTTCGCTATAATAGCGAACAAGATAACCGATATTGAAATTGTCAATTTCAGCCTTGCCGGTTTTGGTCGATATAATACGATCGATCGTAGAATCATCACTTTCATCGGCCAAACGGACTTCGCCCGAAAGACCATCGCTCGTCAATTTTTTGACAATTCCTTTGTCAATATCGTTGAACACAACATTATTATAAGTCATTGCCTCGCCACCGTTACCGGTTTTGCGTGTCACAATCATTGAAGGGGCGACAATTTTTTTTACCGCAATATTTGTAACGTCAAAAACGACATTTCCATTATTGGTGCCGGTCTTTTCATTAAGTGCGAAATTTTGCACACTCATCGCGGGAACCGAGATTTCGGTTTTGCCAAAATGATAAGACAGGTTTTCCAGTTTCAGATTTTTACTGGTTTTACCGGAAAAATTGACCTCACCATTGATTGTTTCGACGTTCAAGCTTTCTTCGGACGAGAGTTTCACCTTTGCATTATGGGCAGTGAAATGACGCCGCCAATTGACGTCAAGTGAACCGACACTGATACCATTGGCTTTAAGAAAATTTTCAACATGCTTTTGTGCCGAGCGTGCAAGATAAAAGACAAAGCCGCCACAAATAAGGGCAATAATAACAAGGCCTGTAATGATCTTTTTCCAAGGCGATTTTTTTATAGTCTTATCTGCGGTCTGTTCACTCATTGAATTCACCCTCGATTGACACAAAGTTTTGTTGCAATACGGCTTGTCCCATTTCGTTTAATGCCAAACAATCGCGACTTTTTTCTGGCAGAACAATCCTTAATATAAGCGAGTGCCGGAGTCTCGTTCTTTTTTAAAACCTTAGCCCGACAATTGCAGTTTAAGAAATGGATTTTGAATGGTTGAACCGGTTTCAGGCTTGAAGCTGCGGTTGCAGAGCCAGACTTTAATCCTCGAAGCTCTTTGACATATTGTCGAAGAACTAATTATTTTCCTGGCAGCAAATTGGAAGATTAATTACAAAATTTATTAATTGCTCTTTGGCTATAAACCATAAAGGTACCGTTCTTAAAAAGGCCTATTCAAACGAATATCTTAACATTTTCTGTTTGTCTGGCGGTAATTCTGTTCTGGTCTTTTCTTGCTAAGGAATAGTTATCGTTGACTGCTATAGAAAATGGACTGACCAAACTTCGAGAAGTCAATTTATCAAGCAATTCAAAAATAATCGGGGTTGCCACAATAACCGGAATTTTTCCGGCAACAACAATGCCACTTGTTAAAAATACCACTTGTTAAAAACCGGCCCAAACGCGATGGACTTCGTTGATACGTTCGCCCCCGCCCTGGTCATAATTCATACGATTTATTCGGGAACACCGGATAAAAACAATTATCAGGCAAGCGAAAAACAATGAAACATCACGTTTTGCATGAATAAACAGCAAATGTTTTTGAAGCTCAGGCAATAACGCCTTCGGGTTTAATGTATTTTTTTACCGCTTTCTCCAAATTCTTTTCAAGGTGAACTGAAGGTGGCTTGATCCCGTGTGAAATAAGGTCTTTCAGAACCTGTTCGGAAGCTCCGCAAATAACAAGGGTAATGGCCTGTTTTTTAGCTTTTTCGGCCAGACTTTCAATGGTATTTGCACCTGTCGCATCGAGAAAAGGCACTTGGGCAAAATCGAGAATCATCGTGCGATAATTGTCGCCGATGCGATCAAGAACAGAACCGATGGATGCTGCCGCACCGAAAAAGAATGCACCGGAAATATGGTAGATAACCGTATGGCTATTTTTCGATATTTCGCCTTCGTAGTTGTCAACCGGTTGTTTTGTAACGTCGGCTATGTCTTCGGCAACCAGCGGCCGGTCTGTTGTAACGCTTGCAGCTTTCGACATGCGATGGATAAATAATAATGCGCCCAAAGCAAAGCCGATGATGATGGCTTCAGTCACATTGCGGAATATTGTCAATGATAACGAAACAAGAAGGACAACAGCATCGCCCGCAGACGCTTTGAGAAGAAGCAGAATGGCACGTTTGTCAATCATATTCCACGAAATAATGGCAAGAATTCCGGCAAGGCACGCCAATGGAATGAAGTTTGCAAGGGGAGCCAATATAACAAGGAATAAAAGCAGAAAGATCGAGTGAAAAATACCGGCTACGGGGCTTCTTGCACCCGCGCGGATATTGGTGGCTGTGCGTGCGATAGCACCCGTCACACAAATGCCGGTAAAAAAGGCCGAAGCGATATTTCCGACACCTTGGGCCACCAGCTCGCAATTCGAGCGATGCCGTCGGCCGGTCATACCGTCGGCAACAACTGCCGATAACAGGGATTCAATCGCACCGAGCAACGTAAATGTCATGGCATTCGGAAAAACAGCTTGAATCTTCTCGAAACTGAAATCCGGCAATCGTGGAGACGGGAGCGTCGAAGGCATTGTGCCGAATTTTGAACCGATAGTGACAACATCAAGATTGAAAAAGGCTGTGACAGCACCACCAATAATGATTGAAAGCACCATACCCGGCCAATTCGGACACAGTTTTTTCAGGACAGAGATAAATATGATTGTTCCTGCACAAAAACTGATCGAAAGCAGGCTACAAGTTCCGATATGATTCCAGATAACCGGCAATTTTTCCAAAATCGGTCCCGGCTCTTTTTCGGTAAGCTCAAGTCCGAGCATATTGATAAGCTGGCTTGAAAAAATAATGACAGCAATACCGGCGGTAAATCCTACCGTGACAGGATAGGGAATAAATTTGATATAAGTACCAAGTCGGAGATAGCCGAGCACCATAAGCATCAATCCCGACATCAATGTTGCAAGCAACAGCCCGTCCATGCCGTGTTCGGCGACGGTCGTTGAAACAACGATAATAAAGGCACCGGCGGGACCACCGATCTGAAAACGGCTGCCGCCAAGAAGGGCAATGAAAAATCCCCCCACTATCGAGGTGTATAATCCCTGTACCGGTGATGCACCCGATGCGATGGCGATTGCGATTGAAAGCGGCAGGGCAACGATGGCAACAGTCAGACCGGCAATAATGTCAGCACGCAAATCAACAAAATGATAACCTTCGCGTAAGACTGTTACAAGCTTTGGCTGGAAAAGCTCGCTAAAGGATATTTTGTCAACAGCCGTTTTTGATCGCACCATGATTTAACACAAATGAACCCCGAAAAGTAATTCAGGACTAATAGCATGGATGGTCTGGTCTATCTACTTTATTCAAGCAGAATAAAGCCGCTCTCACATAAATTTTATAGCTTGTTGGAGTAGAAAATAATTATCTCTTCATTATCATCGCAGCAGCAATAATATCGAAGCAAGAATAATAGAACAGTGAGCTTTATGCCTATGGCAGAAGAATACGATAAAAAAATTGGCACGGAAAATGTCAGCCTTGCGCGATGGGTTGCAATTCTCGTAGCTGCTGCATTTTTTATGGAAAATCTTGATGCGACAGTTATTGCAACAGCTTTGCCGCAAATGGGGGAAACTTTTCGTACCGATCCGGTCAATATCAACACCGGCATGAGCGCTTACATGTTGACACTTGGCGTTTTTATTCCCGCAAGTGGTTGGCTGACAGACCGGTTCGGTTCGCGCGTTATGTTTTCATTAGCTGTTCTCATCTTTACGCTTGCGTCTTTATTATGCGGACTATCGTCCAGTTTGACTTTTTTCATCTGTGCCCGCATCCTGCAAGGCATAGGTGGTGCACTCATGGTTCCTGTCGGTCGCCTCGTCGTTTTGCGCGAAACCCCGAAGCACAAGCTTGTCGATGCTATTGCACTGCTCACCTGGCCAGGGCTGGTAGCGCCGATTTTGGGGCCGCCGCTCGGTGGTTTTATTGCCCAGCATTTCCACTGGAACCTTATTTTTTATCTGAATATTCCGTTAGGTTTTATTATTCTTCTTTTCAGTTTGAAAATTTTCCCTGATGAAAAAAGTGAAAAACCGCGATCTTTCGATCTTATGGGGTTCCTGCTTACAGGCATAGGACTGGTGACGCTTCTTTTTGCCGCAGAAAAAATCGGTGATAGCCATGGTCTCACACCGTTTGTTATCACTTGTTTTGCTATTGGCGTGACATTGCTTTTGTGGAGTATTTTCCATCTCAAGCATGTCAAGGCACCGCTGGTTTCGTTAAAAGCTCTTTCTTATCAAACATTTGCCGTGTCGATCTATGGCGGGACAGGTTTCAGGATGACAACCAATGCTGTCATCTTTATTCTGCCGTTGATGGCTCAATTGGCGATGGGATATACCCCGACCGGAGCGGGACTTTTATTAATGCCGATCTTTATCGGTACTCTCGCAGTCAAACCATTTACAACGCCCCTTATGCGCTATTTCGGTTTCAAACATACACTTGTTGTCAATTGTCTGCTCAATGCGTTATTTCTTGCCCTTTGCGGAACCTTTTCACGCGATATGCCGGTTTCACTGATAGTGGCCGTGCTGACGTTAAGTGGCGTGTTCCGGTCTATCCAGTTCACAGCTTTGAATGCAATTGCATTTGCCGATATTCCGGGCGAGGAAATGAACGGTGCCAACACACTGTTTTCAACAGTTTTTCAATTGGGTATCGGTCTTGGAATTGCATTGGGTGCAATATGTTTGCGAGCAGGCGTTGCGATAACCGGCGCCGAACTCGAGATGTCCCTTCAACCGTTCAAAATGGCACTTTATATCGTTGCTTTTATCAGTCTCTTGCCATTATGGGGATTGTTGCGGTTAAAACGCGACGCGGGGGATCTTGTCGCCGGACATGTGAAGAGCTAGATTTAAAAAAGCCATAAGCCGTCTTCCAGAACAGGCTGGCAAAATAGAACAACAAGAAGGTGGGCGGCATTTCATTATGACAACAGATCAGGTTATGGCTTTTTCCATTATTGGTCTCATGATGGCGGTCTTTATATGGGATCGGTTCCGCTATGATGTGGTAGCGGTGTTGACACTGTTGCTTGCCTGTGCTGTCGGTATTGTAAGCCCTAAAGAAGCTTTCAGGGGGTTCAGTGATGATATTGTTATCATTGTTGGAAGTGCCCTGTTGGTAAGTGCCGGTGTTGCACGTTCCGGAATAATGGAACTTATTATCCAGCGTGTTTGGCCGGATGTTAAATCGGTGCGTCTGCAACTTTGTTTTCTCGTTATCGTGGTCACAATTTTATCTGCGTTTGTGAAAAATATCGGCGCTTTGGCAATTATGCTGCCGATTGCTTTCCAATTTGCCCGCCGTTCCAATGTTTCGCCTTCGGTTTTCCTTATGCCTATGTCATTTGGTGCTTTGCTCGGAGGGCTGATGACACAGATAGGAACCTCGCCGAATGTGGTTGTTTCTGCCATGCGGGAACATCTTGTCGGCAAATCGTTTACGATGTTCGATTTTACACCGGTGGGTGCAACCGTTGCGGCTGTAGGCGTTCTCTATCTGGTATTTTTCTCATGGCTGGTGCCGGCGCGAGCGAGAAAAACTGTCTCGACAAACAGTAGTCTGGCCGATCGTGACTATATTTCGGAAGCACGTGTGGTGACCGGCTCGACAGTCATTGGCAAACAGATCTCCGATCTTGTCAAACCGGCGGGCGGCGATGCAATGGTTCTACAAATTATAAGAAACAAGAACCTTATTTCACCGCTTCCGGATTTTTTACTTGCTGAAGGAGACACGGTGGTTCTTGAAGGCACACATGGCGGGCTTGATTCGGTTATCAATACGGCAAAACTCGATATTGCCAAAGGTCGCGATGTCCAGACAGGTGACAAATTGCGCCAGATAGATGTGGTTGAAGCGGTCGTTACAGACAATTCGCCTCTCATTGGCATTAATGCCAAACGGCTCAATCTGTTTGATCGCTACGATGTCAATCTTCTGGCACTGAGCAGGCCGCAGGAACGCGTAAGACAGCGCCTCGGTGATATTGTCTTCCGGCTTGGGGATGTCATTGTATTGCAAGGGCGGGACGATATTATTCCCGATCTTTTGCAGGAACTGAAATGTCTTCCACTCGCCAAACGCAATATTATGTTCGGTAGTCTGCGTCATGGTTTGGTGCCACTTACCATTCTGTTTATCGCGATTGTAGCAACCGCCTTGCAGATTGTTCCTGTCGCTCTTGCTTTTTTTGCCGCAGCCGCTGCCATGATCGTTTTTCGTGTTATACCCGCGCGTGACGCCTATCAGGCTCTTGACGGACAAATATTGGTCATGCTGGCAGCCCTTATTCCGGTAAGCGAGACCTTGGAAAAAACCGGTTGCACAAAAATTATCGGCCATTGGCTAAGTATGTTTGCCTCCTCGCTCCCACCTTCGGGTGCTTTGGCAGTTATTCTCGTTGCGGCTATGCTGGTTACACCATTTCTCAACAATGCTGCGACCGTTATGGTGATGGCACCGATTGCAACAAGCTTTGCCGAATCGCTTCAATTCAAACCGGAAGCATTTTTAATGGCTGTTGCCATCGGTGCGGGGTGTGATTTTCTCACCCCCATCGGTCATCAATGCAATATGCTGGTTATGGGACCGGGGGGATATTATTTCAGCGATTATCCGCGACTTGGCGCGCCATTGAGTATTCTGATTGCGGTGGTTTCTGTTCCTATGTTGATGTGGGTGTGGCCACTGACATGATGACAACCGGTTTCAGAATCAAACTCCGGCAGGCGTTCAACCAGGTTCAGGCAAGCTGGAAAGATGCTTTATGTGCAGGTCTTGCGGCCGGACTTGCATGGTTTGTTTCCTTTCATTTCCTCGATCATGAACATCCAATTTATGCTGCAATGACGGCTCTTATCTGCCTTGCACCGGGAATTCCGAGTCATGGGCGGCAGGCGATCTATGTATTGGCTGGTGTGTTGACCGGTGTCGCTGTCGGCGAACTGACATTGTTATTGCCGCCGATGCCGACCGAAGTTCGTATTGCCATTGTGGGTTTTGCAGGAATGACGATTGCTTCGGCTTATTCGATCGTTCCGGCCATTATTATCCAAGCCGGTATTTCGGCGGTCATGGTTTTTGCTCTGGGGGCGGATGTCGCCGGTTGGACGCGGGCAATCGATGTTGCGGTGGGTACGTCGATCGGTCTTGTCTTCAGCCAGATTCTGTTCACTCCCGATCCTTTGAAAACACTGCATTCGGCGGTGGAACGTTTTTTCAAGGAAGTCGCTCTCAATTATACTCTTGCAACCGACGCACTTGAGCGGAATGATGTTGCCGCAGCAATCAAGGCAATGAAGAGTTGTAGTCGTACCCATTCGGCGTTAATCGGATTGATAGGCGCAATTGACGTTACAAGATCCAATGCACGATGGACCTTGCGCGGCCGATTTTCGTCGCGCGAGGTTGCTTCGCTCTCGGCACGTTATGACCAGTCGGGTATCAGACTTTACGCTTCGTCTTTGTTGTTTTGCGAAGCAATGGTCAACGCTATACGAAAAGGACGGGAGCCACCGCCCGATTGGCTGGTGGAAGCCTTGAAGCTTATTGTCAAGAATTGCCGTTTCATTGCGGGAGAAGCAAATTCGGCGCAACAATTTGTTTTTCCTGATCGCTCTGACAGAGCCGAAGCTTCGCTTACTTGGCATGAATGTGTTATCGACATTGAAATGGTAGAAACAACGCTCGCCCGATTCTATAAAAGCCGGACACGCAAACACCGTCTTGCCGCTTACAGAAAAAAGCAGATTCTGGATGCAGTCAGAAAAGAGATTGAAGAACGCAAACGCGAAGAAACGCTTCTCTCTGCTGAAGAGGACGAAAAAAGCAATAAAACACCCCTATAATCGACTTATTCTGTCCTTTTTTTGTGATAAGGACTACCATCTTTGCTAAATTATGCTTAAAAGCCCTAAAACCCCTTTTTTTGACAGGAAAAAATAATGTCGGATGAAAGTTTTATTCGTGAGGTCAATGAAGAAATCCGTCAGGAAAAGGCCAAAGCCTTATGGGGGAATTATGGGCCTTATCTAATTCTGGCTGCTGTTCTTCTCGTGCTGGGAACGGGTGTCTATCAGATTTACGACCATTGGCAGACCTCGAAGGCCGGTCATATCGGCGATACATTTCTTGCAAGTTTCGATCTTGGCAATGAGCAAAGTTTTGACGAAGCCTTGCAAAAACTTGATGACGTCGAAAAATCGGGTTTCGGAGATTATCCCCTGTTGGCCGGATTGAGAAAAGCTTCGATCTACATGGAACAGGGTGATCCGGAAACAGCGGTAGCAGAATTTGACCGGATAGCCGACAATAAAAATGCACCGGAAATGATACAAAAAGTGGCAAAGATCCGCGCAGCTTATATTCTGGTGGATAGCGGCTCCTTCGAGGATGTCGAGAAACGCGTCAAAGATCTTGCCACCGATGTTGACCCTACTCGCATAATGGCGCGTGAGGCTTTGGGGCTTTCGGCCTATAAAGCTGGAAAAATGGATGAAGCACATTATTATTTCCAGAAAATCGTCGATGAGAGACTTGACGGAATCAAGGCAACAGAGCGTTCGCGTCTCATGCTTGAGCTTATGCAAGGTTCCGGTGCTATTGCCAAGGAATAAAAAATGGGCTTGACCATTGCAATTGTAGGCCGCCCGAATGTCGGCAAATCCACACTCTTCAATCGCCTTGTCGGACAAAGATTGGCTCTTGTGGATGATACGCCAGGCGTCACGAGAGATCGTCGCCGTCATGAAGCGCGTTTGATGGATTTGCGTTTCGATGTCATTGATACGGCTGGTCTGGAAGAAGCAAAAAGCGATAGTCTGGAAGGGCGTATGCGCGCCCAAACAAAAGCTGCAATCGATGAGGCCGATCTTATCCTTTTTGTACTTGACGCGAAAAGTGGCATGACATCAAGCGATCTGAATTTTGCTTCGCTTGTTCGCAAGTCGGGTAAGCCGATTGTGCTCGTTGCCAACAAATCGGAATCGAAACAGGCAACGGCAGGCTTTTATGAAGCATGGTCACTCGGCCTTGGCGAGCCTTGCCCGATTTCTGCCGAACATGGCTTGGGGTTGCAGGATTTGCGAGACGCTATTGTTGCTGCCGTTGGCAGGCAAAAAGCTTTCGACCGGACAGAAACGGGCAAGGAAAACCGGCAAAGCGACAACGAATTTGGCGAGAAAATTGACGATCCGGAGGCGGAAGAGCCGGCTTATGATCCGACAAAACCCTTGCGGATTGCAATTGTCGGTCGCCCCAATGCGGGCAAATCCACCCTTATCAATTCAATGCTTGGACAAGACAGGTTGCTGACAGGTCCGGAAGCGGGAATAACCCGTGATTCTATTTCTGTTGATTGGCAGTGGAGAGGGCGGCAAATCAAGCTTTTTGACACGGCAGGTTTACGTCGAAAATCGAAAGTCGAAGGAAAACTCGAAAAGCTCTCTGTTGCAGAAACTTTGCGTGCAATACGTTTTGCAGAAGTTGTCATCATTGTTCTTGATGCAACTATTCCGTTTGAAAAACAGGATTTGCAGATTGCCGATCTTGTTATACGGGAAGGGCGTGCACCCGTCATCGCTTTCAACAAATGGGATTTGATCGACAACCGGCAGGAAACACTTGCCCGATTACACGAAGAATGCGCCCGCCTTCTGCCGCAAGTCCGTGGATTGAGAGCAGTACCGGTTTCCGGTGAACGGGGCGAAGGGATTGATCGGCTTATGGAAAATGTCGAGATGATCCACCGTATCTGGAACCGGCGTGTGTCGACCGGCAAGCTTAACCGGTGGCTTGCGGAAATTACCGCCTATCATCCGGCTCCAGCCGTTTCAGGGCGGCGTTTGAAGGTCAAATACATCACCCAGATTAAAACCCGCCCACCGGTTTTTGTTATTTCCTGCTCGCGACCGGAAGCAATGCCGCAATCCTATTTGCGCTATCTTATAAACGGCTTGCGCGATTCGTTCGATATGCCCGGTGTTCCAATACGGTTGACCATGACAACCTCCGACAATCCATTTGCCGGACGGGCTAAAAAACGGTGAGTCGTTTTTAAAAAAAATTCCGTTTGTACTTTATTTAGAAAGCTTAACACTATCGCTTTGTTTTTTTATCAAAGCCGGTAAATGCGCAATTTTTGCGTTAACCATTATCGTAAATTAAGGAAAAATTAAGCAATAAAATCAACGAATAAAGGGGTTTTTGTTAACCATAAATAAAGGTTGATGAGGCAATCTCCCAATCACAGAAAACAAGTTTTTCTTTTTGTTTTGCGTAAGCGTATTTGCGTTGGAGTGATGTGGTGTTTGAAGTGTCTTTCATACCGTCTTTGCGCCGTCATGGTAACAAAGGAGAGCGGACTGAAATGCTTCGCGCCGCATCCTCTTATTATATGCCGGAGGGGCGCTTTTATGACGCGCCGGTTGTTTTAAAACAGAAAAAACGTAAGTCCCGTGTTTTGCCGGTTTTTTTTGGTGCAAGTCTCTCTGCACTCGCTGCTACATCGGTGCACAAAGCAGATCTTGTCAATCTCGCTTCGCCTTATAAAGCTTTAATGGCGAATGGTTCCGAAATTCAGGCAAATAGCGTGGCAGCGAATGATAAAGAGATCACTTCCAATATAACTTTATCAAAAAACGAGCAGAAAGAGCCTCTTTCAAAAACAGATAAAGTCGACACAGACTATGTCAAAGCTGTTGATGCAACTGAAACAAAAACAATCAAAGAAGAAAAGGACACAGGCAAAAAAGCTGCCACAAAATTTGATCTGTCAGCCTCAACCAAACTGGAATTGCCACATATCGGTATGCGGATACCTTATTCGGAACATCTCGAACAAACCGATACGTTCGCGATTGCACGGTACACGGAAAAATCGGGTGACAAGTCAGGGATTGCCGACAAGAATATGAAGAAAATCGCTGACAAGGCCGAAACAAAGATCGCTCTTGTTATCCCGCAGAAAAAACCGGTTGCAAAACTGCCGGTACCAAAGATTCTTAAAAATCTCGTCACCAATGATAATCCCGATATTCTGGCGCTCGGTTATGCTCCTGCCAATGCAAAAGTGGATACAAGTGCATTTGACAGTGTCTTGACCGATCAACATTCGCCAATCGACCGGAACGGGCGCTTTATTCCGCCGATAGGGCGTAACGACCACGCGTGGGCCGCAACGCCTTTACCGGCTGAAGCCTTTACAGCGAAAGAACAAAAATGTCTGGCTGAAGCTGTTTATTTCGAATCGCGCGGAGAATCAATAAAAGGGCAAGCTGCTGTTGCCCAGGTTGTTTTGAACAGGGTTAGAAATCCGGCTTATCCCAAGACAATTTGCGGCGTTGTTTATCAGAATACAAACTGGATCAATCACTGCCAATTTTCATTTGCTTGTGACGGGCGCAAGCACAAAGTAACCGAGATGGCCCAATGGACAGTGGCTCAACAGGTTGCCAGAGCGGTTTCGGCAGGGCAGATATGGTTTCCCGAAGTCGGTTCCGCCACCCATTATCATGCTGTTTATGTGCGCCCCCGCTGGGCAAGTACAATGATTAAGGTGGACAAGATCGGATTGCACATTTTTTATCGGACCCGCTATGGCGGATGGATCTGATATTACGACTATTCTAAAGCAGAAAATATAATTCAAAACAGCAGGGTAATGCACAGTTTGAAATTCTGCTGGCAGAAAAAACAAGTTAATAAATGTCTTTACTTCCTTTTTTGAAGAAAAATCCTTTTGAACTTGGGGCTTGCGCCTTGACGAATGCCTCTGGTCACAATATGTTGCGCGCAACTCTAGAGGTCAGACCTTTACTTTGCATTCGGGATTGAGGGGCCAGAGATGGCAAAAGATGCCAAACCTGTTAAGCCTGAGAAGGGTACTCAAATGCCGGAGCAGGGGAACAGTCCTGAAACTTTGGATCTGGAAACACGCAGACGCAATCTGCAGGAAAAATTGGCTCGTTATCAAAGGGACAAAAAACCGGATCCATCGGAACAGGAATCTGGACCACCTAAAGGAATGGCACAGGCAATCCGGTTATCCAGCGAATTTTTGGCTGGTGTTGTGGTTGGTGTTATACTAGGGTTGGGATTTGATCAATTGGCAGGAACTTCGCCTTGGGGATTGATTATTTTTCTTTTCCTTGGATTTTCTGCCGGAGTGTTGAATATATTACGGTCGGTGGGGGCTGTGGCTCCCAGTCAAATTGGCAAAAACGGCGCATCGCGCCAAGATGATGGGCCCAATAAGCCCAAGTAAAAGAGGTTAAGGTGTCAGCGAGCGGTCCAGATCCTATTCATCAGTTCCAGATGTCTAAGCTGATTAATATTTCCGTCGGAAATATGGATTTATCATTCACGAATGTTTCGCTCTTCATGGCAATAACGGTGGTTTTTTCTTCGATGTTTCTATTTGCATCGTCGTCGAGTCGGGGAATAATTCCGACCAGGATGCAATCAATCTCGGAAATTACCTACGAGTTTGTCGCCAATATGTTGCGCGGTTCGGCAGGGGCACAAGGTATGCGTTTTTTTCCGCTGGTGTTTTCAATATTTGTATTTGTGCTCGTAGCGAACTTTTTAGGATTATTCCCTTATTTTTATACGGTTACCTCCCAGATCGCCATAACTTTCGCCCTCGCCATGCTGGTCATTTTTACAGTGGTTATTTATGGCTTTATCAAAAACGGGTTCGGTTTTTTAAGGCTTTTTGTTCCTTCGGGCGTACCGGTTGTCATTCTGCCGCTGGTGACAGTAATCGAAGTTATTTCCTTTCTCTCACGTCCGATCAGCCTGTCGGTTCGTCTTTTTGCCAACATGTTGGCAGGGCACATTACACTAAAAGTATTTGCGGGCTTTGTTGTCTCTATGATAGGCCTTGGTGCGGCAGGCATTGGCGGTTCTGTTTTGCCTCTCATTATGACGGTGGCGGTTACGGCTCTTGAAGTTCTTGTGGCATTCCTGCAAGCTTATGTCTTTACTATTCTAACCTGTATGTACCTTGCTGATGCGGTGCATCCCGGACATTGATGAAACTGGTGGGGTTCCACCGCTTTTAAATGCGATTTTGCTTCAAAGGAGAATGATATGGAATTAGCACTCGCAGCAAAATATATAGGCGCTGGTCTTGCCTGCTTTGGTATGGCAGGTACAGCTCTTGGCCTTGGTAATATCTTTGGCAGTTATCTTTCGGGTGCGCTTCGCAATCCGTCGGCTGCCGATGGTCAGTTTGCACGGTTGGTTTTCGGCTTTGCTGTTACAGAAGCTTTGGGCATTTTCTCATTGCTCGTTGCCATTCTGCTTCTGTTTGCTGTTTAATAAATTGATTGCCTTTGGCCATTGCATTTGGCGGGGCAGGCGTTAACGCCTGCCACTCGCTTTCGATGCTAAAGCCAATGAAATAGAAAACCTTGAGCTGCCAAAAGGCTGTTACAAATTGTATTAAAGCATTGGAGCTTGTGAGAGGGTAAAACGGGATGTTTCTATCAAGCGCATTTGCGCAAACTGTCGAAACGCCAGTAGAACATGCGGGCGAAGCTGCACAACATGCAAAGGGTGTTTTTCCGCCTTTTGATTTTTCATATTATGAGTCACACATATTTTGGCTTATTATCTGTTTCGGCCTGTTTTATATAATCATATCCAGAATTATTGTGCCGCGCATTGGAGGTACAATTGAAATCCGTCGTGACAGGATTGCATCCGACCATGACAAAGCCGAACGCATGAATATGGAACGTGAAAGTGCTATCGCTTCTTATGAACGAGAGCTTTCTGAAGCCCGTTCACGCGCCATCGCAATCGCCCAAAGCTCTGCTGATGAAATTCGCGGCAAGATAGACGAAGAACGTAAAAAGTCGGAAGCCGAGCTGGATAAGAAACTTGCGGAATCCGAAGAGCGAATTAAAAAAATTCGCGACGGTGCTATGGGGAATGTGAACAAGATTGCCGAAACGACAGCAGCCGAAATTGTGGAACAACTGATCGGTACTAAAGTCAGTGCATCGCAAGCAACTGCAGCCGTCAAGTCTGTAAGCGGTGTGGAGTAAAAGCCATGATGACAGATACCTTCTGGGCGCTGATAGGATTGCTTCTTTTTATAGCTATCCTTGTTTACTATAAAGTGCCTGCACTTCTTAACCGTTTTCTTGATAAACGGGCAGAACTTATTCGCAGTGAACTTGATGAAGCCCGCCGCACACGTGAAGAAGCTCAGGAACTTTTGGCGGTTTATCAGGCCAAGCGCGAGCAGGCTGAAAAGGAAGCAAAAGAGATTATTGCCGCAGCAAAACGCGAAGCGGAATTGCTTGCCAAGGACGCTCACCAGAAAATGGCCGATTATGTTGCCCGTCGTAATAAGATGGCCGAACAAAAAATTGCACATGCTGAATCGGAAGCTGTCGATGCGGTGAGGTCTTCGGTTGTTGATATTGCGGTCGCTGCCGCAAAAGAAATGCTTGTTAAAGAAATTGATGAGAAGAAATCTGCCAGTCTCATTAAAGAGTCACTGGCCGATGTTAAAGCGCATCTGAATTAGACTATTTCAATCAGGCCAGTTTCCTTTAGCTGAAATCGAACCACGCTTTATGCGTGGTTTTTTTGTGCCTTCCGATAACAAGGTTTTCAGAATTGGAAAAATAGTTCCAATATTATTTCTTTAAAGACACCATGAACGCCGAAGTGGCGAAAAAAGCAGCAAAAATATTGAGAGATCCTAAATCAACCAAAGCGCAAAAATCGGTCGCTGCATTTGCCTTGGCTCAAGCTCCCGATAAAAGCAAAGCAAAAACACCGGCTAAAAAAAAGCCAAAATCCGATCAAAAAAAATCTTAAAAATACAAAAACAAGCTCGCCGGATAAGCCTTGTATAACCGGTCTTTGTCAAGTCTCCGGTTCAGGGAGCTTTTTATCGATTAACGCTGGCGATGAAGCGTGAAGTTTACTTCAGACGGTAAAGGGTGAAGTTTGATGCGGGTAATGAAGCGTGAAGTTTAGTGCCAGCGAAAAAGCACAAAGTTTCATGCAGACGATAACGCGCAACGTTTATTACCAGCGATGAAGTGTGAAGTTTAATGCGGCAGATAAGTGTGACGGTTAATGTCGCCAATCAAGCTCAAAGTTTAATTCGGGCGATCAAGAGCAAAGTTTAATACTATTCAGCTTTCAGTTTTATGCCGCCGATAGAACGTGAAGTCTAGCGTCACCGATATAGTATGAAGCTTAGTGCCGCCGATATAGTGTGAAGGTTTACGTCGACAATAATAGAAAAACCGGAATCGGGAATGGCGATTTGGTTTGCGCTATAAAGCCGGAGCGAGGAGCTGGAAAATGCTTGAAATTCGGTTTTTCGGCGTCAAACAGGTTGTAGGAGAAACTTTTTTCGGCGCTTGGCGTCCGGTTACGAAATCTCTTTCAACTTCCATAAAAGCTTCTGTTTGAAGAATTTTAAACTGCGGCTCTTCGGGAAATCAAGTGGCAAGGGGAAAATGCCGGAGGGGGTGAAACAGGGGCAAGGAACTCTAGTTGGCATGCTTTTACCATTTTCAAGTCGGGGGTAAGAATTTCCGCCATTATGGTTGATAGTTTGTAGAACTCGACCCGTCCGGATCGTTATATTGCGACTTTTTCTTAATGTTTACGGCAATTTGCAGGGTGGAGGCGAGCAATTAAATATTTTTCTTTGCCTCATGGACAAATTGTAGAAACCAAAGCTAAAATATCCTCCGCTTAAAGCTTATATATAGTAAAATACGTTTTAAGAGCGGGGAGCTTTTATGACGTTGGTTGTCAAATTGGAGCGTTTAGAAGGATATAAAATGTTTAAAGCTGGCAATATTGTTCGGTTGAAATCCGGCGGTCCTAAAATGACTGTCGATAAAGTCAATAATAGCAAAATTTCTTGCGTATGGTTCAAGGATGAGCATTTGAAGACGGCGATTTTCCGCAAAGATACGCTTGAACTCATGGACGAGGGAGAAAAGCACAAATCTTCAAAGAATAAAGGCAAGATCAAAATTGAAGAAAATGGCAGAGCAATGGCCACGTTCAAGGCGGCAAAAAAAGCCGAGAAAAAGTCTGTCTAGATTTGTCCCGATAAAAGCATCCGGTTTGTTTAAAAAACCGCTTTGAATTTTTGAAAAACCGCTTTGAAACCTGTTTTGATTGAAACAATCGGAACATTTCAAAGCGGTATTTTATGCCACAATTTCTGTCTCGTTTATTTCTTTTCTGTCTCGTTTATTTCTTTTGTCGTTTTCATCATTTTACCAAGCGCAATTCAAATCCCTTTAAATTCAAATCCCTTTAGTTGTGGGTTTTATTACTTTTTGGCGGGACTAGCGCACTACCAATTACCAATGTTCCACTCTCGAAGGGTGATCCTATCTCAATATGAAATCGACCGGTTCAACAGGTTTTGGAAGCGGCAGGTGAATGGCTGCGCAAACATCACGCTCGATTGTTGTAGCCATTGAATACATAGGCAAGACATTATCAATGTTACTGAAAGGCTGTTCCAATTCATCGCTTAGCGCATCAAGACCGAATAGAGTGTAGGCGACAAGAAGGCTGGCAACAGGTGTCCACCATCCGAGTATATCGGTGAAGCCGAATGGAATGAGGAAACAGTAGATATAAGCGGTGCGGTGTAAGAGAAGTGTATAGGCAAATGGTACACGCGTATTGTTCAATCTCTCACAGGATGTCTGGTTTTCGTTAAGTTCGGTCAGACTTTTATCGAACATTTGGAATTGAATGTCGCTCAAAGCTTTTTGTTGGTGCAAAACCGCCAGACATTCGGAAATGTGGTTGAGGATAAAAGAAGGCCTATTGTGACTTGCCTGATAGGCTTTAAGAAATTCCTCCGGATAGTCGGCTATCAAAGAGGGAAGCGAAGAGGTTCCCTTCAAATGGTCTACAAGGCTATGGGAAAACGCCGAAGTCAGTTCCAATATGGTTTTGCGGTCGGCTTCACGGTCGCACAATATCGTCGATTGACGAATCATATCGCGCGAACCCGAAATAATTTTTCCCCAAACTTTTCGTCCCTCCCACCAGCGGTCATAACAGGCATTGTTGCGAAACCCCAAAAAGGTCGACAGCGCAATGCCAAGCATCATGAACGCCGTCCCGTTATTATAGGTGGGGATGACGCGGGGATAAAAATGGTGGGCTAATACCAAAGCAGTTGAAAGAACGAGAATTGCGACAAGTTGTGGTGCAATGGCAGGAAGAATAGAGCCATGCAAAACGAAAAAAAGCCGCAAAAAACCCGGCCGCTTACGGATAATCATTTTATTCTCCATTGCCGGTGAGCAAAAACATAATCACCGGCAACATCATTATTTTTAAATTTTTTTACGGCAGTTTGAAGGCATTTGGTGACGACATTGCCTGATTATTGAAGAATATCAATTTGCGTTTTCGTCATTCTCACTTGCCTTCGATAGTTGCGTCGCAAGCTTGGGGTCAAGCGGCAAGTTTGGAAAAATCCGCTACCAAGCCGGATAGTTTGGTAATGCGTTGTAAGAGCGACAATCTGTTTGCCCTGACTGCATTATTATCATCATTGACGAGTACTTTTTCAAAGAATGCGTCAACCGGTTCGCGCAATCCCGCAAGCACGAGCAAAGCTCCCGAAAAATCATTGGAAGCAATGTGCGATTGAACCTTGCTTTCGGCATCGGTAATCGCGTTGAAGAGCCGTTTTTCTTCCTCTTCTATGAAAAGTTCCGGATCAGTATTTTCTGCAATCGACGTCTTTTTCTTGATTTCGGCTTCAAGAATATTGAAGGCGCGCTTGAAACCGGCAATCAGATTATTCCCGTCATCTGTATTGATAAACGAAATCAACGCTTCAACGCGGCGCGCAACCTGCAAGAGGTCATCGGCATCGCTTTGCATGATCGCATCAATCGCATCATGACGTGCTCCCTCGTCTTTGAGGTAAACCTTCAGACGGTCATGGAAGAAAGATAGAAGATCGGCGAGTACCGGTTCGGTTTTCGCAGCTATTTCCTTTTCAAGCTTTTTTTCTTCCATTGAAAGAGCATTGTCTATGTCTTCTGCCGCGTCTGTTTCTTTGGCATTTTCGCGACGCAAGCTATCTTCATAGAGGCTCAGTGCACGCTCTATTGTGTGACGCGAAATAAGACTGATAGCCTGTTTGAAAATCGGCATGAGGTGGATTGTCCAGTCGCGGGAAAGAAGCAGGCGGATAACACCGAGACATGCCCGCCGGAGCGCAAAAGGATCTTTCGACCCTGTCGGTTTTTCATCAATAAGCCAAAAACCGACGAGCGTATCAATCTTGTCGGCAAGAGCAACAGCAATAGAAACCGGTGCACGTGGAACGCGATCTGTCGGACCTTGTGGTTTGTAATGTTCTTCAATTGCTGCGGCCACACTTGGATCTTCGCCCTGAAGCAGAGCATATTTATGCCCCATGACACCCTGAAGTTCGGGAAATTCACCGACTGCTTCGGTTTGCAAATCCGCTTTTGCAAGGAGTGCGGCGCGTTTGGCGAGTTCAACATCGGCTCCGACCAGTGGAGCAATCAGTGATGAAAGAGCGGCAATGCGTTCAACGCGTGCTCCCTGAGTGCCAAGTTTTGCATGAAAAGTGACGTTCAGGTGGTCAAGGCGAGCCATACGTTGGTCAAGTGGCTTCTTCAAATCGAGGCCGAGTTTTTCGGCCGATAGTGTAAGCTCGGAAAGATCCGGCAGATTGTGCTGGTCGGTATGCCAGAAATACAAGGCATCCGACAAACGTGCGCGCACAACTTTGGCATTTCCAAGGGCTATTTCCTTGCCACCATCAGGTGCTACGATATTGGATACCAGAATGAAGTGATTGGATAATTTTTGCTCTTCCCCCTGTTTACGGGTGACAAAGCATTTTTGATTGATGCGGATGGTGAGCCTGATAATTTCGGCAGGAATTTGCAAAAAGCTTTCCTCGAACTCGCCCATAAGCACGACCGGCCATTCAACAAGATTCGACACTTCTTCGGCAAGACCATCATCTTCAACCAGATCAAGACCTTTGGCAAAACACAGATTGCGCGCATCCGCAAGGATGATTTCCTTCCGGCGATCACCATCAAGAATGACCTTCTCGTTTTCGAGCTTCGTCACATAATCTTCAAAGCGGCGAACCTCGATCGGTTTGCAATCGCTCATGAAACGGTGACCATAGGTGATATTATTGCTTTCAAGACCTGCTACCTCGAATGGAACCACCTCGGTCGCGTCATTTTCAGGACCAAAGACACACAGAATGTTTTTTAAAGGACGGACCCAGCGCAGCGCATTCTGTTTTGTGGATTGCTTTCCCCAGCGCATGGATTTCGGCCACGGGAAATTGCGAATGATGTCAGGCATAATATCCGCAATAATTTCTTCGGCAGTACGACCTTTTTTGACGATCCGCGCAATATAGAAATCACCCTTTTTGGGGTCGGTCCGGATTTCGGCTTCGCTAATATCGGAAAGACCGGCAGACCGCAAAAAGCCGTTTATGGCTTGTTCGGGAGCCTTGGTGCTTGGACCTTTACGTTCTTCATGAACGTCTTTCGAGCGGGCAGTCACGCCCCTTATATCGAGAGTAAGACGACGCGGGGTCCAATATTCTCTGGCAGCTTCATAAACCAGACCATTGTCGACAAGACCGTTGGTGACAAGTTTTTTCAAATCGCCCGCAGCTTTGCGTTGCATGCGAGCCGGAATTTCTTCACTAAAAAGTTCCAGAAGAAGGTCGGGCATCAGGCTTCCCCTTTATAATTTGCGCCACCGGCATCAGTTAACAGAAATGCTTCGCCACAACGGCGTGCGAGATCACGCACGCGCAGAATATAGCTTTGTCTTTCTGTAACGGAGATGACACCGCGCGCCTGCAAAAGATTGAAAACGTGACTGGCTTTGATACATTGGTCATAAGCCGGCATAACACAAAGGTGAAGGCCGCCTTTTTCCTGCGGTTTTCCTGCTTCCAGAATAGCCGCACATTCGCGTTCTGCATCAATAAAATGGCGGTGCAAAAGTTCGGTATTGGCAAATTCGAAATTGAACCGCGAATATTCCTGCTCGGCTTGAAGAAATATATCTCCATAGCTTATTTTATCTTTGCCTTCGCGTCCGTTGAAATTGAGGTCGTAAACATTGTCAACGCCTTGAATATACATGGCAAGCCGTTCAAGACCATAGGTGAGTTCTCCAGATACCGGCGAGCATTCGATGCCGCAAATTTGCTGAAAGTAAGTAAACTGCGATACTTCCATACCGTCACACCAGCATTCCCAGCCAAGCCCCCATGCTCCCAATGTCGGGCTTTCCCAGTCATCCTCGACAAAGCGCACATCATGAATATCGGTATCAAGCCCGATAGCGCGCAATGACCCCAGATAAAGATCCTGCAAATCATCCGGCGACGGTTTGAGCAAAACCTGAAACTGATAGTAATGTTGCAAACGGTTCGGGTTTTCACCATAGCGACCGTCGGTCGGACGGCGCGAAGGTTGCACATAGGCGGCTTTCCATGGACGTGGTCCCAATGAACGCAACGTTGTTGCAGGATGGAATGTACCAGCTCCCACTTCCATGTCATAAGGTTGCAAAACGGCGCAACCATATTGCGCCCAATAGTTTTGCAACGTCAGAATGAGACCCTGGAAAGAGCGTTTCGGATCAAGATATTCGGGCAGGCTCACAATATTACCCTTTTAAGATTGATAAAAGAACAACCGGAAAGAGAAGGTCCGGCAAAAAATGTCTATTCTTTCGCGCCTCTATGGTCAAGGGACGAGACAAGTCAAAACAAATGTCGGACTTAAGCTTTATCCTTTTCAGTGTTGTGCACTATCGGTTTTTTCGACCGTTTTTTCTTCAGGAACGTCTTTCAAACCCGTTTTCAGTTTTTCCTGAATTTTTGCCAGTTCCTCCGGTTCCGGTTTTCCTGCAATTGCATGGTTCCACTGGAATGTGGCTTCAAGTTTGCGCCCGACACGCCAATATGCGTCGCCGAGATGGTCGTTGATGGTTGCGTCTTCAGGGCGTAGTTTGACAGCATTTTCCAGCGTTTTTACAGCTTCATCATAACGCTTGAGCTTGTAATAGGCCCAGCCTAGCGAATCGACAATATAGCCGTCCTGCGCGCGCAGCTCGGCTGCTTTTTTGACCATATTCAAAGCTTCGTCGAGTTTTTCATTCCGGTCAATAAGTGAATAACCGAGATAATTCAAAACCTGAGGCTGGTTAGGGTAGAGTTCAAGTGCTTTGCGGAAATCCGGTTCGGCTTTATCCCACTCTTTCAATCTCTCTTCTGCCATGCCGCGTTGATATAACATCAACCAATTTTGTTTTTCGAGATGGGGGATGCGGGAGATCGCCCGATCCATGACAGCAACGGCTTTATCATATGCCTTGTCCTGCATATAAACGCCGGTCATTGCCATAGAAATGCGTTCGTCTTCCGGAAAATCTTTTTCCAGTGCCGCAAGATGGCGGATTGCTTCTTCACTTTTGCCTGTATCGGCTAAAATGAGAGCAAGCCTCAATTCCGCATCGCGATAATATGGCGATTTGACAGGAATTTTCTGGTAAGTATCAATAGCCCGCTCGTTTTCTTCCAGTTTTGAGGAAATATCGGCAAGTTGAAAGAGTGTAGCATCATTGTGCGGCCGCAGGGCTTCAGCCAATTGTAAAAAAATGCGGGCAAATGCTTCTGCACCGCCCCGATTGATAGCAGTACCGAGGTCATAAAATACTTCTCCTGCACCCTCTTGAGGTGTTTTTACCAGCATATCAAGCGAACCGCCGGCTTCGACGCGTTGTCGAATATTCTTTAAAGCATCCCGTCCTGTAAGCATTTTTTCACCTTCGCGCAAAGTGGCGAGAGCTTCATCGCGCTTGTTGTTGCGAAGTTCAAAAGATGCATAAGAAATGATGATTCGTTCATAGGTATCAGGTGCTGCTATACCACCCTGTTGGTCGTTGAGTGCCTGTTTGTAATAACGCTCGGCATTGTCTCTATGACCGGCAAGATCACTCATCAAGGCCATATGATAACTTAAAAACAAATCATACCAGACCGGTCCAAGCAATTTTTTGACTTCATCAACCGCTCCGGCTGTGTTGCCACGCCCGAATGTTGCCCAAGCCCCCAGCAAACCGGATGTCAGTGTATCCATGTCGGAAGGGTCGGAAAACTTAAGCTCGCTTTTTGCTGTGATATAGTTTTTCCGTATGAAGGCATCGCTTGCAAGAGTAAGCCTTACATAACGTTCGACATCGGTATTGCCTTTCAGTCGCTTTGCCTGTTTGACAGCTTCCTTGAAATCGCCTGCCGATAGCAGCGTCAAAAGCATATCCTGCTGCATAGAGACATTGTTCGGTTCAAATCCCAGCGCCTGTTTGAAATAGGAAATAGCAAGATCGACCTTGTTGTCGCTTGCAGCGATGCGACCCGCCAGATAGGCTCCGGCAAAAGACCCTGCTTTGACAGGTTCTTCCTTTTTTGCAACAGCAGATGCTGTCATCAATATCGTACCCGCAGTAAATAATGCAATCAGACGGGTTGCTTTCGCGGCTTGCATGAAAAAATCCTCTTTTGACTTAAAACAGGTTGGCCATATTTATAGAATATATCCAGCCAAAATATGCAAAAATATCATCCGCCACCGGTCATTTTTACGCGAACACTGTTTTATGGAAGATCAGTTTACGCGTGAAATACAAAATTCGATGACTTCGCAAAGTGCGGCTTTTTCTTTACTTGGAGCCAATCCGTCGAGCGCTTTCAAAGCTTCATTGCCATGGTGACGGGCGGCTTTGATTGTATCTTCAAGACTATGATGTTGTTGCATCAATTTTTGTGCGTGGGCGAGTGCATCATCATCATTTTTTCCCTCTTCAAGGGATTGTTTCCAGAATTTTTTTTCCGTCTCGTCGCCACGAATATAGGAAAGAATAACCGGCATGGTAATTTTGCCTTCACGAAAATCATCGCCGGTGTTTTTACCTAAATTTTCAGAATTGCCACCATAATCGAGCGCGTCGTCGACAAGCTGGAAGGCAAGTCCCAGTGACGTACCGTAATGTTTTAATGCCTGACGTTCCTGTTGCCCGCAACCGGCGATAATCGGCCCGACTTCTGCGGCTGCAGAAAAGAGGGCAGCCGTTTTGGCATTGATAACTTTCAAATATTCGTCTTCAGTTGTCGTCAAATGTTTGGCGGCGGCAAGCTGCATGACTTCACCTTCGGCAATAATTGCGGCAGCATTGGCGAGCACCGACAAAGCATCCATGGAATTGACTTCAACCATCATTTTGAATGCTTGTCCGAGTAAAAAATCGCCGACAAGGACACTCGCCTCATTGCCCCAGATCATTCTGGCGGTCGATTTGCCACGCCGCAGATCGCTATCATCAACAACATCGTCATGAAGAAGAGTTGCTGTGTGCATGAATTCAACTGCCGTTGCCAGTTTGATATGCCCCGATCCCTGATAACCGAACAAGCGGGCAGAAGCCAAAGTCAGCATCGGTCTTAATCTTTTACCACCCGAAGAAATCAGATGATTTGAAACTTCAGGAATCATTTCCACATCGGAGCCGGCCATAGCAATGATGAGCTTGTTTACTTTATCCATATCACTTTTTGTAATATCGATAAGCGGCTTTATCGACGCCTGATTATCGGTTTTTTTAACTGTATTATTGTCAGCAACCAATGCTCATACTCCTGAAAAATCTTTTGATTTTTGCTTGCACCTTAATAAACCAAGCTCATCAACTCAAGCGTGATGTTGCTTGAGATAGCGCGTTTCAAAAGATATTTAAGGAAAAATGCTAATTTCTTCTGCGACCGGGTGCCGCACAATCGTTAAATATGTAACATAGCTTCATGATCGAATTATTTGACACCAACGATATTGTCCTGATTTCCTTTGCCGAAAGTCTTATGAAATCGGCCGGAATACTCTATTTTGTAACGGATCAGAACACCAGCGTGGCGGAAGGTTCACTCGGAGCTATCCGTCGCCGTTTTCTGGTTGATAGAGAAAGTGCCGATGAAGCACGACAAATTATGATAGATGCCGGCCTGGAACATGAACTCGCGCAAGGATAATAAATTGGAAACTTCTTCTATAAACGAAACAATAGATGTCTTCCATCGTGGCGGGTTTTATCTGGTTCAGCCAAAAAATGGCGGGCATCGTTCCGGCATGGATGCAATGTTGCTTGGTGGACTGGTGCCGACCGATTTTTGCGGAAAGCTTGCAGACCTTGGTGCCGGTGCGGGGGCTGCCGGTTTTGCTGTAGCCGCGCGTTGCAAAAAAGCCGAAGTTACGCTTGTCGAACGCGAAGTCGAAATGGTTTCTTTTGCCAGAAAAAGCATTGCTCTTGCTCAAAACGCGGCCATTGCCAATCGCATTGAGGTTATTTCTGCCGATCTAACCTTGCGCGGTAAAGAACGGCAGAACGCAGGACTTTTTGATAATGCATTCGATTTTGCCATAATGAACCCGCCTTTCAATTCGCCAATGGACCGGAAAACGCCTGATGATCTCAAAGCTGCCGCACATGTCATGACTGACCGGATGTTTGAAAACTGGATACGGACAGCTTCAGCAATTGTGAGACCATCCGGTTTTTTAGGCTTGATCGCACGACCACAATCGTTATCCGATATTTTGAAAGCATGTGAAGGGCGGTTCGGCAATATTTTGGTGTTTCCGGTCCATTCACGCAAAAATAGTCCCGCAATCCGAATTCTGATCCACGCAAAAAGAGCAAGCAAAGCGCCTTTGTCATTGATGCCGGCTCTTTATATCCATGATAGTGACTTACATGCTTTTTCTCCGCTTGTAGACGCAATCAATAATGGAAAGAAGAGCATCTGGCAGAGTTTGTGAACACGATTTTAACAAAATATTGCTTTTTGCCGTTTACAACTTAAATGACAATGGTGCAGTTTTTTAGCAATAGAAGCAGATTTTCTTATCAGGAGTTCAAACTTTGTCAGGTTTTTTCAAACGTTTTATTCCACGCCGGTTCCGTTCCAACGCCGTAGAAATACCGGTAGTCCGGTTGCAGGGAATGATTATGGAGGCATCATCGCCTTTGCGCCAGACTTTGTCCCTGAGTTCTTGCGCCAATGCTCTGGAAAAAGCCTTTTCGGATAAAGAGGCACCGGCTGTTGCCATCGCTATCAACTCTCCGGGCGGTTCACCGGTGCAATCACGGCTGATTTACCGTCGTATTCGTGATCTTGCCGAAGAAAAACACAAACGCGTTCTCGTCTTTGTTGAAGATGTTGCAGCCTCTGGTGGTTATATGATTGCCTGCGCAGGCGACGAGATTTTTGCAGATCCATCTTCAGTTGTCGGCTCCATCGGTGTGGTATCTTCTTCATTCGGTTTTCCCGAATTGCTCAAAAAAATCGGTGTCGAACGCCGCGTTTATACAGCCGGCAAGAACAAAGTCTCGCTTGATCCGTTCCAGCCTGAAAAAAAGGCCGATGTCGATCATTTGAAAGCTTTGCAGCTCGAAATTCATGAAACTTTTATCAATCTCGTAAAAGAAAGTCGGGGTTCCAAACTTGTCGATGATCCCGATCTGTTTACCGGCATGTTCTGGACCGGCAAAAAAGGTAAGGAACTGGGGCTGGTTGATGAACTTTCCGATTTGCGTTCGCTCGTCAAACAACGTTACGGGCGCGATGCCAAAATGCGTCTTGTTTCGGCATCCAGAAGCTTGTTAGGACGCAAAACTCCGGCGATTTCGGCTGGTCTCGTTTCAACTCTGGTAGACGGTGTTGTCCAATCGGCGGACGAACGTGCATTGTGGCAGCGTTATGGACTTTAAAAAGACAAATTCTTGAACGAAGATCAGGGAAGATTCATATCAAGGCTTGATTTGCGCTCGTAAATTATCAAATAATGATAAGGGAGCGAAAGGTGAAAATGTTGAGATTAATTGTTTATGGTCTTATTTGTGCTGCTGCACTTTATGCCTATCGTGCATTCAAGCGCGAAACGCAACGTGTTGCTTTGCGTGTCAAACATGCAGAAGAAGAACGTCGTACAGGCGCGAATGGCACATTGGTCAAAGATCCGGAGACCGGTGAATACTACGTCGAGCGGGATTAAACGTGGCTTCGGGAGTTGCAGGTCGAGCAACAGTAGTAACGCCGATCAAAATCAATTTGGCGCTCCATGTGGTGGGGGAGCGCGATGACGGGTATCACCTTCTTGACAGTCTGGTTTGTTTCAGCTTTGAAGGTGATGTTCTCCATTATGAAGCTGCCGGAACAAACAGTTTTTCCATTATTGGACCGGAAGCGGGTGCGCTATCAGTAGACACGAATAATCAAAGACATAATCTGGTTGTGCGGGCGCGCGATATTCTTATTAGAAATTTCCCTTCAAAGTCAAAATCCTGCCGGTTAAGCCTTGAAAAAAATCTGCCTGTTGCTTCCGGTATCGGAGGCGGCTCCGGCGATGCTGCCGGTGTATTTGCTCTATTGAAACAGCAATGGCAAATCGAAGCTTCCAATGAAAAGCTTCTTGAACTCGGTCTGGAACTTGGTGCCGACGTTCCGATGTGCCTTTCCGCATTTTTCAATCATGAACCGCTTCGTGTTTCCGGCATCGGTGAAAAACTTCAGCCGGTCGATTGCTGCAAAATTCCGATGGTGCTTGTCAACCATAGAAAATCCATTTCGACAGCGGAAATTTTTAAACTTTTAGGCAATAAAAAAAGTCGGCCTCTTGCGATGGATTTTGCAAAATTGGCAAATCTTCATTCACTTGTGAACGAGCTTAAAAAAACGCATAACGATCTTTATGAATGTGCACGGCATGTCGAGCCGGAACTCGGAAATGTATTGGAAATACTCGACGTGAACGGCGCTCTTCTCTCTCGTATGTCGGGGTCAGGTGCAACTTGTTTCGGCATTTGTGAAAATATCGAGACAGCGGAAGAGGTGGCACGAAAGATAAAATCACAAAAACCGGACTGGTTCGTTAAAGCAGTCGAGACAACGGGCAAAATAGACGAATAATCAGGAATAGAAATCATGAGTCATATTGATGAAAATGCAAAGATGGAATCGCTCAATATTGCGGTTTTGTCAGTGTCGGATACACGTAATTCCAGCGATGACCGGTCCGGAGATGTTCTGGAAGAACGGATCAAGTCGGCAGGCCATAATTTGGCTAAACGTGATATTGTGCGCGACGAAATTCCTGAAATCCGTAAAAAAATCGTTGATTGGGCAGCCGATCCCGATGTTGAAATTATCATCACGACTGGTGGTACCGGATTTACCGGACGCGATGTTACACCGGAAGCAATAGAACCACTGTTTGACAAGCGGATGGACGGTTTTTCGGCCATGTTCCATAAAGTTTCCTATGAGACAATCGGCATGGTGACTATACAGTCACGTGCAACAGCAGGACTTATCAATGGAACATTTGTTTTCTGCCTTCCCGGTTCAACAGGTGCCTGCAAAGATGCATGGGATAATATATTGAAAGGCGAGCTTGATAGCCGCCAACGTCCGCATAATCTGGTTATGCTCATGCCTCGTTTGACAGAACGTTAAGATAATCCCTTTGATCCAGTCAGTATTTTGCGATGATGGAATTGAAAATCTGAATTTTCATTTTTTGCATATAAAGTAAATAGAAGAATTTTATTAATTCTTCTATTTACATATGCAACCGCTAAAAAAATATATTTAAAACTATACGTTCAAAAATATGATAAAGAAGTTATTTTTATATTTCTTTAGATGGAAAACTTTATTCTAACCGGGAATTTTTTGGTTGGAAATAAACCTCAAATAAGGTAACGCAAAGTTCGTATTTGGTGAACTATTCCGCGAGACTCGGCAATGATTGAAAAAATGTCCAACATCATTACGAACAAAAAGTTTTTAGTGCTTTATTTTCTATTGGTGCCGATTGTCATTTTTTTAAGTGGTTTGGGAAAAACACGTGCTCCGCATGACATATATGCGGTCTCTTTTTCGGTCCCGTTTTCAGAAGTTTATCTCGGTTCATTTTACGATCATAACAATTTGAGTAAGCTGAGATTTGATAACGGAGTGTATGAAAAGTTTAGCGGTAAACTTATAGTCAAAAGGCAAAAAGACGAGCTTCGTCCGTCGTTAACATATCAACTTCAAGAGACAAAATCGTTCCAACTGTTTTTTTTACATCCTGACGATCAGGTTTGCGTTGATAAAACCTGTAAAACGGTTACAGAGAAGAAAACATTAGGCATTATTTCCGATGGTGAAAAAGTTTCTATATCTAGCATAGTTGCAAAAATAGAAGCATGGGAAATTCCGAATTTTGAGCCATTCTATATTCATTCTGTGCAGGCTAAAGATTTAGTTTTAGCAGATGCTTCAACAGGCGAAGCACGGGAACTATCGTTGTTTAACGATAAGAGATTTAGCGTTGATTTTTATAAAAATACGTCGGATTACTTATTTTCAAACCAGTTAATGCTTCTTGCTTCTTCTATAATATCATCTTTATTCATATATGGGGTGATATTTATTTTATTAAAGAAATATAATAAATTAAATTTATTTGATATTTTTATATTGATATTAATTTTAATTGAGTATTTAATTTTGTTTCCCGGAATATTTACCGATGACGTAGATTTTAAAGAAATACTATTAGGTGAATTTTCTATACATTATTCATCGATTTTTATGATATATAATTATATATTGTATATGGTTAATATAAAATTACTACAGTTTCCGGTTGTTATTTGGACTGCTTTGACGTTTATAATTATAGCGCACTCGATTAGGCAAAAAACAATTCAGTATATATTTTACTATTTAATAGTATTTGTGATTTTAGTTTGTCCTGTATTCTATGCGGTGACATTTGTTTCTCAAAGATATTTCGTTCCACCAATTTTAACGATATTATCTATCTATTTCTTTCTTAAATCGATGTTTGTAAAAGAAGGAGATAGAAAAAATGCTGTTATTTCTGTTGTTATTGTTACATTTGTCGTTCTGTTGAGAAAAGAATATATAATTATACCAATATTATATCTGGCTATATTATTATTTTATAGGAAGGTAATTACATTAAAAACAAAAAAGTGTTTTTTGCTTGGCGGGGTGTTTTTTATTCTGGGTATAGTAGTGGTGAACCACGTTGTTCCGGCTCTTTTCCATGTAGATGTGGCGTATGATAATCGTAGGCTAGAGATGATATCTCTTATGGATATGGTAAGACCTTATGTCCCATGTCCAGGCAGTGAGGCTGAACGCAAACCGACTAAAGCGTCTGTTTTGCTGGTTCATGCCATTGATCTTACAGGTAGTACGAAAGCTTATTGCGATAGTCCAACGAGCGAACGTTATTTTTGGGATTCGGTTAATGTTACCTGGATAAGTCCATCTAATCAAAAAAAAGCAACAAAAGAACTTAAAAAAGGATTTGTTCGCTCTTTCTTTGAGCAACCTATGCCTTCTCTTTCGAGATTCAAAGATCGTGCAACCGCTATTTTGAACAAAGACGTGGGGCAATTGAGTGATAAATATAAAAGTCGTACTCTAGGCGATCTCGGCCCTCACGCTGCGGTAGCGGATAACCATAATCTTATATTGGATAAGACCAACACTGTGGTGAGACCGATGGAACAATTCCTGATAAAATTAGCGAACATGCTTAATCCGTATATCAATTATTGGAACTGGTTGTCGGCCTTCATATTGTTGTTTGTGTATCCGGTTCTCTTTTGTCAGCTGAGAGCCGTTTTCATTCTGAATTTTGCAATTATAATTTTGGCGTGCGGTGCTATTTTCCTGTCTCCAACGGTTAATTGGACATATATCCTTATGGTTCCTGTCTGGGTCTTTTTTGCTATACCATTGGCTCTTATGGAAAAAGACTGGTTGAAGTCGCTTAAAGAAAAGAGAAAATCTATTGTTGCATGGACTTAATTCTCTCAGTCGGTCATTTTTGAGATTTGCTGTTATCTCCGGATGTGGGTGGCTTATTGACTTTTGTCTTATGTTGGCGATGGTCTTGTTATTCAGCCTTAATGTTGGCGTCGCAAATTTCATATCGTCTTTTGTCGCCGTGACTTTTGTCTGGTTCGTTGCTCTGAGAGTGGTTTTTACAAAAAAATACAAAGGAAACAGCTTTTTTTTGGCTATGTATTGGGGGTGGCAATTTGTATCAATTCTGTTTTATTCGTATTTAATATCGCAGTTCGTAAATATCGCTTATTTTATCGAGCTATCGAGGTTTCTTCACATCGGGTGGCAGGCGCTTGCAAAAGTCATTATCACACCTTTTAATCTCATAACGAATTTTCTTTTTATGTTTTATCTTACCCGTTTTATGGAAAAGAAAGGTTTGATAATTGAAAAATAAGCCACGCATTCTCGTGTTCATTCCTGCTTATCGTTGTGCACCTCAAATAGGACGGGTGTTATCGCAATTCGATGATGAAGTTCAAAAATGGGTGGACACGGTGATGGTTGTTGATAACCGATCACCTGATGATACACAAGACAAAGCGATTTCCTCAGGACGTGACCAACTGGATCATTGTCGATTTATTGTATGGGAAAATGCTGATAATTACGGACTTGGCGGGTCTCACAAAGTGGCGTTCCAATATGCGATCCAACATGGTTATGACTATCTTGTCGTTTTGCATGGCGACGATCAGGCAGATATAAGAGATTTGCTACCATTTCTGAAGCAGGGAATACATTTGGAAAATGATTGTCTTCTCGGAGCCCGCTTTATGACGGATAGCAAGCTTGAAGGCTATTCGGCATTTCGCACATTCGGTAATCGTGTTTATAATTGGCTGTTTTCAGTGGTAGCATTCCATCGGATTTACGACTTGGGTTCCGGTCTGAATGTTTACCGGTTGGATAAATTTAAGGAATTCTATTATAAAAAATTTCCGGATGATTTGACTTTTAACTATGTAATGTTACTTGGCAGTTATAACAAAGGGCAGAAGGTGCGATTTTTCCCGATTACGTGGCGTGAAAGCGATCAGGTTTCCAATGTCCGGTTGTTTCGCCAGGCGTTCAAGGTTCTTCAGTTACTAGGAAAATATTTTTTTATGCGTGCGCGTTTTTTAAAGTCTGATATGCGAACAGTCAAGCACGCATCCTACACAGGAAAAATTGTATTCACCACGCAAAAAGATGAAGACAGGCAATGAGGTACATTCTATCTATTATAGTCTGTCTTTCGGGATTGGCAGCATTGATCTGGCTCTGGCATTTAAGTCCAATGATCCGACAGACAAGCAGCCAAGCGGACATTTTAAAACCGCTTCTCATTATTTTTCTTTATTTATTGAGCCATGTATTGCGCATGGTTCGACTTGCCAACCTTACTTTAGACCAGCGTAGAAAAATACCTGAACTTTTGTTGGCTCATACAATCGCATCTTTTCCGGCAGCCGTTATTCCTCTAAAATTAGGGGAGCTTTTTCGGATTGGAGCTTTTTACATTGTATTTGATGGACATCAGAAAGCACTGGCTATCTGGCTTATAGAAAGAATCGGCGATGTTTTGACGTTGATTTTATTTATTTCGCTGTTAGGGGCCGTCGGCGTTGAAATACCGCAAACTGTGCGTAACGTATTTATCGTGTTTTCCGTAGTCTCGATATTAGCACTTCTTGGACTATATTCCTTGTCTCATACTTTTGTTTTTCTTAACCGATATCTGGTGCTCACAAGCTCTTCAGATCGAGGATTACGTCTATTGAAGTTAAGCTACGTTTTTAAACAGTTCGAGTTAACGATACGCGATTGCTTAAAAGGTCGGATTGCCGCATTCTGGTTATCATCTGCACTCATCTGGATCTTTGAAATATTGGCTTATTCCTGTTTTATGTCACAAGTATCCGATCGTGATATGCTGTCTGACAGTTCATTTGCTTTCGGACTTTTTGGAAGCCTTAGCAATCAGGTTCATGGTGCCGGCCAAGGGTTCGGCTTTTTTCAATCTTTCTCATTGGCATGTCTTACATTATGCGGCACTATCATCTTTTTAATTTTTAAATTTTTGAAGCTTGGAAAGCAACCGCGATGACTGCAATGAAGAGTGATTTGGTGATTATTATCGACGATCGCGAATGGGTGCCCGAAGTTTTAAGAAATATCGTCGGCCATAGGCGATTTGGAGATATTACGCTACGTCGCCGCAAATTGTATCATACATTGGTCGACAGTTTGCCCATTTCCATGCGAGATAATGTCTTTCATTTAACCCAAAACGATGACTGCAAAGCGTTGCATGATTTGTTTTCTGCTTCGAAAACACGTATTTCAGCTTTTGTCATTTCAACCAGAGCCGCTTTTCCGGATAGTGGTGATCTTGAAAAACTTGTATTGCGGTTGCCTTATGCTTATGAAAATTTTACTGACAAGCGTTTTCAGCCACTTTTAGCCTATTTTTATGACATGCATGATCTCATTATAATGTGGGATATGTTTTCGTGTTCGCCAATTACTCGTTGGGAAAAATTCTGGAACGATGAAGCCCAACTGGAAGTCAATCGTCCAATAGATTTGGCAAAAATTAGCGATTTTTTACAATATTCATCCGGCTCGACGGAAACCCGCCATTTCAACAGTGTGAAAATTGATTCTTTGTACTATACGAAGTCTTCTGAAGATCGAAATAAAATGAAGGCCGAATATTGTTTTTATCATTTGGCATCCGAAAGGATGAAGCCATGGTTTGTCGAAACATTCGATTTTAAAGAAGATAACGATCAAAGTTCTTACCGGATGATGCGTTATTATTTTGCTGATGCTGCGCTACAATGGATTCACAATGCATTTACAGAAGAAACCTTTTTGCCCTTTATTCAACGGATAATGGCTTTTCTATCCGACCGTCCGCAAAAAGCGGTTGATCGTGATGAGATGTTACAGACAACACGCGAGTTGTACGTAAACAAAGTTGAAAAAAGAATAAAACAATTTTTAGATAGTCATTTGGGGCAGAAGATCAATTTGCAATTGTCTGCATCTGATGCAGAATTCGAGATCAAACATTTACAGTCCCGCTATCTTGATATTTATAGAAGCTTGGAGAAAAAATTACTGCTGGATAGTCTCTGTTTTGGACATGGGGATCCCTGTTTTTCCAATATCCTGTATGACCAGACTCATCATTTTCTGAAGTTTATCGATCCGAAAGGGGCTGTGCGAGAAGAACAATTGTGGACGCATCCTTTCTATGACATTTGCAAGATCTCGCACAGTGTTCTTGGAAACTATGATTTTATAAATAATGACCTGTTCCAGGTATCTTTTGACGATAAAAATCGTTTGTGTCTTGATTTGAAGTGTCCTGATAATCAAAAACTGAAAAATATTTTTATAGAAGAAATAAAAAAGCAAAAATTGGATATCAAGCTCATCCGCTTGTGTGAAGCTTCACTATTTCTGTCTATGTTACCGCTACATTTGGACCATCCTAATAAAGTCATGGCATTTATTTTAACGGCAAAAAAAATACTAGATGAGGTGCAGGGTGAACAGTGATACTCCTTTAATTGACGGAACATTGATTGTTGACGTTGATGGTACGCTTTGTGCGTTAAAGACGCCTGAACAATCCTATTCTGATGTCACACCGAATTTGCCACTCATCGAAAAGCTTCGTCATTATCAGTCCAAGGGGTACAAAATTCTTCTTTTTACCTCCAGAAATATGAAGACCTATAAAGGCAATTTGGCCGAGATTAACAAATACACCGCTCCTGTTCTGTTCGAGTGGCTTGATAAATGGCGTGTACCTTATGACGAAATTTTATTCGGTAAGCCTTGGCCGCGCAAAAACGGTTTTTACATTGATGACCGCGCAATAAGACCAGATGAATTCTTGAAGTTGAGCGAAGAAGAAATTCATGCGCTACTTGGGGAGAAATAATTTGTCACGCACCATAGTTATTACAATGGCGGGCTTGGGAAGTCGTTTTCGCAAAGCAGGGTATGAAGTCCCAAAATACGAGATTGAGGCGCACGGAAGATTACTCTTTGATTGGTCGTTATTGTCGCTTAAAAATTTTTTTAAAGACAGTCGGGTTGTCTATGTATGCCTTAAAGAAAATAATTCGTCCGATTTCTTGATAAAAAAGAGTGAGGCGCTTGGGCTTAACGACATTCGCATTGTTGAAATCGATAAGTTGACAGACGGGCAGGCAACAAGCGCGATATTGTCTTCTGAACATTGGTTACCAAATTCAGAATTGTTGATTTATAACATTGATACCTATGTCGAACCCGATGTCTTGACACCTCAGTCCATTAGAAAAAATTCTGACGGATGGGTTCCATGTTTTCGGGCAAATGGAGACCATTGGAGCTTCCTTTTGCCCGATCAGCAAGGATGGGCAGAAAAACTTGTAGAGAAGAAACGCATATCCGATTACGCAACTATCGGGCTTTATTGGTTTAAGTCGGGCGAAGATTATATAGCTGCATATAACCGGTATTTTTCTCATGCCGATAATCTTGTTCAAGGTGAACGGTATATTGCACCACTCTATAACACTCTTATTGAAAACAGGATGAAAGTGTCATTTTCAGATATTCCGATTAACAAAGTTCATGCTCTTGGAACTCCGGATGAATTGAATGCATTTTTAGCCGATTTTAAGCCGGAATGGGATCCTGCATATAGTTTGAAAAACAACGATGACAAACACCGGACCAATCGCAACGAGACAAAATAAAGTATTCAGGTGAGAATTCTCAGGCACATACACTATTTGCGGCTGTCAAAGTGAACTTCTTTATCAGACTCAAAGCGTTGCTAGATAAAATGATTCTCTATTGAAAATTAAGAAAATTAAAGAGATCAGAAACCGGAATTGCAATGTTTGGATTTGCAATAAAAGCAAGTTAGCCAACACTTATTGCGTCGCTTTAGATCATGAAATGGTGGAGGCGGGTACAACACCCGGATGATTACAGACTAATTTTCTGATAGCTCGGCAAAAATTCCATGTGAAAAGGAACCGCCGACATCCTCTCATGGGGCAGTTCCGAAGTTCGATAGTCCGGTTGCTGAATACCTCTCCCGAAAGTCAGTAAGCTTCATCAACGAGCGACCGGTTAAATCCATGAAACAGGAAAAGGGCTATGTGCTTTGCGATTTTTAAATCATGAAAAATTTATCTGTCGTGCCTTGGCAAAATAGTTTCAAATGATTCGGGTCAGCTTATCTCTCATCACCATGTGTCCAAAAACAGCGTGATAAAATTTCATTTGATTGATGAAAACACGTCAATTCGCTCGAAATCGGATAAAAGCAGTGAGGTGAACTTATCAATTTGACGGTGATCCGGTCATTTCCAAACTTCGGCTGTAGGTAAGCAGCTCAATTTCAGGAGCAACTATATTTTGAGTCTGAAAACAATATATTCCAGTTCAAAAAGTCAATTTCCATTGCCGTTGTAGAAAAGCACCTCTGTTGTCTGTTGTGCTTTGCCCGTGAATACTCAAAAAACAAACAGTGCTTCAAAAAGTTGAAGTCTAGGTCTGAAATTATTGGCTGGAATCCAAGATCTGTATAGGCAGGGTGACGGGATTAAGCTTTCGCAAATATTTATGTAGTGGCGTTTGATTATTATAAATCGAAGCAATCTGATTTTTTGTAATGAGAAGCCCGCCTTCAAGTTGGCGATTTAACCCCAAAAATCGGCGTAATTTCGTAACCTTTTTCGTTCCAATTAATCGGAACTGGGCAGGTCTTGTTTCATTTTCAATATAACGACTTAAAATTTCCCGCCATTGGTCGAGTAACCGTGCACCCGGTACCAGAAAAAGCAACCATTTGCTTTTTGCCGACATGATCGCAGTGCCTAAATCGCTGCGGGAGAGATAGCGACAGCCGGTATCATCGGCAACTGTCTTCAAGACATTGCTGTGATTTTCCGACCACAAAATAACCTCGCTAACAAGACCGAACACGCTGCCCGATACAAGCATTGCAAGAGTATCGGCCAAGGGATCTATGTCTTCATTTGCGTGAATAATAACACTAACCATAATCTTTCAATTAAATCATTATTTTGTCAAAAGCACGATAATTTATGTTCTTGTTTTGTTCGTATCGCCATGGTAGATCGAAAGGATGGGAAAAGTACAAATCGATCAACATCTGGTAAAAGTCATCACCGAGGCCGACCGGCTGGCATTTGACGCAATGTCGGCCGCTGGCGGGAGTGCTTTTCTCGATCAGTCCATGATAAGATTGGAAGACAAAAAAACCAGGGGAAGGGGAGCGGCGCTCAATCCTGCCGGAAGGTTCGAGAAACAGTCATGCGAACGTTTTTATGACGGTTGGGATATGGATGAACAGCTTTCTCCGCTTCAAACATCTGTAGAAACCGAAAAAGCCCGTACGATTATTACCCGCAATGTTTCCCCCGATATTTTCTTTGATCGTTCTATCAATCCTTATCGCGGGTGCGAACATGGTTGTATTTATTGTTTTGCGCGCCCGACTCATTCTTATATGGGACTGTCGGCAGGGATTGATTTTGAAACAAAATTATTTGCCAAACCCGACGCGGCAAAACTTCTGGAACGGGAATTGTCAAAACCCGATTATAAAGTCCGGCCAATAGCTATCGGAACCAATACAGACCCCTACCAGCCAATTGAAAAAAACTGGCAGATTATGCGGCAAATTCTTGAAGTATTGGATAAATGCAACCATCCGGTTTGTATCACAACAAAATCGGCACTAATTGTAAGGGATTGCGATATTCTTGAAAGAATGGCTGAGCGAAAGCTTGTCCGCGTGGCTTTATCCATAACAACATTGGACAGAAAGCTTGCCCGCCTCATGGAACCACGCGCCGCAACGCCGGAGCGGCGTTTATGGGCAATCAAAGAATTGACAAAAAAGGGCGTGCCCGTGAGCGTTATGATGGCGCCGGTTATTCCGGGATTGAATGACCATGAAATAGAAAACATATTGACCAAGGCAAAAGATGCCGGTGCGATTGACGCGGGGTATGTCATGCTCAGACTACCTTATGAAGTTGCTCCGCTCTTTAAAGACTGGCTGTTGCGTGAATATCCCGACCGTTACAGGCGGGTTATGCAGCTTCTGCGTGATATGCGTGGTGGCAAGGATTATGATGCGGATTGGAAAACACGCATGTCCGGCGAGGGGCCGTTTGCAAAACTCGTTGCCGACCGTTTTCGCTTGGCGCGGCAAAGATCGGGCTTGCATGAACGCCATCCAAAGCTTGAGACCGGATATTTCAAGCCACCGCTGAAAGTCGCCAAACAATTATCTTTTCTTTTTGACGAAAAAGATTGATTAAGGATTTATTTCCCGCAATTCATACGAATGGCCGGACTTGTCCGAAATCTCCTGTAATGCAATTGGATTGTCCATGTCTCACAAAAATGATCTGCCGCTATTTCAAGATATTCCTTTAATGCCCGATTACGCGATCGAGGAAAGTCTTATTGCAAAAGGCTATCAGAACATTGCCGGAGTGGATGAAGTCGGGCGGGGACCTCTGGCCGGTCCAGTGGTGACGGCTGCGGTTATTCTTGACCGGAATAACATACCTGACGGCTTAAATGATTCCAAAAAGCTTTCGGCAAAGAAACGCGAAGCACTTTATGACGGGATTTTGCGTTCGGCAGTAGCCGTGTCAATTTGTAGCCTGTCGGCAACGGAAATTGATCGTACCGATATCAGAAAAGCCGCACTTGAGGCCATGAGAAGAGCGGTGTGCAGTCTTTCTGTCAATGCAGATTATGTTCTGGTTGACGGGCGCGATATTCCCCCGAAACTTGCTTATCCCGCTCAGGCACTGATAAAAGGTGACGGGCGGTCCCAATCTATTGCGGCGGCATCCATTATAGCAAAAGTCACGCGTGACCGGTTAATGGAAAAAGTGGGAGAAGTTTATCCCGCTTACGGTTTTGAAAAACATGCCGGATATGCAACGGCGTTTCACCGAGCCGCGATAGAACATGAAGGGCCGGTCAAAAAATTGCACCGTTTCAGTTTTGCCCCGATCAAGGGCGCGTTCTAGAGGATTGATATAATGATTATTCTTGCCTCGTCAAAAGACGCCGTTTCAAAAGCTGTTTCCTATCTTGATAAAGGGGAGCTTGTGGCGCTACCGACCGAGACGGTCTACGGGCTTGCAGCGGATGCTACAAATGGCAAAGCGGTTGCCAATATATTCAAAACCAAAGGACGCCCCCAATTCAATCCGTTGATTGCCCATGTCAGCGGTGTGGATATGGCGGAAGACATTGTCGAAATTGACGCAATTTCACAAAAGCTTATGGACACTTTCTGGCCAGGACCGTTAACATTGGTTTTGCCGCTGAAAAATCCGACACCGATAGACCCGCTTACCAGCGCGGGTTTGAAAACTTTGGCGGTTCGCAATCCTGTCGGGATATTCGCGACAATAGTAAAAGAACTCGGCCGGCCGGTTGCAGCACCGAGCGCAAATATATCCGGCCGTTTGAGCAGTACAACTGCGCAGGATGTTGCCGACATGTTCGGAGAAAAAGTGCCGCTTATTATCGATGGCGGCGCAACGCGTGTCGGCGTTGAATCGACAATTATCAAGGTAATGGAAGGACGCATCCTGCTGCTTCGTCCGGGTGGTCTTGCGACCGGAGAAATCGAGAAAGTAACAGGACTGAAGCTTGAACGTGTAGACCAGCGAGCAGCCATCGAAGCACCGGGCATGTTGAAATCCCATTATGCACCCAATGCATTTGTGAGACTTGACGCCAAAGACGTCAAAAACGGGGAAGCGCTTTTAGCCTTTGGAAAACAACAAACCGTAAATGCTGCACATGCTGTTGCAACGCTCAATTTAAGCGAGAGAGGGAATCTTGAAGAGGCGGCGAGCAACCTGTTTCATTATCTGAAGGAACTTGATAGAAAAGATGTTGAATGTATAGCTGTCGAGCCGATACCCTTTACCGGCTTGGGCGAGGCTATCAATGACCGGCTTCAACGTGCAGCCGCACCGAGGAAATAGAAATGATGGACAAAAAGCTGATTGAACGGTTTATAAAAATTGTCGGAGTCAATCACGCTTTGGTGGATCAGGATGTGATTTCATCCTATCTTGTCGAACAACGCGGTCTTTATCACGGGCGCACACCGCTTGTTTTGCGCCCTTCCTCGCCACAAGAAGTTTCGGAAATTATGAAACTTGCGAGCGAAAGCGGAACCCCCATTGTTCCACAAGGAGGGAATACCGGTCTTGTCGGGGCGCAACAACCGGACGAAAGTGCTAACGAGATTATTGTTTCTATGGAGCGTTTGAACAGAATCCGCTCGATTGATGTCGAAGGTAATCTGGCTTTGGTGGAAGCGGGTGTTGTTCTTCAGACATTACAGGAAAAGGCTGACGAGAAGGGGCGCTTTTTTCCTTTATCACTTGGTTCGGAAGGGACTTGCCAGATCGGGGGCAATCTTTCATCCAATGCCGGTGGTACGGGTGTTCTTGCTTATGGCAATACGCGCGAACTCTGTCTGGGGCTTGAAGTTGTTCTGCCGGACGGCCGCATTCTCGACGATTTGCGCTATGTGAAGAAGGATAATAGCGGCTATGATCTGAAAGACCTGTTTATCGGTGCTGAAGGAACGCTTGGTATTATCACCGCTGCCGTTATGAAGCTTTTTCCAAAACCGCAAGGAAAAGCGGTCGCCTATGCGGGCATGAAAAGTCCGGAAAAAGCGTTAGAACTTCTGCTTCTTGCCCAGAAAAAAGCCGGTTCCATGCTTACCGGTTTTGAACTTATGGCAAAGGTCGGAATGGAAATGTCTTTGCACTACGTCAAAGGCGCTCATGCTCCACTTGAGCATGAAAGTGAATGGTATGTACTGCTTGATCTTTCTTCTTCCCATAGTGATGGTGAGGCGAGCAACACGATAGAAGATATTCTGGCAGATGCACTCCAACAGGGGATTATTGAAGATGCCTCCATTGCCCGTTCGGTGAGCCAGCAGAAGGAATTCTGGCGGCTTCGCGAAGATATGTCACCGGCACAGAAATTGGAGGGCGGTTCGATCAAACATGATATTTCTGTTCCTATCGCCTCGATTCCCGATTTTATCAGTGATGCGGCGAAAATCATTGAAGCTATCTCGCCGGGTGCCCGCATTGTCTGCTTTGGCCATATGGGCGATGGTAACCTGCATTATAATGTGTCGCAACCGGTTGGCGCCGACAAACAAGCCTATCTTTCCCTTTGGGGGGAAATGAATCACCGTATCCATACACTGGTTATGAGTTATAATGGTTCATTTTCGGCCGAACACGGGATCGGGCAATTGAAACGCAAAGAACTCGTTGCCTTCAAATCTCCGGTAGCACTTTCTCTCATGCATTCGATCAAACAGCTATTCGACCCGAAAAACATCATGAATCCGGGAAAAATGCTATAAGTTTTGGTGAATAATAATTTAAAGCGCTGTTTGTAATTCGATAACCAAAAAACAAACCAATAATTTTTTAACCTAACCTTTTAACAAACCTATTAACAAAGCTCGCTAAGGTGTTCCCGATTGAATTGAAGAGGATATTGGGGACAAATATATGGCCACTCAATGGGCTAATCGGGCAAAAGCAGGGCTTGAACTGAGACTGGATCCCTGCCATCTGCCACAATATGTTTCTTTCGATGTTCAGGATAAGACCATTGTCTGTTCACTGAACGAGCGTGGAGCAGCGTTAAAAATCGAAGATGAAAACGGTGCTTCACGTGTGTCGCGTCTGGTGCTTGCCCATCAATTCAAAGGTGTTGCTGCGCGCGCTGTTGTGACTTCTTCAGGGCAAAAAGCGGTTTCTCTGGAGTTGTTACACCGAAATCATGATATATGCATTCCGCTTCTTGTTTCGCGCGATCTTGATGATGTGCTTCTCGATTGGCGACTTTGGGCAGATACCTATGATTTGCCGATGCTTCTTCTCAATGATGATGGTTCGGTTATTCCTGTCAAAGATCGCTCGCCGCTTGAACATTTTTTTGGTAAACACCCGCACCAACACGCAAAAAAGAACTTTTCATTGAGGTGTCGGGGATGCTCTCTGGGCATAAGACTGGTTATCAACAATCAGGTTATGCTTGGATAACGCAATTGAACCACATCCGGAAACGGTCACACTTTTTGCTGCAAGCCTGTCTTTGGTGGAACGGATCATGAAAAGCTAGTAATTTCGATCAAATCGCATTTCTTTAAAGACGACAATGATCCGATAATTTTGAAGGATAATGGTGTTCGGTTTCGGCAATAGAAAATAAAATTTGCGGAAATTTTCATTTATTTTTTTGCCATTTGACAATGAACCGGTGTTAAGCTTACCAGCGGTTTTAAACCGGAGGACCGAATGACGCGGCAAATTATTTTTATACTTGAAAAGCAGGATGCGATTGAAGCGCTTACAGCCTATTATCGCGATCATGCCCTATCAAAACGGACATTTACCAGTCTTTTTCTCCTATGGATAACGGCAGTTGCTGTCATGTCGGCGGTTCTTGTGGTGATTGATGGTGCCGATTGGTATCAGAACTGGGGGCATTCGCTCTATAGAATTTCAGCCATTTATGCCGCGATTATCATTGCAATCTGGGCACTGAATTATTTTGTTCTCATCCCCCACCATGTCAAACAACTGGTCAAAAATGACAAACAGATCGGGCTTGAGCAAACCTGGGTTTGGGATGACCATGCAGTGGCAATAAAAAGCTCCTATATCCGCGGGACATATCCTTTCCGCTTATTTTCCGGTTGGCGGGAATATCCGACATTCATCGCATTATATATATCGCCCAAAAAATTCAATGTATTGCCCAAAGCACCGATAAACGAAGAACAGTTGGAAGATTTGCGCAGCATTTTCAAACGCGAAATAGCGGCTGAAGAAAAATAGAATAAGCGACTTTTGATAAATTCACTTTGAAACCGGATTAGAAAAGCCTGCCACGTTGTAAATAAAACGATTTTGTTAAACCCGACCGGTAAAATGAATACCCGTCCTATAAAACCGTCGAAAGTGAAGCTGTCTTTTTTGAAAATGCTTCACATTATCCGACACACCCTTTAATGCCCGATTTCCTTGATGATTTTTACCGGACAGGCAACGAATGATGCACTGTTTGCAACATCCTGTTTTATAGTCATTCTGATTTCATTATCCAGTATCAGGAAATTATAACGCACGAAACGGAACGACAGCCCGCTTATATCAAACGATGTTTTTTCCGGATATTCGGCGTTTTACCCGATCAATCGGTTTTTAGCTGCTTCTTCCCGCTCGATTGCGCGCCAGCCTATATCATGGCGATAAAATCCCTCCGGCCAATCAATCAATTTTATCGCTTGATAGGCTTTTTGCTGCGCCTCTTTTACAGTTTTACCGGTTGCTGTGACATTCAAAACCCTGCCACCATTGGCTATGATCTTTCCGTCTTTCAATGCCGTACCGGCGTGGAAAACTTTCACGTCAGGAAGTTTATCCGCTTTTTCTATGCCGGAAATAATACTGCCACGTTGAGGCGCTTCCGGATAACCTTTTGCGGCCATGACAACAGTCAAAGCTTTGTCGGTTTTCCAGTTGAGTTCGACATTTTCGAGATTACCCTTTGCGAGGGAATAGAGAACCGGTAGAAGATCGCTTTTTAACCGCATCATCAGAACCTGACATTCAGGGTCACCGAAGCGGACGTTGAATTCGATAAGTTCGGGGCCTTTTTTTGTAATCATCAATCCGACAAACAGAACGCCGCTGAATGGGCAATCAAGATCGGCCATGCCACGAATGGTAGGCTCGACGATTTCATTCATAACGCGCTTTGTCATATCTTCGGTCATAACGGGTGCCGGAGAATAAGCGCCCATGCCACCGGTATTGGCTCCCTTGTCACCATCACTCACGCGTTTATGGTCTTGTGCAGAACCGAAAGGAATGGCCGTTTTCCCGTCACAAAGGCAAAAGAAACTCGCTTCCTCACCTTCAAGAAATTCTTCCACAACAATTTCAACCCCCGCTTTACCGAAGGCTCCGGCAAAACAGGCGTCAACCGCTTCAAGAGCTTCCTTTATTGTCGTGGCGACTGTTACACCTTTACCGGCAGCCAAACCATCGGCTTTGATAACGATCGGCGCGCCTTTTTTTTCGATATAACTTTTAGCGTCGTTTGCATTTTTAAAACGTTGGTAAGCGCCGGTTGGAATATTATATTTGGCGCATAAATCTTTGGTAAATCCTTTTGATCCTTCAAGCCGTGCAGCGAGTTTACTTGGCCCGACAACAAGAATCCCGGCATTACGAAGGGAATCTGCAAGCCCATCGACAAGAGGTGCTTCCGGACCGATGACAACGAGTTGAATGGCATTGTTCTTGCAAAATTCGCCAACCACCTTATGGTTTTTTACATCAAGTTCGATATTGTCGGCCAATTCGAGTGTTCCGGGATTTCCGGGTGCACAAAAGAGCTTGCCAAGAAGGGGAGAAGACGAAATTTTATATGCCAATGCATGTTCGCGTCCGCCTGAACCAATGAGAAGAACGTTCATTGCTTGCTCCTGCTGAAGAAGATGTTAAAACCGTTGCTCTTGTCATAGAAACGAAATGCTTTAGCTTCAAGGTAAAAGGTGTGCTGTTATAAATGGTAAACAACAAAAATATGACTTCCGCGAGCTTGAGCAATGGCGAAACAGTCCAAAAGGAAGGTGTGAGAGGGCGTGTCTTCGATGCGCCATCCGGTCATTGGGTATATCACTTTTTACCGCGTTCCCTTTGGCCTTATGCCCAATTGGCACGTTGGGACAGACCTATTGGTTGGAAGCTTCTGATGTGGCCGTGTTTCTGGTCATTGATCCTTGCCATGGATGCGCCGGTTTTTGCCGCACAATCGCATCCATATGCGTTTATTCTGGCAATATGGTATCTTTTTCTTTTCTTTATCGGTGCTGTTGCCATGCGGGGCGCCGGTTGCACATGGAACGATCTCGTTGACCAGAAAATTGATAACAAAGTCGAACGGACACGGTCGCGGCCTTTGCCATCCGGTCAGGTCAGCCGGCTTCAGGCGAAAATTTTTATGGGGCTGCAATGCCTCGTCGGGCTTTTCGTACTGGTACAATTCAATCTGTTCAGCATTATACTGGGTATTTCATCGCTTGTTGTTGTGGCGATTTACCCGTTTATGAAACGTGTCACAGACTGGCCGCAGTTTTTCTTGGGTCTTGCCTTCAATTGGGGGGCATTGATGGGGTGGGCGACAATTTTCGGCCGTCTTGATTTTGCACCTCTGTGCCTCTATTGCGGTTCGGTTTTGTGGACCATCGGATATGACACCATCTATGCCCATCAGGATAAGGAAGATGATGCAATTGTCGGGGTTCGTTCCACGGCAAGGCTCTTTGGTGAAAATACCAAACCGGCTCTTATCGTCCTTTATAGCGGTTTTATAGTGTTGAGCCTCGGTGCGTTTATTCTGGCCGGTGTTCCAACTTTAGCCTATCTTGGCATCGCCCTTGCAGCCATTCACATGTTTTACCAGATTATCACAATCGACATTGACAATAATAGCGAGTGTCTGAGGTTGTTCAAATCCAATTCCATCGTCGGCTGGCTGATATTCCTTGGTCTGGTGTCAGGCTATTTCGCACGCTAATTTTGTGACAATCAAACCAAACGCGTCAATCAATCAGATGTATCAATCCGGCTTTGTAACTCGATCAAAGCCGGACATAGCCGTTGGTTGGAAAGCGTGCCATTCGCGGCTGAAATGCTTACGGGTATAAACGGTGTTTTTCCCACGATTTCACATCGGGTGAAGGACGGGAAAAAACCACACGGTCATGAAGCCTGAATTGCCTGTCATGCCAGAATTCTATTGAAAGCGGCTTGATTCTGAAACCCGACCAGTAAGGCGGGCGGGGAATGTTGCCGATCGCATATTTGGCCGTATATTCTGCAACTGCTTTTTCCAAAGCAAAGCGGCTTTCAAGCGGTCGGGATTGTTTGGATGCCCATGCACCGATGCGGCTTCCTCTTGCACGGGATTGATAATAGGTATCAGCTTCTTCATCGCTGACTTTTTCAACCAGTCCACGTACTCTCACTTGCCTGCGCAATGATTTCCAATGGAAGCATAAAGCGGCCTTCATGGTAGCAAGTATTTCGCGGCCCTTATTGCTTTCATAATTGGTATAGAACACAAAACCATCCGTGTTGACAGCCTTCAAAAGCACCATACGCACATCCGGAAGCCCGGTCGGATCCACCGTTGCAAGAGCCATGGCATTGGGGTCGTTAACCTCGCTTTTTTCCGCGTCATCCATCCATGTTTTGAACAGTGCGAAAGGTTCATGAGCCTCGACAAAGTCACCAGTTTTTAACGTTTTATCTGTCATAATGCATCCGAATTATGTGTTTTGCGTATCATAAAGTGTTGTCAAACTACATGGCCGACACAGAAAAAAGTGAGCTATGGAAGCTTTTTTTAATTTAAAAAGCCGGCTTTGTCGTTTTGTTATTTTTGTCACGATCATGTGGCCAATGCAAGGCTGTATCATATCGGGTGACAAACTTGATAATATGGGTTCGGCGCTCTCGTCGCGAGAAAACAATGTTGATACATCGCTTGTCACCGGTTCGGTCAATTCTCAAGCCACATTGCCGGGCGATCCTATCGTCCAGTCCGACGAACTTGTTATTCGCGACGAAATCAGAACAATCGGAAATCTGGCCACTGCCCCCGAAGAATTGAAATGGGATAACAGCATTACCGGTAGCGAGGGGACAATCAGCGCGATTGTCGAAAACACCGATAAGGGACGCAAATGCCGCCGGTTCAAAACAACCCGTTCAGCCTATGATGGCGAGAACCTCTATCACGGGCAAGTCTGCGAAATAGCGCCGGAAGTCTGGACAATGACCGCCTTTGATATGGTGCATTGAAGTTCGTAATCGGGGCAATCAAAAACGCTTAAAAAAACATTTAATGATCTGGTATTTTTGCTATTTGATAGGCATATAGAGAATGAGATATTTTCCACCTTCGGGGTGGAGTAGTTTTTATAAAGCCGTTTTGGGTAAAGCCCATTTTCGGCTGGAAAGAGGATAAATATGCGTGATCCCTATACGGTTCTGGGTGTGGCGCGCACTGCCAAACCGCAAGAGATTAAGTCTGCATTCAGAAAACTGGCTAAACAATATCATCCTGATCTTCATAAGGATGATAAAAGTGCTCAGGATAAATTTGCCGAAATCAATCAGGCCTATGAAATTCTAGGAGACAAGGAAAAGAAAGAAAAATTTGACCGTGGCGAGATTGATGCCGAAGGCAAGCCTGTCTTTCAGGGATTTGCCGGTGGCGGGCAAGGTTTTGGCGGCGCTCAAGGATTTGGCAGTCGCAGTAACCCGTTCGGCAATGGCTCCAGTCATTTCGAGTTTCGTTCGGGCGGCGGAAATAGCGGCTTTGACGCGGGTGATATTTTTCGCGATCTCTTTGGTGCAGGAAATGGTGCGAACAGGGGCGGCGGTTTTTCCGGCTTTGGCAGTCGCAGCCGTGCCCAAGCTCCCAGACAGGGAGCCGACATTCATGCAAGTCTCGATGTAACATTGGAGCAGCTTGTCGGTGCCGATAAAGTTGAAGCCATTTTCCCGAATGGCAAGAAACTTAAAATCAAACTTCCCGATTATGTCGAGGATGGTCAGACAATCCGGTTGAAAGGGCAGGGTGAAACGACACCTTACGGTCGGCCGGGTGATGCTTTGGTGACGATCCACATCAGAAAGCATCCCCATATCCATGTCGAGGGAAGAGCACTTCATCTCGATTTGCCAGTCTCTCTTAAAGATGCTGTTCTGGGTGCCAAGATTCCGGTTGATACACTTGACGGGCGCATTATGTTGACGATACCTGCATGGTCGAGTTCGGATAAAGTCTTGCGCTTGAAAGGACGGGGGCTACCTCTCAAAACGGGTGGTCGGGACGATCTTTATGTTCATGTCCGCATTATGCTTCCGGAAGGTGGCGATGCGGGACTTGAACAATTCATGAAAATGCAAGCTTGAAAATTAACGGTTGGAGCGATCACAACAACGCTGCAATAAAAGCGGGAATGAGGATTGTCATGAAGATAAATTTGGTTCTCGCTTTTTTGCTTTCACATCTGTTTTGCCTGCCTGCATTATCTGAAAACTTCACGAAAGGCGATATTACGGTTGAAAGCCCGTGGGTACAAAAATCCGATACGGGCGAAAATCGTGCGGAAGGATTTGCCCTTATCCATAATGGCGGTTTCAATGAAGATCGCTTGTTATCAATCAGCGCGGATATTTCCGATCACGTGGTGATTCACGAAACCATCAAACAATATGGCAAGGTCAAGATGCAAAAGGTTGTAGAACCTCTTGCAATCGAGCCGAACGGTTATCTTGAATTCAAACCCGGTGATTATCATTTCATGTTTTTCAACTGTCGTGATGAATTACGCGAAGGTGAAATGATTCCCGCTGTTTTGCATTTTGAAAAAAATGGAGATGTAAAAGTCAATTTTACCATCGAAACACCCGACGATGTTCCCGATAATCCTTGACGGGAAAGTCGGCTGTTCTTTTAAAACCGATAACCAGCGCAATCGAAATTCTTGTCACCAGCGCCTCCGAAATCCGGCCTTATTGTAAGGGGGTTAATGTCGGGCAAATGGTCTTTTTCATCCTATGATAGATTATTATAGACATTTTATCGGCAATCAGGGGGCACGATAGGCAACAATATCCCGATTTTTCCGATTAAAGGCAAGCAGGCAAAATAAAACGGAATTGTCTGTTTTTTAACTCTGATACCGTTCGGTTTGCAGGTTTGATTGTTAAGGGGGTCGCTTGTTTCCTGTCTGTTTTCCAATCTTTATTGCAACGTTATCTTGGCGGCAAAAAATCAGTTAAAAGGGAGCCGCAAGTTAGCTGCCATTGTCGGGGTCTTTACCGGTTAAAACTTGAAACCGGTTGGCATTTTTAACAATTTTTTGTGTTTACGTTGCATAATTATAGGTTTCCACGAACAAATTGCACCAATTACTTGAAGAAATGCGTGAGCTATGTCATAGGGCAAAAAGCGAAAACTGATATCAAGCAATTATGAGGCAATACCAATGGGTGACAGTAACGGTTTGTTGCGTGGCAAGCGCGGTTTAATTCTTGGGCTTGCAAATAATCATTCAATTGCATGGGGTATCGCAAAAGCTGCACACAATGCCGGTGCCGAACTTGCTTTTACCTATCAGGGGGAAGCACTTAAAAAACGTGTGGTACCGTTAGCAGAAGAGGTCGGGGGATTTGTTTGTGGCCATTGTGATGTAACGGACGCAGCGTCAATTGATGCAGCATTCGATGCGGTAAAACAGAAATGGGGGAAAATCGACTTTCTCGTTCATGCAATCGGTTTTTCCGACAAGGATGAGCTGACAGGACGTTATGTTGATACGACGGAAAGAAATTTCAACATGACGATGAATATTTCTGTCTATTCCCTTACAGCAGTGACCCAAAGGGCAGAAAAATTGATGCCTGATGGTGGTTCCATTCTGACTTTGACTTACTATGGTTCGGAAAAAGTCATGCCGAATTATAATGTTATGGGGGTTGCCAAAGCCGCACTTGAAGCGAGTGTAAAATATCTTGCTGTCGACCTTGGGCCTAAAAAAATTCGCGTCAATGCTTTATCGGCTGGTCCGATCAAAACATTGGCTGCGTCAGGTATCGGTGACTTCCGGTATATACTCAAATGGAATGAATACAATGCGCCCCTTCGTCGGACAGTTACGATTGACGAGGTTGGCGATTCCGCACTTTATCTTGTTTCGGATTTGTCCCGTTCGGTAACCGGCGAAGTTCACCACGTCGACGCCGGATATCATGTTATTGGTATGAAAGCAGTCGATGCACCGGATATTTCTGTTGTAAAGGATTGAGAAAGTGTCCAAGCGTCCACTTATTTATTTTTCCCGTCATGGTCAGACAGATTGGAACATTACCAAACGCATTCAGGGGCAGATTGATCGGGATATTACCGAATATGGTCGCCAGCAGGCTGCACGTAATGGCCGGTTGTTGAAAGAGCTGTTGGGGGAAGCCGAAGGCTTTGATTTTGTTGCCAGTCCGCTGCGGCGCACCCGTGAAACTATGGAAATCATCCGTGGTGAAATGGGGCTTGATATTCGCGGCTATCGCACGGATCCGCAGTTGATGGAAATGCATTTCGGTGATTGGCAAGGCACAACCGAGGATGACATAGCAAAAGTTCATCCCGAATTGATTGCCGCACGTGTGGCCGACAAGTGGAATTTCTTACCCCCTGGCGAAAAGGCGGAAAGCTATGCCATGCTTGCCAGACGTGTCAAGGATTGGGTCGAAAAGGTTCAAGGTAATACGGTTTGTGTGACCCATGGCGGGTGTCTGCGTTCAATCATGCATATTTATGGTGGATTGAGCGAAGCGGAAGCTGCCAATTTTATGGTCGATCAGGATCGTATTTTACGTTTTGACGAACACGGGTTGGAATGGCTTTAAGTTATTTCCCGACCTTGCGGTAAAACCATTATACGCACACCGGATTCGACAGAAAGAAACGGTGTGCAACCGCAGAATTTATATGAAACTTCGGCGTCATGTGTGCAAATGCGGTGTTAGGTGGGCAACTGCACGATTTTGCGTGTTTTATTGAATAAAATAAAAGCCGGTCGGGAACGATTATCAACCTTCCTGCGGTTCAATATCGGTGACGTAACGGTTATTGCCTTCTGTGTCATAAAACACAATGACTTTCATACCTTCATTGAGCACGGAATAATCGAATTCACCTGGTAAACTATATGTTTTTCCATTATCAAGCTCGATCGTATTATTGTCCTGGTCGATAACTGTTATCGTTCCCTTGACATCATCAGCAAAGGCTAACGCTGGAAAAAGAAACGTTGCTAGTATACCCGCAAAAACCAGTTTTCTCATAATAGACCTTTCAAAATTATCGGATTTCAATTCCAAATCAGCCTAATTAATGTCAACCGATTGTGTCGAAACCATAGCCATAGGTCAATCAAAAATCGAGTATATGAAATAATACGGCAATTTTGTCGAAGAATTGCTATTCCGGCCTCATTATAAAACAAGGTCAAATCGGAATTGGCAGGAATTGTGGAAAAATTTCCAATTATCGAGCAAAATTGTTCTTATCCCGCTTTGCTAATGTTTGACCGGAAGCAAAAAGGTTAATAGAACAAACAAGGTTGCAAAGTTGGATTGGCGTTTTCATGTCATATAATACATTCGGTGAATTGTTCCGCGTCACAACATGGGGCGAAAGCCATGGACCGGCTCTCGGTTGTGTCATCGACGGCTGCCCTCCGGGAATTAAATTCTCGGTTTCCGAAGTCCAAAGCTATCTTGATAAACGCAAGCCCGGACAATCGCGCTACACAACACAGCGTCGCGAGGCCGATCAGGTCAAAGTTTTATCGGGCGTGCTCCCCTGTGATGACGGGGAAAAATTGGTTACGACCGGAACGCCTATTTCCATGATGATCGAAAATACCGATCAACGGTCAAAAGATTACGGGAATATTGCCCGCGAATATCGTCCCGGACACGCCGATTACACTTATGATGTAAAATATGGCATTCGGGATTATCGGGGTGGCGGGCGTTCTTCTGCCCGCGAAACGGCGGCGCGTGTGGCTGCCGGCGCGATAGCGCGCAAAGTTGTTCCGGATGTGCGTATTCGGGGTGCGATCATCGCCATTGGTACGATTGATATTGACCGCTCACGCTGGGATTGGGATGAAGTCGAAAAAAATCCTTTTTTTACGCCTGACAAGGTCGCTGCTGAAAAATTTGCGGCCTATCTGGACGATATTCGTAAAAAAGGTTCTTCAATCGGTGCTATAGTGGAAATTGTTGCAGAAAATGTACCGGCCGGTCTTGGTGCACCGGTTTATGGGAAACTCGATCAGGATATTGCGTCTTTTCTCATGTCGATCAACGCTGTCAAGGCTGTCGAAATCGGTGAAGGATTTCATGCTGCACGCTTGACAGGCGAAGAAAATGCAGACGAAATGCGCCATGGGGAAAATGGAAAACCGGTTTTTTTAAGCAATCACGCCGGTGGTATTCTGGGAGGAATTTCCAACGGTGAACCGATAATTGCGCGTTTTGCTGTTAAACCGACATCATCAATATTGATACCGCGGCGTTCTGTGGATGTTGACGGAAATAATGTTGATGTTGTGACAAAAGGGCGGCACGATCCTTGTGTTGGAATAAGAGCTGTACCGGTAGGAGAAGCAATGGTGGCATGTGCTATTGCCGACCATTATCTTAGACATCGTGGCCAAACTGGCCGGATCTGAAAGGACTATTATGACATTCAACCAGAAATCGGTCGTTGACGCTATAAGGGCATTTGAACGGGGCGAAATTGTCGCTGTTACGGATGATGACGGACGTGAAAACGAGGGCGACCTTATTGTTGCAGCCGTTCACTGCACACCGGAAAAAATGGCGTTTATTGTGCGCAATACGTCCGGTATCATCTGCGCACCAATGACGGGGGAAGAAGCAAAGCGCCTCAATTTGGCGCCAATGGTTTCAAATAATGATTCGGCCCATCATACAGCTTTCACAGTTACAGTCGATTTTCTGCACGGCACGACAACCGGAATTTCTGCCGAAGACCGGACGCTGACGGTGCGAAATCTCGCAAACCCGAATGCTAGCGCATCCGATTTCAGTAGGCCGGGACACGTATTTCCGCTTATTGCCCGTGAAGGTGGCGTGTTGATGCGCTCCGGTCACACCGAAGCTGCCGTCGACTTGTGCAAACTTGCAAATCTCCCGCCTGTCGGTGTGATCGGCGAATTGATGAATGACGATGGAACCGTCAAGCATGGCCCAGAGGTGAGAAAATTTGCGAAAGAACACAATCTCCATGTCGTAACAGTGGCCGATCTTATTGCCTATCGTCAACGCAAGGAAACGCTCATCGAACATGTTGACGAGATGAAAGTCGATACACTTGTGGGACCTGCCGTCGCCCACAGCTATCAATTGCCTTGGGAACCGATGCAACATGTTGCAGTTGTCTTCGGCGACATACGCGATGGTGAAAATATTCCTGTCCGTTTGCAACGTGAAAATGTTGTTGCCGATGTTTTTGGCAAAAAACACGAAATTGAATCTGTTCTGCGGCTTATGGCAGAAAAAGAAAAACGCGGCGTATTTGTCTATCTCAGAGCCGGGTCTGTCGGGGTTGGTTCTGCCGATGAAATACGCGACCGCGAAATGGCTATGGAGGGACTGGAGACGCATGAACAGGCTGTCGCGCGTGAGGAAGAATGGCGCCAGATCGGCTTGGGCGCACAAATTCTAAAAAGCCTCGGTATTACTTCGGTCATTCTTTATGCCTCGCGCGAAAGACATTATGTCGGTCTTGAAGGCTTTGGTATCCATATTGAAAAAACAGATATTTTGTGAGGCTTGAATGGCAGAAGAGAAAGACAATGCGGACGTTTCGCAAATGAGCTTCGAGAAAGCACTTGGTGCTTTGGAAGAGATTGTTGAAAAGCTTGAACGGGGAGACGTTGCGCTCGATGAGACGATCCGCATTTACGAACGCGGCGAAGCATTGAAAAAGCATTGCGACCAGCTTTTGAAAGCAGCAGAAAACAAGGTTGATAAAATCCGTCTGTCACGTGAAGGTCAACCGGAAGGTTTGGAACCGCTTGATGCGGAACACTAATCGGAACGTTAACCGGAAGGGCGGAGCCGCTTGATGCGGAACCCTCGTCAAAAGAGGAATTTTAGGAGATAGGGGCCGCCTCCCCAAACAAGAGTCCACGAGGCTGCCCCGATAATATTGGCGACCAGAAATTTCGGAAAAGCCATGCCGCCGGAACCTGCAATAATCCCGTTCAATTGACGTAAAACCACAATGAAGCGGGCTGTTGCGACAAAGAAAAAGCCGCGTTTGTCAAGCATGGCCTCGAATTCTTCAAGACGTTGTGGTGTCAGTTTGACGTAATGTCCGTAGCGTAACAACAGTTTTTTGCCTCCGAAATGGCCGATGGCATAACCTGTACAGTCGCCCAGTACGCTACCAGAAAACGCGCATATCAACATGGGTAACAGATCAAGCTTTCCGGCAGCCGCCATAAGCGAACCGGCGATGAGGCCGCTTTCTCCGGGAACAGGCGCTCCGAATGATTCGAGATAGAGGATAAAGAAATAGGCAAACGGGCCATATTGCGAAATCCAATGCTCTAAATATTGTTCAACCATTGCCTATCATCTAATTTACGCTAATCTTATAAGAATAATCAGAAAGCCTGACTATAATTTGGCCATATGTCGCATTTTCGTTCGTAATCAAGTTCATCATAAAACTCGAAAAATGTGTAACGTCGATCAAATCGGGTGGGGTGAGGAGATAATCATCACAATTTGATGAACAGCGGAACATAATAAATTAAAATTTTTGAGTTTTGAGGTGCAAATATCTTCCAAAAGCTGTAAAGCTTCAACAGTCGGTAAAATATGTTAACAGTTGAAAAAACCAAGGAAAATAATTTGTCGCGACCATCAACACCATTGTTGGACAAGATACATCTGCCGGAGGATCTGCGCCGTTTGCCGGAAAGCTCCTTGACAGAAGTCGCTAATGAATTGCGGGCAGAAACTATTGATGCTGTATCGGTAACAGGGGGGCACTTGGGCGCGGGGCTGGGCGTGGTAGAACTGACTGTTGCCCTGCATTATGTTTTCAACACGCCTGAAGATCGTATCATTTGGGATGTCGGCCATCAGGCTTACCCGCATAAGATATTGACCGGAAGGCGGGATCGTATCCGCACTCTTCGTCAGGAAGGCGGGTTGTCGGGTTTTACCAAACGCAGTGAAAGCATTTATGATCCGTTCGGGGCTGGGCATTCCTCTACGTCCATTTCTGCCGGATTGGGTATGGCTGTAGCCAGTGAACTTAAACAGGAAAAACAGCGCAATGTTATAGCCGTTATCGGTGACGGTGCAATGTCGGCAGGTATGGCCTATGAGGCGATGAACAATGCCGGTTCGCTTGACGCACGCCTCATTGTTATTCTCAACGATAATGATATGTCGATTGCTCCGCCAACCGGTGCTATGAGCGCTTATCTTGCACGGCTGGTTTCAAGCCCCTCTTACAGGAATTTGCGCGAGCGTGCCAAAGCTTTGAGCAAAAAGCTTCCCAAATTTTTCTGGGATAAAGCCCGTCGCGGGGAAGAATTTGCACGTGGTTTTCTAACCGGCGGAACACTGTTTGAAGAGTTGGGGTTCTACTATGTCGGACCGATCGACGGCCACAATATCGAGCATCTCCTGCCGGTTTTGAAAAATGTCCGCGAGCATCCGAACGGTCCGGTTCTTGTCCACGTTATTACGCGCAAAGGCAAGGGCTATGCACCGGCTGAAGCAGCAAGTGACAAATATCACGGCGTTAGCCGTTTCAATGTTGTAACCGGCGAACAAATAAAGGTTCAGAGCAAAGCTCCCTCCTACACCAAAGTATTTGCCGATTCTTTGATTAAGGAAGCAACGCTTGACGACAAAATTGTTGCGGTTACGGCTGCAATGCCTACCGGAACGGGGCTAGACAAGTTTGCCGCAAAGTTTCCTGAACGTATGTTCGATGTCGGTATTGCCGAGCAACATGCAGTCACTTTTGCAGCCGGCATGTCTTGCGAAGGTATGAAACCTTTTGTGGCTATTTATTCCACATTTCTCCAGCGTGCTTATGACCAGATTGTTCATGATGTTTCCATACAACAATTGCCGGTGAAATTTGCAATAGACCGTGCCGGTTTTGTCGGAGCCGACGGTTCAACCCATGCCGGAAGTTATGACACGGTCTTTTTGTCCGCACTTCCGGGGTTTGTCGTCATGGCACCTTCGGACGAGCGCGAATTGATGAATATGGTGCGCACAGCCGCAGCCTACGATCAGGGGCCGATTTCATTCCGTTATCCACGTGGTGAAGGTGTCGGTTTGAAATTGCCGGAACGCGGCGAATTGATTGAAATCGGTAAGGGGCGTATTGTGCGCGAAGGCAATAAAGTTGCACTTTTGGCCTTTGGTACCAGATTGCAAGAGGCGCTTGCTGCCGCTGATGAACTTGCCGCTGCCGGTCTTTCGACAACTGTTGCAGATGCCCGATTTGCAAAGCCTCTCGATGAAGATCTTGTTCGCCGTCTTGCTCAGGAACATGAGGTTCTTGTCACGATTGAAGAAGGCGCGGCGGGAGGTTTCGGTGCACAAGTCTTGCAATTCCTTGCAAAAGACGGATTGCTCGACAGGGGATTGAAAATCCGCACTCTGACATTGCCGGATAAATATCTCTATCATGGCCCGCAAGCGAAAGTTCTTGCCGATGTTGGTCTTGATAGACGCGGCATTGTGAACACGGTTTTTGCTGCTCTTGGGCGCGAAGCATTGGCAACACCGCAAATCAGAGCTTGAAATGCCCGAACGGCCAAGATTGGACACGCTTCTGGTTGAAAGGAATTTCTTTTCAACGCGTTCACGTGCCAGAGACGCAATTTCAAGAGGCACGGTAACAATCAACGGCATTGTTGTAAAAAAGCCGGGTCAGCCTGTTTTGGAGAACGCCGATATTGCGGTTTTTGACCCTGCACAACATTATGTATCCCGTGCTGCTTTGAAACTGATTGCTGCAATTTCATATTTCCCTGTCAAAACAAAGGGTGTGACTGCTCTCGATATCGGTTCTTCAACAGGTGGATTCACTGAGGTTTTGCTTGAAAAAGGAGCAAGCCACGTCATAGCAGTCGATGTCGGACACGGGCAACTCCACCCTTCGCTTGTCGGTCACCCTGCTATTACCCTTTACGAGGGGCTGAACGCCCGCGACCTTGAAGGCAGGCATCTCGAAAATCGCCAAATCGGGCTTGTGGTTTCAGACGTGAGTTTTATTTCGTTAAAATTGGCTTTACCACCAGCCTTGGAACTGGCAAAACCGGGTGCTCAGGCGGTGCTTCTTGTCAAACCTCAATTTGAAATCGGGCGAGAGGGCATTGGCAAAGGCGGGATTGTCAAAGACCCATCCCGCGCCGAAAGTGTGGCTCGCGAGCTTTTTAACTGGCTTGACGCACTTGATAACTGGCATGCAAAAGGGCTGATTGCGTCACCGATCGAAGGTGGTGACGGAAATCGCGAATATTTACTTTTTGGAGAAAAAAGCAATGATTGAAGAGGTCGTGATCGACCATGTCGGTGTCGCCGGTGATGGTGTTGCAAAGACGAAGCATGGCGCAGTCTATGTCCCGTTCGCGCTTCCTCACGAAGTTGCCAATATCGCCGTCGAAAATGGTCACGGGACTATTATTGCTTTAAAAAAAAGCTCGCCCGAAAGGGTTGAAGCAAAATGCAGACATTTCGAGGACTGTGGTGGTTGTGCCTTGCAGCATTGGGCCGATGAACCCTACCAAATGTGGAAAAGGTCTTTGGTTGTTGAAGCATTGGAGGGGAGAAAAATAACAACCGATGTGGAGCCGATTATTCCATGTGAGCCGCATACACGCCGTCGCATGATATTGACTGCCCGCGTAACGCCGAAAGGACAAATTGTCGGGTTCAATCGTTATCAGTCACATGATGTTATAGCAATCGAGGAATGCCCCGTCTCGCGTCCGGAGCTTGTTGACGAACTCGCCGCTATCAGATCGCTTGCTGCTTTATTGGCAAATTACGCGAAGGAAATACGGATTAACGTGACATTGGCGGAAAACGGAATTGATGTCGCATTGGAGGGTTGTAAAATCAATGACGAAAGATTGCGCCAGCGGCTCGTAGAAGAGGGCTTGAAGCAATCCTTCATACGTTTGACGGCGGATGGCGAGATCATCATAGAGAAAGAAAGGCCGGAACTCCATTTCGGTTCGGCTACAGTCGAACTTGCAGCAGGTGGTTTTTTACAAGCAACCAAAGAAGCAGAAGAGTTTATGGCGAGCCTTGTCATGCAAGGTTTGAAGAAAGCAAAAAACGCGGCCGATCTTTTTTCCGGTGCGGGCACATTTACATTCCGCATGGCCGAAAAGATGAAAGTTCATGCTGTCGAAAATGATGATAGCGCTTTAAAAAGCCTTGATCGTGCCTATCGGCAATCGGTCGGGCTGAAGACTGTAACCTATGAGAAGCGGGATTTATTCCGTCGCCCGCTCCTGCCGCGTGAACTGGAAGCTTTTGACGGGCTTGTTTTCGACCCGCCGCGGGCAGGTGCAGAAGAACAGGCGCGGGAAATTGCCAAAACGAATATCCCGCATGTGGTTGCGGTTTCCTGTAATCCGGTCACAATGGCGCGTGATTTGTCTATTTTGGTCGAAGGCGGTTATACAATCGAAAAACTTGTGCCGATAGACCAGTTTTTATGGTCACCCCATGTCGAGGCCGTCGCTTTGCTTAAAAAGCGCAAGCCCAAACCGGGCTGGCACCTTTAAAGAATTAAAACAGCTATAATCTCTAGCAGGATTTGATTTGCGGTGCGGTTTGCGGATTTTTGTAGAACACCGGCCTTAAATAAACGCCGGCAGTGTTTCCGAAAAATGCCGCTGCAACCCAGAGCCAACCATGCAAGCTTCCCGACGCAATGCCTGAAAAATATGCGCCGATATTGCAGCCGAAGCCAACGCGGGCACCATAGCCGAGAAGCAATCCGCCGATCACGGCAGCGCATGCAGAGCCGATGGGCATACGGAATTTGAAAGCAAAACGACCGGCTAGACCAGCGGCCAACATTGCACCGGCAATAATACCGAAATCCATGACCGACGTGACATTGGAAAATATGCTTGAGGCGAGATTTTTGGCATTTCCGGGGTTTTGCCAGAACTGCCAACTTGCGACATCGACACCGAGAGCAGAGCTGATCTTCGCGCCCCAAATCGGAAAAGCGCCGGCAATGCTCCACGGTTTACCGGAAATGACCAGTGTCAGATAATTGAGGAGCGCCAAGGCAACGCCGCCCCAAACCATTGGCCAAGGGCCGCGGAAAAACCGTTCAAGACCTTTATGAGTTGTCGCCTTTTCCTGTTCAAGTGTGCCATGACGACGTTTTTCGATGACAACGGTCAGTGCGGCAATAATTGCAAAAAGGACGAGCGAAACAACAATGCCTAATGGCGCGCCAAGGGTTTTAACGAGTGACACGGGTTGTAAGGCGGGCATATTTGCCCAGAATGATGCATGTGCCGTTGAAATAAAGCCGCCAAGCACAAAAAATGCGAGAACGAGAAGCATACGGGCATTACCGCCCCCAAGGGTAAACAGCACACCCGAAGCACAGCCACCGGCAAGTTGCATTCCGATGCCGAACATAAAGGCTCCGATGATAACCGAAAGGCTCAAAGGGGCGAGCGAGCCATTGACGGGATGCCCAAAAACTTCGCCAAGGCTTAAAGTCGGGAAAAAAAGCAGGACGGCAATTGCCAGCATCAGCATTTGCACGCGCAAGCCACGCCCGCGGCCATCAAGGATGAAATTGCGCCAGGCGGATGTAAAGCCGAATGATGCATGGTAAAGCGTTATTCCAAGGGCTGCACCGACAAGAAGCAAAAGCCCTTGCTCGACACTATAGGCAGCCGAGAGCCAAATTGCGGCAAGCACAATGAATAAAGCGCTGATAATTTTTGGAAGTGTAAAATGATGAGACAGCTTTTGAGGCTGACCAGACACGACCGTGTACATGGAAGTTCCTTTCAATCATGAAAACCCACATGGGGCGATTTCATTACTTTGCCTACAAAATTCGGTTTCTATTTTCAACGCAAAGTACAGAAAAAACAAGATAATTACGTCACAGAAACAAATTTTTCCGATTTATTTTTTGCGAAATAAAAGGCCAGTTTGTACTATCGGGTCGGCGTCTCCCAATTTTCCATGTTGTCGGTCAACCACCGGATAGGAAAAGGAAATTATTTTGAATTGAAATCTGAAGAGCAAATTGAACTATAAATAATAGAGGCGCGAGCCTGTTCGGGAGACATGAAAAACAAGTGCTTCCTCTTATTGTCCGGCGCCGGAAGAGGTGGTCTTTGGAAACCACTTTGTTCTATCGGGATTTGAAGCATAACGGTGACGGCGGGTTCAAAAGATTTAAACCGTTCCCATCAGGATTCGACGCTCCCGCATGCATTGCCCCCCGCACCGGTCATTCGGCCAGAATAGAGGGCGAATGTCCGGCAATTGCTATAGATGCAGAAATGGAACTACTATAGATGTAGAAACGGAACAGGTTTTTTGAACAACTTTGCATCAAGCCGTTCAAACGGCAGTGCCACCAATCGTCATTGCATTGATACGCAAATGTGGAAGTCCAACGCCGACAGGAACACTTTGACCATTCTTGCCACATGTACCGATACCATTATCAAGTTTCGGGTCGTTACCGATCATTGTGATGCGTTTCATGGCTTCAGGGCCATTGCCGATAAGTGTAGCCCCTTTAATCGGGGCAACGATTTTGCCATTTCTGACGCGGTAAGCTTCGGTGCATTCAAACACAAATTTTCCGGAAGTAATATCAACCTGTCCGCCGCCGAAGGAAACGGCATAAATCCCATCTTTCAAGGAGCCAAGCACTTCTTCAGGTGTGTATTGGCCGCCTAACATCATTGTATTGGTCATTCTGGGCATTGGCGCACAGGCATAGGATTCACGCCGTCCGTTGCCGGTGGGGCGCATACCCATCAAACGCGCATTAAGCCGGTCTTGCATATAGCCGACAAGCTTTCCGTCTTCGATGAGAACATTACGTGCGGAAGGTGTTCCCTCGTCATCAACCGTGAGCGAGCCGCGCCGCCCTGCTATCGAACCGTCGTCAATAACAGTCACGCCTTTTGCGGCAACCTGTTGCCCCATGAGGCCTGAAAATGCAGAAGTTTTCTTCCGGTTGAAATCACCTTCAAGCCCGTGCCCGACTGCTTCATGCAACATGACACCGGGCCACCCGCTTGCAAGAACAACGTCGAACGTGCCTGCCGGCGCAGGCTCCGCTTCAAGGTTCACCAAAGCCATGCGGAGCGCTTCGTCGGCTGCCATTTGCCAATTGTCTTCGGTAACAAAGCGGTCGAAAGCTTCACGACCGCCACAGCCATAAAAACCGTTTTCAAGCCTGTCGCCTTTGGCGGCAACCACAGATACGGCAAGGCGCACAAGCGGGCGAACATCATGCACAAGCTCGCCATCGGCGCGCAAGATTTCGACTTGTTGCATCGAACCGGCTAGCGAAACAGAAACTTGCCGGACAGCATCATTTTTGTTGCGAATATAGGAATCGATCTTTTCGAGCAGAGCGACCTTTGATTCAAATGAAGGTGAGGAAAGGGGGTTCAGTTCGTCATAGAGTTTTTTATTGGTGCCACGCGGTGCAGCACTATAATTTCCGTGGTAACCGTGGGTGACAGCTTTTGCAGCATCGGAAGCTCTGTTCAAGGCTGCTTTTGTCAGTTCTCCGGAATGGGCATAGCCCGTTGCCTCACCTGCGACAGCACGTAAACCGAAGCCCTTATCCTGATCGAACGAGCCATTTTTCAATCTTCCATTATCGAAAAGGAGTGACTCGCTTTCACGATATTCAAGAAACAATTCACCATCATCTGCATCTTTCAATGTGTTCTTTACGATTGACTGAACATCATTGGCTCCAATGTCGAATTGTTCGATCAGCGGTTTCATAAAATTTTCCTGTCTTTTAAACGGCCATTTGTATTGTTTTATATAAAAAGCGCCAACGCTTTTATAAAGGCCGCTTCAAGCTTTTATTCATGGAAAAATATTTCATTGGCATGACCGTGTCTTCATCACTCTTTGGGGAGCGCTGCATAGGCTTCCTTCAAGCCGTTAAGATCAATCATGCCGCCGACGCCTTCCTCAGGCGTTGTGAATATGAAATAGGTTGCCATTTTCCCGTCAAGGAAAGATTTCAGATCATCGTCTTTCAAGAAGGCTTCGGCTACGCAATTGTCACCAAGACAACGGCGATATTCCATTTTACCCATATCTTTATTGTCAATCTTGATACCAACGCCCAAGCGCAATTCTACTCTGATCGGAACAAAAACCCGCATCAGCGTTCCCTGATTTTTAGGCAACTTATAAAGTGTCACACGAAAAGCAATGTCGGGGCGGTTTTGTGCCCGAACATTTTGTACGACCTCGCATTGGACATTGGGTGTGCCCGGTGGCAGAGAGCAAACCTTGGTCCAGGCTCCAAAGGTTTTGGGTGCAGGAACTTCCTGTTGATTTGGCGTTTGCGCCACTGTCACGGGAAGACAAAACCCGATTGTTGTTAAACAAAACGCCGCAACGCTACAAGCTCGTTTGAAGAATTGACGAAGTGACATAAGAACTCCTGCTCGAATCATCATGACGTTATCGTGCTTAAGCCTTCATGAAAAGTGCCCAACAGCTCTAGAATATAAACCATACACAACTGATATAACATAGTGTTCAATTCTTGGGCGAGAACATGGCAAAAACTGGAAAATTTGACAATTAAGGCGATGAAGTGTTTCTATTTGGGTCTGTTTGTCGCATTGTTTTGATATTGAAATGTTGTTAAAGCAGTGAAAAAGTGGTTCCGCAGTCGCTTGATTGCTTGATTTATTTGGCAAAATTGATGTCTGAATGCGTAAAAAAAAGTTTCTTTTCATCGATATTGAACCTGGATAGCAGGGCAATCGGTACGCTCTATCTGGTGCTCGCCATTGTTGCAGGTGTCGTCGGTGCAGTCTTTTCTTTTGTTCTACGGCTTGCTCTCAATGGCTCCGATCTTGCCTTTCTATCGCTCATTGTTCCATCCGATCCGGCTTTATTGTCTTTTATGAACACCGCACACGCACTGATTCTGGTGTTTTTCATGGTTATGCCGGCATTGATCGGCGGTTTTGCCAATTGGTTTGTACCACTCATGATTGGCACACATAATGTTGCGTTTCCTCGTGCAAATCTGATTGCCTTTTTATTGTTGTTACTCACTGTTCTTTCAGGTTTCGCTGCCCTCTTGTCGTTTGGCGATGAAAGCCGGTTCAAAATTTTAATGTTGGCGAGCATTTTCATAGGCTCGATGTCATTTATTATCAGCTTTATCAATTTTATCACGACAATCATAACAATGCGTGCACCCGGCCTCACACTTGCACGTTTGCCGGTTTTTGTCTGGTCGGTGCTTGTCGCTTCTTTTCTCGGATTGATGTCGGTTCCGGCGATGTTGGCGGCGTTGACCGGATTGGTATTAAGCGGACCTGTTTCTGTTGATAACCCGTCAATGATGGTATGGTTTTTCAGCCATCCCGAAATCTATGTTCTCCTGTTACCGGCTTTCGGAATTGTCAGTGAAATTCTGGTGACATTCACGAAACGTCGCCTCTGGATGGAAAACGGTGTTGTGGCAGCAATGGTGTTTATCGGCACCATCGGCTTTATTCTATGGATGAATGATCTTTTTGAATTCCGGACACCTGATGTCATGGCCCGTTATTTCAGGGTTGCTTTGCCTCTTATCATTTTGCCAACCGCTTTTATCCTTTTGAGCTGGTTTGTAACTTTGGTTAAAAGCCGTTTCAAATTCGAGACGCCAATGCTCTGGGCTATGGGCTTTTTCTTTGTTGTTTTGATGGGGCAGCTTTCTGCATTGCAGCTTGCAGCAACGGGCAATAGTGTAAACGGTGCAAACCAGTCCGCTTTTGTTGCGCATTTTCACTACATACTGTCGTTGAGTGCGGTTTTCGCGATTTTTGCGGGTTGGTATTATTGGTTGCCGAAAATGACCGGCTATATGTGTCGCAGTCTCACAACGCGGATACACTTCTGGTCGCTATTTGTCGGCGTGAATGCTATTTTTCTGCCACAGCATCTCGACCAATTAACCAATGGACTTATCTTCGGTTCGACAGTTTCGGGTATTTTCTCTTCTGTCGGGGCAGTTCTTGCTGCTTTTTCCGTTATCGTATTTGTCTATGGTGTATGCGAAACATTCGTTCGTAAGACAAAAGCGCAGAGCAATCCGTGGGGAGAGGGCGCTTTGACACTGGAATGGCAGTTGGCTTCTCCGCCTGACAGAAATGTTTGGGAAAAAGTGCCCGTTATCACGAAATGATGGCGGCTATTGAAAATAACCTCATGTGACAGCGTTTATCGAGGTAGCCGGACTTTTTGTGAATTCGGATCGGGCTTAACTGGCCGGACGACAGTATTCGAGCCAATGTGGAAGAGACCGGTTGATATTCTTCGCCATATCGGCGCAACGGTGTCATCAGGCTATTGCTTCCGCCGGTTATTGATTTGGCCAGCAGTCGATTTTGTCCGGCAATTGATTTGTTTCTCGTTGTTTTAATCAGGCATCAATCCGGATTTTTTAAAAAAACGGATTATTGACGTGTTATCCGATGATTTGTTGTGGCAATCAATTTTTCCCAATTTAAAACGAAATGGGAAAGGCAGGCAGATCGCGAGAAAATCTGTTGGCTTGCCTGAATAAATAATTTAACGGTTGCGTTTCTTTGTTAAAATAGTTTTTATGAAAATGTGGCTTGCACGTTCGTAAGTCACAAAGTTGTTCGCCAATCAGGAAGGAAAAGCCTGACGCAAAAAGGTTACGTGTAAAAAACAAATTATAAGTGTAGAATAGTGACTGATAAAGGTTTGTAAAAGAACGGTTTATATATGTCTATATCGAAGCAAGCATTGCAAAAACCGAATGTGCCCGTCCCGTCTCAAGCAGATGCGAATGACTATATAATCCTTTTGAAACCAAGGGTGATGTCGCTTGTGGTATTTACTGCACTTGTCGGCATGATGGTTGCACCAAATCCGATCAATCCGGTTTTAGGTTTTCTTGCCATTTTATGTATTGCTGTGGGCGGTGGTGCATCCGGTGCTTTGAACATGTGGTACGACGCCGACATTGATGCGATCATGAAACGCACGAAAAAACGCCCTATACCGGCGGGCAAACTGACCGGCGGTGAAGTGCTGGTTTTCGGTCTCGTCCTTTCGGCCTTATCAGTGCTGACAATGGGGGTTTTTATCAACTGGTTTTCTGCCGCGTTCCTTGCCTTTACAATATTCTTTTATGTTGTGATTTACACGATGTGGCTGAAACGTTCGACGCCACAAAATATCGTTATCGGGGGCGCTGCCGGTGCTTTTCCTCCAATGATCGGATGGGCTGCGGCAACAGGCACGATCAGCATTGAAAGCATTGTGTTGTTTCTTATCATATTTCTGTGGACCCCTCCACATTTTTGGGCGCTCTCGCTTTTTGTCACAACCGATTATGGCGAGGCGCATGTTCCGATGATGCCCAATGTGAAGGGTGAAAGGTCGACAAAAAACCAGATATTTGTTTACGCAATTATTATGGCCTTATGCGGCATTGCACCTTATTTTATCGGTTTTGCCGGAATAACCTATGGTGCTTTGTCAACGATTTTGGGTGTTATTTTTGTCTATCGTTCCTATGAGCTTTGGAAAACGGTCACTCGCGAACAAACCGTGGCATGTGCGAAAAAGCTGTTTTTCTTTTCGCTCTTTTATCTTGCGGCTCTCTTTGCAGTATTGCTTGTAGAATCGCTGGCTACTCGCCTCATGAGCTATCTGGGAGCATAAGATGGACGGGCAAAAGCACCTCGATCAGATCGAACTTACAGAAATCCAGAAAAAAGCCCAACGTCATCGGGCAAAAGGGTTGGCAATTGCACTTTTTCTTTTTGTTCTTCTTGTATATGCCGCCACAATGGCGCATGTGGGTTCCTGAAAAGGCCTTTAACCTCGAAGAACGGGCGCCCCTCAAGGACAGATTATGACATCAAAACCTCCATTAACAATTCGCCTTTGCGGTCCGCGCGGCTTTTGTGCGGGTGTTGACAGGGCAATCCAGATTGTCATTCTGGCCCTGAAAAAATATGGTGCTCCGGTCTATGTGCGCCATGAAATTGTTCATAACCGCTATGTGGTCGAAGGTTTACAGGCGCGCGGTGCAATTTTTGTCGAGGAGCTGGACGAGATACCGGCTGAACACCATAATCAACCGGTAATTTTCTCGGCTCACGGTGTACCGAAATCGGTACCTGAAACCGCGCGATTGCAAAATCTTTTTTATCTTGATGCAACCTGTCCGCTGGTTTCAAAAGTGCATAAACAGGCTATGCGTCACCAGCGCAACGGCCGCCATGTCATTCTGATTGGCCATTCCGGTCATCCCGAAGTTATCGGAACCATGGGGCAGGTCGAGCCTGATACAGTAACCTTGATTGAAAATGTTGAAGATGCTGAAAAATACCAACCTTTGCCGGGACAAAAATTGGGATTTGTCAGCCAGACAACTTTGTCGGTTGAAGATACTGCCGAAATTATTGCCGTGCTCAAAAGACGTTTTCCCGATATTGAACCACCTGCTGCCGAGTCGATTTGTTATGCCACAACCAATCGTCAGGAAGCGGTGAGGGCGGCAGCCCCTGGAAGTGACCTGTTTCTGATTGTCGGCGCGCCGAATTCGTCTAACTCGCGGCGCCTCGTCGAGGTTGCCGAACGTTTCGGAGCAAAACAGTCATTGCTTGTCCAGCGCGCTTCCGAAATTGATTTTGCGCATTTGGATAATATCCGTACGGTCAGCCTTTCTGCCGGTGCTTCGGCACCGGAAATAATTGTTGACGAAATTATCGCCGCATTCAGAAAACGCTTCGATGTAACCATAGAAATCGCCGAAACGGCAGTTGAAAACGAAACATTTTTGGTCAATAGGGAATTGCGCGAAGTCGTTTTGACACCGGAAGACATGGAGTTTGTCAACGGGAAGGGTATTCCCGATAAAGACAAGTGAAGGGAACATGAAATTCATCATGTGGGGCGAATAATGGCTGTTTATACCGATATAAATGAAGATGAATTAACGAGCTTTTTGAGCGATTATTCAATAGGTGCTTTACAATCCTATAGGGGAATTGCCGAAGGTGTCGAGAACTCGAACTTTATGCTCGATACAGAAGCGGGGCGGTTCATCCTCACGCTCTTTGAAAAACGTGTCAAGAAAGAGGAACTGCCATTCTACCTCGAATTGATGAATCACCTTGCCCTCAAAGGTATTTCATGTCCTCGCCCTATCAAACGTAAAGACGGAAAAATGATAGGCGAACTCGTGGGAAGACCCGCCACAATTGTTTCTTTCCTTGAAGGGGTCTGGCTCAGAAAACCGAATGTTGAACATTGTCGGGAAGTTGGAAGAGGCATGGCAAAAATGCATCTTGCGGGGCTGGATTTTCCACTTGAACGAAAAAATGGCCTTTCTATCGAAGCCTGGCGACCATTATGGAATTTAAGCCGCGCACGCGCTGAAGAACTGGCTTCGGGTATTGTCAAGGAAATTGACAAAGAACTCGATTATCTGGAACGTAACTGGCCACATGATCTGCCGAAAGGCGTCATCCATGCTGACCTCTTCAACGACAATGTTTTTTTCCTGAACGATCATATGTCAGGCATTATAGACTTCTATTTTGCGTGCACAGATATGCTGAGCTATGATCTTGCCGTTGCGCTTAACGCCTGGTGCTTCGAGCGGGATTATTCCTATAATGTGACGAAAAGCGAAGCGATGCTGAAAGCCTATTGTGCTGTTCGCCCACTCCAGCAAAACGAGATCGACAATATACTGGTTCTTGCACGTGGAGCCGCTATCAGGTTTTTTCTGACCCGCCTTTATGACTGGTTCAACACGCCGCCAGATAGTTTGGTGGTAAAAAAGGATCCGCTTGAATATTGGCGCAAATCGAATTTTTTTAAAGACGTCAACAAACCTTCCGAAATCGGGTTATAAATGGTTGATAGCCCGCTTAAAAAAGTTGAAATATTTACCGATGGTGCTTGTTCGGGTAATCCGGGGCCGGGCGGTTGGGGTGCCATTTTGCGTTGGAACGGGATAACCAGAGAACTCTATGGGGGCGAGCGGGATACCACCAATAATCGTATGGAATTGATGGCCGCAATCAATGCACTCGATGCGCTGAAAGTACCTTGCTACGTCGACCTCTATACCGATTCTGTTTATGTACGGGATGGTATTTCAAGCTGGATAGATGGCTGGAAGGCAAGGGATTGGAAAACTTCAGCCAAAAAACCGGTCAAAAATGCCGACCTTTGGCAACAACTGGATTTGGCGCGTTCACGCCATGAGGTAAACTGGCACTGGGTCAAAGGTCATGCGGGCCACCCCGAAAATGAACGCTGTGACGCACTCGCCCGAAAAGGCGTTGATGAAAACCGCCAGAATTCTTAACGCTTGTGTGAAGTCAATGTCCCGCTGAATGAAACAGGCTTGGCCTCGACCGTATAGAAAAAGGTGAGTGGGGTAGCCGAATTTATCGCAATGATCGGAGCGGTGAAAATTGTTTGTTCGGCGCTTTGTTTGACCAAATTCGCAGGTCCGATTTCATTTTTTTGCCCGTCAAGATAGATGGCCGTGATGTCCGTTTTTTCTTTACCGGTTATGATAATTGTAAGGAGCTTTCCGTCATCATAAGCTTCAAGCGAGGTATTTTCAGGCACATTTTCCGGAAGTTTGTCTTTCGCCAATGTCAGAAGCGAATTTGAAAGTGCAATTTTATCGTCAAAATCGGAAAAGTCGAATGGAACAACCAGCGGCAAACATATTTCTTTGCAGATGCCGATTGTGAGTTGGCCTTTCAAACCTGATTGACCGGCTGTCCGGTCGACAACAAAGGGCAATAAAACGCTATTTTTATAGCCGATTGACCAATCATTTCCGTCTTTGAAGAAATGTGGAACAGGAAATGAAATGTGATAATTGGCAGGAGGCTGAAAATCGAACGAAGGAGCCAAACCGGATTCACCCGGATTTTGCCAATAGGTTTTCCAGCCCGGCTTGAGATTGACTTCAATTACACCGCTGACAGTTCCGTTTTCTTGAACAGGTTCCAATGCAACACGAACGCGTCCCCCCTCAAGCTCTTGCCAGGGAGTGGCTAATAGTGTCGACGTAGCATTTGATTGGGAAAATGCAGAAGAAGATAAAAGTACAGTAAAAATAGAAAAGGCGATGAACTTGAAAAGTTGGTGCAATTGCAACAACTTTCGGTAAACAGTCAATTTTATCTGGACTTTCGACAAAAAATTCACTTTTCCCTTGCAACTATTCAATACACGGTTACTCTTAAAGTATGGATAAAATTAGCACAATGAAAAAACGTGACGGCTTTTTGAATGGCCATCTGCTCATCGCAATGCCCGGAATGGGAGATGAACGTTTCGCCCAAGCTGTTATTTATATTTGCGCCCATTCGGACGAGGGTGCAATGGGTATTATGTTGAACCGGCGTCAGGATTTGAAATTTCCCGATTTGCTTTTGCAGCTTGGCATTATAAATGAAGCGCAGGCTATCCATCTCCCTGAACCGATAAAGCTTTTTCCGGTAAGAAATGGTGGCCCTGTCGACCGCTCGCGTGGTTTTGTCCTTCATACAGATGATTATGCATGTCGAACAACAATACCGGTGACCAAAGATATTTGCCTGACTTCGACAACCGATGTTTTGAAAGCAATGAGCATGGGGAAAGGGCCGGAACGTGCTATTATTGCGCTCGGCTATGCCGGTTGGGCAAGCGGGCAACTGGAAGCTGAAATTGCCGCCAACGGATGGTTGACCAGTCCTGTTGATGCAGACTTCCTGTTCGCTCAGGATTTTGACCACCAATATGAAAAAAGTTTGCGCAAAATGGGAATCGATCCCACTTTTCTTGTCGGCGAGGCCGGTCACGCATGAGTGAGCCGAAGTTTCGACATTTTGATCGGCTTTTCAATGACCGATCATCGTGTTTCAGGCTCGATTATGCGCCACTTCCCGATGTAATCTTGTCTACAGTGTTGCTTCATTAGCCAACCAGCCGGTCAACCGGCATTTCTGCCTCTTACAGAAACCTTTTGTGTTGGAATTTTCAGTTGCCTGTCACATCAGGCATCCTTGGCGCATCCATAGTCCATCCCGTAAGATTCGACACAGAAGCGATATTCGGGTGGTTTTGAATTACAACTCAGGCGTTGGCCTTGGGATGTTTCATGACAAGAGTAATCAGATCTTCAACCCCGACAGGTTCGGTAAAGACATTGCTCTGGACAAATTCGCAGCCTTCTTCACGCAACATGACTGCCTCATTTTCTTTCTCGACACCTTCGGCAATGACTTTCAGGTCAAGATCATGCGCCATGGTAATGATTGATTTCAAAACCAGACGTTTTTTCGAGCTGTCAACCTCCAATAAGGAACGATCCAATTTTATCATGTCGAACGGATACCGTAACAGGAAGGCAAGTGACGAATATCCGGTGCCGAAATTATCAAGAGCAAGCCCGATGCCGAGCGCTTTGATTTTTTCCAGAAGATTGGATGATTGTTCAGGATTTTCTATCAGAATGGATTCTGACATTTCCATCATCAAACGGCCTTTATTGACCGGATTGCGCATGAGAATTGCTTTTAATTCGTTTATCAATTCCTGATGAACCATTTCGGCACTGGGAATGTTGACGGAAACGAAGAAGGATTGTTTGGGAAAACGGTCCTGTATATGTGCGAGATCGTCGACGACGGTTCTCATTGCAAAGTGGGCAAGGTCCATGACAACATGTTCACTTTCGGCGGTGTGGATAAAATCGACAGCCGAAAGATTTCCGTGACGGGGATGATGCCATTCCAGCATGGCCTCGAAGCCGACAATCTGCCCGTCGTTGAGATCAAGAACCGGATGATAAAGTATTTTGATTTCATTGCGTTGGAGGGCGTAACGGATGTCATTTCCCATGCTGTTACGTTCAAGCCCCAAAGTGCGGAAATTCGGACGGAAAGGCTCGATCTTGTTGCCACCGGCTTTTTTGGCATGGATCATGGCAAGCTCTGCATCGCTCAACATATCCTCGGCATTGGAGTTTCCCTCTGTCCAGGTAATAAGACCAATTGAAGCAGATAATTTGATTTCACGTTCCGAAAAAAGAATAGGTGCTGCAACCGTTCTTTGTAATTGGTCGGCAAAAGCAGCAATTTTCGCAGGGTCGGTCTGGCTCGTCAGAACAATTGCAAAACGGTCTGTTGACAGGCGTGAAAGCGTGTCTTCAGGCGTGATAAGGCGGCCAAGACGACGGGCAATGGTTAATAGAAAAGTATCGCCTACCGACATTCCGAATTGATAATTGATATTACGGAAACCATCAAAATCTATAACAAACACAGTCGGCCTGATTGCGCGTCCCGCAACCGCCAGATTGACATAGGTTTGCAAATGGTCAAGAAAAAGCTGCTGGTTTGGAAGACCGGTCAGATTGTCGTGGACGGAATCTTGCAACAGGCGTTCTTCTGCCTTCTTGTGATCTGTTACATTGACGAGTGTTCCTACAACGCGCACAATTTCGCCATCCGAACCGATAACCGGTCTGGCTCTTAGCGAGAACCAGTAATAATGTCCATCACCGGAACGCAGCCTTAATGTCTGGTCTATCCGCCCTTTACGCGTGTCGAGAATCATATCGAGTATCGCACGGAACCGGTCGCGGTCATCGCTATGCAAGGCTTCGATCCAGTTGCGGATCGTGCCATTCAATTCACCTGCGGTAGATCCGAGATAAAGAGAAAGATCGGGGTTGATAACCACGCGGTCGCGGCGCACATCCCAATCCCAGACGATGTCTCCGGCTCCCATGACGGCAAGTGCCTTTCTTTCGAGGTCGGAGAATATTCCTTGATGGAAAGCACCGCCGGAAAAAGCATGTTGCATGACTGTAAAGGCAATCAGAAGAACGATAAGAACCAATCCACCGGCGAGCGCGGGTTGGACAATGTCATTATCAAGTCTGCCGGTCACGCACACATAGGCTCCACAAAGCCAGAAAATAATAAGAAGCCATGTGGGAATTAACATAATCGCGCGGTCATATCCGCGAATAGAAAGATAGCCTATGAGAACAATTCCGAGAAGAGCGGTAAGTCCGAATGAAAGCCTTGCCATACCGGCAGCGCGTGTCGGATCATAAATCGCAAAAGCACCAAGAGCACATAGAGCGATAATCCAGGCAGCCGCCCCATAGCTGAAATGGTAGTGCCACCGGTTAAGATGAAGATAGGTGAAGAGAAAAATGAAAAGCGATGCGGCAAGCGCTACCTCGGTTGCAGCGCGCCAGATCGGTTCTGTTGCAGCCGAAATGACAAAAAGCTTATTGAGAAAATTGAAATCTATGCCGATATAGGCAAGCACAGCCCAGGCAACTGCGGCGGTTGCCGGAAACAATCCGGTGCCGCGCACGACAAATAGAACACTCAAAAGAAGTGCCAGAAGGCCGGAAATACCAAGCAATATACCGTGGTAGAGCGTATATGAGTTGATCGTGTCCTTATAGGCTTCCGGTTCCCAAAGATATACCTGCGGCAGTTTTGACGAGCCGAGTTCGGCAACGAGTGTTACAACAGCTCCCGGATTGATTGTGATGCGGAAAACATCCGAATCGGGACTCGACTGGCGATCAAGAGCAAAACCTTCCGAAGGCGTAATCGACTGGATACGTACCGAACCGAGATCAGGCCAAATCAATCCTGAGCCGGCCATACGATAATGGGGTGTGACGATAAGGCGATCAATCTGGTCATCGGTCGGGTTGGCAATGGCAAAAACAGCCCAGTCACTTTCGGCGCGATCACCATTTCCCTGCATTTCGATGCGCCGTACAATACCGTCGGGACCGGCGGCTGTCGATGTCTGGAACGTGTTCCCTTTGATGTGATGGATTTCGACTGCACGCGATAAATCAAGCGCTGTATCCTGTGAAGAAATTTTAACCGGTTCAATAGACAAAGCCGTCTGGCAAAGCGCGATAGCTGCCAATGACCAGAATACAAAAATGCCGATGGTCTTGCCTATTGTCTTCACAACGCCTCACTTTCAAACTGGCTTTATTGGTCTTTCGGTTTCCAGCAAAGAATAAAGGTAATGATCTTGCCAGCAACCATGTATTTTAACATAAGAGCGCATCAACCCCTCTCTGACAAAACCGCATTTTTCCAGTAAAGCAATGGAACGTGTATTTGTCGGAATCGAGGCAGCTTGCAAACGATGCAACTTGAGCTGTTGAAAAGCAAAATCAATCATCAGGTCAAGACTTTCATGCATAAATCCATGGCCGGAATATTTTTCACCACACCAATAGCCGATCTCTCCTGATTGTACGACACCCCGTCTGATATTGCCGAGGCTTATTCCACCGATAAGATGATCTGTTTCATTGGAAAATACAAAAAAGACAAAAAATTGTCCGTTTTTGCGTCCCTCGATATAGCGATCGAGATGCATTTTGTAACGGATGAGTGTGTGTGCATCGGCAGGCCAAAGCGGTTCCCAAGGTTCGAGAAATGCCCGGCTTTCCATTCTCAGAGTTGCCCACTCCTGATAGTCGTCAAGCATGGGGAAACGCAAATAGATATGTTGCGCTTTCAAATTGGGAAGGCGGATTTTTCCCTGTTGTTTACGGGCCTGCCGCCGGAAGGGCATTTTGAACATGCCATTGCCTTTCTGGCTTGCCCTTAATAAGGACGCCGTCCGGCGCCCGAAGAAAGAGCTGCAACAAGATCACCATAACTCATAATTGGTCCAATTGCTCCTACTGCTGCCAATGTCGGTTTTGAATCAATAAATAAGCGTTCTGCCAGATCGGTCAATCTGTCGACGGTAAGAAGGGACAAGCGTTCCAATGTTTCGGATGCGGGTATCGGACGACCATATAGCAGCATTTGTCTTGCGATGGTTTCGGCACGGCTTGACGGGCTTTCCTGCGACATGACAAGTCCGGCACGATATTGTTCGCGTGCACGGTCAAGTTCATTTTGTCCGATTTTTTCGCTGACTTTATAAAGCTGGTCAAGAATAACGGGGATCAGGTCATGTAGCCCATCTTCGCTTGAAGCGGCATGGACACCAAACAAGCCGATGTCCGAAAACCCCCAGTGGAAAGCATAAATTGAATAACAAAGGCCGCGTTTTTCGCGCACTTCCTGAAACAGACGCGAAGACATTCCTCCACCAAGGATGATGGATAAAATTTGCGACGCATAATAGTCGCGGATATGGTAGGCGCGCCCTTCAAATCCCAAGAGTACCTGGGCATCTTTGAGGTTACGGTATTCACGGAAATCGCCACCGACATAATTTGCGAGATCTGCAAGAGGGGCAGGAGAATGCGCGCGATAATTACCAAGCCGTTTTTCGACTTCTTTGACAAAAGATTGGTGGTCAACCGCACCGGCTGCCACAAATATCATGCGGTCGGCACTATAATGTTCATTCATGAAGTTACGCAAATTATCAGCAGTCAAAGCGCGCACCGATTGGGCAGTACCAAGGATAGGTCTGCCGATCGTTTGGTGGCGGAATGCCGTTTCGGTGAAATGGTCGAATACAATATCTTCAGGCATGTCATTGGCTGCACCGATTTCTTGCAAGACCACCTGTTTTTCGCGTTCGAGCTCATTTTCGTCAAATTTCGGCGAGGTGATAATATCGGCGAGTATATCCACAGCAAGCGGTATATCGTTCTTCAGAACGCGAGCATAATAGGCCGTGGTTTCAACACTGGTCGCTGCATTGATTTCGCCGCCAACATCTTCGATTTCAGCCGCAATTTCATAGGCTGTGCGATTTGTTGTACCTTTGAAAGCCATATGTTCCAGCATATGGGCGACGCCATGTTCATCAAATTTTTCGTTACGGGAGCCGGATTTTACCCAGATGCCGAGGGCAACGCTCTCGATTTGGGGCATCGTATGCGTGACGATCGTCAAACCATTGACGAGTCGGCTGATTTCTACACCCATACTGTTGAAACTCCTTCATTCAAAACTTCAATAAAAAACCACATTGTATGTTTGCTGTCTTTTGGAAACAACGAATAGGGTTAATGGCAGGCACGGGAATTTTTCAAAATATAGTCTTTGACGAGTTTTTCGTCGTTTTCGAGTGTTTCGTAGCGTTCCGGCTTTTCCATGAGGCCGTCAAGCCACTCTGGAAGTTCAGGAGTTTGCCCGCAAGCTTTTTTCACAGCATCAGGAAATTTTGCCGGATGAGCAGTGGAAAGTACAACCATGGGTATCGTTTTTTCCATATGTTCACGGGCAACTTTTACCGCAATAGCTGTGTGCGGATCAGCAAGATAATGGCTCTCTTTATAAAGCTCATCGATCATGCGGGCCGTCTGTGTTTCGGTGGAAAGACCGGCTGAAAACAAAGTGCGGATTTTGCTCAAGATTGCATCATCAATGAAAAATTCACCTGATTGCTTGAGATTTTCCATAGCATTGCGGATCAAAATCGCATTACGCCCTGAAGCCTCGTATAAAAGGCGCTCGAAATTCGACGAGACCTGAATATCCATAGATGGTGAAGTGGTGTGTTTGAGTGAACGTATCTGGTAATTGCCGGTTGAAAGCGTACGTACCAGAATGTCATTATCATTGGTGGCAATCACGAGACGGGCAATCGGTAATCCCATGCGCGATGCAACAAAGGCTGCAAAAATATCGCCGAAATTGCCGGTTGGAACTGTAAAGGAAACAGCCCTGTCAGGCGCGCCGAGTGAAATTGCAGAAGTGAAATAATAGACAATTTGCGCCATGATCCGCGCCCAATTGATCGAATTGACACCCGAAAGGGCTGTTTTATCCCGAAAAGCGTGATCGTTGAACATGGCTTTGACCAAAGCCTGACAATCATCGAAATTTCCTTCAATGGCAATTGCGTGCACATTGGCATTGCTATTGGTTGTCATCTGGCGTTGTTGAACGGGCGAAACATGCCCTTTGGGAAAAAGAATAAAAATATCGCAGCGTTCGCGACCGGCAAAGGCTTCAATCGCTGCACCGCCGGTATCTCCCGATGTTGCGCCGATAATTGTAGCACGTGTGTTCTGGCGCTTGAGAATATAATCCATCAAACGGCCAAGCAATTGCATGGCAACATCCTTGAATGCCAATGTGGGGCCATGAAAAAGTTCCAATATAAATTCGCTTGTATTGGTCTGGACAAGCGGACAAACGGCAGGATGACGGAATGTCTGATAGGCTTCATCCACCATAGAATCGAAAGCATCGCGATCAATTTCGCCGTCGACAAAAGGCCAAAGAATGGTCTTGGCAATTGTTGCATATGATTTTCCGCGCAAAGCTTTCAGCGAATCCGGCGAAAAGTGGGGATAACTTTCCGGCAAATATAAGCCGCCATCGCGGGCAAGTCCGGTCATGACAGTTTCACAAAAGCCGAGTACCGGCGCATTATCTCTTGTGCTGATATATTTCATTCATAGACTCCTCGGCTCATCGACCAACGTGAAATGTTTGCATTCGCATTATCTTGCAACCTTTACGGGACTGAAAATGTCCTCTATTTTTACCAGACTTGCCAAATTATAGAAAAAGCGAGAAAACAACAAATCACTATTATTGATCGCTGATATAGAACAGGTTCACTACTCTAGGAAAGTCCACTTCATGGATAAAAAGTCGATTTATCGTTTTTCATTGGGCTTTGGCCTTGTTATTGCCGCTGCTTCAACTTTGTCGGGATGTTTTATCCATAAGAAAGTGGACAATGTTCCGCCCGAACCACAAATAACCGAAGCACAGTTGCGTGCCTATTGCCCGATTGTTCTTATGCGGGATAATACTGCTTTTTATGATGTTTATGAGCGCGGTGGCGAGGGTGACGCCAATAAAGTCATGTATCAGGCTGCTATCAGAGATGTGACGAGAACCTGTAACACGACCGATACAACACTTTCGATGAAAGTTGCCGCTTCCGGTCGCGTGGTGCCCGGACCGATGTTTAAAAAAGGTACAGTGTCACTGCCGATCCGCGTCACGGTTATGCAAGGTGATAGTGTGATATATTCCAAATTGCGCAATTATCCGGTTGAAATCAGTAACGGTGTCGATGCAACGCAATTCATTTTTTCCGACGATCAAATTTCTTTTCCCAAGCCGACATCCAAAAACATTCGCATTTTCGTAGGATATGATAGAGGCAAAAAGAAATAGCGTCCGGTGCATCCGGTGATATTTAAAGACCGTTTTACAAATCTGTTTTGATTAAAAAGGCTTTGGTCTTCCAAAGCCTTTTATCATTTCGGGATAAATTTCCCGAAATTGCGATGTTTATCTTTCAGATTCGTTCAACGTCAAAAAATTGAATGAATCAAAGTTATCAAATCTGTTTTATCTTCAAATTCCGCATATGGATTTTATGCTTATTCAACAATCGGTATTCTGCTGTGTTTTTAACCGTTTGCCTGACATTATCGGCGAGATTTTTTACGGGCGGAATAGATTCAGACATCTTTCCATTCGGACAAGGCTTTGAGGACGGCCGGCAAGTCCGAATGGTGGGCAATGACTGTTTCCGCGCCCGCTTCGGTGAGAACATCGGCAAGACCGTGATAAGCATGTGAACCACCGGTAAAACCGATAACCCGCATACCCGCTTTTACCGCACCGCGCACGCCATGGACCGAATCCTCGATGACAATTGTATTTTCCGGTTTTGCGTGCATTTTTTCAGCCGCATAAAGATAAACATCGGGTGCCGGTTTTACTTTTTTTGTTCCCACTTCCGGTGCCGAGAAAATTTTGTTTTCAAAAAGATCATAAAGGCCGACGATCGTGAGCATACGCTTGATGTCTTCGCTTCTCGAATTGGAGCAGATACAATAAGGGTAGAGTTTGGCAACCGCTTCAATAGCCTCGCGCGCGCCGTCAATGCCAACCAATTCATCTTGCATGCGTTTTTTGAAAAGTTCCGGTACTTTTTCAATCAGGCTGACAGAAAGCGGAACATCCGATTGTTTTTCTATCTCTTTGAGAATATCGAGAAAAATCAGTCCTGCATAACGTTCGGATAGTTCTTCCGGCGTAATTTCAAAGCCTGCCTCAGCCAATAATTGCGATTCAATCTGGGCTGCCAGATATTCTGAATCGACAAGCACACCATCACAATCAAAAATAACCAGATCTATCTGCGGCATCGGCTTTTGTCCCGTAAACTCTTATATTATTTGTCAACCTTTTAGACGGTTCAACTCGTCATTGGCAATAGCTTATAAAAATCTATCGTTCCCGATTGTGTGTTCCTTTAATTTCACAAAATTCTTCAATCGGGGCGTTGGCGATAACGGGCAGTAACATTCACAATCATAAAAATACCGGTCTTCCCGTTCACAACTTCAGCTCGCTATATTCAAACACTGTCGATGATAGACAATTGAAACATTGGAGATGATCGTCGAATATCGAAGATAATGGTCAAATATCGGAGATAATGGCCAAGCATCGGAGATAAAGGTCAAACATTGAAGATGATGACACCGGTTTTTAGAAACCGGTGCTCTTTAACGCGATATTTACCCTATTTCGTCAATTTAGGCTTGTTGAAACCGTGATTCGATTTGTCACGGAGTTTATGTGTTTTGAGTATGTGTGGTCGAGTATCCTATGACAGTTGTCCGTCTTGTAAAAGATCTCGTTCAGGCTTCGCCGGAAGAAGCATGGCGTAACCAGATTTTAAAGGGTGATTGCGTTGCAGCGCTCAATAAGCTGCCAAGTCAATCGGTTGACGTTATTTTTGCCGATCCCCCCTATAATCTTCAACTTGCAAACGCTCTCCATCGCCCTGACCAATCTCTGGTCGATGCTGTTGACAATGATTGGGACCAATTTGAAAGTTTCGCCGCTTATGATGCATTCACACGTGCGTGGCTTCTTGCCTGCCGCAGGGTTTTGAAGCCGAACGGGACAATCTGGGTTATCGGTTCCTATCACAATATTTTTCGGGTCGGTACAGCATTGCAGGATCTGGGCTTCTGGATGCTGAACGACATTATCTGGCGCAAGACCAATCCGATGCCCAATTTTAAAGGGCGGCGCTTCCAGAACGCCCATGAAACACTGATTTGGGCATCGCGCGACCAGAACGCTAAAAAATATACTTTCAATTACGAGGCAATGAAAGCCGCCAATGACGATGTCCAGATGCGTTCCGACTGGTTGTTTCCGATCTGCACAGGGGCAGAACGTCTGAAAGACGAAAACGGTCATAAAGTTCATCCAACCCAGAAGCCGGAGGCATTACTTGCCCGTGTTATCATGGCATCAACGAAACCCGGCGATGTTATACTGGATCCATTCTTCGGCTCCGGCACAACGGGTGCGGTAGCCAAGCGATTGGGGCGCGATTTCGTCGGTATCGAACGCGAACAATCCTATATTGACGCCGCAATGGAAAGAATCCTTGCGGTCGAGCCTCTAGCAAAACCTGAACTTGCAATTTTAACCGGAAAAAGAGCAGAACCCCGTGTCGCTTTTGTTAGCCTTCTCGAAGCGGGATTACTGAAGCCGGGTAGCGTGCTTTACGACAAAAAACGCGAACATGCTGCAATTGTTCGCGCGGATGGAACCATCGTTGTTGACGGGGAAGCCGGTTCAATTCACATGATGGGGCGAAAGGTTCAAAACAGTGCAAGCTGTAACGGTTGGACGTTTTGGTACGTTGAAAAAGAAGGTCGTCTGGTTCTGATTGACGAATTACGCGTTGTCATAAGGGAACAAATGGCAAAAAGCGGCGTTTAATGTTTTAACGATCGGGTAATCCTCCAGTCTCCGGTCAAGAAAAGGCGTGCGCATCCATTGCGCCGCCTTTTAATTTTTTCTTTTTAATTTTCCCGAATTTGTACCTTTGATTTTAAAACTCTCCGGAATAGCAACCGAGATTGCTTTTTTCATAACAGTGGGAAGAGCTTCATTGGCCAATTCATTCACAGAGCACCACCAACCATTGCCCGCAGCGGTTTTTTCGACATTTTTGGCCAAATAGACATCAAGAACGAGTGAAAAATGGGTAAAGACGTGCTGCGCTTTTCCTTTCAAGACCCAATCGGCTTGAAATGGAGCGTCATTAACCGAATAATGATTCCGTTCACTGAAATGGTTGGGGACTTGCGTCATTCCGCCGAGGAGTCCTGAACTATGCCGTTTTTCCAGATAGATTTCATCATCTTTGTTTAATGCCACAAAGGCAACGCCATGGCGTTGCGGGCGCTGAGGTTTGGGCGGTTTGACCGGATAGGCTTCAGGGTTACCGCTGCGCTTTCCCTCGCACAGGCTTTCAACCGGACATATGATGCATTTCGGTGTGCGTGGTGTGCAAATTGAAGCGCCTAGATCCATCATGCTTTGGGCAAAATCACCGCAACGCTTTTCAGGCGTTAATTCTTGCGTTCTCGCCCTGATTGTCATTTTTGCCCGCGGCAATGGTTCATCAATTGAAAATATACGGGCAATGACGCGCTCCACATTTCCGTCGACCACAGCTACCGGCTCGTTATAAGCAATAGAAAGAATGGCAGCGGCTGTATAATCGCCAATGCCGGGAAGGCTTTTCAGGCTTTCTAACGAATTTGGAAAAATTCCATTATAATCGGCCACTATCTGTTCGGCACAGCGTTTGAGATTTCTTGCCCGTGAATAATAGCCAAGACCTGCCCAGGCTTTAAGGACATCGTCCAATTCGGCTTTTGCAAGAGAAAAGACCGTTGGCCATGTTGTAACGAATTTTTCAAAGAAGGGTTTGACAGCCTCGACAGTTGTTTGTTGCAACATGACTTCCGACAGCCAGACCCGATAGGGATCATTTTTTTTGCCGTTCAACAAGTCGGCCGGCGCAACGCGCCATGGCAATACACGATGGTAACGGTCATACCATAAAAGCAGCTTTCCGGAAAAATCACTCATGGATTTCTCCAATCATAATTTGTCAAAAAAATCAAAAGGAAAAGGCAAGCCTTTAGCAGGCTTGCCTTTCTTTTTATCAATCTGTTCAAGATCGACTGCCGATAACCGTTTTTCAATCGATGTGATGACCCTGAAGGTAGCCGCCTTTTCTTGCATCATTCATTTTATAAGCGCAGACAAAAGCAATCACCATCATGATTGTAACATACCAGTAGAAATAATTGCCGACACCCTCGTTCTTGAACCATAGCGCAACATATTCAGCCGAACCGCCGAAAAGTGCATTGGCGACAGCATAGGAAAAACCGACCCCCAACGCCCTGACTGAAGCCGGAAACATTTCCGCTTTAACGATGCCGCCAATGGAGGTGTAAAGGCAGGATACCGCAAGCATGACAACCATCACGAAGAAGGCTGCGAGTTCGCTATGCGTGGATCCGATGAATGATAGGGCAGGAATGGTCAGGATGATTGAAAGAGCCGACCACATCAACAACGAAGTGCGCGTACCGATACGATCTGCCAACATGCCGAACAAAGGCTGTAAAACCATGAAAATAAATAATGCAGCAAGCATCATCGTATTGGCATCTTTAGCCGAAAAACCGGTCGTCGTAACAAGATATTTCTGCATATAGGTGGTGTAGGTATAAAATGTCAGTGAACCGCCGGATGTGAAGCCTACAACGAGCAGGAAAGAACGGGTATGGTTTTTCAACAGGCTGATGAGGCTTCCGGCTTCAACGCTGGTGCGTGATTTTTCGGTGGAAGTCTCGTGGAGTGAACGGCGCAAATAAAAGGCGATGACTGCTGTCAAAGCGCCAATAACGAAAGGAACGCGCCAGCCCCACGCCCTTATCTGCTGGTCATTAAGGAACATTTCCAGAATAACGACAACCAGAACGGCAAGAAGTTGTCCGCCGACAAGTGTCACATATTGGAAGGAACTAAAAAACCCGCGCCGACCTTTTAAAGCAACTTCACTCATATATGTAGCGGTTGTCCCGTATTCTCCACCGACTGACAATCCCTGCATCATGCGGACGAGCAACAAAATAATGCCTGCCGCATTCCCCCATGTGGCATAGGTTGGTAGAAAAGCGATGATAAGCGAGCCTAAACACATCATCACCACCGAGATCATCATGGATAATTTACGGCCATAACGATCGCCTATACGGCCGAAAATATAGCCGCCGATCGGACGCATCAAAAATCCGATGAAAAATATGCCGGCAGTTTTTAGAAGTGCTGCAACCTGATCATTGCCTGACGGATAAAACTGGTTGGCAAAATAAATGGATGCAAAAGCATATATATAGAAATCATACCATTCGACGAGGTTGCCCGACGCACTTGCTACAATTGCAAAAATTCGCTTGCGCGTGTCATGAGGATCAACCGTGGAAGCCGTCTCTTTCGTGTCAGTCATTAATATCTCCCATAAGGTACAGCTATTATCAGGGCTATTGTTATTCGTTTTATTGACGCAAGTTGACTGAAAACAGAAATAAAAACCTTTAAAGATACACAATTAAAAGTGATTTTTCCCCTTAAAATGATGTTTTGAAGTGATGTTTCCCGAAATGTTTCTCCAAAGTAAGTCATCCGGCTTTCGATTTTTTTAAAATTCGCAATTATAGACATCGCGAGGCAAAAAGGCGGAAATAGAGATTGGCAGGTAAAATTGCTGTTAATGCTGTTTGGTGCGGGAAATGCGATGAAGACACGACAAAGTCATTAAAGGCGTTTAAATTATCGGTTCAAATGGATAATTCTGAATTGATTTTTTTGACAAACCCGCAAAATGTCATAACTTCATTTTTACTCCCCTTACGCAATCGGAACATCGAGGATAGGTTAAAAATCCCCGTTTATATAATCAGTCCTGATTGCTCGAATGACCTCTTCCGGAAAGTTTCCCGATCGGCTGATGGAGTTGGACAGGATTATCATCTTGTGAGCGCGGCTCACGGTAATAAAATCGACTTTCGGATTTCGTCTCTGATGAATATCAAACGGTTCTGCCAGCAACATGGAAAGAAAATTCGATTCTATGAAGCAGGTTGCTATTTTTGTCACCTTCGCCGGATTTTCCCGTAAAACGACGGATATAACGGATAGTGTTTCCTTTGGCCGATTTCCTGTCAGAGCGTTATGGAGTCCGGTTGGTTATCAGGTAACCGGCGAGGTCGCAAAGAAGCTGCATGATAAACGGAACCCGATGCTTTTTCCCGATACTTTTGCACCTCAACGTGGATGGAGCCGGTATAATGTTTTTCCGGACAATTATACAATTTTACAATCTGAACGGTTCAACAATCGTTAGGGCAAAGAAAACTTGTCATAATATATGTCAGGCGAATATATGTTTGCCGAAATGGTCCTGAACCGGTACTGTGTTTTTCCGGTTGCCGGATGATATTTGCCGTATCATCCACGGGCTTTTACGCAACCCGCTGAAACTGAAAGATAAGGTGTCGAAATGAAAGCAATTGTCACAGGTGCTGCCGGTTTTATCGGATTTGCAACGACGAGAGAATTGCTGCGACAGGGGTTCGAGGTTGTCGGCGTTGATAACCTCAATCATTATTATTCTGTCGAACTTAAAAAAGCACGGTTGGAGAATATAGGCGATAATTCGGCATTCCGTTTTGTCAAAGCAGACATTTCCGATAAAGAACAACTTGAACTCGCGATAGGAAGTGAAAAAAACGTTGATGTTATTGTTCATCTCGCTGCACAGGCAGGTGTTCGTTATTCTATCGAAAATCCTTCCGCTTATGTCAGTGCCAATGTGGAAGGCGAGGTCAGGGTTTTTGAACAGGCATTGAAATATAGTTCCTGTCCGCCGGTTGTTTATGCAAGTTCTTCATCTGTTTACGGCGGAAATAGGAAAGTGCCATTTTCGGAAGATGACAGGGTCGATGATCCGGTTTCGGTTTATGCTGCCACCAAGCGGGCAGGAGAACTGCTTGCCCGTTCATATCACCATGTTCATAAACTCAAAACAACGGGTTTGAGGTTTTTTACAGTCTATGGCCCGTGGGGCAGGCCTGATATGGCTCCATGGCTGTTTACGGATGCTATTTTGGAGGAGCGTCCTATAAAACTATTCAATTACGGAAAAATGCAACGCGATTTTACTTATATTGATGATATTGTTGATGGCGTCGTAACCGTGACAAAAAAAATAATGAAAGAGCCGGAAAAAGTGGCCGACATTTATAATCTCGGCAATAACAAGCCGGTTCCTTTGATGGAGTTCGTCGAAGCGATTGAACAGGCGACAGGCAAAAAGGCGTTGACGGAACTCTGCCCTATGCCGCCTGCCGATGTCGAAAAAACCTATGCCGATATTTCCAGAGCCGAGAGAGATCTGGAATACCATCCGACAATGTCGATTAACGAAGGTATCGTGAAGTTTGTAAACTGGTTTAAACGTTATCAAGGCAAATAATGGGCTGGAAACCGAAAAAAAGTCATTTTTCTTCGCTTGCTGAAACAACAGCCGGTTTGCTTGATCCACTTTTGCGTAAAAAAACCGGTCTTAGTATGGAGCTTATGCAAAATTGGCCGCTGCTTATCGGAGAAGAAATTGCAGGAAGTACGATTCCCTTAAAAATCCTGTGGCCAAGGCGTTCGAGTATTGATGATCCCTTCAAACCGGCAACACTTGTCGTTGGTTGCGAGGCTTATGCTGCCATGATTTTGACTCATGAAACAACCGAAATTCTGCAACGTATCAATGCCTTTTTCGGGTTTATTGCAGTGAACCGGATAAAAATAGAACAATGCGTTATCGAGAAAGAGGAAGTTGTCCGTTTCGAGCGCCCTCCGGTAGACGAAAATGATCGCAAGTTTATTGACGAAGTGACAATGCAAATTGATAATATCGGGCTCCGGAACTCTTTAACCGATCTTGGTCTATCTATATTTGCAGAGAAACATACCGGTCATGACAAAAATTTTAATAATTAATCCAAGACAATTCTTGATGAATGCCGTATAAAATAACAAAGCTTGCCTTGAATTTAGCGAGTTTCAAGTTTGAACATAATAAAAAGAAAAGGTACTGTTATGCTTAATACAAAAAACAGTCGGCATTTACGGTTTTTTGCCGCCGCTCTAGGGTTATTTGCAACAACCTGTTTTACTGTTTTACCTTCTTATGCGGCAGAAAATAAACCTGCTGAAGCGAAAACCGACGAAGCTAAATCTGCCGACAATAAAGCAAGTGTTGCCAAAACAACCGAAGTCAAATCGTCGGGTACTGTTGATATGGCCAAATTGCTTGAACCCGGTAAAGGCAAGGAAATGGTCGAGGGCAAAGCAGATGCTCCGGTAACCATCGTCGAATATGCTTCTGTTACTTGTGGCCACTGTGCTGCTTTCTATAATGAGACGCTGCCATCCATCCGTGAAAAATATATCAAAACCGGTAAAGCGCGTCTGGTATTCCGCGAATTTGCGTATGATCCGAGGGCACAAGCCGGTTACATGCTTGCTCGTTGTGCGCCGGAAGACCGGTATTTCCCGATGATTCAGGTGCTTTTTGAAAAGCAGATGGAATGGGCGGCTGCTTCCGACGCATTGCCTCCATTGAAAAAAATAGCTGCAATGGCCGGTCTTGATGACAATGCTTTTGAAGCCTGCTTGAAGAATCAATCGGTGCTTGACGAAGTCAAGAGTTCGTTTGAACGTGGTAAAGAGTTCGGCGTCACGTCGACACCGACATTTTTTATCAATGGCAAGAAATATGAAGGCGCGTTGTCTGTGGATGACATGTCTTCTGTGATTGATAGTTTCCTTTAATATGATGATTATGGAATAAGTGACAGGATGCAGTTACTTTTGACTGCATCCTTTTTTGTAACCCCGAAGGTAGGTTCATGCAGTTTACCAAGCTGCGGCTGGTAGGTTTTAAATCTTTTGTCGAAGCTCAGGAGTTCGTAATAGAACGCGGGCTTACGGGTGTTGTCGGCCCTAATGGATGCGGGAAATCGAATCTTGTTGAATCTCTGCGCTGGGTTATGGGGGAAAACTCCTATAAAAATATGCGCGCTTCCGGCATGGATGATGTTATTTTTTCCGGCTCGGCGACGCGGCCGGCGCGAAATTTTGCCGAAGTTACACTGTTTCTTGATAATTCCGACCGCAGCGCGCCAACGGCTTTTAATGATACCGATGAGTTGCAGGTTTCCCGCCGTATTGAACGGGATGCCGGTTCGGCCTATCGTATTAATGGCAAAGAAGTACGGGCAAAAGATGTTCAATTATTATTTGCCGATCAGTCGACAGGGGCACGTTCGCCTTCCATGGTCGGGCAGGGGCGCATTGGCGAGCTGATACAGGCAAAGCCCCAAGCACGCCGTGCATTGCTGGAAGAAGCAGCCGGTATTTCAGGCCTTCATAGCCGCCGCCATGAAGCGGAATTGCGGCTTCGTGCGGCAGAAGGCAATCTCGACAGGCTTGAAGACGTAGTAGGCGATCTTTCATCGCGGATTGAAAGTTTGAAACGCCAATCACGACAAGCAAACCGCTTCAAAACTCTATCCGCCGACATAAGACAGGCGGAAGCCGGTCTGTTCTATTTGCGCTGGTCAGAAAACAAATCCCAGGAAGCCGAAGCGATAAGCGCTCTGAATGGTGCAACAAAACTTGTTGCGGAAAAAGCGCAGGCGCATATGCGTGCCGAAAAAGCACAGGAAGAAAGTAGAAACAAACTCCCTCCGCTGAGGGAGGAAGCAGCAAAAGCCTCTGCCGCTTACCAGAGATTGAGCATCGAGTTGAAACAGCTTGACGAGGAGAAAGACAGAAATCGTCAGCGGCAATCGGAATTGTTGCGCAGGCTTGAACAACTTGACGCCGACATCGTTCGTGAAGAACAACTTGCCAATGACAACCAGCAAAGTTTTGAACGGTTGAACGAAGAGGAAGAGACATTACGGCTTGAAGCGGAAAACCAGCAAGAAACCGAAATGGAGCTTACCCTTCATTATGAAGAGCTGCAAAGCAATTTAAGCGAAAGCGAAGCGCAAGCGGGCGAACTTACAAAATTACAAGCCGAGGCCAAGGCCGAAGAATTACGAATAGCCGATCAGATTGCTGATTTTATAAATCGGGGCAAACGTCTTGATGAGACGGTTATTGATATAAAAAACCAGATAAAGGCTTTGGAAGAGGAGCTGAACTCTTCCGACAGAATTGCCGAAGCTGAAGAAAAACTCGCGGAAGCCGAGGCACAACTCGCCCAGAATGAAGCATTGTTGCAAGAATGCGAATTGGCCACTGAAAACGCACGTGAGGCAGAAAATAGAGAGCGTCCTCTGGTGGCTGATTGTCGTGACAGGTTAAATGGTCTTACAACTGAATCGCGCACCCTCGAACAGCTTTTAAATTCCTCGAACAGCGGAGAATTTCCGCCGGTTGTCGATGAAATCACTGTTAAAGAAGGCTTTGAAGTTGCTCTCGGTGCAGCTTTGGGGGATGATCTTGAAGGGTCGTTGAAAGAAGGTGCACCAATTTTTTGGAGTGGCCGCACCGGAATAGCGATAAGTCCCGCGCTTCCTGACGGGGTGAAACCGTTGGCAGATTTTGTGAAAGCGCCCGAACAATTGAAACCGGCACTTGCGCAAATCGGAGTTGTCGAGGAGGAGGAAGGCGAGCGCTTGCAAACCGGGTTGCAAGTGGGGCAAAAACTGGTGAGCCGGAGCGGCGCAATCTGGCGTTGGGATGGGTTAAAGACGCGTGCAGATGCACCATCTGCAAGTGCTCAACGTCTGGCACAAAAAAATCGTCTCCAGATTTTGTCGGAGCTTGTCGAGGAAGCAAAGCAAGCCTTGAAGATTGCCGAAACGAAATTGCAACAGCTAACAAAGCAGGTGGAAGATTCAGCCCTTTATGAACGCGAGGTAAGGGCGAAGTTGCGCGTGAGCCGTGACAATCGCGATGCCGCACAACAATTCTATAGCAATGTTGAACGCGAAGTGTCCGAACACCGTTTGCGCCTGTCTTCTCTTGAAGAGAATATAGGCAATCTGGAAAGTGAAAAGGTAGAGATTTCACAAAAACTCGAAACGGCTTTGATCGAGCAGAAAAAATTGCCCGATATGACGGTTATGGAGGCGAAAATCGCTTCATTTTCGGCAAAAATATCGTCCGAACGAAGAGCCGTCTCGGAAGCATTGGCTGCATTACAAAGCTGGAAGCAAAACGCCAGCGCGCGGGTGCGTAGACTTGAAGCGATCGGCTCGGAGAGGAAAAATTGGGTTAGACGTATAGAAAACGCGAAAAACCAGATAGATGCGTTAAAAGCACGTCGTGAAGAAGCAATGATCGAAGCCGAACAATTGGCGCAAACACCTGAGGGGCTGGAGGAAAGACGGCAAAATCTGCTTGATGCCATTGCAAAGAAAGAAGCGGAAGGCCATGCGGTAATGGATCGCCTGTCACAAGCAGAAGCAATAGAGGCTACGCTTGATAAACAGACGTCGCAGGCTTTTGCCGCACTTTCGTCAAGTCGCGAAGAACGTGCCAGAGCCGAAGAAAGGCTGAATGCTGCTGTCGATCGTCGAAAAGAGATAGAAGCACGGATAAACGAAACTCTGAACTGCGCAGCACACGAAACATTGGCTCTCGCGGGGCTTTCGGTTGCCGATGAAATGCCCGACATCAATACACTCGAACACACACTTGAACGATTGCGCATCGAGCGCGAACGTCTTGGAGCGGTGAATTTACGTGCCGATGAAGAAGAAAAAGAGCTTCGCACGCGATTTGATTCGATCACCGGTGAGCGCGACGACGTGGTAGAGGCAATCAAAAAGTTGCGTGTTGCAATTGTCAATCTGAACCGCGAAGGGCGGGAAAGGCTGCTTGCTGCCTTCACCAAGGTAAACGACCACTTCCAGAGACTTTATCATCATCTTTTTGGCGGCGGGACCGCGGAACTTCAACTGATCGAATCGGATGATCCTTTGGATGCGGGTGTCGAAATTCTGGCACGGCCACCGGGTAAAAAACCGCAAACCATGACACTCTTATCAGGCGGCGAGCAAGCATTGACAGCAATGGCATTGATATTTGCGGTTTTTTTAACGAGTCCTTCGCCTATTTGCGTTTTGGACGAGGTTGACGCCCCCCTTGATGACCACAATGTCGAACGTTACTGCAATCTCATGGAGGAAATGGCAAAATCGACCGAAACGCGCTTTATCGTTATAACGCACAACCCGATAACAATGGCGCGCATGAATCGCTTGTTCGGTGTCACAATGGGTGAACAGGGCGTATCACAACTTGTATCGGTCGATCTCCAGACCGCAGAAAAAATGCGTGACGTTGGCTAATGAAAAGAAATGCGTTCCGATCTTTGCTTGCAAGTGTAAAACTTTTGTTATTCAATCGGTTTGACTTTTCTATTTAATCGATTTGTTTGTTCTGTAAAGAAAATTGATGTTGGCGTAAGGGCAAATGTCATTTAAGCTGACACTGGTAGTTGGTCTCTTAATTCGTCTTTTCACAAAATAGGTAAAGTCTATTTTTTAACGGGCAGCTATTACAGTCAATCGGAGGATGTTTATTTAAAATGACAAAATGGGTTTACAGCTTTGGTAATGGAAAGGCTGACGGGGCGGCATCTGAACGCAATCTCTTGGGTGGTAAAGGTGCAAATCTCGCGGAAATGAGCAATCTCGGATTGCCGGTTCCTCCGGGTTTTACAATCACCACAGAAGTCTGTACCTATTTTTATAACAATAATAAAACTTACCCCGACAAACTCGATGAAACTGTTCAAAAATGTCTTGCAGAAGTCGGTAAGCTGACCGGACGCCGGTTCGGTGACAAGGACAAGCCTTTGCTGGTATCGGTTCGTTCTGGAGCGCGCGCTTCCATGCCCGGTATGATGGACACGGTTTTGAACCTCGGTCTTAATGATGAAACTGTCAAAGCAATAGCAAGAGAAACCGGTGACGAACGTTTCGCCTATGACAGCTATCGCCGTTTCATCCAGATGTATTCAAATGTTGTGCTGGGAATCGATGGCGCATTGTTTGAAGAAATTATAGACGATGCCAAGGCGCGCCATGGTTATGAGGTCGATACCGAAATGACCGCCAAGGATTGGCAGGATGTGATTGCCTCTTATAAAGAATGTGTCGAAAAAGAAATCGGAACGCCATTTCCCCAAGACCCTGAAAAACAGCTTTGGGGCGCAATCGGGGCAGTTTTCCAAAGCTGGATGACACCGCGCGCCGTAACCTATCGCGAACTTCACGATATACCGGAAAGCTGGGGTACTGCGGTTAATGTTCAGGCCATGGTGTTTGGCAATATGGGTGATGATTCGGCAACCGGTGTTGCTTTCACCCGTAACCCTTCAACAGGCGAAAACGCGCTTTTCGGTGAATTTCTTGTCAATGCGCAAGGGGAAGATGTTGTTGCCGGTATCAGAACGCCGCAAAACATCACCGAAGCTGCACGTATTGCTGCCGGTTCCGACAAACCTTCGCTGGAAAAGACTTTGCCGCAAGCTTTTGCTGCGTTTAACGACATTGCCCACAAGTTGGAAAAACATTATCGCGATATGCAGGATATGGAATTTACCATTGAAAAAGGTAAATTGTGGATGCTGCAAACCCGCATTGGCAAGCGTACGGCGCGGGCGGCACTCAAAATGGCTGTCGATATGGTTGACGAGGGGCTCATTGATCGCACCGAAGCCATTTCACGGATTGATCCGAAATCGCTCGATCAGCTTCTCCATCCGACACTCGACCCCAAAGCTAAAAAAGTGGTTTTGGGCACAGGGCTTCCTGCTTCTCCGGGGGCTGCAACCGGCGAAATTGTTTTTTCGTCGGAAGAAGCGGAAAATGCAACCAAAGAGGGGCATAAAGTTATTCTGGTGCGTGTGGAAACAAGTCCGGAAGACATTAATGGTATGCATGTTGCAGAAGGAGTGTTGACAACGCGCGGTGGCATGACGAGCCACGCCGCTGTTGTGGCTCGTGGTATGGGAAAACCGTGTGTTTCGGGTGCCGGCAGTATCCATATCGATTATCGTAGCGGCACATTGAAAGCCGGTGGCGAGACTTTCCATAAAGGTGACATCATCACAATTGATGGTGGAAATGGCGAGATTTACAAAGGCAAAGTCGCCATGTTGCAACCGAAAATGTCGGGCGATTTTGCAAAACTCATGTCATGGGCCGATGAAAAACGCCGTATGCATGTTTGTGCGAATGCCGAGACACCTGCGGACGCACGTATGGGGCGCTCTTTCGGTGCCGAAGGAATTGGTCTTTGCCGAACCGAGCATATGTTTTTTGCCGGTGATCGCATCATTTCGATGCGCGAAATGATTTTGGCCAATGATGAACAGGGTCGTCGCAAGGCCTTGGCAAAACTTCTGCCCATGCAGCGTTCCGATTTTATCGAATTGTTTGAAATCATGCATGGTCTACCGGTAACAATACGTTTGCTGGATCCGCCGCTTCATGAATTTTTGCCGAAAACGGATGCCGAAGTTGCCGAAGTTGCCAAAGCAATGTCAATTCCGGCCGAACTTATCAAAGAAAGAGCAGCAGAACTTCACGAATTCAACCCGATGCTGGGATTAAGGGGTTGTCGCTTGGCAATTACCTATCCTGAAATCGCTGAAATGCAGACGCGTGCAATTATCGAGGCTGCGATTGAAGCCGCTAAAAAGACCAAGGAAACGGTGATACCGGAAATTATGGTGCCTCTGGTAGCACTCAAAACCGAGCTTGACTACGTCAAAGAGCGTATTGATGAAACAGCAAAGGCTGTCATGAAAGAGCACGGCGTTACAATCGACTATCTCGTCGGAACGATGATCGAATTGCCGAGAGCTGCAATTTGTGCCGCCGAAATTGCAAAATCTGCAGAGTTTTTCTCTTTCGGCACCAATGATCTTACGCAAACAACGTTCGGTATTTCACGTGATGACGCCGGTCCGTTTCTTTCGACCTATGTTAAAAAAGGCTTGCTGGAGCAGGATCCGTTTGTATCCATTGATCGCGATGGAGTTGGCGAGCTTGTAAAAATAGGCGCAACACGCGGCCGCAGCCAGCGTCCCGATATTAAACTTGGTATTTGTGGCGAACATGGTGGCGATCCGATGTCTATTGATTTATGCGAGGAAAACGGGTTGAACTATGTGTCCTGTTCGCCGTTCCGTGTGCCGATAGCCAGACTTGCAGCAGCTCAAGCAGCGATCAGACACCAGAAATAGGTAGTGCCAAGCATAGGTAATAAATGTTGCGATATATCCGCCGGTGGGTGTTTGCCGGTATAATAGCTCTGAATGTACCGGCCATAAGTGTGGCCGGTACGGTCGAACCGACATTGCATATAGAAAAAGGTGCAGCGTCAAGCCCGCAAGTGGCTTTGACGCTTGACCTTTGTATGGGCGATATAGACCACCGTATCTTCGACATACTGGTTTCCCGCCAGATTAAAGCAACTCTGTTTGTTACAACGCGGTGGTTGCGAAGAAACAAACCGGCTGTCGATGTCATCAAGGCTCATCCTGATCTGTTTGAAGTTGCAAATCACGGGAAAAATCATGTGCCCGCTATTGATAACCAGCCGGATATTTATGGTCTCAAAACAGCAGGCAGCCTCGAAGCAGTGTGTGAAGAAGTCAGAGGTGGAGAGGAAGGTCTGGCAAATGCAGGTTTTCCCCAATCAAAGTGGTATCGTGATGCGGCAGCACGTTATTCTGATGATGCGATCAAACTCGTTCATGCCATGGGCTACGAGATAGGCGGTTTTTCTCTTAATGCCGATATGGGGGCATCTCTGCCAGCAAAAACGGTTGCCCGGCGAATTTCATCTGCTAAGAATGGTGATGTAATTATTGCCCATATGAACCAGCCCAAACGTGCATCCGGTCAGGGTGTTGCAGACGGTATTCTGGAACTAGAGAAAAAGGGCTTCAGTTTTGTAAAATTGTCGGATGCGGTAAAGCCGGTGGAAAGACAGACAAGTGTGAGCGATTGTAATGCATTGCAAGGGATCAAAGCAGTCGATAAAAGAGCTGTGTTGCAAGAAAAAAATCTATTACAGAAAACTAATAGGCTAGACGGGGCGAGCACATTATCAGGGAAAATTGACGGACAATGAGAAAAAAATATGTTCGTTTGACATCCTATGCCGCTTTGTGGTCGCCGCGTTTTGGTGGCGTCAGCCTATTGGCACTTGTCATTTTGTGCCTCCTCCACCGATTTTCGCTTATTCGGACAAATGTTTTTATCGGGTTTTCGGCTGTTGCCGGTGCGTTGGCACTGATAGCATTTGTTCTGGCTCTGAAAGGCCTTTACGATCTTTGGGAAAACGGTGATCGTGGCGGGCTAAAAGCCTTAAAGGGCATCGTCTATTCATTGATAACTTTGACTCCGATTTCAACATTCCTTGTAATGTGGTGTGTGTTGCCGCCACTGAACGACATTTCAACCGATACCGATACTCCGCCACATTTCATTACAGGTACCAGACCAGCTGATGCTTTGCCTGTTGCTTCCGAATTAACCGCGCAGGCCGCACTGCAATTGGAAGAATGGCCGGAGCTTTCAGGACGCCGTTACGACGGGTCGCCCGACCGTATTCTCAAATCGGTGCGCAATGTTCTTGATGCCCAAGGTTGGCCTATCAAGGCACAAAGGGGTGTCGATGGTGAAGATGAACAGCTATTTATCGAAACAGAAGCTAAAACTTTTTATCTGGGTTTTATATCTGACATTGTCATTCGTCTGACTGACGAAGGGGATACAACATTTGTCGATATGCGTTCGGCATCACGTTATTTACATCGCGATCTCGGAGTCGATGCAGCATTTATTCTGACGTTCATGGATGCTCTCGATACCGAAATGCTTTCGACACCAACCGATCAGGATAATGAATAATAAGCCGAGAGAGAAAGTGGTTCCTCGACTTTGACAACACCGCTTGCCACCAGTGATTCGAGATGCGCAAGAACCGAAAGTGAAGCAACTTTGTAAAGACGTTGGTCAAGCGAACGGTAAATTGCCTTGACGATCTCGCTTATTGTCCGGTCTCCCTCGCTTAACCGTTCAAGGATAGCCCTTTATGCGTTCGGCATCACGTTATTTACATCGCGATCTCAGAGTCGATGCAGCATTTATTCTGACTTTCATGGATGCTCTCGATACCTAAATGCTTTCGACACCAACCGATCAGGATAATGAATAACAAGCCGAGAGAGAGTGGTTCCTCGACTTTGACAACACCGCTTGCCACCAGTGATTCGAGATGCGCAAGAACCGAAAGTGAAGCAGCTTTGTAAAGACGTTAGTCAAGCGAACGGTAAATTGCCTTGACGATCTCGCTTATTGTCCGGTCTCCCTCGCTTAACCGTTCAAGAATAGCCCTTTATGCGTTCGCCATCACGTTATTTACATCGCGATCTCGGAGTCGATGCAGCATTTATTCTGACTTTCATGGATGCTCTCGATACCGAAATGCTTTCGACACCAACCGATCAGGATAATGAATAACAAGCCGAAAGAGAGAGTGGTTCCTCGACTTTGACAACACCGCTTGCCACCAGTGATTCGAGATGCGCAAGAACCGAAAGCGAAGCAGCTTTGTAAAGACGTTGGTCAAGCGAACGGTAAATTGCCTTGACGATCTCGCTTATTGTCCGGTCTCCCTCGCTTAACCGTTCAAGAATAGCCCTCTCGCGCATTTTCCTGTGTGCAATGATGGCACGGACATAAGCTTGCGGTTTAAGCACTGGGCCGCCGTGGCCGGGAAGATAAATCTTGTCATCCCGTTTCAGGAGTTTATCAAGCGATTTCATATAATCCTGCATAGAACCATCCGGCGGAGCAACGACAGTTGTTGCCCAGGCCATGACATGATCGCCGGTAAAAAGCACGCCCGTCTTATCGAGGCTATAGGCCGTATGATTAGCCATATGTCCAGGCGTGGTGATAGAGCTGAGCTTCCAGCCATCTCCTTCAATGGTTTCACCATCTCCAAGAGTAATATCGGGCGCGAAATCACTATCGCCACCCGAATCAAGAGTCATTGATATATCTGAAATATTAGCCGTGGCCGGTCTGTGGCTCCCCTCGGCAACGATTTTTGCGCCTGTCAGCCGACTTAACCGTTTTGCGAGCCCCGAATGATCGCTATGGCTATGGGTGATGAAAATATAACCCAGCCTATGCCCTTCGATTACACCGAGCAACATTTCAAGCTGTTCATCATCATCAGGGCCGGGATCTATAATAGCGAGGTCATCGGTACCGATGATGTAACTGTTGGTGCCGGTGAATGTGAAAGGAGAGGGGTTATGTGCGGTAATTCGCCTGACGTGGTTATCAAGAACAACCACGTGACCATATTCAGGGTCGAAATCGTTGTTAAAACCTACGGACATCAGCTCTCCTCGTCAATTACGCCAGATATAGTCCATTAACTGCAATCATTTCAATTTGGCGATTAAAAGTAAATAACATTGTTATGACTTGTATGGTGCGATTCCGGTGACAGAAATTTTCCAATTTATCATTTTCAGGAAGAAATTTTGAAAAATTTAAAAATCGGATATAATTCCTAAGAACAATGTAAATTACATTTAAAAAGTATAATAAAATATTTGTTACAATATATATTTTATTGATATTTTTAATTATGTTTTTCAACTATTAATTGTTATTTTTAACTAATAATTGAGCATGAAATATATTCGATCACGAAAAAATTATCTTTAAAATTACCAATTGTACATGTTTTTTCTTCAGATTGGTTGCGTTAGAGGCTATTTCCGGACTTGAAAGACTTTGATGTTCCAGGTTTGAAGGAGTGTGGGAGATCATGCTTATTGTTCGTCTGTCAAAATCGGCGTTTGTCGCCGCAATAGCGTTGTTCGCAACATTGGTAGCCGTTGAAAACATTTTTTATTCGTCAATTAATTTTGCCTATGTCCATCATGTGTTTTTAATGGATAGTGTCTTTGCTGATGCGCCGACAAAGTGGCGTTCGATCGAAAATATAACCATCCAGAATATCGGTTATTGGCTCATTGTTACATTCGAGACGTTAACGGCTATCTTGTGTTGGATTGGTAGTGTGTGCATGTTGCTTGCTATAAAAGCCCCCAAAAACACGTTCCAATTGTCAAAACGTTGCGCAATAGCCGGTCTGACACTGGGGTTTCTGGTTTGGCATGTTGCGTTTATGTCTGTGGGCGGGGAATGGTTCGGAATGTGGATGTCCAAGGAGTGGAATGGAGTGCCCGACGCCTTCCGGTTTTTCATTACCATTATATTGGTGCTGATCTATGTTGTCATACCGGACGAGAAAATAACAGCAGACAATTGAGACAGGGCTGACCGGTCGTCTTCGGTTTTATTACAACGTCAAAACTACATAAGTTGAACCGGAGCATTAAAATCTCTGTATTCGCACCGCTGACGTAAGGGAGATTTCATTCTATCTGGCAAATAGTTGCCAGATAGGAGACAAAACACAATAGCAGGAACATCCGCATTATCCGTTTCACGCCATTCGGTGAATATCCGGATTTGCCGATGCCGTTCTGTTTTCTGAAAAAACTTTCTTGATTAGCCGATGATGAGGTTCAAACGGCGTTATAGAGAAGCTGTTTTAATACTGTCGGGACGAAAAACCCCGATTCTCAAAAAAAAATTGTAGCTGGCGCATGAACATATTGCACATTTTTACTGAACTCGTTATAAGGCGCGCAGGAAGTATGCCATGCATAGTTTTTGGGGTATAGCCAAGCGGTAAGGCACCGGTTTTTGGTACCGGCATTCCCTGGTTCGAATCCAGGTACCCCAGCCACTTTTCCCTCGATAAATATTTATGATTGATTTCGCTTCAGTAAAAAGCTGTTGCGGTCAAGTGACTGAAGCTCCCCACCGGTAAACACACAATAATTCGTCAAACAAGCCACAATCCGTCTAACAAGCCACAATCCGTCAAACAAGCTGCGCCGGATTATATGAACCGGAGCGGAACCGGAATGAACGCGACTTTTTATTTTATAAGAAAAGCGCTTTTATTTCCGGCTTTAAGCTTTTCCCGTTATTTAAAATAACGCACCGAAAACCAGAAAAATATAATTTATTTCAGCAGCACGAGAGCGCCTGATTTTTTTAGCGTTTCAACTTGATAATTTGAGCCATTGTTTCATCAGCAACCTGAAAAACACGAAAATTGGCTTTGAAATTGTGCTCGCCCATATCCAGATCAATCATATCATCACCCGGATCGTAAGTTTGGCGCTCAACCGTCGTACCTCTGGCAACATTCAGAGCTGTTTTATCAAGTGAATCAACCTGTCTGTTCATGCCAGTTACCGAAATACGCATTGCGGTCTCAATAGACATTGAAATCACTCCTTTGATTGAGGTTCATTGCCTTCAATAGAGTTAATATAATAGATAGAACAACAAATTTCCAGATGGGGAAAGTAATTGAGCAGGCTAAAGCCAGCCTTTCTTTCTGAAATAAAGTATCGGGATAACAGCCGAAATAATCATCAGAAAAAGCGCAAAAGGATAGCCCCATTTTTCATTGAGTTCCGGCATGAATTGGAAATTCATTCCATAGATTGATGCAACAAGCGTTGGCGGCATGAAGCCCACGGCTGCAACCGAGAAAAATTTGATAATGGCATTTTGTTCTGTCGAAATCATCCCGACGACTGTATCAAGAAGAAATGTCATTTTTGCTGACAAGAAATCGGCGTAATGCTCAAGTGACTGGGTGTCCTGTTCAAGTGATTTTACCGTCGTCTTCATGTCTTTTTTAGGCGTGACAGTTTTGCCGTCGGCTTCAATATATTTTGGCGTAACAGTTTTTCCATAGGCTTCCACATAAACGAGAAGACGGCTGACACCGGCGATGCTTTCTCTAACCATTGAAAGCAACGTTCCCTGATTGCCGATCTGGTTAAGAATTTTACGAAAATCGACAGTCGACATCGGCATCGCACCTTCATCACGATGGAAGATGTTGCGCGAAGCCTTTTCTATGCGTGCAGAGACGGCTTCGAGGAGATCGGCAAGCCGGTCTGTTGCCGCTTCCATAACAGCAGTCAAAATCGTTAGACCGGTACATTGTTGCGTAATAACCCCGTTACCGGCTTTGGTGACGCGTAAAATGAAAAGTTCGACAGCTTGCGGATGACTATAGCGAACAGTTACCAATCGCGATCCGGTCAGAATGAAAGTCACCGGCGCAATGTCACGCTTGTCCCCGTCAACTGTATAGATTAAGGGCGCAGTCATATATTGCGCCCCGTTTTCCATATAAAAGCGGCTGGATTCTTCGATTTCTGTCATATCATCATGGGTTGGAATGGGAATCCCAAGCCATTTTTCCAGCTCTTTTTCTTCTCCCGCAGTCGGATCGGAAAGATCGATCCACAACACATCGTTTTCAGGTGTTCCATCTTCTTTCAGAGGAACTTCGACAAGTCGGTCAGTCGACGAACGAAAGCTGCGGATCATATATTAATCCTTCGTAATTTCCACCGGAGCAATTTTTTGAACTTCCAGAAAGTCTTGATCCCAACGCCCAGATACCAAGGGATGGCAATGGGAAATGCCTTCTGCTGAAAAATGAACAGCTTTGGTATCGACAATGCCGAAAGGAGCCTCGTCACTTTTCCGGTATTCGGATGTACCAATGATCGCACGTTCGTTTTTATGATAGCTTGCAAGTCGCAGATCACGCGCTTCTTCAATGCGTTTGGCGAGGTTGCCGTCTATCAGACTTTGCATGACGCCACCCTCGTCTTCAAGCCGGGTAAACTCGACCCAGGCTGCTTCTGCAAGGGCATCCGCATCATTATCGCGACGATTGGCATGTTTCGCGAGAGGGTTCGCCAGTTCATCGACAAAAACAAGTTGGCTGTTGCGGGCAATACGGCGGGCATTTTCGTCCGGTAAGCCGAACACAAAACTATATGGCAATACGGATAAAGACGATGCACCGCCAAGAATTGCAGCATAGGCGGCAATAGAGGAACGCGAAATGTTACTTAGCGCATCCTGTCTGGTCATCATCCGCATGGATGTTTCAACATGGATAATGGCAGGGAAAGGCGATGAAACGCCACGTTCTCCCTGAAGACGCCGCCACAGCAACCTGATTGCCCGCATTTTTGCAAGTCCCATAACCGGATCCTGATCGAGTGCAGTAGCAAAACCGATATGCGGCAGAGCGTAAATAATATGGTGACGCGCTTCTTCAACCATCTTTAAATGGGCGAGCGCAACCGACATCATAGCACCGATTTCCTGTGCAGGTGTTGCACCCGCATTATGGTAGGGGCGGCCGTCGGCTTCAAGCACAACTCCGGGAATGCCGGAAGAGAAAAATACCGACATTGATTGCGGCAGTGATGCTTTCAATGCCTCGATTGACATTTTGAGTTTGCCGGTTGTGGCCAGAACAGCAGTGGGGTCGGTGCTGAATGTCAGTTTTGTGCGCGTCGGGTTAATGCGTCTGTGTTGAAGATAATCAATAAAACTGTCAGCAATGACACGACCATGCGGATGGTTATCCAGACGAATATGAAGACCATCCAGACTGACACCATCAAAAAGTGTCGGTATTGTTTCGGCCTTGGCCGGTAGCCCGAATCCATAGGCGCTGTTGGCACCTTCAAAAATAAGAGCAATACCGGTAGCACCATTGGCTATGTCTTCCTTGAGTTGGAAGCGGGCACGTTCAATATCGGGGTCATCAGCACGTTGCATGACGGACCAGCCTGCTTGACGCGATTGTAAATTGTCGGATGGAAGGGATTGTTTCGAGCTCATGAGCAAATCAAAATCCTACTAAATCGTTTTTACACCATCTTTAAGAGGTACTCTAAAAAAATCACAAAGCCCTGAATGGCGCAAGACCAACCTACCGCAATTTCATTTAGAATTCATTTAATAAAATTCCATCCAGACACATAAAATGATTTTTGGTGGAAGCGACCATTCTGTATTGCCATTCAGAAATATAACAAGTGTAAAACAGAATTTACAGATTTATATAATGATAGATATTATCATATATATTTGGATGTATAAATAATTATAATAATAGCAAATATATAAATATGAATATTATAAAATATTATAAATTGTCATTTTATGTAAAAATAGAGACCAATAGAGATATTTGTTTCAGGAAAAATCTGCCGACAAAAAAGGCCGTCAAAAAACAAATTCATTGAAGCCACATAAAAGGCTTATTGAATTTGTCTGATTCTGGTACATTTATGCTGATTGGAAAATCAGGCCGAAGGATAATTGGGTATGATCGACAAGAGCGGAATTTTTCTTGGTGCCAGTCGCCAAAAACGGGATAATAGCCTCAAACCGGAATATATCTGGCTAAAATATGCAAACCGCCACGGATTGATAACAGGGGCTACGGGAACCGGAAAAACAGTAACGCTTCAAGTCATTGCCGAATCTTTTTCCGCAGCCGGCGTTCCCGTTTTTTGTGCCGATGTCAAAGGTGACCTTTCCGGCATAGCCAAAGCCGGCATTTTGAATGATAAGGTGCACGTACGTGCAGAAGGTGTCGGACTTTCGTCAATCGAGATGAAGGCTGCACCGGTTATTTTCTGGGATCTTTTCGGTGTTGACGGGCATCCGATAAGGGCAACTGTTTCGGAAATGGGACCATTGCTGCTTTCCCGTTTGATGGATTTGACGCAAGCACAGGAAGGTGTGCTCAATATTGCATTCCGCGCAGCCGATGATGAAGGCTTGTTACTGCTTGATCTCAAGGATATGCAAGCAATGCTCAATCACGTCGGAGAAAAGGCGGCCGAGCTTTCGACCCGTTACGGCAATATCTCGAAATCTTCCGTGGGATCTATACAACGTCAATTATTGGTTTTCGAGGAGCAGGGGGGCGAACATTTCTTTGGCGAACCTTCGCTGAAACTCGAAGACATTATGCGTGTTACGAATGACGGGCGAGGGGTTGTCAGCGTTCTTGCCGCTGACAAGCTTATGTCCAATCCGCGCCTTTATTCGACATTCCTTTTGTGGCTTATGTCAGAACTTTTTGAACAATTGCCTGAAGTCGGTGATCCCGATAAGCCCCGCCTCGTATTCTTCTTTGACGAAGCCCATTTGCTGTTCGATAATGCACCAAAAGCTTTGATCGAACGCATTGAACAGGTTGTCCGCTTGATCCGCTCGAAGGGAGTAGGCATCTACTTCATTTCACAAAATCCTCTGGATGTGCCCGAATCGATTCTGGCGCAGCTTGGCAACCGTATCCAGCACGCATTGCGGGTGTATACGCCTCGCGAGACGGCTGCGGTAAAAGCCGCAGCTTCGACTTTCCGTGCCAATCCCGATTTTGACACGATGAAAGCGATCTCGGATCTTGGAACAGGTGAAGCGCTGGTATCAACTCTGGAAGATAAAGGTGTTCCTTCTATTGTCCAAAGAACCACCATTCGCCCGCCGTCATCGCAAATCGGACCGATTACGGTGCAAGAGCGGCAAAGTTTGATGAAAACAAGTCCGGTGAGCGGTAAATATGACGAGACAGTCGATCGCCAATCCGCCTATGAAATGTTGCAAAAAAATACAGAAGAAAAGCAATCCAACAATAATCAGGAACAGGGCGGAAGCTTCTGGGATACAATTTTCGGCGAGGATAAAAAGAATGGTCGCGGGCAATCGGTCGCAGAAACCGCAGTGAAATCCATTACCCGTACCGCCGCCAACTCTATCGGCCGGTCACTTGCAAAAGCCGGTGAAAATTATTTGCGCGGTGTCTTGGGAAATCTTCTGGGCGGCAGACGCAAATAAATGGCAATGCAAGGGCAGAGGGGAAAATCGGCCTTCGCTATGTTTCTCGATGTGAGCGTTTCCGGCTCTTCAAGTTCGACCTGATTGAGCTTTCCTGTCTTCTATAGGCATTGTCGGCAGAGGCTATATAAAGAACCTTGGCTGACAGGAAGTTTACGGCAAGCTTTTAAGAAATTTTACCCGGAAAAGTGAAACTTTATGGCGTTATGATTTTCTATTCCGGATGATCTTGGGGCTTCAGAAGGACTTAACTTTAAATACGTCATCCAATAAATCTTATCTAAAGATATGAGTGCTGGTCTTTCAGTCTCGCATCATAAATTACACGACAAGAACCGGAGCTTTTTCCGGAACGCGTTCGTAAAGATCTATAATATCCTGATTGATGAGCCTGACACAACCGGATGAAGCGCGCTTGCCGATAGATGACCAATCGGGTGAACCGTGAAGGCGGTAGAGGGTGTCTTTACCATCCTGAAAAATGTAAAGGGCACGTGCGCCAAGCGGATTTTTCAATCCCGGTTTCATACCGCCATTTGCAGCACTATATTTTGCAAGCTGCGGTTGACGGGCGATCATATCGGCAGGCGGTGTCCATGTTGGCCATTTGCGTTTATATTCGATAATGCCACGCCCCGACCATGCAAAACCTTCTTTTCCGACGCTCACACCGTAACGGATTGCTTTGCCGTTGAGACGGACAAGGTAAAGATAACGCCTTTTGGTGTCGACAACGATTGTTCCGGGTTGTTCGCCGGTCGGATCGTCAACGATCTGTCGCAAAAATTGCGGATCAATATGTTGATAGGGAATTGCTGGGAGAACAAAATCGCCATCTCTCATTTCTCCATACATCGACGCAAAAGGAGCTAACGCGTTATTTACGGGTGTATTAACAGATGCAGGTGGCGTCTTTACAGGTGCCAATGCAATATCTTTCAATCCCGCAGGCATGCAGGCAGAAAGGCCTGTTGTTGCTGCACCCATCGTCAGTGTCTGTAAGAAAAAGCGCCGCGAGACAAGGGAAGTCATTCATCAATCCAATTTGTTTTTCTTTTTCCATATTTGACGGAAAAAAGTTAAAAACAAACAAATCCGGCTGTTTTCAATTCCGGCAGAGATGTTCGAGCGACAATCTCGAAAGGCTTAAAAAGCTGAAAAGGCTTAAAAAACCGAAAAGCCTTAAAAAACCGAAAAGCCTTAAAAACCGAAAAGGCTGTTGCGCGCTATTTATGGGCTGCCCTTCAAGACGACAATAGGTTACTGTGAGACTTGTATCCCATCTGATGGAAAGAGGAGACATTTCAGCCCGACCGGTCAAACTCTTGTGAAAAGGGCAATTTCCCTTGCTTTTACCCAAGGAGCGCACCAAATAAATAATCGCACCTATTCCGGCAGAGACTATATTTTTAAGGAGTATTGAAAATGGCTTTTGAATTGCCTGAACTACCCTATGCTTATGATGCACTTCAGCCTTATATGTCACGCGAGACACTTGAATACCACCATGACAAGCACCATCAGGCCTATGTCACCAACGGCAACAAATTGCTGAAGGATTCCGGGCTTGAAGGCAAAAGCCTTGAAGAAATTGTCAAAGCAAGCTTTGGCAAAAATCAGGGGTTGTTCAACAACGCCGCACAACACTTCAATCACACCCATTTCTGGAAATGGATGAAAAAAGACGGCGGTGGTAAAAAATTGCCGGGCAAACTTCTCAAGGCAATTGATAGTGATCTGGGCGGATATGATAAATTCCGTGAAGACTTTCTTGCCGCCGGAGCGGCTCAATTCGGTTCGGGATGGGCTTGGCTTGCTGTGAAAAACGGAAAGTTGGAAATCTCGAAAACACCGAATGGTGAAAACCCGCTGGTTCATGGAGCAACGCCGATTCTTGGTGTCGACGTTTGGGAACACTCCTATTACATTGATTATCGCAATGCCCGTCCGAAATATCTTGAGGCATTTGTCGATCATCTGATTAATTGGGATTACGTGCTGGAGCTTTTTGAAAAAGCCTGATTTTGTTTTTGTAATTGAAAAAGCCGCCATTTTTCCAATGGCGGTTTTTTTATATCTGCCGGTTTTCCGGTACTTCCGACTTTTTACCGGTTGTTTCGCGAGACCGCAATCACTCTTTAAAATTTGGTGCACATGCTCGCATCGATGGATTTGTCATTATAAAGATAATTCATCGTTTTTAGCCAGGATTTGCATTCGTTCATCGTTTTGAAACAATGATACCGCTCGACCGGCATAAGACCGGAACCGCGGTTCTGGAACGGTGTTTGTTCCCATCCGCGGAAAAAACCGGCAACTATTCCACTTCCCTTCTGAGGTGTCGAACAGCGCTTTCCGGCATATTCACTGGTCATATTTGCTACTTTTGCGGGGTCTCGACCACGTGCATAGACGCTTTGTGACATTGTCAGAAAGCCAAGGCCGATTGTAGCAAAAAATAAAAGTCCATATTTCATAGAGAACAGGCCTCCCTCAGCCTTTTGATAATCAATATCGTGTACACAATGTGGCCGTTGGTGGTGGTGAGCCGTAGAGTGACTCCATTGTATAAAGCCAGCCACGGCATTCATCCATCGTTTTGAAACATCTGAACCGGTCGACAGGAACGAAACCGTCAGAGCTTATAATCGGATTATCCGTAACGCCGCTGAAATATCCCGCCACAATGCCGCTTCCCTTTGCCGGCGTATTGCAACGGCTTCCGGCATATTCATCAACATCTTTCCTAATTCCGGCAGCATATGCCGGTGACAAGAAAAAGCCGATCAACAACAACAGCAATAGGCATGAAGTTTTCATCACTTGGTCGCTATTCCATAAAATGCGGACTGGTTAGCTGTCTGTCAAAACAGCTATATGAAATATTTGGTAGCTTTATGAGCAATAGGCAAGTGCATTGTTCATTCTGCCTTAAAAATATATCGGAACGGATAACCCGTTAAAGCATGAATGCTCCGACGGTAGTTGCCAGCACTTATTTTTTCCTCTCCAGTCATCTTTTACAAAAGACAACGAAGATTTCAGGAAAAGTTGTGAAGACAAACGGAGACTTCAGGGGAAGTTTTGGTGGCAAGAAGAGCTTAGAAAAAATTGTCCCGCGGCAAGGCAGCTTCCGATCTCAAGAGATATGAGAGACCAGTTAAGCCGCCTTTTAATCCGATGATTTTAAAACGATGGTAGAAGGTTTAAATCTTTCCTGCAACTTTGAGAATAAAAGCGTAGATATAAGCACTTTCTTCAAGACGCGAAAACCGTCCTGAAGCACCTGCATGGCCCGAATCCATATTTATTCTCAGTAAAACGGGATTATTTCCGGTGTTCAACTCGCGTAATTTTGCTACCCATTTTGCCGGTTCCCAATAGGTGACACGCGGGTCGGTAAGACCACCCATTGCAAGAATGGCGGGATAATTTTGTGCGCTGACATTATCATAGGGTGAATAGGATGCGATGAGTTTATAATCTTCCTTCGATGCAATCGGATTTCCCCATTCAGGCCATTCGGGCGGCGTAAGGGGAAGCGTTGCATCAAGCATGGTCGATAATACGTCAACAAAAGGAACAATGGCGACAATAGCCTTGTAATCTTGAGGAGCCATATTGGCGACAGCACCCATCAACATGCCACCGGCTGAACCGCCTTCAGCAATCAACCGGTCATGCGAGGTGAAATGATTGGCAACCAGAAAACGCCCGCAAGCGATAAAATCGGTAAATGTATTGCGCTTGAACAAGTGCTTTCCTTTTTCATACCAGTCAAAGCCTTTTTCTTTTCCACCCCTGATATGTGCAATTGCATAGACAAAGCCACGATCGACAAGTGACAATGCATTGGAATTGAAACTATCCGGCATAGAAATACCATAAGCTCCATAACCATAGAGCAGACATGGCGCAGTACCGTCGAGTTTTGTATTTTTGTGATAAAACAATGAAACGGGAATTTCAGCACCGTCTTCAGCCTTGGCCATCAAACGCCGTGTAATATAATTTTCGGGGTCGTGTCCTGACGGCACTTCCTGCCGTTTTAACATAACGCGCTTTTTCGTGCCCATGTCATAATCATAAAGTTCGGACGGCGTTGTCATCGACGAATAGGTGAAGCGGATTGTGTCGCTGTCATATTCGGCTGCGCCATGAAGTCCCAATGAATAGGTTTCTTCGTCAAAAGCAATGCTATGCTGCTTTCCGTTACGACGATCAAGGAGTTCAATTCTCGGTAATCCGTCGCGACGTTCAAGCCAGACAAGAAAATTTTTATAAGCATCATGGGCAAGAATAAGTCTCGATGGTTGATGGGAAACAACCTCTGTCCAATTTTCTTCTGTCGGTTTGTCGAAGGGGGCCGACATTATTTTGAAGTCTTTGGCGTCGTTGATATTGGTGAGAATGTAAAATACGTCGCCACCTTCGGTCAGGCTATATTCAACGCCTTTTTGACGTTTTCTGACGCATTCGGGCTTCATCGTCGGCTTGTTTGCAGGAATAAGCCAGACTTCCGAAGTTTCATGGTCGTGGATGTCAATATAGATGACATCATTCAAGGACGAACCGCCAACGCCTAAGAAAAATCCCGGATCTTTTTCTTCAAAGATCAACAGGTCATCTTGTTGTCCGGTTCCGAGTTTGTGATAATAAAGTTTTGACGGGCGGTGATTTTCATCGACACTCGTATAGAAAAAACCTTCCGAATTCGCATCCCAAACAACATCGCCCGATGTATTTTCAATTGTTTCACTGCGGTCAGACAGCAAAGCCATGTCACGTAGCTTTATTGTATAGAATTCCGAACCCTTGTCATCATAGCACCAGACACATTTACTGTGGTCGGGAGAATGTTGGACAGTTCCAAGACGAAAATAGTCTTTACCTTTTGCCAGTACATCGCCATCGAGATATATTGTGGCCTCTCCGCCATTGCGAGGTGTCCGGAAGTAACGGGGTTGTTCACCACCTGTCACAAACGAGACACCGTAAGCATAAGAACCATCTTTCACCGGTACCGAACTGTCGTCTTCTTTGATACGCCCTTTCATTTCCGAAAAAAGCTGTTGTTGCAGCTTTGTCGTATCAGCCATTTGCGCTTTTTGATAAGCATTTTCCTTATCAAGGTGTTGGCGTATCGCCGGATCAAGCAATTCGGGCTGTTTGAAGACCTCTTGCCAGTTTTTGGCTCTCAACCAGTGATAATAATCATGGCGGATTATGCCATGATGCTCTTCGCTATGGTCAATTTTTTTTGTTTCGGGTGGCAAAATTACTGATTCGGTCATTCTTCATCCTAAATGGCGGTGTTGGCGTCGAATTACTTTGTTGTTTTATCCTGCTGGTATGTCAGAGCATAGCCATTCATGCAATAACGCAATCCTGTGGGTTCGGGACCATCAGGAAAAACATGGCCAAGATGCGATCCGCAATCGGCACACAAGACTTCTGTGCGCTCCATGCCATGGGAATAATCTTCCTGAAAGACAACAGCATCGGGGGCTATCGGACGGAAAAAACTTGGCCAGCCACTACCGGATTCATATTTGGTTTCAGACCTGTAGAGCGGTTTACCGCAGCAAACGCAATAAAACGTTCCGGGCTTCGATGTATCGAATTCAGGTCCCGAAAATGCTCTTTCTGTGCCTTGCTTACGTGTAATATCATATTGTTTCGGCGTTAGTTGCTTGCGCCATTCTTCATCGGTTTTTGTAATCTTGAATTGATGTTTATCACTCATGAATTTATCCTCGCACAAATATATTAAATTTGCCGGCTAATCAGTCAATCTCTTTGACAGCGGAAACAATAGCTGCTAGAAGCTGAAAAAAATAGCAATCTTTCCCTTTTATATGATATCTGTGTATATGAATATCAATCTATACTAGAATTTTCGATGTGGATTCGCATTCATTATGTAAAAATGGGACACTTTGCCATAATTTATATATAATTCGCATAACAAACTTACAGAAGTTTAATAAAAAAACTAAAAAATAACTTGAAAAAAAATTGGAACCTTTGTTTTATAGAGTTGTTTGATGTTTGTAATTGACAAGGTTATTTACATAGCTATATGAAGACAACATTTGCTTGCTTGGTTCAAGCAAGCCAAAACAAAAATGAAGTAAAAAAAGGATAAGAAGATGGATGAACAAGCCGTCGGCGAGAATGAAAGCGATTTCATTATTACACTGGTTGCTGATGTTGTAGCTGCTTATGTTGGCAATAACTCGATCAGACCAGGTGAGTTGCCCAGTTTGATCGCGGACGTTCACACTGCATTTGTTAAAGCTGGTGGAGAAACAGCTACAGAGGCCGAAGTTGAAAAACAGAAGCCCGCAGTTAACCCGAAACGTTCTGTTTTCCCTGACTATATTGTCTGCTTGGAAGACGGCAAGAAGTTCAAGTCGCTTAAGCGCCATTTGATGACGCATTATGAACTGACCCCTGAACAATATCGCGAGAAATGGGACTTGGATCCGAATTATCCAATGGTTGCACCGAATTATGCAGAAGCCCGTTCTTCTCTTGCCAAACAGATGGGATTGGGACGTAAACCTGGAAAAAGAAAATCAAAATAATTCAAATTTCAGGTCGGATTTTATTAACGGGCGCATTTAATATGTGCCCGTTTTTTAAATCGATTGAAGTTTGGGGGGTAAAAAAATAACTTTCAAGGCTTGATCGAACGGTTTTAATGATCGATCAAACGGTTTTAATGATCGTTTGTGGACTATTCCCACTATTGTTTGTGGAGTGTGTTCGAGGCCTCAAGGCGAATGCGTTCAACCATAGAACGTAAACCATTGGAGCGTTGCGGGGTCAAATTTTCGTCAAGTCCCAAGGTTTTTAAAACTTTTTCAATATCGGCATCAAGAATTTCCGATGCCCGTTTGCCTGAATAGTAAGTTGTCAAGATATAGACGAGACCGCGTACAATGTGGGCATCTGAATCGCCCTGAAAGGTCATGACCGGGTCGTCGCCTTCACCTCTTTTAGTTAACAGCCAGACCTGGCTGACACAGCCTGGCACCTTGTGAACATCATCACGGGCTTCTTCAGGATAGGGCGGGAGTTCACGTCCGAGTTCAATAACATAACGATAGCGGTCTTCCCAATCATCAAGCAGGGCAAAACTTTCCAGAATATCGTCTATTGTATCGGTCATGATTTATTGCAAAATTTTCGTAGGTTCGATTGTACAATGGTTATAGTCGAACCATTTACTCCGTCTTTGTAAAAAAGTAAATTTTTAACCGAAGGCACTTTTTCGTGTGTCGTGGCACGCGTTTTGTTTATTCGCCTTTTTCGACCGGATGTGATTTTGTCTCTTTAGATGGAGTTACCGGTTTTTGAACTTGCTTCATCGCCGAATCCGATTTCAAAGTCGCGTTTTTTTTGTCGGATTTGCCGTGCTCCTCATGAGTGTTATCAGGAGTGATGGAACCGGTATTGATATTTTCCGGTGGCAGTTTGTTTTCAACTTTATTCTCGACTTTGTCGGATCCGAATGTTCTGTCGAGATATTCATAGGCAATGCGCGCTCCATCACGTGCACGTTCTCCGAGCGAGCCTAGAAATGTTTTGCCGGTCTCGCAAGTATCGGAATTGCGTTCGCAAAAATTGCCAAGGTCGTTGACCGTGTCTTTGACTGCCAACAACGCTTCGACTGTATTCATATATTGATCCGGCTGTGATCCATTGTTCTTTCCCGATGTACCGAGAAAAGAAATGATAACCAGAAAAAGAGTTAGAAAGCAGAATGATTTTATAAAAAACCGTATCATAACGCCCCGACACAACGCAGTTACAAATGAGGAGGATAATGCCAAGTGTAGCGTTTTATGATTGACGAAAGATTGACGAAAATCGGTTTTTTTCATGATCCCACAGGGTTTTTGGCTATTTCCCGATGAACTTGTTAACCATAGCCGAAGAGAGATGGGAGATGCATCTTCGAGATGCTGTTTATTATCTTTTCATTAAAAAATTGACGCCAGATTGGCAGAAGACAAGCAAAAAAGTTGTTTTGAATGGCCCCGAAGCATGGAAATAGCGTGCATGGGGCTGAAAGCGACAAGGTTTTAATCGGAACAATGGAAACATTGAACGCAACTCTAACGGTGAACAGTCAAGGCATTGTGCTTCAAAGTGCCATGCCGGAGAGCTTTTTAGGCTATTTAAGTGAACGTGATTCTTTACCCGATCACGTCCATATAAATGATCGCATTATTCTTTTGTCATTTCTGGCAGATGTGCGCGAAAACCGTATTACTTCTCCAATTTCCATCCGCTTGAACGGACCTGATCGCAGAAAATTCATGCCGGTTATCATTTATTGTATTTCGGCAGACGATAAAGCCATTCAGCTTTCCGTCGAAACAAATCGCAACGAAAACGTCAATATCAATATGAGTGCAGTTTCGCCTTTTGCTCGTGCTGCTCATGAAATGCGCACACCTTTGAATGCAATATTGGGGTTTGCGGATCTGCTTGATTATGTCGATCACCAGAATATAAAGAACGACAAACGATATGAATATATCGCGATGATAAAAAAGGCAGGCAATCACCTTTTGCAAATCGTCAACAAAACGTTGCAAGTCCACCAGCAACAAGCAGATGCGGCTATTCCGGATGATCTTTGTCTTGTTCCCGATCTTATCAATGAAACGCTCGAATTGACATTGCCTCTCCAAGGGCACAGGAAAATTACCTTCAAAGGCCTTGAAACGCCGGTTGCCTGCTATCTCGATACATTATCATTCCGTCAGATATGCTTTAACCTTATTTCCAATGCCATCAAATATAGCAGAGACAACGGACATATCGATATTGGTATTGGCGTGCAGGACGACGACTTCTGCGCCATCACAATCGAAGATGACGGCATAGGCATGGACGAGCACCATATTGCACGTTTGGGTTTGCCATTTTTGCGCGCATCCGATGTGGTTGCCTGTAACATCGAGGGGGTGGGCTTGGGACTGGCAATGGTCTTCGACCTCGTCAAACGGGCAAATGGAAAAATTTCGTTTGAAAGCGAGAAGGGAAAAGGCACACGGGTAACATTGCTTCTGCCTCTCGTTCACACAAAGCCGGTCGGCACGTTGCACGATTCGCCGATCAATCCGGTCAGAAGAGAAGAAGCGGGCGATAACGGATATTTTTTAACTCCAGAAACAAAACTTAGGAACAATGGTAAGACAACGGAAAACACCAAGAACCAAGTCCGGAAAACAGCGTAGTTTGCTTTTTGCAATTCTTGCCGGAATAGGACATTTGCTGGGTTTGTTTGCCGGGTGGACATATCGTCATGCCCGAAAGAATCCGCTAATGGCATGTGGTTTTTTTCTGTTTTTGGTGGGATTCGGGTTCGTTACATTCAATGCATTGTTCTATCAAAGTACAAGTCATCATGCGGTTTTTATCCAGACACGTCCACTTGCTGCCCAGACAGCCGCAACAGCGAGCCGGAATACGCCGGTAAAAGCCGATCAACCTTTGAATAATACCCCTCCGGCAGCGCAATCGGCGTCAACTCAACCGCAAGCCACAACACAGCCGAGTGTTGCAGTTGATAAAACGCTACCTGACAATTTGTTGGAAGCGCAGAAAAAACTGGCCGCAATGGGGCTTTATGATGGCCCTATCGACGGCCTTGACGGGCCAAAAACAAGAAACGCTATTACACTGTGGCAGCAGAAAACCGCACAGGCTGGCGGTCAGAGCGGAACTCTAAAGCAGCAGGACGATATAGCTTCACTTATCAGCGGTTCATTGGCAACAGCCGGCAATGTCGATAAGGTGACGACGCAATCTCTTACCAATGAGAAACCGGCTCCTGCCAACCAGCAACCGGCTAACAAAATCGCAACCAATGCTAATGAAATGCGAGTGATGAGCGCTGCACCACAAGAAATCTCGAAAGCTGCACCTTCGCAAAGATTGGAAAACCAGGGAGGTTTCAAGGCGGATACGGCCGATATTATGCGCGTTCAGGCGGGTTTACGTGCATTTGGAGATGACCATGTTGTCGTGACGGGCACAGAAGATGAAAATACAGCCGAAGCGTTGAAGAATTTTCAAAAAATGTTTAGCCTGACAGTAACCGGAAAGATAAATCAGGAAGTTATCGATAAAATGAAGGATATTGGTCTTATCGGATAGACGAATACATAAGTGGTCATAAAAATCTTAACAATGCTTCCGTTATTCTATTTAAATTCAAATCAATTCTGAATATCAATCGACAGTGGATTGAATATTTTATTTTATAAAGAAAATTCATAAAAATCTTTGAAAATACCTGTTTTTATTAATCATCATAAATATAGATTGTGCATTATCGTTTTATACGGTTTTTGGAGCGTGATATGCGTTTGACATCGGATTTCTGGACTGCAGCTTTAATGCGCCGGGTTCGGGCGGAGGGTGGCTTTGCCTATCTCACTCGCCGTGGTTCCAACGAAGCGGGTACAATCTTTATTCTGGATCGCCTTTCGAGCGGAGATGTCGACCTTTATGGACCGGCACCACAGAGCTTTTACACGGACGAGAGTGATCGCGACGAACGTTGTTTCATAAAAATTCTGGCCGGTGTGAAAGAAGCGGTTGCAGTCGAGAAGCTCGAAAAAGAACTCCAATTCGATGCCGATTTGTGGTTGGTCGAATTTGAAAATTATAACCCGCAGCAATTGCCTTTCAATATTGTGAAAGCCTGAAACTTTTAATAATCGAGTAAGTCGCAATGGGTGTGATTGAGGAAGTTGTCACTGTCACTTGCCATTTTGGATTTTAGACTGCGTAAAATAACGAAACCTTCCGACAAATTTTCGCCTACCAGTACGGAATTTTCAACACTATCGGGGGTTGATTGCTTCAGTTCCATAATTTGTCCCGGATTTCCAATGACGAGATCGAGTTTTCCGTTTGGCATAGTGTGGTTGTTCAAACTATAAAAATTTGTTCCATTCCGATCATAAACAGACATTGACCAGAATGGAGCCGAGCCTTCGGCTTTGATGTGGACAGGCCCGTCATCGAGGTCGAACCGGCACGCTTTCAAATGGAACAAAGGATCACCCGACTCTACAATCGGATTATTCGGGGCAAGTGCTGCGAACTTATATTTGTTATCGTCCGCAATCAAACGCTTCCATGTGTTGAGTTCATTGAATTGGGGAACGAGCAGTACAACGCAGATGTGGACAATCACAGCACCAACGATTCCGGCTATCAGAGCATAAACAAGTTTAGTCACAATCACGCTCTCCTGCGGGAACAACTTCGACAGTCGGCATATTCAATTTCTGCAATGCAGTCGAGGTGACAATCGGGGTGTCATAAAGTGTCAGGATCAGGCCATATTCGTTTCGCCCCCGCGTGGCCAGCCAGTTACCCGCCTGAGCTTGCGGCGAAACCAGAACATTCAGTTTGCCGTCCTGATCCCATACGACATTGGCACTTGATAATTCGGTAGGTAATTGATCCTCGATCCATTGCGCACGCAGTTCGTGATCTGCCGCGTAAAGAGTGAACAATCGGGTTTCCGGCAAATAACCTTTCAGGCGATAAGTGCAATGCCCCTTTAAAGGATGGTTATGATTATCCCGCCAGAGCCGGAAAACCAGTCCTTCAGTTCTGCCCAAAGAAATATCGCCGCGTTTTGCTGCACGGGCACGCGCATAAGCATCCGCTTCTTCGGTTCCTGCCTGCGGATAAGCTTCCCATTGCCCTATTTTCAAACGACCGAAGCCGTCGAATGTATCAAGTACATAATTGACACTCAATGCACCGCCACCAATAGCAATAAGAAGGCTCGATATAATGAGAAATATACGATAAAACATAACCCGTTTTCTCTGTTCCTGACTTGTCTATTCTAGCGTATCTGGCTTGTCGAAGAAGAAACGACATGTGCAGAACTTGCCGGAGTGAGCAGAGGTGCCTTTTCCAGGTCATCAATAAGTGACTGGATAACCTTGGAGGAGGCGGGCGAAAGAACCTGCGGCAGGTCAGGAGCGATATTGTCGTTGGAATTGTCATCCTTGGATTGTTTTACATTCGATAAAATCGAGTTTTCGACACCGAAAAGCGGTTTGATTGTCGTATTCTGATGGGCGTAAAGCATGATGCGGTTCCACATCATTGCAGGAACGACACCGCCGAAGGCGCGGTTCATAGAAGAAAAATCGTCATTTCCCATCCAGACTGCGCCGGTATAATTTCCGGTAAAACCGACAAACCATGCATCACGATAGGCTTGCGACGTTCCGGTTTTTCCGGCAACAAGCGTCATAGGTAATTGGGCGCGTTTGCCGGAACCACGCGTGGTTACCCCCACCATCATCTGGTTCATATAGGCGGCAGATTGTGCACTCATCACCCGATGCGGTTTTTCGCCATCCCGTGACCAGTCCCAAATAATTTTACCATCGGAAGTCATAATCTGGGTAAAGCCGTGGCGGTTACCCGCCATGCCGCCATTGGCGAAAACATTAAAACCGGTTGCCTGATCGAGCGGAGTCATGTTCGACGTACCAAGAACCATGGTTTTATGGGAAAAAATATTGGCATCAATGCCCATATTTTTAATGAGGTCACGAATGGGCTGGGTATCACGGTTTAGATATTGATAGGTGATGCGAACCGGTACTGTATTGATTGAAAAGGCGAGAGCCGTTGCAATGTCGACATTACCGCTATAGCGACCTGAATTGTTATGCGGTGACCACCCGCCCCAGTTGATCGGCGCATCCGAAATAATTGTTTTCGGTGTAAGACCGCGTTCCATTGCAACAGCATAGACATAAGGTTTGAAAGATGATCCGGGCTGTCTGCCACCTTGCGTCGCGCGGTTGAACTGGCTTTGTTGATAGTCCCGTCCGCCTACGATTGCGCGTACCGAACCATCATTATCAAGTATCACAGCAGCCGCTTGAGTGGCTTTATACTGGGCACCATATTGCTGGAGATAATATTCGATGGATTCTTCGGCAGCTTTCTGTATTCCCTGATCGAGGGTCGAGCGGACGACAACATTATGGTTCGGTAATTTGTTACCGAGTTTTCTGACTTCATCGAAAGCCCAATCAAGGAAATAATTCGGCTCGTTATTATCAAGCTCTGTAACAACGCTGGCAGGATGGCGCCGTGCACCGATCACCTGTCCTTCGGTCATCAAACCGTCATCAACAAGGTTCGACAGCACAACATTGGCACGCGCCCGCGCCGCCGGCAGGTTGACATGCGGGGCATATTTTCCGGGGGCTTTGAAAAGTCCGGCGAGCATGGCTGCTTCGGCAAGTGAAACATCGCGTATATCTTTGCCAAAATAGAACCGTGATGCGGCAGCAATTCCGAATGCGCCACCGCCCATATAAGCGCGGTCGAGATAAAGTTGCAGGATCTCTTTTTTCGAGAGGTTCGCTTCAAGCCATATTGCAAGATAGGCTTCCTTGATCTTGCGTTCCAATGTCCGCTCATTGCTCAAAAACAGATTCTTTGCCAATTGTTGGGTCAGCGTAGAGCCACCTTGCACAACGCCATGAGCGCGCAAATTCTGGCTGAAAGCGCGCGACAGGCCATAGAAATCTATGCCCCAATGTTCAAAAAACCTGCGATCTTCGGTTGCAAGGACGGCTTTGATAACAAAATCGGGCATTTCTTCTATCGGCACGGGCTCACCATGAAGAGCACCACGGCTGCCGATGTAATTGCCATGCCGATCAAGGAAATTGACTGCAAAATCTTCCGGAGAATGCCAGTCTTTTTTTGTTAGCGAGAAGACCGACACGCCAATGAATGTAAAAATAGCAAAACCGATGAGGCCAAGGGTTAGTCCTTCATCGACGATTTCGACAATGAACCTTTTCCAGCCGCGCACACGGAAACGGCGCGATATAATCGTCGCATTTTCCCAAAAAACAACAATTGCGCTCTTTAATCTATAAAGGCCGGAATCAATCCACGAATCGATTCCGATGAAACGCGGGCTACGGAAGCGCTTCCTGTCACTTTTATTGTTATTTTTTCTAAAACCGAACATGGAAGCAATCCGTGTAATTGATGACCGCTTTATGGCAAAACGAAAAATCTTCTGCATTTTAGCTTATCGAAGCGAAGGAACAAAAGAGTTTTTTCTCTCTTTAGGATTAATATTGGGTGAAAGGTCGGGGAACCGAAACCGTTTCCTTGAAAAACAGGCCGGAAAAGGTTGCATTACCATTGAAAAATCGTGGTTTTTCCTAATATTAGGAACCATGTAATAATTTCATATATCGGGTTTTCCGAAAATTATGGGAAGTCCAAACGATCAGGCAATAAATAACGCGTTTGTTCATTTTGTATTCAGACAAAATAGGGTATGAGTACGTTACCATGAAAAAATATCTGTTTTTTTTAATATTGACATGTCTTGCTGGAACGACTGCCGCTCATGCAGCCGATTGCACCGAAGTGGGAAAACGTGTAGCAAGCGAGCAGGGGGGAACATTGGCTCGCGCCACACTTGATACACAAAATGGCAATACCTGTGTTGTCATTGTTCTCATTCCCGCCCGTGATGGCGAAAAGCCGAGACGTGTAGAAGTTGCCGTACCTGCCAATTAGAATCTCGTCAGAAAGATAGTCGATGAGAATTCTCGTGGTAGAGGACGATCGGGATTTGAACCGCCAATTGGTCGAGGCGCTCAACAACGCCCGATATGTTGTCGATCGCGCATATGACGGGGAAGAGGGCTATTTTCTCGGCGACACCGAATCTTACGATGCTGTTGTGCTTGATCTCGGCTTGCCAAAAATGGACGGTATCAGCATTGTCGAGCGCTGGAGGGAAAATTCCCGTTCAATGCCGGTATTGATTTTAACCGCAAGAGACCGCTGGTCGGACAAGGTTGCCGGTATTGATGCCGGCGCTGACGATTATGTCGTGAAACCCTTTCACATGGAAGAAGTCCTCGCACGGTTGCGCGCGCTGATAAGACGCGCATCCGGACATGCGTCAAGCGAGCTTGTTTGCGGGCCGATAACGCTTGATACAAAAACATCGCGCGTCACTGTCAATGGTGTGCAGATCAAGTTGACCTCGCTCGAATTTGCTCTTCTATCTTTCCTTATGCATCATCAGGGTGAAATTGTATCGCGCACCAATTTGACAGAGCATCTCTACGATCAGGACTTTGATCGGGATTCCAATACAATCGAAGTGTTCATAGGACGGCTGCGCAAAAAATTGGGTGTCGATGTTATAGAAACAATACGTGGTATGGGTTACCGCCTGAAAGCACCGGAAGAATAGAAAATGTTTTGCCCATGGAAACGGTAAAAGGCGAAACAAAGTGGAAACATTTTTTCAAGACGATCAGTAAATCACTGGGTCTTCGGGTTAATATATTTTTGACTTTGTGGATCATTGCGGCGCTGGCCTTCATTTCGGTTGTCAGCCTCATGTTCTATCGCCAATCGAACAATGATTATCTGGAACGCATTTTAACAGCCCATCTCTACAGTCTCATATCATCGGTTAATGTTTCCTCCGATGGCAAGTTGCAAGGAAATCCGGAACTGGGGGATATACGATATTCCGATCCTTCATCCGGCTGGTATTGGGAAGTGGTGGCACTATCGGGCAATCTCAAAGGCAGGTTGACATCCTCTTCTCTGGGGACAAAGAAAGTCGCCTCGCCAAGCGAGAAGACAGACCCTTTCGACCAGAAATTTTTTCGTTCATATCGAATAATTGGTCCTGAAGGACAGCATTTACGTGTTGTCGAAAGCGATGTCATTCTTGACAACAAAAATCGTGTCGCACGTTTTCGTATCATGGGCAATATTGATGAAACGCGTGCAGAACTTGAAAAATTCAAAAAGACATTGCTTCTCTATCTGTCGTTATTCGGCGTTGCAAGCATACTGATTAACCTTGTTATCATCTATATCAGTTTGCGACCGCTCAAACGGATAAGACATTCACTGGCAGATATTCGGGCAGGCAAAGCCAATCATCTTGACACTGATTTGCCACTTGAAGTGATGCCGCTTGTTGGCGAAATGAACGCTTTGATTGATAATAACCAGCGTATCGTTGAACGCTTTCGTGTTCAGGTCGGTAATCTTGCCCATTCGTTGAAAACGCCCTTATCTGTCATTGCCAATGAAATCGATCAAAGCTCCACCAATAGTTCTGATCGTCATGAAATGAATGTCAAACTTCTGAAAGAACAGACGGATATTATGCGTGCCCAGATAGACCGTTATTTACAACGCGCCCGTATCGCTGCCCAACGTGACAGTGTCATCTATCGCACGCCACTTAGACCATTATTGGAACGACTCGTAAGAGTGATGGGAAAACTCAATTTTTCAAAACAAATCTCTTTTTATATGAACGAGCCGGATATTATCTTTATAGGAGAAAAAGAAGATATTGAGGAAATGGTTGGCAATCTTCTCGAAAACGCCTGTAAATGGGCTAAAAAACAGGTGGTGTTGCGGTGCGAAACAATGGATGAAAGACGTGTCGATGCCGATCGTGTTCATCCCATGTTTTTTATCTCGGTAGAAGATGACGGTTCCGGCCTTCCGGAAGACCACCGAGAAGATGTTTTCAAGCGGGGAAAAAGACTCGATGAAAGCAAACCGGGAACGGGTCTTGGTCTTTCGATTGTTGCCGAACTCGTAGGCGAATATGGCGGAAATGTCGAATTGGCCAATTCCGGACTCGGTGGCCTCCGCGTAACCCTGACACTACCTTATGCCAAGTCGTAAACCCACTTATCAAGACGAACATATATCCGGCTTTTTTCCTCATAATAAACTTGCGCAAATTCCAAGATCGGTGACTTTCATAGACGCCCGTTGAAAAACTGTGGGAGACAGTGCAAGCAAATTATCGGCATCAAATACAAGCGGTAGCGCATAACGTTACACGCACATGCGGTAACGCATAACGTTACATGCGGTAGCACATAACGTTCATTGCCGGTTTGACGGGAGAGTCGGTCTAAGCGGAAGTTTTACCGGATCAATGATGGGTATTTGAAGCTTCCATGGCAATAGAATGTCTCGGCGCAACCGGATGGGAAGTTTCGTTCTCGTGAAACGGCAATTGATAGCGCTGACGCAACAATTCACCTTCTTCGGGTTTTGTGTGCAAGCCTCTGCTTTCAAGAAGCGGAATGACACTTTCAGCAAAAATATCAATATCGTTGGGGAGAGAAGGAAACAGCACATTAAATCCGTCGGCGGCCCCGTTTTCAAACCAATATTGCATAGTGTCAGCAACTTCTTCGGCAGTGCCAACAAGAAGAAGATGGCCGCGCGCGCACATAAAACGCCCGATCATTTGTTTTAGCGTCAGCTTGCGCAGGCGCGCGTCACCAAGGATAATACGCGTACGGCTTGGTGTCTTCGGGTCATCTGCCATTTTCAATAAAGTTTCCGGCAAAGGCTTATCAAGCGAATATTCCGACAAATCCCTATCGAAGATATAGGAAAGACGCTGAATACCCGATTGCGGAATTGCAAAACTATTCAGATAATTGAATTTCGCTTCAGCTTCTTTGTGCGTTTTGCCAATGACAGGAACAATGCCGGGAAACACCAGTACATCTTCATTATTCCGTCCGAATTCTTTGGCACGTTGTTTAATGTCTTTATAAAATTGCTGTGCACCGTTCAAATTGGGCTGAGCTGTAAAAGCCAAATCGGCATAACGGGCAGCAAATGAACGGCCTATATCGGATGCACCACCTTGTGCCAATATCGGCTTTACCTGCGGCGAGCGCGGAACCGAAAGAGGGCCGATAGAACGGGTGTATGAGCCTGTATAATTGGCACCACGAACAGCCGAGGGATTAAGATAAAGCCCGGTTTTTTTATTCGCAATGCGTGCGCCCGGTTGCCAGCTTTCCCAAAGTGCCATAACGGCATTCAAAACATCTTCGGCACGGGCATAGCGTTCCTGAGAGGGAGCAATAACATCGCGCCCGAAATTTTTGGCTTCCGATAATGTGGTCGATGTCACGACATTCCAACCGACACGGCCATTTGAAATATGATCGAGCGAAGCAAAACGCCGCGCGATATGATAAGGATGGTCAAAAGTTGTAGAGGCTGTACCGATAAGTCCTATTTTGTCGGTAATAGCAGCTAATGCCGATAAAACCACAACGGTATCAAGTGCACCGCTTACGCTATATTGCACTTCGTGTTGAAGCGCCAGAATGTCTCCGAGAAAGAGCGAATCGAATTGTCCTTTTTCAGCACGTTTGGCTATGTCGGTCCAATAGGACAGGCGTGTAATTGCCAGTGGATCAACGTCCGGTAAACGCCAGGAGGCCATATGGCTTCCCAAACCGAACACCATGGCGTTCAAATACATCCGCCGCATTGATCTTAATCCTCTTAAACATTACATATGGGATGGAAAATTTGTTTCGTTTGATACGCGTTATACGTTATTTTGTTTCCAATTTTCCATAAAACATTCTGTGAGTGTAAATATGTTCCTGTTTTTTAATTGTTTTTTCAAATTATAGGTCATTTTGTGACGAAAAAAAGTTTTGTAATCCCGCTTTTAACCCGATATGAGAAATAACAGAAAGTGGTGACGGAATTTGTTGGTGTCAGCATGAAAATACGCAGTCTCGTTCTGTTGGTTTCTTTTGGAATTTTATCGGCCTGTAGCCATGATCGCGCCACCGGACGTGTAACCAATCTTGCTGATACGAAAGTTATTTTGCAAACCATGGGTAACGGGTTGCTAGGCTCCTCGATACAGTCGCTCTCCAAGGAAGACCGCAAGCAGGCTCTGGAAGCCGAATATAAAGCACTCGAATATACTGATGCAGGCAAAGCGGTTGGCTGGACATCTTCCAAGGATGGAACATCGGGAAGTGTGACACCGGGGCAACCTTATCAGGTCGGTTCACAAAATTGCCGCCAATATAGCCATTCTTTCGTTATTAATGGCGTTCCACAAACGGTTCATGGTAGTGCATGTCGTAACGCAAACGGTACATGGTCGCCGCTCATTTGACACATTTCAGCGATCCTGTCCGATATATTCAATCAATTTGGTGCGAGATAACGGCGTGGGTTCTAGTTTTTTGCCAAGCGTTTCTATATTGAATTCATTATGACATACTGGGTTTTTGTATTGATTTTCACAGCTATCGTCACGTTAGTTGTGCTCTATGCCGTTAGCCGCCCGATGGAAAAAGGGCAGGAGCGAACGGTTGTGGATTCGCCCGCTTCCGACATCGAGATCTATAAAAACCAGCTATCCGAAATTGCAGCAGATTTGCAGCGTGGTCTGATTGACAAGGAAAGCGCGGACGAGGCGAGGCTTGAACTTTCGCGCAACATATTGGCCGCCGGAAAACAGAAGAAGGACACCGGCTTTATCAATCGTCGAAGTCGTGGATTGAAAATTGTCATTACCATTGCTGTTTTATGCGTGCCGCTTGTTACCATCGGGATTTATGGCTTTTTGGGTTCACCGGGACTTCAAAGCCATCCCTTCAACGATCTTATGATGAAAGATCCCTCAAAACTGACAGCAGAAGAAAAGCTTGTTCGTACAGAAGCGCTTTTTGCGCGCGATCCCGATAATGGAAAACTGGCAGATGAACTTGCAACCGGTTATCTGGTTGCAGGACGTTTTCAGGATGCTGTCAATACTTATGTGAGTGCCTTGCGATTGAACGGAGATGCTGCCCCCCGTCTGGTCGGGTACGGAATGGCTCTTGTCGGCTATAATGGCGGAACGGTCAGTGAAGATGCAGAGAAAAGTTTTGAAAAGGCGGCAAAGCTTGCTCCCGATGACTTTTATCCGCGCCTCTTCATTGCTGAATCTCTCCGTCAGGCGGGGAAAATTGATGAAGCAATAACAGGGCTTAAAGATTATCTTTCCAGACCGGTGAAAGACAGCGTCGGGCGCCAGCGCGTTGAAATGATGATTAAAGAGCTGGAAAAAGCAAAAATTGACGCTGCCTCTCGCGCAAACGGGGCTAAAAACGGGGCGATTTCCGGTAGCAGCGAAACATCTTCCGGTACTGCAAACCAGCCGGTTGCGAATGATAATGATAGCAGTGATAATATTCATGCAATGGTGGAACAACTGGCACAAAAACTTGAAAAGAACCCCGACAATCTTGAAGGTTGGAAACAATTGATCCATTCATGGCTCGTTTTAAAAGAAACCGGAAAGGCAGTGAATGCGTTAAAAGAGGGAATATCGAAACTTACGAAAGATAAAGCGGCAGAGCTTGAAACTTATGCGAAAGCGCAAGGGCTTGTCGCCGAGTGAAAATCGTAATGTGAAAGTCAGGAAAACAGGATTATGAGCAATGAAACAGCCGTACGTTTGACAATCCAGAAAGGATTGCGGCGTCGTAAGACAAAACGCCTGATGATGATTTTGGGCGGCCTCGTCGTACTGGCAGTTGCAGCGGCGCTTGTTCTCTACGCCATGCGTGGCACTGCAAGTTTTTTTCGTATGCCTTCTGAAATAACCGGTGAAGATATTTCATCCGGCAGGCCTTTGCGGCTTGGTGGTTTTGTTGAAAAAGGTTCGGTTAATAAAGAAAACGGAACCAGAATAACTTTTGCAATTACCGATTTTTCCAACAAGGAAACGGTGAAGTTCGATGGTGTTCTGCCCGATCTTTTCCGCGAAGGTCAGGGCATCATTGCGGAAGGCCATTTTGTACCGGATGGCGTTTTCGTTGCCGATCGTGTTTTGGCAAAACATGACGAAACCTATGTGCCGAAAGATATTGTGGATAGGCTCAAAGCCCAGGGGTTGTGGGAGGCCTATCAAAAACATGAGCGTTGAGATCGGTTCTCTTGCACTCTGTGCGGCACTTGCAGTAGCGATATTTGGAACCATCATTCCGGTTGTTGGCGTTTATCGTTCCGATCGACGGTTGGTTGATGCAGCGTCCCCCATTGCGCATCTTGTCTTTGTGCTTGTGCTTATCGCATTTGCCACATTGATCCACGCATATGTTGTTTCGGATTTTTCAGTTCTGAATGTCGTGCAAAATTCACATTCCGAAAAGCCGCTTCTTTATAAAATAACCGGTGTGTGGGGAAACCACGAAGGCTCGATGCTGCTTTGGGTTTTCATTATCACATTCTTTTCTTCTCTTATTGCACTTTTTGGCGGTAACCTGCCGGAGCGGTTGAAAGCACTGATTTTATCGACACAGGCCTCGATCACCACGGCATTTTTGCTTTTCATTCTTTTCACTTCAAATCCGTTCATAAGGGTCAATCCACCCGCTCTTCAGGGGCGTGATCTTAACCCCATTTTGCAGGACATCGGTCTTGCTATCCATCCGCCGCTTCTCTATCTCGGCTATGTCGGCTTTTCAGTGTGTTTTTCGTTTGCAATTGCAGCCTTGATTGACGGGCGTGTTGATGCAGCCTGGGCGCGTTGGGTGAGGCCATGGACATTGGTGTCGTGGGTGTTTTTGACCGGTGGTATCATGGTCGGCTCTTATTGGGCCTATTACGAAATGGGGTGGGGCGGCTATTGGTTTTGGGATCCGGTGGAAAACGCTTCGTTGATGCCGTGGCTTGCCGGTACCGCGCTTCTTCATTCTGCAATCGTTCTGGAAAAGCGTGGCGCCTTGAAAATCTGGACGCTGTTTCTCGCCATTTTAACGTTCTCGTTATCACTCATGGGCACTTTTCTTGTCCGCTCCGGTATTCTTACGTCGGTGCACAGTTTTGCCGTCGATCCGGCTCGTGGACGCGCCATATTGGCAATTCTGTTTTTCTTTATCGGCGCGGCATTGGTTCTTTTTGCTTTGCGTGCTTCGTCGCTCAAAACAGGTGGTTTGTTTCGCCCGATTTCGCGCGAGGGATTATTGGTTTTTAACAATCTGTTTTTGACAACGGCGACAGCAACGGTGCTCATCGGCACACTCTACCCGCTGCTTCTCGAAACATTGACAGGGCAAAAAATCTCGGTTGGCGCACCATTTTTCAACTTGACCTTCGGGCCCCTCATGGTGCCGCTATTGTTGATGATTCCGTTCGGCCCCCTTATGGCATGGAAAAGAGGCGATATGCTTGCCGTTGCCGAACGGCTTTCCGGTGCTTTTGTACTGGCAATTATCGCAACATTGATCGTTTTTTATCAAACGTCTTTAAGATCCATTCTCGCCTCGTTGGGAATCGGGCTTGCAGCCTTTGTTTTTTTTGGCGGCCTCTATGATCTCTGGTTCAAAAGCGGGACAAAAAGCACAGGATTTTTCGTAAGGCTAAGGCGCCTCGGCAAATTGCCGAGATCGAATTACGGCACAGCCCTAGCTCATATCGGTTTGGGTATTACGCTCTTCGGCATCGTTGCAGTGGCCACATTCGGACAAGAAAACATATTGAGGATCGAGGCAGGGCAAAGTGCCAATATAGCCGGTAAACATGTTTTGCTCGAAGGGGCACGAAATGTGAATGGCTCGAATTATTCGGAAACCCAATTCCGCTTTTCTGTGTCAGAGGCGGGTAAGGATATGGGGAACGTCACAGCGGCCAAACGCTTCTATCCCTCGCAGAACATGCCGACAACCGAGTCGGGCATAAAAAATTACGGATTATCGCAACTTTACATCGCGCCGGGAGACGTTAATAACAACGGATTGGTGGTTCATATCTGGTGGAAGCCGGAGGTTGTCTGTATCTGGCTTGGCGCAGTGTTCATGATGATAGGCGGAGTCTTTTCGCTGACCGACCGGCGGTTGCGTGTGGGCGCCCCCAAACGCGCCAATACGCGTAGCAAACGACCGGAAAAGGGGGCTTGATGCGGTTTTTTCCACGACTATTGGCTGCTTTTGCTTTCATATGTTTTATGAACAGTGCCGCATTGGCAGTATTGCCCGACGAAGTGTTGCAGGATCAGGCACTTGAACAGCGCGCGCGCGACATTTCTTCGCATTTGCGTTGTCTTGTCTGCCAAAATGAATCGATTGACGATTCCAATGCGCCACTTGCACGTGATTTGCGTCTTTTGGTGCGCGAACGATTGAAAAACGGTGATACAGATAGTCAGGTTGTCGACTATCTGGTGGCTCGTTATGGCGAATTTGTCTTGTTAAAACCGCGGTTGAATGGTGAAACGTTACTTTTATGGCTGGCTCCGCTTTTGATTATCGTGATTGCCGGTTCATCGATTATTTGGCGTGTAAGGCGTCATAAACACAATAAGTTGATGCCTTTAAGCGAGGCAGAAAAACGCCAGCTTGACCGGATTTTGAAGTCAAAAAACCGCTAATTATTATAGCGCAGTCGAAGGAATGTGGGATATGCGGCAAAAACCGCACGCTCTTCCTGCCAATCTTACAAAATTTTAATAAAACGGACAGGCGATGGTAAGGTTTGACATCTTATCTTTCCATCAACACATGCGTTAAAGCGCAGTCTAAAAGGAGATTATAAGAATGCAGATTTCCCCAATTCGCAAAACGTTGGCAGCGATCACGATGTCAACGGCTTTGGCGGGAACGATGATTTTCGCGGGGCCGGCTTTTTCATTGAATATTGCCGAGGCCAAACCGGTCTATGTTGAAGGTGTCCAACAACAAAGCTTTGCAAATGTTGTTGAACAGGTGAAGCCCGCTGTCGTTTCCGTGCAAGTCAAAAGTGATAAAAAAAATGACGATCAGGGATTTACGGGATTTTTTGGTGGTCCGGGTATAGACCAGTTACCGGACGACCATCCACTCAAACGCTTTTTTAAAGATTTCAACGATCACCGTCGCCCGCCGCAGGGGCGCTCCACACAACGTTCAAAACCACGGCCGGTTGCACAGGGTTCGGGTTTCTTCATTTCGGAAGACGGTTATATCGTCACCAATAACCACGTTGTTTCTGACGGAACAGCCTATTCGGTTGTGCTTGATGATGGAACAGAACTTGATGCCAAGCTTGTAGGAACAGATCCCCGCACAGACCTTGCAGTATTGAAAGTGAATGACAAACGTAAATTTGTCTATGTCGATTTTGCCGATGATTCAAAAGTTCGCGTCGGTGATTGGGTGGTCGCTGTCGGTAATCCATTCGGATTGGGCGGAACAGTGACAGCCGGTATTGTTTCGGCGCGTGGTCGCGACATCGGTGCTGGCGTTTATGATGATTTCATCCAGATTGATGCAGCGGTCAATCGCGGCAATTCCGGTGGCCCGACTTTCAATCTCAACGGTCAGGTTGTCGGCATCAATACCGCTATTTTCTCGCCTTCGGGCGGTAATGTCGGTATAGCTTTCGCGATACCTTCGTCAACAGCAAAACAGGTTGTAGACCAGCTCATCAAAAAAGGTTCGGTTGAACGTGGATGGATTGGTGTTCAAATTCAACCTGTTACCAAAGAAATCGCCGACTCGATCGGTTTGAAAGAAGCCAAAGGCGCAATGGTTGCCGATCCGCTTGATGGCCCTGCTGCAAAAGCTGGTGTCAAAGCCGGAGATGCCATCATTTCGGTGAATGGCGAACAAGTTGCCGATGCGCGTGATCTTGCCCGTCATATTGCGAATATCACGCCGGGAGACACCGCAACGCTTGGTGTGTGGAGAGATGGCAAACAAACCGACATAAAGGTTAAAATTGCCGCTATGCCGAAAGACGAAAACAAGAGTGATGGCAAGGTTCTTCCACAGGGTGAAAACGGTTCATCGGAAACACTTGATGATTATGGTTTGACAGTTACACCCTCCGAGGAAGGGGAGGGACTTGTCGTAACCAATGTTGATCCGGATAGTGATGCGGCGGATAAGGGCATTCGCCCTGGCGACGTTATCATGACGGCCAATAATCATCCGGTGAAAAAAGCTTCCGAATTTGTTGACGCAATAAAGGAAGCAAAGAAGTCGGGTCGTACGGCAGTCTTGTTGCAAGTCGAAAGCAATGGACAAAACCGCTTCGTGGCTTTGCCAATTGCAAATAAATAGACTTGAAGTAGAAAAAATGGCTATGGCATAATTTTGCCATAGCTTGATAGCTTGCTATTTCCTGATTGTTGCCTGATGCCGGATTGTTGCCTGATAATGACCGGTCAAAGTGAGGTGTTCTTTATGAAAGTTCTTGTTGTCGAAGATGATCGTGAAGCACAGCGTTATCTGGAAAAAGCGTTAAATGAGGCCGGCCATTCTACCGATGTTGCCGGTGATGGTGAAACGGGACTGGCTTTGGCAGAAAATGGCAAATACGATGTTTTGATTATTGATCGTATGTTGCCCAAAAAAGATGGGTTGTCGATTATTATGGCATTGCGCGCCAAAGGTATCGAAACGCCGGTTCTCATTCTCTCTGCATTGGGGCAGGTTGATGACCGCGTGACAGGTTTGCGAGCCGGTGGCGACGATTACCTGACAAAACCCTATGCTTTTTCCGAACTTCTTGCCCGTATTGAAGTTTTGCAGCGACGCAAAAACCCGAAAGAAGCCGAAACCACTTATCGCGTGGGTGATCTCGAACTCGACCGTTTGTCGCACACAGCCAAGCGTGCCGGTCAGGATATTATTTTGCAGCCAAGAGAATTCCGTTTGCTTGAATATCTGATGCGCCATGCCGGACAGGTTGTTACGCGCACTATGTTACTCGAAAACGTCTGGGACTATCATTTTGACCCGCAAACCAATGTCATTGATGTCCATATTTCGAGGCTCCGTTCAAAAATTGAAAAAGGTTTCGATACGCCGCTTCTTCATACCGTGCGGGGTGCCGGCTATATGTTGAAGGCGGTTGATAAACCATCATGAACAGGATCAAAAGCCTCCTGCGTACAACGGCTGTGCGTCTATCGGCTCTTTATGTCATTCTTTTCGGGCTGGTTGCTGTCGGACTTTCAATCTATATGACATCGCTTGCCGTTTCTATGTTGACCGACCAAACCGAACAGACTTTGAGTGAAGAGGTGGGCAATATCGAGCATGCCTATCAACACGGGGGATTGCCGCTTCTCGTGCGCACCATCGACCGCCGGTCACGTCAGCCGGGGGCTTTTCTTTATCTTGTTGCAGATCCGCAAGGGCGATTTTTGGCCGGTAACGTGCAAAGCATCGAACCGGGGCTTTTGAGTGGCAGCGGCCTGTTACGAAACTCGGTTGTGTATTCGCGTTTTGGTGACAGCGGGGAAAAGGTGAAGCATCGCGCTATTGCCACTGTTATTGATTTACCGAACGGAATGAAATTGTTGGTCGGGCGCGACATTGGCGAACCTGAAAAATTCATTACGATTATCAGAAAAGCGTTGATGTTCGCATTGGCTGCAATGGCAGCAGGTGCATTGCTTATCTGGTTTTTTGTTGGCAGACGTGCATTGAAACGCATAGATCAGGTCACAGCCGCTTCCCAACGCCTTATGGCAGGCGATCTCACAGGAAGGCTTCCGGTTTCGGGGGCGGGTGATGAATTTGACAGGCTTTCTGCAAATCTCAATGTTATGTTGGAGCGTATAGAGGAACTTAATAATGGCCTTCGTCAGGTATCCGATAATATTGCCCATGATTTGAAAACGCCTTTGACAAGGCTGCGTAATCGTGCTGATGAAGCGCTTTCCCGACGTGATAAAAAAGTTGATTATCGCCAGACGCTGGAAGCAATTATATCAGAGTCAGACCAACTTATCCGCACTTTCAACGCAATTCTTATGATTTCTCGTATCGAAGCCAGCACTTCGGTTGAACATCTTGAAAAACTTGATGCCCGTCCGATTGTCGAAGATGTCGGTGAACTTTATGGACCGGTTGCCGAAGAAGCAGGGGTTAAATTCGAGATGGGAAAAACCTTCGACGTGGAGTTATTGTTAAATCGTGAACTTCTTGCGCAGGCACTTATCAACCTTATCGACAATGCCGTCAAATATGGCGCGACCACAACAGAAAAAGCTCCTCAAGTTTCACTGTTTATGGAACAAAAAGACGGTCATATCAATATTTGCGTGAGTGATAACGGCATGGGTATTCCGCCGGAAGACAGGGAAAGGGTTACCAAGCGTTTTGTCAGGCTTGAAGATAGCCGTACAAAACCGGGCTTCGGTATAGGTTTAAGTCTGGCAAAAGCTGTTATGAAGCTCCATGGCGGAGAACTCGTTCTGGAAGATGCAAAACCCGGACTGAAAGCGGTTTTGTCTTTCCCTGAACTTCCAAAAGAAAAAGCAGAGCAACAAAAGCTATCATAAAAAGCTCCATTTTCTTGAAACCATAAGCAATATAATTCTGTAAAAGCAGTCAATCATCCTAAGAAGTTCAGGTTTAACCATTGCCGTTTCTGAACAAATGGTTTTCTATTGATTTCTAAAGAGTTTGAAGAATTGTTTCAAACTTCGGGAATGAAGCAGGGAAGATGAATAGTGATGCAAAACGCTTTTTGGACTATGACGTTAAAACATTTAACCCCGCTCAATGAAACCGGCCCGCAATGGTTGTCGGATATGGCAGAGAAAGCCCGTGAGGAAAATCTTCAACAGCTTGCAGATGAAATCTCCGGCGGGAAGGGGCAATCGGAATTTCTGGGTACAATCATGACGCTTTCACCTTTCTTGCGTGAAACCATGATACGTAATCCAGACTTTATTGCTCCGCTTCTTGATAAGGACATATCCGAACGACTGGATGAATTGCTTGCAGAAATCGGCGGGATAGATAAAACCGCGGATATAACCGAAGCGCTGTTGATGGCGCAGTTGCGCCGCAAAAAGCTTGAAATGCATGTGTTGATTGCATTGGCCGATCTTGGAGGATTGTTCACATCGGCAATGACATCGGAATGGTTGACAAGACTAGCCGAAGCCACATTAGGGGCGGCATTGCGGTTTTTATTACGGGAAGCGCATCATCAAGGTAAAATCAATCTTGCCGATTACAACAATCCGGAAAAAGATTGCGGGCTTATTGTTCTTGGTATGGGCAAACTCGGCGCACGCGAACTCAATTACTCTTCGGATATAGATATTATTGTTTTTATCGACGAAATGTCGCCGCATATCGGCGATCCTTACGAGAGCATCGATGTTTTCTCGAAAATGATGCGCAGGCTTATCCGTATTATGCAAGAACGCACTGCCGACGGTTATGTCTTTCGCATTGATTTGAGATTGCGTCCGGATCCGGGTTCAACGCCGCTTGCTCTTCCAGTCAGTGCCGCGCTCCATTACTATGAAAGTCGCGGGCAGAACTGGGAACGCGCCGCCATGATAAAGGCACGACCAGTTGCCGGTGATGTCAAAGCGGGTGAAGCGGTTTTGCATGAATTGTCGCCCTATATTTGGCGCAAATATCTTGATTATGCGGCCATTGCCGATATTCATTCGATCAAACGGCAGATCCACGCCTATAAAGGGCATGGTGAAATTGCTGTTCGTGGTCATAATGTCAAACTTGGCCGTGGCGGGATTCGTGAAATCGAATTTTTTGTTCAGACCCAGCAATTGATTGCCGGTGGAAGATTTCCCGAACTTCGGGGAAGACGCACTGTCGATATGCTTGCCGAACTCTGTTCACTTGGCTGGATAAATGCCGAAACACGTGATGTTTTGACTGAAAAATATTCATATTTGCGCAATGTCGAACATCGAATCCAGATGCTGGAAGACGAACAAACCCACATTCTTCCGGAAGATGACGAAGGTTTTACCAGTGTTGCCTATCTGATGGGCTATAACAACACCAATGATTTCACGCGTGATTTTCTGGAAACTCTCACCACTGTAGAACACCATTATGCGGCCTTGTTTGAACAGGAAAAGGAACTGGGTTCAGATGCCGGAAATCTGGTTTTTACCGGTGAAGACGATGATCCGGGCACACTTGCGACATTATCCAAACTGGGGTTTTCGCGTCCAAGCGATATTTGTCGTATCATCAGGACGTGGCATTTCGGGCGTTATCATGCAACCCAATCGGCTGAAGCCAGAGAAAGATTGACCGAGTTGACACCTGCGCTTCTCAAAGCGTTCGGTGCGACCAAAAGGGCCGACGAGGCATTGTCGCGATTTGATGCATTTTTGCAAGGGCTACCCTCCGGTATCCAGCTTTTCAGCCTGTTACAATCCAATCCTTCATTGCTGGATATGCTGGTTCTTATCATGAGTTCGGCACCGCGCCTTGCCGATATTATCACCCGAAAACCACATATTTTCGACGGGATGCTCGATCCGGCAATTTTTGCCGAGTTGCCGACGAAAACCTATCTTCAAAACCGGCTGGAGTTTTTTTTAAGTGGTGTCACCAATTATGAAGATATTCTCGACCAGTTGCGGCTTTTTGCGAATGAACAACGTTTTCTCATCGGTATCAGACTTCTGAATGGAGCTATTGAAGGTGAACGTGCGGCGCGTGCCTTTACCGATCTTGCCGATTTGATGATTGCCAATACACTTGCTGCGGTCGAAGCCGAATTCGGCCGGGTGCATGGATTTGTCAAAGGCGGGCGGGTTGGTATATTGGGAATGGGTAAACTCGGCAGTTACGAGCTTACCGCAGGCTCCGACCTCGATCTTATTCTTCTTTATGATTACGACAATGAGACAGAAATGTCGGATGGTGCAAAGCCGCTTTATATTTCCCAATATTATATGCGTCTGACGCAACGTCTGGTATCGGCTTTATCTGCACCGACAGGCGAGGGGGTTCTTTACGAAGTCGATCTGAGGTTGCGTCCGTCGGGAAATAAGGGGCCGGTTGCGGTTCCATTCGAGGCATTCGGGAAATATCAGCGAAATGATGCATGGGTTTGGGAGCATCTGGCCTTGACGCGTGCGCGCGGTGTGGCAGGCGACCAGATGTTTTTGCAGCAACTTGAAGATGAAGTGGCGGCGATCATCGCGTTAAAGCGCGATAAAGAAAAAGTTGCCCACGATGTGCGCGAAATGCGCGAACTCATTGAACAGGAAAAACCGCCATTAAATATATGGGACTTCAAAACAATGCGGGGCGGGCAGGTTGATCTTGAATTTATTGCCCAATTTGCCCTCATTACGCATCAAACCGAATTTTTGGCAGGACGCACGACAGGCGAAGTGCTGGAACGACTGCCGCAATCGTTCCTGTCTATTTCATCAGTGGGGGAACTTCATCATGCTTATCGGATATATACAAATTTGAGCCAGATTATGCGCCTCTGTTTGAATGAAAAGCTCAATCCCGACGATATGCCACCCGGTTTGGCTGATCTCTTACAAAGAACTGTTGGCGAGCCGGATTTGAGCCGCGTTGAAAGCCTGATTTCCGAAATGGCAGAGATTGTCGGCACAATATTCGATGAGGTGGTTGTCTGATTTTTCCCCGATTAGGGTTTTGTCATTCATTTTATGGTTGCGCAAAAATATGAGATGAAAATCTATAAGGCTTGAAATAGGGCAGAAAATACCTTTCGGCCCGTTTTAGCCTGTTCATGGAAAATTTTCCGGAAGGCTCAGCCTGTGTCGTGCGCCTATGTCGGAGAAAATGCATTTTCTCGGCAATATGCCGGTTTATCATTCGGCCAAATTGAAAGTGTTGTTCAAGGTTGGATGCTGTGTAGTGGTCAACATGGGCAGAACGCGTTTGATTTTTGTGACAAGAGGTTAAACGGGTAGAGGCGGAAGGTGTTACGGGCGTGGGTAAGACATAAGGGCGAAGTCACCGCGATTTAATCATCACTTGTCAAAACATGTCGGGATTAGAAAAGTGCTCACCGTTTCCTATTTTTGCCGTCAGGAAACATAGAGGTCATTAATGCTTCTGTGTCATAGGCAAGGTGATGGTAACGGTTGTTCCTTTACCTTCTTTGGAAGCTATATCAAGTTTGCCGCCATGCAGTTCAACGAGAGAACGGGAGATAGCAAGTCCGAGACCGGAACCGGCATGGGTTTTGGTAAACTGGTTTTCAACTTGCTCGAAAGGTTGGCAGAGTTTCGCAATCGCAGCTTCAGGAATGCCGACACCGGTATCGGAGAAAACAAAGATAAGCTTGTCGTCCCGCTGATAGCCTTTAACGTCGATATGTCCGCCTGACGGTGTGAATTTGACTGCATTGGAAAGAATATTCAGGAATACCTGATGAATAGCACGGCGATCAATGTCACCATGAAGTTTGGGTGTAATATCGGCTGTGACAGTGATATTTTTCTCTTGTGCCTGCGGTGTCAAAGTGCGCAATGTCTCGCTGATAATCGGCTCAAGATCGGCATTTTCACTCGATAGGGTAAAGCGTCCGGCTTCAATTTTGGACATATCGAGAATATCATTGATAAGTGTGAGCAAATGCGTACCCGAATTATGGATGTCATTCATATATTCGGCATAACGTTCCGACCCCAAGGGGCCGAAAGTGCCCTGTATCATCATTTCCGAAAAACCGATAATGGCATTGAGAGGGGTTCTCAATTCATGCGACATATTTGCCAAAAATTCCGACTTTGCCTTATTGGCACTTTCGGCGCGTTCTTTTTCGGATTGCAGACTTTCGTTCAGTTTTTCAACTTCGGTCGCACGTTGTTGGGCACTTTGGCGGGCAAGTTTCAATTCCTGAATGAAGGAATAAAGCCGTCTCTCGCTGTCTTCCAAACTCTTTTGCTGTTGTTTGAGTTCGGAAATATCGGTACCAACCGAAACCAGACCACCGTCCTGTGTGCGTCGTTCGTTGATTTTTAGCCAGCTTCCGTCGGCCATCTGGCGAATGCTGGTAAAGTTACCTGTATTGTCATGTTCAACCGACATTTCGTTGATTGCAGGCTTTGCCATGGCTTCAACCGTAGCCCGTTGGACACCCGGTTGTAACATGTGGTCGGGCAGTGAAGCATATTCGCGGAATTTGCTGTTCGACATGACCAGTCGACCTTCCGAATCCCACAAAACAAAGGATTCGGAGATGTTTTCTATTGCATCGCGAATGCGCAAGTCAGCCTGTGCCGTTTGTTCAGCAAATTGGTGTTGCTCGCTTATGTCAAATGAAATTCCGACAAGGTGGGCTTCTTCTTCTTGCGCAACTTCGGCACGAATGCGCATCCACACATAATGGCCATCCGCATGGCGCATAGGAAGGTTGATGTCTATGTGATCTTTTTCGCCACTCATCAAATCACGTGCCAATTCATAAAGATCGGCGTCGGCAGGATTGATAATGGATGTAATCTCGGAGATTGACAGAAGTGCATCTTTCGGTTTGAAGCCGAGCATTTCATACATGGAGCGTGACCAATAAACGCGCCCGCTTGCCATGTTCCAGTCCCATAAACCGCAACGCCCGCGCATCATTGCCATATCAATACGGTTCTGGATTTTTTCAGAAATGAGATCGGTATCGCGAACGCGCGCAGCCTGGGCATAATATGCGTAAAGGATCGCCAGAATGACACCGACTGTTCCGGCGAATATAGTGATATTGATTGAAACGGTCTTGCGCCATTCAAGATATATCTGTTCGGTTTCTTCCCCTACAAATACACCGAATTTCCCTTGTCCGGCCTGATCGAACGACGCCAGCGATGCTTTTCCGCCTATCTTGACCTGCATAACACCGGCGCTGCGACCAAGAACAAAGAGAGCCTGCGCATCGCCAACTGTGTCCGATAAAGGATGGCCGATAAGTGTTTCCATTCCTGAAGCCGCAACAACAATACCGGCCTCGTCGACAATGGCAATGCGCGCCGAGCTGGTAATCAAACCCTGTGTACGGAAGTCTATTAAAATATTCTGTAAATCGTTGTTTGAAAGTGAAGCCGGATTCTGGCTATCTTCCTGTTTTGTGTAAAAGGAACGATCAATCGAACTGCCGATATGTCCGGTTGCGAGCATGATGGCAGATCTTGCTGTTGTGTCAATTGTTTGGCGCCATTCATAAAGCTGAACCAGACGTGTTGCAGCAAGCAAAACAAGAAAAACCAGAATAATGAGAGGAATAGCACGTCTAAGCCACGGCTCGATAATGAGCAGTCGCTTATAAGCAGGTCCAGAGAGCAAATCGACATGCGCTGACCCTGCCTTGCGCTTTTTGAGCGAAGGTTTTGAATCAACAAACGTCCCAGTGGGCGCGTCAAACGCGTCCAAATGTGCCATTTCTGGCCCCCTCTATCATTAACAGATTAACCGGAGAACTGATTCGGTACGCAAAACACCCGAACAAGGCCAATGAATCAAAACTGATTCGTCCTGTCCAGCTTTTTCTTTGCTCAATAACGTTTTTCATTGATGAAGCTTAGAACAAAAGCTTTAAAAAAATTTTAATGACGAGTTTTCGAGTGGACCCCGATTGGAACTCTAACTATCTCTATTTTTTTAATAAATTTAAAAAATATGAAAGAAAAAAAGCGGGGAGCATGCACTTCCCGCCCGAATTTTTTTTAAGCTTTATTTTCACCCCAATGTGCGGCTTACGATGTCTGAAACGTCGACCGAAAGCTTCGGTGCTTTCAATATCCGCTCCAATTGTTCCTTGAGCTTGCTTTGGCGCTTCGGCTCCAGTTGTTTCCATGACCGCGTGAATGTTGAAAGGCGCGCTGCAAGTTGCGGATTTTCCTTGTCGACCGTCAGGATAATATCGGCCAGCAATTTATATCCTTCACCGTCAACCCGATTGAAGCCTGTCTGGTTCGATGCAGCAAATGAGGCTATCAGTGCACGTGTCCGGTTCGGATTATCAAGCGAAAAGAGCGGATGTTTCATAAGTTCTTTGACGTGATCCAGAGTTTTTTCACCATGGACTGTCGCCTGAACAGAGAACCACTTATCCATAACAAGCGGGTCGTTGCCATAGCGTTTTTCAAAATCGGATAATGCTTCTTTGGCTTCATTTGTTTCATTGAAGAGATGAACAAGAACGGACAACCCACCCATCCGGTCTGTCATATTGTCGGCCTTCTTATAAGCCTCGAAAGCCCGAAGAGGGGTTGCTTCGGCAAGCGCAAGATAACCGAGTATCGTGTTTTTCAAGGCACGTTTACCTGCCGGTTCGGCTTTTGGCGAATAATGACCTTCCGTCTTCATCTTGTCGAAGACATGCAGCATTTTCTGTTTCAGATGATCTGCCAATGATTTCATAAACGATTGGCGGACATTGTAAATGCGGTCGGGATCGACATCGTGGCCTATCATCCGTGCAAGCTCGATTTCCGAAGGCAATTGCAGGCATAGGGAGCGGAAAGCAGGTTCCAATGTGTCATCGTCAAGAAGGGCTTCAATCAGTGTTTGAAGCTTTTCGGGCATAGCCGGTTTTTCAACTGAACGGTCGGCAATTGCATTGACCAGTGCCTTGCCCATTAACTTGTTGAGCGACTCCCAGCGATTGACTTCGTCAGTATCAAAATGGGCGCGGAAGGCAAGGTCATCATCGCTTTCTTCCATCTTCAGATTGATTGGAGCCGAAAAACCGCGCAACAGTGATAAAACAGGCTTTTCTTTCAGATCGCGGATATGAACAGTCTGTTTTGCTTCGGACAAAACAATAACATTGTTTTCTATGTGATTATCGGCCTGATAGGGCATATCTTTGCCGTTTTTGCCCAAAAGACCGAAGGAAAGCGGAATAACCATCGGCTTTTTATCGGATTGTCCGGGGGTGTCGGGAACGGTCTGGGTCAAATCAAGTGTCAGGACACCATCTTTATAATGGCTATCAACTGTTACTGTGGGTGTTCCGGCTTGCTCATACCACAGCATGAATTGTGAAAAATCACGTCCTGAAACATCGGCAAAACAGGCGATGAAATCTTCAATTGTGCAAGCTTCACCATCATGGCGCTGGAAATAGAGATCCATACCTTTGCGGAAAAGCTCGTCGCCCAGCATGGTATGAACCATACGTACGACTTCCGCACCTTTTTCATAGACGGTTGTCGTATAAAAATTGTTGATTTCGCGATATTGCCGTGGGCGAACCGGATGAGCCAGCGGCCCTGCATCTTCAGGAAACTGTGCAATTTTCAATACACGAACGTCGGAAATCCTGTGAACCGGACGCGAGCGCTGGTCAGACGAGAATTCCTGATCGCGATAGACGGTCAAACCTTCTTTCAAGCAAAGCTGGAACCAGTCGCGACAGGTAATACGATCACCGGTCCAGTTGTGAAAATATTCGTGCGCAATAACGCGTTCTATGCCCGCATAATCGAAATCGGTTGCTGTATCGGGGTTGGCAAGGACATATTTATCATTGAAAATATTCAGCCCCTTATTTTCCATTGCCCCCATATTGAAGTCGGAAACCGCAACAATGTTGAAAATATCAAGGTCATATTCGCGCCCGAACTTTTCTTCATCCCAACGCATTGCGCGTTTGAGCGAATCCATTGCATAGGCTGCGCGTTCTCTTTTACCTTTTTCGACATAAATTCCGAGTTTTACTTTCCGCCCCGACATAGTTGTGAAACTGTCATCATAATGGTCTAGTGCACCACCGACGAGGGCGAAAAGATAACAAGGTTTTGGGTGCGGGTCTTCCCAGATTGCATAATGCCGCCCGTTTTCCAGTTTTCCGGTTTCCAACAAATTGCCATTGGAAAGAAGAACCGGTTCATTCTTTTCATCAGCTTCGATGCGGGTTTTGAAAACCGAAAGAATATCGGGACGATCATAAAAATAAGTGATCCGGCGGAAACCTTGCGGCTCGTTCTGGGTGCAATAGACGCCGTTGGAAAGATAAAGCCCCATCAATTGGCGATTTTTCTTCGGATTGATCTGTGTTGTGATCTGAACAATAAAATCGCCTGAAGGAGGTGTGTGAATTTCCAGTTTTTCAGGTGTTGCCGAATAGTCTTTGGAAGCAAGTTCGTGACCATTGATTGCAACCGACAACAATTTCAACTCATCCCCGACAAGGACTAACGGTGTGCCGGGTTTGGTGTTTTTTCGTGGTGAAAGTGAAAGTTTCGATTTGACAATTGTTTCGGTAGGATGAAGCGAAAAATCAAGTTCGGTATGTGAAATTGCGTAATCGGTGGGCTTGTAATCTTCAAGACGATATACGGGAGTGTCGGTTTTGGTCATAAATCATGCCTTTTTTTAGGAGTTTACCTGAAAGGTAAGCATATTTGATTGAAACGACAACCGACTTGAAAAGAAATCTCGGTTCATGCACACCAATGTGATTACAAAATTTCATTTGGCAAAGCCGACCGACATTTATTTTGATTGGCAGGTCGTATATGAATGGCCAAGGCTTCGCATTAAAAACCGGCTCAAAATTTTTCAGGCACAGTCTTATTGAACGCCGGATGAATGCCACCCGACAGGAGAGAACACGTGCAAAAACAGTCACCGGAAATTCCGCAAGCCCCTTCGGGCAATGTTATGCTCGGAATCTGGATGAAGATTTTATCAGTCGCCTGTTTTGTTGTTATGTACAGCTTTTTGAAATCGGCAAAAGGAGTTCCGGCAGGTGAACTGAGCTTCTTCCGGTCGTTTTTCGGCATTGTCCCGATTATTCTTTGGGTCATGTCGCTCAAACAGCTTAAAACGGTGCTTTATACCAAAAATCTTACCGGTCATGTCTTTCGGGGAATGTTCGGTACTTTTTCAATGCTGTTCAGCTTCTATGCACTTACACTTTTACCGCTGCCTGAAACTGTCGCAATCGGTTATGGTGAACCACTCATTCTTGTCGTTTTATGCGCCATCTTTCTTCATGAAAAAGTATATTTTTACCGTTGGAGCGCGGTTATTGTCGGCCTTGTCGGTGTTTTGATTATCGTGTGGCCACGCCTGACTATTCTTGGTTCGGCAAATGCCGATCTCGGTGCATCGGTTGGCGCACTTTCTGCTCTTGGAGCCGCTATTATGGCAGCTATTGCCATGTTGCTTGTCAGAAAACTGGTCTTCACCGAAAAGACAACAACAATCACTCTCTATTTTATGATAACATCAAGCATTATCTCTTTGGTGACACTGCCATTCGGTTGGGTTGTTCCCGATTTTTATCAGGCTTCCATGCTCATTCTGGCGGGTTTATTCGGTGGTATTGCGCAGATTTTCATGACGCAGGCCTATCGGCATGCCGAACCTTCAACGGTTGCACCTTTTGAATATACGTCAATGTTATTAAGCCTTTTGAGCGGTTATTTTATTTTTAATGAAATCCCGACGCTTGCAATGTTGTTCGGAGCGTGTCTGGTGATCGGCTCTGGTATTTTCATTATATTGCGTGAATCCCATCTTATCGGAAAAAACCACACACGCCACCGTGCGCTGTTTCATAAACATCGTTGATTGCAACGTTCTGCTTTTTACGAAAGCCCGTTCAATGCATTGCGGATTTCCAGAAAATCCGCCCATGCAAGTTTTTTCTGGCTTGGCGTTCTTAACAGATAAGCAGGGTGGAAGGTTGGCATAACCGGAATGGATTGGCCGTTTGCGAGTTTGTGCGAAAGCCATTTTCCTCTTGTGCGAATAATGCCGTTTTTGACACCGGTCAGGACTTGCATTGCCGGCCCGCCGAGAGCAACCAGAATTTTGGGTGCAGCCAATTCGATCTGGCGTTCGATAAACGGGCGACAGAGTTCGGTTTCCATCGGTGTCGGGGTACGATTACCAGGCGGCCGCCATGGTATTGTATTGGCAATATAAACCTCTTTACGGGTAAGGCCGATAGCGCCGAGAATACGATCGAGCAACATTCCGGAGCGTCCGACAAAAGGAACACCTTGTAAATCTTCTTCCCGTCCCGGTGCTTCGCCGACAAGCATAAGGTTTGAATTCGGTGTGCCGTCGGCAAAACAGGTATTTTTTGCTGTGAGTTTCAATGTGCAGCCATTGAAAGATTTGACAGCTTCAAAAAGTTCCTCAAGATTTTTGGCGTTGCGGGCAAGCTCTGTTGCTGTTGCGACCTGTCCTTCAACAGAAATACGAGGTTGAGCAACTGGCCGGGGCGGGCGGTGAACAGCCGTTTTTTGCTTTTGTTCAGTCGTTTCGTTCGCCGCTGCAACGAGCCGTTTTGCAATTTCGGCAGATTGCTTGAAACGATCAACGGGGGTGTCGGACAGGGGGGTATCAACTCCGGCTTCCGAATAAAAGCCGAGCAATTCTTCAAAAGAAATCGTATTGTTGAGCCGGTCTGACATCGTAGCCTTATGTTTCCTGAAATTCATGAATAGATCAAGCGGTGAAACTCTGCAAGGCCGGATATGAAACGTTCCGGATGGCTAACTATGTCAGAGTGTGAAATAGTAAAAATGAGGATGCAGTTTTCGTGTGATACGTTGTTTTATTGTGGGATTTTTTAAAAAAAGCACAACAGATGCAATTCATGAATGTCGTAAAAAATCGGATATGTCGTGAAAAACCGGATAGAGCGTCGCCAATCCGGCAATGGAGAGAAAATATTATCTGTTAAAAAGATATTCTAAGACGGATTGCGTCCGTTTCCGCCATTTCTCAATTATATAAGAAAGCTATAAAGCCTAATTCGAGAAACCGGCTACCAAAGCGGTTCGCCATGCCTTTCCATGAGAAAACCGGCAGCCTGTAAAAGGCGGGCATCGGGGGCAATATGGCGAATAAACATTGAAAGGTCACGGCGCATCCGCTCTATCGGGCAACGTTCAATGAAGGCTTCCATACCCAATGATTTTTCGCAAAGGTTTAAAATTCTAACGCAGACATCCTCCATCTGGTCGTGTGCCAGCAGGCAGGCTAAAACAGCATCGTCAATATTCGATTTCGTGGGAGAGCGTGTAGCCTCTTCAACAAGACATGCGGTTTTAAACAGCATAGCAGATGCAGCAAGTGTTTCGGAACGCGCTTTTGCAAGACGCGTAAGCTGGAACGGGTCATCGAGCCGATTTTTCCGGATAAGCATCTCCCGCCAGGTATCTATAATTGCTTCCGCCCCGCCGAGATGGACGACACTATGACGCCAGACGCCGCCGATATAGTGTGGTTCCTGATGATAATCGCCCGGTTCCCCTAAAAGGTCGCTTTCTTTTATTTCAATGCCTGAAAAATCGAATGAACCGGTAAGTGTCGGGCGCATACCCGAAGCATCCCAATATTCGATCGTTTGTCGGGATGTATCATTGACTTCAACAATTGCAAGCTGATCGGCGTCGTTTCCGTTTTGTCGCAAGCGCACAATTGCAAATTCGACCAATCCCAATCCGGTGACCAGCCGTTTTGTACCATGTAAAAGTAATTTGCCATTTGGCAAAGTCGTCAATGTCAAAGGTTGATTGAGACTGGCACCCCAGACACCGAGAAGAGCACCTTCCTTCACCTTGGAAAAAATGTTCTTTCTCAAACGTTTTTCGGCGTAAAGTTCGATGAGACGCACTGCATGAAGATGCCCTTCAAAAAGGCGGGCAAGTGAAAGATTGGCTTTACCGAGCCGACGCAAAAAATCGAACGCAGCTTTTGTTTCGGTTTCGTTTTTGTTCAATGCCCAGTTCTGTCCGCCGAACTTTTTTGGAAGACAGGCAAGAAGCGCACCATTTTCGTTGAGCCTTTGCAAGTCGACTGTCAGCCCGTATTCTTCTACATGATCGGCGCTTTCCCTTATCAGCTCGAATAGGGCATCATCATTTGTCAACATTGGCTGTGTTCCTGAATTGAGAGAAAATCTCTTTAGGAGAAAATATTCACAAGCTTAAATGCGCAATGCTTGCTCAAATTCAAAAGTAAAACTTGAAAAGAAGTATTTCTTTTAAAAAGAAAAAGCTTTTTACAATTCAATTCATGAAAATGTCGGAATTGGATAAACTTCTTGTATCAATTCAGGTCATCATTAAACTGGAACTCGACCATGACCGGTAGATGGTCAGAGCCGAAGAAAGGAAGGCGCTTGACTTTAACGGGATCAAATTGTGAAGAAAGCAGAATCTGGTCGATTGGTAGTCCAAGATATGGGCGTAGAGAATTGGGAAATCGGTATGACAACCATGTGGGGCCGATGCCCGAAAGGTGACGTGTGCCGGTAAGCTCTTCCATTTGCGATACCGTGTTACTCCACGTTACGCTATTAAAATCTCCGGCAACAATTCGGGCTGAATTGTCGTTGGCCAATTCATTTTTGAATGTGCCGTTTTGAAGTTCATCCATTTGTAAATTTTGCCCGAAAGGCCAGGGCCAGGAAAGATGAGCCGATATGATGTCGAGTGAAAATCTGCCGGTTTTTTCGGGGCGTAATTTTACTTTCGCAACATAACCATGCGTAGAAGAAGCATTGTAACATGTAAGAACGGGAGAAGCGAAAAAGCCGGACAGGCTTAAAAACCTGTCGGATAGAATAAATCCTGTAGCACCGGCGCGATCATTATCGGCAACGCAACCGATAACCGTCAAACCATGTTGTTTGAAAAAATCCCGCCATCTCGCAGAGGCTTCCTGAAGTGTGATAATGTCGGGTTTTTCTTCCTGAATGAGAGCCAATAGTTTTTCCGGCGTATTGTTGTCGAAACGTAAATTGACTTGCAAAAGTTTGAATGTCGGGCGTGTGGCGAGTGCAGGTTTTGGCAACAGGCCGCCGCTATTCAGGCTTAGACTGAGGATGATACAAGCAAATATAGTCAGCATAAGACTATATCGACGTGCTTTTGTAAAATTGAGAGGAATTGCCGTTATGATTGTGAAAAGGGCGAGAGGGATGCGAATATCGGCAAGTGAATCAAAAAAGGGATGAATTGTTACAAACAGACTGGCCAACACCGGCAGAGTAGACAGAGCAACGAAAATCAACCATATGGAGGTAAAGGTTTTACCGTCTGATTTGCCATTATAATTGTTCATTATAATTTGCTGTCATTCAAGCAGCAGAATTAAACTATTATTTTGTGGAATTATTGGCTAACGGAGCAATGATGGGTTTCGCATATGCTGGCGTTTTTGCATGAAACAACGCAAAAGCTCCCAACGCTGCCACAAATACCAACGCCAAAAACAATATAGAAAAGCGACGAATCAGCATAATTGGCTCCCTTCATTAACCATATTGCATAATTTATTTTTATTGGAACCGGTTATTTTTGTAAAAATTCGTTTCTCTAACAATTTTTTAAATATTTGATGGTTTCGGGCAACATTGTTTTATACGAAGGCAAAACCTTCAAATAGAGTAATCAGGGAGAGCAGACCGGTTTCAACTATAGGAAATTTTATATTTCGCTTTAACGCGTCAAACACGATAAACGCGTATATTTTTTCAGTTATTAAAAGCGTGTCAAACAGTTTTGCAAACGATCGGGGATTAAAGCCCTTCTTATCCGCAAAGGTTGTTCGTCTTATCCATTATCGTTGTTATGAGGAAGACAGGTAAAGGCCGCGATAAATTTCTTCCATATCCTTTGAAAAACAACAAAATATAACCTTCTGCGGGAAATCATTTTTTTCAAGAAATTTGATTGTGGTCGAAATGGCAATTTTTGCTGCTGCTTCGGCAGGATAACCATAGGCACCGGCTGAAATCGCGGGAAATGCAATGGTTTTGAATTGATTGTTTTTGGCAATAAGAAGCGAATTTTCATAACACGATTTCAGTTTTTCCGCTTCATGGTCCATTCCGGCATACCAAATTGGCCCGACTGTGTGGATAATGAAACGGGCAGGCAACCGATAGCCTTTTGTCAACTTCGCTTCGCCCGTTTTGCAGCCATGCAATGTTTTGCACTCGGTCAGAAGTTCAGGCCCTGCGGCTTTATGGATAGCACCATCAACCCCGCCGCCACCAAGAAGGGTAGAGTTTGCGGCATTCACGATGGCATCGACATTCAATGTCGTAATATCACCACACATGATGGAAATGCGGTTCTTATCTATCATCAAATTTGCCTCAACCCGTTATAGACCTCTAAAACCCTCTAAATGTAATACAATTGGAAGATGTCCAAAAGGTAGAGAAGGGCATGACAACCGGATTTTTAGCCGTTCTTTCAAACTGCTACAGGTTGCAGCCGCAACAATTCAAAGACATAGGCTTTTGCTGTTCCAACCGCTTGTTCGATTGTTTTTCCCTTCGCCATTTCACAAGCAATTGCAGTCGATAATGTGCAACCGGTTCCCCGCATTGTCGCATTGAGGCGCGGAATTGAAAAATCACGAATATTGTCGGATGAAACGAGGCTATCTGTTGCAAGTTTGCCGGTTTCATGACCGCCTTTGGCAAGCACAAATTTTGATCCGGCTTCTACCAGTGCTTTTGCTTGAGCGATCGCATGGGCATGATCTTTTGCGAGTTCGTGATCTGTCAGAGAGGCAAGTTCTTGCAGATTGGGCGTGGTGAGATAACAATATTGAAGCAAATCCTGTTTGATGGCTGCAACGGTCATATCGTCGGCAAGAACACCGCCGGATGAAGCCCGTATCACCGGATCAAGTATAACCGGAATATCAGGAAATTCGGCAAGAACGCCACAAATTGCATGAACAATTTCAGGCGTTCCGGTCATTCCCACTTTGATCGCCGAAATGCTGTCAGCCTCAAGGGCGGCCAGCATTTGTCCGCGAATAAAATCGCCATACATTGGCAATTTCGCTTCGACGTGAAAGTCATTCTGGATATTGACCGATGTGACGGCAAGTCCGACTTTTACCGAGAAATGGCTCGCCGTTTCTATATCACGGACAATACCGGCGCCTCCCGTAGGGTCGGTTCCGGCAACAATCAATATTTTGGGGCTTAGCGCCATTTTTGTGTTGCTTCCAGCCACTGTTTTACCCGCTGTTCCGGATTTTCACTCATAATAATATCTGTAACAACAGCAGCGCTATCTGCTCCTGCATTCAATACTGCCTTGGCGCGTTCAGGATTGAGCCCTCCTATTGCGACGAGGGGGAGATCGCCAATCAGCTTTTTCCAACGGGCGAGTTTGTCCAAACCTTGTGGTTGCCACTTCATTTTTTTCAATATGGTTTGGTATATCGGCCCCAAGGCGACATAATCCGGCTTGGCAGCAAGCGCTTTATTCAGCTCGCTCGTGTCATGTGTACTGATACCGAGTTTCAATCCTGCTTTTCGTATCTCGTTGACATTGGCATCGGCAAGATCTTCCTGTCCCAGATGGACAAAATCGCATTTCTCATCAATTGCAATTTTCCAATAATCGTTGATAATCAATTGGCAATGGAATTGTTTACATACGAGTTTCGATCTTTGTATATGTCGGCGTAATACTTCATCGGGTGTATTTTTCATTCGCAACTGCACCAGCTTGACGCCTAGCGGTATCAGCTTTTCTATCCAGTCTGCACTGTCAACAATGAGATAAAAAGGATCCAATTTAATCAAAATACTGCCTTTCCGAAAACCGGTGTTGAAGGTACGGCGACATCCCGCGGTTCCAGCATTCCGGCTTTAAAAGCATTTTGTCCGGCTTTTACAGCATCTGCAAAAGCTTCTGCCATTAATACGGGATCTCCGGCTTTGGCGACAGCCGTGTTGAGTAAAACACCGTCGTAACCCAATTCCATGGCTTTTGCCGCATGTGACGGGCGGCCAATTCCTGCATCAACAATCAGAGAAAGTTCAGGGAAATTGGCGCGAATTGTGCGCAATCCATCAACATCCCGTGGGCCTTTTGCCGATCCGATAGGAGCACACCAGGGCATAATAACGCGGCAGCCAACATTTGCCAGTTTTTCCGCTACGATAAGATCATCTGTTGTATAGGGAAAAACCTGAAATCCATCTTCGTTGAGAATGCGGGCTGCTTCAACCAATGCAAATATGTCGGGCTGAAGTGTGTCGGCATTGCCGATGACCTCAAGTTTTATCCACGGTGTTTTAAAGAGGTCGCGTGCGAGTTTTGCTGTCGTCACCGCTTCTTTCACTGTATAGCAACCGGCCGTATTAGGCAAAATTGATACGCCAAGCGATTTTATCAGTGAAAAAAACTGTCCACCCTGTTTTCCACCGGCTGTTTCGCGGCGCAAAGACACCGTTACAATTTCCGCATGGGAAGCACGGATCGCATCTTCAAGAATTTTTGGTGAAGGATATTGCGCTGTGCCTAACAGAAGATGTGAATTGAAATTTTTGTCATAAAGTTCAAGCAACGTGTTCAACCTCCCTGCATAGGGCTTAAAATTTCTATTTTGTCGCCATTATTAAGTTTGAAAAGGTCACGTTCATCCGCACTGACAAGCTCGCCATTGACCGCTGTTGCAAGCCAATCACCTTCATAATCAAGCTCTTTCAAAAGGGCTGAAAGTGTTTCGGCAGCGACCTGTTTTTGTTCGTCATTCACGAATATTTTCATGGACATTAACCCATCACAATTTCTGTTACTTGACGTGCCATTTCAGGCGAGATGAGATAACCATGGCGATGCATTCCGTTGACATAGATGTGGTTGTCTTCCTGTTTTACACGCGGGAAGTTATCTTTATAGGCCGGTCTTACTCCCACACCTATTTCAACAATTTCGGCTTCGCCAAAGGAAGGATGAATCGTATAGGCAGCATTCAAAAAATCCATCATTGAATGGGCTGTGATAGGGCGATTGTCGTCACTTTCAATCATCGTCGCACCAATCATGAAAATTCCGTTGTCTCTTGGGACGATATAAAGCGGAATTCGTGGATGAACGAGCCTGATCGGTCTTGAAAATGAAATATCCCCATTATGGACGAGCAACATCTCGCCGCGAACCCCACGCATGTCATGATCCTGATCTATACGGGCAAATCCGGTTGCATCAACAATAAAATCAAAGCCAGCTTCATCGGCGTCAATGTCAACAAAGGTGGCTCCCATATCTTTCAATTTCTGCTTCAACGCCAGCAAGGCTTTGCGCGGGTCAATATGAGCCTCGGTTTCATAAAAAAGACCGCGACTAAAACGTCCTGCAAGATCGGGTTCAAGCTTTGCAATTTCATCTGCACCGATTTTACGATGTCCGCCTGTGCGCCGGGAAAAACGTTCCAATTCCGCACTATCCCTCGGCGGAGCAACAACAAGAGTTCCTTTATGAGTAACAAGATCAGGCAGAGTTTCAGACCACCATTTCATTGTCTGTAACCCGAGTGTTTCGACACGGGCTTCAGCACTTTCTCTCTCGCAATAAGGTGCAAGCATCCCGCCGGCATACCAGCTTGCAGCACCACGGGGAGAATCTGCCGGAGCGGAGATCGTTATTTCAGCTCCCGCTTTTGCCAACATATAGGCACTCGTCAATCCGGCAACGCCACATCCTTTAACGAGTATTTTTTTCTTCACTTTTTGCATTCGCTTCATCCAAAATCAATGCGTGTTGCGCCTTTATTTGCTCCCCCCCCAAGCAAAAGAAGAACCAGATAGACAATCCCGCTATGCGCGTCGGATTGCTGTGAAATTATGTTGGAGCGATTGGAAAATAATTGGCATTTGCTCGACGAGTTGCCAAATATAACTACCATCCCTCCGCCAGTCCTAACTGGTTCAGGTTCAATGGGTCACTGTAGAACGTAGACATAAGCTGCCAACGCGTTACAGACTCTCAGCCTTACCGGCTCCCCAAGGTCGGGGCGTATGTTTGGCTTAAAACTCTCTTTTGTCAATAATAATCAGAAACGAATTTCAATAGGGTGAAATATAGGCTGATTTCCGAAAACGACACTGTCAATCAGAAGCTGCGACATATTTCTTGAGGTCATTATTAAAATGCGATGACATTATTAAAATGCGATGACCGGCCACACCGCAATCAATTAACTTTCTTTTTCGTAAGGCAAAAATGCGGCAATGATGAGCAACAACCAGCCGAGAATATTGATCGTTCCTCCGAGCGGCGCGGCATAAGGAAAAAGCCGTGTTTCAGCAAATTCCCGACACATGATGTCGGCGGCAAAAAGTGCAACACCGATAATGATAAGAAAACCGGCAAGCCGCATGACGATATTATTTTTGGTCGCAACCGAAAGACCCAAAAGTGCCGCGGCATTGCCAAGCAATACAGGTGCTACAGCTTCGTAATAACCGCCGATGTGTGATGCTGCTGCGTAAGCGGCAATACCTCCGGCTCCATAAAGTCCGGAAAAGCCGCTTAATATACGTTTATTCAAATCAGACATATGTTTCACCCCTTATCTGCCGCTATAAGTGCGGATGCAAAAGCTTCTGCAAATAGATCCAGCTCTTTTTTAGGGCCTACACTTACCCTTATGAGACGATCAAGTACCGGAACAGATGGTTTACGTACAAATATACCCTGTTGAATAAGTCGATCCAGTACAGCGTTAGCAAATTTGCCATCGCGGCCACAATCAATAGCGACAAAGTTGGTCGCCGACGGCAATGTTTTCAATCCGTGATTGTTGGCAACTTCTTTGATTTGCTGCTTTGCATTATTTATTTTCCCGATCACTTCATCAAGATATTTCTGATCGGCCAATGCATGAAATGCGGCAATTTGAGCCATTTTATTGATAGAAAAATGATCGCGGACTTTATCAAACATGGCGATCCGTTCGGGAAGTCCTATGGCATAGCCGCAACGCAATCCTGCAAGCCCGTAAACTTTGGAAAAAGTCCGCATACGCAAGACATTCGGCCATATTTCCGACATCGGAGGCAAGTCGCCTTGAGGCGCCAATTCACCATAAGCCTCGTCCAGAATGAGTAATGTGGATTTAGGTAGACTGTTTATGAAAGCTTCAATATCGCTTTTGCTATGCCACGTTCCCAACGGATTATCAGGATTTGCAAGATAAACAATTTTCGCCTTATGTTCTTGCGCAGCTTTCGCGAGTGCCTGAAGATCACTTTTATCATTTGCATAGGGAACGTTGACGAGTTTTCCGCCAAAACCGGCAACATGGTAATTGAACGTCGGATACCCGCCAAGCGAATTTACAACAATGTCGCCCGGCTCGATATATTGCCGCACAATCAATCCCAATAGCGCGTCCACTCCGGGGCCGACGGTTAACTGATCGGGATCCAAATTGTAATGTTTCGCAAGCGCATGAATGAGATCATAGTTCTCAGGGTCACCATATTTCCATATTTCACCGAGCGAGTTTGTTAAAGCGTCCAAAACAGATGGAGCAGGACCGAAACCATTTTCATTGGCACCCAATCGCGCACGAAATAAGCGGCCGGTTTTTCGTTCGATAGCCTCCGGCCCGGTAAACGGCACTGTTGCGGGTAGGGATGCGATGAGAGGTGTGACAGCCGGGAACTCGAATTTTTCTGACATAATTTAGTCCAGTTACAGCGGATACGGGCAACAGCACGTTCCACAATGATTAACACAAACAGTTTTGCTCACGACATCAATAAATCGTTATAGCCACGTGTTAAATCGTAAAAACGACAATTCTATGTAATCCTCTGCAATGACACTGCCACCAAATACATAGGCATGCCACGTATTTTATTTAGCGATGATTGGAGTGAATAGTTTTTATTTTTTCTTGTTGAAACAAAAATATTAATGAATGAATAAAATTCAAAAAATAAATATAATTAATTTATAAAGAAAACAGATAAAATAATTCGTATTTATATTTTTAGATAACATGCTCATAAATCATATAAATTATTTCTTAAAAATATTATATCGAAGAATTACGTCAAAATAAATAATTCAGAGACAGAGCTTGCAGACAAATAAAAAGTAAAATTCTGAAAATACCAATAAAAAAGCCGGTGGAAAACCACCGGCTTTTTTTAATAATTCTCTTAAGAATTAGAACGAACGTTGGATACGAAGCATACCCTGGAAAGCATCCTGACCTTTTTTAGAGTCTACATACTTAATTGTATTGGCTTCATTACGTTTGCTGTAATCATTCTCCCAAGAAATATATGTCAATTCAGGGGTAATGACGAGGCCTGGTACCAATTCATACTTTACGTTGACCGATGCAGCGAAAGTATCTGTATCGTCATAGGCAACTTGTGCGTTGAAGCTGGCCTTCTTGTTGAACTTGAAGGTTGTACCACCCCAAACAGCCCAATCGCCGCCCCAGTCACCATAGATCGAGTTGACTTGACGATAGATGCCGTATTTGGTCAGGTCATTCCTAACCTTGTAACCATATTTTACGCCATCGCTACGGACCTTGGCATCGCTACCATAAGTATCATCGCCATAGTAACGGTCGTCAGCCGACTTGTAACCGCCCATGACCCAAACGCTCCATTGGTCGGTAACGTTCAAATCCAAACGAGCCTTGGCAGCCCATTCTTCATAATAAGCATCATAAGCGCCAACAACGGAAACGCCACCCCAGCCTTGGACGTATTTCAAACCGCCAACAACATTCGGTGTATAATCGTCAATTTTACCGCTCAGCTTATGTTTGCGTGACGCTACATCATCAATGTCACTGTAATATTTGTAGCCGTAATCACTGGCGTTACTCAATTCATCATTGCCTTGTTCAACACCCAAGATAGCGGAGAAACCGTTTCCTGCGTTGAATGTGTAGCTGATAACATTGGTACGTGTGTAAGCCATCGGGGTCAAGATGTCGTCATTGATGACGTTACCAAAATAACCTGTCCAATGGTTGAAGATGGATTCATCAAGACCGACGCGGATACCACCGAGTTCGATGAAAGCAAAACGGAGCTGACCTGAAGCGCTATCACCTTTTCCGTCCCACTCTGCACCTTCATCCCACTGTGAACGCAATTCGATGAATGTGCGCAGTGTTCCGAGTTCAGTTTCAGAAGCTGTGTGGAAACGAAGGGTTGCACGTGTACGCCAAGCGTAGGTATCACGATCAATTTGGCCACGTTTACGAGCGCCGACATTGTCACCGCCCTTGATGTCTGCACGGACATAGCCGGAAATACGCATGCAAGTTTCGGTTCCAGGAATGTAGAAATATCCTTCACCGTATGCATCGCAAACGCGTACATATTCAACGGGCTCTGGCTCTGCAACGACTACGTCAGCTGCACGAGCGCCAGAAACTGCAATGAGAGCTGCAGCGGAGCCGAGAAGAAGGCTCTTAATGTTCATATCTGACCTCCAGTCAAAGTTAAAATTGGGTCGGGTTCACGAAGTTCAGAAAAAGTTGAATCCCGATCCCCTTAACCGAAAAAGTCGCACACAAGCGCTCCTTCTTCATGAGACGAACATACCTGACATGATTTTCGATTCAACCGCCAAATAAGAAAAACTGGGGAGGAAGCGCGCGTATCGTGGTACCTTGTTGCAAAAATGACACAAAAATAATGGGGGTTTGCAGTTTTATTTGTGGATTATTAACCATATTTTTCGCGTTAATTTTTGGTTAACTATCAAATTTCATTGCTTCTAGCTGTTGTTTTCGAGTCGTCATAGCGTTTTATCTCGATATGGAACAATTTTTTCAAACTTCACAAAAGTAACACATTTCGTCATTTTTGATGTGTATCAATTCTTTATTTCAGTGATTTTGGTGCTTCCGTAAAAGCGCAGGTTTTGCGACCAAGTTTGAAAAACTCGCCAATAAAAATAGTGTCAGTTTCAGGATGGGCTTGCAAAGAGTGGAAACGGGTAGGGCTTCTCCCATTCTCGAACTTATAAGAAGTTATCGGGCATTCGGGATTATATAATCTGTCGGTTGTAGGACATTGACAGCTAACATGCGTGTTGAAAAGTCGAATTTTGGAAAAGGCGCATTTTGGATATGATTAAGTCGACTTTATAGGAGAGGGGGAACAGGTAAAAAGTAAAAAGCAAAAGCCGTCGCTGTGAGGAGAAGGAAGGAAGTAGCATTCGTGCGATGCGAGGGAATGAATTATTAATATGTATAAAATTTTAGAAATTCGCGAAAATTGCTTGAACTTCCATTAAAGAATGTTTATTGGCTCCTCTTGGAGAGGTGGCCGAGTGGTCGAAGGCGCTCCCCTGCTAAGGGAGTAGAGCTCAAAAGGCTCTCGAGGGTTCGAATCCCTTCTTCTCCGCCATATTACAATAAAAAATGATTTAAAATCAATAAGTTGAACTTTTTATAGATTATCTATCCCCCATTTCATCCCCCAATAAAAATACACAATAATCATTTTGGATTGTGCCGCCGGCGGATGAACGTAACGCACCAGTCAATAGCCGCGACACCCAAAGTACCGCATAAAAAACCGGCAAAGCCGAGTATTTTTTTCTGGAACGACGTACGAGCTATCAATCGGATCGAATTTATCAAGACGATGGTAGAGAGTGTTAGCGGCAAGCTCTGCACCATAAATAGCGCATAAAGCACCGCCAACCCATTCCATTACACATTGTGGCCATTTTCTTTAAATGCGGAAAATCACGGGTAAAGCTTGTCGCTTTGGTAATATCAATGAGTGCGCGTTCCCTTTTCTCTTCATCTGCAATGTAAAAAGGACTGTCTTTATTTGCGAAGTCTGCAAGCAGGTTTTCTTCCTTTACGCCAATGGCTAAAGCCGCCTGCCAGAATTGCCGCGCTGATAAGGACGGAAATAATGCGGGAGGTGCAACAATCTTTTCACCGTCCCATAGCTTGCCATAGACACTGCCACCTTTCCCGAATGTTTCGCCGAAATCTCGATCAATACCGATAATATCGAAACCGGCAATTTGTGACGCTTCGGGGTCATCAGTCATGGAGATAATGCGTTTTGTGTCGTCGATAGCGATATAGAATTTATGCGGATATTGCTTGAAGAGGTTGTGCCACTCGATGCCATCTTTATCTTTCGAGACGGTAATTTCTACCGATTTTGGTTGGGGTATAATGTTGCCTTTGTCGTCTTTAATGTCATTACCAAGATTAACTTCTTCCGAAGTTATTGTGAGTTTTTCAAAATTTTTTATCTTACCAACTTCTTAAAGGAAACCAGCCGCGATAGCGATAAAAACGTGTGATTGCCGATAGCTGATGACTTCCCAACACGGATTAACTTTCCATAATCCTGTCAATACATAACCAGAAGATAAAGGATTATTGAAGGATCCGTTTGCACCGTCGATCGGTGAAAAACCGACCTCACCCTATCCATAAAAACGAGTGCCCGTCACACATGCATTAAAACGGTTATCTATCTGCTTGTTAATTTTGTCGCGTTCACCAATCGGCAGATAATTTTTATCAATTGCTGCAATCTTGTCGCGTTCGGCTGCCGTCAAAACCTTATGATCGGCTGTTTCCGGTAAGCTATCGGCGTTAAAATTAGGAGGGAAATATTTGCGATCTGCGGTTTCTTTTACGTCGTCGGTCGTAAGACCGTCAACACATTTATCAATTTTTGCAATGCATTGACGATCTTCGCCCGTCATAAATTTATGGTCGTCTGTTTCATTAATCATGCCAGTAGAAAGATTTACACTTTCGAGTCCACCTTCAACACCCGTTGCGCGAAAGAATTGCCCTTCTTTTTGCTCTAATTCAGCCAATGACGCTAGGTAGCCCTTTGACATCCGTTCGATCAACATTGCCGTTCTGCCTTGCAGACGAGAGCTGGCCGTCTTGAAAATGACGCGTAAATCCGCATCAGCAACGGCGCAATCTTTGGGGCAGGGGTCTGTTAAAGTACCGGTATTTTCGCCCGTAATTGAAGCAATGATTAAAAATTTTGCAGCAGCTGCAATGTAAATATGGTCACCTGCTTTAACCGCCCCATACGACTGTAGATAAGCGTCTTTTGTGGTGAAGTCCTTTGAACCTGCAACAGTCGTAATCTTTCCGACGGTATAATCATCGCCTGAAATCGGAAAGTTTGGAACTAATGCCATTATTCACCTTCCTTTTTATTTATTGTTTGAGCTTTCAACGCTGCCAGCTCTTGTTCCGCTCGATAACGCAGATAGGCGTTCGTCAGGCTCCGGTTTCGCCACAATTCCGCTTCTGCCGCTGCCTCCGCTGCCATGATGATCGGTGGCACTTGTATCTGTGTATTCTCTTGATTAGCCATTTTTATCTCGATTGATTTCTGATTTTTTGCTGTTATTGTTTCTTCAGTATCTGGGGAGCAAATAATGATTAACCGTTTTACTTGCGTTGTACCATTTTTATTGGCAGCTTCTGCTGCGCAGGCTGCTGATATTGTAGCAAGTCAGGAACCGGCTCCGGTCGTTGCCTCACCGGCTTTTTCTTGGTCTGGTTTCTATGTTGGTGGTCAAATCGGGGGGTCGTGGGGCGATGGCTCATTCGAGCGCGAAGTCCAAGCAGCGAATGAAGAGCCGCCGCCAAATGTAGTAGTCTATATCGATCCTGTAGACGTTAAAAAGAAGTCAATTGATGAAGGTAATTTTATTGGCGGTATTTATGCCGGTTATAATTGGCAATTTCACAACAATATTGTTGCAGGTATTGACGCGGATTTTGCGTGGCTAGACAACACGGTGAAATCAAACAAAAATATTTCGTTTGGAGAAGACGAAGTTGATGGCTATCGTAACAAAGTAAAACAAGATTGGATGGCTGCCGTCCGCGCTCGTCTAGGCTATGCATATGATCGGTTCTTGCCTTATATCGCCGGTGGCGTTGCGTTTACAGATATTGAATACAAACACAGGGTATTTGGTGACGTCACGGATATCTGGTTTGACGACCGTGGTTCCTCAAGCAAGACGCGGACTGGCTATACTCTGGGCGCAGGTCTCGATTATGCAATGACCGATCACATCATTCTTCGTGCCGAATATCGCTATACCGATTTTGGCGACAAGGACTTCGTTATTGATGACTTCTACATACGGAATGTAGAGACAAAATCGCATGACGTTCGGTTTGGTGTCGCCTATAAGTTCAATTAATAACCGCGCAAAATTGTATACGAAATTGTCCGGCTTTTGCTGTCAAAGTTGCGAATAACGCCTTTGCGATAAGCACCGTTTTCTTTGCTTGTTTTAAAGCCATAACTGTGACTTCCCGCCGCCACACCGTCGTTGGAAGTCATGATGACGTATGGCAAATTGACGATCGGTTTTGGAAAATCAACCCAAAAATGCTCATTTCGTCCTGTAAGATAACATTCGCCAGTCAAATAAACAGGCATGATGCCCATGTTTTCGGAAATTACTAGGTCTTCCAAGTTATTAGAATTGGCATCACAACCTGGCTTCGAGACCCTTATCCTTTTTTTTCAATCAAAATTCGTGTTGGCATTATATTGTCCGGCAAAGCGGGTTGCGGAAAACAAGGTAGCGAATGCCGAACTCTTCTTTTTCGCCAGGCGGTCGTGTGTACAGTTTAATATGATCTTTGTAGAGCTGATAATCGTATCCGGGAATGTCTGACGACCCTTCGATGCCATTCCGTTTTGCATTATCGTCAAATGGAAAAATAATTCGTTTATCTACATCTTTTGCGGCCAGCTGAATAAAAACAATCGGGAAATATTGCAACGCGGGGAAATAAAATTCTGCCGTCCAATATGAGCCATCTTTTTTTGGTTTTACTATGCCGGTTGCGTGCAGTTTTAAATAGTCGTTGTCGCTTGAAATGATATGCGGTTCTTTTAAATCGCCCGCACGGCAACCGGGTTCCGTTATCCAGAGACCTTTCTGCCCATCATAAGGGTTCGCCCCGATACAATTCTAGTCGTTTTTTCTGTTCTCGGCTGGGTTGGGCGGCTTTCAAATACGACCACAAAAAGCGAGATCATTCGTCCATATTCCCAGTGTCAATTATCCCTGCCAATCGCCCCAGGATAATTTGGCACGTGATCTTTACTGTATTCACTGCCGAATGGCGCTTCCACTGTCACGCTTTTATTGTCGTTCCCTACCATTAGATGTTGTTGAATCACGGCTCTATCAAAGTCTCTACCGACCGGCGAACAACAATAAAAGGCAATGCATGCGGGTTGATAATTTAACGCATAAGGGAACTCTATTGTCATTTTCGAGGCAGCCCACGCAGGATCGTAACCCTGCGCTTCAAAATACTGGTCTTTTCGCAAAACCCATTTGATGCCATTGCCCCCAAACCAATTACTGTCAAAGGTCTTATAATCATCATCAAGATTGGGTTCAGCTTCGTAACCGGCTTTTGAAATAATCATTCAGGGCGGGTTGCCCGTCAAAAAGAAAAGGTTTTGGCATTAGTCACCTATGCGAAATCTTTGATTATTAATATCAATTACGAACCTGTTGTCAGGCGAATGAATATAGCCTGCTACAACGTCGCCAATGTCCGCCGCTTGTAACCGCAATATTAACAATATCTTATTTAACAGAATTGCGATCCGGATAAACTACGTCAGACCGACGAATATAGGAATTCACATAAGTATCACGAGAAGGATAAAGATGATTACGGCATAGCTCAACCAATCTATCCGTTGCACCGTCCCTAATTGCCTGAATCATCTCCCAATGCTCTTTTCTTGCTTGTTCAATAAGCTCAGGCCGCAGGAGTGAAGACGAGCGGATGCCATGCGCTCTCAAAGCATAATAGCGAATAGCACTGCTGAGAACTAAATTATCTGTCAGTCCGAACAAAAGAGAATGAAACTTCATATTAGCGCGAAACACACCACGCAGGTTACCAGCCTTGACCATAGCGTCATGCACATTCTGCGTATCAACTAATGACTTCAGCTTACTTTCTGCGACGGGGAAGTGAATCATCCTGGCGCACTGACACTCCAGCAATTCGCGAACCACATAGAGATCCTCCACTTCCTTCGCTGTGTAGGAGCGAACCACAGCGCCAATATTGCGCTTCCGCTCCACCAGCCCCATACGTTCAAGCTCAACCAGAACCTGACGGGCAACATGCCGTTTTACACCGAACCGACCAAGAATCTCGTCTTCAATCAATCGCTCCCGCGGATTGAGAACACCAAGGACAATTTCTTCCTCGAGTGTTTGGACAACATATTCAAGGCTACCCGTGCACTGCCCACCCGCATCCGTTGGCAATATGGAAATCTGGTTCTCGGTCAAAGCAATCATTCCTAAGATTTTGATTCAGATCACAAGTCAAGCGTCATAATCACACCAAGACGCGAAATATCTTCTCTATTGCATAAATAGAACAACTTTGCTATCAAGAAAATTATTAATAATATTATCAATAACTGGAGAAGGCTATGGTAGATAACACACCATTCAAACCTAAAGGCCTGCGCGGTGGTCTCACTAACTACGGTGACGCTGGTTTTGCGCTATTCTTACGTAAGGCTTTCATTAAAGGTGCCGGCTATAGCGACGATGCACTCGACCGTACAATCATTGGCATCGCGAACACCGGTTCCGGTTACAACCCGTGCCATGGGAATGCCCCTCAACTCATAGAAGCGGTCAAGCGCGGCGTGATGATGGAAGGAGGCCTGGCAATCGATTTTCCCACGATCTCGATTGCAGAGAGCTTTTCAGCCCCGACCAGTATGTATCTACGCAATCTGATGGCGATGGACACGGAGGAAATGATCCGTGCCCAACCAATGGATGCAATCGTTCTCATTGGCGGGTGCGATAAAACAGTTCCCGCGCAACTAATGGCTGCTGCCTCGGCAAACATTCCAACAATCGAATTGATCACCGGCTCAATGTTGACGGGCGGTTATCGCGGAGAACGCGTTGGTGCCTGCACAGACTGTCGGCGCTTCTGGGCGAATTTTCGCGGCGACCAAATCAATGAGCAAGAGATTAATGAAGTTAACAGTAAGCTGGTTGCAAGCGTCGGTACCTGTTCAGTAATGGGCACCGCCAGCACCATGGCTTGCATAGGAGAGGCACTAGGGATTGTTCTTCCGGGTGGAGCAACGCCTCCAGCTGTCACGAGCGACCGTATTCGGATTGCTGAAGACAGTGGTCGGCATGCCGTTAAAATAGCTAAGACACGACTAACACCGGATAAGATTTTAACCCCGAAAGCCTTTGAAAATGCTCTACGTGTCTTACTCGCAATCGGCGGGTCGACAAACGGCATCATCCATCTAACAGCAATTGCTGGCCGTATGGGCTATAAAATTGATCTCGAAGCTTTCGATCGCATGAGCCGTGAAACACCCGTTCTGGTCGATCTCAAGCCATCCGGCGATTTTTATATGGAAGACCTACATCGCGCAGGAGGCCTTCGTACAGTCCTGCAAGAATTGAAGCCACAACTGCACCTTGATGCCCTTACAGTTACGGGACGTACACTCGGCGAAGAGCTCGCAGACTTCCCCAAATATACTCAAAATGTCGTACGCAGTTTCTCCAATCCTATCTATCCCGCAGGTGGTATCGCATTTTTGAAGGGCAACCTTGCACCACAAGGCGCGATCATAAAGCAATCGGCGGCAGATCCTAAACTTATGGAACATGAAGGACGCGCAGTTGTCTTTGAAAATGCCGAAGACATGGCATTGCGCATTGATCAACCTGATCTTGATGTCAAGGCCGACGATATTCTAGTGCTCAAAAACATAGGCCCCATCGGTGCGCCGGGTATGCCTGAAGCGGGATATCTCCCCATACCTAAGAAGCTTGCGCGGGCAGGAGTGAAGGATATGGTGCGTATTTCCGACGGGCGCATGAGTGGGACAGCTGCGGGTACCATCGTCTTGCATGTAACACCTGAAGCAGCGCTTGGGGGTCCGCTAGCGCTTGTCCGGAACGGGGACAGGATTAGGCTAAGTGTAAAAGAGCGTCGCATTGAACTGCTTGTTGCCGAAAATATCCTGATGGAACGTCGAGAACAACTTCTCCTGCCTCGGCCTGAGAATGCGGAACGGGGATACCGTAAGCTCTTTTATGAACAGATGACGCAGGCCAATGAAGGCTGCGATTTCGCCTTCCTCAAAGAAACAAAAATGAAGGGTTCCATACCGGATACTGGGGGCTAAGCAAAACCTCTATGCCGTAGCGGATAGGGAGGCAACGGCACAATCAAAATTATCAACCTGGAGGAGTTATCATGAGCACTAAAGTTTCTCATGTACGTTATCTTATTCTCTTATTACTGTTTGCAATTACAACTATCAATTATGCAGATCGCGCGATCCTATCAATCGTTGGCGCGACCATGCAAGACGAACTTGGTATTACCTCCGTTCAGATGGGCTTGTTATTCTCGGCATTTGCCTGGGCCTATGTGATTGGGCAAATTCCCGGCGGCTGGCTACTTGATCGTTTCGGAACCAAAAATGTCTATGCCTGGAGCATCTTCCTTTGGTCGATATTCACATTACTGCAAGCAACCGTTGGCTGGTACAGCCTTACTATATCTGTCATTGCACTGTTTTTCTTCCGTTTTTTTGTCGGCTTGGCTGAATCACCGGCATTTCCGGGCAATAGCCGCATTACTGCAGCCTGGTTTCCAGCTGCCGAACGAGGGACAGCAGCCGGAATTTTTACATCGGCGCAGTATTTCGCAACTGTAATGTTCGCACCATTAATGGGATGGGTCACCTTCCACTATGGCTGGCGCGCAGTTTATATCAGCATGAGCTTACTTGGCGTGATTATGACCATAGTTTGGATCAAGGTTATTCGCGCCCCGGATCAACACAAAAGTGTCACCAAAGCAGAGCTTGAATACATCCGCAGTGGTGGCGGACTTATCGAACTCGATACTCCAAAGACCGATAAGCTATCAAGCGGCCCCACCTGGGCAGACTTCAAGATACTCATCACAAACCGGATGACAATTGGCATTTTCATCGGCCAATACTGCATCAACGTACTATCTTATTTCTTTCTCACATGGTTTCCGATCTATCTTGTCAAAGCAAGAGGTATGTCAATCCTACAAGCAGGCATGATCGCTTCTATACCCGCAATCTGTGGATTTTTCGGGGGAGTGCTTGGTGGCTTCTTATCCGATTTAATGATCAAACGGGGCTATTCTCTAACAATCGCCAGAAAGACACCGCTAGTACTCGGTATGATAATGTCGATGACTATGATTATCTGTAACTATACACAAAATAGCACGTTAATCATAATGATCATGGCAATGGCCTATTTTGGAAAAGGATTTGGTGCTATTGGTTGGGCAGTGATTTCGGATATCGCCCCCCAAAAGATTGCAGGCCTATGCGGTGGCGTGTTCAATGCATGCGGCAATACAGCAGGGATCACAACCCCCATCGTAATTGGTTTTATTCTTAGCACAACAGGATCATTTTCCAGTGCACTGGCATTCGTTGCTGCCCATGCTGCGCTTGCAGTTTTCTGTTATCTCGTCATTGTCGGAAAGATTGAACGCATGAGCACTAATAAATAAAAGTCATTAACAGAATAACTTTGCGCTTTGCGGGTGGCGTGCTAACATTGGGAAATAGTCAAGTCGGATCGCTTCAAATATTTCAAAACGTCACCCGAAATCATCCAACTGGTAGTGATGGTTTACATGCGATAGATATTGTCAGAATAACAGCTTTGGCAGATGATTTTCTCGTTTTATCGTTAAGAAGCGTAACGGGAAGTGTCCAAACCGGCAATGGCATCCGGATCAAAATGGTTAAACGATCAACAGCGTACAGCATTATTTTTGGCGTGTTGTCGATCATGAGGGTGAAGTTCAGAGATGCCATGTTTCAAAGAAACGCAATATCAGGGATGTCGGAAAGTCCATCCTGAAGTCCGTGAAAAAGCACGCTTATCCAAAGATCATAACAACTGAAAGGCTCGCTTTCTATGGAGCAGTGTTCAAAGCAATCAGCATTGAGAGAACAGAGGAAACGGGGCGTCGTTTAAAAGAATTGCTGTGAGTATGCATTCGCATTTTCCGTTCTGGTAACGGGAGAGGGCGAGGCAACGCTTCAGGAGCATGGCAAGTTTACAAAAATTTACACATGGTCAAGGACAAGATAGTCAAGGATAAGCATGCAACCATTTCGATCTGGAATGGCATCTTGTTTGCAGGCAAACATAAAAGCGAAAATGAACGATCGCGTTCAATGGGTGGTGCAATTTAACCATTGCGTAAAGCAGGTCCATCTCACGCCCTTCAGACACGTTGCAATGAACCTGACAATAACGCCATACCATCGTAAAAATTCTCTGTCATTTTATGTAAGAGAAATATGTGAAACCACTAGTTACACTATTTCAGCCATTTTTTCCGAACGCATTTGTCAATACAATTTATCACATTTTTCAAGTTCGCCTTGTTCAATCTGGCTAACAACAGTTTAAGTGGAAACCGTTTTTTTGCTTCTTTGTCCACATTGTTTTGCCGACTGTTCGGGGTTTCATGACTTCCGGAAAGAACGATCTATCAACAAAGATGAAAATGAAAATAGATAAATTAAGTTCATCAATTGATGAACCGTTATAAGTGATTGAGACATAATTTCGGTATTGAATTTTTAAAAATCTTTATGCACTTCTGTTTCAATAATTGCGTACCGAAACGAAACAATATAATTCTTGTTCAGAATTTTTATTTTTTAAAGATTGTCAGAAAATCAATATGGATAAAGAGCAAGATACAGGAAATACCGACGACGAACATTCCAAGCGACTATCTGGAAACAGTGGTGAATTACGTGCCCTTAACGAGTTGAAGGGAAATTTTATTATTCCTGGTTATCAGCGTGGTTACCGATGGAATGACCAACAGATTAATGACTTTTTAAATGATATTTTCGAGTTTTATGAACAATTCAAGAATGGCAAAGAAAACAAAATCTATTTTCTTCAACCTATTATGGTTGTGGAGAAATATAGCGATGGAGCGGGTAACGAAGAAAAAGATCCCGAAATAAATATTGTTGATGGGCAACAACGTTTAACGACAGTGCTGTTATTAAATTCGGTTCTGTTGAACAATTATGTCGGGGAAAAAATCGGTTATGGTAAGTCAATTAACAAACCAGTAGACCGCGATGCCATTTATCTCGATTATTTTGCAAAAGCCACTTACTATATTTTCCCCGACGATATTCAGGAAAAAAACGATAGTTCACGTTGCGATAGTGAAAAAAGTGATTTTATAAATTACACTCTAACCATTAATACACGGGATGAAAGTGATAGACTTTTAAAACGTATAGCAAATGGTATAGAACCTACAGAAAAAGACTGTGGTAGTATAGATTTATATTTTATCTACAATGCTTACAGAAATATAAAAAAATATATTGATAAGAAGAATGAAGAAGGTATCGACTGGTCAAAGTTTTATGAAACATTTGCTAAGCAAGTAAAAGTACTTTGGTACGTAATTGATGATAGCGATTCCAGTGGTGAAATAGCGGCATTTACACGTTTGAATAGCGGAAAAATTCCCTTGACGAATGCCGAGCTAAGCCGCGCAGCACTCCTCAATCCTGCTTATTACAAATCGCAAAATAATAAAGACGCTAATGAAAACTTGCCGGATATTGAAACGGAGCGCGGCTTGATTAGCGTTGGGTGGGATAATCTCGAATACGAGTTGCGAAAACCGGAATTTTGGGGATTTCTCGGTTTTTCGGAAAATGATTATTCGTCGAATGTTAAAGATCGACGAAACAAAAGTTTTGAAGATGAACGTTATCAAACGCGTATAGATTTTCTTCTGGATTTTCATTTTAACAAAAAAAGCGATGAAGATAACAAACTTGCTTCTTTTATGGCACTCGAAAAAGAATTAAAAAATGCGGAAGCAGAGAAGTTTGCCCAAAAAAATGTCAAACAGATATGGGAAGCAATCCAGCTTGATCTATGGAAGTTACAAACCTGGTATGACGATAACGACCTTTATCATTGGATTGGTTATTTATTTGCTGAAAAACAAATGAATCAATACCTGTTTTCGGACTTTAAAGATCTGGAAAAAGGCAAGTTAAAGGAAGAAGTTAAAGGTAATATCAAAAGTTTTTATCCCGATCTGGAAACGGTTCTCGAATATACGTATGAAACCGATAGAGCAGGATACCAAAGAGCCTTATTTTTATATAATGTCGAATATGTGAGAAGTATGAAAACAACGGGTAAAAAGCCCCGATATGACTTCTCTGCCCATCACCAAAAGAAATGGTCAATAGAACACATCAAGGCGCAAAATGTTGAGGAGCTCAATACAAAAGAACAATGGTTGACTTGGTTGGAAGGCCATCTGGAAGTAGTGGCGAGCATTTCTCCGCGCGGTGAAGACCGGAAAAAGGATGACCTTCAAAAGGATAGCTCCCGGAAAGAGGACAACCTTCGAAGCGATAACCTGCGGAGAAAAGATGATCTTCAGCCCCTGTCTAAACACGTTGAAGAGTTGATGGACAAGCTCAAATCTTCGGAATTATTTGAATATTCGGAGCCATTCAAACTTCCTGATACGAAAGAAGAGTTTTTAAGGTTGTCGAAACGCATATTGGAATTTTTTGATGATAGAGCAGGCCCGACCGAAGTGATTGATAACAGGTTACATGAGTTGTCAAACCTTGCGCTTCTGGACCGTACGGCAAACAGTGCCCTGAACAATTCGATTTTTCGTGTCAAACAGAACAAAATTGTTGAAGAAATGAAACAAGGCAATTTCATTCCGCCCGCCACCCAAGCTGTATTCTTGCGCTTGTTTAGCATGGAAGAACAAGGTCATCTGTATTGGACAGCGAAAGATCGTAAAGCATATCAAGACGACATCAAAGAAAAACTTGAGTATTTATTGGGATGAACATCATGGGGAGTAGCACGGTCAAAAGCTTTTACCAACTTTTGAAAGAAACTGAAGTTGTTATCCCGATGATACAACGTGATTATGCGCAAGGACGTCTCACAGAAAAGGTAAAGTCTATTCGTCATGACTTTTCGGATGCACTTTATAATGCGTGTAAAGATAAAAAGCCGTTACATCTCGATTTTATCTATGGGGAGGAAGATAAGAGACAATTCAAGCCGTTTGATGGGCAACAACGGTTGACCACATTGTTTTTATTGCACTGGTACGCTGCAGGAAAAGCCGAAAAATTAGCCGAGGAAAGAGAATTTTTTAACCGATTTTGTTATGAAATTCGTGAAAGCACGCGGATATTTATTAAAAAACTTAATAATGAATCCGGTTTTTTATTTAAACGTCTTTCCGACGACAAGGACATTTCATCAATTATCAAAAAAGCTCCCTGGTATGTTGCGAGGTGGAAATTTGATCAATCAATATCCGGTATGCTGGTCATGCTGGATGCGATCCATACGAAATTTAAAGATATTCCAGATCTTTGGAAAAGATTAACAGAAGAACCACCGCTTATCACATTTTTTTATAAGCCATTGCACGACCTGTCATTGAAAAGCGATGAACTTTACATAAAAATGAACGCGCGCGGCAAACAACTCACCGAATTTGAAAATTTCAAAGCGAAATTTGTGGAACACTTGAGAGAAAAATCCTTGAGAGGTGAACTGAAAATCAAAACGCCATTGGACGAGATAGAAAGATGTTTTGATACGTCATGGATCAGCATTTTTTGGGATAATATCTGTTCAGGCTATAAGTTTTATTACGTTGACAAAGCGGTTTTATGTGACAAAGCATTTGCGCGTTTTTTGCGTTATATTGGCACTATTTTATATCTCTTGAACGACGAGCAAATCCGCTCGGAAGATAATCAAGCAACAAATATGTCAGACGATGTCCGAACCATGAAGTTGTTCGAGATATTCTATCATGTGGTTGGAAAAACATCTTTTTTATCTAATATAGACGGTAACAATATTGATGGGTTAAAACGTTTACTCGATGCAATAAATGACATCGGTAACGATAAAATAGATTGGATACTCAAAGAAATATTTTATAAAAAGGATTCGGATAGTAGCAACGAAATTAATAATGATAATTCATTCTTAAAAGTTGCTTTATTCAATAATGCTGAAGAAAATATTTTCGATCATTTAATCAATAATGAAAAGGAAGAGCCTGTTGCTGTTCGTCTTCTTTTATTTGCGCTTTTATTGTTAATATGGCAAAAAATTTCATATGATAAGGATGCCAACTTGGCAATTGACGCAGAAGATATAAAAGCGATGCGGGAATCACTGCGAACCATTCGCAATCTTCTTGAAAATGCGGCAGACAATCTTCGATATGAAAAATATCCGGCGCAATTATGCGAAATGGTGAAGATTATTTTAACTGATCCATTAAATGAAAAAGAGGATATTGTTTCACGCGATCTGTTGAGCAGTGGTCCGCGGGATCGGGTCGACAATGAAAACCAATGGATCAGGGAAAGCAGTTTCAATGTTTATCAAATAAATGAAGAAGCGGTAAAATTGAAACTGCGCCGGGAACATAAAGATGATGAAAAATTGCTGAACGCATTGAACCGGCTTGAAAATCACGAATTTTTCCGTGGTAATTTAGGCGCATTTTCTCTGTGTGAACAGCAGGAAACAGAAGAGCGTGAGCAGCCGGAGCCAGAAAAGTTTATCTGCTTTGATCGTAAAATTATAGAGGCAGGAGATAAACTTTTCAGTCACTTTGCGGACAATTCCGACAGTGAGTTACTAAAAAACTCCTTATTATGCGAAGGCGATTACGCATGGCAAACCGGTTCCTACTTTACCTATGGAGCAAGAGAGAGCGGTGGGCATTGGAATGATATATTCAGCAGAAGCATATATAATCAAAGGATGGATTGTCGGCGAGCAGTCACAAAATTATGCCGCTATATTGCAGAACAGAGCGAAACGGAAAAAGAAATAGAAGATATACTTTATGAAAAAAATAAAGAATGGCTTATAGAGTGCGAGCAGTCTGAAGAACTTTGCTGGAGATATTATTTAGTAAAATATTCTGATCTTTTTATACCGAAGGAGTCAAAATATAAGCTATTGAGATGTAAAGAATACGGTCATATATTTACCAGCAATGTATATTTTAAAAAGAATGTGAGAGTGTATTGGAATCCGTTTCTATTTTGTGTTGCTGAAAAAATGAAGCAGGAATTGGTTAAAGAAATAGAATTTTTACCGTGCGGGCCTCGGGATGAAAGACCGGAACGCGATTTTGAGGATGAAGGTCTGGAAATAGAAAAAGGAGTTTATCTCCATGGGGTCGAAACCGGTTGGCAGCTATCATCTTCACCGACTAATAGAGATCAGTGTAGCGACGAGCTAAAAATGCGCTTTAGAGACGAAAATGATCTTGGTCCTTTATTCAATAATGATGATGTTAAGTCGTCTGACCCCGAAAAAGGTATTATAGTATTGAAAGGGGAAGATGGGTATTTACATGAAAAAGGTGATGAAGGGGAGGGGACATGTCGGTTGTATGACAAAGTCGACCGTATTGATTATATCGTCAAATTTTTCAAAAATCGTGTAAATTAAACGATAGTGATAACTATCATGGCATAAAGTGCTTTCAATATCATAAGGTATTATGGACACGTTTCCTGTAGTCCAATCGGAATATTTGACTGATTTTGGAAGGCAAGCGTTTCAGCCGGTTTGCCGTATTGTTGAAAACTGAAAATTTATCGGCATATTTACGTATATGTCGGGATTTTTATATCGTGATTTTGTTTCGGGGAACTACCGGTTCGAGATCTTGAATTGATTTTCAGTTGTAAACGGGAATTCTTCCTGTTCCGCTTATTTTGTAGGGCTTAAGGTGGTTAAAAATTCATCCCACTCATATTTAGTCTGTTCTGTTTAAGCTTATCTCACGAATTTTTCGTTCAACAATGCTTACGCTAAAGGATGACGGAAAGAATGCTCATTCTTTTTTATTAGCAGGCTTGCCGGTGAGCCTTTTTAAACATCAATCACAAACGCTTGGAAAATGCATATGAGTGCCATTCCACGCGGTTAGATCTGCAGAGCGGGTCAGCCTTTGATCGATAAAGAACTATCGCTGCCTTTTACAAAAATTGCTCACACATAAATTGCTCACTCATATTTTAAAGAACGAGTGAAGGAATGTCGCTAGAATATTTTGGGTTGCTTTGGCTCTTCCTGAAGAGAAAACGCTCGTGCGGTGCGCGGTGAATTTTATGGGTTGAAAAAATGGTCTTAGATAAGATGATTATTTTTGCGAGTTCCTGAAACCGCGCCTTCAGGATAAGGTATTAGTTAAAAAACCAGTCATTCAAAACGATAAAACTACAGGGAACAACGAGCAGGCACGCTCTAATGTTTAGTACTATCCGTCCACAGAAGATTTAGTTTTACCCGTCCATAGAAGGATAAGGGCAATAATAACAGGTAGCATAAAATAAGCGGGCAATGTTGCGGGATAAGCCCCGTATGAAACAAGAACGCCGCCAATCACCGAACCTATCGACCCTCCGAGATATACGGATGACTGGTTTAAACCGACAGCCAGATTACCATCGCCTTTATCTTCCCTAAGTTTTATGAGTTCATTGTTCTGGGGCACTTGCAACGCCCAGCCAACCGCACCCCATATGACGAGGGGTAAAGCTATCAACGGCAGATAGATTTGCGACAGTAAAACCAATCCCAGAAATGACAGCAAAAGCAATCCGAGAATAATGAACAGGATTTTTTTCAGATCATAGTCATCGACAAAATATCCGATCAGAATACTTCCACAAACGCCCCCTAAGCCCCAGTACCATAAATAAACCGTGACATAGGCCTCTTTATTTATGACGCTCACAAATGGTGACAGAAAAGTATACATTCCCAAGCTTGATATTGCTGCAAAAAGAGAGATCAGTAAAACTCTCACGACAGGCCATTCGGATAAAAGAGCAAAACGGGATTTTTCGGATTTTATCATTGTTGATGGCAAGGCGGGTAAACATAAAGATAAACCGATGAGAGCGATTCCACCAAGAATGCTCACGATTATCATAGCGCTTCGCCAACCGAAATGATCGGCTATAACGAGTGAAACGGGTACACCTATGACCGTACCAATTGCCATGCCCGCCATTATTGTTGAAATGGATTTGCCCTTGTTTTCGTTAGTGCTCAATCGGGTTGATGCTGTTATTCCGCAAGCAAGAAACGCACCTGCAGCAACTCCCGCTATAGCGCGAAGAATGATTAAAGAATAAAATTCCGGAACAATCACACATGCGGCATTGGCAATAACAAACACCCCAAGATAAACGCAGACATTGTTTTTAAGATCACGATGTCCTGTCATTCCCACCAGAACGGGAGACAAAAGACCATAGGGTAGCGTAAAAGCAGTTACCAACTGTGCGGCCAAACCGATCGAGACATCAAAATCGTGACTAATCAGAGGGATCAAACCGGCTGTCATATATGATGAAAGCCCCAGGGCCAAAGCCGATAAGGATAAACAGACGAGTGATATTCTAATAGATGACATGTCGCAACGCTCTTTCTCATTCCGGTATTTTTTAGCTTTTAGCGTTGGCCGTTATAAAAATAATGAGAGCGGAACGTTTAAGACTTGAAATAGCGAATGGTAATCTAATCTTTTCAGGAAAATATCGCGGTATCAGAGCTTTCTTGCATGAAAGACTTCGCCCATATGTCCCGGAGCTATGATATGAAGACCGGAATATCGACATGTAAAATCAAATATATTTTACCTTCCGTTTTTTCTCAACTTTAAACAGAAAATTATAAACTATTAGATCACCCATACTGTCAGATGGGAAGTTTATCGGACGTGTTGATATGGTTAGAAAAAAATATTATGAAAATTTAACAATATTTATAATATAAAAATAGAAATAATAATAATTTTGTAAAAAAAGATATAAATATTAAAATTGAAATATATTAAAACAATTTAATTATTTAATTATGATAACATGATATATATAAAATTTATTAACTGTATAATTTTTTATGTTAAAAAATTATCTATAAAATATATTTTTTATTTATTATTATAAGGGTAAATTGTTAAATTTTCTAAAGTCGAATGATACGCAGTTTTTAAATTCATAGAACCGGCAGGCTTGGAAAATAGATGGATTCATTTTCTAACAAATATACAAAAAATATCAGTTAAATTTTTATCAATGCAAAAAAGGAGAAATCCATTCTTTGCCGCTTGCCTACCGAGCGTTTAGGATTTTTGCCGGAAAACATTTCATTTGATGTTTGTGAAGAATGGATTTTTATAATGGCAGATAACCAGAAAAAGCTCGGCTTCTTTTCGCGCCTGCTTGATGCAGTACCAGCGGGAGAGCGTTACAAGTTGGCTGAAGAACAAATAGTTTTTGCGGAAAAATTGGGTTTTGAAACCGCATGGGTTGCTCAGCATCATTTTCATCCGCAAGAGGGTGGGCTTCCTTCACCTTTGGTTTTTCTTTCAAATATCGCAGCAAAAACCAAAAGCATAAAGTTGGGGACGGGTGTTATCACATTACCTATGGAAAATCCGGTACGTGTTGCAGAAGATGCAGCGGTTATCGATCTCTTATCCAATGGCCGTCTGGAATTGGGATTTGGTACCGGCGGAACACGCGAGTCATTTGAAGTGTTTGGCGTCAATCCGGATAAACGTGGTGAAGTCTATGGCCACCATCTCAAAGTATTGCGACAGGCTTTTGCCGGTGATGACCTGTTAAAAGGCAACCGGCTTTATCCAAGTGCGCCGCATTTGTTACGTCGTTTCTGGATGGCAACGTTTTCTCCGTTCGGCGGTAAGCTTGCAGGCGAAACAGGTGACGGGCTGATGTTATCGCGTACCCAGCCACGTCCGGCGGATAAACCTGATGCCACGCTTGATGAAATACAAAATCCGATTATTGATGCCTATCTTGCAGCACTGCCCGCAGGTGTCAAACCCCGTATTATGGCTTCTCGAAGTCTATTTGTCTCTCGTGATCGTAACTACGCCCTCAAATTGGCGGAACAAGGATTGAAAAAGGCAGCAGAGCGGTTGGGCAAAGCTATATCGAATGTTAAAGGGAACTCGCTTGAAGATCTTATTGTCGCGTTCGATCAACATGTCGGAACGCCGGAAGATGTTATTGCTTCGCTGAAAAAAGATACCTCGCTTAACCGTGCAACAGATGTTGTCTTTCAGGTTCACTCTGTTGATCCGCCGCACGAAGACATATTGAAATCGTTGGAACTGACGGCAAAAGAAGTCGCTCCTGCATTGGGGTTGACGCTTGCGACACATTGAAAGCGGATATGTCTGGAAAAGTTTGGCCATAAGGAAAAAGCAAATGTCCCGGTATGATGTAATTGATGAACTTGTTGGCGTGCCATTAGAGCTACGCAAGCGTCGGCCAATTACCAAAGAACAGGCACAAAAGAGTTTTGACGCGCTGTTTTCAAACGTCAAAGATGGCGACTTTTCTTTGAAAGATCGCTTTGCAATTGCAACTTTTGTTTCACGATTGCATAATTTTGACAGTGCCATCAAATTTTATGAAGACGAATTGAAAAAATTCCAACCGGATTGGGCAAAAGTCATTCTGGAGGCAGCAAATTCTGCAAAAAGCACAGGGCCATTCGGCAACTATCCCGATGGCCCGCTCGTAAACGAGAATACGGCCGGAAAAACCTGGAGTGCCGAGGCAGAGGTAAAGAATTCTTTAGGAGAAAAGTTGGCAGCCGCATTGACCCATAGTCATCTTCTGATTTTTCACCCGCGGGATTGCGAAGCAGCCGATCTTGAAGCATTGAAAAAAGCAGGGTGGAGCAATGATGAAATCGTCACTCTTTCGCAACTGGTTGCTTTTTTGAGCTTCCAGTTAAGACTTGCTCTGGGGCTAAAAACACTGGCAGCGAAAAAAGAAGCAAATTAACGGCAAATTTCAAGCTTCGTTGAAAAGCTGCATAATAATCTCACTTTTATAATCGGGAATTGAGCAAGAATGAACACAAAGCCAAGTAATTCGACCAAAGAAATCAAAAGACCCAATGTCTTTACGCGCGACAACCTTGATTGGATTGCGTGGATCGAACCGGTTGCAGAAGAGAGTTTGAGCGAACGTCAACGTGACTCTTTGGTGGAACCGGCTCGCGCAAAATCCGATTATTTCCGTTTGCTGGCGCGCGATCCCGATATACTGGAAGCGCGCACACGGACAGATAAGGATATTTTTTATAATACTGTCGATGGCTTGCCCCGTGCCGAGCGTGAGCTTGCAGCCGCTGCGACATCGCGCTTCAATGGCTGTATTTATTGTGCTTCCGTTCATGCCCGACATGCGGCTGTTTATTCAAAAAAACCGGCTGATGTTGATGAACTCCTTGATAAGGGCATCTCTGCCGATTTGGGTGAGCGCTGGAACGCCATTGTTTCTGCTGCGTCAACACTTAGTCAAACACCGCCGGTCTTTGGAAAAACAGAAATCGACGCGCTTCGCGCCGCAGGTCTTGATGATGATGAAATTTTCGATGTTATCCACGCTGTCAGCTTTTTTAATTGGGCCAACCGGTTGATGCTATCACTGGGCGAACCGGAACTTCAGCAAAAATAAAAACGTCTGAAGTTCATGCTTCGATCATAAACAAGCCGATTGAGGGAGAACAAAAGGCACACCCTCGGCAGGTATTTTGCCGACGGTGAGCTTGCAATGATAGATTTCACGCAGCATTGGCGTGGTCAAGACTGCTGCCGGCGAACCTTCTTTGACAATATGTCCATGGTCCATGACAATGATCTTGTCACTATAATGGGCGGCCAAATTGAGATCATGCAAAATAGCAATAACGCCGCCACCGGCTTTTGAAAAATCGCGTGCAATATTCATAACTGCGAGTTGATGATAGATATCCAGACTTGCAACCGGTTCATCCAGAAATAACCAGCGTGGAATGCCATTGAAAACCGGTTCCCAAATCTGGCACATCACGCGGGCAAGTTGTACGCGGGCCTGTTCGCCGCCCGATAATTCATGATAAAAGCGTCCCTCATAACCTGCCAAATCTACCTTCTCTAAAGCCATTTCAGGCAGTTGCTTTTTAATAAATGCGGGGTGGAGACTGTTTAAAAGACCGAGTGCTACGACTTCCCTGACGAGGAAAGGAAAACTCACATCGGTTGATTGTTGAAGTACCGCTCTTACCAATGCCATTTCAGACGGTTTTTTTCGGGCTATGTCGTCGCCGTTAATTGTTATTTTTCCGCTATAGGAAAGTTCGCCGCTTAAAGCTTTGACAAGTGTTGTCTTTCCCGAACCGTTGGTTCCGATAATCGTGGTTAGATGTCCGGCTTGTGCCTTGAAATTCAGGCTGTGCAATATATGGCTTTTTCCGAGGGTGAGTTCGAGATTTTCGGTTTCGATCATTGGTTGAAGTTTCCACGTTGTTTAAGCAAAACCCACAGGAAAAACGGGCCGCCGATCAGCGAGGTGATGATGCCGATAGGAAGTTCGGCCGGTGCCACAATGATGCGCGAAACAGTATCGGTTAGAATGAGCATGGAAGCACCGAGAAGAGCTGAACAAGGTATGAGAAAACGATGATCGGGGCCGATTGTGAGGCGCAAGATATGAGGCACAATAATTCCGATGAAACCGATATTGCCGCTTACAGACACAGCACCACCACACATAAAAGCGACAAGAAAAATCGTTAAATATTTCAAGCGTTGAACCTCGAACCCCAGATGTCCGGCAACAGCTTCGTCAAGCGATAGCGCGTTCATTCCGCGTGAAAGAAATGGTGCAATAGCAAGACCGGTTAGAATGAAGGGGCAGGCGATTACAACACGTGACCATGTGGCACCTGCGAGTGAACCAAGGTTCCAGAAGGTTATATCCCGCAATTGATTATCATTGGCAATGAAGATGAGAAATCCCGTTAGAGCCGCACATAAGGCACTCAATGCAATTCCGGCAAGCAACATCGTGGCAACGGATGTCCGGTTATTTCTGGTTGCGATAAAATACAAAATAATGGTTGTCATCAAGCCGCCAAAAAAGGCACCGGTGACAATCGTGAAACTTCCAAGGACGTTTATGAAAAACGGGGGCAACAGGCTTGAACCAACAATGATGATAACGGCTCCCAATGCGGAGCCGGACGATACCCCCATAATTCCCGGATCAGCGAGAGGATTACGGAATAAACCTTGCATAAGCACGCCGGAGATAGCGAGTGCAGAACCAACCAATGCGGCAAGAATAACGCGTGGTGGACGGATGTTGACGAGCACAAGATAATCACGCGATCTGGAGCTTTCTAAAAAGCCATTTTGTATAACCGATTTAAAAAAGTCGGAAATTGAAACTTTATAAGCGCCGAGAACGAGGCCGCAATATAGGGACGTGAAAAACAATGCGACGAGTAAAATTACGGCTATTTTTCCCCGAATGCTGCGATCGCCTTTGACCGGACGATATGAAAACAATGTCGCTACCATGTTGTTTTGCTCATGCGTGCCTGTTCAGATAAAAAGTGCTCGAAAAACCTCGAAAAATAGCGAAACAGGTTTTAAGGAAACAGATGTTGAGCCAACCAATCCCTCCGGTACGATTTGAGCGGCCCAATCGCCTTTCGGCTTTACAATCCGGCATAATTTCACCACTCGCTTTTATAGAGAGTTTGAATGACTTCACGTATGGCAAGAGGCGTTCTGGGACCAAAGCCTAATAGATAAAGTCCGTCCATTTGTTTTATTGCTTTGTTTTTGAAAGCAGGTGTCGTCTCGATTGCCGGTATTTTATATATATCGTCGACTGTTGTGCTCGTAGCGGAATGAGCCATCAATAAAATCAGATCCGGACGGGCTTCAATAATGGCTTCGTCGGTAAGAAGCTTATAACCGTTAAAGCCGTCAATGGCATTTGTTGCGCCCGCCAGTTTGATAATACCATCAGCGGCCGTATTCTTTCCTGCCGCCATGAGACGACCATTTTGTATTGTCAAAACAAAAAGGATGCGTTTTGTGTGAGGTAAATCTTTTAATAGCGCATCGTTTTTTGCAAATTCTTCATCAACAGTTGCTATCAACTGTTGTGCTTTTTGTCCTTCATGCAAAGCATGACCGATTTTCAAAATCTTGTCGTTAATTCCTTCCCTTGTAAAATGTTCAGCAACTTCAAGCATCGGCACGCCGGAATTTTTCAAAATTTCGATTGTCGAAGCGGGGCCACTCTGCTGATCGAGCAAAATGGCTTCGGGACGAAGAGACAAAATGCCTTCAGGCGATAAATTCCGCATGTAACCGACATCAGGCAGTTTTTGCGCTTCCGCCGAATAGGTGCTTGTCGTGTCGCGGGCGATCAACCGGTCACCGGCACCTAATGCATAAACAATTTCTGTCAATGTTCCGCCGATTGATATAATCTTTGCATTTTCAGGAAATTCATCGACCGGATTGGCTATCGCGATCACCGGAAAAAGCACAATGACAAGTGTTGATACAAACCAAAGAATTATGCCGCGCAGATCAGGCCGAAAAATATCCGGCCAAATAGAACGCGCATAATCGTTATCAGCGAAAACATATTTCATCGTTATCAATTTCCGTGAGTGTTATGCGACGGCCATTTCCGGCGCAGGAGGAAGCTCGCTTAACAAACTGCGCCAATCCTCACGCTCCTGTTCGCCGGCACTCCGTTTTCCGAAAAATTGAATAATCATTTCGCCATTCTGGTCGAAAACCTCCAAAGAACTGACATAACCGTCGCTGGTCGGTTTGCGTACATTCCAGATGCGTGAAATTCCCGATGTGAGCAGGTGAAGGTGAAATTTTTCATCCAGAATATTGAACCAGCCGTCAACTTTTTTGAGTTTTTCAACTTTTCCGGTAAAAATCTGGATGCATCCCTTATTACCCACAAAACACATGATAGGAACTTCCCGTTCGGCAGCACTTTGTAGAAGAATTTCGACTGAATCGGCACGCACTTCATTGGCAAATTCGCTACCAACAAGTTTGACTGCGTCGTGTCGGCCAATTTTTAGTTCTTTCAATATGTCATGAAGCTGGTGAACGTCGGTCATTTGCCGCCAGCGGTTGCGAAATTCTTCAATATCCGCATTGTGTGTAGACGAGTTATCATAGGGTGTCGCTCGTAAAACCTGCAATTGTTCCTTCGGCGCATCAACCTTTAAAAGGCCAACAAGTTTAGTCCATTCGTCAAGATTGGTTGTTGGTTCGGGATAGAGTTTGAAGACAGCCTCGCCATAAGCATCGAAAAACTGGAGGCTATCTACAACCCTGTCATGGACAGGCATGGTGCGGACAAACGCGAATTTCCAATTGTTTTGGAAAATGCGAAGGTCAATTTGGCCAAGCGTCATAGAAACGTCGCTTCCGGGGAAAACATTCTGGAAATGGCCTTTTTTTTCACTCACCGCATATTCATTGCGGGTAAGAGCCATTATTTCGCCAAGCTTATGAGCATTTTTTACCAATAATGGAACGTCGACTTTGAGCCGTTGCGCTTTACCGGTCGAGATGAAAGCTTCAACCAGTTCAGCTTCCGAAATACCTATAGATTTTACAAATTCCCTATCCCGTAAATTCTTATTTTTCTCACGCAGTGAGAGGATAGTTCCGCTCTCCAGTGTCATGGGGGTTCGCCTTTCTATTTATTCAGAATAAGTTTTCCAAAACGGGTGATTTTCAGCCGATAAACGGCTCCTTCGTGATGGATCAACACTTCTTTGTTCGCGCCGAATAACGCTTTGCTTTCGATCATCGTTGAAGGTTGGTTCATCGGATCTCCCGATTGCAATTCAAGGTGTTCCTGCATCAGTTTGTACCTAACTTTTATAAACATGATAATTTTTATCATGTTTTACAAAATGGCAATACACTTTTTCGTATGGCCGGAAGTTGTTTCGTATGGCCGGAAGTTGGAATGTTCATTTTGTGTTCAAGTCACAGCTCTTTCAGCTATTTTCAGAAGACAAATCGTTGAAGCCGGTTACCTCGCGAGCGGATTCGGTACGACCCGCGCCCGATCGCTGATTGCATCAGAATTTTTGTGTGAAAGATATTTTGAATGTGCGTCCGGGCTGACTGTAATAATCTTTCGGCGATGCCGGAGCCGAAGGAAGGTCGACTGCATTCCAATAACGCTTGTCAAAAAGATTATAGATGCCTGCTTGTAATCTGGGGCCTTTTTTGCCGAGCGGTTCCCACCAGCCGGTAAGATCAACAAGTGTATAGCCCGGAGTTTTTGCAAAATCGGAGTTTTCTTCAACTTTGTTGCGCTTTGCAGCAGCCGTCAACGAAACATCCGAACCCCATTGTTCACGGGCATATCCGACACCGATGATCCCTTTCAGCGCTGGTATGGAATTGAGATGTTCATCATTGTCGGTGTCTTTTCCTTCGGCATAGGCGAGAGCCGCATTGGTATGCCAACCGTTTGAAAAAACAATATGTCCTTTGGCCTCGATGCCGGAGATGCGAACGTGAGCACGATTGATATAATTCAAACGTTGAAGCATGAATTCGCGGTTCGCACCCAAATCGATTTCATCAATGAAATTGCGGTAATAATTCGAGAAAAGGCTGACAGATCCTCCAAGATCATCATTGCCGAGCCTTGCCCCTATATCATAACCGTTACTGGTTTCGGGTTTTAGGTCGGGATTGCCGCGTGTGTAATAAAAACCCGGATTGGTATAGTTCAGATAAAGCTCGGTAACGCTGGGAGCACGAAATGCCTGTGCCCATTGTGCGTAAAGCGTGACATCGTTTCGTGCATCCCATTCGGCTCTAAGTTTTGGCGACAAGTGTGAATGGCTGTTATTCGGCGGATAGCCCTCGAAGCCTGCTCCATGTTCATAAGCATAAGTGTCTTGCGGACGATGATCGTACCAATCGTAACGTAATCCGGGCGTCAATCTTAAACGGTTAGCGAGAAAGCCGATTTCATCTTCGGCAGACAAACCGAAAATGGTGCTGTCAGTATTCGGAGAATCCGATTGGTTGATGTGCATGAATTTGCACGCCATGAAAGGCCCTTTAAACGGCGGGGGAGGGCAGTTATCCGCTCCGGCAGCATATTGTTGGAATTTTGAAGATGATGCTTCGGTTGCCAACCGCAATGTGTGCGTTGTTGCCCCTGCTTCAAGTTTTTTCAGTCCGGCAATATTGATACCATAGTCTGTGTCGCGGATAAGGTTGTCCCGCATATAATAACCTTTTGGAATGGATATGCGGTCGGATTCCGACTTTTCATCGGTACGTTGCCTTTGCCAATAAACAATTCCGTGGGCTTCATCAAGAAATCCGCCTCCATTATAGTCATAAGACAGTGAGAGACGCTCACGGCGTTTTTCATCATCTTCTGTTCCCGAACCTGGGCGGTAGGTGGATGTCGACAAATTGTAGGTATCAATCTCTTTGGAAAGATTGAAACGCTCGGCAGTGAAGCCGACCCGTTGGCTGCCATCGATATGTTGATATATTTTAAAAAGCAAATTATCCTGATCGAATGTTGTCGGGTTCATATCGACACGGTTTGCACCATATCCTCCACCGCTTCCGTTGTTTTCACGCTGTTTTCCGCGTGTATAGCCACCCTGGAACAAGGCGTAGGTCTGTTGCGCGCGCATTGCAAATGCTTCGTTTATGCGCCAACTGCGATCGGTTGAATCATAGCTGCCTTTTGTCAGGCTTGCCCAATTCTTGTCAGTTGTCAGAAGGTCTTCGGGATCAAGTGTGCGTAGTGCAACGACACCGCCCAATGCTCCCGAACCATAAAGGCTTGAATCGGCTCCATGAATAATATCCAACGTTGAAAGCGATGAAAAATCGAAAAGCGATATGCCATTTTTGACTTGTCGTGATCCGTCATAAAGCCAAGGAAGACGAATACCGTCGATCGTTGTCAATACACGGTTCTGGTCTAGCCCCCTGATGTTGAAACTGTCGCTTGCAGAATTATAGTTGATAGCAGGATCAAGCCGATCAATATCATGAACATCGTCAACCTGTTTGTCGGCTATGTCTTTGGCAGTCTTACGCTCGGTTAAAATAGTCGCATTGTTGAGCTTCATTAATTCGGATTTTGATTTAACAATGACGGGATTGAGCTGCGTGCCGTTATTTTCCGCGTCCTGTGCAAAAACAGACATAGGACTTGCGATTGTCAGGGGAATTGCGATTGTCAGGGGAATTGCGGTTGTCAGTCCGCCTAATGCAGCACATGTTTTCAGTCTCGTCCCGATCTTAAGCAGCATTCTCTCGTCCCTCGCTTTTAAGAATAATATGCATTTGGAAGAAGCGCCTGGCTTGCTGGATTTTTAACCGGCTGGCTGAGCATAATTTTCAACGCCCCGAACGTTGATCGGTCGCTTATACAAAACATGATAAAAATATTCAAGAAAAAACCTTGCATAAAACGGACTGACACGGGACAGTTCTTTTTATCTGTTTTTTTAAATGGACTGGAATACGCAGCCTCGACCATAAACGGGATGCAACTTACAAAAAGGTTTTCTGAACGGGTGACGTTTTATGGTCGTGAGTGATTAAAGCCGAAAAGGATAAAAAGCCGTTGTATGCGCAAACCGGTTTGATTAAAACAACTGCTGTCGCACACGTCATAGGAAATGTTGATGTTCATTCGTAAATTTTTCTGGCCCTCACTTACAGTGATTGTTTTTATAATCGTTATGGGGCTGTGGTTCGGAATAGGTGGGCAGGAAAGACGTCTTTCCAATGAACTTCAAGAGCTTGGCGCGCAAACAAAATGGCTTTCTTACGATGTTGACGGATTTGATGTAACTTTACACGGTTATGCGCCTGATAAAGATGCACGCGATAGCATTCTTGCAAAGGTAAAAGCATTCAGGAATATAGGGAACGTCGATTCAGACATCATTCTTCTGTCCGATCAGACAAATAATTATCTCATGTTTATTGTCGACGATGACGGTATTACCGTTAGAGGCACGATTCCGGTAGGTATGGCAAGGTTCACACTGATAAACCTCATATCAGCACGAAAACCGGGTCTGATGGTCTATGACGAGTTGGATACGGGTGCCATTATGCCTGAAAAATTCAAACAGGCTTTTTCTTT